>JALHNB010000026.1:43261-98977 GCA_022843745.1 Anaerolineae bacterium | reverse complement strand
GCGGTGACGAACCATGTACTCATCACGATCCATAAGTCAGGTTTGTCCTTATGCCGAAGCTGAACATCGTACATCGCCATATTGCCAGGGAGGATATTGCCGCCATGCGCGTTGACCATCAGAATGCGCCGGAAACCATTTGCGATCAGGCTTTCGAGGATGTCGATCAGGACTTTCACGTAGACATCGTTGCTCAGGCTGATCGTGCCTGCAAACGCGCGGTGATGATCGGATGCGCCCACCCACAGCATCGGCAAAAAGAGCGCATCGTCGCCTAATTCTGTTTCCGCACGCCGGATGATCTCGCCGCCGATCATCGAGTCGGTCAAAATCGGCAGGTGGTGACCATGCTGTTCGAGTGAGCCAAGCGGCAGTACGACAATTTTATTCGTCAGATCGCCAATTTCAGTCCATTTACGTTCGCCGTATTGCATGTTAAGCGTACTCCCGCACGGGACCGCTTTGCAGCCGCGCATATAAATCAGCCCACTCAGGTGTACCATCGTCGTTGCGAATCTGGAATTTCACGCCCGGTTCCTGCACAGGTTGATTCCCCGCGTGGCAGTCCGGCCAAAGCTGTTCATTGCAATGCGCGTAATGGGTCGTGCGCCCGCCCGGCCAGCTTACCGTCAGAATATGCTTGTCTTTGGGGATGCTGTAGGGTGCTTGCATCCGGTAGCGTTCCAGCGCATCCTCGTCAATCGTGATGCCGAGTCCTGGGCCTTCCGGCACGTGCATGTAGCCGCCTTTGACGACGATGGGATCAACGATCAGATCATCGGAATAATTATTAAGGCAGGTGATCGCAGGCCATTGGGCGAATGTCAGTACCGCGCCCAAATGTGCTGCCAGCGCCGTCGTTAAACCCGTGCCGACCAGTTGCAGCCAGAAGGGTTTTTCGAAAGCTGCTGCCAGAATGCCTTGTTTGAGAACGCTGTTCACGCCGCCGCCCACAACAAAGCCATCGCAGACCTCCTCACGCACGGCGGTTGGGAAGGGAGGGTCGCCAAAATGCAGCGCAATCGGGCGGGTGGTTTTGCTGCGTAATAAGCGTTGGCCTTCAAAATCACGCTGCATAATCGGCGATTCGTAGATCGAGACACGGTCATATCTGTCGAGTTCGGTCAGCACAGGCGCAGCGTTCCCGGCATTGAGCAGCATATTATTCCAGTCGAGATCGAGCTTGTAATACGATGGCACAACATCGCTGATCTGCTCAACCTGGGCGTAGACATCCAGCCAGGGACGCGCCTTGAATTTGTGAGAGGTATAGCCGGCTGCGACAGCTTCTTTGGCTTCTTCCGCCAACGCTTCCGGTGCCATTTCCGTATTCCACCACGCAATCGGACACCATTCACGCACACGGGACAAATTAAACAGGCGATAGGCCGGAACGCCGAGTGCCTTGCCTACAGTGTCGTACATCGCCATTTGCAGGCCGGGGCCGAGCGTGTCATCGCCCAAAAAATCTGCCGGATTACCACCTTTGACACGTGCAATCGCTTCATCAGAGACTTTGCCCCAACTGTAGTGCAGCAGTGTTTCGCCATAGCCGACGACATCCGGTGCGTTGGTGGTGATGCGGATAATTTCGCTGACTCCCCACTGCCACACCAGCGGCGCATTCCAGATATGGCAGCGCGGCGTAAACGGCACATGAACGACGATTCGCTCAACGTCGGTGATTCGTAAGTTGCTGGTCATTATATTTCCTTTGTGTGTTGTATGGTTCTCTGTAGGGGCGCACGGCAGTGCATTGGCATTAAGCTAAGGAATTAAACCCGTTTTTGAGCGCTTTTTAGGCACAAAGCTGCAACGATTCTCGCTGCAAAAGCCCAAAAGCGACCATAAAAACGGCGTAAAGCAGTGGATGATAGGTTCAAAAAGTACCTTTTCCAGCCTGTTTTACCCTCAAAATGTCTTAGCTTAATGCGTATGCACGGCAGTGCGCCCTTTAAAATAATTTTTTGCCGTCTAACTCCCGTATGGCAGGTCGCAGCCAGCCCAAATAGTCCTTGTCCAGGTGAATGAGGTGATTGGCGCGTTCATCGTCCGGCGTGTCCGGGTCGAGAATTTTGTCGCACCAGCCCTCAACATCCTCAAAATAGCGCTTATACAGGTAAAAGGCAAACAATCTGGCATCAATCTGGTATGAAGGAAAATAGCGCTGATAGATGAGCAAAAACTCCGCTGTCGCCTGATTCGTGCCAATATGAAACCAGGTATCACGCTCACGCGGCGCGAACATCATGTCGTCCCAGTCGATCATATAGAGTTTGCCGCTGCTGGCCTGCAAAATATTGCCCGGCGCATCGCCATGCGTCAGGATGAAAGGGATGGTGGTATCCCGCTGAAGATGACGAATCAACGCATCGAATTTCGCCAGATCAGCCACGAGTTCATAGCGATATTCGTTGATGATTTCCTGTAATTTGCGCTGATGGGAGTTGGTGTAGGCTAAATTTTCGAGATCGTCGAGTTCGCGGCGCAGGGCATTCACGACAGGGGAGATGTCAAATTGCTCTCGAATCAGCGGTGTCCGAATTGTGGTCTGATGAATTTTCGCCAGCAGCGCGACATATGCCTCGAAATCGTAGTCGAATGTCCACTCGCCGTCGATAAAGTTGTAGAGGATGAGCATATTGCCGTCAAATGTAACACTCAATCGACTATCGCTGGTGGGAATAGGGTAATTGATCTGGTCGATTCCGGATTCGCGAAGCTCCTGCAAAGCAGGCAGTCCCGCCTCAATATTTTCAGAATAGCGCGAAATTTTGATGACTTTGGCGAAATATCGTGCATTGGGCGTGTCAATAATGTACGTGAGCGCGACGAATCCACGCGGGCCGGGCGTGATATTGTCGATTTTGAAGCCGTAATGACGAGCAATAATTTCTTCTAATTTTTCCATTAATTTCTTTGCGTTTCTTTGCGCCCCTTGCGTCTTTGCGTCAGAACTTATCTAAATTTCGGCAGCACATCGCGCCCGATCATCTCAATCGCTTTGAGCAGGTCTGGCCCCAGTGGCGGCCCCAGGCTGATGTGCGTTACGCCCATTTCGACTAGTTTTTCGAGCCGCGCCGTCAAATCCGCCGTAGTGCCGACGATGCCGATTTTCAACATCGGTTCGGTGACGAGCGATTTGGCTTTTTCGGCGTTATTTTCGACCATCATAGCCTGCTCAATGGGCGCGAAATCGGCGCGAGTCAGTCCCAGGCGCTCCCAGATCAGCGGACTCAGTGCGTGGCCGTAGTAGGCGATTTTTTCGCGTAAAACATCATTGGCGGCTTGAGGATCGTCCGAAATCGAACACCAGACGCAGGCCGCGATGTCAATCGAACGGATGTCGCGTCCGACTTTCTCTATACCTTCACGGATATAGGGCATCACCGTTTCGTAATGCTCCGGCGGAAAGAGAAGCGGCAGCCCACCGTCGGCGATTTCGCCAATCGTGCGCAGCATGTTGGGACTCATCGCGCCGATATAGATGGGTACGCGACGCAGCGGTTTGAAGCGCAGATAAGCCTCGTCGCTCCACTGTAAAAATTCGCCTTGAAAAGGTGCACGTTTGCCGGAGAGCAGGCGGTTAATCACGCGGATTGTTTCGATCAGGGCGGTGCGCGGCTTTTTCGGCGTGATGCCGACCCACTTCAAAAATTCGCCTGCGCCTGACGACAGCCCCAGATTGAATCGCCCATTCGATAATTCATCAAGAGTCGCGGCTTCCATCGCGATCTCGGCGGGGTTGATTGTGTACGGGTTCAGAATACACGTGCCGATTTCGATACGCGATGTGGCCTGGGCAACCGCTGCCAGAATGACCGTCGCGCTCCGCAAAAACAAATCATCGCTCACCCAGAATTGGTCGAATCCGGCGGTTTCGGCGGCTTGCGCTAGCGCGATATATTCGGCGGCGGGACGGTCATTGTTCAAACGCAGGCTGAATTTCACGAATTCGCTCCGATGATCGCGTCAACTTCGATCTCAACCAAATACTCAGGGCCGATCAATGCGCTGACTTCGACCATTGTGCAGACCGGGCGAATGTCGTTAAAAAATTCGTTATGGGCGCGGCCTGGGCCTTCCCATTGCGACGCATCCGTCACGAAAATCCGTGTGCGTACTACATCTCCGAGCGATGCGCCCGATGCTTTCAGGGCGCGTTCGATTTTCTGGATGATATAAACGGTCTGGGCGTAGGGGTCGCTGCCGCCAACAAGGTTGCCATCGTCATCGGTGGCTGTCGTGCCGGATACGAAAACCTGATTGCCCACACGCACCGCCCGTGAGTAACCGACGATGCCTTCCCATACTGTTCCAGAGGCGATATTTTGTCGTGCCATAAATTCTCCAATTCAAAACTAAAAACTCAACGCGGATGCGCAAAGGACACGAAGGATCGCGAAGAAAAAGTTGTATTTTCTCTGTGTCCTCCGTGCCTTTGTGGTTCAAATTTAATCGACGACGTAGAGCGACTGGAAACCGTTGGTCAATTTTTCGCCGCCGCCGGGACGCACGACGATCACATCCTCGACACGCGCCGAACATTTATCAAAAATCATGATACTCGGCTCGACCGTGAACATCATGCCTTCCTGCACAACCGTCTGACTACCTTTGGTCAGGAAGGGCGGTTCATGCACATCCATGCCGATACCGTGTCCCAGGCGATGCCGAAATTCCACGCCATAACCCGCATCAATGATTACTTGACGCGCGGCGGCATCAACCTGTTCACAGGTCGCTTCTCCCGCTTTGAGCGCGGCGATTCCGGCGGCCTGCGCTTCCATAATCAGCCTATGAACGCGCTGAAATTCGGCATCTGGCTCTCCAAACGACACGGTGCGCCCGTAGTCATAGCAGAAGCCGTCATAAATCGAGCCGAAGTCAAATAAAATCGCGACAGGGGGGTGCAGTTCACGCGCCGATTTGCCTTCTTTGTGACCGAAAATCAGCGGGTGATTCGGGCCGGAGTTATAAAGTGAAGTCGTGAATGATTCGCCCAATGAGCCGTGCCGCCGCAGTTGATAATTCACTTCGCTCATTACGTCCAGTTCGGTCATGCCGTGTTTGAGCTTAGGCAGCACGTCGGCGAAGGCTGCTTCGGTGATTTCTCCCGCTTTGCGCATCGTTGCGATTTCGTCTGCATCTTTGATAATCCGCTGACGGCGCAAAATATCTGTCCCCGACACAAATTTCGCATCGGGCAAAATCGTTTGCAGGCCGACGACTGTTTCGCCATGTGCGCGATCTCCGATGGCAACACGTGGTTGCGCAGGCAGGTCAAATTTTCCCAAAATTTCGCGCACGAGTGTGGCAGGATCGTCCCAATCGCCCAATACGCGAAGCTGAACACCTTTCAGATCGCTCAACCCGCCGAACTCTGCGGTCATGCGAGGCAGGGTTAGCACCGGGTCTTTGCCGGGGGTGATCCAGATGCCTTCGAGCCACGCGCCGGGATGCAGCGTCCAGCCAAAATTGGGGATGTCACGCGGCGTACCGGTCAGATATTGGAGGTCGGCGGACATCGGAAAAAAAGCCACATCCGCGACAGCGCTCAGGTTTTCCTGAAAGCGTTGCAAGCGCTCATTATACGACATGATTATTTACCTTATGAGACATCGTCATTCACCTTTATGGAAGCTTCTCAGCAAACAAAGCTGACTATAGCATATGCCCTACAGCTTGTCAGTAAGTTGGCACTAAATTTTTTGCATCGCGAGATAAATCATATATAATCTCCGCACTCTTAATTTTGGTTAATTGTTTGCTGGTTTTCCGCGTAAGATTTCGATATGCTTACCTGGATTTGATTTCTAGACTGAAAGGATTTTGGATGCGTACAAAGCGCTCAATGCTCATTTTATCGGTTGTAATGGCTTTTGCAGTCTTGCTATTTACAGGCAGCCTGATCGCCCAGGATGAAAAAGTCGTGGTCATCGGTCATGCTGAAAGCACTGACTCGCTCGACCCGGCACGTGGCTATACCCAGACGACAGGTATTGTCGAACAAGCCGTTTATGACACACTCGTGACATTCCCGGATGCCGATGCCAGCTCGATTGAGCCGCGTCTGGCGACAGCGTGGGAAGTCTCGGAAGACGATTTAACCTGGACATTCACCTTGCGTGAAGGTGTTGTCTTCAGTAATGGCGATCCGTTCACGGCTGCGGATGTTGTGTTCTCGATCCAGCGTTTGCAGAATATCACGGGTAGCCCTTCGTTTCTGGCAAGTGGTATTGCCAGCGTAGCCGCAGATGGTGATTCCACTATCGTGATTACGCTGACTGCCCCAGATCCGGCTTTTCTCGTGAAGTTTGCCAACGGTGCTTTCTCAGTCGTCAATTCAAAACAGGTGATGGCTGAGGGTGGCACAGACGCAGAGGATGCGGCTGAAACTGACGGCGCAGAAGCCTTCCTGAACAGCGCTTCGGCTGGGACTGGCCCCTATATGCTGGAAAGCTGGGAATCGCAGGTACAAACCGTGCTGGTTCGCAATCCAAACTATTGGGGTGATGCGCCGTATTTTGACCGCGTAATTATTCAGAATCTCGCCGAAGCCGCCACGCAGAAAACTGCGCTCGAATCCGGTGAAATTGATCTGGCAACCGACCTGACTGCTGACCAGATTACGCCGCTGGAAGGCAATGCCGACATTGGCATTTATCGTGGCCCCACGACGACCACCCATTTCCTGCTCATGAATGGTGATGCAGAAATTGGTGGCCCGGTATCGAATCCTACCGTCCAGCTTGCGATCCGCTATGCGCTGGATTATGAAGGCTATAAGACGCTGTGGGGCGGTGGTACCACACCCGCATCCTGGCCTCCTGCGGGTATCTTCGCTGCCTATGGTGAAGACAAGGCTTTTAAGCGCGATCTCGATCAGGCCAAAGCGCTGCTGGCTGAGGCGGGTTATCCCGATGGCTTTGACATCGAACTCAGCTACCCGGTATTCACCTACCAGGGCATCAATATGGAAACGAATGCCCAGAAAATTCAGTCCGATCTGGCTGAAGTGGGTATCAACGTGACCCTGCGCCCTGGTGAACTCCAGGTGTCGCTGGAAGAATATCGCAGCGGTCAACAGGGCTTCGCTTACTGGTTCTGGGGGCCAGATATTCTCGACCCCGTTGACTCACTATCGTTCCTTCCCGGTGGCAAGGTCGCTCTGGAACGCGCACTCTGGCTGGAAGAGGGGGCTGACCCTGCCATTATCGCCCTGCGTGACCAGGCGCGTGTGGAAAGTGATCCCGATGCGCGCCTCGAAATCTTCCACCAGATTCAGGACTATTTGCAACAATCTGGTCCTTGGGCGCCGTTCCTGCAAAATGACACGCAGGTGGCCTTCCGTGCCAATCTTCAGGGCTATGTCCTGCATCCATCCTGGACGCTGGACGTATCCCTTTTGAGCCGTGCCGAATAGTATATGTCTTGTAGGGGCGCATCCACGATGCGCCCCTACAGATATTTTTTGAAACCTGATGTCCCTTCAAGTTTACATTCTGCGCCGTCTGTTGTTCGTGATCCCACTCCTGCTGGGAATCACCGTCGTGTCATTTTTGATCGCCAATGCTGTTCCGGCAGACCCGATTAACGCGAACCTGCCGCAAAACGTGCTGAATGACCCGGAAATTGTCGGCGCATTTCGCGAAAAATGGGGGTTGGATAAGCCGCCTGTTGAACAATATCTGACCTATATCGGTAATCTGTTGCGCGGGGATATGGGCATGTCGATCAAAACGCGCAAGCCTGTTATCGACGACATCCGGCAGTTTTTGCCCGCGACGATTGAGCTTTCTACTGTGTCGATCATTGTTGGCTTGGTGATGGGTGTCAGCTTTGGTGTGATCTCGGCAGTGCGTCAAAATACGATCATTGATTATGTGGTGCGTATTTTTGCACTGGTCGGGGTGAGTTTTCCCGTGTTTGTGCTGGCGCTCATCGGGCTTTCGATTTTACACGCCCAGTTGGGTTGGGTGGCAGGGCCGGGACGCTTGAATTTCGTTGCCAAAGCGCCACCAACTGTCACAGGTCTGTTCACGATTGATAGTCTTTTAGCAGGGCAGTGGGAAACGTTCAGGGATGCGGTATCCCATCTCGTTTTGCCAAGTTTGATTCTCGGCAGCTATGTTGCCGGGATTATCGCCCGAATCACACGCTCCTCACTGCTCGAAGTCTTGCGTTTTGATTATATGCGGACGGCGCGTTCAAAAGGGATGCGGGAGTTCTGGGTAATCTGGCGACATGGGCTGTCGAACGCCATGATTCCGGTAGTGACGATTATCGGCCTGTCATACGGGAATTTGCTGGCTGGCGCGGTGCTGGTCGAATCAATTTTCGCGTGGCCGGGCATCGGGCGTTATATGTTTCGCGCGTCTACATCGCAGGATTTTCCGGCGATTATGGGCGTTAGCATGTTGATCGCTTTTATCTATGTGGCGGTAAATTTCATTGTCGATATCCTCTACTACTTCCTCGATCCGCGAATCCGGGTGGCGTGAGCAGCTCCACCAAATCCGCTACCAGTTGTGGCGCAATCCTCTGGTGCTGATCGGCCTGCTCATTGTCACTTTTTGGGTCGTGGTTGCCATTTTCGCGATGGTGCTTTCGCCCTATGAGCCGCTGCAACAAAATGTGAATGATCGTTTGCTATCGCCTGGTAGTGGGGATCATCTGTGGGGGACGGATGAGCTTGGGCGCGATATTTTCAGCCGTGTGATGTACGGCGGGCGTATCACGATTCCCGCTGGCATCTCCGTCATCGTCATCGGGAGCGTTATCGGGATTCTGATGGGGGGTATCGCGGGTTATGCAGGCGGTATCTGGGATGAAATCCTGATGCGCATCACCGAATTATTCATGGCCTTCCCGACGATCATTCTGGCGATGGCAATCACGGCTGCATTAGGGCCGGATATTCGTAACGCGGTGATCGCTCTGGTCGTCGTCTGGTGGCCGAGCTATGCGCGTTTGGTGCGCGGGCTGGTACTGGAGATCAAAAATAATGAATATGTCGATGCAGCACGTAGTGTGGGCGCATCCGGCACGTACATCCTCTTTCGAACCATTTTGCCAAACTGTGTTGCTCCGGCCATCGTCTTGATGACGCTGGACATCGGCAACGCGATTTTGACCTTCGCCGGGTTGAGCTTTCTCGGCCTGGGGTCAGAGCCGACTTCGCCGGAATGGGGGCGTATGGTCGCCATTGGTATCGACTATTTCGACCAGTGGTGGATGTGGCTGTTCCCCGGAGCAGCGATTGCCAGTCTGGTGATGGCCTTTAACTTTATTGGCGATGGGCTGCGCGACATTGCCGATCCCCGTTTGCGCTAAAGGCAACCAGCCTAACTTTTAGGTCACTCGTAACGTTTAAGCCACAAAACAAGACAAATAGATGCAATGCAGCGTTTCCTGTAGGTGCTTCGACGCTTTGTGTTAAGCTTTGATTTTCTAAATGCCTTGAGAGAAAGGTTTATATTATGAAAGCAATACGAGTTCATCAACAGGGCGACCCGGAAGCCCTGCAATACGAAGATGTGCCGCTTCCCGAACCCGGCGAGGGAGAGGCGCGAATCAAAACCGAAGCGATTGGCGTGAATTTTATTGATATTTATCATCGCAAGGGTGTGTATGCGTTGCCAACGCCATTTACACCGGGCAGCGAGGCGGCGGGTATCGTGGACGCAGTGGGCAGCGGCGTGTCTGAGGTCAAAGTCGGTGATCGTGTTGCCCAGGCGATGGAGCGCGGCTCGTATGCGGAATATGCGGTTGTGCCAGCCTGGAAGCTCGTGAAAATCCCCGATTCAGTAAGTTCACAGGCTGCGGCTGCGGTCATGTTGCAAGGATTGACTGCACATTTTCTCAGCCACAGTACCTATCCGCTGCAAAATGGCGAGTGGACGCTGGTTCATGCGGCGGCGGGTGGAGTCGGATTGCTGCTAACGCAACTGGCGAAACGGCGCGGCGCACAGGTCATAGGCACAGTTTCGACAGAAGAAAAAGCAGAACTTGCGCGGCAAGCGGGCGCGGACGAGGTGATTTTATACACGCAGGATGATTTTGAGGCTGAAACCAGGCGCATCACGAATGGCAAAGGTGTAGATGTTGTTTATGATTCGGTTGGCAAGGACACATTTGATAAGAGCCTGAAGTGCCTCAGACCACGCGGTTATATGGTGCTTTATGGTGCGTCAAGTGGGCCTGTATTGCCGTTTGACCCACAGCGTTTGAACAGCGGCGGATCTTTGTATGTCACTCGCCCAAGCCTGGGACACTATATTCAGGATCGCGCTGAACTGCTTCAACGCAGCGATGAATTATTTGCGATGATGGCGGCTGGCGAATTGGATGTGCGAATCGATAAAACATTCGCGCTGGCAGATGCCGCTGAAGCACATCGTTATATGGAAGCGCGACAGAGCAAAGGTAAAGTGCTGCTGATCCCATAGTATTTGACCGAGATGAGCGAATCAAGCTGCATAGTGTCATCAAATTCTGGGATCGCTCCCAATTTCTTGATGAAGAGGATTGCAAAAATTTTATCTCTAGGCTAGAGTCGGTATAATCATGAAATTCAGCTCTGAAGCCGCTCATGATTCAAGTAACTATTTAATATGTGTTAAAAGAGGTAAATATGAGTAAAAGCCTATTTAAGTTTTTTGGGTTGTTCTTTGCGTTGTTCGTTTTCTCTTTAGGGCTTGTGCAGGCACAGGCGGGCGCAGACATCGTTGTTCTGCTGCCAGACAGTGCATCATCAGCTCGTTGGGAAGCGGATGATCGTCGTTTCCTCTCCGCAGCGTTTGACGCGGCAGGGGTGACTTATTCCATCGTTAATGCAGAAGGCGATGCGGCTACCCAGGTCACACAGGCTGAGCAGGCCATCACCAACGGCGCAAAAGTGCTGTTGATGGTCAATCTGGATAGTGGTTCTGGTGCGGCGATCATCGAGACTGCTCACGCAGCAGGTGTGAAGGTCATCGACTATGATCGTCTAACAATTGAAGGCTCCGGCGCGGACTTCTACGTGAGCTTCGATAATGAGTCCGTAGGTCGTCTGCAAGGCGAGGGTCTGGTCGCGGCTGTCGAAGCTGCTGGCCTGGAAGCTCCTGTTCGCGTGGCCGTGCTGAACGGCTCGCCGACAGATAACAACGCGACCCTGTTCAAGAATGGTTACGATGGCGTCATTAACCCGTTGTTCGAATCAGGTGACTGGGAAAAAGTGGACGACCAATTCGTACCGGGCTGGGACAATCAGCAGGCGTTGGTCATTTTCGAGCAGATGTTGACCGCCGCTGGTGGTGACATCGACGCGGCAGTGGCAGCGAATGATGGTCTGGCGGGTGCGGTGATCGCGGCGCTGGAAAATCAGGGTTTGCCCTACATCCCCGTGACCGGACAGGACGCAACGGTTGGCGGCATCCAGAACGTACTGGCCGGACGCCAGAGTATGACCGTCTACAAGGCGATCAAGGCTGAAGCCGAAGCTGCTGCACAGTTGGCGATTGCACTCGTCAATGGCGAAGATACATCAGCTTTGGTGACAGGTGCGGTCAATAACGGAACAACTGATGTTCCATCCGTGCTGCTCGTCCCCGTTTCGGTTACAAAAGACAATATTGCTGAAACCGTGATCGCTGATGGCTTCCGCACATGGGAAGAAATTTGCGTCGGTGACTTTGCGCAGTATTGCCCAGAGGAAACCGAAGCTGCGGCTCCTGAAGGCAATATTACCGTTTTGCTGCCCGACAGTGCATCATCGGCACGTTGGGAAGCGGATGATCGTCGTTTCCTCTCCGCAGCATTTGACGCGGCGGGCGTGGACTACACGATTGTCAACGCAGAAGGCGATGCCGCCGCTCAGGTGACACAGGCTGAACAGGCGATCACCAACGGCGCAAAAGTGCTGCTGCTGGTCAACCTGGACAGCGGTTCGGGCGCGGCAATCATCGAAGCGGCTCATGCGGCAGGCGTGAAGGTCATCGACTATGACCGTCTGACGATTGAAGGCTCCGGCGCGGACTTCTACGTGAGCTTCGATAATGAGGCCGTAGGTCGTCTGCAAGGGGAAGGCATTGTCGCGGCAGTAGATGCGGCAGGATTAGAAGCTCCGGTGCGCGTGGCTGTGCTGAACGGTTCGCCGACGGACAACAACGCGACCCTTTTCAAGAACGGTTATGATGGCGTCATTAACCCGTTGTTCGAGGCGGGTGACTGGGAAGAAGTGGATGACCAATTCGTGCCGGGCTGGGATAATCAGCAGGCGCTGGTGATCTTCGAGCAGATGCTGACCGCAGCCGGTGGCGACATCGACGCGGCAGTGGCAGCCAATGATGGTCTTGCAGGCGCAGTTATTGCCGCCCTCCAGAATCAGGGCTTGCCCTTCATCCCGGTGACGGGACAGGACGCAACCGTTGGCGGCATCCAGAACATTCTGGCCGGACGACAGAGCATGACCGTCTACAAGGCGATCAAGGCTGAAGCCGAAGCCGCCGCACAGTTGGCGATTGCCCTGTTGACAGGCGAAGATACATCAGCATTGGTGACAGGTGCGGTCAACAACGGAACAACCGATGTTCCGTCCGTGCTGCTTGTACCCGTTGCAGTGACAAAAGACAATATTGCTGAAACCGTGATCGCTGATGGCTTCCGCAACTGGGAAGAAATCTGCGTGGGTGAGTTTGAAGAATTCTGCCCCGCTGATCGTTAAGTATTTTGTGGTCGAACCGGGAATGTGAGCTGAATGACATCCCGTTCAATCATATAGCTGATATAGGAGAGGCGACTCATGAGTCGCCTCTCCTGAATCTGAAAAAGATATTTCAAATTGTTTGTTACACCTCAGAGTTAGAAGTAAAAAGAAGTTCTGTGTAAAGAGGAAAAGTATCTTGTCTGAGAATGCTTTTGAAGAAGATCGCCGCCACGATGCGCAAGACCCCATTTACAGCGGCACGCCCCTGCTGGAAACGCGCGGCGTCTCCAAGCGATTTGGTGCTGTAGAGGCCTTATCACAAGTCGATTTTGATGCATATGCGGGCGAAGTCGTCGCTCTGGTCGGCGATAATGGTGCGGGTAAATCAACACTGATTAAAGGTATTGCTGGGATTTATGGCTTCGATGAAGGCGAAACCTATTTTGAAGGCAAGCAGGTCAGCATACACAGCCCCCGCGATTCTGCATCATTGGGTATTGAGGTGGTGTACCAGGATTTAGCCCTGGCGGATAACCTGGATGTCGTCTCGAATATGTTTCTGGGGCGCGAATGGCTGCAAGGTAAATCTCGTTTATTCGGCAATCTGCTGCCATTGAGCGAGGTCGAGATGGAACAAAGAGCCGTTGCCACGCTGGGCGAACTGGCTGTGACCACGCTGCAATCGGTACGTTTGCCCGTTGCGTCGCTCTCCGGCGGTCAGCGCCAATCCGTGGCTATCGCCAAAGCTGTTTTATGGAATAGTAAATTGGTTATTCTTGACGAGCCAACCGCAGCGTTGGGTGTGGCACAGACGCGCCAGGTTTTGAATCTCGTGCGCCGTCTGGCGGAAAAGAAGCTGGGTGTCGTGGTTATTTCGCATAATCTACACGATATTTTCGAAGTTGCGGATCGTATAACCGTCCTGCGCCTGGGACACAAAGTTAAAACTTATATCACAAAAGATACCGACCAACAGGAAGTTGTCCATGCCATTACAGCGGGACAGGTGAAGGTCGTACCGGGGATGTCATCATGAGCGCTCACGAAACAATCGAAAATCAGGGTGCGCTGCTTGACAGCCAGATGCCCCAGTCACCTGCCGAATATGTCCGCGCTTATCTCCGGCGTTTGCGCGCGGGGGATTTGGGTGCGCTGCCGATTATTGTTGGCCTGGTGATTATCGCGATCATTTTTCAGTCCGCGAATGCTAATTTCATTACACCGCGCAACCTGGTTAATCTGGTGATCCAGATGGCCGGCATCACCGTGATCGCTTATGGTGTGGTGTTTGTGCTGCTGCTGGGCGAAATCGACCTCTCGATTGGTTATGTCAGCGCTGTAGCTGGGGTGAGTGCAGCCATTTTACTGCGTGACTCGTTAACCAATCCGGCGCTGTCGTGGATGGACTGGTGGAATGTCATCCCGATTGCTCTGGCAATTGCAGCAGCAGTTGGCTTCTTACATGGCTTGTTAATCACATTTTTTCAACTTCCATCGTTTATCGTCACGCTTGCAGGTCTTTTAGCCTGGAACGGCGTGGTACTGCTTATCATCGGGCCGGGTGGCACGGTAGTTATCCAGAACGCCGTTGTGCGCGATCTCGCCAGCGCGGTGTTGCCTCCAATCTGGAGTTGGATTATCGTTGGCGTTTTTGTGGCGATTTATGGCATAAACGAATTCTGGACGATGCGGACACGCCTCCGGGCTGGTCTGCGGGCGAAACCTGCCAGCATTATTATCGCGCAGATCGCTTTTATGAGCGTGATCGGTGCGATTATCGCCTATGTTTTCAATATCAATCGTGCGCTGAATGCCGAAGCGCTGCCGCAGCAGGGAATGCCCGTCATCGCCGTTATTATGTTGATCCTGCTGATGCTGCTGACGTTTGTGGCGGAGCGTACCCGCTTTGGACGCTACGTGTACGCGATTGGCGGCAACAAAGAGGCTGCGAGACGTGCAGGTATCCGTGTCGAGCGAATCCGGGTGCTGGTATTCATGCTTTCCAGCTTCATGGCAGGGTGCGGTGGAATCATCCTCGCGTCACGCTTGAAATCGGTTGCGACGGATGCAGGCGGCGGCAGTTTGCTGCTGTATGCGATTGCGTCAGCGGTTATCGGCGGGACGAGCCTGTTCGGTGGGCGCGGCAAACTTTCCAGTGCGGTACTTGGCGCGTTAGTCATCGCCAGTGTCGATAACGGCATGGGTCTTTTAAACCTCTCCGCTGGCGTCAAATTTATCATCACGGGTTTGGTGCTGTTGGCCGCTGTCGTTGTAGATGCACTCTCACGCCGCCGCCAGAGCCAATCGGGTATTCGGTAAACTTCCGAAATTCAATGATCGCCGTCAGTATTTCTGCGATGCTGGCGGCGTATTCTTCATTCGACCTTGTAAACCCCTGTAAAATAAACTCAGTAAATTCCTCATTTGATCCTTAAATCTCGGTTGCTAAAGGCCGGGTTTTGCGCTTAAAAAGTCAGGAAATCGGTATTCTGAGATAGAACCAATATGGCTGGCATATTCCGGGAAGGCAGAGTATTGTCAAGATCTCACGCCAAAAGGAAGTTTACATTGAGCCAAAATATTTTTCATGCTACCCCCTTACAATCGCTCCATGACATACAACAGCAGGTTCGCCAGCACATCGCAGACGGCATGACGCAAGACGTTGAGGTCGTTTTAAGCGGTGGTAATTATTATCTCGATTCAGCACTGATTTTTACCGAAGCCGACTCCGGACGCGACGGTTATGAGGTCATCTGGCGCAGCGCCGAGGGTGAACGTGCGGTCATTTATACCGGAAAACCCGTGACAGGCTGGCAGCCACATGACGGCAATATTTTTAAAGTGCCGCTGAAAAACGCCGTTCACACACTCTACGAAATTAGTCAGCGCAGTGTCAAAGCCCGTCAGCCCGCATGGGGCTACAGCCGCACCGAAGCGATTGACGGCGAACCCCTCGATAACCAGTTTCGCTTTAAAGATGGCGATATGCCGCGCATCGCGGATATTCGCAATTTGCAGGTCTATATCTGGCCGGGTGGCCCACACGGCGAATGGAACTGGTTCACCGACATCATTAATATTGAAGATGTGGATTTCGAGTCACGGCTCGTGACTCTGGCGAAAAACGCGCGTTATTGGCTGGGGCCGGGGTCGCGCTATTTTGTAATGGGTGCGCTCGAACTGCTGACCGAGCCAGGGCAATTTTATTACGATGCGGCAGGCGAAATGCTCTACTATTGGCCGCACCAGACACCGATTGAAGACCAGACGATTATCGCGCCGACCAGTGTGAACGCATTTCTGTTTAAGGGTAGTTCGTGGACGGAAGTCGTTCAGAATATTCGTCTGGAAAGGCTCGAAATCTGCTGCTCAGATGCGGTGGGGGAAATTGGCGGTAAAGTTCCCGACAGCGGCTCAACTTATGATAACGAAACCGGAATTATTCACATCGAGAACGCCGAAAACATCACCATCCGTGAATGTAACATCCATGATACGGGGATGCACGGCGTTTTCGCGCACGGCTGGTCACAGCGAATCCATATTCACAGCAACCTGATAGAGAACATTGGCTTCACAGGCGTACTGCTCAATGGCTTCTGGAAGTCAATCCATTACGTCAACAAAAACAACCAGATCGTCAACAATTATATTCACCACACCGGGCAGGTGATCGGTTTTGGCGCGGGGATTCAGATTACGCAGAGTGGCGATAATTACGTGGCGCATAATCGTATTCACCATACGCCGCGTTACTCGATCAGCCTGAAAGGGCCGTATCCAGGCACGATCATGTATACGGAAGTGGATCGAATCAATGTGCGCGAACATCTTCTGAGCAGCTTTGTCCACGCGCACGGCAACCGGATCGTCTACAACGACATTTCCCACGCCAACACGGATACACAGGATACCGGCCCGATTGAATCCTGGGGGACATTTGGCGCTGGCAACCTGATTGAAAACAACGCGATTCACGATAGCGAGATTCCATTTTCGTTTGGCTTCGGCATTTACCTGGACGACGCGGCCAGTAATTTTGTGGTGCGCAACAACCTCATCTACAACCTGAACCTCAAGGGCGAAGGCAAAATGTGGGCAGTGTTTTATGTGAAGGGTGTTGGCAACCAGTTTTACAACAACATCGCCGCCAACTGTAACACGGTCACAGGCACATTTCTGATGCACGGTATGCTCAACGATCCTAACCGTGATCTTGTGTTCGAACGCAACATCCTTTATCACACGAGTCCAGATACAACCTACGGCTTCCGAACCTGGGACGAGCAAAAATTTAAACGCGCCGACAACAATCTGTTTTGCTTTGATGGCGGTGAATATAGGCTCAAAGGTGCGCCGGATGTCAAAACATTCGACCAGTGGCGTATCGCCGCCAACCGCCAGCATGACCAGTTTTCGCTGACGGGCCACGACCCGCTGTTCATGGACGCGGAGAATCACGATTATCGTCTGCGCTACGATTCGCCCGCCTATGCGCTGGGGTTTGAGAACATTGACCCGCACATTGGCCTGAGCAAAGGATTTCCCTATTCCGACCATGACGAAGAATTGGCGCAAATCACCCATAACTTCGCGGAGTCATTTTTCCGCCTTAACCCAGAGCGACCACAGAATGTCATAAAACTTTCTGGACGCACGATTTCCGGCTTTTATGCCGATTTGTCCACAGCAGAAATAAGCTTTAGCAGCAGCGATCATAGTGTCGCGACAGTTGATGATCGGGGCGTTGTCAGCCGGGTTGGGGAAGGCGTGGCGCTGATTACGGTGATAGTGGTAAAAAACGGTATCACCAAAAAGACGTTCATTCACGTTTTGGTGGATGATGTATTAGAACGAGTTGAAGTGATCGCGCCGCACCCGCAGATCGAGTTTGGTCAAACGATGCCGCTGCGAGCAGTCGGGCGGACAAAATTGGGCGCGACGATCTTTTTGCCCGATTCCGCGACATTTATCAGTAAACAGCCGCATATCGGGATGGTCGATTTCAACAATGTGCTGACAGGTGTTGGACGAGGAAAAGTAGAGATCGAAGTGATATTGTCGCACGAGGGTGTACGCAAAAGCGGAAGCATTTTGGTACAGGTAGGCCAGGAATAAGCCTACGTCTTGGAAAATTTTATAGCTGCTGCCGGGAATTTGAACCGGCAACCTTGTGAGGAGAGATTGTTTTTATGGCACGTAGAGATATTTTTGCAGAAATCGGTGCGCGTCAGGTGGGCGCGGAACCGATCAGTGACCGCAAAGCGATTTTAAGCGAACCGCCGCCGCCGCAACTGCCAGATCGTAATTTGCCGATTCAAAATAATCCCAAAGCTGCGTTCCAGCCGCGCCCTACATTTGACGAGGCCGCGCTGCAAGCTGAACTGGTGCGAATGCGCGATGTTTATGCGCCGTTTTTACAGAATCTCGCGCCCAAGCCGCAGCAAACGCGCACACGGATCGACCTGCGCGAATTTGATTGGCGGCTTCAAACGCCCGAAGATGTGAGCGATTTTTTCAGGCCACTCAGCGGCACGGGGGAATGGGAGCAGCTAACGATTCCGCACTATGCCGGGCCGATTGGACGCGCGGTGACGTTTTACCGCACGACGTTCACACTCGACGAGGCCATGTTCGCGCGTGGCTCGATATTTTTGCACTTCAACGGCGTCGATTATAAAGGTCATGCGTTCGTCAACGGCGCATATGTGGGTTCGCACGAGGGCTTTTTCGGCTCGTTCGAGTTCGACATCACAGCCGTATCCCGCCGGGGTGAGAACACGCTGCTGGTGAAGGTCGAAAACGACGCGATCATCATGGGCAACGACTCATGGAGCGAGGATGGGCATCTTTACGAAGGCGACAAAATTTACTCGGCTGGCGGCCCCAACTGGGATGACCCCAATGGCGGTTGGCAGTCCTGCCCGCCTGGATTCGGCATTTTTCAGGATGTTTATCTGGAAGCGCGTCCCCGACTTTTTGTCCATGACATTTTCGTGCGTCCGGTCATCAGTGAAGGGCGTGCCGAAGCCTGGATTGAAGTCTGGAATTGTGACATCCTGCGTCATAATATCACGCTCGAAATTTCGGTCTATGGGCAGAATTTTGAGGCTGTTGTTTTTGAAAATGAGGCTTATGAGCTGACCGGAGAAGGCGCAATCGGCCCCGGCCCGAATTATTTCCGGCTGCCGTTTGAAATCCCTGATATGAGATTTTGGGAACTGGACGCGCCCTGGCTGTATCAGCTTCAGGTGCGGGTGACGGATGTCGAACGGGAAATGGTCGATGTCGCCGCGCGGCAGTTCGGGATGCGCTCGTTCTCACAGGACGAGAACAGCACACCGAAAGGCCGCTACTATCTGAACGGACGCGAAATCCGGCTGCGCGGCGCGAATACGATGGGCTTTGAGCAACAGGATGTGATGAAAAAAGACTGGCAGCAGTTGATTGATGATATTCTGCTGGCGAAAATCGGCAACCTGAATTTCTTCCGGCTGACACAGCGCCCGGTGCAGGATGAAGTTTACGAATACGCGGATCGGCTCGGTTTTATGTTACAGAGCGATCTGCCGTTGTTCGCGGTGCTGCGCCGTAACCAATTTGTCGAGGCGGTGCGGCAGGCAGGTGAGATGGAACGCCTGGTTCGCGCCCATCCTTCGAATATCGCTGTGACCTACATTAACGAGCCGTTCCCGAACGCCTGGGGTAAGGGGAATCGCCATCTGACGCGCCCTGAGCTTGAAAACTTTTTCGAGGCTGCCAGTCTGGTCGTCCATCTGCACAACCCTGACCGCGTGATTAAGCCTGTTGATGGGGATTATGACCCGCCAGCAGTCGGCCTGCCGGACAATCACTGCTACTGCGGCTGGTATAACGGGCATGGCGTTGATCTGGGCAAGCTGAATCGCGGCTACTGGCAAAAAGTGAAACCGGGCTGGATGTATGCCTGCGGCGAATTTGGCGCGGAAGGTCTAGACCCCGTAAACGTCATGCGCAAATATTATCCACCTGAATGGCTGCCGCAGACACCGGAGGAAGAAGCCACCTGGTCGCCGAATGCCATCCGTGACGCACAGACCGGACGTTTTCATTACATCTGGTTTGAGACACCGAAAACGCTCGAAGGTTGGGCGGATTCCAGCCACAAACATCAAGCCTGGGTGACAAAACTGATGACCGAGGCCATGCGGCGCGACAGCCGGATGAATTCCTTTGCCATTCACCTGTTTATCGACGCTTTCCCCGATGGCTGGATGAAAACCATCATGGATGTGGATCGTCAGCCAAAACCGTCCTATTTTGTCTATCGCGAAATTCTCACGCCGCTGATGGTCAGCCTGCGCACGGATCGCTACGCAGCTTTCACGGGTGAGGACATGGAAATCGAAGCCTGGGTCTGCAATGATCCCATCAATGTGCCGGAAGGCGTGACGCTGCATTACCAGATGGAAGTGGACGGAAAAGTCATTTTTTCGCAGTCTGTTGCGGCGGAGATCAAGTCGTGCGACAACGCGTTCCAGGGCTATTTGCGCCCTCCTACGCCAAAAATTGATGCACGTAAGCGCGTGATCGTCCGTGCGGCATTGATCGGTACGGATGGAAATGTGCTGCATGACACAGCCATCGAACTCGATGTTTTCCCGCCACAGGCATTGATCGAGGCAAAGACCGTTTATGTCGCCGGACATGAGCAAGGCAACGCGGCGGGGCTAGTCGATGAACTGTGTTTGGAAGCCGCTTTTGAGGGCGAAATCGGCGCGGATTCGGTCATCGTGATTGACGAATGGTACGACTTTGAAGCGCAGCGCGAACAAATTCTCAAAGCAGTCGAACAGGGTGCGACGGCGATTTTCCTGAATTTGCCGCCGGGAGAGTATCCCATCGCCGGGGATCAGATCAAGGTCGATGCCGCCGGAATGAACGCGCGGCATTTTGTCTCACGGGATAGTGGACATGCGCTGGTCGAGGGTTTTGAAACCAATGATTTTCGCTTCTGGTTTGATAACGCAGTTGAGTATGTGACACCATTTCTGAAAGCGACTTTTGAGGCTGAGGGCTGGACACCGATTTTGCTCACGGGCAACGGTGGTTGGCGTGGTGACTGGGGGCCAGCATTAGCAGCAGCGGAAAAATCGGTTGGCAAGGGTCTGATCCGCATAGTTCAGCCGGAACTGCGCGGACGGTTGCAAAATCCGGTAGCGCAGATATTCACACGGCGGCTGTTAAACGTATGAGACACACAACCCAGCACCCGGTAACACCGTCTGTTGATTTGCGCGATATGCTGCGGCAGCACCTCATCGAACGAGCGCTGGCCTGCATGGATGGGTCTACACAGCGCCGCAAGGATGCGCTTGAAAGTGGTGAAATCGCCGATTACCAACGCTTTGTCCGGGATCGGGTTCGGCGCTTTTACGGAAAATTACCTTTTGGCGCGGATGGCCCGCCGCTTCAGGTGACGCGCGTCAGCCAATTTGAGAAACAGGGCTATCGCATCGAAAATGTGCTGTTCGATTCGTTTCCCGGCTGGCAGGTGAACGCGACGGTTTATGTCCCGCTGGATTTCGCGCCGCCTTATCTTGCTGTCGTGATCCCGGTGGGACATTCTGGCAAGCAGTTCGAGAGCTATCAATTTCCAGCCCAGTATTTTGCGCGGAATGGTTATCTGGCGGTGCTTTTTGACCCGCCAGGGCAGGCCAGCGAGAAGAAAACGGGCAACGATCACTTTATCGACGGGGTGCGTTGTTACCTCGCGGGTCAGACGTCCAGCCGCTATTTCGTGGCGGATGCGCTGCGCTGTGTTGATTATGTCTACAGTCGTGCCGATGTGAACACGCATTATGGCGTAGCGATGACGGGAGTATCCGGCGGCGGTACAACCACGCTGCTGGCTTCGGTGCTGGATGATCGTATTACGGTGATGGGGCCATCATGCTGTCTGGCCTCACGTGCCGATCTGGACATCGTTCAAGCCTACGCGGGCTGCCCGGAAACGGCGATGTTCGGGCGTTACGCTGAGTTTATCGACGAGACGGATTTTCTGTGCGCTGTTGCCCCCAAGCCGACACTTTTGATGGCGGGCGCGAACGACGAAGTATTCCGCATTGAGGACACGCGGGCGCTGGCAAATGAAGTGGCTGCGGTTTTCAGTGGCATAAACGAGTCGGAAAAATTTGTTTTTCATGTTGATCCCGGCGGACATGCTTACACGCTGGCACAGGCGCGTGAGTTTGCGATGTTTATGCACAAATGGCTACTGAATCGGCTAGTCGAGCGTCCAGAGCCGGATAAAGCGGATTTTGCGCTCGATCCCTATGACGAAATGCGCTGCTATCCCCGCCAGGATGTGAATATGCGGACTCTTACGCTGGTGGCAGCAGAGCAGTTAGAACGGGAACGAAGCCGATTCGATCTGAATAAAATTCGCGATTTCGTAGGTGCGCAACGCACCGCGCCCTTACAAGATACGACGATAGAGGCTGAAGTCGGCGAACCTTTTCAGGTATGGACGCACCGCTGGCAGCAGATTTTGCTCAAACCTGAGTCGGGGATCGAACTCCCCGGAACGTTCATTTTTGGCTCGGCGCGACCAACACGGGTGATTTTGCATTTTGATGACCAGCACCGTGATCGCTTGCTTGAACGTCATGGCCTGCTGATGCGCTCCATCGGTTTTCTCGAAGGTCACGAGGATGAATCGCCCTATAGTCTCTTGAGCGTTGATGTGCGCGGTTGGGGTGATACCAAGCCTGCACTTTACCCGTATGAATTAGCGGCGTGGGGTGGCGTTGATCGCTTTATGGCGTATATCAGCGCGGCGCTCGGCGATCCATTAATGGCACAGCGTATCCGCGATGGGTTGGCGGCGCTCGATTATCTGCGTTCGCGATCCGAAATTGACCCGGCGCAAATTGTCGTCACCGGAAGCGAGCTGGGTGGGGTGGTGGCGCTGCATGTGGCGGCTATTGGCGGTGCGTGTGGCGTTGTGACCTGGGATGCGCCTGTGAGTTTCAAGTCGCTGCTGGCAGCCGAAAAATATAGCTGGCCTGCCGATGCTTTCTGGCCGAATCTGCTGCTGCATTACGATCTGCCGGAATTGGTCGCGGCGTTGCCATTCCCGGCTGCCGTGCTGAATCCGCGTGACGGTACTGGGGTGGCGCTTACGGAATCGCAGATTGAAACCTTGAATACCCAAGCAGGCCGCAATATCTATAGGGTGGATGCCGATGTGATTAAAGCAATAAAAACCATGCTGACATTGGATTCTTGACGAAGGAGTAAAACGTTTTATACTCTGAAAAACATATGGACGTTTATTTTTCAGAGGTCGTTTTTTTTTATGCTAAAAAATGAACAGATTGCCCATTTTTATCGCGAAGGTTATGTGTTGTTACAGGGATTGATCCCAACTGAGGCGATTGATGCCGTCATGAAAGAGGCAAGTTCGCGCGTCCGTCCCGGCGACCAATGGCAGCCGACGATTTTTGACCACGATAACCCGTCTCAGGACACGACCATTCATCAATTACTGTGGCATCCCAATACGATTGCTGCCGCGCAGGATTTGCTCGGCTCAACGCCGCGTGTCTATTATGGCATGTTGGCGGTGGTGGCTGCAGGTGGTGGAAATGGCCTGCCCTGGCATCAGGATAACCAATACAGCCACATTCTCGGCGGTGCAATCAACGTTTTTATTGCTCTGAGCCGCATCACCCCCGATATGGCAACGCTGTGGATTGGCCCGCAGACCCACCGCTTAGGCCGGATCGAATCGAAAGTCAATACGACGACTGCGCCGGGGCATCGCGAATCGCTGTATGAGCCGCCGAATC
Source organism: Anaerolineae bacterium (assembly GCA_022843745.1). Taxonomy (GTDB): domain Bacteria; phylum Chloroflexota; class Anaerolineae; order Aggregatilineales; family Phototrophicaceae; genus JALHNB01. The sequence goes on along the minus strand of JALHNB010000026.1, from coordinate 75,451 downwards.
CGGTTCAACTCCCAACACTTGAACCCGGCGATGCCTGCATTTTTGATCGTTACACGCTGCACCGTTCGCTACAAAATACCACTGACCGCAATCGCTTCGCCTATGCCGCGCAGTATCAGGCTGACCACGCACGCATGGCTGATACGGGCGAGCTTGATCCGAAACGGATGCGGGCAGTTGATTTAGGTCAGATTGTAAGCCATTAATCTCACAGTGAGCCGTTAAACTTTTGGAAAATATTAAAAGGGTTCAAAATGTTATCAGAAGACCAGATTGCCCATTTTTATCGCGAAGGTTATATCCTGATCCGTGAGCTTATCCCTAAAGAGGCGATTGACTCGGTCATGGAGGAGGCGCGTACCCGCTTACGAGTGGGCGATACATGGCAGCCTTCGATTTTTGATCGCGACAATATCGAAAATATCAGCGCTGGTGAGCGTAAGCTGCATCAATTACTGTGGCATCCGAATATGATTGCCGCCACGCAAGACTTGCTTGGCACACCGCCACGCGTTTATTATGGCATGTTGGCGGTTGTCCCGGCGAAGGGTGGGAAAGGCTTGCCCTGGCATCAGGATAACCAGTACACACATATCCTGGGCGGGATCGTCAATGTGTTTGTGGCGCTCATGCACATCCCGCCGGAAATGGCCACATTGTGGATCGCGCCGCAGTCACATCGTCTGGGACGGCTGGACTCCAAAGAAAACACGACGACTGCGCCAGGTCATCGCGAATCTCTGTATGAGCCGCCGAATGCGATTGAGCTTCCGACACTCGAACCCGGCGATACGTGCATTTTTGACCGCAATACGCTGCATCGTTCGCTGATAAACACGACGGATATAGATCGTTTTGCCTATTCTGCCCATTTTCAGTCGAATCATGCGCGTCTGGCAGAAACTGGCGCACGGGAAACCAACCGGGTGCTGGCGACAGAACTGGCGGAAATGATGGCGGACAAAGCCTGATTTTTTGTAATCGCTCTGAAAAACGATATACTGATAAAAAACGTTGAATTATTCAAAAACCTTAATGCCAACAATTAGCCAAATTGCCAGCCACGCGGGCGTATCACGTACCTCCGTCTGGTTAACCCTGAATCACAAAGAAGGCGTGTCCGACGAACTGCGGCAGCGCGTGATGGATGCCGTCAGCCGTCTGGATTCGGGTAATGGTTGGTCAGCGCCGCCAGCACCGCGCACAGCAACATCAATTCTGGTGCTGCATACACCGTACATCACATCGACAGAGTATTTCCGCAATCTCCTGCGCGGCATCCAGACAGCAGTCGATGAAGATCGCATTCAACTGCGAATTACAGCCGTTGATATTGATGAAAACCCCGAACATATCAGCGAAGTTTATTTTTCCGACCCTGCACTGCACCCCAGCGGGATTATCTCTTTGAGTTCGGAGTTGTTGCAGCGTGTTCAAAACCGAGCGCGGCAGCTTAATATCCCTTGTGTGGAAATCGGCACACCCGAAGGTGGAAGCGAAATCAGCTTCGTAAGTGGTAATGAAGTTGGTGCGGGGCGGTTGGCGACGCGGCATTTACTTGAGCTGGGACACCGAGCGATTGGGATGATCGGACATTCAAAGGATGCGCCCAGCCTCGATGAGCGTGTCGAAGGTTATTATCAGGAGATGCGAGCCTGGGGAATCGAACCTCGCGAAGAATGGCTGTACCTCACACCTGAACGAAACATTAAAGAAATAGTGGCTCGTCGATTTGCTGACAAGCGATCCGACGTGACAGCCGCGATGTTCATCAACTGGTATTCTTCGGTAGAGGGACTCAGCGCACTGAACGATATGAGATATACCATTCCTGATGACCTATCTGTGATCGTGTTTGACGATTTTGAACACGCACATCTTAATCAACTCACAGCCATCGCCTACCCGCTGATACAGATCGGTAGCGAGGCTGTGCGCGTGATTGTTGAACATATTAACGATGAGCGACTTGAAATTTCACATCGCTTATTCTGTACCAAACTGATTAAACGAGCTTCAACTGCACCTTTTAAAGGAGGTGATGTCTAATCTTAATAGCGCATGTTACCGTTTTTTTGAATTAATTTGATGAAAGGTATACAAATATTATGAGTCACATTTCACGGCGCGATTTCCTCAAAATTGTGTCAACCTCCACAGCAACAGGCATTATTGCTTCCCTCCCTCAATTCGGTGGTTCGTTAGCGCTGGCTCAGGCGAGCTGCGATATGGACTGGATGCCTAGTTACCCATCTTTTGACAAATATGATCCACCGATTGAAATTTCGATGCCCTGGTACGGAACGAGCGTTACCTTCCAGGAAGGTGATGGGCCGACCAATAATCCCATGTATAACCGCATCCTCGATAACCTCGGCCTGAAATACAATCCGGCATGGCAGGCGGACGGTGAAGCAGCAACCCAACGTATGGCAGCCGCGATAGCGGCGGGTGAACTGCCGGATATGTTCGTGCCGAATGCCCAGCAGTTGGCGATTCTGATCGAAAATGACGCTATCGAAGACATCACCGAAATTTTCGAAGCCACTGCTTCTGATCTGGTCAAAGAAAAGAAACAATACCCCGACGGTGATAACTGGATCGAAGTCAAGCGCGGTGATCGTATTTACGGTACGGCTTTCACCTATGGCCCCGGTTACAACGTCGATAACCTGGGCTACATCCGCCAGGATTTCCTCGATCAACTTGGCCTGCCCATGCCAGAAACACTCGATCAATTGACCGAGACCCTCCGCGCGTTCAACTCGAACAGCCTGTGCCAATTTGGCGTGAATGCCTGTAAGAATCTCGTCACATGGTATCAGAGCCTCGATCCCGTGTTCGGCGCATTTGGCACCATGCCAGGGCGCTGGTTGGAAAATGAAGATGGCACACTGCGCTATGCCAGCCTCGACCCCGGTGTCAAGGAAGCTCTGGCGGTTCTCCGCACTTGGTATGAAGAAGGCCTCATGGATCCCGACTTCTACACCTACAGTGAAGGTGATGCAGCGTCGGGTGTGGCGGCAGGGCGACATGGTTTGTTCTTCGCGCCCTGGTGGATCGGCGGCGGTCTGGTGAAAGACCTGTACGAGCAGTTCCCTGACGCGAAACTTTCGATCATGCCCGCGCCCGCTGGCCCCGATGGAAAACGTGGACGCGCTGGCTCCGGCACACGCGGCAATGGTGTCGTCTATCGTAAGGGTCTCGATCCAAAGGTTATCGAAGCCACGATCAAGGAACTCAATTGGCAGATGGAGATGCACGTCAATTGGGAGCAGTATCAACAGTATGGTGCGTCGCGTAACGATCATGGGTTCTTCGAAGGGTATGAGTGGGAATTCGACGAGAATTGCGAATTGAAACCCGGCCCCACGTCACCCGCAGGTGAATATTCCTACATGGCCTACATCGGCTATAACTTCTCGCACAACTGCTACCCTGACTATCAGGCAGACATTTTCCGCGACATGGCGACATGGCTGGACAAACCCGCCGAAGAACTGAACAAGGCGCAGCGTTATCTGCTCGCTAACCCGGTTGTGCTGCGTGAGATTGAATACTACAACGCCGTATTCAATTCGCTTGACACCGCTATCGTTGATCGTTGGCTTGGCCCCACGCCTTCCAGTATGGCACAGTACATGACCGATTTGAATACGCTGGAGCAGAGCGCTTTCACCGAGATCATCATCGGCAGCCGTTCGCTGGACGATTTTGACCTCTTCGTCTCAGATTGGCTGGCTGGTGGTGGTGAACAAATCACAGCAGACGTGAATGCCTGGAAGGCTTCACTCGGCTCGTAATATTCCTCGCACTTCGTACCCCTCTCTTTGTTGGGAGGGGTTTTCCACCCTTTTTGCCTTTAGCGGAAGTTAGAAAGCCGGAATACACAAACTATCCGAAATATTTTCGAAGTAGAAAGAATATAGTTGATTATGATTGATAATTCGACGGTGACAGCCGTTAAGCGAGAGGCTGTGCCTGTCCCATCAACGCTCACGAAAAACAAAACTTCCTGGCGTATGGTCTGGCAGCAGCACAAAGCCTTATATATTATGCTTATTCCTGCTGCGATTTTACTGGTTTTGCTCAATTTTTATCCGATGTGGGGTGTGGGTATAGCATTTGTCAAATACAACCTGGTTAAGGGGTTGAGTGGCTCAGAGTTTATCGGGCTGCAAAATTTTCAAATGGTGTTTGGTCGCCCGGAAACGTGGAGCATTATCCGCAATACTGTCGTGATTGCGGTAGGCAAGATCATTCTTGGGCAATTAGCGGCTGTCATCTTCGCGTTAATGATCCACGAGGTTCGCTTCCCACCTTACAAGCGCTTGGTACAAACACTAACGACACTGCCCTATTTTCTCTCGTGGATTATTGTGGGCGCGGTCATGGTTGTGGTGCTTGGCTCGAACGGGCCGGTAAACAATATTGTTGAGGGCTTAGGATTGCGCCCAATTCGCTTTCTGGCGGATCGAAATATTTTCCCACTAACGATTATTCTCTCGGACGTGTGGAAGGGTTTCGGCTTTGGTGCGGTAATTTATCTGGCTGCGCTGACTCAGATTAACCCCGAATTATACGAGGCCGCTGCTGTTGATGGCGCAGGGCGTGGCGCACGGATGCGCAATATCACCATCCCCGGCATCACGCCAACGATTGTATTGATGGCCGCACTCAGCCTGGGCAGCGTCCTGAATGCAGGATTTGACCAGATTCTTGTGCTTTACAACTCAGTCGTGTACTCGACAGGTGACATCATTGATACGTGGGTCTATCGTGTGGGTCTTTTGGGAACGAGTTATGAAATTGCGACTGTAGTCGGCCTGTTCAAGGGTGCAGTTGGCTTCACATTGATTCTCATTTCATATTGGTTGGCTGGTAAGTACGCCAATTATCGTATTTTCTAGGAGGCGCTGACATGATTGAAGACCGCAGTTTAACCTACCGTATTGTCGATATTTTCATCTGGATTGTGCTGGCGCTGCTGGCGCTGTCCTGTGTGCTGCCATTTATTCATGTGCTGTCTGTTTCTTTTAGCAACAGCTCGGCAATCGCCGCTGACGCAGTAGGTCTTTGGCCTGTCGGCTTCCAGCTCGAAAATTACCAATATATTTTACAGAACCGCGATTTTATTAATTCGTTCGGTGTCTCGATTGTACGCGTCTTCCTGGGTGTATTTTCGACTCTGCTGCTGGTGACAGTGACAGCTTATCCACTCTCGCTGGATCGCATCTACATGCCAGGGCGCACGGTATTCAAGGTACTGATGCTGGTCGGCCTGCTGTTCGGCGTTGGCTTGATCCCGACGTTTTTGTCCTATCGCAATCTGGGGTTGCTCAACAGCTTCCTGGTGTTGATTCTGCCGCTAGCGATAAACATTTTTTACATCATTATCATGATTAATTTTTTTCGTGGGATACCCTACGAACTGGCGGAAGCGGCATGGCTGGACGGCGCGTCGCACTGGAACGTGCTTTACCGTATCTACATACCGATCTCCAAGCCAGCTATGGCAACGATTGCATTATTTGCCGCTGTCGGTCATTGGAATTCCTGGTTTGATGGGATCATTTATTTGAATCAGGCGGATCGCTGGCCGCTGCAAAGCTTTTTGTACGCGCTCGTCTCGACACGCCAGATCAATTGGCAATCCGCTACCGGCGTGCGCGATTTTATGGAAGCGACACCCGAAGGACTTTCTGCGGCGCTCATTTTCGTGGCTGCCGTACCGATTTTGCTCGTCTATCCATTTCTGCAACGCTATTTCATTACGGGCCTGACGTTGGGGTCGGTAAAAGAATAAGAATAAAATCAAAGGAAAAACATCATGGCAATGACCGACGAAGAAAAGTTTCTTTTTGATCTCAACGGGTTTTTGGTGCGTCCCGCTGTCCTGAAGCCCGACGAAATCGCTGCGATTGTCGATCAGGTTGATCGCATCAAGCACAATCCGGAATCGCTCCCGCCGGAAGAACGGCAAGTGCCAGGTGGCGCAGCGAGTATTCTGATCGACCATCCCCAGGTGATTGATGTGCTACATGAGGTAATCGGGCCAGATATTCGGCTCGAAAATTCCTTTAGTGTTTGGCGGCAAAAAGGGGAGTGGGCAGGCGATTTGCATGGTGGTGGCCCACAGCAAGGCGATCAGATTTTTGGGTATCGTTTCAGTAACGGGCGGATGTATGCGGGAATGACGCGCGTCGTTTTCGAGCTGACTGACGTGAGCAAAAAAGATGGTGCAACTGTTTTTATCCCCGGTAGCCATAAGGCGAATTATCCGATGCACCCCAATCACATGGACTTGAGCAAGCCGAGTCCCTTCCTGACCAGTTTTGAATGCCCTGCCGGAAGTGCGATTTTCTTTACGGAGAATCTGGCACACGCCGGGCCACGTTGGACGCGCGATACGCCGCGTGTGGCGGTACTCCACGCTTACGCGCATCTGGCAACACATTGGCATCGTTTGAATACATCGCCAGAGATAATTGCTGCGATCCCGCCGGAGAAGCAGGCCTATTTCCGCGAAACCTGGATTGCCGATTTTAAAACCAGCCCAGCGACCCATAATACCATTGAGTATTTTGTTAATAACGGCGGGGTTGTGCCTGCCCTGAAAGCCTGAGTTTGATGATTTTGAGGGCATGACATGAAAACAGGTTATGCCCTCAGAGCAAAACCCCTATTATTCTGTGAACAAGGAATTCCTCGATGGCTCACAAAATCCTGACATCCGAACAAATTGCATTTTATAATGAACATGGCTATCTGCTTGCCAAAGGGGTTATACCGCCGGATGCGCTGCAATTGGCACAAGCGGTTCTTGAACGATGGGTCGATCAGCTTATCGATAAATGGGTTGATGCGGGTTTGCTGAATGACTCCTACAAGAATGTGGATTTTGCGCATCGGCTGGTGCAGGTGTGGAACACAGCAGGCAAGCCCCATTATATTCGCAGCCCGCGTCGCGACCTCGTTAGCCTGGAAATGTTCGAATTCATCCGTCACCCTGCGATTCTTAATCTGGCACAAGACCTGCTTGGTACACCGGAAATTCTGGCGCATGGCGTTTTTAATGCCCGTCCCAAACTGCCCGATCAAAAATGGACGGATACACCCTGGCATCAGGATGCGCAGTATTATCGCGACGCCGAACATACGCACATAGTCAGCATATGGATACCCTTGCAACCTGTGAACACGCAAAATAGCTGCCTTCAGGTCGCGCCTGGATTTCACCGAGGCCAGCTTTATGAGGGGCATAACGACGAAGAAACGGGCTTCCTCGGCCTCTCGAAAGAAGATCGCGCCCAGTTAAAGGGTATTCCAATTGAAATGGAACTGGGAGATGCATTGTGTTTCCCGCAGTTGACACCACACGCCGCGCTGCCAAATCAGTCCGACGCGGTGCGCTGGTCGATGGATATGCGCTACGAGGCGACTCCAACAGCGACGGAAAGCGGAAAAAAGCAGGGTTTTATCGCCCGCAGTCAAGAATCTCCCGAATCAGTCGCGCGTTTTGAAGAATGGTTGCAAATCTGGGATGCAATCCCCGCCGGGAGCTATTGATTACGCTCAGGAATTTGCTTGTCATCAACCAGCGAATGCCTGTCACTCTACCGTAACGCTTTTTGCCAGATTGCGCGGCTGATCGACATCTGCGCCCCGGCGCACGGCGATGTGGTAGGCTAACATCTGTAAGGGCAATACAGCCACAACCGGACTAAGCAGCGGTGGTGTCTCTGGCAAATAAAGCACATAATCGGCCTTAGTCGCGATCAAAGTGTCGCCTTCGGTTGCCAGCGCAATCACAATGCCGCCGCGTGCTTTAGCCTGTTCGATCTGGCTGACCATCTTTTCATAAAGGCTATCTTTGAGCGCAATCGCTAAAACGGGCATTTGCTCGTCGATAAGTGCAATCGGACCGTGTTTCATTTCGCCTGCCGGGTAGCCTTCAGCATGAATGTAGCTGATTTCCTTGAGCTTGAGCGCTCCTTCCAACGCGATGGGGTAATTGATGCCGCGTCCCAGGTATAAAAAATCGCGGAAGTGATATAAATGTCCAGCTAACTGCTCGACTTGAGGCTCACATTCCAGTGTTTTTCCGACCAGATTTGGCAGTCGGGAAATGTCATGAACGTATTGATGATGCTGTTCGGGTGTCAGCGTACCTCGAAGCTGCCCCAGATAGAGCGCCAGTAAATATTGATCCACGATGCTGGATGTAAAGGCTTTGGTCGAGGCGACACCGATTTCCGGCCCAGCGTTCATGGTAATGTGACCGTCAGCTACCCGCATCGCCTGGCTGCCCACCGCATTGACGATACTCCAGACCAACGCATTTTTCGCGCGAGCTTCTTCCATCGCTGCCAGCGTGTCAACGGTCTCGCCGCTTTGGGTGATCGCCAGCACTGCCGTGTTCGCGTCGATAATCGGGTCGCGGTAGCGGTACTCGCTGCCATAATCGACTTCAACATGCAGCTCTGCCATATGTTCGATGAAAAATTTGCCGACCAGTCCACTGTAATAGCTCGTGCCGCAAGCGACGATCACCAGCCGTTGTAGCCGTCGCGCCTGTTCTGCGCTTAAATTGAGTTCAGGTAATTCCACCCGTTGATGCTCAAAATCGACGCGCCCACGAATCGTATCCGTGATGCTGCGCCCCTGCTCAAAAATTTCCTTTTGCATAAAGTGTTTGTATTCGCCTTTGACAGCGCTCACCGGGTCCCAGGGGATGTTGTGGAGAACAGGTGTCACGGGCTGCCCATCGAGGGTTTGCACTTCAAAACCATCCGCGCGAACGGTGGCGATCTGGTGACTTTCGAGGAATACCATTGTACGGGTATGTTCGAGAATGGCTGGAATGTCTGACGCGATAAAATTTTCGTTTTCACCGATCCCCAGCGCGATACCGCCTGCATTGCCAATACGCACAATGACCAGTTCATCCGGCGAACGCTTGCTAAGAACCACAATCGCGTGTGCGCCCTGCAAGTGACAGGCTGCCTCTTGCGTTGCTTCGGTCAGATCGCGGCCATCAACTGAGTAATGTTCGACCAGATGCACGATGACTTCCGTATCCGTGTCGGATTTGAAAGTCACACCTTCGGCGATGAGTTCCGCGCGTAGTTCGAGATAATTTTCGACAATGCCGTTGTGGACGACGACGAAATCGCCACTCATGCTAATGTGAGGGTGAGCATTTCGCTCGGCGGGCGCACCATGCGTTGCCCAACGGGTGTGGCCGATTCCGATCTGGCCGTGTACGGGGTCAGCGGCGACTCGTTCACGCAGATTCGAAAGTTTGCCAATATCCCGACGTATTTGCAGCTCGTTGTTTTCCAGCACGGCAATTCCAGCCGAGTCGTAGCCGCGATATTCCAGCCGCTGTAAACCCTCCATAATAATTGGAGTGGCATCACGTGAGCCGATATAGCCGACAATTCCGCACATATTGCCTCCTGTTTGATCAGTGCTTCAGGGCTTGAGGAAAATTATCAAACAAACTCGATATGATTGGTTGTCGCTTTGGACACGTCACTATAGACACCGCGCATACTCTTATCCGTGACTGCCAGCGCAAGCTGATACATGGCTTCTTCGGTCATGGCGCTCAGTTCGTCGCGTGGGATTCGTGTGCGACCATCCATTTTGAACTTGAACGCCCGCCCAAAATTCACGTGGATTTCGGGGCGCTGGAATTTCTTCCATTTTTCTGTCCAGCCAATCGCGCCGGAGATCGCCGCTGGAATAATCACGGCATCGGCCTTCGTCGCGATGAAAACCATGCCGTCTTTCGGCGGAGCAAGGCCGTTTTTTTGTCGTGTGCCTTCGGGAGCGATCAGAATCAACTGGCCGCTTTTGAGCAGCTCTATTGAGTTGTTGAGCGCTTTACGATCAATTTCGCCCCGGTTAACGGTATATGATCCCCACCACCATACGGCAAAGGCGCTGATTGGGCTTTCAGTATTTTCAATTTTTGTCATGGGAACGACGAATCGATTGGTCACTGCGCCCATGCACAAGCCGGGGTCAAGCGACGAAATATGATTCATCATCAGAATCGCTGGCCCGTCGTCCGGGATATTTTCCGTTCCGGTGATCGTCAATTTGAGCATCCGAAACGGGATGTTGCGGATCAGCCAGCGCAAAATATGCCGCCGCCATGCAATACGCGGCTGCATTTCGACGTATTCTTGAACGGAGGTATCTGCGCTCATTTTGTCCGCCTTCGGGGTGGTTTACTGCCGCCGCGTCGGTCATCCTTGCGTGGGCCGCCACGTGGCGAAAATGGCCTTCTGCTCGTTGGCCGGATAGCCTTCGTTTGCGGCTCGGTTTGCTTGAGGGCTTCAATATCTTCGGCAGTCAGCTCACGCCAATCACCAGGTTTCAGCATTCCCAGCCCCAATTTTCCAATGTGGGTGCGCGTCAAATGCCGTACTGGATGGTCGAGGATCGCGGCGACACGGCGAATCTGGCGCTTTTTGCCTTCCGTCATCACGATTTCGAGCGTCGAAAAACTCTTGTCGCCGTCCGTAATCCGTACCAAACACGGTGAGGTCATTCCATCTTCGCCGAGTGAGATACCTTTTTCCCACCTTGCGATGGTTTCGGCAGTGGGCAGGCCGTATACCACGACTTTATATTTTTTGGTGTGGCGGTAGCTGGGATGGGTGAGCTTCTGCACCAACTCGCCGTCGTTGGTCAGCACGATCAGGCCGTCGCTGTCCGCGTCGAGCCGTCCGATGGTAAAGAGATGTTCTTTCATCGGGATGAAATCATACACGGTTGGGCGTGGGTCATCCTTGTGGGGTACGCTGGTCGAAAGCACATCCTTCGGCTTGTTCAGCGCGACATAAATTTTGCGCTGGCTGCTGAGTCCTAATTTTTCACCATCGACGATGATCGTATCGGTAGCGGGGTCGGCTTTCGCACCAAGCGTAATGGTGACACCATTAACCTGTACCCGCCCCTGGCTGATGAGTTCTTCACAAGCACGGCGCGAACCAATATTGGCCTGCGCCATCAATTTTTGTACACGTTCTTTCACTGTAGACCTGCTTACTTCGTCATATGTTCTGTCTGTAATTTTTCAAGATAACGTTCCAGAATTTGGAAAACCTCGACTTCAGGAACGGTTACTTTGCTCAGTTCGGATAAACCTTCCATCAGACGGATTGTAAATTTGTGATTTTCCTCGCCCCATATCTGAACCGTTTGTGTCTGATTAGGGATTGTCAAAAAAAGCGTGTCCAGTGCGGTGCCGGTTTCCAAATGAGCGAATCTTGGATCGACTCGCAGCCGAGGAATAAGTCGCAGCATGGCTTGAGCATGAGTTACTGCATAAGCCCATGAAGGCCGAGGGTCACGGGAAGCTTCTTCAAAATATTCAGTTAGCTCATCCCAGGTACGCATCTTCATAGCTCCAATTTTCTTAGCCGAGTTATCAAAACGTCTTTAGTTAGTTCCTCTGACCTATCGTAAAAGCGCGTTCTTTTGAGCATATTTTCTCTGGCAAGAATATATCTCAATTCGTGGAGCGTAAACTGCCTGACTAGAGACACATCCTCTAAATTAAACCTTATCATACCATCTGGTACAAATTTAATGAAGTTATTGAGGCCTGTTTCGATGCCCCGAATGACAAATTCATGCCTTGCGATAGGGATAAACTTCCCTTCCGAATCCGTTATCAACCAATCAGGCCACTCTTTCCACCAATAGGCGCTGGGATTGTTAAATAATTGCGAGAATTGAATAATTCTCTCACCAACGCCCAATGCTAGATCAAATGTAGAGTCTTTAGGGAAATCCAGGTAGCGCATGACTCAATTGTCAACCGTCGCGAACAGGCATTTCAGATATGCGCCCTCCGCGAAGCCAATCGGATGATCGAGCGCATGACCGCTGCGTTTGTATTCGGAGAGCCGCCGTCCCGTTTGATCGGCTGCCGCGAATACCGTTCGATAAAAGTCGTCGGCGCTTACACGGCTCGAACATGAAGCGATCACCAGCATTCCGCCTTTGCGAAGTGTCCCTAGGGCTAATCGCGTCAGTTTTGCATATGATTCGAGTGCGCCGGGTATCTCCGCGCTGCTTTTGGCAAACGACGGCGGATCGACGATGATCATATCAAATAATCGCCCCTTCGCTTTCAATCCGCGCATGGTTTCAAAAGCATCCCCCTCCATGATTTCATGTCCCGCCTGAGCTATCGCCGGATCATCACGATTGAGAGCAAAATTCGCTTGTACGGTTTGAAGGGCAGGGGCGCTTACATCGGTGCTGAGGATGGTGTCTGCGCCGCCGCGTGCCGCATAGAGCGAGAATGCGCCGGAGTAGGCAAACACGTCGAGGACATTGCCACGCGCCAATTGACCGACCTGCGCCCTGTTGTCGCGATGATCGAAAAAGAAGCCAGTTTTATGCCCTTTGACGACATCTGCCAGAAAGCGCAGTCCATTTTCTTCAAAAATGAGCGATTGATCCAGCGGATCGCCAACCAGAATTTGCCCATCAAAAAGGCCAAACCCCGGCTGATTTTGCGCGGCTCGACTGAGGCGTAAAACGATGCGCTCGGCAGGCTGTACTTGCAACAGCGCGGACAGCACATCGGACAGATGTGGAAACCAGGCGGCGGTATAGAGCTTGACGACCAGCGTATCGGCGTAGCGGTCAATAATCATCCCTGGCAGACCGTCATTTTCGCCGTGTACCAGCCTATAGCCGTTCGTTTGGGTTTCGGGCAGCGGCTGGCGAATCCGTGCGGCGGCTGCCAATTTGTCGTGAAACCAGCTTTGATTGATTTCGGCAGGCTGATTGTGCTGCAAAATTTTGACGCGAATGGGCGAGTAGGGATCGTACAGTCCAATCGCGAGGAAGCGTTTTTTGCGGTCAAACAGGACGGCTAAATCACCAGCTTGCCCCTCGTGACTCTGCCTGGTGATCGCCTGATCAAATAACCAGGGATGTCCACTGTGCAGCACAGCTTCCACGCCCGGCCTGACATGCAGCGCAAGCCGTTTCTCGCCGGGTCGTGGTATCTGTGACAAAACTTTATCCAACATCATTATTTCAGCGGCTCATCCAGCTTGATATTCGCCAGAGTCTCATAAACGCCGATCACCGCGCTGTTATCGAGTTCGCGGTTGCCCTGTTCGAGCATCGCCGTGAAAAGCTGCTGCACAACGGCGGTCATCGGCAGGGGAATCCCATAGGTTTTTCCGGTATCCATCACGATGCCCAAATCTTTGTGCTGCATATAAGCCTTGAATCCCGGTTGGCGATTGCCTGCGAACAGACGTGGCGGTTTGACATCCAGCGTCCACATCTGCGCCGCGCCACTCTTGATCGCCTCGACCATACGGCTGGGGTCAACGCCTGCTTTTTGTGCGGTGATGAGCGCTTCGGCAAGCGCGACCATCTGCGCACCAACGATGATCTGATTGCAGACTTTGGCGATCTGCCCCGCACCGCTGTCACCCACCAGCACCCATGCCTTGCCGATGGACTGGAATAAAGGAGCTGCTTTGTCGAATGCGGTTTGTTTGCCGCCGACCATGATTGTCAGTGTGCCATTTTTTGCGCCGACATCGCCACCGCTGACAGGTGCATCGAGAGCGTCGATCCCGACTTTTTCCAATTCGCCAGCCAAAGAACGCGCAGTTTCCGGCTTGATGGTGCTGTTGTCAATGTAAATGAGCCCTTCGTGAGCGCCTTCTATAATGCCGTTTTTGCCCAGTACGACCTGTTCCACATCCGGCGAATCTGGCAAATTCGTAAACACAAATTCAACCTGTTCGGCAACTTCTTTCGGCGAGAGGGCTGCTTTTGCGCCTTCGCTGACGAGTTGATCGACAATCGCGCGGCTGCGGTTGTGGACGAGCAGTTCGTGTCCGGCTTTCATCAGATTACGCGCAATGGACGCGCCCATAATTCCCAGACCGATGTATCCGATCTTCGCCATGTGACAGACTCCTGTGTGAATTGTAAAAATCAAAACTTAACGCAAAGTCGCGGAGAACGCAAAGGAGAAAATCAGTAGCGAGTGCAGAGTGAAAAGTGCAGAGTTTAAAAATTGGCTTTCTACTCGTTACTTTTTACTTGGCGCTTTAAACTATCATTGCTTCTTGGTGACGCTGAATTGAAGCGGTGTTCCAATCATGAGGCGCGTTTGAGCCTGGATTGTCGGCAGGGCGAGAAAAATGAGCGCCAACACAGGCAGAAGCGGGAAGCTCACCAGCGTCAGCAGTCGTTCAACCAGTGTTTGGCGGTGGGTGCGTGGCGGACGTACCATCACATCCTGATACCAGAAAACGACACCGAGAATCGACACCAGCGCAAACGAAACCTGCAACATGGTGAAAATCGGGTTGCTCAACCCTTCAGAGGTAAGCTGCGCCAGAAGTTCGGGATGGATCAGAAATGTCACCTGTGAGCCGACGGTCAAAATCACCCACCCAGCCCCAGCGAGTAAAATATCATGCGCGACACGGAACAGCAGTTTGAATGAGAGGCCAACTGGAATTTCGGGATGTTCCAGAATTTTTGCGACGATATAACCCACTTCTTTGCTGCCCCATGCATGGCGCAGTGTTTGCTGATAGCGATTTTTAATGGATATCCATAGCGTTTCGCCGGTTGTGGCATACGCTGAAAACGGCAAAAACACGCGCTCCAATGCCACTTCGCCATCTCGCGCGAAATACGACTTGATGAACATGTGCCATTCGTCCGCGATCACATCCGGGTCCCAGTAACCGCTGTTTTCCAGTAGGCGCAGGCTCAGTGTGTAAGATGACATCGGCATCGGAATCCACCAGGGCGCAGCCAGATATGCCAGTTCAAGCGCTGTCGAATAGGCGTTCAGGAGGCGCATCGGCGGGCTGATTGACCAGATATTGGTGTGGTAGCGGATCGGAGCTTGCCAGAAGCGCAGATAGCGTTCAGTGTTTGTGGCGAATAAATAGGTCAGCGCGTAAAAATACTGCGGATGCCAAAGGGTATCGGCATCCATCGTCGTGACTAGAATATGGTCGATATTCAGGCCATTCTCATCCACCAGATTACGTTTGATCCAACGCGCTGCCCAGGCTTCGTTAGCCGATTTGCACTGCATCTCGCCGGGTAAGCCGCGCGGGTGGACGGTGAAATAGATATGGGCAAATTGACCGCGGTATTCGGCTTGCAATGCCTGGGCTTTTTCGATGCAGCCTTCTTCTGCCGCCTCCATCGCCAGTACAACCGTCATACGTTTACGCGCTTCATACTGCTTCGCCAGGTTATTCAGCGTCTGTTTTAAGGTGCTGACTTCTTCTTTGTAATTGGGGATGATGACGACATGATGTACTTCTTCCCAGCCCAGTGAGTCGGGTGTCGCATCCTGTTTGTAGAGGTTGTGCCAGTCGATCTGCTCCCAGCGGCGGATATAACGCAGCCCCATAAAATTGGCGATGCCTGCTAGAAAGAAACGGATGGCAGAATATAGACCCAGCAGGACAGCAGCGACGAGGATGATATTGGGAAGGACGACGGCGAAAGCAATAGATAGCAAAAGTGCGACCCATGCCAGACAGCCCGGAATCCCATCTAATAAGCGCTCGGAGATCGGAGTCGGAGGCGCACCCCCCCAGACTGAGCGACCCACACCGATCTGGACATTGTTACGGCGACCACCACCGGATTGATATGGCACTGATGTGATCCGTGAAGTTGACGATCTGTAAAAAACATCACAAGCATAGCATAACCCTTTCTCAATGACCATGACTGAACCGTCCCGATCAGATGAAAGTTTTCGATGGATTGAAATGCGTGTTAAAATAAATGGACAACTGTAAACTGGATTGAGTGATGTAATATGACTGCTTGCATTCTCATTGTTGAAGACGATAAAGATTTTTTACGCTTGCTTCAGCTTGATTTGAAACAAAATGGCTATTCAGTGGTGACGGCTGAGAATGGCGCAGATGGCTTGCGGATGTATCAGGAATCCAAACCGAAGCTCGTTATCCTTGATATTGCACTGCCGCAGATGAACGGATTAGAAGTTTGTGAGCAGATTCGGCAGTCCTCCAATGTGCCTATTCTGATGATTACGGGACACGCGCTTAGCGAAGAGGAAATCGTAGAAGGGCTGGAGGCTGGCGCGGATGATTACCTGACCAAGCCGCTGCGTAAAATGGAGCTTCAAGCCCGCGTCAAGGCGCTTTTACGACGTGCTGAGTTCGAGAACCCGCCCCCTACCACCTTTGGTTATGTCGATCAATATCTCAGTGTTGACCTCAAGACGCGCCGTGTGCAGACCGCCGGGAAAGAAGTTCGTCTCACCCCTACGGAATATAAACTGCTCGTCGCATTTATCAAGCGCCCCGGCGAGGTGTTATCGTTTGAAGCGCTACTAGAAGAAGTATGGGGCGCAGCTTACATCAATGAGCATCATTATCCTCGCATTTATGTCTCGCATTTGCGCCGTAAGATTGAACCAGACCCTCAGAATCCGGTCTATATCCAGAATGAGTACGGGATAGGCTATCGGTTTGTGGGCAATACCGCCAGCGCCCCATAGGCAGTTGAAGCTGGAAATCGGCTAGTTCTCGGTAAGTTGAAGCTGGAAATCACCTGTTCCATCATATGGCATGGCGATGATGGTATAAAACCCATCGGCAGTCAGCGCAAAATTGTTGATCTGGGAATTGGTGTCGTTGCTGTTGATGTCGTCATTGCGCGTCACTTCATTTCCCAAACCATCGGTGAGAATCAGCAGGGTATCCAGATTACCTGATGTGGCTGTCAGGCGAATGGTGACGACATCTCCAGCCTGTGCCTGGAATGTGTAAATCGTGTAATCGCCCCCATGAGTGATCGTCCCGTTGTTTGTTGTCCCATAAGCGATTGACCGGGCATAAGTTCCGGTTGGCTCTCCGCCCGTGAGGCCGGGTATCAGCCTGATTTCGAAATCACCTGATGATTCTCCGATCCCCTGCTGGTAGCGGGTTGCAATGAGCGTATAATCGCCCTGTTCATTCAGCAGCAGGTTTTCGATACGCGAGTTGGTTGAATCGCTCGATTGGTCATCGTTGCGGACGATTTCGCGGCCATCCGGCGCGAGGATAATCAGCAGTGTGTCCAGGTCGCCGGATGTCCTTACCAACTCCACCGTGACGACTTCGTTCACGTTGACAGTATAGGTAAATGACATGCCGGGCTGGTCATTATTGATTGTGCCAGTTGCGGTCTGAACTTCGCCGACTCCAGTACCTGGGGTAGCGCTTACTGCACGGGTAAGTGTCAGATTGAATGTGCCTTCAGAAACGCCTTCGTTTTCGCCAAAGCGAGTCGCGACGATGGTATATGTACCGTTCACCGGGATCGCGAAGCCTTGAATAGCGGAGTCGCGCGTCGTTGTTGTGTCGGCATCGTCGTTGCGGGCGAGTTCGACATCCTGCGCGTCTAATAAGACAAGTTGCGGATCAAGGTTGCCGGATGTGCCGTTCATGCGAATGTCGATGATGTCGCCAGCTTGCGCCTCGAATGTATAACGCACAAACCCAATCTCTCGCTCGATTGTCCCGGTAAGCGTCTGATCGTAATTGATGGTCGTAGCTTGCCCTGGCTCGACTGCCGTCACTTTTTCCAGTGATAAGCTGAATTCCCCGGCAGTTTGACCTTCATTTTCGAGATAGCGTGTCGCGACAATCGTATAGGTGCCATCTGCGAGGATTGTAGTTTCGATACCCGAGTCGCGCGTTGTGGTTTGGGCATCGTCATTGCGTTGAATTTCCTGATCGCCTGTTCCCAGCAAAATCAGGAATGGATCCAGATCGCCGGATGTGCTTTGCAGGCGAATCCGAACTAAATCACCTGCTTGTGCCTGGAAAGTGTAGTGCAAAACAGGCGTTGTGTTGTTAATTATGCCCTCGATAGCCGCGCCATAATTAATGCCTACCGACGGTATTGCGCCGGGAGTTGGCGGCACGGTACTGGTCAGCGTAAGAGTCGGCGTTGGCGAAGGTGTCACCAGCGGCGTTTCGGTAACGGTGGGTGTTAGTGTTTCTGTAGGTGTCACGCTGGGTGTTTCCGTTGGCGTGACGGAGGGTGTCTCGGTGGATGTCGGTGTCGCTGTCTCCGTCTCGGTTGGCGTATCCGTCGGAGTGACCGATGGAGTGTCTGTTGAGGTCGGCGTTGGTGTATTGGTTGGTGTCTCTGTTGGTGTGATAGTCGGCGGCTCGGCAAGCGGCACAGCAGCCAGATTGCCCGAAGTCTGCACCAGCGGGCCGGATGAAACCAGCCAACCGATTGAACCGTCCGGCAAGCTTACCTGGAACCAACTGCCGTCCTCGCTGATGCCAACAATATCAAGCTGTTGATTGGCGGTGAGCGTCGCTAACGGCGGATACTGCGAACCTGGCCCGACACGCACCATAAGATCACGCATCGCTTCGGCAACAGGTGTCGCTGGCGTAGGCGTTAGTGTAATCGTTGGCGCATCGGTTGGCGTTGATGTTGGTATATCGGTAGCAGTTGAAGTTGACGTTTCAGTGATGATGACCGCAGGCGTGTCAGATGGTGGAGAAACTGTCGTCTCGGTGGCGGTGAGAACATTCTCGGCGACGCTGGTCACAGGTTGCGTGGCAGCGCGGGTAGGCACTATCGCACCTTGCAAGGTGGCAGTCGGGACAAAGGGTGTCTGTGTCGGGTTTGTCCCGCACGAAACGAGAAGCGTGACCACCAGAACAAGCAAAATGATAGATTGCAGACGAGTAACCAAATTCAAGGTCTCCGAGACGGTGGATATTCTTAAACAATGTCTATTGTAGGCATAACGCCAGTTGTTCGCGAGTCAAACTAAGCGTTTTTCGGCTCTATCGGACGGTTTTTTGCGCCTTTAACGCCCTTTAACCCACGCATCGACGTAAGATTAATCAAATCAGTTTGATAATCGTAGGTATTGCGTCGTTTTTCAGCGTGAGCGTCCTGTGCAAGCTGAACCAATTGATGTACCAGTTCGCGCATCGAAATTCCGGTTGCTTCCCACAAATAGAATGCGATTGAGCCGGGTAGAGTATTGATCTCGTTGAGATAGACTTCGTTTTTATGCGGTTTGACCAGAAAGTCGATACGCGCCGTCCCATAGCCATCAATCGCTTTAAATGCGCGAATGGCAATCTGCTGCACCTGGTTGGTCAACTCCGGGCCAAGTGGCGCAGGGATGATTCGCTCGGCACTTTTCATGCCTTCCGAGCCGCGCAGATATTTTTCTTCGTAAGTCAGGAATTCTTGCCACGAGATGGGCTGTTCCAGCACCGAGGCGCGAATATTTTCGCCGTTGCCGAGGAGGGCGCAGTTGATCTCAACACAATCGGTGACGGCGCTCTCGACCAGAATGCGGCGATCAAAGTGGGCGGCTACATCAATCGAGGTGCGTAAAAGTTTTTCGTCTGCGGCGCGTCCGATGCCGATACTTGATCCGGTAGTCGCGGGTTTGACAAACAGCGGGTAGGTCAGCGCGGCGTGAATGCGCTCGATTACGGCGTTCGGGTTTTCCAGCCATTCGTCGCGCCGGAAGCTGATGCCCTCTGTCATGGGGATTTGATTCTGAAGCAGAACCGTTTTGGTCATTATTTTGTCGTTGGCGATGGCTGAGGCCATCACCCGGCAGCCGACATAGGGAATATCGGCCATTTCGAGCAAGCCCTGAAGTGTGCCGTCCTCCCCATGTGTGCCGTGAATGGCAGGGAATGCCACATCCAACCGCCGGACTTCACTTTTGCTGAAGCGTCCGGCAGTCGGGTTGATAATCAGGCCATGATGCTGAACCCCGGGCGAAAGAATCACATCTTGGACACCCTGGTGGCTGATAATTTCATCTTTATAATTTTTTAAATCCATCAACGGTTCGCCGGTATACCATTTGCCCTCTCGGTTGATATACACGGGTACGATCTCGTAGCGCTCCGGGTCAAAAGCTCGCATGATCTGGTTAGCTGTGACGACGGATACGTCATGTTCGACGCTGCGCCCCCCAAAAATGACACCAACGGTTGTTTTACGTTTTGCGCTCATGAAGAAGTCAAAATTCCTTCCACAAAAAAGAAGCTGTTAGCAGTTCGAGCCATCAGCCAAGCGTTAATATGCTTGCAAAACGTCAGGTTGTCAATATTCAGGCTTATTGGTTCAGGAAATTCTCGATTTCTTCCATATCCGCATTGCTGAGGTTAATCTCGCCGCCGCCGATAATGCCTTCAACCTGCTGGGGTGTGCGTGCGCCGACAATCGCCGCTGTCACCGCTGGATTTCTCAGTGTCCAGGCAATCGCCACTGCGCCCGCCGATTGACCATAGCGTTCGCCAATTTTCCTGAGCAGTTCGGCGATTTCCAGGTTGCGTGTTAGCTTGGGTTCCTGGAAATTGGGGTTGCGACTGCGCCAGTCAGATGGGGGGAAATTCGCGACACGTTCGCGCGTCATCCCGCCTGTGAGCAGACCGGATTGCATCGGTGAATAGACGATTACGCCGATATTATTTTCAGCGCAGAAGGGCAGAATGTCCGCTTCAATGTCGCGGCGAATCATCGAATAGGGCGGTTGAAGCGAAGTAATTGGCGCGATAGCCTGGATGCGGCTCATCTGGCTGGCATCAAAATTTGAGACACCGATATAGCGCACTTTGCCTGCTTGTTGAAGCTCTGCCATTGTCGTCCAGGCTTCTTCAATATCTTCGTCGGGGTTCGGCCAGTGAATCTGGTACAAGTCGATCACGTCGATCTGAAGCCGTCGCAGGCTGCCTTCGATTTCCTCGCGAATGCTCTCGGCTTTGAGGCGACCAAAGGGCATCCCTTTTTCATCGACGACACGCGAACATTTGGTGAAAACATAGGTGCTGCCCGTGCGCCGCTGGAGCGCTTGCCCCACGACTTCTTCAGAATGGCCTATGCCGTAGATGGCCGCCGTGTCGATCCAATTGATGCCCAGGTCGAGCGCACGGTGAATCGCGCTGATCGAATCAGCATCATCCTGCGGCCCCCAGCCAAATGCCCAATCGCCACCAATCGCCCACGCGCCAAAGCCAAGCGTCGTGATTTGCATATCGCTGTTGCCAAGTTGTCGCTTTTCCACGTTGTTCTCCTCTAAATTGATCTTGATGTCCAGAGTTTACAACATGGTTCGTAACATTCAAAATTGGACTCTAACCCGTTTACCGAGCGCTAAGGACAATCACCTGGACTCTAACCCGTTGACCACGCACTGATGACAAACACGAGGATGATGCTCAGGCTGAAGGCGAAATCGACCAGCAGGCCGACAAGATACATTTTGAAGGCGACCCGTCCAGCACGTATTGCCCGCTGAGTTTCGCCAATGTGAAGAAATTCGACCAGCAGCGCACCGCCAACTGTACCGATAATCGTGCCGAGTATAGGAATTGGGATCAAAAATGTGCCGAGAAGTCCGCCGATGATGCTGCCAACCGTTGCGAGACAGGACATCCCATCGCTTTTTATGCCTGTGAATGGCAACCAGTAGGGTGTGGTCGAGCCGGCGATCATTAAAAGGGTCATTAAAACGGTGGCTAGGGGCGTGATGCGCGAAAAGCTTGTCAAAAATGCTGCCGCCAAGCCGATTCCCCAGACGAAAATCGGCCCCGGCAGAAATGGGATGATCGACGCGAACATGACGACGACCATCGTGATGAGTGAAATAATGAGCAGTAAAGATTCGGTAATTTCCATACTGCTCTATACGAGATTAGATCGTTTTTTGTTTCGCCAAGCGAGATCAGGTCGCCTTTTGTTTCATCAGCCGAACGGCTGTTTCCGCCAGTATCGCCGCGCCAATCGGGAACGAATCTTCGTCAATGTCGAAAATAGGCGTGTGATGCGGGCGAGTTTTTTCGTCATACTGTGCGCCGAGGAAGAACATCGCGCCGGGGGCTTTGCGTGTCATATAGCCGAAATCTTCCGCGCCCATACCTGCTTCCGCCGGATGGAGCTTGTCCGCGCCGATCATTTCGGTAGTGACATTTTCCATCAGTTCGCATACCGCCGGGTCGTTATAAGTCGCGTCGTAGCCATCCTCGAAGCGGAGGGTGTAATCGCCGCCCATCGCCTGCACAACAGCAAAGGCTTTTTCCAATTCATCGCGAAGCTTTTGGCGTGTTTCGTCATCGTAGCTGCGAATCGTGCCGTTGAATTTAACTTCGGCGGGGATAACATTGGTCGCGTCACCTGCGTGAACCGCACCGAGCGAAATGACTGCCGGGCGAGTTGGATTGATGCGGCGGGCGCGGATGCCGTGAATCACGTTTACCAACTGCGCGAACATGAAAATTGGGTCTGTGCCGTGATGGGGTGATGCGCCATGTCCGCCGGAACCGAAAACGGATGCGTAGAATGAATCGACATTCGCCATCGCATAACCGCTGCGAATTTCGACTTTGCCGGAGGGTGTGCCGCTGGACACATGCAGCGCGATCACCGCATCCAGATTTTCCAGTGCGCCGTCTTCGATCATGCGAATCGCGCCACTTTTGCCTTCAGCGTCCTGGGCCTCTTCCGAGGGCTGGAACAGCAGACGAATTTCACCAGGTGGGCGATCAGGCATTTCATTGAGCATCTTGGCGACACCGAGCAAAATCGCGGTGTGTGCGTCGTGGCCGCAGGCGTGCATGACGTTCGCGGTTTGTGAGGCATAGGGTACGTCGTTGGCTTCCAGAATCGGCAGCGCATCCATATCCGCGCGAATACCGATGGCTGGGTGGCCTTCACCGATGCGGGCGACGACTCCGGTAATGCCAACTCCGGTTTCCGCTTCAATGCCCATCGCGGTCAGGGTTTCGGCGACGAGTTTGGCCGTGCGGTACTCCTGAAAGCCAAGTTCCGGGTGAAGATGAATGTCACGCCGCCACGCGACGATCTGATCTTGTAACTCGCGGGCATGTTCGAGGACGTTGGTGTATTCCATATCATGTCTCCTGATTTGATTGATAACGATTATTTTGCCAACTCTGCATCATATACCGCAACTGTTTCGGTACGTACTGGATTGCTCTTGCCGCTGATGAGATCGACAACCAGATCATGGGCGGCGGGTGTAAAAAACTGCTCTCCACACTGGCTGCAAACGAGAGCAGGCACATTCTCGATCAGTACCCATCTATCCTGATACTTCTGGAAACGGGTTACGCGCTGTTCTTCAAGCTGACCGCCACAATACATGCACACCTGAGTGTTCATCATTTTTTCCTTGTTTTCCAATCTGGCTCCCACTCTTTTGGCGAAGGCTCATAAACCGTGATGATTTTGATGTTTGGAGGATAACTTACCTGAACATGTAAGACACGTCCATTTTTCGTTGTTCCTAGTATAAGACAACTGGGGCCATATTTGTCATTTGGATAATCTTCAATAACATCAGCATTCTCGAATACCTGCTCAATCTCATAACTATAAATAAGACGCGCCGCTGCCCGGTTTGAGGCATGAGCAGTCCATAAATAATTCTGTTTTGAGAATTCTTCCTGAAGTTTTTTCAGATCAGGTGGCAAATTATAACCTGTATTATCAAATTTAAGTTCGGCATCGTGCTACAAAATCTTCGAACAATGGTTTGGTGGAGTCTAACATACGCTCCGGGTGAAACTGTACACCGATCATGCGGCCATCAGTTGATTCAATCGCCTCGATCACACCATCTGGCCCATAACCAACCGCTTTTAAGCCCGCGCCGACATCGACAACTGCCTGAATGTGATAGGTATTTACGGGCATGGCTTCGACACCCATGATCTGGCGCAGGCGCGAGTCATTTTCGAAATGAACGGGATGTTCTTTGCCGCCGCGTCCGGTGCTGTGAATGATCGTGTCGGGTTTTTGCGCGTTGACATCCGCGTAGATCGTGCCGCCTGCCTGCGCGTTGATGAACTGCATCCCATAGCAGATGCCTAGCACGGGTCGATCCCACATCGCGCCGAAAACAAGCTCGTCGTTTCGTGTTCGGGCGGGGTCAACAGGTTCTAAATCCGGCGGGAGTGCGCCGATCAGCCCTTTGGTAATGCCGGGGCCGCCTGTGATGACCAGCCCATCGAGCAAGGCAGTAAATTCGGCAGCAGCTTCGGCATTTTCGAGAATCGGGACGATCAACGGCATGCCACCCGCCGCTTCAACCGCGCGAATGTAATGCACGTCCACGCGCTGTGTATTGTCGCTAAAACTGGTGGTGATGCCGATGCGGGGACGGGTCATGGCTTGATCTCCATAGGGAGCAACGTAATATAAGCAGAAAATCGGTTGAAATCGTCGATATTCAGCGTTAAGAGGTGGGTGATATTATGGGCCAACATCGTTGCGACAATATTCGCGTCATGAACCTGTTTACCGCCGAATTTGATTTCCTGGAGCAGCTTCAAGAGGTGTTTAGTTATCTCCTGATTATCGTCTGCGATGTGAAAAACGGTCTGAAAGTAATTTATACGTGCCTCTATCGTCGCAGGGGGCATTGGCTGAAACAGCCCCTGCTCACGGCTGACATTAACGATATACTCCCGTAAAACCTGACGACTGATCCATAATTCTGCGCCCTCATCCCACAAATTTTCAATCGTTTTTCGTGCTGCTTGATGAAAAGGTGCTGTTGGAATATTCGCCCGAAGTAGAATATTGGTATCAATAAAAACGCGTTCACCGGCCTTCATCGTCGTACCAATCTTCGCGTTTTAATGACCAATCTTCAGGCCAAGGGCCTAAGTTGTCGGTTGGAAAGTTCAGCGGTGGGCGCTTCGGAGCAAGTTCACCTACCGCCTCTTCTTCCAAGACAAGCACTGCCCGATATTCTCCCGGCGCGATATTGTTCAAATGTGCTTTTAGCGTACCGTCAGGCATAATCGTGACTGTTGTTTCAATAGTTTTCATATTGAGTTCCTCATCCGACCAGGGATAGACCTATTATACGATTACGGATACTCACATTATGAGATGATATAAGCTTAATAGGCAGGATTATGATAAACTGCAATATCGCCTGCCTCAAAAACTAATGTCCAATTTGCTTGAATATCGCTCATGATACCATCAAGGCCGGGAATGTGGTAAATCCCCCAATTGCGCCACAAATTGTCGATGACCGCATAATTTGCTGTCGCATAATTGGGGTCAAATGCCAGACGATTTAGTGGGAGGTGGGCGGGTAAGTGCGGTGTGGCGATGTGGTTTGTCGCAGCCACACTCATCTGAAAATCCATCACATTCGCGCGGAACTGCCAGCCCCCCGACGGTGTCGCGATGATAACATCATCCGGCTGCGCGTGGGTGTTGATATATTCGGCGACGGCGCGACCCTGTTCAGATGGGATTAGAAATGAGTCAATCTCGGTGACGAAGCCGTTCCGAATCTCATTTAGATCGAATGAGACAGCGTTGAAAACCAGCACCGACCCGATCAGAAATGACGGTATTGCGATAAATACATTTCGCCAACGTGTCGGTAAACTTTTGCTGATGATTTTCATGAGTGATGGCAGGCCATGGCCGAGCAGCGAACCGATCCCAAGCGCGAATAACGGCAGAAACGGGATCATGTAGTAGGCGCTGAGTTGGAAAAGCGCGACGGAACGCCCCATGCTGACGATGGGAAACACGAGAAACAGCAGCGTGATATAACGCAGTCTGGCAGGTCGCAGCGTAAACAGGCCGATAAAGCCGATCAATTTCCACAGGTCGCCGGACACGAGCATCTCAATATTGTGCGACAGTGTTTCCCACTGCTGCGCGAGGGTCAATGTCGTTCCGAGGCGGCTCAGGGTGAAGCGCAAATCGAAAATGAACGCATCAGGGACTGTCGCCAGCATGACCAGTACATAAAGAGCAAGCGGGGCGAACAGTATCGGGACGCTCCAGAGTAGATTCAGCCATCGGCGTGACGTGATAACGACGATCACGAACGGGATGATAAACGTCCACATCATCACTTCCGAAATCATGCCCAATCCGAGCAAGAACGCTGCTACCGCCAGATAGCGCCAACTTTTTCCGTCTAAATAGCGATAAAGCGAAAACAGCACGATCAAAATCAGCGGTGGGAGCAGGTTGTAGCTGAATCCAAAGCGGCTATAGAGTACCGCTTGGGGATAAACTGCGCAGAAAAGCGCCGTCGCTAATGCCGGAATTTTCCCGCCTGTGTGCCGCATGATCGCATAAACCAATGCCACCGAGAGAACGCTGAGAATCCCGGTGAAGGTGCGCAAAACGAGAATATCATTCCCAGCCAGAAGGAAAATTTTCGAGAGTATTATCTGAAAAAGAGGCAGCCGTGCGAACAGGAGCGTGGACTGCGTGATGAGCATGTAGCGCACTTCGCCCTGTGCGAGATGGTGCGCGATGTCGATATGGGTGGCCTCGTCGGTGTACCAGTCGGGTGTATCCGCGACATTTACCAGTCGCAGAAATGCCGCCAGCGCGAGGATTGCCACCAGGGAGATTAACTCGATCTCCCGCACCCGATTTTTTATCAAGTCGAATAGGTGTCCGGCAGATCGTTCAAAAACAGCACCGTATCGCCTGCTTGCAGATTGCTCCGATACCACTCGACGGATTCCGCCAATGTATCGACAACACGCAGACGTTCGGCTGGAAAACCTGCGCTCATCAGCCCGTTTTTGATCGGCGCAGTTTGTTTTTCGCCCACCAGAATCACGTCAGTGGCGTATTGGGCAGCGCTTTCACCAAGTTTGCGATTTTCGACTTCCATCATCGACCCCAACTCGACCATCCCCGGTGTGATGAGGAGGCGTTTGCCGTTGGTGTGCATCGCCAAAACGCGCAGTGCCTGGACAGCACCTATCGGATTCGCGCTGTAGGCATCGTTGATGATCGTGATTCCATTCGGTGTCATTTCGCGCACGAGGCGGCTTTCAGCAGGCTTGAGGCCACTCACGCGCCACGCCACATCGCGCAGTGACATGCCTTCATGAATCGCCGCTGCCGTCGCCAGTAAAATATTGGTGACATTGTGCTGACCCAGTAACGGCGTGGTAAATTGCTCACTCGCGTCAGCTTGTGTATCGGTGACGGTGAAAACTAGCCCATCGAGCGATTCGGAAATTTTTGACGCGACAAAACGTGGCCCGTTTGAGGGAATATGAGCCGGGTCAATCTCTTTGCTGATGGCGATTCGGGTTGCCGGGTAGCCGCGTTCGTACATTTCGCGCACATAGGCGTTGTCCCAGTTAAAAATGCCTACACCGTCCGGCGGCAGGGCTTTGATAAGTTCATATTTTGCGAGGGCCGTATTTTCCAGCGTGCCGAATCTTTCCAAATGCTGCGGGCCAACCTCGATGACAATGCCGATGGAGGGGTGAGTCAGATCACAGATACGCTCGATCTCGCCTGGAATATATGCGCCCATTTCGGCGATAAAATAGTCAATGCTGTGGTCATTGGCGATGTCATTGTTGATGGCGATGCACAAGCCCATTAGCGTGTTGTAACTTTTCGGCGTGGGGTAGGTTTTGTAGCGTCCATTGAGGACGTGCGCGAGGTAGGTTTTGGTGCTGGTTTTGCCATAGCTGCCTGTGATACCAATCACGTTCGGATGAACATCCTCCAGCACTTGCCGCGCTTGATTGATAAATCGTCGCCGGAAAAATGCCTCGACGGGTGTCATGAGCAGATTGCCCGCGATCAAAAAAAGTGGAGCGGCCAAAAATACGAGTAAGCCAACGAATGAAACAACCGCCAGCCGCAACGCACCCATTTCCGGCAGAACCGCCTTACTGATAATCAGCCAATAAATCAGCATGAACACAATCGCGATGGCAAATGCTGCGCCAATCATCCGCTTTGCGCGTGGCGTAGCGCGGAATTTTTTCTTGATTTCGCCTTCATCTGGCGGCCATACGGCGATCCCAGCCGTGACCATGCCAATCAGAACGATGAGCAAATCGCCGGGGGCCTCGCTCAATATGAAGCCAATAACAAGTCCGCCGAACCATGCCGCTGCTGATCGGGTTGGCAGCCAGCGTTCGCGCTGCGCGAAAATCCAACGTAAATAGCGCGCGCTCATGTATTCTTCGATCTGGTAGAAACGTGCCTGCCGGTAAATGCGGAAGCACGTTCCGGCTAACCAGACAAGTGAAACAATTAGAAATGCTATGCTCATATCCTGGCTTTCAGCGGTAGGGGCGCATAGCTATGCGCCCAATTTTCAGAGATCATGGGAGACAACCATCTGCTGACAAGCTGAGATGCTGACCAGCTTAGAAGCTAGTTCTTAAAAAAATGATCGACAATTCGTACCGTCTCGTTTAAGCGTTCTAAATAGCTGTAATGCCCCACGCCCTCAAATGTGACCAGACCTGCATCGGGGATCGTTTTTTCCAGCAGTTGACCCTGCCACAGCGGAGTATCCTCGTCCTGATCGCCCCAAAGCAGAAGTGTTGATGATCGGATACGCGCGGCATACGGCAGCAAATCTTCGTTGACGACTTTGACGAAGGTTTCGCGCATCACGCCATGTGCTGCTTTGTAATCTGCCGAGCCGTAGCGTTCGCTGTACCAATCGCGCAGTTGACTTGCCTGAGCGCCCATACCGATGCGATTTAAACTGTTGAGCACAAATCGATACGTTTTCAAGCGAAGTTGGCCCTGAGTTGATGATATGGGGCGCACTCCCGCGCTGTCAGCCAATACCATTTTGAGAATACGTTTCGGGTGTTCCGCGCCCAAGACCAGACTGATACGCCCGCCGAAGGAGTGACTGAAAATGTAAACTTTTTCGAGTCTATGATAATCAAGAAATTTCAAAATAAAATTCGTGTAGTCAGATACACCCCACGCTGTAGGTGGATTCTGACTCTGCCCAAAACCAGGAAAATCGGGAATATAGATTCGATAACCTAATGGCGCGAGTCGCTGTGCCAGCGGCAGCATCAATTGAATATTCGCGCCCCAGCCATGCAGCATGACGATGGGGATGCCGTCGCCAAGAATCGTTTCCGCGATTTGGATGTCCGCGATAGTCGCGATTTGGATGTCCGACTCGATCATTCGACCTCGATATGTGCGCCAATTGCCCGGAGCTTATCAAAAACGCCCGCAAAAGTTTGTTCGACTGCCTGTGCGTTGTCAATGACGGATTTGCCGTTAGCGATCAAGGCCGCGCCCAACATGCCCATGCCTGCCCGTACATCTGGGGTATCCATGTAAACGCCATAGAGTGGACTGGGGCCGATGACGATGGCACGGTGGGGATCAGCCAGCACGATTTGTGCGCCCATCGCTTTCAGGCGATCAATAAAAAGCAGACGATTATTGAATAACTTTTCGTGAATCAAGGATGTGCCGCGTGCCTGCGTTGCCACAATGGTCGCTACCGCTACCAGATCAGACGGAAATCCGGGCCAGATCGACGTTTCGATAGACGAATCGACATCTTCTTCGCGGTTTGAAACGGTCAACATCTCGTGTTTAGGGACAAAAATCGCTGTCTGGTCGAGATCAAGCTGAATGCCGAGCCGCTGGTAAATGCGGGCGATCATCCGCATGTCTTCGAGGCGTGTGCCATCAATCTGGACTCTGCCGCCACATAATGCACTAATTGCGGCAACGCTGGCTGCTTCAATATGATCGGGGCCAATTGTCACATCCGCGCTATCCAGCTCCGGCGGACTGATGATGCGCAAAATATTTGAGCCGATACCCTCAATATGAACGCCCATTGATTCGAGCATCCGGGCTAATTCCTGGATGTGCGGCTCGCAGGCGGCGTTGTGGATGATGGTTTCTTTGCCCAAAGTTGCCGCCAGCATCATGACCACAGCCGTCGCCGTCACGCTGGCCTGCGCGAGAATGATATCTTTAAAATCCCAGGTGGCTGATCGACATTCAATCGCGCCGCTGACCGCAATCACATCAATTCCCAGGTCGCGCAGGGCTTCCAGATGGGTGCGGATGCGGTTAAGCGGAAAATCAAACTCGACGCGCACATGCTTGCGGCGAAAGAGAATCGGCGCGAGAAATAAAATCGCGCCAACAGCACCTTCAGTTTCGGCTTCGGTCAGGACACGCTGTGTAAGTTGTTTGGCCTGAATAGTGACGGTTGTGGGATCGTCCCAGGTCAAACAAACGCCCATCCACTCAGCCAGTCCAAACATCGCCTGTGTGCTGGTTGTGCGCGGTACATTGTGCAGCGTCACTGGCTTATCGGTGAGCAGGGCAGCCGCTAAAAGCGCCATTGCTGCGTTGGCATTGCCGGATGGCTTATAAATTCCGTTGAGCGGATGCCGCCCTTCAACCTGGATTCGCATTTATCCTCGTTCTTATTTCAGCCAGAATACATGCCCAGCGGCTTGTTCGGGTGTATGTTGATCGGCAAATTGGGCAAGCACAGCAATAACTCCGCCGATATCATTTCGTAAATTTTCGGAGACACAGATAAGCCCTGCATGATCGGTGCGCTGCATGGTTCGTCCCGCAAATGGTCTATCAAACGTCACCATGACAAGGCCACGTTCTGTTGCAAAGGGCAAATGCTCTGTATCATCGTCTTTTTCTGTCATGTTTTCATCGGCTGCCATAACTACCTTGTAGCCGCGCTGTATCAGGCCACGTTCAACTGAGCGTCTCATATGCTCATCAAAATAAAAACCGATCATTTTGCGTCTTTGTGTTCGCCGTACAGCCGATACATCTCATCAAACAGCTTTTGCTCTTCAATATCCTGTTGATCGATCACAGATTTGTGTTCACGATAATAGAGCAGCGCGGCCAGAATTTCTTCTTGAGATAAGGAAAACTCGTAGGCCAGTTCAGATAAGCTCAGGTTGTTATGCTCTGCATTGGCTGCAATCATCGACACCAGCACCCGCCGCCCCCGGATATGAGGGCGTTCGCCATAAAAGCGCGTCTCAATATATTTACGCAGGTCAACAGTTGTCGGAACGGCTTCTGGTGTACTCATCGTTGTAACTCCTTGCCACTATTATATGTGTTGTCAGGGCATGAGTGTGACGTTAGGTGTGCGCTCACCACGATCTTTTTTGCGCTCACTTTTCGGCTTCACAG
The DNA here is from genome assembly GCA_022843745.1 of Anaerolineae bacterium. Taxonomy (GTDB): domain Bacteria; phylum Chloroflexota; class Anaerolineae; order Aggregatilineales; family Phototrophicaceae; genus JALHNB01. Next base: position 44,398 of record JALHNB010000026.1, on the reverse strand, counting down.
GTGGGCATTCCCAGGCTTCCGGCGCGGTTTGCGAACGGGTCTCGCTGAACTTTGGCAGAATCCCGCAGGCGAAGCACTTATCGCGGCAGTCCACGCGCGTTTCGCCTTTGATGCTCATCAGATAATCTTCGAGCAGGAATTTTTTGTGGACGGCTACGTCGATGTGATCCCAGGGGAAAACCTCATCTGTCGCGCGTTCGCGATGTGTATAAAACCAGGGTTCAAGACCAAATTCGTCAAATGCCTGCATCCAGAGGTCGTGGCGATAGCCGTCCTGCCATGCGTCGAATTTGCAGCCGAGTTCCCAGGCGCGTTGAAGCACACGCCCCAAACGCCGATCTCCCCGGCTGATGATTCCTTCAAATTCGGTTTCCTCGACACTGTTCCAACGCAGGTGCAGACCATGACCCCGAATCTGATCCCTGAGCAAGCGCTGTTTTTGCAAAACCTGCTCGCGCGTGTCCTGCGGCACCCACTGGAAAGGTGTGTGTGGCTTGGGAATAAACGTGCTGACACCGACGTTGACATTGGCTTTGCTGCCGAGCAGTCGTTGGCCTTCCTTTAGCACCGCTTTACACAGGTCGATAATAGCCCATACATCCTCAAGCGTTTCTTCGGGATGGCCGATCATGAAATAAAATTTGATCGTGCGCCAGCCTCGTGAATAGACAGCGCGGGCGGCTTTCAGGACTTGCTCATCCCCCACATATTTGTTGATGATATTGCGCATTTTTTCGGTGGCGGCTTCCGGCGCGAATGTGAATCCGCTTCGGCGCGTATCGCCCAATTTATCGAGCAGTTCGGCGCTGGCGGTTTCGATACGCAGGCTGGGCAGGCTCATGCTCAAGCCAAATTCGCCGTAGGTGTCGTTGACTGCCGTCACGAGTTCATGCACATCGCGGTAATCGGATGACGAGAGGCTCAAAAGGCTGATTTCCTCAAAGCCCGTGTTTTCCATAATTTCGGCGATGGCATCAACGACTTCCTGCACTGAGCGCTCACGTACCGGGCGTGTGACCATTCCGGCATGGCAAAAGCGACAGCCGCGTGTGCAACCGCGCATAATTTCAATCGGTGCACGGTTGTGAACGGTGTCGATGTTCGGCACGAGAAATTTGGTAAACGGCTTGGGCAGCA
>JALHNB010000026.1:0-43251 GCA_022843745.1 Anaerolineae bacterium | reverse complement strand
GGCAGCACCGGAACGATACGCTTGAGGACGCGGGCGGGCGCTTCCGGCACATTCGGCTTAATTTGAGCAACCGTTCCATCGTCGTGATATTCGACATCGTAAAAACGCGGCACATACATGCCCTGAATTTTGGCGATCTCGCGCAGTTGTTCATGGCGACTCGCGCCGCGTAAACGCTGCATCGTGCGCGAAATTTCGACGATAATTTCTTCACCTTCGCCGATCACAAAAGCATCGATAAAATCGGCCATTGGCTCCGGGTTGTAGCAGGCATGACCACCGGCGATCACCAGCGGATAGGATTCGTCGCGATCTATACTCCGAAGCGGCATACCCGCCAGATTCAGGAGATTCAGACCGTTCGAAAATAATTGCTCATAGGGCAGGCTGATCCCAAGTAAGTCAAAATCACGGATGTGATGCTTGGTTTCCAGCGAGTAAAGCGGAATCTGCTCCTCGCGCATGATCGCTTCCATGTCTTTCCAGGGGCTAAAGACACGCTCCGCCAGCATATCTGGCTGATTGTTGACCTGCTCGTAGAGGATCATGATGCCCAGGTTTGACATGCCCAGGTCGTAAATATCAGGGAAGGCCAGCGCGACCTTAAAATCGGTGTCGTCCCAATTTTTGACGATGCTGTTATACTCACCGCCAACATAGCGCCCCGGCTTTTCGACGCGCAGCAGGACGCGGTCTAGTGTGCGTTCGATCTGTTGGGGGTTCATCAATCAACTCCTGAAATACTTAACGCATCGTCGCAAAGTTGCAAAGGCGCAGCGAATATCAAGGGCATTATATCGAGTGTCAGGCGGGATGGGTAGCGAAAATGTGGAAACGGATGATCTGGGTAGGCGTAATTTTGTTATTGGGTGTGTCGTTAGCGGTGGCGCAGGATGAGACGAAAGTCGTGATCGATGCGGAGAACTTCGGTCAGCTTGGTTCAGTGATGGAAATAGATTTTGATGATTTACCGGATGATCTTGGTGTAGTGATTAACGGACGATTTATGCTTCGTGATGATGGTGAGCATATCGCGTTCGTCAATCGCGATAATCACGTTCTGGTTGTCGATAGTCAGGGGAATTTCATTGGCGGATATTTTGTTACGAGTGAAGATGGCCTTAAAGCAACATTTCTTGACGGAGATTTTCGATCAGTAGGCGGCATTGTTTCTATTCATACGGATGGTAAAAACTTCTATTTTGCTGCAAGCCCATATTCTAGTGGCGCACCATCCTATGATAATCAACCAGCGGGAATTCGGGAAACAACCGACCCATTCTATGAAGTATGGGCTGGCTCATCTGGTGTTGACTGGGTTGGTAATGAAAATACTGTTTGGAATATATATGGTCAAACTACAGCAAGTATTCAAAAAAGCCCAAGTAGTGACCCTGAATCTGTGATTCGCATCGGGCGCATCCCTCAACCACTAGCCGTGACCATCACTGAAGACGGGCGAGTCAAGCGCTGGAATATGGAAACGGGCGAAGTCACTGCCGAAGTGCAAGTCGATGTGGATGATGGTTTACCAATTTACGGCGCACTCAACGCGGGCGGCGACAGCGACCTTGTTTGGCGCGATCCAGCCTCAACCGCGCTGCATATTCTGAGCTTCGATACGGGCGGGGATAGGACAGTTGTACCGCTTAACGGAACCTACATTCCTTTCATTTTTCTAACTCAGCAATCCGATGTTATCATAGGAGTGAATATAGATGATGAGCCTATTGTTGTCGCCTGGAATGTCGCGACTGGGGAACGCTACGATTTAGGCGCATATCGACAATGTAATCGTCCACCGGATATGGTACGCTTGAGCCAGGATGGTACAACGTTAGTTATCGGTTGTGATACCGGGTTGGATGTCTGGCGTGTGGGTGAACCGGACTGAAGTGAAATACAAAAATTCTTACTGAAAGTTGATTGCTGACCACCTGGAGAAAAATAGATGAATGTCGATCACATTCGAACACTTTATGATTACAACTACGGATTGCATCGGCGCGTGTGGGATTGTATCATGCACCTATCCGATGAGCAGTTTGTCCAGGATATTGATTATTCAATCGGTTCGGTTCGCAACCATATGGTGCATGTGATGGGTGCCGATGAACGCTGGTTTGCGCGTATTCAGGGTGTCCCGGTTCCAGGCTTCCCGAATATCGACGATTTTCCGACGCGCGACCTCGCCCTCGAAAAATGGAAAGCAGTCGAAGCTGGCATTCTGAAGTACGTTTATGCGCTGGAAGATGTGGATCTGATGCGGATGGTTGAGTATGACATGCCGCATCGAGGTGGTCTGAAGCGCAGTGCAGTCTGGGAAATTCTCACGCAGGTGATTAATCATGGCACCGATCACCGCGCTCAGGTTTTGTCGATTTTACATCGTATGGGTGCGCCAACATTAGAGCAGGACTTGATACTGTATCTTTACAGTCGATAGGAGTAAAAAATGGACTGGTTTGAGCGTTTGAACAACAATCCCCATATCGAATCGGTTTTGTTGGCGGATAATCAAGGCCGTGTGCTGCGTTCCACTCGACCTTTGGGCAGTGATAGCGAGATGGCTGCTTCTATGCTGCAATCAGCGGAGGTTTTGGCGCAAACACTCTCTGCTGAATTAGGCTGTGGCGAAGCCCGGATGCTGCAAATTTCGACCCAACGCGAACATATTATGCTGTTCCCGCTTGCGGCCTCAACGTTCTATCTGGTGGTGCAGGTTGCCCGCACCGCGCCGTTGATGTTGATTATGGTTGAGTTGGAGCGTGTTATCGCCGAAGTCGATGTGACCCAATTGGGTGTGCAGAGCGAGAAGCCTGTGCCTTCGGACGATACGCCGGTTTTGGATGCGGCGGAGCTTATTGAAGCAGTTCGCGAATGGCTGCGTAATCGACCAGGAAAATAGGGCAAAAAAATCTTCATAAATTTTTGATAATTCTATAGCTTTGGTTCAACTTTTATCAGATATAATCTAATGGAAAGGTTATATTCAAATTTAGAGTCAGTCTATTAACCTAGAGGATGTCCAACACTGTGCTAAACTCAGCTCAATTTGCCTCTGGCGATGATAAATCTGCTCGCAAAGACGATGCTAAATGCCCCTATTGCAAGCGCCTGTTTTCAACGCCGGATGAATTAAACCTACACATCATCACCCGGCATACGAATACGGGTATGAAGCAAGCTCAGGCAACATCGGAACGCTAGTTACAAACGTGGTAGTTCTCGATAACGTTTATCGCGTTCATTCGGATCGACCTGTTCAGGGTTGATGGTGCCGACTTGTTCCAGGCAGAATGACGCGGCAACCGCTGCCATAAAACCCGCCTCCTGTAATGTCTTCTCCTGCATGATACCCAATAAAAACGCGCCACAATAAGTATTTCCTGCGCCGGTCTGGTCAAGAACCTGGTGGACAGGAACCGCCGGGATGCGATACCTTTCATTGCGATTTGCGACCAGCGATCCTTGCTCTCCCATGCGCAGCGCGACCATGCGTGCGCCATCAGTAAACATCGCCTCTACTAACTCAACTGCGGATAATTGACCATACACCGCCTGAGCTTCAGCTAAGTTCGGGGAGATGATGTCGATTTGCTCGTTCTTTAATACTTCTCGGATCATTGCGCGATGACCAGAAGACATCATCTGTTGCAGAGGCTCCCACAGCACGATTCCATCGACAGCCTGCCGCCATGCGCGAATACCATCCACCCCTTGCAGTAGATAAAATGCGCGGCAGTTCCGATAATCCACAGGAAGGTCGTTTGGCTGCGCCCCCGCGATAAATGGTGCGCTGTTGGGCGCTCGATAGAGTTCGCGGCGTGTGCCATCATGCTCAAAAATTTGCCACGCGCGAATCTGAGGTTGGTCAATCGAACACAGCCCGCGCGTATCAAGATGCTTTTCCAGATGTGTTCGGATGGAATCGGGCAGATCATATCCTGTGATGGCGACGATTCCAGGGCGCTCATTCCAGATCGCTGCACCCATCAAGGCATGGACGACTCCACCTCCTAAACGCTCCATGAAGGTTTGTCCGTCAGGCTGAACGATGTCATCAATGAAAATCGCGCCGACTCCGACAACTCCGGGTGCGGTCATCGCTGATTCAATGCCAGGGCAATCTGCGCGGCAACGCGGGCGTTATTCACCAGTAAAGCGGTATTGGCGCGGCGTGATTGGCCTTCGGTCAGTTCCACGACTCTGCCAAGCACGAACGGTGTCACCAATTTGCCGTGAATATTTTGCGATTCTGCTTCAAGCGTCGCCTGTTGAATGGCGGTTTCGGCGATCTCTGGCGGTAGTTCGTCGTCTCCGGGGACTGGCACGGTAATGAGTATGCCATGTTGCGCATTCAGAGAGTGTGCGGCGGTAATAATCTGTGCGGCTTGCTGGGGTGTTTCGATACACACATCTACCGGAAGGCCGCTGCTGCGCGTATAAAATGAAGGCAGTGTATGGGTTCCCATGCCGATGATGGGTACGCCCTGAGTCTCCAGCACTTCCAACGTCAGCGGCAGATCGAGAATCGATTTTGCGCCGGAACATACAACCGTTACGGGTGTTCGCCCCAGTTCGATTAGATCAGCGGATACGTCAAAAGGATGTCCACGATGGACACCACCGATCCCACCCGTAGCGAAAACGCGAATTCCAGCCATATGTGCCACGATCATCGTTCCGGCTACGGTTGTCGCCGCATTTTCGCCCAGGCCAACCGCAATCGGCAGGTCGCGGCGGCTGCATTTGCGAACGCTGCCAGCGGGTAATTTGCCGAGCCATTCGATCTGTTCGGACGTTAACCCCACCGTAATTCTGCCGTTGATGATCGCGATGGTCGCCGGAGTCGCTCCGGCATCGGTGATCGCTTTTTCCATTGCCAGCGCAGTTTCAACATTAATCGGATAGGGGAGGCCGTGTGTTATAAGGGTTGATTCGAGCGCGACGACAGGTCGCTGCTTTGCGAGTGCTTCAGCCACGACGGGCGCGATGTCAAATTCGAGGTGCATGGTATCTTAATCCTGAATATAAAACGCTCACATTTTAGCAGAAAAAATGCCCACGCTGTACGTACAACGTGGGCATTTTCTTTTAGGAGTCGATCATGGTTATGGCATTACCAGCACCGCATCCACGTTGAATTTGCGGCCTGCGACGCGGTTTTCGAAGATGACGCGATGTTCACCTGTTCCTAAACCATAGAATACGATGGGTGTGAAGAATGCTCGTCCTCCGTTTTGGCTGAAGTTGTTGCATTCCAGTTGATTGGTGGCACCGATATTGATGACCAGGCAGACGCGGATATTATTGCTGCCCATGCTATCTCTGCCCTGGTAAAGCACCAGCGCGTTGCCTTCGACATTGAACTGAGCCACAGAACCAGCATTCGATGTGAGCGTTTGCGTGCGCTGCCAGGGGCCAGCGTTCGGGCCGGATGTCGCCGTTGGGCTTGACCAGTAGACGGCAGGGCCAAACCGCACGGCATCAGGATAGTTGACCAGTTCCGCGTCATCATACATTCCTGGCGCTAACGCATCGGTTGTATCGCCGAAGATCGCAAGGGCATCGACATAGAGCCAGTCATTTGTGCCAATTGCCGTGTCGTTGATTCGCATCTGCGCGGTGTAGACACCATCAACCAGACCGTAGACGGACAATCCGGCTTGATAAACCGCAGTGCCACTGGTTCGATCTGTGGTGGAATTGACGCAGGTTTCGTTGCCGGGGCCAGTGCCATTCCACGTGCCGTCAAAGCTTGCGTCCAGCGCGTAGCAGAGGGTTACGTTGATGCCGGTTGTCGATTGCTGCGTGATGACCGAGAAGCCTGTGCCTTCAAAGTCGAAGTTCAGCGCAGCACCATTCGTCCGAACGCGAATCTGCGATCCACCATAAGCTTTGGCATTCTTGATTGCGGCAGCCCAGGTTTGGTCTGTGTCAATCAGGCCACCCTCGCTCATCAGCGGGTTGTCATAGATGCCTTCAGCGAGGACAGTGCCTTCCATGATCTGGAAGCCGTCAATTTTGAAGTTGCCCGGTGTCAGTGTACGGAAGGTGACGACGTGGTCGCCTGCACCGTAGATTGCAGCGGTCAATGTCACAACCTGCTGCTGCGTCGTCCGCAAGGTGTTCAGCGTCTGGCAGTCTGGCGTGGCGTTGGTCGTGTTATCGACCTGATCGACGCACACCAGCAGTTGATCGCTGTTTGTACTGGCGGGTACGCCTGTATCCAGTAGGATGATCGTCTGTCCACCAGTAGGGATGTTGACTCGCAGAGCAGCAGCAGGGCCAACGATAGTGCTGACAAGGCGATTATTGCTGGCAGTGCCAACGTAGCTGCGTCCACTGAATTTGGCGGCGGTAGTGCCTGAAACACTCAACCAATTTGCCGCTGGTGATAGTTGCAGGTAGAGATCACCGTTACTATCGACAGCATTTTCGTTGTAGATACCGACTGGTGCAAGCGGTGGCTGACCTTCCAGAACACGCACATAGTCGAGCCGCAGCAGCTTACCAGCGGTGGCATTGACCACACGCACCGTATAGGTGTCGGGGTCGAGTCCAGCGACGGTGCGGCTGGTCGTAAAGTTGTTGGCAGGGGTGAAATGATTATAGGTGAAGCAGAATGCGTTAATGTCTGCGGGATTGGTGAAGCTGGCGGCGTTGCCTGCCTCGTAGCAAACCAGCACATTGCCACCATTCTTATCGGTGGTTGTCCCGATCTGGAAACCCGTACCCTCGAAATCGAAGATCAGCCGATCATCAAGCGTAGTTGTCTGCACCGCAGTTTTTCCACTGTAAGCATTGTTATTCGGCGCAGGCAGCCATGTTACTCCGGTCAGGCCGCTGACGATTTTCGGATGCGTTTCCTCATAGGTGCCAGGAAGGAGTGGATCGAACGCATTGACGTTATTGATGTAGTCAATCACCAGATTACCCGCGAGAAGGTTGCGAACGCGGATCGTATAGACTCCGGCTGCGCCCAGATCACGGTCATAAACCTGCCGTGCGCTGCTTCCAGCCACTGGCGCGGTCAGGCAGTTGGTGTTCACACTGTTAGGATCGGTCACGATACCTGCTGCGTAGCAGACTTCCATCTGGTTTGCCAGCGGGGCGAATGCGCCGATTTGCAGGAATGAGCCGTCGATGTGATACAGCAGCGTTGCGTTAACGACGCTGGTCTGCTTACCGCGTTTATCGGTGTATTTAGTATTGCTGGCGGTATTCGTCCAGTTGGAGTCATAGGTCAGCAGCGGGTAGTTATCTTCGTACAGACCCTGACCGATTGGCACAGACGTATCGAACAAGGTGATCGAGTCGAGGATAAACGTGCCGGTTGACAGCAAGGAGACCGAAATTACATGTGGGTTGGTGTCGGGCAGGTTCACGAAGACAGGATCAGCATTGGCGGCGATGAGTGGCGAACATGGATCGTCGTCCACACAAATCTCCAGGCTGGCGTAACCCGATTTGACCGGGCGATTAATCTGAACGCGATCTGCACCGTCGGTCTGGAAGATAAAGCCTGCCCCGAAGCGGCGGGTAATCGTGTCATAGTTACGACCAGAGTAGGCGGCTGCACCGCTGCCCGTCACCGTGCGCCATCCTGCACCGAAGTAGGTGAACATATCGTCCGCTACACGGTTGGTGAAATTGGTCTCATAGCGCTGAACGCCGTCGGCATCCACCTCAAGTGGCGTACCCGGCAGCACATCATGGATTTGCAGCGCGTCGAATTTCATTGACCCGCCGAGGTTGCGAATAGTGACCGTGTAGTCGGCAGGTGTGTTGCTTAACATGACGGTGCGCGCCGCCTGATAGTAGACGCTGCTGCCTGTCAGGTCGTTGTTGTAGGTACGGCAGTTGGTTGTTCCAACAGCAGCGACAGTAGCCAACAAGCCGCTTTGCCAGCAAACCTGAACGTTACCGCCTGCATTGTCCATTCGGAACAGCGCTGAGAAGCCTGTGCCGTTCATCTGGAAGAAGAGGCCGTTATTGGCTGTGCTGGTCTGGAAGTAGGCTTTACCGGATGCCTGCGAGTTAGTCACCGAGGCGAACGAGCCACCGTTCAGTACATTGGCTGCGTCGAAGTAGCCAAATTTGGGTGTGCTGTCCAGTCCATCAACGTCCAGCGTGTTTTCTTCATACAGGCTGGGTGTAAGAGGGGAGTCTGTACCCAGAACGACCACGCGATCCATGTTGAAGTTGTTGTTCGCGAGGCTGAAAATTTCAATCGTATGGGTGCTGTCGGTACCCCAGGCATTGCCCCATCCACCCGTGAACAGGCTTTCGCTGATGACAACAGGGTTTGGTGCAGTCCGTAAATTCACCGTTTGGCAGAGGTTGCCCGCTGAGATACCGATTTCACCCTGCGCACGGTCCACACAAATCTGAATTTGCTGGCTATCGCTGGCTTTATTCGCGACGCGATACCAGTAAACGAGATTGGCAGAGTCGGGAATCTGGAAGCTGACGAATGGGCCAACTTTCGTTGCCGAAGTTGTCAGCGAGTGGAGCGAACTGTTGGATGCGGCGGTACTGCGAGCATTGAATACCCAGGCATCATCGCGTCCATTTCCAAACACCATTGTACCGATCACATCATTTTCAGTCGTGCCGAAGTCCAGCGGTTCTGTCGGTGACTGATCGAATACCCGGATTGAATCGATTATCAGGCGTCCGCCAGTCGGAAGCGACAGGAGATCGATGCGTACCTCGTGTTCGAGGGTGGGGTCAAATCCAAAGAATGGGCGGAAGACATTCCATTTCACGCCTGAACTGGGATTCAGGTTGTTGAATGTCTGGCAGATTTCCTGCGTATTGACACCCCCTGGTTTGATACAGATATTGTAGGCTGCACCCTGGAAGTTTCCCGATTTGCCGAAGCGCTCCAGCGTGGTGCCAATGGCGATGCCCGTGCCTCTAAAGCTGAAATTCGCGTCCGGTGTTGAGATGTTGCTGGCGGACAGGGCAATACGCTGTGAGGCAGAAGTATTGGTGATGAACTGCCATTGCGGGAATGCCGCGATGAAGTCCGGCTCATTCACATCATGGTAGCCCGGTGGCAGGGGGTTTCCCGTGTACTGAAGTGACATCGCATCAATATTGAGCGGTTTATTCTGGCGATTCACGATTTCGATTTCGTGAGCTTCGCCATCACGCAATCCGGTGCAGGATACACTGTAGAGTGCGCTGCCTTTATTGGAGATGTATTCGGCAGTAGCCGTTTTACTGATCTTGGCTATCGGTGCGCGTGTCGTACAAGTCCAGCCCTCGCCAGGGAGTGTCCCGCGCCATTCGCCGCTCGATTGCAATTGCCAGTCGATGGGGTTGGGTTTGGGTGATTCTGGCGTATCGTCAATTTTGAGTTCCCACAAACCGCCGGAACCGTTTGGCTGCATATAAAGGGTGAATTCTTCACCGATCATCAGGAAACGAGCGACATCACCTGTCGTGCGGGTTTGGTGCATCGTGTTATTGATGTTGGGTTCACTATACACGGCTGTCCATTTGCCCGCGCCGTCGTTCAGATCGGTGTAGACAAAGCTAAAGCTGGTATCGTCGTGCAGGCCGCCTTCAGGGATATTTCCGACAACTTCCAGGCGAATGAAGTTGGTGACAGTATCGCCGTGAATATCCGTGACGCGATAGCTGAGACGCAGGAAGCCGATTTGACCGGGCTGCGGTGTCAGTGTGAACAGGCCATCGTCAGGATCAGCCGCTGCGAGCTGCGCGATGATGTAGTTTTCCGATTCCTGGCGTGCTGTTGTTGCATTCGTGTCATCGCTGAACAGGAATGGATTATCACCAGCGACGGTCAGGACATCAACGTTATCATATTCGAACGGATAGTCCGACTTGCTATCACGCGAAGTGCCGCGCTCCGAGAAGCGGAAATTATTGAACTGGACAAACGGGCGTAGCCGCAGGCTGAAAGCCTGATTGACCTCTGAGAGATAGCGATAAGTGACCGAGTCGCCTGCTGCCAGTGCCAGATCGTCTTTTTCAAAGATTCGAACGGTTACGGTATTGAATTTGACTGGTGGCCCACCTGTGCTGTCGGTGACGTAGAATTCGAATTCAACATCGTCGGCAACATTCAGTCCGGGTGATCCGACAGTGCCGCTGGTCGTGTAGAAATGTTGAGGTGGGCAGTAGTATGCGTAATTACCCTGGAAAATCAGGCCCGCGCCACCGCAGTAGTCGCTCGTGTTGGTGCTGAAGTTCTCAGGCTGTGACTTGATCTGGAAGGTGTAGGGTTCAAAACCACCCTGAACGCCATTCAACAGGTTGATGCGGAAAGCAGTACCCTGATCGCCGGTCTGATCAAAGGTATCTTCAACGCGATCTGTATCCAATGGCAGAGTAGTGAGTGGTGTCAATTCGTAAGCACCGAGATCGACAATAGCAACCGGAGTCGAGTCACCGTCGCCGTCCTGGATACGATCAAAGCCCAGCGCATCAACACCCGCCTGCATCGCAGCCGTCAATCCGGCAGCATAGCCGACCTCAATAGCGGTGCTGGTTTGCTTGAGCCGATAGGGGTTGCTAGGCGAGATGGTCGCACCGATAAACGTCGATGTGCCGCCGACTGCCGGATCGGTATTGGGGTTAATGTTGGTAATGTTGTTGTTGGCTGGATTGTTGATACCATCGGTGCAGTCGCCCAAACCCGTGCCGAGCAGACCATTAGTCAAATCTGTTGCACCTGACCAGAGCCAGTTATTTTGTGCGCCATTATCGGATGCAGGGCCACCAGAGATTGAAGCGCAGGTGAAGGTGTTGGTAGGATCCTGAACAAAACCCCCTCCGAAACGATTGTCGAAGACGATGTTGTTGTGCAGTTCCCACAAGCCACTGCCGTTTATCCAGTCTTCCGAATTTGGATCCTGGTTGCCACGAAGGATGACCCATTCATAATTCAGGTCGCTGAATGTTGAATTGTTATGAATGACGCTGTTATTGATAAATCGGAAGCGCAGGCCAGGGTCAAGATGAATGATCGGGCCATCGGTGAAGTTGTCCCAGAAAGCATTACTGAAGAGCTGCACCTCATAATTTGTGCTGGGCGCATTGATGCGAATAATGGACTGGCGATTGTTATTGACGAAACGGTTGCTGAAGATTTCAGCGCCGCTGCCGATCACATCGACGATGCTTTGACGCTGCCGATCTGAACCGAGATACGCCCCGCCATTGGAGGAGAAGGTGTTTCGCTCGACACGGATGGGGGTGTCACCGGAAGTGTCGGACGCGCCGAAAATTTCGAGTGCGCTGGCGCGTGTGCTGGCGATCTGGGCGTAGTTATTAGTGAACAGGTTGCCATAAATGACATTGCCAACGCCACCGCTGCCCGGTGTTGCGTTCCCAGAGCCATTGTCCTCACCGACCAGGACAGGCGGGACGCCAAACCCAATATTCGGGTCGCCAACACCTGTAAATGTGCTGTTGAGGATGCTGCTGTTACTGCTGTTGACGAGCGCAATCGCCTGCGGCTCCTGATTACTGTTATAGCCGTTGCTGGAAGATTCTCCGAGCAGACTGGCCTGATGGAAGACAAAACCATCGATTACAACACCGTCATTTCCTTCCATGTACACGCCTGCTATGCGCTCATAGCTGTCGTGAACCCAGAAAACGCTGTCGTTCTCGCTAAGACCGGTGTTGAAGGCATTCGGTGAGTTATAGGCGACAACCTCAATATCGGTCTTGTTTGTGATCGCCATCGAGGTGACATACTCACCGGGCATGACGATGACCTTTTGCCCCGCAGTTGCCGCATCTACGGCTTGTGCGATGCTGATAAAAGGCGCAGTTGTTGTACCAAGCTGCTGCGAACCCGGAACAGCCAGGCTGACGTAAAGTGTGTTGGCCTGTGCAAAAACCGTCGGATTCTTCACGTTATCAAGATTAAATTCGGGATCGCCCAGCACCGATAGACCAGAGCCGAAAATGTTATCATAGCCATCGGCGAGGCCGGGTGTTGGCACCGGATAGAGATCCATTGAATGGGTTTGCAGGTAATCTTGCAGCGCATCGGCTGCGCCTGCACCAGAGTTGAACGTATCCATGCTGGCATTTGGGTTGGAGATCAACAGGGCAGCCATGCCTGCAACATGAGCCGCAGCCGCAGAAGTGCCGCTGAAGCCGCTGTTCGGCTCTGTGCCAACGCCAGGCCCGGCTGCGCAACCATCCGCTGTAGTCAGAAGGCTGGTGTCTACAAAAGAGGGCGCTGAGAGATCGGGCTTGATCGTCTCGCGTGTGTTATCGTCAATAACCGGTCCCGTACCGCCAGCCGCGAAAATTGGCCCACGTGAACTGCTTGGCAGGATCGGATAATTGTCCACTTGTAATGAACAAACTGCGCCTACCGCGACCACATCCGGCGAATCGGCAGGCCGTCCCAGGTTGCCTGCGCCCGCGACAACGGTTGCCCCCGTCACATTGGCTGGGTTGATCGAGCCTGCTGTCGCCTGAATTTGAACGGTGTAGTTTCCACCACCAGAAATATTGACGTTTACCGTACACGGGCCGGGGTTGCAAGCGCCCGTGCTGGGAATGGGATAGGACTTGCCGGGTGATCCACCAATCGGGGTATTACCACTGCTGGCATCACCTGAAAGCGTGACGTTGAGGTCAGTAGGGCTGGCCCAATCGCTCCAACTGACGTTGATGCGTGCGCCACCAAAGGTTGTGACCGGGATGGTCGTCGCTGCGCCCGTGTACGTGACTGTCACGGAGCGACCATTATTATTGCCCGCGCTGGCGATCACGAGAATGCCCGCATCGCGCGCTGTCGTAATCGCGTTATAGACAGAATCGATGTTGCCACCGCCTGTGCCATCGCCTGGGCTGGCGTTCGCGCCCAGATCAATCGCCATGACGATGACGCGGTTGCCATCGGTTCTCGCTTTATTGATCGCGTCGTCCAGGTTCGTCCCGCTGTTGGCGCGGTACATGCGAACCGACGATTCGGGCGCGATGTCGCAGATGACTTCTACAAGATTCAAGCCGTGATTGCTGGTATTGGGGATGCTCGGTGTCGGGGACCAGGAAGTCGCGCTGTTCAAACAGGATTGATTTCCGTTTGAGAGACTTGCACCCTGGAAGCCAATATCGATCACGCCAACTTTGACGCCAGCGCCGAGGATCGGTACGACGGTTCCGTCGTTGCCCGTGTTCCAGTTATACCAGCCGATGATGTCCAGACTGTGCGGCACAACCCCGCCTGCTGCTGCCTGATTGGTGGACGCGCTGGGAATCTGGCTGCTGTTCGTCGATGTGGCGATTTGAGGAAGCAGGATCGCCGAAACCGCATCAGTGTTGATAAGTGCAAGTAGGCTTTCGAGGGGGATACGCGCTTCGACACTGCGCCCATCGGCAAGGTCGATAATCCCACCTGTTGTTTCGATCAGCGGCGCAATGGCTTGCGTGTCTGCGCCCGATGCCCAGACGATCACATGAATGCGCTGCGCTTCGTCCAGAATTTCAATCTGGCTGGCGGCTGCTAATTCCAGCGCTCCGGCCTGATCGCCAGTGGTATAAAGATTGAGAACGTTATATAACGCGCCGTCCAGTTTGCTTGCGGTTTCTTCGGTAAGCAGGGAGGGCGTGGATGTCGGTACTTCTGTTGCGGGTGCGAGGTCAATGACAGTGATGTCATCGAGCATCAGGATCGAATCGCCGCTGGCACTGAAGGCGATTTGCCCGTTCAGCAGCGGGGTTTCGTCGCTAAAAGTAACCTCAGTCACGTCATTTACCGTGACCGTGATGATGCCGCCCTGCGCATTTAAGCCAAGCGTGTGCCAGGTATTGAGGGCATGTTCAACCGCTGCGCTGGCAATCAGGGTCGATTCTTCGCCGTCATTACGGGATAGAGTCGTTTGTCCAGCTTCCAGTGACAGGGTGTAACTGCGCCCTTCCTGTGAACGGAACGAAATATTCAGCCCGCCGCTGGTGCCGCTGAGAAGATTAACACGTGCGTCAAGCTGCAAATCCGCCAGATATAAGGGTTCAGCCGGGGCAAAGCTTGCGCCCGATGCCAGCAAAAGCGCGTGATTGGTTTCGCTTTCAACGACGACACTTGCGCCATCGCCCAATGTCCAGCCCGTGACTTCGCTTTCGAAATCCGCGCTCAAAATCGGCGTTATAGCGACAGGTTCTTCGGTCACTTCGAGTGTGGGTTCTTCCGTTACTTCCGGCGTTGCTTCCAGAGTCGCTTCCGCTGTTACTTCAACAGGCGGTTCGGTCACGATAGGGGCTTCTAATTTGTGAATCACCACATCATCAAACGCGACTGCGCCTGTGTTGGTATCGGCGGTGCTGAAGGTGATAAATCCTTCGACAGGTGAGGCCGGATCGTCGTAGCTGAACTGCACGACACTATCCACGCCGACGGTAACGACGCTGCCAAGCGCCTGAATATTGAGCGTTCGCCATGTCGGTTCTTCGGCGATAGTGGTTGATTCTAAGCCCTGTGCCAGCAGCGCGTCTCCATAATAAAGGCTGGCGCGGCCATTGGCATCAAGCACAATTTCATAGCCGGAACGGAGCGTAATGCTGGCGGAATTTGCCGGGTCAATGCGCAGACGAGCCGAAAACAGCAAATGCGCCCAATTCAAATCAGCAATTGTCGCTGTTTCATTGGGAGTCGCCGCGTTTAGGAAAATATTGCCGTCCTCATTGGCGATTTGCCAGCCAGCGCTGGTGTTCCAACTTGCGATGTCGCCATCCTGGAAATCGTCCTGAAACAGCGAATCCGCCGTTGGTGTTGGCGGCACATCGGTTGGCACAGCGGTCACTTCGGGTGTTGAAGTCGCTTCCGCTGTTGCCTCGGAGGTCGCTTCATTTGTGACCTCGATTGTTACTTCGGTTGTCGCCTCGACAGTCGGTTCGAGTGTGGCCTCTGGTGTGGCGGGAATATCCGTCGCCGTTGGCTGCTCGGTGGTCTCGACTATTGGCTGTATAACTTCTGCTGTAGGTTCTTCGGTAGCTTCCTGAGCAGTAATAAGCGGAACAACTCCACTCAGAAGTATCGAACACAGCAGGAGACTGCTAATGACAGAATAAAGCATACGCTTGCGGGCAGGATTCATAAAAATGCCTCCAAAAATCAACGCGGCAGGGAGTGTGTTGAATAATATGCCAAAAACCTATTATACAACCGTCCATTGTCCGCGTTCGTCAAGATGTTTACGTCTTAATTACCGCACAAGTCTTTGGTATGTTACGGCTGAAATTCGTAAATTTTTTTATTTCGAATTTTCCAGCGTCAGCTTCAGTCGATGAATGCTGCAATGCTGATCTTGTAAATTGAGTTCGGTCAGCAAGTCATCGGGGCGAAAATTGCCGCGTTCGCCAGATGCCAGATGCGCGATGAGGTCATTCGAGGCATCAATACGCAGATGATAGATGAGAGGCCGCAGATCGAAAGACCCTTTGCGACCTTTTCGTTCTTCAGACCGGATCATCGCCGCGCTGGACATCAGAGAATCAATTTGCGTTTGTAAGAGGTCATGGTCAACCGCGTTCTCAAAATGAAAGCGATATTCGGCGCTGCGGACGAGCGTTTGCAGGGCGGGGCTGTGGATGCTGGCTTCGGCGATGGCATAAACGCGCAGGCCCGCCGGACTGACCGCCTCAATTTGCTCAATCAGGCCATCCAGCAGGATCATTTCTTTGAGTGAAACATCCAGAAATTCCGATTCGCTGGTGATCCCCAGTGGCAGCGCCGATGCCAGTTGGATTTTTGGGCGTGTGTTGAAACCTTTGGAATATAAAATTGGCAAATTAGCGCGGCGCAGCACCCGTTCCCAGATTTTTGCGAGGTCGAGGTTGCTGGTATATTTGAGTGCGCCGAGCTTGCCAAATGTAATGATGAGACGTTGTTTTGTGAGGGTGTTATCATTGACCATTTGTGCTAAAATTCCAATAAATATTCTATCGCTATTATAACTTAGTCTCGTTACAATATGAGCTGAAATACACGAAGGGTATTCAATGTCTGCTTCATCAGATCAGCACCAAAATGTTGAAACCCGGCATCGCCAGCAAACGCGATGGGAGATTATTTTGCCAGCGGCAGGGGCGATTCTGCTGATTGTCCTCTGCGTAGGTTTCGTCGCGTCGCGGGCTTTTTTGCCAACCTTGAATGACAGCAACCGCGTTTCGCTTCTGGCGGACTGGATGCTTTTGGTGTTCATGCTCTGTCCGGCGGTACTCTGCGTTCTTCCGTTCGCGCTGTTGGGGATTGTCAGTGTTGTTGGCATGAGCAAAGCGCACGGAGCGCTAGGCGGACTACTTGCGAAAGCCGAGAATGCCTCGCGTCTGCTGGAAATTAAGACGACGGCTGTCACCAATCAGGTTAATCAGAAAACAATCGCTGTTAGCTCACGCTTGGGCTTGATCCATAAATTATTGGGCGTATTTGAACGCCCGGACTCATCTGAAAATGGTAAAGGAACACATGATGCCTCCTAAATCTCAATGGAAAACGCAGGTTTATGTCATCGGCGCAATCGCCGGGGGTATTTTTGGATTTATTTCCGCCTACCTCTACGCACGTGCCGCCGAAGAAGAACTTTCGCGCACAGGCGGAAAGCCTCAGCTATCGACGGCTCAGGTTATTGGGCTGCTGTTGACCGGGTTGGGACTGATTCGCCAGATTTCTGAATCTGGTAAGCCCGCCCATAAATAAGTAGAAGGGAGTCTTTTTGATGTGTGGACGTTTTGTACTCATCTCGGATGGACAAGCGATTCAAACGGCCTTTGACCTGACATCCACGCCGAACCCCATGAGCGCACGTTTTAATATTGCGCCGACCCAGCCTGTCGCGGTAATTACCAACGAAGACCCGAGTACATTGACCTATCATCGCTGGGGATTAATCCCCTCGTGGTCAAAAAATACGAAAATTGGCAGCACACTCATTAACGCGCGCTCGGAGTCGGTAGAGGAAAAACCCTCGTTTCGCACAGCCTTCAAACGGCGGCGCTGTCTGATCCCTGTAGATGGATTTTATGAGTGGAAGCAGCAGTCTGACAAGAACAAAACGCCGATGTTCATTCATATGAAAGACGACTCGATTTTTGCCTTCGCGGGGTTATGGGAAATCTGGAACAGCCCGGAAGGTGATGAAATCCGAACCTGCTCGATCTTGACCACCGACGCTAACCCGTTTATGGCGACCATCCATCATCGGATGCCCGTGATTTTGCCGCCCTCAGAATATGCGACCTGGTTAGCCGATGACCAATCACCCGGCATTCTACGTGGGCTGCTGAAGCAGTATGACCCCGATGCGATGGCGGCTTATGAAGTCTCCAAGTTCGTCAATAAGCCCGCAAACGATACGCCAGAGTGCATCGAGCCAGTGAGTGGCAGCAGTCAGCAAACACTCTTGTTTTAGGGTGATTCGGCTGTGCTTTCAGCCGGAATGCAAGGTATCTGAATGGGTTGACGGATATTAGCGCGGAGTGCGTTGGGTACTGAGAACTCTAGAAAGCTGATTTCATCGCCTTTGGTAATTTCCAATACACCTGTAGTTGATATTTCTACCCATTCAATTTCATATGTTACGGTTGTACCGGGTGCAGCACTCATCTGTAACTCAAGACTTTCACTCATACTCTGATTGTCATCTAAAGCAGAATAGGTCTCAATTTCGGCTTTTGCAATGCCAAAAGCAATCTCTGCACTGCCCTCAGCTTCCATAACTACCCGGCGTTCGGAACTCTTTGTAAAAGTTCTAGTGATACTGATAGGGCTTGACCCATTGCAGTTAGGCAAGGTGACAGTATCCACAGAAACGACTTTCTCAACATCGGTGCTCGAAATAATAATTTCGCCAGTTCTTATTTGGACAGAAGCTGGTTGTATATCGCTTGGTCTCTCTTTGCCTGCCTCTACAAAATAGTCAATGTTTGCAGACGCTTCCAGATCATAAATAGCTTGCACCACCTGAGTTTGATAGAAATTAGCAGTTTCACCGAGGCTATCAGGTGTTGTGTTAGTGCTTACCCCTTGAGTTAATGTATCAATCCGGCGCGTCCAATAGATAACCGTTGCTATGTATAAGTCATAGCTGCATTCAGGGTAGGGAATATCTTCAAAATCACGCCGTATTTGCTGTATAGCAACAACAGCATCGAAGCGGGGTATACGCCGCCAATCAGTGAGATTATTCGACAGATCACTATCAGCTAGTTCAAATCGTTCACTATGAGCTTCGCGCTCTTTAATCCAAGATATGACAGCCTCTTTATCGCAATTTTGATCGTCAGATTGAGCTGAAACTAAGAAAGATGAGCTAAAAAAGACGGAAATGAATATCAAAATTGATCCGAAAATGTATTGCATTGTGATGCCTCAAATTATGGACTAAATATCAAGGAGACTGATTAAAGTATACCTGACTTTACATGCTTAACTATCTTGTAAAATAAAATTTCATCAATAATTCGCATTTGATTAAATATATTACATAAACTATATTTAAAATATATAGGTACTATTACAATCCAATTTGCTTTATAAATTTCCTTTTGAGGTATTGATTTGGTGGCGTGATTAACGAGTTAGTAGGAATAGTAGCAAGGCGAAGAGCAGCAGACCAGCAGCCAGAATCACCAGATTCCATGCGAAGCGCGGTGCAGGTGGGGTTTGGGGCCTGATGACTGTTTGTGGTGGTTTCAGTTTAGCAAGATAACTTGCGGCGGCTGTTGGCGTAATGGTCGAGACATCCGCCACGATGTCCGCTAATGTTTCGTCGCGTTGATGCCCGATTCCAGTTAACACGGGAATGCTGGATTGGCAAATCGCTTCCGCAATTGCTAAATCGTTAAATGTGGCGAGGTCGGCAGCACGTCCACCACCTCGCACTAAAACAATCACATTACATTCTTTGTTAGCGTCGATACGGCGAAGCGTTTCCGCTATTTCTTTCGATGCTTGCTGGCCTTGTATGCGCACATCGAAGACTTTGATAGCAGCTTTGCCACCCTCGTTGCGATAGGTATCTTCAAAATCATGAAGTCCTTCGCTGTGTTTGCTCGTCACAAGTCCAATTTTCGAGATTTCTGATGGCAGGGTTCGTTTCGTTCGCGGCCAAAGACCTTTTTTCTCAAGTTCTTGGAGCACACTTTTATCAACAGCCGCTTTCACGCCTTCGATCAGGCGGATTTTTTCAACTTCAATTTGAACTCTGGCAGATTTTTCGTAGACGCGAATCGACCCAAAAGCCTCAATTTCGAGGCCGTTGGCGAGTGTAAAATCGAGCGAACCGCGTACTTGCTCGCGTATCATGCAGCTAATCGTGTGATCGTCAGCATTCAGATCGAAATAGAGATGCCCAAAATCAGATAGAAAACATTTGCTTACAAGGCCGCCGACCCAAAATGGATAACCCAGCGTTTCCTGCTCGACAAGCGCACGGACAAGAGCATTTGTCTCGCGGATCGTTCGTTTTTGTTCGGCGGTCTGTTCAGACATGCGTTGTCCCGACTGATATTGCGTTATCCCGATTTACATATTGAAGATGCGGCTATTTATTCTGTGACCGCTTCTCGATTTCATCCTTG
Source organism: Anaerolineae bacterium (assembly GCA_022843745.1). Lineage (GTDB taxonomy): Bacteria > Chloroflexota > Anaerolineae > Aggregatilineales > Phototrophicaceae > JALHNB01. The sequence continues at coordinate 23,670 of JALHNB010000026.1, read as the reverse complement.
AAGGGGTCTTCACCCGGCTTAATGAGAACCTTGCGGCTGCGTCCACCCGCTTCTGGTGGGCCGATCACGCGCAGTTCGTGCATGAGGTCGATCATACGCGCCGCACGTGGGTAGCCCAACCCCATCTTGCGCTGGATGAGCGAGGCCGATGCTTCACCCTCGGCGATCACCAGCTCAATCGCTTCTTCGAGCATCGGGTCGGTTTCGGACAAGAGTTCGCGCCGGGTGACACCGCGTTCCCATGGGCCGATGCGTACCGCTTTCATTTTGCCTGCCTGAACCTGTTTGTCCTGCCAGTCTTTCCAATAATTGACGATGGCGCGGACTTCGTCATCCGAGACATAGCAGCCCTGGATACGACGCGGCCCGGCAGCATCATTTGCCAGATAAAGCATGTCGCCCTGACCGAGCAGCGTTTCCGCGCCCACGCTGTCCAGAATAACGCGCGAGTCAACACCGGATGCGACGGCGAACGACATGCGCGAGGGGAAATTCGCTTTAATCAAGCCAGTGATAACATCAACACTGGGGCGCTGAGTGGCGACGATCAGGTGCATCCCGACAGCGCGTGCCATCTGTGCCAGACGGGTAATGGTTTTTTCGGTTTCGTCCGGCCTACTCATCATCAGATCGCCAATTTCGTCGATCATGATAACGATATAGGGCAGCCGTTCTTCCTGCTGTCGCCGTCCGAGACGCGAATTAAAGATGTCGATATTGCGGGCGGCATGTTCTTCCAGAAGCTTATAACGCCGATCCATCTCGCGCGTACACCAGCGCAGCACCTCGATAATGCGCTCCTGATCGGTTTCGACAGGCCCGATGAGATGAGGCAAGCCATTAAAGCGGCTGAGTTCCACCATTTTGGGGTCAAGCAAGACCATTTTTACCAGGTCTGGTGGATTGTTTAAAATCAGCGCGGTTGCCAGCGCACCGATAGCGACTGATTTACCGGAGCCAGTTGTCCCGGCGATGAGCAGATGCGGCATCTGCGCAATGTCTACAGCAACGGGCATCCCGGCGACATCGCGCCCTAACGGAACCAGCAGCGGCGATTTTTTCTTCTGCATCAGCTCGTAAAAATAGCGACTTTCGTAGACGGAACGCAGCGTGACGATACCCGGTCTTTTGTTGGGTACTTCGATACCGACGTAATTTGTGCCAGGGACAGGCGTTTCCATACGCAGACGTTTCGCCGCCAGCGAGAGTGCCAGATCGTTCGAGAGCGATGCGATCTTGCTGATGCGTGTGCGTTCCAGCACCGTTTCGCCTTCACCGTCCTTTGTTTCTTTAAAGGGCTGCACCGCGTATCGTGTAACCGTTGGCCCGACTTTCACTTCGACCACATCAATGTCGATTTCAAATTCGAGCAGCGTGTTTTCGATCAGCACCACATTCGTGTTGATCTCTTCTTCATCGGGCGGGTTAAATTCAACATCGCGCAGGATGTCCAGCGGTGGCAATTCGGCCTCGCGCTTGCCGCTGCGTTTGGGTTCGGCCATATTTTCGACTGAAAAATAGCGTTTGATGCGACCATCTGGACGTTCCACAAACTGAGTATCGGTCTTGCGTTTGCGCTCTTTGATCGTCCCAATCGCGTTAAATTCGGGAATAATGTGATTGTTCGATATTTGAGGTGCTTCGATAGTTGGCGAAGTTGAATCAGTCGTTTCGGCTTTGGCGGGCTGCGCACCTGCACGTTGTGAGGGGGGAAGACTTTGCGGGTCAGGGCGGATACGCATAATGGTCGTGCGACGTTGGTGCGGCGCGGGGACAGCTTCGTCCGCCGTTTCTACGGGTTCAGAAACGGTAAAGCGCGGACGACGTTCAGGAATCTGGCTCGTTTTCTCGGCATAGCCACGCAGTTTTTCGCTTGCCTTCTGGAGGAATGTCGTCACATGCGAAGCTTTGACACCGCCAACATGCGCGATGCAGATGATGAGCAGCAAGCCGTAGATAAACAGCGCAAAGGTTGAACTGAGCAGCCCTCCGATCAACATGCTCAATCCCCAGCCGATGACACCGCCACCTTGCCCTGCACGTGCCAGCGCCCGCCATTCCATATCCCCAGAGGTCAGGTGCAGAATCGCTAACAGCGAGAGAAATGCGACCTGGAGCGCGAGAATACGACTCCTGGAAAGCGGCACGGTGACACCCGCTTTGGGCAGGAGGATTAAAACCCCCAGCGCCAGAATGCCGCCAGACACGATAAAACTGCCATAACCAAAGAGAGTCGTTAGTGCGCTTTTCCAGGCGTTGGAGATCGTCGCATCTGATGAAACGTTAAATAACGATAAAAATGACACAATGCCAAACACGATCAGCAGGATCGCTGCGATTTCGTCAGTCCAGGGCGGAATCGAATCCATGACGCGATCCCAGAATTCCGGCTGTACTTCGTAGCGACCCTTAAAACGTGGCTTTTCCGGGATTGGAGTCGCGTCGGTAGTTTTCTTGTTTTCCGGCGATTTCTCGGCGGATTTTTTGTTACTGACTTGCTGAGTCACGGATAACCTCGCTCACATTAGCCGTCAGAATCACGCTGATTATAGTTCATTTTTTCGATTATGGATAAAAAAAGGCCACGCTGTTATCAGGTGGCCTTTTGATTTTCGAGGCTATTCTTAAGTCATCGAGCGCAAGCTTAACCCCAGGCGGCGAGTGTCACTGTCGATGCTGAGGATGCGCGCGGTGATCGTTTGCCCTTCAGAAACAACGTTGCGAGGATGCAGAAAATGACCTTCCGCCAGTTCCGAGACGTGGATTAGCCCTTCAAGCCCTTCTTCGATACAGGCAAACGCGCCAAAATCGACGACGTTGGTAATCGTGCCTGTGACCATTTCGCCAATTTTGTAGCGCAAACCGACGGTTTCCCAGGGATCAGGATGCAGGCGCTTCAGACTCAGTGCAATACGCCCGTTTTCGCGATCCACGTTCAGGACATAAACCTCAATCTGCTGGTCGCGTTTGAGAATGTCGGCTGGATGACCGACACGTCCCCAGCTTAATTCGCTGATGTGGATCAGGCCTTCTAGCCCACCAAGATCGACAAACGCGCCAAAATCACACAGATTGGTGATATGACCATGTGCATGATCGCCGGATTTGAGTTGAACCAGGATGTTTGCGCGTTCGCCGGGCTGCACACGTGCTGCGCGTTCTGAAAGAATGAGCCGGTTCTGCTCCGCGTCAAGCTCGATGACTCGCAGGCTTAATGTCTGTCCGACATGGTTGACCAGAGCGCTGCGGCGGGCATTGTTATTGGAAGTCGCCGGGAAATTCATCAGTTGGCTGGCAGGCACGAAACCTCTCAATGCGTGCCATTCCACGAGTAAACCGCCCCGGTTGTAGCCGATGACCGTGAGTTCAACAACTTCGTCATTTTCCATAATCTGGCGAATATCCGACCAGTCACGGTCAAGCACACCATTCGATGCTGTGAGCGCTTCCAGCGATTCTTCAGCCACATGGGTGGGATATTCATCATCTTTGCTATTGTGGAAGTCGGGATTTACTGGAACTGGTTCTGAAAACTCCCCTTCATGCAGAAGGGCAGCCCAATAACTCTCTTCGAGTGGTGGCGGCGACGTATAATCCTGCCGCTGTAAATTTGTGGACATCAAGCCTTTTCCCCCTGGCAACACTATTATTTTTTATGAAACACGAATCTCAGGAATTATTAACGGATTAAACCTTGCATAATCGAAATTATAAATTTGAGATGAAAGCTTGTCAAACACATGAGACTTGTGAGCAGGGGATCAGTTTTTCCCGTTTTTCAAAATGGTGTCCGCGACGGCTTCAATCGCGATTTTCTGCTTGCGATAAAAATCTGGCTCGCTGAGTGCTAAACGCGCGGCTACCTCGCGGACTTTCAGATTTTCGACAAAGCGCAGATCGAGAATGTTGTAAATCGTCCATTCGGGACTGAGCATTTTACGTTCACCTTCGGGGCGCTGGTTTTCGATAGCAGCAGTTAGAACTGCCCGCAGCGCCCGAACCGGGTTATTGTCATTTTCCGGTAGGCTATGATGAACCGCCGTAATTTCAAGCAGACGGCTTTGAGTCAGGCCAGGGCCACCCCAATAATGCTTGAGCGCGGCGCGAACCTGCTCGACAAACAATTCACGTTCTTCGTCAGCGGGTTTGAGAGTCTCATCCTGTGGTTTGGCATCGCGACCCTGGCGGTATTCAACTTCCGCAGCACGGGTGCGAGTCGTGCGAATTTGGGGCAGCAAGCCTTCCAGTGCGGCATAAATTTCGGTTTGGAGATTCAAATCGTCAATCGTTTGAGCCGCGCGATGTGCAAATGTCTGGAACATTTCGCGTTCCTCAAGCGTGAGGTTGACTTCCGGCGAACGCGCCTGAATGCCAATGAAGCCGAGAAAAATGGGGAGGTCGTTCGGCTCGTAACGGCGTTTACTGAAAAGTGGAACAATCCAGTAGGCGTACCATGTCTCGATTCGAATGTCTTCATCTTCATCATTGATGTCGAGGAGGGTGGTCAGCGCGTCAGCTTCTTCCTGAAGAAGGTTTGTGGTGGGGCGCGTTGGGCCAATAGCGGCGACAAGTTCAGCTTGCCCGCTGTTCAACGAGACCGCAAACGCGGTATTCACCTGCAAATAATCGCAGCAGGCCGCCAGAATTGCTTCCAATAGCTGCTCTAAATCGCTGCGAGTCAGCACCTGGTCGCTAAGATTTTGAAGTTTATTAAGCTGGTCATCATCTTCGTTGGGGTAGATCAAACGTTTACTCAGCCAGGGGAGGATGAGATGCACGAACCACTGCCATAGCAAAATGACCGCGACGACAGCGAAGGGAGTGAAGCTGCGCCCCGGTAGGCCGAATACACGACTGGCGGGTGTGGTATAGATGATAACCGCTAATGCCAGGAGGGCAGTTGCGGGGCCGCGCAGCACAAAACGCAAAAGCTCGGTTTTTACGACACGATCCGGGACGCGCGAACCAAAAAATGACAGCGGATAGGCCAGGAACAACAGCATCAGGATCACGACGATATTAGAAGCGTTGACCAGAATTAACGTTGAAAGTGAAAATTCTTCCCCTGGCCCCAGAAGCGCGGAAAATGGAAAAATACCCAGCACAGGGGTCAGCATGGCGATTTGCAGATAGGCCATGCGGCGGCGGGTATCGCGGGTGAGGCAGCGTTGACGCGCTCGCTGGACGTTGATAAATGCGGTGCTGCCCGCCAGGATAAAATAAAGCGTATAGATTGCGAACAATGGGCCAGCACGCATCCCGATCAGGCCGTCCTGCTGGACAGGCTTGACGAGAATATCGGTAAAAGCGGCGGCGATGAGGAAAACGCCGCTGATCGCATAAAGCAGACGGCTCACTCGTCGTCGTCGTCCGCGTGATGGAAGCCCGGTGGTTGCCAGTAGTGCATCGGAAAGGTGAAACATCGCCGCAGGCATGAATGCGATGCCAATCCATTGCAGCCGTAGTACCCCATGATAGGTTTCACGGCTGGGTTCGAGGGAGACAAAAACGTCGCATGTATAGGCGATAGTGATACAGGCCAGCACAACACTGGAGGTGCGTGCGACGCGATTGCGAAGGTTTCGGCTTAAATTGTATAACAGCAGTGACACCGCGATAACCACTGTGGCAGCGGTGAGCGTTTCGTTAGACAGGTCGAGAAACGATAAAAGCATCTCGTCCACAGCAGCTCCTAACGCAGGGATTGGCTGAAAAAGACGGCAATGTCCTGATTTGGGAAATAATGATCGTTGAAGCCGCAAAATTCCAGACCAGCCTGTTGGCAAAAAAGAATGGCTGGATGATTCTTGGTTTGTACTTCAATCGTGATTCGCACAAGATGGCGTTCACGCGCCCACTGTCGTGCCACATTCAAGAGACGGGTGGCGATTCGTTTGCCCCTGTATGGGCGGGAAACAACCAGATCGTGAACCTGAGCAATCGAATAAACAGGATTATTGCGCATCGCTAGATAACCCATAATTTCGGATTGGTCGCGGCTGATGGCGACGAGAAAACAATGCTCGGCAGGCAAGACGGATTGCAGGCGGTTCTCATCCGATGGGTAATCAATTTCCATCAGGCGTGGCAAACGTTCGGTTTTGAAGCCAACTCGCCAGCCACCGGATTCTTCAGCAATATTCATTTGCCAGACATAATCGGTTTTGTAAAGATGATCGAGCGCCAGGCAATCTGGGATGTCGATTGAAAGCCCGTCACGGATAAGAAAACCCAGCGTTGTTGACATAGCGTTTATCAGGCCAGATAAGCGTCCCCGAATGTCCCGCTGACAAAGACTTCGATCAGCGGCGCGCCTTCATCGGCGTCAAGGGCGGCGTATAAACCAGATTCGATTTGCGTATAGCGGTTTTCATCGGCGTGAACCTTGAACATTTTTCCGCCTTCAGTCATGATGCGTACCTGATAACCCGGTGGTGCGATGACCTGAATATTACCCACCGTCGAGCGCAGGCGGATCGCGCCGAATGCTTCCTGTGGACAAACCAGACGAATATCACCAAATCCGGTAGCGATGAGCGCATCCTGGATAATCAAATTAGACAGATCGAGGTTGACCTGTCCGAGATGCGTGCTGACAAGAATTTGCCAGGGAAGATCGCGCGCCAATCCCATTTCCCAATTTGCAAATGAGAGCCAGGGTGTGGCGGCGCGATCCATTTTTAAATGCGCATGTGTGACATCCACACCCATCTGTGGGCGTGAATCGGCAGCATATTGTCCGGCGATCAAACGGCCTTCACGTTGAAGAGACCGTAGCTGCACGTCAATTTCGCCCGCGCTGATTTCCAACGTGGCGGATTCGACACTGCCACGTGTGATGCCAAATGTTTTCGCGTCCCAACTGGGGGCAATGTCGCCCCGCAGCAGGATTTGTGCGCCGACCAGCACCAACACCAACGGCCATAGGAGGTTGGCGTTAAAATCACCGAGCAGCAGAAAATTATCAAGCAGCAAAACCACGCCGACCACCGCCAAGGCTAGGGGCCATATCCAGGGGCCGCGTGATGTTTTGGAATCCACGAGATTATTCTCCGTACAAATAATCCCGAAGAATAACGTGAGCCGACGATTGACGCAAGCGGTTAAGGGCCTGCGCTTCGAGCTGGCGCACACGTTCACGGGTAACACCAATGGTCTGGCCGACTTCTTCCAGCGTATAGACGCGGCCATCTTCCAGCCCATAACGCAGACGCAAAATCTGCGCCTCGCGTGATGGCAGGCGGTTGAGCGCTTCGCCAAGCTGCTCGTGCAGCAGGTGAGTCGCCACTTCTTCGGCGGGTGCTGGACTGCTCACATCTTCGACAAAATCGCCGAATGTTGAATCGCCTTCGTCGTCGATAGGTGTTTCCAGGCTCACCGGACGGCGCGAAATTTCCATCAAATCTTCGATCTTGTCAGGCGTGGTTTCCATGCCCAATGCCAATTCGTCAATTGATGGTTCGCGACCAAGTTCCTGCGTCAGTTGAAGCTGGACACGGCGCATCCGGTTCAATTGGTCGCCCATATGCACAGGCACACGAATGGTGCGCCCCTGGTCAGCAACGGCGCGGCTGACAGCCTGCCGAATCCACCAGGTTGCATAGGTGCTGAATTTATGCCCACGCTTGTATTCAAATTTGTTAGTAGCGCGGATCAGCCCGATATTGCCTTCCTGAATCAAATCCAGGAATGGAACACCCCGGCCAATATATTTCTTGGCAACACTGATGACGAGACGGGCATTCGCTCGAATCAAATGTTCCTGGGCAGCTTCACCATCGGCAATCGTCTCACGCACGGTGTACAGATCGTCCATCGGCATGTCGTCGCCATATTTTTCAAGCTGTTCCTGAGCGTATACGGCAGCTTCCATGCGCATCGCCAACTCGACCTCCTGGTCGGCAGTCAGCAGCGGAACACGGCCAGCTTCTTTCAGATAAAGCCCGACAACATCATCGGTATCCAAAGCCTGCTGGTAGCCAACATCATCGACAAGATCGTTGTTTTTCAGCAACCACCCACCGTCGCTCTCATCAAAATCGTCCATTTCAGGTAAGATGGCATCATCTTCCATGGCCGCAGGTTCAGAAGGAATATCTGCTCCTGGTGCACGAGCTGGTAAGATGGCGACACCTACTTCGAGCAAATCATCCATGATGTCATCCAGCAAGGATAGATTTCGCTCGGCATCGGGCAGCAGCGCAAGAATATCATCGTAAGTGATAGAACCGGCGCTTTGTGCCTTTTCCAAGATTTGAGTGCGTACTTCTTCGTTGTTTTGTTCTTGTACCATTAGCATGATCGTTACAGCCATAAAGCCCTGCTATAGTGTAGCAAGGCATCACTAGATTGCCATTAGAAAATAACATCAACCTGAAGTTGATGTGGTGAGAATGCAGAGTTGATGCACGATTTTGAGGTAAAACGAGAGGAACTCGTTATTATACCACCTGTTTTTGTGAATGCAATGCTTTATGAAAATAACGTCATATCGCTAATTTGTCAAGTTAAGTGGTTGGTGAGAGGAGGAAATTCCTCATGAAATCCACCGGGCCGCGCTCAACTTCGAAAATCTCGTCGCGCTCATCCAGAAGGGCATAATAGACCGGCTCCGTCTCGGAAAGCGCGCCGATAGCAAGGATGTGACCTTCACCATTTTTCATGACTAGGCTGATAAAAAGCTGGCCGTTCGGATCAAAACCATAATCGCTGAGAATGGTTTGAGATGTGATATTGATGCTGCGGCTGTAGGGTAACAGGACGATTGTTCTGGCAATATCGCTGGCAGCATTGGTATCAAGCTGACCTTCACTGTCCGGCGCAGTCCAGTTATCGGATGCGTCACGGATAAGGGTGATCGAATCGCCCGTATTGGGGTCTTCAATACGGATCGCCTGAATATCCAACACGACTATATCAGGAAAAAGTTGCAATAATGGGAGCAGTGTTGGCGTTACGGTTTCTGCGGCAGTAGGTGGGACAAGGGTCGGCTGTGGGTTGTTGTTGCGGCCTTGCAGGAACGCAGCAGCCAAAAGTAAAACAAATAGTCCTGACAACAGTAATAGACGACGACGGGGTATCATCTTCTTACCCGCCTTGTCCAGATGACTAACCCCAGAACGAGCATGAGACCCGGCATCAAAATGACCGTCACCAGCGCGATAAGGTCTAGCTGCTGGGTGCTGATAAAAATCAGTGGTAGCCCGCTGTTAAAGCCCTGCGGCGCAAAACTGATCTGCTCGGTAAGTCCGGTCATCCACGACAGGCCATCGGTGAATAAAACGGCGTTGCCCAACGCGCTGGTCACAAAGCCGTTGGTGACGAAATCACTGTCACCAACCAGCAAAATTTTTGCGCCGCTGTTTTTATCCCATGCCCACACGGCTATCGGCAGCGGCCCTGGAATATCCTCGTTTTCATTAGCCTCATAAGAATTGGTTTCAGCCAGATCGCGCAGATTGGTTTCGCCATAGCTGTTTTCGGACGACAGAATAACGACACCATTATTGACCGGCGGATTTTCAGTCTGGACTTCGACAGCGCGGGATGTGCGGAACAAAGTCGGCGCAGATGCGGGATCAAGCCGCGCCGCGATGGTGGTTTCGGTAAAGACCGCCGCGCCGATAATATCCAATGGGGATTGCAGGCTCGCACCGAAATCGACGATCACGGCCTGCTGCCCTCGAATGCCATAATTTTGCCAGAGATAGTCATTAAAGATACTACCCTCGGACAAAAATGTGTTCTCGTTGAACAGGACATCCGCCATGAGGAACAACGAGCCGCCGCGCTTAAGGTAGGCATCCAGAACGGCAATCTCGGCTGCATTCAGATCGGTTGTCGGACGTGCCATGATGATCGCTGAGGCATCTTCCGGGATGCTGCCCCCAGTAGCCGCCAGGCCGGATATGCTCAAGGATTCGGTAATGAGACCACTTTCCTGCATCCCGGCGTGAATGCCGGAAAGCCCTTGCTGCGTCGTGTCGAGTGGGTCAAGCTCATCCTGCCCGATGTCGAAATAAACTTTGATCGTGTTGGAAAGCAGCAAACGTGCGATAGCTTGCGTCATTTCACGCTCTTGTGCGCCGCCAGTGCTGCGGGGGACACGCGCCAGTGATTCGAAATCGACGGTGCCATCGGGTTTCAGATAGGACAGAAACAACGCGCCATCGGAATAGATGCCAAAACGCTGGGCGAGTGCGGGTTCTTCATCGGGGTTAATATACTGGCGTGTAATCCGTCCATTGGTGGCTGTTTCGTAAAGCCGGAAAAATTGGTCATCGACCTCACGAGCTGCCAGCGCTCTGGACGAATAAAAACCTGTAATGCGAATGTCGCCGTTCACTTCCCGGAGCACGTCGAGCGATTCGCGACTGAGGGTGAAACGCTGCGCCAGCGTCATATCCAGCGTGAGCGTTGCGCGTTGCAGGATGATATAAACCAGTGCGACAATGCCGATCAACAGCAAGGTCGAAAAAACAGCCATCGTGCTGTAGCGCGTTTGTCTCCCGCTGATAAAGTCCTTAAACTCTTGCGGGGACATTAGCACCCAGAGGCCGATTCCCAGAATGCCACTGACCAGAAGTCCGGCGATAATGGGCGTGATACTGCCCTGCCACAACCATCCAAGCAGGCCAAGCAGCAGCCCCACGCCGCCAATATAGCTTCCCCATTGGCCGATTTGATTTCGAGTAATGATAATCGGGTCGTTTTTCATCCGCGCCACCGATGCGATTCAACAATACGAATGGTGATAAACAGCATGATCGCCATCATACCCGCGTAATAAGCCGCATCTTCTACACGCAGCAGGCCGACAGCAAATGAACTCGTAAAATGACCCTGTAAAGTGAGCGTGTACAGCATTCGCGCCAGATCGAGATTGGCGACGATTTGCCCCGCGAGGCCTCCTAGCCAGAGGATGAGCAGCGCCGCCGTCGCCAGAAATGCTGCGATGACCTGATTTTCGGTCAGCGCAGAGAATAGCAAACCGACGGCAATCGTTGCGCCACCATACAGCCAGATGCCGATATACGCGCTGATGGCATGTCCCAGGTCGGGCTGGGTGACGCTGACGAGAATCACCTGATAAACGAGAGTCAGCGCCAGGAGCATCGTATAGTAGAACCATGCGCCCAAAAATTTGCCCAACACAATCGCACTGTCGGTGACGGGCGCTGTCAAAAGCAGTTCTAGCGTTCCCTCACGGCTTTCTTCAGCGAGCATCCGCATGGTCAACAATGGCGCGAAGAATACCAACGCGAATGATAAAAAGGCGGGTACGACGGAAGGTGAAGCGGGCTTCACGGTTGCGCTGACCGTCAGATCATTGTTGAAAATCAGCGCGGTCAGGACTAAAAATCCAGCCGCGATGAGATAGGCAACAGGCGACGCGAAATATTGTCCGACCTCGCGCCGGAAGATAATCCACATATCAGGTCTTCCTCCCGACAATATCGAGAAAAATGTCTTCCAGTGTCATGGCGACTGGGCGTAGTTCGAGCAGCGCGAATCCGGCACGCATGACGCTTTCAGAAACTTCCGCGCGAATATCCACATCAGGCTGTGTGCGTATGGTGAAGCCTTCTCCTTGTGCTTGTACCGACTGTACACCGGGGATATGCTCAAGGAGATTTCGTGCCTGCGCTTCGTCCGCGCCGCCGATAAGAACATAGAGGTGTGCGCCGGGTTGGAGCTGCTGGCGCAGGGTTGCCGGAGCGCCTTCCGCCACGATTCGCCCCTGATGGATAATCAGAACGCGATCACAGATTTGTTCGGCTTCGGAAAGGATGTGCGTGCTGAATAATACGGTGTGCTTGGTGCGAAACTGACGCACTGTCTCGCGCACTTCGATGACCTGTTGAGGATCAATGCCGATGGTCGGCTCATCGAGGATAATGACCTGCGGGTCGTGGACGATGGCCTGCGCCAATCCCAACCGCTGTCGCATCCCTTTCGATAAATTGCGAATCAGGCTGTTGCGCCGATCCGTTAACTGGACGCGCTCAATCACTTCGTCTACACGGGCGTGTGGTTTTCGGACTCCGCGCAGTTCCGCCCAGAAGGTGACATAACCGCGCACTGTCATGTCGGGATAGACGGGTACTTGTTCCGGCAGATAGCCTACACGCGCACGCACTTCGAGCGAATCATTGAACACATCGAATCCGGCGATTTTGGCTGTGCCGCTGGTAGGGGGCATAAACCCGGTTAACATGCGCATCGTCGTGGTTTTGCCTGCGCCGTTTGGCCCTAAAATGCCGACAATTTCGCCGGGTTGAGCATCAAACGACAGGTCATCAACGGCGGTGTGGCTGCCGAATCGCTTGGTGAGGTTGCGGACTTCAATCATGAATATTTACGCTTTTGAGAAGTTCATCACAATTTGCATCGTAATGCGTGAAATGGAGTGCGTCAAGTAAAGGTTAATTTTTCTAGACAAGGCAGCGATTTGTTTACCATATTGGGAATAGCAACACATAATTGAAAGTAGTTTTGCAAATTCATGTATTGATCTATTGACGAGATCAAAGTTTTTGCATACACTCTCTATCATTATCACATTATGCTGAATCACACACTGTTTATGTTGTCACAAATCGTCAATTTCGCTGAATTAAACAGCCCCCGTCGTCGCAGCCGTCGCCCCCAGACCAGAGAGGTCAGAGTGGGTGTTTTGCGTTGGTGGGTAGGTGTGACAGCCTAAGCTACTGAACCGAAACCGAAATTTACCCCTGACCTCAAATCACAGAAGGTTGGGGGTTTTTATTTTAGGAAGCCAGTCAGCGCCCTCAACCAAGCAGCATCGAAACTGAAGTGCTGATACGCTGGCACACTGAAATACTCAAATGCTGAACGTGCTGAGTGGCTGGAATTAACGAGGAGAAACATGACTGAAAAACGAATTCGCGTAGGGGTTTATGGTGCTGCGGGCTACGCAGGCATGGACCTTGTAGAAATTCTGGTGAAGCATCCTGATGTTGAGTTGGTATTTGGCACATCCAACACCTATGAGGGTGCGCCGATTCCGGGCAGTAATTTGAAATATATTCCGTCCGAAGCTGCCGATCTGAATGGCCTGGATGCTGTTTTTCTGGCGCTGCCCCATAAAGCCTCGGCTCCCGTTGCCGCGCAAGCGCTCAAGCTCGGCGTGAAGGTGATCGACCTCTCCGCCGATTTACGTCTCGATACGCCCGAAGCCTATCAAAAATGGTATAAAACGCCGCATCCGAATCCCGAACTTTTGCCCGTGCCTTATGGTCTGCCGGAAATCAACCGCGCGAATATTAAAGGCGCGAATCTGGTCGCCGCGCCGGGTTGCTACCCGACGACGACCATTCTGGGGTTGTATCCGCTGTTGAAAGCACACGTCATTTCGCCGGACGCGCCGATTATCGTCGATGCCAAATCGGGTGTTTCCGGCGCTGGTCGCGAACCGAAAGCCAACACGCATTTTGTCGAGGTATTTGGCAATTTTTCGCCGTATAATCCGGGTCGTGTGCATCGCCATGTCGGGGAGATCGAGCAGGAGATTCACAAGCTGAATGGCGAAATCGGTACGCTGATTTTCACGCCGCATCTTTTGCCCGTTGATCGCGGCCTGATGGCAAGCATCTACGTGACGCTCAACGAAAATTTCAACAGCGATCAGGCACAAAGCCTGTATGAAGAAGTTTATGAGGGTGAGCCGATGGTTCACGTTTTGCCGCCGGGACAGCAGGCGACTCTGCGGCACGTCGTTCGCAATAACACCTGCGCGATCAGCCTGACTCCTGTCACACCGCGCTACCTGCACATCACCAGCGTGACCGATAATCTGCGCAAGGGCGCGTCGGGGCAGGCGGTACAGGACTTTAATCTGATGTTCGGCCTGCCGGAAACGACAGCATTGTTATAGTGATTAGCTTACAGCAGTCAGATTTCAGCCTGTTGTACATCCTGATCGCTGAAAGCTGTCCACTGAAAACGTGATTAAGAGGAGTGAACTGTTGATGCAACCTATCGTCATCAAAATTGGCGGCAACGAAATTGACGACCCGAACTTTCTGCTTCAGCTTGCCCCGACCATCAAGGGTCTGAATACGCCGACGGTTATCGTACATGGCGGTGGGCGTGAAATTTCGAATCTCCAAAAAGTGATGGGCATCGAGCCTCGCTATCTGGATGGGGTTCGTATCACCGATGAGCCGTCGCTGGCGATTGTCGAGATGGTGCTGTGTGGTTCGGTCAATAAACGGCTGGTGCGCCATTTGCTGGCAGAAGGCATTGACGCGCTCGGCATTAGTGGTATTGACCGGGGGCTGGTGCGTGCTGAAAAAATGCCGCATCCCACTGTCGATATGGAGTTTACAGGCGAAGTGAAATCCGTGCGCGGCGAGATTCTGCTCGATTTTCTCAAGCAGGGGATTACGCCCGTCATTGCTCCGGTTTCACTGGGTTCAGATAACCATTCCTATAATGTAAATGCCGATCACGTCGCTGGAGCAGTGGCGCAGGCAATCGGGGCGAGCAAGATTGTTTTTCTCACCAATGTTGAGGGTGTTTTGCTCAATGACAAGGTGATTCCCACACTCACGCGCGAAAAAACCCTTGATCTGATCGCCGATAACACAATTTTCGGCGGCATGATACCTAAAGTCCAGACGGCATTATCTGCGCTCGACAGCGGCGTTCCCCAGGCTGTGATTACGAATTTGACCGGATTAAAAACGCACGGTGGTACGGTATTTACTCGTTCGAATGCCTGATTTATTCGTTCGGATGCTCAATTTACTCGTTCAGATGTCCTAAAAGAGGATTAAAAAGTGACCGATTTGACTCATGATGTAATTGAATTAGAGCAGGATCACCTTCTGCAAACCTACAAACGCGCTCCGTTTGTGCTGACTCACGGGGAAGGCGTGACCCTGTATGACAGCGATGGCAATGCCTATCTGGACTTCGTGGCAGGGATTGCCGTGAATATATTTGGTTATGGTGATGCTCAGTTGTCACAGGCGATTCAGAAGGCGGCGACAGGGTTGATCCACACCAGCAATCTGTATCACACCGCGCCCCATGCTGAACTTGCGACGTTGCTCTGCGAAAAGTCGTTTGCGGATCGCGTGTTTTTCAGCAACAGCGGCGCGGAAGCCAACGAAGGCGCGGTCAAAATTGCGCGTAAGAAAGCCTACGATAAAGGTTTGACCGACAAAATCGAGGTTGTGTGCTTTACACACGCTTTTCATGGTCGCACGATGGGTACGCTGGCACTCACACCCAAAGAGAAATATCAGAAGCCGTTCAAGCCGCTGATGCCCGGTGCAGTTGTGGCAGAGTATAACGATATTGAAAGCGCCAAAGCCGCGATTAACGAAAAAACCGCTGCTGTGATTATCGAGCCTGTGCAGGGCGAGGGCGGGATTCACGCCGCTACACCAGAATTTTTGCGGGCGCTGCGCGAACTCTGCGATCAATATGACGCAGTGCTGATTTTTGACGAGATTCAATGTGGCATGGGGCGTACCGGGACACTGTGGGCCCACGAAGCCAGCGGCGTTACCCCCGATATAATGACACTTGCCAAGCCTCTGGCGGGTGGGCTGCCTGTTGGCGCGATTTTGATGACCGAAGAAGTCGCCAGCCACATGCACCCCGGCGATCACGGCTCGACGTTCGCGGGTGGGCCACTCGTCACGAGTGTCGCCAAAACGGTTTTGGAGCGTGTCAGCCAGCCAGAATTTTTGGCACATGTTACGGAAGTGGGTGATTATCTGGCGGAGCGTTTGTCAGAAATCAACAGCCCGTTGATCTCCGAAGTGCGTGGACGTGGTTTGATGGTCGGCCTGGAATTGACCGTAGACGTTGGGCCGTTGGTCACTGAAGGCTATAAAAATGGCCTGCTGCTGGTCAACGCTGGCGAAAATGTCCTGCGTTTCGTGCCGCCGCTGGTCATGGAAAAAGAACATATTGATACTCTGGTTGATAAACTCACACTGATGTTAGGGGAAATGAAGAATGCCTGACGTTCAATCGACAGTTGATGGGGTTCAAGGTTTTCAGGTCGCTGGGGTATCCGCTGGCCTGAAGAAAGATAATAAGCTCGATTTCGCGCTGATCGTCAGTGACCGTCCCTGTGTCGCTGCCGGAGTTTTTACCGCTAATGAAGTCAAGGCAGCGCCCGTTCTGGTGGATATGCAGCGCGTGGCCGAAAACCCGGATAGTATTCGCGCGATTGCCATCAATACCCGCAGCGCTAATGCCTGTACCGGACAGCAAGGTATCGACAACGCCAACGCAACAGCCCGTTATGTCGCTCAAAAATTGGGCTTTGCCGAAAATCAGGTGTTGGTGATGAGTACGGGCGTGATCGGGATGCAGCTCCCGCTGGAAAAAATCATGAACGGCGTTGACCTGGCGGCGGGGTCGCTGGGGAACGACTGGGCGACAACTGCCCAAGCGATCATGACCACCGACACACGTCCCAAATCCGCTTCCATAACGGTGACGAATGCGAAAGGGCAAACCTACCATATTGCCGGGATCAGCAAAGGCGCAGGCATGATCGCCCCCAACATGGCGACGATGTTGAGCGCTGTCGTGACGGATGCTGATCTGACCGTCGAACAAGTGCAAGGTGCGCTGAAATCAGCGGCGGATGTCAGTTATAACCAGATCGTCGTTGACGGCGATATGAGTACCAATGATACAGTGTTGCTGTTGGCAAACGGCGCGAGTGGGGCGAAAATTGACTCCGGTGAAGATCAGGCACAGTTTCAGGAAGCACTCGTCGCGGTTTGCGTCAAATTGGCGCAGGATGTGGTGCGTGATGGCGAAGGCGTGACCAAATTCATCACCCTGCGCGTCACTGGCGCGGCTGACGACGAATCGGCACGGAAAATTGCCAACACCATTGCCATTTCACCGCTGGTTAAGACGGCCTTTTTTGGCGGTGATGCCAATTGGGGACGGATTATGATGGCGACGGGGCGGGCGGGTGTCCCTGTAAAACCGGAAAATCTGCGCCTGTGGATTGCTACTGGTGAAGATTCGCGCCAGGATTTGCTTTTGTTCTCCGGCGGGATGCCGACTGCGTTTAACGAAGCCGAATCGACGAGGATTTTCAAAGAGTCATCCGTCAGTGTCACGCTGGATTGCGGCGCTGGCAGTGGCTCGGCTACGGTTTGGACGTGCGACCTGAGTCACGATTATGTCTCAATTAATGGTGATTACCGCAGCTAACGTGCATATAATGAGGATAGGTGATTGACAGCCGCCCTCCATGAACATAAGTCATCTATCCTTACATTATCTGCACACAAAGGCAAGTCTGCTTCATGAGCCTTGAAATTTGCGAATTTCTTCCCTGGGACAGTGAGTTTTTTGATCGCCGAATTGCGCGTGTGAATGGTAATCGGCTCACCACTGCCCAAAGTCTGGCGGCTATCGAATGGGGAAACGCCAACGCCATCGACTGCTTATATTTTTTAGCCGATTCGGATCACCCGGAAACGAATCAGGTCGCTGAAGATCATGGGTTCCGATTTCGCGATATTCGTGTCGCTTTCGATAGGATTCTGGGAGAGGCCAAAAATGCGTCCTTCCCTGAAAGCATCGCAATTCGTCCATTTCGGCTCGAAGATGTTGAGCGTCTGCGGGAAATCAGCCGGGCGGCTTATGAGAATACACGTTTTTTCAACGACACCCATTTTCCACATGACCGCTGCGTTGATATGTACGATACCTGGATTCGCAAAAGCTGCCTGGAGAATTATGCAGATCAGGTCATCGTTGCCGAACTCAATCAGCAGCTTGTGGGTTATGTCACCTGCAAACTAATGTCTGAAAAACGTGAGGGGTCAATCGGTTTGATCGGCATCGCGGAAGAAGCGCGTAATCAGGGTTTGGGTCAGCATTTGATCGAAGCAGCCTTAAACTGGTTTGTGCAGCAAAATATGGAAAAAGTCAGTGTTATTACACAGGGACGGAATATCGGTGCGCAGCGCTTGTATCAGAAATGCGGTTTCGCGACTCGTTCTGTCCAACTCTGGTATCATCGGTGGTCTACGGATTATGCAGCAGGAAACTAACTAGGGAATACGGATTATGCAGCAGGAAAGTAAGTAGGGGATATGGGAACGGGATTACTCGCACTGGAAGATGGACGAATTTTTACAGGCTTGGGTTGGGGCGCGGAGGGTGTGCAAACGGGCGAACTCGTTTTTAACACCTCGATGACCGGTTATCAGGAAATTTTGACCGACCCTTCATATTATCAGCAGATTGTCACGATGACGGTCTCTCACGTTGGCAATACAGGTGTGAATCTGGAAGATGCTGAATCGGAGCGCGTCTGGGTATCCGGCTTTGTCGTGCGCTCACTTAGCCCGGTAGTTAGCAATTGGCGCGAAACGGGTACGCTGGACGAATATCTCAAAGGGCGTGGCGTGATCGGCATTTCAGATGTTGCCACACGGGCGCTGGTACGACATATTCGCTCACAGGGCGTGATGCGTGCCGCGATTGCCAATGGTGACGCAGCCAATGACCCGACAGCCTTGATTGAAATGGCGCGTAATTCGCCCGATATGTCCGGCTGGAATCTGGTCGATGATGTGACCTGCACCGAACCCTATAACTGGACAGAGCGCAGTGATCCGCAATGGTATCGCAACCATCATTACGATCCTACCGGGCCGCTGATCGTCGCTTATGATTACGGCATCAAGCGCAATATTTTACGGATGATGACGGATCGCGGGCTGCGCGTGACCGTTGTCCCGGCGCATACTTCCGCCGATGATGTACTGGCGATGAATCCGGCAGGCGTGTTCCTCAGCAACGGCCCCGGCGACCCGGCAGCAGTGACCTATGCCATTAACAATGTAAAGGGACTGCTCGGCAAAGTACCGATTTTCGGTATCTGTCTGGGGCATCAGATTGTCGCGCTGGCGCTGGATGGCAAAACTGAAAAAATGCCTTTTGGTCATCGCGGCGGCAACCAGCCTGTCAAAAACCTGCTCACAGGCGTGGTCGAAATCAGCAGCCACAATCATGGTTTTGCTGTCCGTGCGGATAGCGATGTAGGCGGCGCGGAAGTGACTCACGTCAACCTCAACGATCACACGATTGAAGGCTTGCGACACGTTGGACTCGGCGTTTTCAGTGTGCAATATCACCCCGAAGCGTCGCCGGGGCCGCACGACTCGCTCTATCTGTTCGATGAGTTCGTCGGGCGGGTGAAGCACGAAGTTGTAAGTGCCGAATGAGTAAAACGTAAACGTTAAACATCTTGCCCTCATAATCGTTTCTTACGGAAATAATGAGTGTTGTGGCGTGTATTTATATGGCTAAGCTAGATTGGGAAAGACCAAAATATGCCTGGGAACGGAAATTCCGTGTAAGTGATGATCCAAAACCTTACATTGCGGACAAGAATACGGTTGTTTGGTTCGCAGGGAATAAACGGATTGGGCGTATTTATATTGAGCTTTATAAGGTGCCACCTGAAAAATGTGGCAATTTACAAAAAGTCTTTCAAGTTTCCGGCATAATAGTTAGGCATAACGGATATTTAGAGAAGAGCGGCTTCGGCTTTCCTGTTGTTCAGGTTCTAGAAGTTCTACCAGGAAAAAGATTGAAAGTAGCTTTTCTTACGAGGGACTATAAATATCGTAAGAGTAAAGTTGAAGAAGATGACTATAACTTTGCCATACAAGCTATTGTACATGGTCTAAGAATTGTAAAGGAATATGGCTGGGGCTATAGCGAACTAAAACAAATTGAATAGTTGATGTCCCGCCTCGTATCCCGATTGATAATCTTACATTCCAAATGAGTAAACATGCCCAAACGAACTGACATCCAAACCATTATGATTATCGGCTCTGGCCCCATCGTCATCGGCCAGGGCTGCGAATTTGACTACAGCGGCGTCCAGGCCTGCAAAGTCCTGCGGCGTGAAGGCTACCGCGTCGTCCTCATCAATTCCAACCCGGCGACGATCATGACCGACCCGGAATTTGCCGACGCGACTTATGTCGAGCCACTCACCGTCGAGATGTGTGAGCGCATCATTGAGGCCGAAAAGCCGGACGCGATTCTGCCCACCGTCGGCGGACAAACGGCGCTCAATCTGGCGCTGGAACTGCGCAACGCCGGAATCCTCGAAAAATATGGCATCGAACTGATCGGTGCGTCGATCACGAGTATCGAACTCGCTGAAGATCGCCAGCTTTTTAAGGATGCGATGACCGAAATCGGCCTCAACTCGCCGAGAAGCGAAGTGGTCGATAACGTCGAAGATGCGATCCGTGTCGCCAATTACCTGAATTATCCGGTACTGGTACGCGCGTCCTTTACGCTCGGCGGGACAGGTGGCGGAGTGGCCTATAACGAGGCTGAACTGCGTGAAATTGTGACGCGCGGTATCAAACTCAGTCCGGTAGGCGAAGTGCTGATCGACATGAGCCTGCTC
Source organism: Anaerolineae bacterium (assembly GCA_022843745.1). Lineage (GTDB taxonomy): Bacteria > Chloroflexota > Anaerolineae > Aggregatilineales > Phototrophicaceae > JALHNB01. Next base: position 3,215 of record JALHNB010000026.1, on the reverse strand, counting down.
GGTTGGAAAGAATACGAACTCGAAGTTATGCGCGATACCAGCGGCAATTTCGTCGTCGTCTGCTCGATTGAAAATCTCGACCCGATGGGTGTACATACAGGCGACAGCATCACGGTTGCTCCGGTACAAACGTTGACCGATAAAGAACTCCAACGCCTGCGCGACATGGCGAAAGCGGTTCTGGATCGCGTCGGGCTGGCGACGGGCGGCGCGAATGTTCAGTTTGCGATTAACCCCGATGATGGCGAAGTTTATGTGATCGAAATGAATCCGCGTGTCTCGCGTTCGTCGGCATTGGCAAGTAAGGCAACAGGCTTTCCGATTGCCAAAATCGCGGCGCTGCTGGCGGTTGGCTTCCGGCTCGATGAAATTTCGAACGACATCACGCGCGTGACACCAGCCAGTTTTGAGCCATCACTGGATTATGTCGTCGTCAAAATCCCGCGCTGGAATTTCGAAAAATTCGACGGTGCAGACCGCACACTCGGCCCACAGATGAAGGCGATTGGTGAAGTCATGGCGATTGGCCGGACATTCCCCGAAGCGCTGCAAAAAGGTGTCCGTGCGCTCGACATCGGCGTGATGGGCTTTGGCAGCAAAATGGAGCATGTGCCTTCGGCGGCGCTGCGTGTGCCAACTGCACAGCGGCTTTTCCAGGTCGCGGCAGCCATGTTCGAAAACACGCCTTTGGACGAGATTATCGAAAATACGCGCTTCGACCCCTGGTTCGTCCGCCAGTTGGCCGATACGATGCAAATCCAGCAGACGATTATCAACAAAAAACTGACACTCGAACGGCTCGACAAAGCCGATTTCACCAAACTCAAGCGCTATGGGTTCGGCGACGCGCATGTCGCGCAGCTTCTCGGCACAAATGAAGTAGCTGTGCGGAGTTATCGTAAATCACTCGGTGTCGTGCCGAATTATTATCGTGTGGATACCTGCGCCGCCGAATTTGAAGCGCATACGCCCTATCTTTACTCAACCTATGAAGAAGATGATGAAACTCAGCCAACCGATAAACGCAAAGTGATCGTGCTGGGCGGCGGGCCAAATCGCATCGGGCAGGGGATCGAGTTCGATTACTGTTGTGTTCATGCCTGTTTCGCGCTCAAGGAGATGGGCTTTGAAACAATCATGGTCAATTGCAACCCGGAAACGGTCAGCACGGATTATGACACGGCGGATCGCCTTTATTTCGAGCCGCTGACTGCCGAAGATGTCATGAACATCATCGACAAGGAGAAGCCGGACGGTGTGCTGGTACAGTTTGGCGGGCAGACACCGCTGAATATCGCCAAAGCGCTGCATGACGCAGGTGCGCCGATCTGGGGGACATCCGTCGATACCATTGACCTTGCCGAAGATCGCAAGCGTTTTAATGCGCTCATGCAGGAACTTGAAATTGAGCAGCCTCCCGGTGATACGGCGCTCTATCGTGAGGATGCCGTCGCCGTGGCCAATCGCATTGGCTACCCGGTGATTGTGCGCCCCAGTTATGTACTCGGTGGACGCGGTATGTCGATTGTGTTTGACGACGCGATGCTGGAAACATGGCTGGAAAAACACCAGATCGAATGGGGCAAGCATCCGGTATTGATTGACCATTTTCTGGATGATGCGTTTGAAGTCGATGTCGATGCGCTTTGTGATGGCGAAGAAGTCACCATCGGCGGCATCATGGAGCATATCGAGGAAGCTGGCGTTCACAGCGGCGACTCAGCCTGCGCGATTCCGCCGTACAAAATCAGTGCTTATCATATCGAGATCATCCGCGAATACACCGAGCGCATCGGTCTGGCGATGGGCATCAAAGGCCTGTTCAACATCCAGTTCGCGCTCAAAGATGAAATTGTCTATGTGCTGGAAGTCAATCCGCGTTCCAGCCGTACTGTGCCGTTTGTCAGCAAAGCGACAGGGCATCCGTTAGCCCGTTATGCCGCGCAGATCGCCGCTGGCAAGACACTGGCTGACTTGAATTTTCAGGATGAGCCACCTGTCGATGGCTTTTTCATCAAGGAAGTCGTCCTGCCGTTCCAGAAATTCCCCGGTGTCGATGCTCGACTGGGGCCGGAAATGCGCTCAACAGGCGAAGTCATGGGACACGCCGCCAGCTACGGTCACGCCTTCGCGAAAGCCGAAATGGCAGCTAGTTCATTTTTGCCGGAAAGTGGAACGGTATTTATCAGCGTCAACGACAATGACAAAGGCGCTGTAACCAAAATCGCCCGCGATCTGCATCAGCTTGGATTTAAATTGGTGGCGACATCTGGTACGGCGCAGGTATTGGAATTGGTCGGCTTGCCTGTGAGCCTAATTAATAAAATCAGCGAAGGCTCACCGCATGTCGTGGATGCCATGCACGCGGGTGAGATCGACATGGTTATCAACACGCCGCGCGGTGGACGCGCTCATGATGATGGGGCGTTGATTCGCGGTACAGCGCAAATCTATGGCGTACCAATTATGACGACACTCAGCGCGGCGATGGCAAGCGTACAGGCTATTCGATCCGTGCGTAAAAAGCCGCTGAGTGTGCGCAGTTTGCAGGCGCATCACGCGACCTAGATATTTCTATCCCGCCAAGTTTCTGCCAATGATGTAAACTTAAACGACTTCCGATGCCGTATATTCTGGCTCGGAAGTCGTTTTTTCTCTATGTATGACAAAAAATAGGCCGATGAGTCAAAACGAGTCAACCCACTCGACCCATTCAGGCACACCCCTCCTCTGATATAGTCTAAAAATTGATGCACTATTACAGATATGGTCTAAAAACTGAAGAACTTTTGGGTTAGGTGAGGGAGTGGTCTATGGCTACTGTAGAGGAATTACGCCAACAGTTAGATGATACGGTTGGTAAAGGCCGATTTCAGCAGGTGAGCGCCGATGTCGCCAGTTATCTGCATCAGAAATTGCTGGATGGCGGCGAAGATGCGCGTGTCATTGCCGATTTATTACACGGCAAAGGCTTGGGACATCCACTTCACCCAATCCTCACCGATCTGACAATTGGCGGTTGGACATTTGGCGTATTTTTCGATGCTTTAGCCTTCCTCACAAGGTCTTCGCTATCCCGCCATTCTGCCGACACGCTGGTTACGTTGGGAACCATCTCTGCCATTCCTACCGCGCTGGCAGGTATCACCGATTATCAAGCGATCAAAGAAGATGCGGCGGGTTATGCAGCGGCACATGGCTTACTCAACGGGGTT
>JALHNB010000025.1 GCA_022843745.1 Anaerolineae bacterium | reverse complement strand
ATATCCTGCCGCACTCGTCGTTAACAGTCCTCAACCAACTGATTTGATTGAGTGTTCACCGCTTTGTTAATCTGCTGTTCATCGGAGCGTCGGGAATAGTATCAGCCTGCCCCCAGACCGTCAAGGGCAGTTTTAAGGCAATATTATGAGTTTACACGCCATCACTCATCAGTCCATCATCGACAAGCAGATGCTTGGCCTCTAAAGGCTGACCTTTCGTGCCAACCAAACGATCACCGAGGATGTCCTTAACGTATACTTCCTGTACCAGCACCATCATAATTGCCGCCAGAGGAACCGCCAGCAAAAGCCCTAAGAACCCAAAGAACACGCCAGCGATAATCTGCCCAAGCAGCACCAGCACAGGCGGCAGGTTGATGCGCCCTGCGATCAGAAGCGGGCTGATAATCTGACTCTGCACCAGCGAGATTCCATAGGTCACAACAATAATCCAGCCAAGATTCTGAGGCTGTTGCAAAATACCGACAGCAACCGCCAGCACCAGAGCAATCAACGTGCCAAAGTTTGGGACAAATGACAGCACGCCTGCAATCACACCCAGTGCGCCTGCCTCGCGAATCCCCAATAAGCCCAACGTGATCCAGGTCGCAACGCCTACGAAAATCATCGCGAGAATCGTCGATTCCAGCCAACCACGCAGTGTCAGATCAAGTCGATCAACAATCTCACGAGCGCGTGGACGATAGAATATTGGAAAAAGGCGTATCAGGCCGTCTTCATGACCGCGCGGATCGGCCAGAAAATAGAGGCTCAGGAAAATGACAATCAAAATATTGAGCAATGTCGCTGCCACACCACCCACCAGCGGCAAAACCGATACGCTGATCTGGCTGAGCGCACCAAATAGCTGGCTCGCAACCTGGTTAATCAGATCAGCGTTCACCGGCAAACTCTGGTTAATAAAGCCGAAAATAACCGTCACGGAGTCCTGAGTGGGCTGTATAGGGGTTTCGCCCCATCCCAGAAAATATTTCGTTTGTGGGGTCGAAAAACGCTGCCAACTTTCGATCAGCTCATTGATACCTTGCTGCACCAAAACCGCTAATGTTGCAAACTGCCCGATCAACAGCGGCAAAATCATCAGGGCGATCAGGACAAAAAAAGCGGCTATGCTCACAAGGGAGATGACTGTCGCCAGGCCGCGACTGACACCACGCCGTGTCAAAAAACGAATCGGCGTGGTAAAAAGAACGACCAGCAGCACCGAGGTCAACGTGAGCAGAATAATTGGGCTGATCTGCCAGAAAGCCAGCAGCAACACGACCACCACGACGGCAGTCAGCACCCAGCGTGTCACCTGCCCAGCGACAAAGTTGGTTGACAATTGGGACATGCTCAACTCCACAACAACTTCAAGGCTTTACGCTATCACCATTCTTCTTTTCTTCATCATCGGACTTACCAAAGCTTTCCAGCCACTTATCATTTTGGTCATTGACCACAAGCGGCGGGTTATCCTTCACCACAGGCAGTGGGTCTTCCTTCACGACAGTCGGCGGATTGTCCTTTACCACAATCGGTGCGTCGTCTTTTGCAACTACTGTTGAGCTATCCTTCACCAGAGGAAAGCCATTCGACGTTCTGGAAGACATCACAATCGATTCTTCCTTTGGCTTTTCGGTTATGACAGGTTTCGCGGGTACCACCACGCGCTCGTCGTCTAAATGAATATGCACACGTGGCTGCCCCAACATCGTCAAGCCCAACTGCTTGTTGATAACCTGCTTGAGAGCCTGACTGATTTCCTGATGCTTGCGCGGCACATTCACATTGGCATCACGAACAGTCACATTCAATTCAACGAGTGCTTTCCCGCGAACAGCTTCCAGCTTTACATCGGCGGCAATCACATTGGGTACCTGCTGCACCCCAGTCAAAATCCGTGCACGCGCCGATTCAATACCAATGTCGGTAATCGCACCGGGCGCTTTCACAACCAACCCATCCACTGTAGTAGCGGGTGAGCGCAAACGCGAATAAACAAACGCCAGAATGAGAATATCCAGCACTAGGACAACGCCTAAGCGCAGGATAATATTGACGTTTCGCAACCCCTCCAGAATATTGCTCAACACTTCAGGGGCCATAAAAAATACGGTAATCAGTGTGATGATTAACAACCCAACCAGAGCTAACAGTAAACGTTCAATGAGTTTCAAACTCAATTTCCTCCCGTATAGCGGACGACCACCAGCGTAAGATCATCGAATAACGGTACGCCCGCGCAAAACGATTCAACATCATGTACGATATGTTCCAGAACGGCATCTGCCGTCTGTCCAGCAGCTTGTAATACGGCTTCCACTAGCCGATGCTCTCCATAGTAATCGCCCTCGGCGTTTTCGGCTTCGGTCAGCCCATCTGTATAGTAAATCAGCATATCTTCGGGTTCGAGAGTCAACATCGTTTCTTTAACCGGATTATTGGCAAACCAGCCAATTGCCCGACCACCACGTGGCATAAACTCCCCACTGTGCGTCGCGTGGCGATACAGCAGCGGCGGGTTATGTCCGGCGTTGACATTACAACATGAGCCATCCGCCTGGAAAACACTGTGGTAGACCGTTACAAACATACCGCTTTCAGCATCATCCAAAATCAGATCATTCGTCCGCCCCAATGTTTCTGTAGGCGACAACCCCGCATGGGCATAGCTACGGATAAAACTGCGCGCAACAGCCATAAATAACGCAGCAGGCGCACCTTTATCGGATACATCGGCAATCACAATCCCTAACAGATCACCTGTCAAAACAAAAGCATCGTAAAAATCACCCGCCATCTCCCGCGCAGCACGCCACGTCGCGCACAAATCATAACCCGGAAGTTTAGGCATCCTAAGCGGCATCAAAGCCTGCTGCATCTCACGCGCCATTTGAAATTCGCGTTCCAGACGGCCTTTCTCGACAGCAACCTGATACAGACGTGCATTTTCGATAGCGATCCCGGCCTGTCCAGCAACAGCGCTCAATAAATCGCGATCCATTTCGGTAAATGTGCCGGTTCGCATCGAGGTATCAACATAAACGACGCCAACCAACCGTTCTTTGACCATCATCGGCGCACACAGAATCGCCCGCAGACCGCGCATAATAATGCTCTGACCGGGGCTGTAACGATTATCCAGCATCGCGTTGTTCGTCAGCAGCGGTTGGCGTGTCTCCATAACTTGATTCACAATCGTCGTGCTGTAAGGCGCTTCAGTTTGCAGAGTCTGACCGCTTACACCCCGTGCGATGCGAACGTGCATTTCACCTGTATGATCATCAGCGATCATCAGCACGCCGCGCTCTGCTTTTGTGACCAGCATGATGGAGTCAATCGCCTGGTTCAACACCTCGTCAAAATCGAGGCTGGAATTCATGGCCCGCGTGATTTCATATAGGGTCAGCAAATGTTCCGGGCTGATTTTATGGAGGACGGGTTGGTCGGACATAGAACCCCTCAATTAAGCAGTAAACTATGAAACATCTGTTTATTATACACCCGTGTATAACCGTCGCGAATGAAACACCATACCAAACATTTGTTATACTTTCATCAACATTTCAACAAAGGTTGCGTGATTTATGAAATTTGATGTGACGGTTATCCCCACGAATCTCAATAAGATCGCTCCAATCGCTCGTGCCGTTGAGACTTATGGCTTTAATGGGCTTTGGACACCGGAAATCGCCCACGATCCATTTTTGCCACTCACCCATGCGGCAAGCGCAACCACCAAAATCAATATCGGCACGGGTATTGCGGTTGCCTTCCCGCGCAGCCCTATGATGGTCGCCAATACCGCCTGGGATTTAGCGGCTCAGTCGGATGGGCGATTTATTTTAGGGTTAGGAACGCAGATTGAAATTCACATCACCAAACGCTTCAGCACACCCTGGAGCGCACCTGTTCCACGTCTGCGCGAATACATTGAGTCGCTGCGGGCGATCTGGCATAGCTGGCAGACTGGTGAACGACTGCGCTATAAAGGTGAACATTATCAATTTACGCTGATGACACCCTTTTTCTCACCGGGCGCGATTCAGCACCCCGATATTCCCATTTATATCGCTGGCGTGAACGAAAAATTATGCCAACTGGCGGGCGAACTTTGCCAGGGATTCCACATTCACCCCTTCCATACCGTTCGCTACCTCAAGGAGCAGATCATCCCCAATATCGAGCTTGGCGCACACAACACAGGCCGCACCCGCACTGATGTCAATCTAAGCTGCGCGGTTTTTGTAGTCGCTGCCCGCGACGAACGCGAAGCACAAGTGAATGCTGCGCCAGTCAAATCGCAAATCGCGTTTTACGCCAGCACTCCCAGCTACGCGCCCGTTCTGGACTTACACGGTTGGGGAGATGTGCGCACGGAATTGAGTAAAATGGCACGTTCAGGCAAATGGGATAAGATGGGTGAAGTTATCGACGACATGATGCTCAACGAGTTCGCAGTTGTCGCCGCGCCGGAAGAACTGGCACAAGTAGTCAAGGCACGGTATGACGGTCTGTTAGATCGCGTTGGCTATTATTTTCCATTCGAGCCGGATAACCCGGAAAAAGCAGCAATATGGAAAAACGCAGGCCGTGTATTTTGTCATTGAAATCAACTTTTAGAGAGGTAAAAATGCTACGCAAGAGGCTTATCAGTATTCTTATTGCATTGCTTGCATTGACTTCAACCATTCACGCTCAGGATGCGGAAATCAAGTCGATCCCCGCGTTCGGTCAGATGTTCGGCGTGACGCTCTCACCAGATGAGCAGACAATCGCCATTTTCGAAAACGCAGTGATTCACAATGATGAAATCATCGACGATTATCTGCCAATTCGTTTAATCAATGTCGCCGACGGCAGCGAAAAAACCACCTTCACGGGCGCAACCGACTACGCAGCCGATGTTGCTTTCACGCCGGACGGCACGAAAGCTGCTTCCTATCATAACAACGGTTACATCTATCTTTGGAACACCGCTGACGGCAGCACAATCAAACAGATCGGCGCGATTCCCGGTAATGCAATGCTCGATTTTTTACCGGACGGCAAAACATTAGCGGTTGTCCATAATGGCTCGATAGGTCAACTTTTATTATGGGACACGGATTCTGGCTACATCCAGGCCATCTTCATGCAGCGATCTGAGAGTTTTGGCGAATGGAAAGAGATACAGTTTGGCGGTACAGGCGGAGCGGAGTATTATGTCGGCTTCGATATTAACGCTGATGGAAGCCAGGCCGCTGTCGTAACGGGACGTGGCAATATCTGGTTATGGGATTTTGCCAGCGGAGAAAGTCGTCTTTTACGCCAGTCTGTTGATGATTTGCCGCGTTTCGATATTCGGAATCTCTATTTTTCGCCCGATGGGGATTCACTCATTTATTTTGATGGCAAAGATGACGCGATTCATGTGCTGGAAATCGAATCCGGCAGCGAAAGCCTGATGATCCCGGCAGAGGAAGCACGCCAATTTACGATGTCACCGGATGGCACGATGGTCGCGTGGATCACCGAAACGACCATTTTTATCACCCAACTCACTGCGGATTCGACACCGATTGAAATTGAGCTACCCGAATCGGACGAAATACGTGTTATCGGCCCACAGCTTTATTTAGCATTCACATCGGACAACAGTCAGCTTATTTCAGGCGGATTTGGCAATACCAACAGCGACGATAATCTCTTCTACATCATTACACTATGATTTTTATCTCACCATGATGTCGCCATATGATGATTTTTATCTCACCATATCATTGAGGAGCAACAAAGCATGACCAACGCGCAGGACTACGCCGAAGAAAATGGTGATCTCTTTCTGAATCAGCTTTTTGAATTGATTCGCATCCCCAGCGTCAGCACACTGCCCGAACGCGCTGGAGATGTCAAACGCGCGGCGGATTGGCTGGTGGCGGATATGAAGCGCATTGGCCTGCAAAATGCCGAATCAATTCCCACCGCTGGGCATCCAATCGTTTATGGCGAATGGATGAACGCAGGCGAGAGCGCACCGACTCTGTTGGTATATGGTCATTACGATGTGCAGCCAGCCGAAATGGTCGATGGCTGGACAAGCGATCCTTTTGAACCCGTCGTGCGCGAAGATGGTTATATTTATGCACGTGGCTGCATTGATGACAAAGGTCAGGTTTTCGGACATCTTAAAGCTGTCGAATCGCTGCTGGCAGGCGAAGGTAAGCTGCCTGTCAACATCAAATTTCTGATCGAGGGCGAAGAAGAAATTTCATCGGCGCACCTGGCTGAGTTCGTCAATAACAATGTCGAGCGCCTCAAAGCCGATGTTTGCGTCATCTCCGATACGGGGATGGACAAGCTTGACCAGCCGGAAATTTGTTATGCCCTGCGCGGGCTGGTCTACATGGAACTGCATGTGCAAGGGCCGGAGGTGGATATGCACAGCGGCGCGGGTGGCACGGTTCATAACCCCGCACAGGCCATTTCCGAGCTGATTACGCAGTTGCACAACCCGGATGGCAGCATTAATGTCCCCGGCTTTTACGACGATGTGCTGGCGCTCGACCCGCAGGAGCGTGAAGAACTCAACAAACATGCCTTGAGTGATGAATATTGGATCGAGCAAACGGGTGTCCCGATGACCTGGGGTGAACCGGATTATACGCTGGTCGAGCGCATGGGTGCGCGTCCAACCCTGGAAATCAACGGCATTCTCAGCGGCTTTACTGGCCCCGGCGCGAAAACCGTTTTGCCTGCCAAAGCGATGGCAAAAATTAGCTGTCGTTTGGTGGCGAACCAAAAAGCGCTGCGTATTTACGAGCTTTTGCGCGACCATATCGCGAAGATCACACCGCCGACGGTCAAAAGCGAACTTAAGCTTTTGCATCATGGCGAAGCAGCCTACACCGATTTGAAAGCACCGTCGATTCAAGCTGCGATCAGGGCTTTCAAACGCGGTTGGGGCGGCGATCCGATCTTCACACGCAGCGGGGGCAGTATTCCGATTGTCGCAGATTTTCAGGGAAAGCTGGGCTTACCAGTGGTGCTCCTCGGTTTTGGCGTGGGTGATGGCGCACACGGGCCGGACGAGCGCTACCTGGTTGAAGCCTTTCATAAAGGTGTCAAAACAGCCATCTGCTTCTATGAGGAGATCGGGAAAATGTGATGCTGCCTTTTCAGGTATCACTCGACAATGTAAAGCTGCCTTGCCGGATATTAATCGACAACGACGACTTTCATTTCTGTGGTTCTGCGCAGGTCACGCAGCATATCCTGATCGTGCCGAGCTTGGGTAGGCATGTCCAGCATATCCAGGCTCATCATACGCTCCATCATTTTTGAGAAGAAAAGACGGTGGAGCGCTGGATGTTTGACCAGATCGCGCAACGTATGGGAAGGCACACGCAGCAGCGATGTCCGTTCTTTTGCCAGGATATTTGCAGTTCGGGGTACACCTGTGAGGGCGGCAATTTCGCCAAAGAAATCGCCCGCGTTCAAAATCATCAGAATCCGTTCCTGCTCTTTATAAACGTGTCCAACGACAACGCTGCCCTCCAGAATGAAATAGGCAAAAGCATTCTCCTCACCCTGGCGCACAATGACTGTCCCCGCTTCGGCCTCGGCATAGGTAATATCGGACACGATGCGCTGGTGTTCAGCAACCGTCAGGCAGGCAAATGCTGGAATAACCTGCTTCAAACGCTCAACATCGGCCATGTTGATCGAACGCCCAGTACCTAAACCCGGCGCTTCTGAAATCCCACGCAGGAGCGCAATGGATTGATGCCATTCGGCGGCTGGACGGCGCAAACCCGGCATGATAAAAACAATGATCCCAAATAATACGAGCGCTAAAGCAGAAACGAGTACCGCCAAACGGATGTCGATCACATCCACAACACCCACCATGCCAATGCCGATCATCATCGCAAAGTCGCGAATCACATAAAACACACTGGAAACACGCCCTCGCATCTGCCGAGTCGTATTACGCTGAACCAGCAAATTCTGACCGATGTACGAAGGGACATCCAGGAAATTAATCAACATCGAGAGCAGTATAACCGCTGTTACGGATGTAACCTGTGAATAAACCACTTCGAATACCCCCACAATCAAAAAACTGAGAGCAATCCATTGGCCTTCGCGAAGCCGATCAGTAATCACGGTCATGACGAGCGCCCCCGTCACAAAACCCACCAGACTCAGGCTTTCGATCAGGCTGTACTCAAACTCTGTTGCACCTAACGCGCGGAACGCAAACGGAAGCTGCACCGAATTGAGAAAGCCATAAATAATCCCAATGGGAATAATCAAAAGCAACATCGAACGCAGCGCGGGGGAGTGCCATAAGAATACAGCCCCATCGCGCAAATTCTGGACAACTGCCCCTGTGGTCGTCTCCTCAGATTCCTCTTCATGAGAAGGCATGACCACAAAACTAATCAGCAGCGCCGAAATTAAAAACGTCGTTCCGTTGATATAGAATGCCGACTCCGGCGAAAACTGCGTGGCAATGACCCCGGCAGCCGCATACCCTAACCCCATCGCGGCAGTCTGAATGCTCGAAAGCAGCGAATTAGCGGCTCCCAATTCTTCATTGCTCACAATATCCGGCAGAGCGCTGTTATGCGCCGGGCTGAAAAACTGATAGAGGATGCTCTTGAGCGCAACCAGAATATACAACCATGCGATATTCCCTGGCAGCAGCACGGGGACACAAAAAATCAATACACCGGAGAGGAGTTCGGTGACGACCAGAATACGCTTACGATCCATGCGATCAACAAAAACGCCTGCAACCAGGCCAAACAACAGCCCTGGCAAGGAAGTGGCGATGAGCATCAAACCAACGCTGAATGCCGAGTCTGTTTCCCGAAACACCAGAATCGAGGCAGCAATCGAGGTGATCGCCGTTCCAAAATCTGAAACAAACATCGCCGTCAACAGCAGGGTGAAATTACGATTACGAAATACCGAAAGTACCGATTTTCGCCCACCGGACAACAAAGATGCCAATTTGTCTTCTTTCTTCAAAACAAAAATTGTTGCAAGCGATTATTTCACACGGGCGGGGAAGTATGTCTTACCGATTATTACTATAACAAACAATCATGAGGTCGCGCTACCACTTTAGTGCTAAACCTAGAGCGAATGTCTACCTGATTTAGCGCTGCGCCCACGTCGATTCGTACTGCGACCATTCGGTGTCATCAGTTGTCCAGCCTGCATAAATTGCCACACCGCGCACGAACGTCGCGCTCTCGCCCAATTCCTGCAAGCCCACAAGAACCCCCTGCACCGCCGAAGCTACATTTTCGACGGCAACATCATGACCGGGCAGTTCATTATCATAGGTTGGAATACCAATCACGATTTCTGTGCCAATGCCAAGTTCGCTCACCGCATCGACAAATGCTTTGACCTGATATGCGACCCACTGCACATAATCAGCACTGTTACTTAGACCGCTGTTATAAGCCATCACGACCATCTCATCGGAGAGGAGCGCGACACTCTGCTTATATTCTTTTTCCCAGATCGTCCCTGGCACGATCAAGGGCGGTACGGCGATTCCAGCATCAATGGGACTCCAATCAGGTGGAATCGCCACCGCGATGGGGGTATCGTCGCCTACGCTGGCCCGCACTTTACGCAGCAGAGACAAAAAGTTTTCGTCCCCATCCCATACTGGCTCGATGTTCAGAAAAACCCCGTCAAAGCCCATATCGTTGACCACACGCTGGCTAAAGTCCGCGATGCTTTGCTGCACATCCTCGTTATCCAGACGATAGTTGTTTTCGCCAACATTCACCGGCAGGCTCACCCAACCCATCAACACCGATTCTGGATAGGCTGCCTTAAACTGCCGCACAAAAGCGCTGACATTGCCAAAATTTTCAGCGCCGCGCCAGCTCGCGTCCTCCTGAAACCAGCTTACCCAGGCATAGACCGTGCCAATTTCTCGGTCTCGCAAACTCTGCGCAAATGTCAGAAGGCTTGCGTCTTCCTGGACTTCATATGTCCATTCTGTGCCGACCCAAAGCGCGTTCGGCAGCGCCACCGGGGCATTATTCGCGAATCGTCCCAAAGCGAAGATAACCGCCGCAACCACCACCACCGCGCCGAGAATATAAATCAGCAATCTGCCGCGCGGGATTCTGATCTCCGGCATTTTGAAACTGCCTGCCGGATTCAAATGTGATGGATTACTGCCAGAGGGCTGCACCATCCCTTTACGACGGCGCTGACGATCACGCGCACGACCACGAGCGGAGTTGTCCTGTTCAGGGGGTGGCGAATCGGTCATCAACACCTCAACTACCTAATTTGTGCAGCAGCGGCGGCACAAGAATAATCAGCGTAACCAAAAGTGAGAGCGATGAACTCACAAATGTCGCCGCGCCAGCCGTATCTTTAGCGATCTTCGCCAACGGGTGCAAATCCGGCATCGCCAGGTCTACCGTCGCTTCAATTGCGGTATTCAGGCACTCGGTTATCCAGATCGCGCCAAGTCCCAGAATCAGCTCAACCAATGCCAATGCGCTCACTTCCAGCCAGAACGCGGTAGCCAAAACCACGAGACTATAAACGGATAATAACCGAACACTTCGCTCATAGCGAAAAATGTAGACTAGCCCTGCCAATGCAAATCTAAAACTGCTAATTCGATCTCGATTAGCGACAGGGCGATATTTTTCCCGGTCAATTTGATGATTCACCAGGCTACCCTATCAGTTTAGCGATTAAGGGCGGGCCGAGAATTAACAAGCCGATCAGAATCGAAGCTACCGCGCCCAATAGTACCGCCGCTGAAGCAACGTCTTTGCCAACCTTTGCCATCGGATGCAGATCAGGCGAGGCAATATTGATCGCCGCCTCAACCGCCGCGTTGATGAACTCGGCCATCCAGACAATAGTGATCGTCAGGATCAGGATCGCCATTTCAACGGAGGTGATTTGCAGCCACAGCGCGACGATGAAAATCGCAATGCTGGCGACAGCCTGGATGCGGGTATTCTTCTGGCGGCGCAGCATATAAAGCCATCCCGCGAGTGCATAACCCAGACTGGCCGGACGGCTGGTGCTGGTAATCGGGCTGTATTGATCGGGGTCAATTTTCATTGTCCCGGTGAGGGCATCCAGAATTTTAGTGCGGCGGCTCGTCATGATCTTGAATCTCAAGTTTGGGAACTATGCTAAGAGGAATATTTAAAATTTTCAGCGCTTCGTCCTGTGCCGCCCACATTTCGGCGCGGTTCTCGTCGCTATCATGGTCATAACCCAGCAAATGCAGCGTACCATGCACCACCAACAGCGCCAGACCATCGTCCAGCTTTTGCCCTTCTCGCTCGAACTGCGCCGAAGCATAGGGATAGGCGATTACCAGATCACCCAGATAGGGCGGCTCATCGGGAATAGCGACAGGCGGCAGGTCTGCCGGGAACGATAACACATCAGTCGGCGCATCTACACCGCGAAACTGCAAATTGAGCGCGGTGATATGCGCATCATCAGTGAGAACAATGCTCAAACTGGTATCCGGCTCAACTTCATGATTCGAAAGAACGGCGATCACCGCATCCTGTAAATGCGCACTATCGCAGGCATACGCCGAGTCATTTTGAACATCGACGGTAAAAGTCATTCGTTGACCTCGTGTTCTTTCGGAGGCTGCGATTTAATCTCCTGAGTCCTGCCATTTAACTTCACAGCAGGGTGTTCGCTGGTTCGGGGAAGCAGCGGCACTTCGGCTAATGGCTTGTCATCATCGTCGTCCGGCTCTTCACCCTCGATCAATTCCGGCGCGGATTTTGTGGCTTCAAACTCACCAGAAGGGCGATTCTCCTGGCGTTTCAGGTTATTTTCGTTGATAAGCTGCGCAACCGCCACTTCCTGACTGACTTTGCCATGATCGGTCTTCGCAACCGTCATTGCCATCTGCGACGGCGTATCCGGTCTGCGTGTGCGTGGGTTCGCTTCCGCCGGATAATTGATGCGCGGGTGGAAAACCGCTTGCAACATCTCGACAAAAATATTCCGAATTGCGTTCAGATCATTGAGCGTCAGGCCCGATTCGTCCAACTGACTATCGCGCATTTTGCCGTCAATAATTTGTTCGACAATTTCCGAAATCTCCTGTTTACTGGACGGCCCCCGCGACCGCACCACCGCCTCACAGCTATCCGCAATCATCATCACTGCCGTCTCGCGCGTCTGGGGTCGCGGGCCGGGATAGGTGAATTCGCCAATATCGACAGCGGATTCATCACCGCCGACCAGATCGACGGCTTTCCGATAGAAATAATAGACCTGCGTTGTACCGTGATGTTCACGAATAAAATCGCGAATGCGGCTCGGCAAATGATACTGCCCCGCAATCTCATCCCCTTCGGTGACATGGTTGATGATAATATCAGCACTGCGATAGGGATCGTTCAAAACATCGTGTGGGTTTCCACCGCCAAACTGCTGATTTTCGGTGAAAAATGCCGGATTCAGCACTTTGCCGATGTCATGATAAAGCGCTGCCACCCTGACCAATTCCGCGTCCGCGCCAATCGCAAGTGCGGCCTGTTCGCTCAGATTCGCCACTTGCAGCGAATGTTGATACGTGCCGGGGGCTTCGCGCAAAAGGCGTTGCAGCAAAGGCTGGCTCGGTTGGCTGAGTTCCGTTAACTTCAGGCTGGTCGGTAAATTGAATAACAGCGTGACAACATACATTCCCGCAATCGCTGTGGCGGCGGCAAGAATACCATTCAATAAACTGAACAAGACCAGGAAGCTGAGTTCATAGCCTGCGTTCGTGCTGCTGAGACCACCCAGATTGAAAATCGTTACCACAAGTGTATTAGCTAACCCGATGACAAGGCCGCCCAGGAAAAAGTTATTCAAGCGTTCGGTGCGCCGCAGCATGAGAATGCCCATAAAGCCACCGATACCCACAAATACCGCCATTTCCAGCGAATTGTTGAGCATCAGGCCTGTCAACAGCGCCAAATCCAGTGTGCTGATAAAAGCGATTTGCGGGCCAGCAATTGAGGTAAACAGGAGCGCCAGTGCCGCCGTCGGGAAAAGATAAGCCTGACCGCTTGCGCCAGAAAGCCGCATCCCTAACAACACGATCAGGAAAATGACCGCCAGCAGCAGCATAAAACGCGAATTGCCATACAGATAAGGCTTAAAACGCGAGATATACAGCCCGGTGATGATAACCACCAGAATACCCGACAGGAATGCCCGGATAATTTCCTGAGATCGCAAATCGCCCGACTTCAGCAAACCCAGATGTTCCAGCGCTTCATAATCCGCCGCATCGATGACTTTACCTTCACGCACGACGATCTCGTTACGGGTGAATGTGCGTGTCGTTGGCTCGGTTTTATCGCGTACATCCTGGCGTGCCGCTTCGGTGGCTTCGGGATTCGCGAACGTGTTGGGGCGAACCAAATCTTTGACAATCGCGACGATAATATCCGTTTCATCGGTACTGAAGCGAATACTCACCTGCGTCGGCAACTGATTAATCACCGGCGACATATCCGACTCGCGAATCGACTCGCGCATCACTCGTTCGAGGACGTTGATGACCTGATCGTCAACCGCCTGCCATGTTTCTTCACTCATCGTCAGGATGCCGCGTATCACCGCCTCATTCGGTCTCAATGCCGTGATATGCTTGATGTCCTCGATTTTTTGGTCGATGCTGGCATAAGGGTCGCGACGGACATTCTTAACAAAATCCAGAATTTGCCGTGCAAGCTGCGTCTGTGTGCGGGCAACATTGGGATCCGGCGGGTCATAAACCTGGGTGATTTTAGACGCGGCTTCTTCCCTGCTGCGCTCGGTCAGTACGTCACTGACATACATTTGGCTCACAGGCGCATGGATATTCTGCTGGGCAATGTCGCCAATCTGCAAAGAACTTACGCTGCGTCCGCCGGAGAAGAAAGCATCCGACGCAACGATCAGCATGGCTGCCAGCACAAATAATGTTGACGCGCCGACAATGCCAATCACATGAAGCGTGTTTTCGGCACGTTCATGCGACATATGCAGGTAGCGTTCAAGCAGCCTTACGGCCCATTCTCTCATGACTAGTTTAGCAACTCACGAACAACCTGATTGACCAAATTCCCATCGGCCTTACCCTTAACTTTGGGCATCAGCACACCCATCACTTTGCCCATATCCTTGACGGATGCCGCGCCTGTCTGGGCAACTGCATCCTGCGCCAGCGCCAGAATCGCCTCGCGCGAAAGTTGTTCCGGCATAAAGCTCTCTAAAATGCGGAGTTCGTGTATTTCCTGCTCCGCCAGGTCAGCGCGTCCGGCTTTTTGCTGTTCGTCGATGCTTTCACGGCGCGTTTTAGCTTCTTTCTGCAAAATTGCGACCACATCTTCAGCGCCAAGCGTCTTCTTCGAATCCACCTCGACCTGCTTGATCGCGCTCATGACCATGCGGATCACGTCACGGCGCTCATTATCTTTATTGACCATTGCCTCTTTCAAGGCGGCCTGGAGTTTTGCTTTAGGGTCTTCCATGTTTTCTCTACTTATTCTTCGTTAATTCATCAATTCATCACTGGAATGACATCCATCTGGTCGCATTCATAGCGCAACAGCCGCGCATGTGTAATCTGGTTGGTCAGTACGCGCGGGTGGACGCAGCCCACACGAATATAATTATCAGTATATCCAACATTCATAAATCCGTCTTGTGTCGCCCCGCTG
The DNA here is from genome assembly GCA_022843745.1 of Anaerolineae bacterium. Lineage (GTDB taxonomy): Bacteria > Chloroflexota > Anaerolineae > Aggregatilineales > Phototrophicaceae > JALHNB01. The sequence goes on along the minus strand of JALHNB010000025.1, from coordinate 87,527 downwards.
ACATGCTCCCATAACACTGGCAAGGTTTGCCCAGCGGCACGCTCCGCAAAATCAACTTCCATTTTTCCAGAAAGCGCGTGCAGACGGGTGCTGCGCTCTTTTTTCGTCACTTCGTCAATATGATTACGCATCCGCGCCGCAGCCGTGCCGGGACGTTTGCTGTAGCGAAACACATGCAGTCCGGCGAAATCCATTTCCGCGATAAAGGCCTCACTGGTGGCAAATTCGGCCTCCGTCTCTCCCGGAAAGCCAACGATCACGTCTGTTGTGATACACATTTCCGGCACACTTTCACGAGCAGCACGTACCAATGCGCTGAACTGTACTTGATTCGTCCGGCGCAGCATCCGCTTGAGCGTGGCATCGCAGCCACTTTGCAGCGGCAAATGCAAATGACGACACAGGCGCGGATTCTGCCAGAGAGCGAAAAAACCCGGCGATAAATCCCAGGGTTCGAGCGATGACAGCCGCAAACGCGGAATATCGGTTTCGCTCAAAATCGCGCGTACAAGATTGACGATGCCATCCTGATCGCCCATGTCATGCCCGTAACTACCGAGATGAACGCCTGTCAACACCGCTTCCTGATAGCCGATACCCTGCAAATAGCGAATCTCATTGAGGATTTCAGCTAACGGGCGGCTGCGGCCTGCCCCACGTGCAATCGTCGTCACACAAAACGTGCAGGCATTGTCGCAGCCATCCTGTACCTTGACGAATGCCCGCGTCCGCCCTGACGCGCCTTTAATCACATCCTGACGGCTGATCGGTTCTTCTTCAAACGGCTCAAGCGGCACACCCGTGAGCGTCGATACCAGATGATCTTTCGCCACGTTATCGACCACCCGCGCGACACCGGGCATAACACCGATTTCGCTCGGTGAAATTTGCGCGTAACAGCCCGTCACCGTGATCTGTCCGGTTTCGTTAGCGCGATTCAACTCGCGAATCAGGTGACGGCTGCTGCGTGTCGCTTCGTTCGTCACCGCGCAGGTGTTGACCACGAGCCAATCTGCTTGCGCCGCATCATCGACAATTTCATGCCCCTGCTGGCGGAACTGCCGCGCCATCGTGTCAATTTCACTCTGATTCAGACGGCAGCCCAGAGTACGTAAATGCACTTTCATCACTTTAGACTCGTCACTCATTGCTGATCCGGCCCAATAATCAGCATATTATCAAATTCAACGGCAAACCCTGGCGCGTCCAATGTCATAACCACCATACCCACCTGACCGCTGGCTATCGTATCATCAACCCATGTCGTCGTCATATTGCCCATACAATTACCCGACCCATCGAGTGTGCTGAATCCATCGGGGTTTTCGGGGAGGCACAATTCCACCTGCTGATCGTTCACAAAAAATTGGAACTGGTCGCCCTGCGCGGTGACTCTGAGCGCATTCATAGCGCCAATCCCCTGATTAACGACTGGCGACGCTATCCACAAGCTGATTTCTTTGGCTTCACCGTCAATGACGCGCTCTAGCTTGTAGTAACCATCACTGCTCACCAGAAACAGATAATAGCTGTCGTCATCAACGGAGCGATTACCTTTATCTTGCAGTCGGAAAATTACCCCATAGCCGTTGGTGGGGTCGCCCTCTACTGCCTTACCCTGTACGCGCAAATCAAAATCATCAAAATAAGGCTTTGCGACAGAATATGGGCCAGAGTTCGCTGTTTCCGCATTAATCCTCAGCAAACCGTCGCTAATCTGAGCTTCGAGACGGCCTTCGTACTGCTCCCAATCATCGAGGAAAGCGTCGAATGTTGCCGTATAAAGCACCTGACCCGGCTCGGCTCGTAGCACATAATGCCAATTTGCTGCTGCCTGATTCAAACCGATCAGCGCCGCCAGAAGAACTCCCAGGACAAGCAGAAACACGACCTTTTGCACCCTTATATCCTCGCGAAATCCATCGTGGCCAAGTTTTTCACTCAGCACTTTTTACTCAATCCTAAAAATTGTAACACGCGCAGGAATAGGCGTAAACGTTTAATTCGATTGGCGTAAAAGGAGCAAACGTTTAATTCGACTTGTAGATACGCGCGATGACTCGGCGCAGACTCCAATTTTGCAGCAGCGTATAGAAGCCATAGATCGTCGCGGCGGTGACACCAGCAGCAACCAGCATATAGAACAGTCCGAATGTTGCGCTGGATGAGAAAAGGAATAATGTCGGGGAAAGCAGAAATCCAAGACCAAAAACGAGCATCGCGGCGATAACGGTCTGTGCCAGCCACGTAGCAAAAATCGCACCCACACTCGCCAGAGTCGCCAGCGGTGTGTTCAGGACGTAGCTGGAAATCACCAGTCCCAGCGCGGTCATCGCTTTCATGCGCCAATAAGGTTCGATCACATAGACAGCCAGGGTCAAAACAAGCGCCGCGAAAGCAAACAACATGGCAAAAGGTTCAAGAACGAGAGTCTCACTCAAGCCCGTGAAAAAACTGCCGTCACCAAGCATGATAAGCGGCAAAAACGAGAATATAAACAATCCTAAAATGATGGTTGCGATGCGAATACTTACGGTGACAGCCAGCATACGCCAGCCACGCACCTGTGCCGCAGCATGTTTGGCATTGACTATCCCATCCTCGCGCAGCGCCGTCAGCCGCAGCAAATCCCATCGACCTGCTGAAATCTCACCATTGATACTGTTCACCCCGGACAAGAGGCTGGCAAAATCAAGGATCAGATTCACGCCGATGGCAGCTATGATGAGCAGCAAAAGAATCTGCGGGCCAGAGCCACGCACAAACCAGGATGCTTGTGATTGTTGACTGTAGGAATAGGGCGGAGGTGTCGAAAAAGCCAGCGATAATAACAACCAGACCGTGAAAAGAATGATACTGACCGTCAAAAATACGCGCAGACTGTAAGACCGAATGCGTACCTCCGAAAATCCCCACCTTACACGGCGAATCTCATACCGAAACAGCGGGTGGCGCTGCATATTATTTGAGTAAGGTGTTGGGTACATCAGGGCGACTCCTGATTATCCAGGCTTTGCAAAATTTCGTCGATGCGAGATGTTTCGTCAGCGCGAAATTGATCGAGCATTTGCTGATAACGTGGGTCATTATCCGACAAATCAACCGCAAATTCCAGCCAGTATTCGGCATTTTCCAGGTCTTCCGTCAGGCGATAAGCTGTCCCTAACTCGGCGTACAAAGCCGCATTTTCGGGGTCAAGCGCAACAGCCTGAATCATCGCTTCCAGGCTGGCATCATACTCGATTGCCAGACGCAGATGGATCGCTTGCAGGTAGCGCACCTGTGGATTCTGAGGCGCAATTCTGACAGCCTGCTCTATCCATGCACCGCCATCCTTGCCTTGATGATCGCGCATCAGGCCCGTGTAGGCCAGCGCTTCAGGATACGATTGTCCGAGGTCAGCCGCGTGTTGAAAGGCTAATTCCGCATACGGCCACAGTTGAGCCTCAGCCAGCGCTATCCCGGCATCCATTGGATCGTCCGATAACGCACCTAGAACTGCCGCCGCGGCTTCGCCATATTCCGGCGAGCGCCCTGCAATTCGCAAATATCCTTCTGCTGCCTGGGAATCAAATGCCGCACGAATCAGACCGAGCTGATAATGCGCCCAAAAATTTTCGGGGTCGGATTCAATAAGCTTAGTGAGTGTACTGGTCGCATCAGCCCAATATTGCAGGTCAATTTGCGTCTGAGCGAGTCGGCGGAGGATGCCTGTATCGCCGGATTGCGCGGCGGACTGCCAGTACGGCAATGCACGTGTCACATCACCTGCTTCCTGCCACAGATCACCCGCTGTCAGCAGCAAAGTGGGAGTCCAGCCAGTACGTGCCGCCAGCGCCTCAGTCTGATAAAGCGCCTGCATGACCCGCCCACGCTGACGATTGTCTTCTATCAGATTTCGCGTTTCATTTGACCTGTTATTGGGAGGGCGAAAGAAGAGTGGAATAAAAAAGAGCAGCGTCATGATTGACACTGCTCCAACGATGACCCATTTTCTCATCGGCCTGCGCTGCTTAACACTTTCATCACGACTTTTTCTACTTCGTCAGCCGTGAACGGTTTAATCAGATAATCGCGCACGTTCTGGAGCTTGCCCACCAAACGGTTAGCCGGGTCGCCATAAGCCGTGATGATAATCACAGCGGGCATATTCGCTTTGCCCCGCTTTTCGCGAATATAATCAAGAAGCTGCCAGCCTGTCATATCCGGCAGGCCAATATCGAGCAGCACAAGGTCTGGTCGCATTTCGTTAAAACGATTAAGGGCTTTATTTCCGTGTGTTTCATGTGCAGTAACAATATTAATTCGTCGCAGCGTTGCCTCAATAATTTCGGCAAGTTCGGTGCTGTCCTCAATAATCAAAATTGAGGGGGAAGTTGAAAACTGTAGCATATCCTGCGGATTTGGCATGGTGGTTGTCTCAGCAGTCGTTCGCGAAGCATCCTGAGATTCATTGCTCTCTCTGCCCTCCGCATCGACGATAACTCTCGGCACAACGCCTGTTTCGGCACTTGGCGCACCACGATCTCTTGAAGGGCGCACAATCGGTATCGTTGACGTTTTCAAAGAGCGCCCTGAGCCTTCGGTTTCATTAGTGCCTTGAGAGCCTTCAGCTTTATCATTAATAACAGGTAAGCGGGATAACTTTTCGACCATTCATAACTCCCGGCAATAGGCGTTTACACCTGAAGTACATTATAACACAATGAGTAGGGTATAAACGATAACGATAGAAGAAATTCATTATTTTTTTATAAGCGGCGCGGAGTAGTCGAAATTATGCAGGAATCGTTTGAATTTATCATATCACTGCCCCTTGCTCACACAGGCGATTGCAGCCTGATCGGTATCGCCGCTGACCTGACCATCTATGCGGAAGAAATGTATGGCGAAGACGGCTGGCTGGCGCAGTACGCCTTAAAACTGGACGAAAAAACCGTCACTTCTTCAGACGAAAATTCTGGCATGAACCGCGATTTTGAAATGCTCCGTCTTCCAACTGACCTCGTGCGTTCGCAGCCCTGCAAGCACACGAGCGCCCTGAACTTTGGCGGCGCTCGCCATCGCGGGATGCGTGAGCCAGAGCGCATCGCCGAACTGGTGCGCCCCTTGACGATTCAGACAAAAATGACGCTCATCGAACGTCTCAAATTAAACATCATGCCGCCCATGCTACTGGGAGTCGCGGAAAGCTATGTGCTGGCAGAAGCGCCACTGATATCTCCTAATGTGTTTATGGTATGCCGCCGTCTGCGTCTGGCCTATATATTGCCGCAAGCCAAGTACGCCGCCGATCACCAACCCTATGATTACGATACCCTTGTTCTCTACATCGCTCATGACTACAATCCCCACGTTGATGATGAAATTCCGCCAGAACGGGCGTTAGCAGGCTTGCCGGGGGTTCAGCTTCGGCGACCAATGGATTGCATCGTGCGTGACCAGCATCTCTTTATTGCGGACGGCGGCACAGTTACCAACAGCGGCACAGCCGAACAGGTTAGCACCATTCATGTGTGGCAAATAGCGAAAATCGAGAACCCCAAATGAATCGTCGAATCATCCTGTTGTTTGCTTTCCTTTTATTAGGCTTTGCCGCGCCAGTCCACAGCATCACGGACATTTGTCCAGCAGTGGGGATTCAAACCCGCGCACCGGGCTTTCAACCGGGCGGCATCATCCTCACATCCTTCGACAAAGCCAACCTCTGGGTTTACAACGTGGATCGTGACTCACGCTATCCACTGCCGGATACCCGTCCCTGTAACGGCAACTGTCGCCTTTCGCCGGATGCCCGCTGGATTACCTATCTGAATCCGCTTAACAACACCTACAGCAAAATGCGACTCGATGGAACTGAGCGAACACTGGTCACTGAATACGCGACGGATGTCGAATGGTGGTCGCCGGATCGCTTCCTCATCTGGACACCCGGTCATCAGGCCTATTTACAGTCTGAGGGTAGTGTAGATCGCGAATATCTGAATGTTCAGCAGGTGGTGTCGGTACAACCCGGCGGACGGTGGGGATTAAAAATCGAGCAGGAGGGAGATGGATTTTCGCGTTCATTATTAAATCTTGAAACGCGAGATTTATCCGGCATCGCAGAGGCACGAGTCCGGCTTGGTGAAAGTAAGCCTTATCTCAATGCAGCATCCTGGTCTCCCGATGGCACATCATTGGCTTATGTCGCAACTGGGCTACTGGATAGCAGTGTCAACGCTGAAGGTGGCGAAATTTTCCTCATCCGTCCCGGCGAAAGTGCCCCCCAGCAGATGACTGACCTGAATAGTTTATACGGCGCGGTTCGAATAAATGGGCGCAACAGCAGCGAATTAAGCTGGTCGCCAGATAGTACGCGCATCGCATTCTGGGTGATTGAACTTATCGGCACGGATATAGCGACAAATACTGGAAATGCCGTGATGCATGTTCTGAATGTCAACACAGGCGAAACAACATCCTACTGTGGCTTCTCGACCACCGAACATACCCCGAACCCGCCTCGCCTGCTCTGGTCGCCGGACAGCACACATATCGCCTTCGCAGGTAATGTACCTGCTGATGATAAGGGCTACCTCGTGCTGGCTTTGGATACCGCTACGGGGGTTTTCACTGAACTCAGCAACGGTATCTATCCAGCACTCGGCACGGCAGATGTGGTGGCCTGGGGGTTACAGCCATGACCCTGACGCGGCTGTTTTCGCAGGCACTCCGAAAACAAGCGGTCAGCCAACGCGCATTCTGGCCGTTGATTCCAGAACCCATGAATTCTGGTCGCCGAGGTTGTCTGGTTGCGATTCTGGTGACAGGTATTATTTTTATCGGCTCAATTTTCAGCCCCGGCTTCACCGCTTTCATTCTGAATGGAGGCGCGTTAATCGTTTTGGGATTGATCGGCGTGGTCAACGGCGCGTTGCAGGGCGCGATTTCAGCCATGCGTATTGGCAGTTTACTGGCGGGTTTGCGGGAGCGCGGTCAGTTTGATTTACTGTGTTTGCTGCCTCAAGGCGGGGCGCGAATCACCTGGGAATTGTGTACGACCTGTTTGCATCGCACACGAACATTCAGCAGCCTCTCATCTGAACTCATCTGGGTGATTCGTTCGATCTTCATCCTGGCGACGGTGCTGATTATCGCGCGTGAAAATCGCAATCCCTGGCAGGGGCCGTTTTTGGCAATGACTCAAATCGGGTTAATGTACATCCTGTTTTACATTGATGACATTCAATCGCTGATCGTCGGCAGCATGGCGGGGATGATCGCGCCAACTTACACACGCACACCGAGCGATGCGCGTTTATACGGCTTGCTCGGATACCTGATGATCCAGGCCGCGACTTATCTTCTGGTTGTGCTGGTAGCTGTCGTTGCGCTACCTGCGCTTTATCGAGTGTCCCATTGGAGTGGGCTGGCAGCCGATATACTGCAATTCATCATCGGCATCCTCACGCTCTACAGCTTCCGCGAAATGATTATCCGCGCTTTGTGGCAAATGCTGATGAATCGCCTCGATGTCTATCCGGCTGACCAGCCCCAATTTTGAAAAAGTGAATTTCGCTTAAATGCGCTGGGGCGGGAATGTATCGCGGTAGTGCTGCATTGCGTATTTGATCGCTTCTTTGGCTTCCCTTGCGCCAACCCAACCCTGACTCTGAACTTCTGCACGTTCGAGCTGCTTGTAGGTCACAAAAAAATGCTCGACCTCATGTTGGAAGTGTTTGGGCAGATCGCCGAGATCATGATAATCGTTAAACTTGGGATCAGTGGCGGGGACAGCCAGAATCTTATCGTCGTTATCACCACGATCTAACAAACGCAGCATTCCTATAGGTCGCGCCTCAATCACACAGCCCGGAAATGTTGTTTCTTCCATCATAACCAGTACATCGAGGGGATCGCCGTCACCATAATAGGATTGCGGGATAAATCCATAATCACCCGGATAATGAAGTGAGCTGTACAGCACACGATCCAGCTTGATAACGCCAGCGCTTTTGCTGTATTCATATTTGTTGCGGCTGCCTTTCGGCACTTCGACCACCGCGTAGATAATATCGGGAACTTGTGGGCCAGATGATAAATTATGCCAGAGATGGAGAGTCATAGGGTGTCCTGATTATTGTGAAGGATTTTTCTATGGTCCCAATTGTATCATTCATCAGGCGGTTTTAAAGCAACAAAAAAGGGGCGAATCCACCAAATGGGTTCGCCCCTTTAAGATTACTTGCTCAAGAGATCAGTCGCCGCCAGCAGCGGTAACTGCATCAACCATTTTCTGTGTTTCCGGGTCGCTGCGTTTGCTGCGTTGAACCGCCCAGACAATCACACCCAGCAGCACCAGCATCACGACGACGATAATGAGGCGTGACGTATCGGTACTCTGCGCCGCAGCCGTCACCACCAGGGGCGCAACCAGCAGCGAAACCAGATTCACCACTTTAATCATCGGGTTCAGCGCCGGGCCAGCCGTATCCTTGAACGGATCGCCGACGGTATCGCCAACGACAGCCGCTTTATGTGCTTCCGAGCGCTTACCGCCGTAGTGACCATCTTCGATGTACTTCTTGGCGTTATCCCACGCGCCGCCCGCGTTACTCATAAACACGGCCATCAGCTGACCTGTGAGGATAATACCTGCCAGGAAGCCGCCCAAAGCCGTCGCGCCCAGCAGGAAACCGACGATAATCGGAGTTAGCACGGCGATAACACCCAACGGAAGGAGTTCACGCTGCGCCGCACGGGTCGAAACATCCACGCATTCAGCATAATCCGGCGTTTTCGTGCCTTCCATAATGCCGGGGATGCGAAGCTGTTTACGCACGACACCGATCATCTGGAACGCCGCGCGGTTCACCGAGCGAATCAGCAGGCTGCTGAACAGGAAGATCAAACCGCCGCCGATCAGGAAGCCGATGAAAACGACTGGATCAGCGATATTGATGCCCGTGCCAAACACGGTATCTTCCAGCGGCACACCCAGACCTAGCTGGACGACGCGCGTATCGGTCAGGAATGAACCGAACAGCGCGACTGCCGCGATTACCGCTGAACCAATTGCCACACCTTTGGTAATCGCTTTGGTTGTGTTACCAACAGCATCCAGGCTTTGCAGGATTTCGCCACCAGGGCCGTCACTCTCGCCTGCCAGTTCCGCCACGCCTTGTGCGTTATCGGAGATGGGGCCAAAAGCGTCCATCGAAACGTTGTTGCCCGTGAGAGTCAACATGCCGATACCCGTCATCGCGACACCATACAGCACCGCCGTAAAGGTATCGACAACCTGCACACCGTTCGCATCGGTAATCGGGAAAAGCCCGAAGATTGCGACGCTTGCCAGAATGCTGCCCGCGATAACCATAACCGCCCACACGCTGCTTTCCATACCGCTGGCAAGACCACTCAGAATGGTGGTCGCAGCACCGGTCTGCGTATTACGGGCGATCTCCAGAACTGGCTCATGTTCCGTATCAGTGAAATAAGCCGTCACGCGCTCGATGACAATCGCCAGAATGATACCGATAACAACCGCTGCGAAGGGCTGCCAGATAATACCACCCTGATTGATGTTGGGTTCACGCATATAGAAAACCGTGAACAAACCGAACAACACAATACTGATAATCGCGGCCTTCAGGAAGCCGCCAGTGATCGCCTGGAGTGCATCTTTACCTGTATCCGACTTCACGAGATAGGTGCTGATGATCGAACTCACCACACCGATACCGCGAACGACCAGCGGGAACACGATCCAGACCGGGCTGCCTGTGACCGTTGCCACTGCCAGACCGAGGATCAAACCAGCGACAATCGTCACTTCATAGCTTTCAAAAATATCCGCCGCCATACCCGCGCAGTCACCGACGTTGTCACCGACGAGATCGGCGATCACCGCTGCGTTGCGGGGGTCATCCTCCGGCAATCCAGCTTCAACCTTACCGACCAAATCCGCGCCGACATCTGCTGCTTTGGTGAAGATACCGCCGCCTACGCGCATGAACAGCGCTAGCAGTGTTCCACCAAAACCGAAGCCGAGCAACGCATCCGGTGAGGCGATGCCGAAAATAATGAAAATGACCGTACCACCGAACAACCCCAGGCCATCGGTCAACATACCCGTGATCGTGCCGGAGCGATAGGCGATACGCAGCGCATCAGCGTAACCACGTTTTGGATCGACAGCCGCAGCCGCCACACGCACGTTACCCTGAACCGCCATATTCATACCGATGAAACCGACAGCCGCCGAAAAGATAGCGCCCATCAGGAACGCGCCTGCGCGCCCAATCGCTGTACTGGTACGGGCAGCTTCGCATTCTACAACGCCGCGCTGTACGATCAGCGCTTCTTCCTGATAAACAATCGCGTTACGTTCTTCGAGTGTCAGCGTTGTTACATCAACATTTGCGGCCTGTGTCTCCGCGCGAATTTCGTGAGCAATATCAGGGCAGAAATGCTCAATCGCATAAGGTGTCGGGTTCACCACATAGACACTGAAAAACAAGACTACGACTAAAACCGCAACAAGAACAATGATAATTCGCAGTTGCGAACGCAGATACGCATTCGCGCCGGTTCGGATATAACCCCAAACCTCCTGCATTTTCTTCGAACCTTTACCCTCGCTCAGGATTTGCCGCGCCAGTAAAGCCGCATAGATCAGACCAGCGATAGCAATACCCAAAACGATATATATAAGCGTATTTTCAGTTGAATTCAGGTCACGCATATTGGAAAAACTTTCTCCATGTTATTTAGAAAATCTTAACTTGATAAGGAATTTTTTGCGCGATTTTGACTTCTTAGAGTTCCCCCTTTAAGTTTCTTTCATTTCTGCGGAAAAGTGTATCGCAAAAGTGAAATAATCAGTAGACTCTATTCACGATTGCAAAAAAGAAGTAACGATGATCACATGTAAGTTATGGCGTGCGTTGAAATTTCCGCCCCGCGCCAATCGTCTCTTTCAATTGACAGTCGCAACATACGCCCTCTCTGAAACTTCATTCCCCCCTCTGGTGTTGTTGATTGCGCTGATTTTCCTGCCGTTGAGCGCGTTCGCCTCGCGCGTTATAGCTTCCATGTTGTCGTTTATCATTTTGATCTCAATCCCCATTTTCACCCTTCTTCAGGTCTTCAGCGGTTCATTCTATGGACTTCTCTGGGCACTTCGCACCGCCAGCACCATCGCTCACATTCGTCGCAGAGGAGTATACGAAACGTTATCGCTGATGCCAGATGGTGCGCTGGGGGTGAACTGGGTCATTTGCATGGCCTGCCTGTATTCAAATGGAAAATATCGCGAATTTGATTCGCACTATACCTGGCCGATACGCCTGTTTCTGATCTTTGGAATAGCGGTTTACTTCAGCCCTGCACTACCCGAAAATCAAATCTGGACATTGGTTGCGATTATCATCAACATGCTGACATTTACGATGTGGTTTCGTATCGAAGATATGCAGTCCATTGTTCTGGCCTGCATCATGGGCATGATCGCACCGACCTACACCCGCCATAAAATTGAAGTGCGTATCTGGACGACGGCGGTTTATCTTTTTATTCAAATCGTCGTCTATGCCCTGGTTGCGTTATTTGCTGCTTCCGTCTTGCCCGCCATTTATCACCTCGCCGAAATCCAGGGATGGTTGCCGAGTGTCAGCAGGCCTATTTTCAGCCTGGCAGCCCTTTATCTGATGCGAGAACACGTCATTATGTCCTTATGGAATCGGCTCATGGTTCGGCTGGAAACGGACTCTCAGGATATTCTGTTCGCATCGTGTATAATAAATTGACTGGCTTCATGCTGGTCATTTGCAGGAGAACCACTGTTGTCAAATCTTGTGGAATCCATTACGAGTTTGGTAGAGCGAATTATCGCGACTTTCGGCGCACCCGGTATCTCGTTAATCGCCCTATTCGAAAACCTTTTTCCACCCACGCCATCTGAGGTACTTTACCCGTTGGCAGGAAAGATGGCTTATGCTGGAAAGGTCTCTTTGCCAGCCGTTATCATCGCAGGCACATTGGGGTCACTCGCAGGATCGATTATCTATTACACATTAGGCTATCGGCTCGGCGAAAAACGTGTACGGGATATGATCGCTCGCTATGGTACGCTCAAAATCCTGCGTTTTAATATTCAGTTAGTCAGCGTCCAAGATTTCGAACGCGGATTAGAATTATTCGAACGTTACGGCTCTACAATTGTCCTGATCGGGCGGCTGATGCCATTTGTTCATGGTGTCGTATCCATCCCGGCAGGCGTAATCCGCATGAATATCGCAGTATTTACGATTTTTACGACTGTCGGCGCGGCCCTCTGGATCGCACCGCTGACGATTTTCGGCTATTGGTTGGGTGACAACTGGCAAGAAGTCTTGTTATGGATGGACACTTATCAGACTACAATTCTAGTATTAGCTGTCGTCATTGCAGTAGCTTACGTAATCCGGCGCGGCAGACAAGCATCAGTCCACTAATAAACATGGCGAACAAGCAGCAGTTCATTAACAAACACGGCAGGCAAGCAGCATCAGTCCACTAAAAATCACGATTAGTCAGTACAGGAATTGAAACGTGTCAAATCGAAAACTAGCGGCATGGTTAGCGCATTTTTATACAGCAATTGGCGGCGTGATTGGGATGTTGGCGCTGTTCGCGGCGGCGGGCGGCGAGATTCGCCTTGCATTTTTGCTGCTGTTCATCACCGTAATCATTGACTCCACCGATGGCCTCCTGGCGCGAAAAGTGCGGGTGAGCGAAGTTTTGCCCAATTTCAGCGGCGCGATGATCGACAACATTATCGATTTCCTTACCTTTATCTGGATTCCGGTGTTTATCATGGGGTCTACGGGTCTGCTGCCGAGTCTGGTCTGGATCACCGTTCCGGTCATCGCCGGGCTATATGCTTACGGGCAGATCAATATGAAAACGCCCGACAATTTTTTCCTCGGCTTCCCCAGCTATTGGAATGTTGTCGCGCTGTATCTCTATTTGCTCAAGCCAGAGCCGTTCTGGGCCGTCCTGATGGTCGTCATCCCGGCTGTGCTGACCTTTATCCCCACCCGCTATCTCTACCCAAGCAAAAACCGTGTGCTTTCGAAAACCACATGGCTGCTGGCGATTAGCTGGGGAATCCTGATGCTCTATCTGCTTTTCCAGGAACAGCCCAACCCAGACCTCATCCTATTGAGCACCTTTTTCCCGATTTACTATTTTGTCGCCAGCTTCTATGTCGAGTGGCAAATCCGGCGCGGCAAACTTCAACCATCGCATTAAGGCGTTGACATGCTGACGTGGAAATTGTGGCGTGCGCTTTGCAGCCCGCCCTACGCACACCCGTTATTTCAACGAACTATCTCGACCCATTTCATCCGCAGTCGTATGCGACGGCTGGTGGAGTTGATGACCGGATATGTGGTCATGTGTGCGCTGGCGACGCTGGTATGGCCGATGCTGTTCATGAATCCCGCGATTATCGTCCTGGTCGTTGTTGCGTGCAGCAACACCCTCTACAGCATGATCTGGGCATTCCGGGTCAGCACCGCTATCGCGCGTGAATATGAACTAGAAACCTACGATCTACTCTGTATGCAACCTTCCGGCGCATTGGGAGTTGGCTGGGCGCTGTGTACAGGCAATCTTTATCGGAGCCAATTTTTTCGCGGTCTGCGCTTCGTGATGCCTATGATCTCGATCAGCGTGACTCTGGCGCTTGTCATCGCTCTTGCAATCCCGATCTTGCTGGCGATTTCTTCCGATGGGCAGGCAGAAACCTCGCAGCTTTTGATGACTCTGGTGTATGCCCTCAGTCTGGCGATAGCTTTCTTTTATATCGACCATGTGCAATCGCTCCTGCTGGCAAATTTGATTGGCATGATTACGCCAACCTACATACCAGATCGGCTCTATGCCGGATTGTGGGCAGTGAGTGGTTTTCTCACTGTGCAAATCGCGGTCTATCTTTTGACCCTCATTGCCAGTTTCATCATTTTGCCAATTTTTCACAGTGCTTCTATGCTGCACGTCAGCCTCATCTTCTCGATTCTGCGCCTGGTGATTTTCTATGCCCTGCGCGAAGGCATCATTCTGGTGATCTGGCACTTGCTAGCACAGCGATTTAACGCCAATCCAACTGAACTGCGAACCGTGTTCAAAGCTGTGCGCTGATTTTTGTTTTTCGAACCTGAAACGCCTATACTCAGTGTTTGTATATGCACAAATGTTCAACAACTGTTTCGAGTGATAATCCATGATGATGACCTGGAAACTCTGGCGCGCCCTCCATACCCCTCCGCTGAAACATCCGGTTTTTGAACTCATTACTGCTGCTTCACCAGCCCGCGCTCGAAGTTATATCAGCTTCATTGCGCCTGTCGGGTTATCAATTCTGGGAATCCTCTTCGCTATCGGGATTTTGAAGCTGCCGCAAACGATCCTACCGCTGATGTTTAACCCGATATTTGGTTTGATTATCGGCATCATTTTGTTTACAGGCACGATCTACGGCTTCGTGTGGGCGGCGAACATCAGCCAGATCATCGCGCGTATCCGCAGTGACGGCAAATACGATTTGTTATGCCTGTCTCCTTCCGGCAAGCTGCGCATTAGCTGGGCGATCTGCACCGGCTATCTCTATCGCAACCAGTTATTCACACGGATTCACGGTCAGCGGACGCGCATCGTCCAGGGCTTATTGACCATCCCCGGCGCACTCATCCTGCCTCTGTTTATCGGCATCGCGGCTTCCCGATACACCTACGTGTTGATGCTGCTGTCCACTGTCGTCCACATCGTCACGCTGGCGATAGCCTTTTACATTGACTATATCCAATCGGCGGTCATGGGCAGTCTGATCGGCATGAACGTCCCCAACTACACCCGCAGCGAACTGGATGCGCGGCTGCTGGCGGCTGCTGGATTTCTGGCTTTTCAAATCTCGACTTACCTGATCGCCTGGGTCGTGGGATTTGTAGCACTGTCCGATATTTACACAAATCTGAATATTGTCGGATTCGCCGAGTTAAGTCTGCCGATTGCCCGTTTAATGGTTTTCTATCTCAGCCGTGAGGTGATGATTTTCGCCCTGTGGTATTTGCTCACCTGGCAGCTTCAGGCACGTATGAACGAAGTCGATCTCAACCTGGCGCGATGATCTCCCTGCGTTTGTGGCACGCGCTCAATCACCCGCCTGCTATGCACCCGCTGTTCTGGTTAACGGTAAAACGTTCCATGACCTCTGACGCATTGAACCAAATGTCGGGACGTTTGAATTGGATTGACCGCCTATCCATTGCATACTTGCTGATTTTTGCCGCCGCAATTCTGCTTACGAATGTCCTGAGTAGCAACGCACAATCGGGACTGGTCACACTGCTGGTATTTCTACTCGCATTGCCGATCATCATCCCTGTTGTGATTTTGCTGCGCAGCACGTTATTGAGTGGCAGCGTTTATGGCCTGATCTGGGCGATGGATATTAGCCAACTTGTCGCGCGTGAACGGCGAAATGGCACACACGATCTCCTCTGCCTGCTGCCTCCCGGCGGCCTCGCGGCAGATTGGGCAGTTTATACAGGCTGCTTATATCGCAATCAGCTTTTTAACCAGCTTCTTGAGCTGCGCGGTGTCATGCTTCGCATCATTTTTGCCGTTTCCGCTGTCCTTTTTCTTGGCTCAATGATGGGAAATTTCAATCTCCCGGACACGCTCATTTTCGTGATCGACATCACCACTTTGTTGACCGCGCTGCACATTGATTTTATCCATTCCGCTATCTTAAGCGGATTAATTGGCATCATCGCACCACTCTATAGTGATAACCGAACCGAGGCGCGGCTGTGGGCAGGAGGCGGTTTTCTGGCGATCCAGCTTATCGTTTATGCGGCAACAGCACTCACTGTGCTGGTGATCGTGCCACGTCTATTCGAAAGTCTGGCGCTTCGGGGTTGGCTGGCGGCGGTGGTAAGTCCAATTTTTGTACTGCTGGTTTTTGTTACTATTCGCGAAGGCATTATCACCGGACTTTGGCGCTGGCTGCTGGCGCAAACCAATACAGACCCGCACGATCTGAGCCGTGTGTTCACTTTTATGCCCTGAATGGCTGTGCCGATGTAAGGTCTCTTGACTACGCGCAGTCGATTATTCTGACAGCAGGATTGATTTGGCTCTCATGACAGCTTCGTGAATCGGCTATAATAGTTTATGCCAACGAATGGAGTCCTAACGTGACTGATTTACTTAACCCAAACACGATTCCCATCGTGAACGATAACCCTGACGGCTGGAAACCCGACCCTGAACACCCGCGCCGCCGTCCACCCTGGATCAAGGTCCGTGCGCCGGGTGGCGAGGATTACCAGCGTGTCTATGGCCTGATGCGTGAGCAATCGCTGCATACCGTCTGCGAGGAAGCCCAGTGTCCCAATATTGGCGAATGCTGGGGGCGTGGTACAGCGACATTTTTGATGATGGGCGATACCTGCACTCGCTCCTGCGGCTTCTGCGACATCAAAACCGGGCGACCCAGCCCACTCGACTGGGCAGAGCCGAATCGCGTGGCAGAATCCGTCCGCGCTCTGGGGCTGAAACACGTCGTCATCACCAGCGTGAACCGCGACGAACGCGCCGACGGCGGAGCGCCAATTTTCGCGATGGTCATTCGCCGCATCCGTCAGTTGCAGCCCGGATGCAGCATCGAAGTGCTGATTCCCGATTTTAAAGGCAACGCCGACGCGCTCAAAATCGTCATGGACGCGCAGCCGGAAATTCTGAATCACAACGTCGAAACCGTTCCGCGCCTGTTCAAGCGTGTGCAGCCGCAGGATAAATACGAATGGGCGATGACGACACTGGAAAACGCTAAAAAAATGGATCCCCTCGTGTTGACCAAAAGCGGCATTATGCTCGGTCTGGGCGAAACACTGGACGAAGTGCTCACCGTGATGCGTGATCTGGCACAGCGCGGCGTGGATATTCTCACGGTTGGTCAATATTTGCAGCCGAGCAAGCAGCATCTGGCTGTCGAACGCTTCTGGCTGCCCCAGGAATTTGCGGATATTAAGCAGGCTGGCCTGGAAATGGGCTTCAAGTGGGTCGAGAGTGGCCCGCTAGTACGCAGCAGCTATCGTGCGGATTTGCAGGTGCGCGAACTCTCAAAACTCGACCATATCCGCATACGCAGCTAATTTAACTTTTCACACGGAGGGGTATCCACAAAATACCCCTCAAAATGATCCGATGCCTCTGTTAATCGGCAGATTTGTGGCAGCACTATTTCGGCGGTGGCTGGAATAACTCGATGAGGATGCCATCCGGGTCTTTCATATAGACTGCCCAGCCGCCTGTGTTTGGGCCTTCGTCCAGATAAATCGGCTCACTGACGAACTCCACGCCTTCATCTTTCAAGCGCTGGTACATCCCTGACAAATCATCCACGTAATAGGCGATATGGCTGCTGCCCGGATTATTGGGTGTCAAATCCTGCCGGACACCACGCGGTTGTTGATATTCAAACAGCTCCAGAAAATGGGTACTGCCAGGGATGCGGAGCATTGCATCCCGGATAACCCCATCTGGAAAACCTACAATTTTGCGGAAATAGTTATTGGTGATGGAAGGTCGTTCACGAACGACCTCGAAGCCCAATAAATCGCGATAAAACCGGAGCGTCCGTGATAGATCGCTCACCGTATAACTGGTATGATCCGTGCCAATAATTGCCACGCTCGTATCCTTTAGGTGATTTAGTCAGTAAAAACTTAATTAAAATAAAGTCTACCCAATTGTTTCAATTCATCACACTTCCGCACTTCCGCTATCTTGATTGATGAATTACGCTTAGTGTGGTACGTTATATATTGCACCAATTGCTATTGGGTTTGAGGTGTTGTCTTTACATGAATACCAAATCGGTCACGCTGACCCAGCAGGATTGGGCATTTTTTGGCCTCCGCTGGCTAATCTTGATCTTCATCTCTGCTGGCCTCTATCTCCAACGCACCCAGGTATTGGGAATGGCTGCCGACATCTCGGATATTTTGATCGCGCTGGTCGTTGGCGCGTTGGTTAATGTCATCTTTTTTCTGGTCGCGATGTTTCCCAATCTCCACAAAGTGATCCCGCCGCTCATCGTACTGGGTGATTGTGCGATTGCTGGTTTTTTCTTCAATATAAGCAAATTCGATCCGGTTTTTGTGATTGCGATTGCGTCTGCCTTGATGTTGACGGGCGCACTCCGGTTAGGGTTAGTGGGAGCGATCATTCAGGCAGTAGGCATCGTTGCGGTCTTAATCATCATGGTTGAGGTTATCCCCTCTGATGCAACGCTCTCCAGCCTGATGTTTCCACTGTTGATGATCGTCCTGATCGGCATTACTTCCAGTGTTGCAGCCTACCTGCTGGAACATATGAAAAAGACGTACCAGCATGATATCGAGTCAATTCGAATTTCCAGCACACTTGAAATGGAAGATGTGCGCGAAAAAACCCGTGCGGTCACTGACATGGCTGCTGCGCTCGGCTCAACACTGAATTATGAAAAAGTCCTCAGTGCCGCAATCGAAGCCGGACGGTTGGGAATGCGCGATCATGTCGGCAAACGACTCACCAGTGCAGTCCTGATTTTTCGCGACTCCGGCGAACTCGAAGTTTCCACTGGGCGCGGGCTGACCCGCAATGATGAAGGTCGTGTCGTACCCGGTAAAGAAGGGATCATTGGCAGAGCGCTGCGCGAAGGCGTACCCATTTTGGGTAAAGAAGCGCGTAAAGACCCAGAACTACAATATTTTGTGGCCTTCCAGGCAGTGCGTTCAATTTTGTGCATCCCCCTCCGCGCTCGTTATGACAATTTTGGTATCCTGCTGTATGGCAGCGATGTCGCCGATGCTTTCACCGAAGATCATATGGACTTACTGGCAGCGATTGGCACTCAGGTGACGATTGCGATGCAAAACGCTGTTTTATATCGCAACCTCGTGCAGGAAAAAGAGCGCATTGTCGATGTGGAGGAGGACGCGCGTAAAAAACTGGCACGCGACCTGCACGATGGCCCCACCCAGAATGTCTCGGCAATCGCCATGCGTATGAGCTATATCTACCGATTGCTCGAACGTAAACCCGAAGAAGTTCCAGCAGAACTCAAGAAAGTTGAAGAATTGGCGCGTAAGACGACCAAAGAAATTCGAAATATGCTGTTCACACTGCGCCCGTTGGTGCTGGAAAGCCAGGGTTTGACCGCCGCGCTCAATCAGCTTTCGGAAAAACTTCTGGAAACGCACAATCAGGCCGTCGCCGTCAACGTTGCCAGCGATGTCGAGCGCGTACTCGATAGTCATCAGCAGGGTGTGATCTTTTATATTGTCGAGGAAGCTGTCGGCAATGCTCGTAAACACGCCGAAGCCGAAGTGATCAGCACGAATGTCCACCGGCAGGACGATTTTGTTGTGGTACAGATTGCTGATAACGGGGTCGGCTTTGATACAGGCGCGGTTGATGCCAATTATGACCAGCGTGGCAGCCTGGGCATGGTCAACATGCGTGAACGTGCTGCCCTTCTCGATGCTTCTTTGCGAATCGAAAGCGCCGAAGGTAAAGGAACGACCATTACCATCCTCGTCCCCATCAAATCAACGACGCCAAGTACACAGATCCGCAACCCCAAAGTCGGCAAAATCGGGGCTACGGTGATCCGACCCGGCGAATCAATATAACCCCATGTCGCCGTCGAATTTAGCCGCTTTACGCGGAGAACCGAGTTACGTCTGGCGGGCGGGTCAGGAACGCCGCTTGCAGATGATCGCGCGATGGGCAAAGCTTGAAGATGCCCACGTATTTGAAGCAGGATGCGGCGTGGGTATGTACGCTTCGCAAATCCGCCGCCGTTTCACATCCAGCGTTGAGGCATTCGACATCGAAGAGCCACGTGTGCAGGAAGCGCAGGCCGATACTCCTCACGCGCTGGTCGCTGCGGCAGAATATCTCCCCTACGCAAGCAATTTATTTGACACCATTATCTCACACGAAGTGCTGGAACACGTCACCGATGATCGGCTGTCCGCACAGGAAATGGTGCGCGTCCTCAAGCCGGGAGGCCGTATCGTCATTTTTGCGCCGAATCGCTGGTATCCTTTCGAGACTCATGGGCATTATTGGCGCAACGAGTATCATTTCGGCAACACACCGCTGATTAATTATCTCCCCGACATTTGGCGCAATAAGCTTGCTCCACATGTCCGCACTTATACACGGCGGAGCCTGCTCCGGTTGTTCGACGGCTGCCCTGTACGAGTGGCTCAATATCAGCGCATATACGGCGGCTACGACAATATCATCGCGCGTTTTGGCACAGCTGGCCGCGTCATTCGCGATTTTCTCTACCGTTTTGAAGGTACACCGCTGGACACCTGGGGTTTATCACACCTGCTGGTGGTCGAAAAAACGCAAAACTAATAAAGTTCTGATAAAAGCTTATACTTCGTTTTAACACTCGCTTGTTACAATGTTTTTCGTAATGTTTACCAGAGTAAAGAGGAAATCATGGACAAGCAAAAACTCATCGACGCCTTAAATGCCGATCTCGCATCCGAATTTCAAGCCATTATTATGTATACCACTTATTCAGCCCAGGTCATGGGGCCATACCGCCTGGAATTGTCAAAATTTATGCAGTCTGAAATTCCAGATGAGCAGGGTCACGCACAATTCCTCGCGGACAAGATCATTACGCTCGGCGGCATCCCAACCACCACACCCTTGCCCGTACCCTCCGCTGAAACGCCAAAAGAAATGCTTGAACGCATTCTTGAAGCCGAGAGTAAAGCCATTGCGGGTTATAGCCAACGCAGCGAACAAGCAAAAGCGTTAGGCGAACTTGGGCTGGGTGTTCAGCTCGAAAATATGGTGGTGGACGAAACCGGACACTATGAGGAAGTCAAAAAGCTGCTGGCTGACTGGCCGTAAAATTCCATTGGGGAAATTTAGCAGGGCGCACCGTAATGTACGATGCGCCCTTTTGATTTACTCGACTAATTATTCGCCGCAGCGAGTGAATCAGCTAATTCGGGGATTTCGTTCGCGCCAGCAGGTACACTGATGCTTGAACCCTGGAAATCGCTGCCAATTGGCTCATAGCTTTCTTCCAAAACGCCTGCCAGAAACGCCTCAGTCACGGCAAAAAACGACAGGTTATTTTCCGGTCTGGCAAATCCGTGTCCCTCATCAGGATACAACACATAGGTCACAGGGATATTTTTGGCCTGCATCGCCTGGACGATCTGATCGGATTCCGACTGTTTGACGCGCGGATCATTTGCGCCCTGACCGATCAGCAGCGGACGTTTGATGTGGTCTACATAGGTGAGTGGGGATCGCTCCTTCAGAAATGCGCGTCCGTCTTCGGTGCGATGGTCGCCAACGCGAGAGGTGAACAATTCGATCATCGGCTCCCAATAGGGTGGAAGCGTTTCCAATAGCGTTACCAGATTCGACGGCCCAACAATGCTCACCCCACAGGCGAATTTATCCGGTGTAAAGGTCACACCCGCCAGAGTCGCATAACCGCCATAGCTGCCGCCCATGATCGCCACGCGGTCAGGGTCAGCGATACCTTCACCAACTGCCCAATCCACCGCGTCGATCAGGTCATCGTGCATTTTTGCACCCCATTCCATATCACCCGCATTGATAAAATCCTTACCAAGTCCGGTTGATCCTCGGAAATTGACGCTCATCACGGCATAACCGCGATTGGCTAACCACTGGTGAATGGGGTGATAGCCCCAGTTGTCACGTCCCCAGGGGCCGCCATGTACATACAGCACCATCGGCAGCGGCTTGTCGGGACGCGCATCGCCATTGCTATCGCTGTCCACCGGAAGCGTAAAATAGCTCACCAGCTTCAGTCCATCACGCGCCGGAATGGTTACAGGGTGCATCTGCGCTAACGTTTGCCCCTCCAGCGCCTTTCGATTGGTGAATAAAAAGCGTGCTTGACGCTGCTTGCGATCATAGTGATAGAAACGCACCGGGCCGTTATCCTGCGAATAAACGACAATCCACTCCTGATCGTCGAGTGTGCGGCTGAGAATTTCGACATCACCACGCGCGATAGTTTTGAGATAGGCTAGGTCGTCACCAACCGCTTTATCCAATACCTGCCACTCTTTGCGCTCAATAGTGAATGCGACAGCCTGAATCGTCTTTTCCGTCGGGTGAATCAGGGTGGCGCTGACATCTGCGTCGGGGTTTTCGGCGATCACCGTTTGTATGCCTGTTTCCAGATTGATGCCGACCAATGCTGCCGTATTGCGATTGCGGCTGTCGGTCATATAAAGCGTTTTGCCACCTTTATCGAAACCGACAGGCTCAGATGTTAGCATATCGGCCTGCGAAATTTCCTGAAACAGCTCCCATGTGTCGGTTCGCTTGAAAAGATTCACGCCACCGCTGGGTGTGCTCTGCATAGCGAGACGAACTTGCAAGTCCTCATCCGGCACAAACCCGACGAACCCCTCATTTTCCAGCACCAGGCTGCGTTCGCCTGTGTTAACATTGATGCGGTAGACATCATGAAGCTGCGGTACGCGGTTATTCAAGCCAACCAGAATTTCATTCGGATATTTTGCGCTCACCTCCTGGATTTGCGCCTGAACACCCTCGAACGGCGTGAGATCGAGAATATTCCCGCTGTCGAGGTTTACGCTGTAGATGCGCCAATTTTCGTCGCCACCTACATCCTGAATATAAAGAATATGTGCGCTGGTATAAGCCCATTTATAAGAGCGAATCCCCCGCTTGGTATCATTCGTCACAGGCTTGGCCGATTCCAAATCATCAGCCGGGCCGACCCAAACATTTAGCACACCATTTACTGAAGCGAGGTAGGCGATTCGTGCGCCATCTGGGCTGATCTGCACGAAAGCTTTATCAGGATTGCCAAAAATCAGCTTACGCGGAATCAAAGATGTCATTATATTTTCCTTATCGGTGCTTTCAAATATTTTTTACCGTTAAATTTTATTTTTGTCAACCCAGACAGGCAAATGCCCCAGAGCAATGACATTCGTCCACTGCGCCCTATCCCCTTCCGTAAAAATTGCCGCCTCGGCAGCAACATGCGCATTGGCCTTGCTCATAATCAGCCGCATCCCTTGCAGCGTGCTGCCCGTCGAGATCACATCATCGACTAGCACGACCCGCTTGCCGCTGATTAACTCATGATCCTTCTCGTCCAGAAAGAGCGTCTGCGGCTTACCTGTCGTGATGCTCAAGGTCTCCGACTGAAGCGCCACGCCCATATAGGGTTTATAGGATTTTCGCAGCACGATATAGGGCAATTTCATGCGCACAGATAAAGCGTGTGCCAGAGGGATGCTCTTGGCCTCCGCCGTCACCAGAACGTCAGGCGAATAAGCCGCCAATTTCGGCGCGAGTTCGATACTTGCGGCCTCCACCAATTCGGTATCCCCCAGGATGTTGATAATCGCAATCTTCACGCCGGGCTTGATCTCGAACAAGCGTAAATCACGGTGTACACCAGCCACAACCACCGGGTACGTCTCATAATCGTGCATAAATTTCCCTCTCGCAATCAGGAGATAACCATTCAACCATTAAGCGTGGAATATCAGTTTTTCATTACAGATGTAAACTTCATCACCTGCGTTCAGCGCGTAAGGCTTCTGAAGCAGTTGACCATCCACCAGTGTGCCATTCGTGCTGCTCAGGTCTTCAATTAAGAGGCTGTTTGCCTCGCGTTTGATCTGACAGTGAAAACGCGACACACCATTCACTTTAATCACGATCTCGTTTTGCGGTGCGCGGCCAATGCGAATCAATTCGCCTTCCAATGGGAATGTTTTATCATTCCAAGTCACGGTTTTTGGCATAACCCCCGATTTTTTCTTCTCAACGGGTACTGCAACAGGCTGTTGTTCTTTTAATAAACGCTCAAGTTCACGGACACGCATCGCTTGTGTGCTGCCATGTCTGTCCGTCATTGTATAAATGGCCTGCGTGGACATCATCTTGCGGCTAAATTCGTTATAGGTTTCGGTGCCGCGCTCCATTTCCTCGGCCTGTTTGAGAAGCGCAGATCGTTCCTCTTCCAGTTCTGCGTCATCGAGTCCGGCTTTTTCAATCGCGACGGCAGCCTGACGCAGCAACTGGGATGCACCCTCATAATTCCCCTGGTCGGCCTCTTGAACCGCATCCCGCCGCGCTTGAGCTGATTTCAGGAGCAGAACAGATTGACTCACATCCGGGTTAGCGAGGACAGGCTGCTGGCCTTCCGGCGCAATATTTACGATGACAGGCATTTCCAGGACACGATGTTCAGCGCCATTTTCCGTCAGTTCATCATAATCAAAGCGCAGCGTGGCAATCTGTTTCTCACCCACATGTTGTAAAGCAGGCACAGTCAGTTCGAGAGCCAGCGTCTTCACTTCTTCGCCAAATACATCGCCCAGCCGGAACGCTGCACGTTTGCCATCAATCGTCGCCGGATAAGCGTTCAACTGAGCAACATTCGATACATGCCCTGTTAATTCCAGAGTGATGACAAGATTCTGACCAATGACACTCAGCAAACCGCGCAGCTCTTCCTGAAAAATCAGCGGGGCGACTTCCGGACTTTCGATAAAATAAAATGCGCCACCGCTGGCATTGGCAATCGAAATCAGCAAATCCTCATTAAAATCCGAGCCAAGTCCCATTGTCGTCGTGCTGATACCGCCTTCAAATTTTTGCTTACCCAGCGCGACCAGCTTATCTGCATCAATAATGCCTCGGTTCGCCAGTCCATCCGTCATCAGAATGACGCGGTTCAGATAATCGCTGCTCTGGTTGACAGTGACGTGATTAGCGCCTTCCAGCCAACCGCCGCTGAGGTTAGTCGTACCGCTGGATTTAATATTGGCGATCTTCTGCGAGATCATGTCTTTATGCTGGACGGGTTCGGGCTGAATGAGGGTTTCAATGTGGTCGTTGTAGAGGACGATGGAGAGAATATCGCGGGTGCTGAGATTTTGGACGAGAAATTGGGCGGCCTGGCGCGTATAGTCCAGTTTATCCCCGGCCATCGAGCCACTCCGGTCGATAACTACGCCAAGATTCAACGGACGGCGTTGATGATCGTCGGGAGCAGGGCCAGCCGTAAGACGCGCAACAAGATAGAGCTTGTGTGGTTGTTGAACCGTCAGCACATCATAATCAAGTACGAAATCTGCCCGCATAATTAAACTTCCCGTCTGATCTTGCTTCGTTGCCGTGCCTGTATTTTAGCACAGACCGCTATAATTGAGATAGTTTCGCGGGCAAAAATTACGCTTCAAATATTTGTTTTTTCAATCCATCCTTGTGGATTTCACCGTCTACCAGTGTAATGGTACGGTCTGTAAATTCCGCCAGATCGGGGTCGTGCGTGACGATAACCACTGTTGTTCCAGACTCTTTTTGAATCTGCTTTAGCGCATCCAGCACGATTTTACCCGCTTCAGAATCCAGGTTGCCTGTCGGCTCATCGGCGAGGAGTAAGGGAGGATTATTGGCTAACGCACGCGCGATGGCGACACGCTGCTGCTGCCCACCGGAAAGCTCGGAAGGACGATGGCGCAGGCGGTCTCCCAATCCCAGCAGAGTGAGCAGTTCCTTAGCGCGTTTTTCGGGTTTAAACTGTGGCTTACGAGCGAACTGAATCGGCAGCGCAACATTTTCGAGCGCCGTTAATGTTGGAATCAGATTGAAAAACTGGAATATAAAACCAATTTTTTCGTTGCGTATTTCTGTAAGCTGATCCTCGTTCATGCGCGTGATGTCCACGCCGTCGATCTCGATTTTGCCTTTTGTAGGCGTATCCAACCCACCGATCAACCCCAGCAGTGTGCTTTTGCCACTGCCGGAAGGCCCTACGATGCTCACCATTTCATTCGCGTAAATTTCCATATCGACACCGCGCAGGGCGTGAACGGTGACTTTGCCCATCGGCAGTTCTTTAGCCAACCCTTGTACGCGAATGACCACGTTGTTATTTGCCATACCAAATTCTCGTTTCTTCAATCATGAACACACAGAGACTATTCTCATATCAATACGCATGAGCGCAATAAGAGTTTCTAAGACATGACTAAAATTCATTATACGGCTTGGGCAGGGATCGCTACAAGCTGATTTCTTAATGCAATGGTTATGATTATCGCTTTCAAGCTTTGCTATAATGAAACCATGTTTGTGTAATTTTTCACGAAAACACACAGATTTAAGGGAGCAATTTGATGAATCTCGAAACACACAATGAACCGAAGACGGGGTTTCAACAGACATTTGACCGCATCGACATACAAATCACTCACCTCATGGCGACCTATGGGATCACATTTTTGCGGATTTCCATGGGGGTTGTTTTTTTCTGGTTCGGTGCGCTCAAACTGGTGCCAGGGTTAAGTCCTGCTGAAAACCTTATTCGCGAGTCGATTACATTTTTACCGATGAATCTCTTTTTGCCTTTCCTCGCGATCTGGGAAATGGCAATCGGTTTAGGGTTTATCGCGGGCAAATTCATGCGCCTGACCATTCTGCTGCTGTTTTTGCAAATGCCGGGGACAATATCACCCGTTTTCCTGCGTCCCGACCTCGTATTCATACAGTTTCCATTCGCGTTGACGCTGGAAGGTCAATACATCGTCAAGAATCTGGTTCTTATCGGCGCAGCACTCGTGATTGGCTCAACGGTGCGTGGCGGCAGGTTAGTTGATGATCCAACCGTATTGAGGCAGAACAAGCTTCAAAATTAGACACAAAATATGGGGCGTGGCGGGTGCCATGCCCCATATAGTTTCATTAACCTTCGTGAGTCGATTTTTCGCGCGGGATAACGTACACCGGGCAAGGTGCAGCACTCAACACTTTACTGGTCACACTGCCGAGTATCCAGCGGCTCAGGCCAGAACGACCATGCGTAGACATGACAATCGCGTCAACGCCCAATTTCTGCGCAGTCTCAACAATCAGTTCCGCAGGCAATCCTGTCTCAACGGATTGATGCACTTTGTAGCCTGCCTGTTTCAAATCTGAGGCAATGCGCTCAAGATAAGTTCGCGACTGGGAAGTCATTTCGGCGGACAGGGATTGATAATCAAACGTCGGTGTCATAGGTGCTACGGATGCACCCGGTGCCGATCCATACATGCTGTAAGCAATATATTCCGGCGAATCAACTGCCACCAACAGCGTAATTTCAGTCTCTGGGCCGATCAAACGCTTGACGTGTTCAATCGCTCTCTCAGAAAGTTCCGACCCATCCAGTGGTACGAGAACATGCTTTAACATCATATCTCCTTTGCTTGCGTGTAACGGGAGAAATCCCTGTTTCTACCGGGACGCAATCTGCTCGGCGCTGTAAACTGGTGAAAGCCAGTCGCGATATTTAGGAACACGCCCGGTGACAACTTTAAAGAACAATTCACGAAGTTCACGCGTGATCGGGCCGACTTCCCCTGTACCAACCGGGCGATGATCGACGTGTGTAACGGGCGCAACCTGAGCGCCTGTGCCGCATAAATAAATCTCATCGGCAATATAAACTTCTGTGCGATCAACATTGCGTTCCTGTACTTCAATGCCCATTTCGTCTTGCAGCAGTTGAATCAGCGAACGACGAACAATGCCTTCCAACACATTGGCGTTAATCGGCGGCGTAATCACAACACCCTTGCGGATAATCATGACGTTTGCGCCGCTGGCTTCCGCCACGTGACCATCCTGGTTGAGAATCAGCGCATCGTCAAAACCTGCCAACAGCGCATCGCTCTTAATCAGCGTCGAGTTGGCATAAGCGCCCGTAACCTTGCCACGCGCGGGAATCGCATTATCGTCAACCCGCCGCCAGCCAGAAACACACAGATGTGCGCCTTTGTCGGTGATAACAAAGTTACCCACCGGGAACGCCATAATCGTCAGGTCATCCGCGATATCGTGCAGGCTGATTCCCAGAGTCTCCTGCGATTTATAGGCCAACGGGCGGATATATGAGTTTTCGCTGTAGTTTTCACTTCGCAGCAGATCAGTCAAAATCCCCAGAAGCTTTTCAGGCGTAAAATCGAGCTTCATACGCATCAGCGAACCGGATTGCAGCAAACGCTCGAAATGATCGTAGGGGCGGAAAATATAAAGCTGTTCTTCTTCTTCATTCCAATAAGCGCGCATCCCGGCAAAAACCCCGGTGCCATAATGCAGTGCGTGAGTCATCACGCTGATTTTCGCATCTTCAATAGGAACAATCTGACCTTTAAAGAACGCATACTTGGGGCCTGCCATTTTCTTTTCCTTTGCTGTTTGCTCTGTAGATAAATGACCATCTTCGTTGTTAATTATAGGCTTTACGGAAATCGAGGGTCAATCGCCATTCTAACCCAATTTATTCCTATATTTACCCAATTTAAGTATGAAAAACCGGGCAATGACGCCCGGCTGAAATAACAGACTATTAAATTGTATGTCCCTGCTTCTAGCCCAGATAATCGCGCAGATTATGTGCCAGGCGCGGGTGGCGCAGGCGGCGGAGGGCTTCTTTTTCAAGCTGACGAATACGCTCACGGCTGAGGCCAAATTTATTGGCAATTTCTTCGAGCGTGTGCGGTTCACCACCACCCAGCCCAAAGCGTAAGCGCAAAATGTGACTCTGGCGGGGCGTGAGTTCGCTCAAGACTTCTTCAATGGTTTCTTGTAATAAATGCTGCGTGGCTGCTTCGACGGGGCTTGGGGAGTCTTGATCTTCAATAAAATCGCCAAATTCACTGTCACCATCATCACCCACCGGACGTTCCAGCGCAATCGCGTGTTGGCTGGCATCCATCATGCTGCGCACGCTGTCGGTTGGCAAGTCCATCTCGTAGGCAATTTCTTCAGGAGTTGGGCGGCGACCCAGGTTTTGCTCAAGTGACTGCGCCATACGGTACATCTGGCGAATGCGCTCGGTCATGTGCAGCGGAATGCGGATGGTGCGGGTTTTTTGCGCCAGTGCGCGGGTGATCGCTTGCCGAATCCACCAGGTTGCATAGGTGCTGAAGCGGTTGCCACGCTTGTAATCATATTTATCAACAGCGCGCATCAGACCAACATTGCCTTCCTGAATCAGATCGGGAAACGGCAAACCCTGTCCCATGTAGCGTTTCGCGATACTGACCACGAGACGAGTATTCGCACGTCCGAGGTGTTCGCGAGCAGCCTGACCATCGTAAACCAGGCGTTGAAGACGGGTGACAGCAGCCTCGTTGTAAATTTCCTGGGCATTTGGTCGCGCCAGACAATCCTGTGCGTCTTTACCGTATTCAATTCTTTTGGCGAGTTCGATTTCTTCTTGAGCAGTGAGGAGGGGTTCTTGCGCCATCTGGCGGAAGTAGAGGCCAACCGGATCATCAGCGGAAACGGCATTGATGTCGCCGATTCCGGGGTCTTGGGGCATTTCGTCGGGTTCAAACTCAATTTCGTGATCTTCAACAGAGCCTAAGCGGGAGGTGGCTTCACTTTCCTGACGTATCTCGATGCCGAGTTCGTCTAATTCATAAAGTACCGTTTCGAGCGTTGTTATATCATCTCCATCTTCATCTAGTACTTCAAGAACGTCGTCGAAAGTGAGATAGCCGCGCTGGTCGGCCCTGTTCATGAGTTCCTGTATCACGTTTTTCTATACCTCCGATACGGTGACGGGCGGTTTCCGCGTTGTTTTGTTCCGTAACAAGACAACGGCAACGAGTGCTGAAAACATTCTATCATGATTTTTATATGTTTGTGAATAAATACAGCATAAGCAGAGACTTGAGAAAAGATTAACGAGGGGCATAAGTATTAAATATCCGTAATCTTTGTTAATCAAAACTTCATTAAGAAAACGCAAGCTTCATGGAGACCAAACATTCCCTAATTGCGCTGTTAGCGTAGTGTGAGTATGATGAGGTTATGATAAGTTTGAACAAAATAATCGGCCAAGCGAATTTTCAAGGAAAAGGGCATGTCGACCCGACGTTTTACTGATGACCTTCCCGACTTTGAGGCGGACAATTCCAACGACCCGCCGTATCAGGCTCCACCGCCGCCCCAGGCACGCCCTGCTCCAGCCAAGCCCAATGCTCAAGGCGGCGCTGTGCCTCGTGGCAGCGCGCATATGCCTCGCACATTGACCCAGGTTCTAAACGAAGCCAATGATCGTGTAGTACGTGGCGATCTGGTGGACTATGTTCCCATGCCAACCGGTTTTGACCCGTTGGACGGATTTATTGGTGGCGGCCTCCGTAAGACCGAACTCATTCTGTTAGGTGGTGCGCAAGGAATTGGCAAAACGATTGCAACCCTGCAAATCGCACGCAATATTGCCATGCGGCCTGACCAATATGCGTTCTACCTTTCTTACGAACATACCGAAACACACTTAATGCACCGTCTGTTGTGTATGGAAAGCGTGAATCCGCCAGAAATTGATCTGAATCGCGGTGTCAAACTGCGCGACCTCTATCAGATTATCGTCGCCCAGCGTGCCAAAGAATTTATGGGACGCGACGGTGGCGCGGGATCACTCCAGGCAATTCTGCGTGATAATCCCAAGACCGCCCCGGCATTAGGACGCATGACACGCTATGCAGATCGGCTGATCCTGGTCAAGGCCAGCCCCGCCGTGACGACACTCCGCGCGATTAAAGAAATGACGGCACGACTTTGCGACGCGACCAACGGCAATGTCTCGGTTTTCGTCGATTATCTGCAAAAAATCGCCGTTCACCCGGAACGCCCACGCGACGAAAATGATAAAGTAACGATGATTGTCGAAGGCTTAAAAGACATTGCGCTCTCATTGGATGTACCTGTCTGGTCAATTGTCGCCGCAGATCGCGAAGGCTTAAAAAGCAAGCGCATCCACTTGTTCCACCTGCGTGGCAGCAGCGCCCTCGATTACGAATCTGACATCGCCATCATCATGAACAATAAATATCAGATTTTGTCGAAAGATCATGTGGCGTTTAACCCGTACACCGCCCGTCAATTCCGCGATTGGGTCGTGTTTACCGTGGAGAAGAACCGCGCCGGACGCTCGATGCAGGATATGGAATTCCAGCTTTACGGTCAGCACTTCAGCTTCGACCCCAAAGGCCAGAAAGTCCAGCAGCAGCTTATTGATGACAAGGTCATCGAGAGCTAGAAAATCGCATCTTCACTGGGGCATGGTCGATTTTTCATCATGCCCCATTTCAGATTAACTGCCAAAAATCAACTTCACGACAACGGCTTTTCCGCCCAAAATTGCTGAATCAAACGAATCCCCCACACCGTACATACCTTGCAGGACATATCGCCCGCCATCCAGTACCCATACTTCGATCAGTTTGTGTACGGGGTCAATAATCCAATATTCCGGCACACCAAATTTCTCATAAAGCTGAAATTTCTCGACCTTATCATTACGCGCGGTGCTGGGCGAGAGAATCTCAACGATTAAATCTGGCGCGCCTTCCAGCAATTTCTCGCCAATCTTGCAACGACTATTTTCCGCTACCCACACGATGTCCGGCTCAGGAATATTGTTATCATCAAAATAAACGCCAGTCGGAGGATGAAAAACCTTACCATTTGGGATCAAGCCTCTCACCAGGAAATACACATTTCCGTTGATTTCCTGATGCGCGGTTAAAGGGAGTGGAGTCATGATAAGTTCTCCATTGATAAGTTCCTCAAAATTGCTCGACTCCGGCAAGGCGAGATATTCGTCTGCGGTCATACGTATGCGAGTTTGGTCGATCATAGAATTAGCCCTTATCGCTTAACATCAATTTTATTATAACCAACAACGCAATAAAAAAGAGCGACCCGCAGGCCGCCCTTCACATTTCTTTCCGCTAAAAGCTAATGGCTTCTTACAGCCCCGCCTCGCGGCGCAGCGTATCAGCCTTGTCGGTGCGCTCCCAAGGAACATCCAGCTCATTGCGTCCGAAATGTCCGTAAGCCGCCACCTGCTTATAAATCGGGCGGCGCAGGTTCAGATCGCGAATAATTGCTGCTGGACGCAGGTCAAAATGCTTGCGAATGAGATTTTCAATCACATCATCAGGAACAGCACCTGTCCCAAACGTCTCGACAGCTACTGAGGTTGGCTGCGCGACACCAATCGCGTAGGAAATCTGAAGCTCGAAGCGTTTTGCAAGCCCTGCCGCGACCACATTCTTGGCGACATAACGTGCCATATATGCAGCGCTGCGGTCAACTTTCGTCGGGTCTTTGCCGGAGAACGCGCCGCCACCATGACGCGCCACGCCACCATAGGTATCGACAATAATCTTGCGACCCGTCAGGCCAGCGTCACCCAGTGGCCCGCCCGTAACGAAGCGTCCAGTCGGATTTACAAAAATGCGTGTTCCATTGTCCAGCAGATGGGCGGGGACGATGGGCTTGATAATGTGCTCGATGATCTGTGCGCGAATATCTTCTTGTGAAATTTCTGGCGCGTGTTGTGTCGAAATAACGACGGTATCGACACGCTTCGGCACTCCATATTCATACTGAACCGTCACCTGACTCTTCGCGTCAGGGCGCAGCCAGGTCAGTATGCCGCGTTTACGAGCGTCAGCCAGTGCGCGTGTGAGCTTATGCGCCAGCGAAATCGTCAGCGGCATGAGTTCTTCGGTTTCATCGCAGGCAAAGCCGATCATCATACCCTGATCGCCCGCACCAGTAGCATCGATCTCTTCTTCCGACATTTTGCCTTCGCGGGCTTCGAGCGCCTTGTTTACGCCCTGGGCAATATCTGCCGACTGTTCATGAAGGGATACCATTACGCCGCAGGTATTGGCATCAAAGCCGTAAGAGCCGTCGGTATAGCCAATTTCCGTTACTGTATCGCGCACAATCTGCTGAATATCAACATAGGCGCTGGTGGTGATTTCACCAATCACGACGACCAGGCCGGTAGTCGTGGCGACTTCGCAGGCGACGCGGGCATTGGCGTCCTGCTCCAGAATCGCATCCAGAACTGCGTCGGAAATCTGGTCGCACATTTTATCAGGATGCCCCTCAGAAACGGATTCCGATGTGAAAAAGTAGCACTGAGAGGTGATAAAAGTCAGATTGGTGGATTGAGGTTGCGCTTTCAGGTTCATACTCGCTTTGTTACACTCCTTATACCTAATAAAAAAACGCCTCTCCGGTTTAAGAAGAGGCGTTTGTAATCGACCATTCATCGCTCATCTTCCAGAGAAATCTCTGACGGATTTGGCACCTTCCCAACGCTTCGGGGGTTGCCGCGGTTTCACAAGGCCGTTACCTTCCACCGCTCTTGATGAGTGCTTATTCAGCACTTTTTTGTTGTTGTCACTTGATAGCAGACTATATCATAGTTCCATCACTGAATCAACGACCTAACTATTATAGATCATAAAAAACGACCCTTGCATTGAAATAACAGGGGCCATTCTGATGATTTATTTACCAAATCCGCCACTTGAGCCAGCACGGGTGATATGTGTCATGAATTCAGCGCGGGTTTTTTCATCTTCACGGAACTGCCCCAGCATCGCGCTGGTCGTCATGCTGGCGTTTTCTTTTTTCACGCCGCGCATCATCGAGCACATATGAATGCCGTCCAGCACAACGGCCACGCCACGTGGCTGCAAGACTTCATTCAAAAATTCGGCGATCTGATGTGTCA
This sequence comes from Anaerolineae bacterium, assembly GCA_022843745.1. Taxonomy (GTDB): domain Bacteria; phylum Chloroflexota; class Anaerolineae; order Aggregatilineales; family Phototrophicaceae; genus JALHNB01. The sequence continues at coordinate 53,845 of JALHNB010000025.1, read as the reverse complement.
TCCGTTCCTGCACCTGCAAGCGCCGCGCGAACATATCAACAATGCGCGGAATTTTTGAAAGGCCGATCACTTTGCCACTGGAAATATAGGCGACATGCGCCCGCCCAATGAACGGCAGCATATGATGTTCACAGAGGCTGTAAAACTCAATATCACGCACGATGACCATATCATCATATTCGACATTGAAAATAGCGTCATTTATCAGCTTCACCGGATCAATACGATAGCCGCTGAGAAGTTCTTCATAGGCGCGCGCCACACGTTCCGGCGTTCGTAAAAGCCCCTCACGCTGTGGGTCTTCCCCGACGGCTTCAAGAATTTCCAGGGTCGCGGTTTCAATTTTGTTCGCATCAACAGCAGGTAAGTTCAATTCAAACATCTCCAAAAATTCTTCGGAATGAAGATTAAGTTCGATATGGCCTAATTCATCATGGTCATGATCGCCTTTGACAGGAGCGCCATTTTTTTTGCCATTCGAGTGATACATACTCATGATACACCGCTTCCCTTTATTACAATGATACTTGTCTCACAATTTAGTCATTGTAGCAGGATAAACGTTACATCCCTTTAAGTATCATTAAGCCTTAAACTCGTCTTATATAGCGTTAATATTGTCAGCAGTTTGCAGAATAAATAGCACACAGTTACTATCAGCAGACGTTGAAAGTAACGTACAATCACCCTTAACTGACGTTGATAGAATATCAATCCTTACAAAATACGCCCTTAGTACACAATCTGGATTTTGCGATGGACATCATTGAAATTGACAATCTACGCCTGCGCTGCATGATCGGCTTCAGCCCGCACGAGCGTAAAGATAAGCAGGACGTGGTAATTAACCTGAGAATCGGGACGGACATGCGCAAAGCAGGCGAAACCGATAACCCTGACGATGCTTTTAATTACCGCACCGTCACCAAAGCCATCATTAAGCATGTTGAAGAATCGGAATATTTTCTGGTCGAAAAACTGGCCGCCGAGATCGCGCGTATCTGCGTAGTCGATCACGATGCACCCTACGTGCAGGTGCGCGTTCACAAGCCAGGGGCGCTGCGTTTCTCCGATAGCGTCGGCGTGGTGATCGAGCGAAAACCGGATGACTATGCCTGAGCATACAGTCTATGTCTCGCTGGGATCGAATATTGAACCTGAGAAAAACCTGACTGCCGCAATCCGGCTTCTGCGCGAAAGCTCTACCGTGTTGGCGCTATCGTCGGCTTATCGCACACCGCCGCAGGGTTTCACTGAGCAGGCCGATTTCCTCAACATGGCTGTAAAATTGACGACGATGCTCTCCCCTACCGACTTCAAAACGCGCGTTCTGGCAGACATTGAAAGCCAGCTAAAGCGTGTACGTGACCCCAACAACAAAAATGCGCCGCGCACAATTGACCTGGATATTTCGCTGTGGGATGACGAGATTATCGACTATGGCGAAAAGCCCTGGCATATCCCGGAACGCGATATTTTAAGATTCGCGCATGTCGCCATCCCATTAGCGGAGATCGCGCCCGATTACCGACATCCTGAAGCCGCGCAAACCCTCGCCGAGATTGCCGCCCGTTTCAATACCCATGACATGCGCCGCGAAAAGCTCGTTTTCGATGCAGAGTAAATTATTGAGCTATTTTTCGCGACATTCTTTGTGACTTGGCGGTTCAATTCTCGATATGATACGATAGCCACGCATTTGCCACACCGAATTGGATGGCAAGGAGGATGACGAATGAATCTCATCGACTATGGGCGTATCCTGGTGCGTCGTGGCTGGATTATGCTGCTGGTAGCGATTATCGCCGCCGGGAGCGCTTATTTTCTGAGTACACGCCAGCAGACGATATACCGTTCGACACAGAAAGTGTTGATGCAGCCATCACGTGCCGACCTCGGCCTGACCGAAGCCAGCAAAACGCTCCTCGGCAATCACGTCGCCTATCTGGACAGCGAATTCATCGCCCAACAGGTGATCGACAACCTGAGACTCGACATGACTCCTGGGTTTCTCAAAAGCAAAGTCATCATTGCGTCCGACCCGCTAAGTCTGATTATCCAGATCGACGTAGACCTGCCGGACGGCGATCTCGCCAATGACGTGGCGCGTGAGTGGGGCAACATCCTGATTCAATATCGTGTCGAGGAAAATCAAAAAGCCCGCCGCGAAGACCAGATCACCGCGCGTTTGCAGGATGTGGCTCGCTACGACCTGCTTCAGCCACGCCCGACCATTAACGCTGCTGCCGGAGGTGTCCTCGGACTCCTGCTCGGCGGAATCATCGTTTTCGTGCTGGAATATCTGGAAAGCAGCGTCGTCCGCAGCCGTGAAGACATCGAACGCAGCTTGGAAATACCTGTTTTAGCAACCATCCCCGATTTACAGGAGATCAAGAATGCCCAACGCCAATCTGATAACGCTGGCCGAACCGCGCTCGGAAGCCGCCGAAGCGTTCCGAACGCTTCGCACAAACCTGATGTTCAGCAGCGTTGAGAATCCGATCAGCACGCTGCTTATCACCTCGCCAGCGGAAAGCGAAGGCAAAAGTCAAATTATCGCGAACCTGGCAGTGACGCTTGCTCAGGCCGGAAACAAGACGATTATCGTGGATAGTGACCTGCGTAAGCCCTCGCAGCACACCATTTGGGGCATCAATAATGAACGCGGCCTGACGACAATGATGCTCGAACCCGGCGCGATGTCCACACCGCCGTTGGTGGACAGCGGCATCGAAAATCTGCTGATTTTGCCCAGCGGCACACTACCGCCCACCCCGGCGGATGTCCTCGGCAGCCAGCGCATGACCGAAGTGATCGGCGTTCTGAAGGCTCGCGCTCATTACATCTTATTTGACAGCCCACCCGTTTTAGCTGCCACTGATGCTGCTCTGCTCGGCAGCAAACTCGACGGTGTGCTGCTGGTCATTCGCGCAGGTCACACCCGCCGCGAACATGCCGCCCGCGCACGACAGGCATTAGAGCGTGTCCATGTACGCATCATCGGCGCAGCGCTGACGAACGCGCCGCGTGAAAATACAGGCGAATATTATGGATAAACTAAGAATGTAGGGGAATATTATGAATAAAAGGAACATTTATGAGTCAACAAAATCGCACTTTTAAAGCGCCTGTCACCAAAACGGCCAATCTCAAATACCTGCTCTATCTTCCGGAGGGTTATGAGTCGCAAGATAAATGGCCGCTGATTATCTTTCTGCATGGTTACGGCGAACGCGGCGATGATCTCGAACTGGTCAAAAAGCATGGCCTCGCAAAACTCATCGAAGCCGGACAGGATTTCCCCTTTATCATAGCCTCGCCCCAATGTCCTGATACCACCGTCTGGCCGGAACAGGCCGATGAACTTGCTGGGCTGATTGACGCGCTTATTGCTGAACACAACATTGATACCAGCCGAGTCTATCTGACTGGATTGAGCATGGGCGGCTATGGCACATGGTATCTCGCCTCACGATACCCCGATAAATTTGCGGCCATCGCACCGATTTGCGGCGGTGGTGGCTGGTGGATGACTAACAGCCTGAAAAATATCCCAGCCTGGGTGTTTCATGGCGATGCCGATCCTGTCGTTCCGCTAATCGAATCCGAGTTGATGGTCAATCGGGTCAAAGAAGCGGGCGGCGATGTGACATTTACCGTCTATCCCGGCGTTGATCACGACTCCTGGACGGAAACCTACGACAACCCCAAATTGTACGAGTGGCTTTTGAGCCATCAAAAATCATAATGGCGTTCGAAAAACAGGAATTTCAAGCGCGTGTGACGCAATCGGCAGCGCTCGCCTACTGGCTCTATCTCCCGCCGGATTACGAGGCGCGGGATCAATGGCCTTTGGTGATGTTCCTGCATGGTCGCGGCGAACGGGGTGATGATCTTGATCGAGTCAAAGTACACGGCCTGCCCAAGAACATCGCCGAAGGTCAGAATTTCCCATTCGTGGTCATTGCGCCCCAGTGCCCTACAGCTTCACACTGGTTTGAGCAAGCCGAAGCGCTGAATGCCCTGCTCGACCACATCATCACCAGTTATCTCATTGACATAGACCGTGTCTATCTGACGGGGTTGAGTATGGGAGGTGCGGGGACGTGGTTCCTGGCTGAACGCTACCCGGCAAAATTCGCAGCGATAGTGCCAATCTGCGGCAGCGGACATAAGTGGCTGGCGCAAGAACGCCTCACCAAACTACCGATCTGGGTGTTTCATGGCGATGCTGACTCAATTGTCCCAATTGAACGCTCTGCCGAAATGGTCGAAGCGATCCGCGCCAGCGGCGGTAACGTCAAATTTACTGTCTATCCTGGCGTTGACCACGACTCGTGGACGGAAACTTACAACAACCCGGAATTGTACGAGTGGCTTTTGAGCCATAAACGCACATGAGTTTAAAGTGCAGAGTTTAAAGTTCAAAGTTTTCTCGCAAAAGCTTTATACTTTAAACTCAGCACTCGGCACTTTTCACAAAGGAATACACCATGTCCCCCGGCAAATCCACGCAGGCGATCCAAAGCAAGCGCGATGAAAGCTTCCGCAGCGTCGTTTATCCCATATACCAGAGCACGGTATTCGCCGTTGAAAAAAGCGATGATTACGAGCACTTCATCGCGGGTGACGAAGGCTTTCACATCTATACCCGCAATTCCAATCCATCGATTCGCAACGTTGAGGAAAAGTTAGCGCGGCTGGAACAGGGCGAAGACTGCGTGTTATTCGCCAGCGGCATGGCGGCGATCACCTCCACACTGCTCACCTTTCTGAAAAATGGGGATGCTGTCGCCGCGTCCCAGCGCCTCTACGGAGCAACCTATCGATTTCTGCGGGATGTCGCGACTCAGTTCGGTATTGACGTGCATTTTCTCGATGACGACGAGCTATTTGAGATTCAGGAATATGCACCTACCGTCAAAGTGATTTATTTTGAAACGCCGATCAATCCCACCAGCGATTGCGTTTCGATTGCGCGTGTGGTCGAGGCCGCTAAAAAAATCGGCGCGATTACGATCATCGACAACTCATTTGCCTCCCCCATCAATCAGAATCCGATCCCGTTAGGCGTGGATATTGTGCTGCACAGCGCGACCAAATATCTCGGCGGTCATACCGATCTGATGGCAGGAGTCGCGGTTGGCTCAAAGGCGCATATCAAATCCATTCGCCAGTCGATGATTGTTTTCGGCGGGTGCAGCAATCCGATGGAAGCCTCCTTATTAGATCGCAGCCTGAAAACGCTTTCCTTGCGAGTTGAAGCCCAAAATCGCGCGGCTCTCACGCTGGCAAAATTTTTCGAGACCGAAAACAAAGTCAAAAAAGTCCATTATCCGGGACTGGAATCCTCGCCTTCGCACGAAATCGCCAAAAGTCAGATGTCCGGCTTCGGCGGGATGCTGGCAATCGAACTGGAAGATTTGAACGCCGCGAAAAAATTCTGCGATTCGCTCAAAGTTGCGCTCAACGCAACGAGCCTCGGTAGCGTTGAAACGCTGGTGAGCATCCCCGTATTGAGCAGCCATATCCGCATGAATGATGAGGAATTAGCCGCCGCACGGGTTACGCCAGGGATGGTACGCATCTCCGCTGGACTGGAAGACATGGACGATCTGATTGCCGATTTCAAACAGGCGTTAGCCGCAACGTGAGGATTTGACGATGCGCATTATTTCCCCGTCCCGCGACGACGAAACTATCATTCAGCAAGCGGCAGTGATGCTCTCCGAAGGCTTTCGCGAACATTGGCCGGGTGCATGGGAAACGCTTGAGGAAGCGCTGCAAGAAGTCCACGAAATGCTGGCGGAGGATCGCATCTGCCGTGTCGCGATTGACGACGATGGAACAGTTCTTGGCTGGATCGGCGGCATCGGCGAAGGCTACGATGGCAACGTATGGGAACTTCACCCGATGGTCGTGCGTAAGGATCAGCAAAAACGCGGAATCGGACGTGCATTGATCGCTGATCTGGAAGATCGTGTCCGTGAACGCGGCGGGCTGACACTTACCCTCGGCTCGGACGACGAGGACGACATGACAACACTCGGCGGCGTTGACCTGTATGGCGATACCTGGGAAAAAATCCAGAATATTCGCAATTTAAAAGGTCATCCTTACGAGTTCTATCAAAAATGTGGGTTCAAAATTACGGGAGTCATGCCGGACGCCAACGGGCCGGGGAAGCCGGACATCTATATGTCAAAACGGCTTTTTAGGTAATTGTAAGAATCAATCCAGTAATGTTAACGAGTGGACTTGACCGTCCTATGCTAACCTTAATATCAGGCTGAAGCATTAAAGCATTGATGGAGAAATCAAAAATATGAAGGGCTTGATTCTGAGCGGGGGCAAGGGAACACGACTGCGCCCATTTACATATACCCAGGCAAAACAGTTGATTCCGGTAGCAAATAAGCCAGTGCTGGTACGCGCCATCGAAACCATTCGTGAGGCGGACATCACTGAAATTGGCATCGTCGTCGGCGATACACACGCCGAAATCGAAAAAGCGCTGGGGAATGGCAACCAGTGGGGTGTCAATATCACCTACATCCCGCAGCCCAGCCCGGACGGCCTGGCACATGCTGTCAAAATCTCACACGATTTCCTCGGTGATGAGCGTTTTGTGATGTACCTGGGTGATAACGTGATTCAAGGCGGTATCGGCAGCCTGATTCGCGATTTCGCCGAAAGCGACTGGAACAGCCAGATCGTGCTGAAGGAAGTCGAAAATGCGCAGTCTTACGGCGTTGCAAAACTGCGTCCCGACGGCAGCATCGAAAAATTGATCGAAAAGCCAAAAGTTCCGCCGAGCAACCTTGCGCTGGTGGGCATTTATATGTTCGACCCGCACATCTGGGAGGCCGTGAATGCCATCAAGCCCTCGCCGCGCGGCGAATACGAGATCACCGACGCGATTCAATGGATGATCGACGCAGGTTATCAGGTCTATCCACACGTTCATAAGGGCTGGTGGGTCGATACCGGAAAAGCGCCGGATATGCTGGAAGCCAACAGCCTCGTGCTGGAAGAACTCAAGCCGAACATTTCGCCGGAAAGCGTCATCGAAAATTCACAGATTGATCGTCGCGTGACGGTTGAACGCGGCGCACGGATCATCAACAGCGTCGTGCGCGGCCCTACGATCATCGGCGAAAACACGGTCATCGAAAACAGCTACGTCGGCCCATTCACCAGCATTTATCATCACGTCACGATTCAGAATTGCGAAATTGAGCGCAGCATTATTCTCGAAAACAGCGCGATTCGTGATCTGCACCGCCGCTTGCAGGACAGCCTGATCGGGCGCGATGTGACGATCCAGCACAGCGATGAAAAACCGCAGGCGCTCAAAATGAACCTGGGCGATCACAGTACCGTCTGGATACTGTAAAATAGTTGTTTTCGTCAGGCACTAGAAAATCAGGGTACACATGACCACAACTATTCAACTCATCGCCATTGATCTGGATGGCACACTGCTCAACAGTCAGCACGAACTGACCGAACGCACTGAAAAGGCCATTAAAGCCGCGATGGAAAAAGGCGTTCACATCATCTTCGCGACGGGCAAAACGCGCGGCTCTGCCTTGAGCCTGATCGCACGGCTGGGGCTGACATCCCCCGGCATTTACCTGCAAGGTCTGGCAGCCTATAACGCAGACGGCAGCCTGCGCCACCAGACACTTTTGGATAAGGCCATCGCCCGCCAGGTCATTACCTTTGCGGAAGATCGCGGTTTCACAGTCGTCGCCTACAGCGGCACACGAATTTTGACACGAAAACTTAACCGCGATACGAGCATTCTCACGCAGTACGGTGAGCCGGATATTGAAGTCGTTGGACCACTGCAAAATATTCTCGACACCACACCCATCAATAAAGTGATGGCGGTCAAAAAAGGTGAGCAGCGAGCCGTGAGCGCCTTACGCTGGCAGTTGGATATGCAGCTTGACGGCGCAGCCCGGTTGGTACAGGCGGCCTTGCCGGATATGCTGGAGATCGTTCCGTCGGGCGGTTCAAAAGGCGCGGCTTTAAAAACCTTGCTGAAAGACCTGAATATTCCTGCTGAAAACGCGATGGCAATCGGCGACGGTGAAAATGATATTGAAATGATTCAGTTGGCGGGAATCGGTGTCGCAATGGGCAACGCGCTTCCCAACGTCAAAAGCGCTGCTGACCACATTACAACAACCAACGATGCGGATGGCGTGGCCGAAGCGATTGAGCGCTTTGTGCTAAAAGTTGACGAGCCAACACCTGCTATCGAAAAACAGGATTCGGCTGCACATCAGCCAGCACCCGCTATCGAAAAACAAGATTCAGATACAGAGGTGGTAGAGAAAACATGAAAAACATCCTGGTGACAGGCGGCGCAGGCTTTATCGGCAGCGCCTTCGTCCGCTATATGGTGGAAAAATATCCCGACTACAACATCATCGTCTATGACAAGCTGACCTATGCAGGCAACCTCGACAATTTGCTGCCTGTCAGTGACGAGCCGAATTATCGTTTTGAGCAGGGCGACATTGCAGATCGTGAAACGATCCGGCGTGTCTTCAGCCAGCATGATGTCGATACCGTCGTCAATTTTGCGGCGGAAAGCCATGTAGACCGCAGCATCCTCTCGCCGGATGCCTTTATCCACACCGATGTCGTCGGCACGTACATTATGCTGGACGAATCACATAAGCATGGTGTCGAACGCTTTTTGCAGGTTTCCACTGATGAAGTTTATGGCGACATCGAACCCGGCGAATTTTCGGTAGAGGGCGACTCATTTTTACCCAACAGCCCCTATGCTGCCAGCAAAGCCGGTGGCGAATTGATGGTACGTGCCTATCATGTGACACATGGCCTGAATACCGTCATCACACGCGGCAGCAACACCTTTGGTCCCTATCAATATCCTGAAAAATTGATCCCGTTTTTTGTCACTGAGGCAATTGATGACCGACCACTGCCCGTCTATGGCGACGGAATGCAGGTGCGTGATTGGCTTTACGTGGACGATCATGCACAGGGGATCGCGCTGGCATTGTTCAAGGGTGAAGCAGGCGAAGCCTATAACATCGCTGGCGAGGACAATCGTTTTAATATCGACGTGACTCACCGCATTCTCAATTTACTGGATAAGCCGAAATCGCTCATCAAGTATGTGCCGGATCGCGAAGGCCATGATCGCCGCTATGCCATGAACTGTGAAAAGCTGCGCGGATTGGGCTGGGAACGCAAATTCTCATTCGAGACGGCTGTCGAGGCCACCGTAAACTGGTATCGCGACAACGAATGGTGGTGGCGCAAGATCAAAACCGGGGAATACCTCGATTTTTATAAGAAACAGTACGCTGCACGTCTCGCCGCCGCTGACCAAGCGTAAAACAAAAATTAACCACAGAGGCACAGAGGACACAAAGTTTTTGTGTATTTCTCTGTGTTCTCCGTGTCTCTGTGGTTAAATATTTAAACTATGGTTCCAGCCCCATCTCCGGCACGGGTGGTACACCGCCATCAAACAGCCACGCATCGAATAATGCGCTCAAATCCTGCCCGCTGACATCCTCAGCCACCGCAATAAAATCGGCAGTGCTGGCATTCGCGTATTTGAAACGATCATAGTAGGTTCGCAGAATCTCGAAAAATGTCTCGTCGCCGACTTCCAGCCGCAAAGCGTGTAGTGTCCATGCACCTTGCAGATAAACGCCACGATTGAACAGATCACCTTCCGGTGGCAGACCCGGCGTATAATTTCGGCTGTCAATCGCGCCGTAATAACCTTTCATCTCTTTTTCGAATGCTTCTTGCCCCTGCGTATGTTCAATCCATAACGCGCTGGCATAGCTGGCAAAACCCTCATTGAGCCAGATGTCCTGCCAATTCGCCGGGCTTACACTGTCGCCAAACCATTGATGCGCGAGTTCATGGGCCACGACGCTTTCGACACCCGTTGACCAACGCGGGATCGCTTCGGTGAAGGCATTCGGCACAACTTCCGCGCCAAACAGCGACATACTTTGCGTTTCCAGCGCGAAGAACAGCGGGGTATCCGCCATGACCACGCCATAAGCCTCAAACGGATAGGGGCCAAAAATTTCGCTGAAGTAAGCGATCATCTCCGGCGTGCGCTCAAAAACAGCGAGCGCATCGTCTGCCAACCGCGCCGGGAAATAATTCCGTATTGGTAAACCATCCGGCCCATCCTGTGTGCGCAAGGCAAAGTCGGCAATATTCACAGTTGCCAGATAGCTTGCCATCGGCTGATTCATATCCCATGTGTAGGTCGTCGTGTCGCCATTATCAACTGAAGCCTGCAAAAGGCCGTTCGCTGCCACGACATACGGCTCTGGCACGGTAATGCGAAAGGTGTAAGTCGCTTTATCGCGTGGGTGGTCGTTGACCGGATACCAACGCGACGCACCTGCCGGTTCGCCAGCGACATAAACGCCCTCTTTGTAGCGCGTCCAGCCCGCCGAAAAAATATTCAGCCCTTCAACATCCTCCCCTGGCACACCGCTGTAGGTCACATCCACCGCAAATGAATCACCAGCGACAAGCAACTCCGTCGGCGTGATGCTCAGTTCGCCCTCTTTACGCAAATAATCGGCAGACTTGTCATTAACAGTGATCGCGCTGATCTGGAAGCCGATAAAATCCAGGTTAAAAACGCTCAAATCCTGCGTGGCTACCGCATCCATCGTAACCGTGCCGGAAATAATGTTATCGTCCATATCAACGGCGAGGTCGAGCGTGTAATGCTGGGCATCGTAGCCGCCATTGCCTAACATTTCGAAATAAGGGTCGCCAATACCTGTCGCACCCGGCTCCTGCGCCCAAACAACACCTATCATCGCGATCAACACGATAAATATCAGAATCGCTTTGTGCATACCATTAATCACTCGAATCACTTTGTCCACACGCTTCAACATTAGAATCGCTTTCGGCATATCAATACCTCTGACCTATACTACCCACATCTTGCCACGTAAGTTTAAACCTTTCTATCGCCAATTGAAAAACAAGTTTGCTCATGTACAATCAGCTTATTAAACAGTTGGTACACGAGGGATTATGCGAATTCAACGTCCCGCAGGCCGCAGCAACCTTCCCTATATTGGCGTTGGCTGTGCAATTGTTCTCGCGATTTGCCTGATAACAACCGTTGTAGGCGCGATCTTTTTATTACCCCGACTGCCAGAAATCATGCTTCAGATCGGCGGATTTCAACCGGAAGGCGAAACCGACGCTGTTTTTGCAAATGTCACGCCGATACCCACGATCCAGATTGAAAATCCGGTCGTGCCATCGCAGGCTGTTATTGATCTGGGGAATTATGGGTCGGAACCCCTGAATCCGAGCCGATACGACTATACGCTCAATGTTGGCAATGCCTCCGGCGGGCAGTTGGCAAGCCTGAGCTTTACGGAAACCAGCTTAATGGCGCTATGTGCGCAGCGGACAACCGTTTGCAGCGGAACAGGTGGTGTATACCGCAATGGGCGCATTGATTTGCGTCCCCAGGGCGCAGTGATCTATGCCGATGTCTTCGTCTCACAGCTTGGCACATGGCAAAATCTGGGCGTTGTGATGCGCCTCGACAGCACCAACCGCCAGCTACAGGTCGTCGGCGTCGATCTCAACGGTACGCTGTTCGCCGCGCCACCCACTGAACTCGGCATGATTGTGACCGACATCGAGCAAACAGGTAATGACATTTTGCGTCAGGTCGCCTTAGAAGCAAACAGCGAACGTTATCAGCTATCCGAAATTCGAATTGACGATACAATGCTTACAATGATTATGCGGTAAGATTATTCTGGTTATCCGATCACATTGCCGCTGGAACAACTTCGCATGAGCACCACAGAACCGATCCGACAACAGAACGAAGAACGCAAGGAACTGGATCGCATCATGGCATTCAGCGATGGTGTATTTGCCATTGCGATCACCCTGTTAGCTTTCGCCATCAACTTGCCAACAACCGTGAAGCTGGATCAATTGGGACACGAGATCATCCGGCTCTTGCCACAGGTCGGCATTTACGCGCTCACGTTTCTTCTGATCGGCGATCACTGGATCATCCATCATCGCATTTTCCGCAACATTCGACGTTACGATAACGGTCTGCTGTGGATCAATCTGTTATTTTTACTGTCGATTGCTTTCCTGCCTGTGCCGAGTCGTATCTTCGGCCTCTACCCGACTGAACAGCCTGCTGTCATCTTTTTTTCAGGCTGTCTGATTATCACAGGCATCTTGCAGGTTCTGCTTTGGCGCTATGCCAGCGATAATCACCGCCTGTTGGACAAGAGTTTCAGCGTAAAATTGATTAGATGGGGGCGAATCCGAGGCTTGATTCCTCCAACCGTGTACATGATTTCAATCGCGTTAGCGCTTGTAAACACAGTCTGGGCAATCCTCTCGTGGGGCTTGATCCTGATCGGGTTTACGGCTCTGGACTATTTCTTACCGCGCAATGAGCGCTCGATTACCGGAAAGCTGTAAAATTAATCGTGAGGTCTAAACACATGCGCATTCTCGTAACCGGAGCAGCAGGTCGTCTGGGTGGACGGCTGGTACAGGTCTTAAACGAACGCAAACATATTGTGACGGGCATGGACATCGTAGGCGAGAATGTCGAGAAGGTGGATGTCTCGAATTTTGAGATGGCCTGCGATTTTATCACCGGACTCCGGCCAGACCTTGTGATTCACCCAGCGGCGTGGACGGATGTCGATGGCTGCGCCCGCGACCCCGAAAAAGCAATCATTATTAACGGCTTTGGAACGCAGCATGTCGCGCTGGCAGCGGCGGCGGTGGGCAGCGCGGTGCTTTATGTCAGCAGCAACGAAGTTTTTGACGGCACAGCCAAACGCCCCTATCGCGAATATGACATGACAAATCCGATCAATCCTTATGGTTACAGCAAATGGGTTGGCGAACGCTCGATATTAAATATTAATCCCAAACACTATATTGTTCGCACATCCTGGCTTTTCGCGCATGGCGGTAAAAATTTTATTCAATCGATTTTGACGGCTGCGAAAGATGGAAAGACGCTGCGTGTTGTCGCCAACGAAGTCGCCAATCCGACTTATAACGATGATCTGGCTGACGCGATTGCCAACCTGATCGAAAGTGGGCGTTTTGGCATTTATCATCTGGTCAATGAGGGTGCATGTTCGCGCTATGCCTTCGCACGTTATGCGCTGGACAAGGCCGGACTCAAAGATACGCCTGTTACGCCGATCAGCAGCCATGAATGGCAGCGTCCATCCACACCGCCCCTCTACGGCAGCCTTCAAAATATGGCTGGAAAGCACATCGGTGTCGCGCTGCGTCCCTGGCAGGAGGCGGTGGATGCCTTCCTTGAAAAAGAAGGTTTATTAGCGGCAAATGAATAATTTAGCTATCCATCGGATAGACCACGACATCAGACATAAACTGGGTTGGATTGAAATTTATATTATTCTGAAAGTTGACAACCAAATTCTACCTAAGATTTTGGAAGTCAATGAGTTTTTTAAAGCCATACAATTTAGTGGGCAATATCCACTTTTCACCTGCGGGTGCGGCGATTTCGGTTGTGGCGGATACTATGTTGATGTCGAATGTACAGAAGAAGCCTGGATCCTTAGAAATAGATACTCTCCCCACGATTCTGACATAATTTTTGAAACGTTTGAATATCGACTGCCGTGGCCACAGGTCGCAGCAGTTGCAAACAAAATATTTCTGACCATTCGCCAGTTCCGAAAAGATGAACCGGATTTCCCTATTCATTGTGGTGTTGTCGGTCATCCAACAGAAACGATGCCAACCACACAAGAGATTACACTCGCGCTAGGAAAAATTGATAAGCGAATAGAACATAATCCGGCACTGCTTGATGAAAGTAGAAACCTCCTAAATAGACGTTTGTTTTCTGTTGTAATCCCTAACTGGAACGGCGCGAAATTTCTGCCAACCTGTTTGAATGCTTTGGCGCAGCAAACCTATCCCAACTTAGAAATCATCATTGTCGATAATGCCTCCCACGATGAATCACAGGAATTGATAAAAACGCGCTATCCCCAGGTCAATTTGATCGAACTGCCGGAGAATCGAGGCTTTACCGGCGCGTGTAATGCCGGGATGCTGGCGGCTAAAGGTGAACTGATCGCGCTACTCAACAATGATACTGAGGTCGATCCAAATTGGGCGGCAGTGGTTGTCGATGCTTTTGATCGCCACCCTGAAGTTGGGTCAGTCGCCAGCAAAATGCTGCTGTTTAACAAACGCGACCACATCCACACGGCGGGCGATTTTTTCACGACGAATGGGAGGGCGGGCAATCGGGGTGTGTGGCAGCAAGACGAGGGCCAGTTTGACCGCGAAGAATTTGTCTTCAGCGCATGTGGCGGCTCATCGGCCTATCGCAAAACCATTCTCGATCAGATCGGGCTGCTAGACGATGATTTTTTCTTCTCCGGCGAGGATGTCGATCTGGGCTGGCGGGTGCAGTTGGCGGGCTGGCGCTGTCTTTACACACCGAAAGCTATCGTGTACCATCATTTGTCAGCGACGGGCGGCGGTACGACAGCCAGTTATTATGACGGGCGCAACCTGATTTTTATTCTTGTCAAAAACTACCCGTCGGAATTATGGCGCAAATATGGCGGCACGGTGCTGCGTGCGCAATTTCGTCTAGCCTGGGAAGCATTACAGGCCTGGCGTGGCGAAGCAGCACGGGCGAGATTGCGTGGCATGTGGGCAGGGTTGATCGGCCTCCCACGCATCTGGCACAAACGGCACACTGTTCAAAAAATGCGTGTAGTTTCCATTGATTATCTGGAAACCATACTTTCAAAACCACAGGAGTGAGAAGCTTGCAGAATGTCAGCGTGAAAAAACAACCCGGAGAAGAACCGTTGAACACCCTCAAGCGCCCACTGCTGTCGATTGTTATCCCGGCGCATAATGAGCAAGGACGTTTACCGCCGAGCCTCGAAAAAATTGACGCATTTCTCGAAACGCAACCTTATGAAGCCGAAGTCATCATTGTCGAGAACGGCAGCACAGACCGCACGGTAGAGGTTTCACAGGAATTCGCGCGTACACACCCTTACGTGCGCGTCATCGAGGCCGCCGTGCGTGGTAAAGGACTGGCCGTAAAAGTGGGGATGCAGGCAGCTAAGGGTGAATATCGGTTTATCTGCGATGCCGACCTTTCCATGCCGATTGAAGAAATTACGCGATTTTTACCACCTCATGTGGACGGCTATGATGTGATTATCGCCACGCGTGAGGGCAAAGGTGCTCGCCGCGTCGGTGAGCCAGAATATCGCCACCTCATAGGCCGCATCAATAATCTGATTATCAAGGTCATGGCCTTACGGGGTTTTGAAGATACCCAGTGTGGCTTTAAAATGTTCTCGCGTCATGCCGCCGAAGACCTGTTTGAAGTCCAGCAGATGACGGGCATCGGCTTCGATGTTGAGCTGCTGTTTATCGCTCAACGACGTGGCTATAAAATTCTCGAAGTCCCGATTACCTGGTATTTCGACCCGGACAGCCGGATGCGTATGGTCGGTGATTCGATGCACATTCTGGTTGAAATATGGCAAATTCGTCGCAATTGGCTACAGGGAGTTTATGCCAAGAAAGCTTAAAACGGCTGAACTCATGATTGAACAAGAATTCTGGAATGAAGGCTATCACAATCTGATGGGGTGTGATGAAGCCGGACGCGGCCCCTGGGCAGGGCCAATCGTTGTCGGTGTTGTTTGCCTTCCCCATGATCGCCCCGATCTGATCCAGGTTTTGGAAGGCGTGCGCGACAGCAAAAAAATGACGAAGCGGATGCGCACACGATTGGTTGATCGCATTAAGGAAATAGCCGTAACCTGGGGCGTTGGCAGCGCCAGCAGCGAAGAAATCGACGAATATAAAATTAACCCCGCCACCAAACTCGCGATGATTCGCGCACTGGAAATGGCAGAATTAGAGCCAGATTACCTCATGATGGACGCTTTTCCCTGGCATATCACACCCGTTGTTCAACCATCTTATATGAAACTCGATTTCCCATATCGCAGCATCAAAGGGGGCGATAGTCTCTCATTGACGATTGCCGCCGCAAGTGTCATCGCTAAGGTCACGCGCGATGAGTATATGGCCCAAATGGACGAAAAATATCCTGATTACGGCTTCCGCGATCACAAAGGCTATGGCACAGCCAAACATCAGGCCGCGCTCAAACTTCACGGCCCCTGCGAAATCCACCGAACCTACTATGCGCCTGTTCGCGAAATTATTATTCAGCGAACCCAGCAGATTGCTTTGTCAACTCATGAAGATGCAAAGGACTAGCCCCGATGCGGCTGGCACTCGTTCATGATTGGCTGAATCAGCGCGGTGGCGGTGAGGATGTGCTGGAAACCCTGACAGCGCTCTACCCCGACAGACCGATTTACACCAGCATTTACGCACCAGATTTAATGCCTGCATCGTATCAGAACTGGGATATTCGCACCCTCTGGCTGGATCGCCTGCCTGGGATTCATAACCATCACCAGCCCTATCTTCCCCTCTACCCAGCAGCATGGGGATGGCTGAATTTATCGGACTACGATGTGGTTATCACGAACAAAAGCGGCTTCTGTCACGGCCTGCAAACGGACAAGCTGCACGTCTGCTACTGTCTTGCGCCGACTCGCTACGTCTGGCAGATCGAAAGCTATATCGCCCGCGAAGGCATGGGTAAACCTGTCGAAATGGCCTTGCGCCCGTTGATCGCCGCGCTTAAAAAGTGGGACTATGAAGCCGCGCAGCGTGTGACTCATTTCATCGCAATTTCCACCGAGATTCAGCAGCGTATTCAGACTTACTATAATCGCGATTCGGTTATCATTTACCCGCCTGTAGATACATCGCGTTTTCAGCCATCCAGCACAGTCGAAGATTATTTTTTGATCGTTTCCCGACTCATACCGTATAAGCGAATCGATCTGGCGGTGCAGGCAGCGACTCGGCTGGGTTTACCGCTTAAAATTGGCGGTAAGGGGCGCGACATGGAACGTTTGCAAGCGATGGCCGGGCCAACCGTCGAGTTTCTCGGCTATGTGGCAGACGATGCCCTGCCCGAACTGATGGCGCGTTGTAAAGCCTTTCTTTTTCCCGGCCTGGAAGATTTTGGAATTACACCCGTCCAGGCGCAGGCTGCCGGACGACCTGTGATCGCTTACGGCGGCGGCGGCGCACTCGATACGGTCATCCCCGGCATCACGGGCGAACTTTTTCATGATCTCACTGTAGAATCGCTGGCAAAAGTGATGGCAGATTTCGACACGGATCAATATGATTCGACGGTCATTCGCACTCACGCTAAAAAATTCGATACGAGTGTTTTTAACCAGCAGATTACGGCTTATGTCGATCAGGCGTGGCAAGCCTTTGAGAACAAGCGCCCATTTGAGTGGCATGATCCGGTAAATGCTTAAAGGCATTGGCGTAGATTTCGGTAAAAGTTTAAAAAGCAGAGGCGTAGATTCATGGAACTCATCAATATTGCGCGTATTTTGCTCCGCCGCTGGTGGCTTATCCTGATTCCAGTCATCATCACGGCTGTATGGGCAGCGCCGAGCATTCTCAATCGCAGCGCAATATCCGGCGGCTACACGACGCTCATTCTCTACAGCGCCGCGCAGCAACCAGAAGCCATGCCACCCCGCGATGGCGATTATCAGGACATCTGGCTGGCATCCGAACTGACGGTTAATGCGCTCACCGCCTGGGTGCAAACCAGCAGCTTTCGCCATGAAATCGCGCTCAAAACAGCCGAAAATGGTTTAGAGATTGATCCGGCGGCGATTGGTATTTCTGCCGATAACGAACGCAGCATCGGACAGCTATTTTTAAGTTGGCCGGATGCCGATCAGCTCGCCATCATCGCCCAGGCCGCGCTTGATGTGCTGGCAGAGCGCAATCTCACTTACTTTCCGCAGATGGGCAGCGCACCCGCCGATGTCACGATTCTTGACGACTTAAGCATTCTCCCTGAAGCGCCGCCTTTGGCAAATCGTTTTGGGCCGTTTATCCGCATCGGCCTGGGCTTACTCGCAGGGATTGGTTTGGCGTTTTTGGCGCATTATCTCGACCCGACCTTGCGCCGCCGTGAAGATGTGGAGCAATTGGGGCTACCCGTTATCGCCAGCCTGCCGAAAGAATAAAATCCGATTAAACCACAGAGGCACAGAGGACACGGAGAAAAATTGATGAAATACCAATTTCGTTTATCTATGTTCGCTCTTGCCCTGTTTTTAGCCGCGCTCTGGCCTGTGCTTCTACATGCTCAGGAAAATACGCTTACACCTTATTTCTGGGAATCTGGTGATTTCGATTTAGCTTATCCGGCGGGATGGAATGAGCCGCTGCCCATTGAAGTAGATGGCGTTTTGCGGTTGCAATTGGCGCAAATCCTGGTTGATGCGCCTGATGTCCGCCCACCCGGTGTCTCTATCATCACCATAACACTATTGAATGACCTCGCGCCGGATACGGACATCCTCACACTGTTAGCTGATGAATTGAGCAATATCGAGATCACAGCCTATCCTGAAAATGTGACAGAAACCATGCTTGCCGGAACAGATGCCTTTGAATTGACCGGAAGCAGCAGCGACGATTTGCTCACAGGCATTGGTCGTGTGGCATTGATTTCCGATACATCCGCGCTAATCGTCACCGGACGCGTGATTTCTGAGCAAGCAGACAATTTTTTCGAGATTTACAATCAGGTCGCGGAAAGCATAGCCACGCCTGACATCGAAACTCCCACAGAATCCGAAACTTACGGTGTCGTCTGGCAAACGATGCGAACGGTCAGTGATGGTGATGATGCCTTTTTGAATCTGATCGGCCTCGCTTACAACGAAGATCGGCTTTACACCATTGAGCACGACCTGGGTATCATTCAGGTTGACACGGCGACGGGCGAAATCCTGGAAATCCAGCCTATCCCCGACATCAGCGATCCTGTGGACATCGCCGTCGATAATAGCGGCAATATCTACATCGCGGACATCGCCTGTGGCTGTGTCTTTGTACGCACTGAGGAAGGCGACGAATCTCAAATCGAAGGTTTTAGCGATGGTGCGCCGTCGAGCATCTTTGCAACCGCTGATGGCAGGCTTTATGCCACCAATGTTGAAAATGACGATACGGTTTCTGTGCGCGTTTTTCGCGATGGTGCGCTTGAGAACACAATCCGGTTAAGCAACAGCTTGTTTATCCAGCCGATTCTCAGTGTCGATTCGCTGCGACGAGTTATTGCGCTGACGCAATATGGCGAAATCATCGGATTGGCGGACGGTACAGCCACGCCTCTTTATACGCTGGGCGCGATGTCCGATTCTTTAACGGATATAGCGGTGGATAGCAATAATCACTTTGTTATCACCACATCCGATCAGGGAATTTCAATTCTCGATTCCAGCGGTGAAGAAGTCAATAGGCCGGGACGCATTGTTCCCAATTTTCCGCTGCCCGGCGAGATGGTCAGCCCGATGGGAACGGTTGTGGGCGCTGATGGAACGCTCTACTTTGTCGATAGCGATGGCTCATTCGGCGCGATTACTGCCATGCGTTCGGGAGTTCCGTCAGACCGTATCGGCGCGTCTGAGCTTCAATTGAACAAGACTGTTCAAGGCAGGTTCAATGACCAGACCGCGCAGCAAACCTGGACATATGCGGGTAAAGCCGACCAGCGAATCACGATTTCAGCCACAGATGTCAGCGATTCATTGATTCTCGCGCTGCGTCTGATCGCGCCTGATGGTTCTGAAGTAGTCTACAGCGAACAGGAAATTGTCGATCAATTATTGGAAGCCGACGGCACATATCTCATGATCGTGGAGCGTTTGGACGGCGCAGGCGCATATCAACTCGGTGTCAGCGAAACACATGCCGTCGATTTTGACGCAAATGGTGTCGCCAGGTTAGAGGGTACGCTCAACGATATTTTCAGTATTGAGCGTTGGGGTTTTGAAGGGCAAGCCGGGCAAAGTTTTACACTGACCATGCAAGCGGATGAACTCGACCCCATCTTGCGCCTTGTGGATGCAAACGGCGTTGTGCTTGATGAAAACGACGATACAGGCGACCCTGCGCTAGGGAGTGCCGCGCAGCTTGTCAACGCGCAACTGCCGGAAAATGGGCGTTATGTGATTGAAGCGACCAGTTTTGAGGGGGAAGGCCGCTACGAACTCGTCATCGTCAGAACTGGCTAACCCGATTCGTCCGCCTGCTGGTTCAGTTCTTCATCCGAATACTGTTGGCGATGCTCATTATTGTGAAAATACCAGGCGATACCGAGTGTCGCCCCGCTGAACATGCCGCCGACGATGATACCGACGATAACCGCCTGGATAATGCTGTTGCCCTGCCCCAACGATGTCAAGATCATTAAAATGATGGTCACGACAACCGCGACAGCCGATGTGAACCCCGGCGCGAACCACTGACGACGAATCGCCAGATATGCGAACAACAAAACCAGCGCCATCAATACGAAAAATAACCAGGCCATACCTTGCATGGCAGTATCCTCCCAATTTTACAACGTGCGCAAAACAGCCCTGACCGGCGATCCGCAAACACCGTCCAGCTTTAGCGGCAGGGCGAATAATTCATAATCCCCATCAGGGACATCACGTAAAAATAACGTTTCGAGATTGACCATCTTATGGCGACGAATAGCATGATGACACGGCAAATCCTTGCTATCGAACGCATCAACCGACGGCGAATCGAGTCCGATCAGGCGAATTTCCAGCGCCGCCAGCCAGTCGAGCAATTCCAGACTGAGATACGGGAAAATTTCCGGCCATTGGTCATCGCTCAGGTTGCTCACCCAGCTATGCACCAGCAAACGTTCCGCCTTTTCCAGGCTGACATGCTTAAAATCATCCGGCAGCAGCGGCCCCTGACGTTTTGCAACCGTGACCACTCGCGCCGGGCCAATATAAGCCTCAAGCGGCATTTCAGACGGGTGTGCGCCATCGTCGGCATAATGATAATAAGCATCGGCGTGTGTGCCTGTGTGCGCACTCAGGGTCAGCGTCGTCAGGTTGACAGATGAGCCTTCGGTTTTTCGCAGCACATGAACGGCGCTAAATGGCGAATCGCCCGGCCAAACATGCGTTGTCGGTGAAACTGTTCGTGTAATGTCGTAAATGCGTTTCATTGTTTCATCACTGCCCTCTATCAATCAGTGTATCCAACTTCCGAAAAAACGCGCGTAAGCCTTTTGTCCGGGTTATCGAGAATGTATATAAGCCTTTTGTCTGATATACCAAAACCGATTTGACGCGAACCCCGCGAACCTGGATAATTTATCATTACTCACAGGAATAAGGAAATCAGGCTGATGTTCGACATCACGGGCAAAGTCGCGATTATTACAGGCGCATCGCGCGGAATTGGGCAGGCGATTGCCGAATGTTATGCCGCAGCCGGGGCAAAAGTCGTCATCAGCAGCCGGAAACTCGACGGTCTGAACACGGCAGCCGAGAAAATCCGCGCGAATGGTGGCGAAGTAACGCCCATCGCCGCACATAATGGCGATAAGGCCGCCCTGCAAGCGCTCGTTAACGCGGCTGTCGAAAAATATGGACGGGTTGATATTCTTGTCAACAATGCTGCTACTAATCCCCACTTTGGTACGCTGCTGGAAGCCGAGGACAGTCTGTGGCAAAAGACGATTGAAGTCAATATCATGGGCAATATCTGGCTGACTCAAGCGGCAGTCAAAATCATGCGCGAACACGGCGGCGGTAAAATCATCAATGTCGCCTCGGTGGTTGGCCTGCGTCCCGGCACGATGCAGGGCATCTACAGCCTGACTAAAGCGGCGCTCATTAATCTGACTCAAACATTGGCGATGGAATTGGCGAACGATAATATTCAGGTGAATGCGATTGCACCCGGAGTCGTTAAAACCAAATTCGCCAGCGCCTTATGGGATAATGACGCTGTAGCCGAACCGATTTTGGCGAGGACTCCACAGCATCGTTTTGGCGAACCGAACGACATCGCCGGAATAGCACTTTATTTGGCTTCTCCCGCGTCAAATTTCGCGACGGGCGGAGTTTTTGTGGTCGATGGCGGCCTCAACCTGCCGATGATTTAACGTTATAGCGAGTCAGCTTTTCAGCTTTTCAACTTTTTAGTGCCAAGTTTAAAGTGCTGAGTGCTGAGTTTCAGAATGGGCATTTTACTCAGCACTCGGCACTCAGGACTTTCTACTCAATTTTTGCTGACGCTGACCCGCTTCAAAGGAGCTTCTGCATTGCGTTATGTGATGTATACCGATAAAACTGTCGCGCAGGCTATGAGCGCGATTAATGAACGCCTGCACGTCCCAGGCACGAAAAGTCGTCCGCAGCTTGATGGTTGGGTCGAAAAAAGCGGACGTTTCGCGATGGGCGTGACGACCACCGTGCGCTGGCGATTTGACCGCCGGACATTTTTGTATGGTCGAGCCGAACGTCAGGGTGGAGTCACACTGGTGGAAGGCACGGTATCCGGCGGCGTCGGACGTGACGGCCAAATCGTGGTTTTTGGTGCGCTCCTAATTATCGCCCTGCTCACGCTGTCACAAGGGAATGCGATTTTAGCAATTGTCGCTATCCTTGCCGGATTTGCGCTGTTTATCCCCATGCGCGGTGATTATGCCAACAGCGAAATTTTGCTCTCCGAGCTGCAAAAAACGCTGAATGCTAAGTTCACGCCGCCGAAAAAAGAACCTGCCAAACGCCCAGCCAGTAGCTCGACCACTAAACAACGTAGCTAAAGAGCTAGTCAGCTCGTCAGCGTTTCAGCATTTCAGCCAGTCAGCTAAAAACTAAGTGCAAAGTGCTGAGTTCCGAGTGCTGAGTAAAATACCTGTTCCAAAACTCAGCACTCAGCACTTTAAACTCAGCACTAAAAACCTGATAAGCTGAAATACTGACAAGCTGACTTGCACTAAAGGAGATCCAAAATGCCCGACACCCTGCTCATATCCCGAAAAGATGCCGTGACTATCCTCACGATTAACCGCCCGGAGGTGCGTAACGCGCTCGACGGTGCGACCTGCAACGCGCTGCAACATGCCGTTGAAGCCTGTGAATTCGATGGCACACGCTGCATCGTCATCGCAGGTGCGGGTGGGGCGTTTTCATCCGGCGCGGACATCAAAGAATTTTTCAGTCTGGGTGCGACACCGGAGGTCATCAAGCGCGGCCTGACCGAAAACTACGCACCGATGCTCAAAGCGATTCACGGCTCATCATGGCCTGCCATCGCGGCGGTGGATGGCTACGCGGCAGGTATCGGCTGCGATCTGGCGCTATCCTGCGATTTACGATTGGTGAGCGAACGGGCAAAATTCGCGGAAATTTTCGCGCGGGTCGGCTTGATTCCCGATGGTGGCGGGACATATATGCTGCCGCGCATCATTGGTTTGGGTCGTGCGATGGAATTGATGTTCACCGGACGCGATGTGCTGGCTGACGAAGCGCTGCGAATCGGATTGGCGAATCAGGTTTATCCAGCAGAAACGTTTCTGGATGAAGTCACGAAATTTGCGGAAACGCTTGCTAAAAAATCGCCACATGCTCTTAAACGCGGCAAAGCAGCTATGCTCGAAGCCCTCACCAGCACATTTGACGAAGCATTGGCACGCGAGGCACAGTATCAAAGTGAGATTTTCGCGCAACCGGACGGCACAGAAGGATTCTTGGCGTTTTTGGAAAAGCGTGAGCCTGTGTGGAAATAGAAATTTTTACAGTGTCATTTGTTCAGTGGTTGTGTTTTTGAATATTCCCAAATAATGTTCATTATATCTTTAAGCTCGTCTTGATATTTTTGAATGGATTCACAAACTTCTTCAGGCGTTTTGCGACCACTGTAATCAAGAGGAAGAGAAGGATTAGGTCGAATAAAACCCATTTGAAGTTCAACCTTCATAATTATTTCTCTAATTTCATGAACTGTGGATTGCATGAAGTATTGGGGCGAGTGATCTAACCAGAAAGACATAGCTTCTGGTTTAAACATTGATTCACGATCAAGGCCTGTATCATTCCAATTTGGCTCCGGACTCATATCTTATCTCCTGATATATGCTTTTTTGTATTGACATAATGTAACTCAATTCAAAAGTGGCAGGAAGAAGCGCACTCGTTCCGCCGGGGTCAGCGGGGTTAATCCTCGGCTGCGCCCAATATCAATCAACGATGTGACATCCACTACCCATTCACGCAGTACGCCGTCTGAAGTCCACGACAAAACGCGCGATTCGGCGTCATTCCAGGCCGCACCGCGCACCGAATCGGTATGCGACAGCACAAATAATTCCTGACCATTTCGCGCATCCCACACCCGAACCGTCCGATCCCCCGCCCAGGAGAGTACACGGCTTTCATCAGCGTTCCAGGTCGCGCCCGTCACCGTACCGGTGTGCCGCATCGTCAACAACTGCGCCTCGCGTGAATTAGGCGCAAAGGCATTCCAGATGCGGACAACGCCGTTCGATGACCATGAGAGAATACGCCGTCCATCGCTGTTCCAACGTGCGCCCTGCACCCCCGATTGGCTCTTGCCGTGCGGCAGCGCCAGCAAGCGTTCGCCTGTATTTCCATCCCAGACCCACACGCTATCATCGCGAGTCCAGGTGAGGATACGGCTCTGATCGGCGTTCCAGGCTGCGCCGTTGACAGGACGCTCATGTTCCAAAACGAATAGTTGCTCACCTGTAGCGACATCCCATACCCGCGTGGTGCTGTCACGAGACCATGACAAAATGCGCGTCTCGTCGGCGTTCCACAGCGCACCATCCACGCCACCCTCGTGACTCAAGGTCGTCATGAGCGTACCGCTGCTATCCCAGATGCGTATCATGCTGTCACGCGACCAGGTGAGAATCCGGCTTTCGTCCTTATTCCACGCCGCGCCATTCACCGCCAGATTGTGATTCAATGTCACCAGCAGTTCGCCCGTTTTGGCATCCCAGATACGCGCTGTCCGATCATTTGACCACGACAAAATACGCGATTCGTCGCTGCTCCAACGCACCCCATTAATCCAATTTCCATGCGTGAATTTGAGGAGTTCAACGCCGCTCGCAGCATCCCAGATACGGGCGACCCCTGCCGATGACCACGACAGAATCTGATTTTCTTCTTTATTCCAGGCTGCGCCCTGTGCCAGACCATCCTGACGCAGCACCAGCACATTCGGCCCACTGCTTGGCCTATCATTCCCCACAGACCATACTCGTACCGTACCATCTTCCGACCACGCTAAAATATGGCCTTCATCCTGATCCCATACCGCCCCACTGACTGCCCCTTCATATTGCAGGCTGGAAACAGGCTGTTGCAGATTGGGATTATTGACATCAGCGCTCCAGATTTGCGCGGTGCCATCCAGCGATGCCGATAAAATCATGCGCTCATCGTCGCTCCACACCGCGCTGTTGACCAACCCGTTGTGCGGGAAACGCAGAATCAGCGACCCTGAATTCGCGTCCCATAGGCGCACGAGGCTGTCGCCCGACCATGTAAGGATGCGGCTTTCGTCCTCGCTCCACACCGCGCCGCGAATCAAGCCATCATGACGCAGCCGCAGAATCTCATTTCCGCTGGTCGCATCCCAGATACGCGCGGTGTTATCGTTTGACCAAGAAAGAAGCCGTGTTTCATCTTCATTCCACAATGCACCATTGACGGCTTGTGTATGCCTCAGTAAAAGCTGTTGTTCGCCTGTAACGGCATTCCAGACGCGCACCGTGCCATCGGCTGACCACGTAACCAATCGGCTCTGGTCGCGATTCCACACCGCGCCGCGCACCGGGCCGTCATGCTGCAAGCGAAGCAGCGTCCGGCTGGTGCTGACATCCCACACCCGCGCCGTGCCATCCTCTGACCACGTGAGCAGACGGCTTTCGTCATTACTCCACAGCGCCCCGTTGACCACATCGTTGTGGAGCAAAACAATCGAATCGCCCTGACGATAGCCTTCATCATCAATGATAATTTGCCACACACGCACGCTGTTACTCGCCCACGCCAACACGCGCGATTCGTCTGAATTCCACAGCGCACCGATCACCGGGTCATTGTGGCGCAGCACCAGTAGCGGTTGGCGGTCATCATTGGCATCCCAGATATCAACCTGTCGATCATCCGACCATGTGAGAATCCGGTCTTCATCAGCGTCCCAGTCCGCGCCGTTCACTGGTCCATTGTGGCGCAGGCTGACCAGTTCGGTTTCGATCAGCGGATCCCAGACACGCGCTGTGCCATCCGCTGACCACGTAAGAATCAGATTTTCATCGCGACTCCAGCGTACCCCGCGCACCGTATCGTCGTGTTGAAGCGTATGCAAAATCTGCCCACTGTGGCTGTCCCAGAGCCGCACCGCGCTGCCAGAAACGGTCAAAACGCCGTTTTCATCGCGATTCCAGCTCACCGAATCGACGGATCGCTCATGGCGCATCACGAGCAATTTTTGCGGCGGGCTGTTGAGAACCGCCAGCAGCGCTTTGTTACTCTCGTCATTGAACACATTTGGATAATTCGACAACGATTCCAGTGCCAACAGGAGTGACGTGCGATAATGCTCCTCATCCAATTCCTGACGCGAAAGATCGGCCAAAAAGAGCGACTGTGTATCCCAGGCCAACCGCAGGTTATTCTGCGCGATCTGGTAAAGCGGCACGATAATCACCAGGATAATCAGCACGACGACGATAATCATGATGCTGGCGAGGGTGATTCGCTGGCGCGTATTGGCGTTACGGCGGCTGGTAATCACATACTCGGTTTGCAGCTCGCTAGGATTAGGCTCTTTATTGGCGCTTTCGACCAGCAGATTTTCGGCGTTACGCAGATCGTTTCCGCGCAGCAAAAAGCTGGTGTCGTGGCCTTCTCGCTCCCATTCCCGCGCCCGCACGGTGAGGCGGGTATGCGCCTGGATATACGAGAGATCATTTTCGAGCGCAAAAATGACTTTTTCGAACGCCGTCTCAAACGTATCGCCCTTGTTGAAAAAAATCTGGTTGATATTGGCGATACTGGCGGGGAGCAGCTTGTCGTCGATAGTGCGGAAGACAATCGAGATCAGCTTTTTGTTATTCTCATGGGCGTATTCCAGTTCCGCCAAACAATAGGGCGAAACCAGATAATCCGGGCTGAGAACCAGCAAGCAGGCGTTAGAGCTTTCGATGCCTCGCAGCAAATCCTGATTAAAATCGACGCTGCCTGGGGGAATGTCCTCCCAATCGACCCACACGTCTTTACCACGCGCCCGCAGTTCTTGATCGAGCCGCCGGACAAAATCCATATCGGTACGGCGGTAGGAGATAAAAACATCAGGCATAAAGGGTTAGCTCGTGATTAGATGCGATGGGTGGCCCGGATTTGCGCCAGCAGAGCCGCGCATCCCCGTGTGACCAGATCGTATACCTCGGTAAAATTGCCATCATAGTAGGGGTCTGGCACTTCGCGTTCGCTGGCCGTGCCTGCCCGGTTCGCGTAACTCAAAAACAGCGCGATCTCCGGTTTTTTGGCATCCCGTGTAAACATATTGGCTTTGGCTGCCGCTTCCCGCTGGTTCATAAAGCGCGTTATGCCTGATAAATTTTCCCGATCCATCGCCATAATGTAATCGAATGTGTCAAAATCCGATGGTGTAATTTGTCGGGCGCGTCCGTTATAGGGAATGCTATGCTTTTTGAGAATTTCCAGCGTTCCTCGATGTGCTACCTCGCCCTCGTGCCAACCACCTGTCCCGGCGGAGTCGAGCGAAAATTGGTCGGCAAGCCCGGCCTTGTTCACCATATCCTGGAAAACGGCCTCAGCCATTGGCGAACGACAGATATTCCCCATACACACGAACATCACTTTAATTGCCAACGAATTAACCTCAATCCATTGTCCGATAATAACAAAATAATCTCAATCTATTGTTTGATGATAACAAAATAATTTTAATCTATTGTCTGGTAATACAGCCCAACCACCGAAGGCGAACGATTCCACGCCCGCGCCAGTTCCGCCATATTATTTAAGCGCTGTGTACACTCCCCAACGATCTGTGACGGGTCTTCCTGGCAATAAAGTGCCGCAGCACGTTCCACATCCTCGGCCTGCGCCTTGACCAGCAGCGGCCAGAAATCATCGGATATGACATAGGTTGCCGGGGTGTTGATTTCGTCAATTTTGTAGCGCCCATCCATCGAGCGAATCTCATCAACCATGTCAATCGGAATCCAGGTATTTGAGCCTTCAAGCGGGGAATGGTCGCTATTAAAACAGCTTGAGAGGACGAATGAACGAGCTGTAGCCAGCGCACGGAGCAAACCCTGAGTCTGCGTGGTATCCCCCTGATACTGCGTAATCACAAAATGATTGTAAGCCGATTGAAACAGTGATTGACGCAGGCCCGCCGGAGACTCGACTTCAGGGTATAAAATGCTGAGATATTCATCGGAAAGTTCACACATGGGAAGCTGTGCCGGATCCTTAATCTGCTCCAGCTTGTTATGCCGCCACGCCGTTGAATTCCGCAGGACAGCCAGCCGAGGTGTCAGCCACTTGATGCTAAAATTCATCTCACACGGCAGCGCGGTGTGATTTTGCTCCAACCGTGAAAATGCCAGAACGATAGGTCGCCTGACCCAGATTTCCCGTAATTGCAGCAAGTCAACAACATCAAAGACGGTTTTCATTCCGTGAAATACCTTCCTGAAGATTTCAAGCTGAAATAGCCTTCACTGCATCACCCTGTCCCAGGTCTTCAAGCGCAGTCGCCGCATAACTACGAACGTCAGCGTTTTCGTGCTGAAGCAGTTCTCTCAAAGGTTCAATGGATCGCTCATCCTGGCTCCAACCCAAAGCACGTGCAGAATAACAGCGCACATAGTTATCCTCATCGTGCAGGGCTTCAATTAGTCCCAGCACAGCGACTTCATCAACGACCCAGCACAGTGCTCGTGCGGCATAACGGCGAACGCCCAGGTTTTCGTCTTGCAGCGCTACCAGCAGCGGTTGAACCGCGTCTTTACCACCAACCCAACCCAACGCCGTCGCCGCATGAACGCGCACGTCCGAATCTTCGTCCATCAGCAGCGCGATTAAAGGATCGACAGCAACTTCACCGTACTGAATGAGTTCCATCACAACGGATTTGCGCACCGCTGGGTCGAGATCAATGAGCTTTTCCTGCAAATGATAGAAATCTGTCTTGCTGCCTGAGTGCGCACCGTTGGATTGGGGATTGCCCTGTTGGCGCAAAATCGCTGCCCGATTTAAATAATGCCGAGCATTTTTATAGTTCGGATCAATCGACAGAATACGCTGCAAGTCGTTAATTACCTGGGCATAATTCGGGGAGTCCGTGAGCATTTCACGCATCGCGCGGAAATATAATCGCTCCATCTCGGCGATCTGTGAACGTGGCGGCCTTGCACGGCGCGGCTTGAATAAGCCCAATACCCAGCTAAAACCCATCAACCCGGTTACGATCCCCGCTGCAATCTGAGCAGGGCGTACCAGGGTATGGTTAGGATCGAAAATGGTTATTGCCAACGCAGCGGCAACGAGCAGAACCCAGATCACAATCAAAACGCGACGCACAGCGAATCTCCTGCTTCAGCAGCTTTGCAAAGTCTCACGAATTCGGTTGAGCATCTTCCGGCACAGTGATGCCGCCTTCAGCAGCCATACTGGATTCCGCCAGCACATCACGCTTGCTCAAACCGCGTTCCTTAGCTTCTTCAACGATAGGCTTCAATTGATCGACCATTTCTGGTTGATTCGTTTCTTCCACAACAGGCGTTTCGACAACATCTGCCGCTGGGCTGGCAGCCTCATGGCTCATCATTGCAATTTTGCCATCAATGAACGCGCCCTCTTCGGTTGTGAGTGCTGTAGCGTGAATATCGCCCCAGACGCGCCCGGTGCGCAAAATCTGGACTTTTTTGCCGATCACGTTACCGCGCACTGCACCCGCAATTGAGATATTTTTAGCGTTCACATCGGCGGTAATTTTGGCGGTTTCACCCACCAGCACATTGCCTTCGATTTCCAGTGTGCCGCTGAAAGTCCCATCCAGGCGGACATTTGCCTTGCTGCGGAGAACACCCTCCATTGAACAGTTTGCACCCAATACCGTCTCAAAACCAACAGGCTGCTGTGGTGCGGCCAGTTTTGGCAGTTGTGAACGCTCCTCAATGGGCGGAGCAGGTGAATCCGATTGGCGGCGGCTTGTGAAAAATGACATGGCAACCTCTATGATATATTCACATTAATCCTATTTACTATACTGCAAATCGTATTCCGCCTCAACCGCCACTTGACCCATGAACAAGCGTTCTATCACATAGGCGTGAATAGTGCTAATGGTGGAGACAAAAATGGACAATGCTTATTTCAAGAGTCTAGTCGATTATCATTATTGGGCGAATCGCAAAGTCTGGGACTGCGTGATGCACCTGAGTGCCAACGATCAGCCAGGAAGTGCTGGACTATATCTTTGAGACGCGAAAAATCAACAACCCCTGAACAGCCTGACCAAGCCCCCAGATGCAGACCATATATAACCATTCAGCCAACTTGGATCACATGGTTATTGCGATTCCTATTCTTGGTTTTACACTAAAGATGAGGGTAAGAGGCATATGACTCATTTTCCATGAAACGTAGGGAAATCGTCAGATTAGCTTCACACAAAATTGGGGGTTAGTGATAAAATTCTCAATAATCCAATCCATCAAATAGTATTAAATTAAGATAACTAAATCAACTCTTCCTTAAGAGTGTTATTTTGCGGGTCGCTGTTAGGTTAGTGGCTCGTGCTGTTTGTATGGAGACAATCGTTCATAAGTTCGCTGCTGATGCGGCGTGTACTTCGAGGTCAACTTGAATACGACATCATCGTTAACACCCCAGGCCGAAAACGTCAACTTCCGCAACTATGTGATTGAAGTAGCCTGGTTTGGTATCGGGCTTGCTGCCACAAGTCGTTTCTTTTCCGTTTACGCGATTCGCGTTGGCGCGACGGCGATTGAACTCGGCTGGATGACCTCCCTACCGTTCATGTTCTTGCTGCTCTCGACTACCGTCAGTACGTGGTGGCGTAATCGCTTTAAAGACCCGATGCGCTCCTATTTCCTGCCATCGATGGGTTTCCGGCTGACTTTTTTGCTGCCTGCGCTCACGCCGCTTTTTCCGCTGCGCTTCCAGCCCCTATGGTTAATTTTTTCGGTTGTCTTGCCAGCGATCCCCCAGGGACTCTCATCCACAATTTTTGTGAGCATGATGCGCGATGCTATCCCACACGAGCGCCAAACTCCACTCGCCAGTAAACGCATGTTATGGATGAATGTGACGACAGGCATTGGCGCGTTGATCTTCGGGTTCTGGCTGGAGCAAGCGCCTTTCCCGATGAATTATCAGGTCATGTTTTTGTTAGCATTCGTCATGGCACTTATCAGCCATTGCTGTGTGATGAACGTCAAGCTGCCAGCGACCTCGACGGCAGTTCAATCGACAGTGGTCAAGTCCACTGCTACGCCGCTGCGCTCTCCGGGTTTCATGAATGCGGTTCTGGTCGTCGTTGTCGCGCATATCGGTTTCCTTGCCGTGGCATCCATCATTCCCCTGCACCTGGTGAAAAATATGGGGGCAAACGAAGGTTTCATGGCGATCTACGGCATTGCTGAAATTGTCGCCAGCGCGACAATCTGCCTGTTTACAGATCGCATCATCCGCAGATTCGGCACTCGCAAAGTGATTGCAGTCGCCGTCTTTTGGACAGGTGTAGCCGCGCTAACGATGGCCCTGACCCATAATCTCACCGTCGTGCTCGTCGCTGGCGCCGTTTCCGGCGCGGCCTGGATCGCTGGTGCAATTGCCATGTACGGCCTGTTCATTGACGCGACCAAAGATGTGGCATCGCAGGATATGACTCGCTACACCACCGTTTACAATCAGTTGGTCTGGATTGCCGCCTTTATCGGCCCAATGGTCGGCAGCAACCTCGCCAACGCGGGTGTCAACCTGATGCTGGTGATGGTGATTGGCGCGGCAATGCGCCTAGTGGCTGGCCTGATGATTTACAACATGGATGCGCTGCTCTATACCCCTGCCCGCCGCATCCTCAACGCCTTCCCAAATCTGCGCCAGATCAATACAAAAACCACAGAGACACAACGGTCACAGAGAAATATCTAAAATCTCTGTGTTCTTCGTGACTCTATGGTTCAAACTTCTTAAAACAGCCCTACAATGTTGCCATCCTCATCAATATCGACATTCTCCGCCGCCGGATGTTCCGAGAGTCCCGGCATAGTACGCATTTCGCCGCACAGCGGGTAGATAAAGCCCGCACCTACGCTGGCTCGCACCTCGCGAATCGGCAGGGTGAAGCCTGTCGGCGCACCTTTCAGCGTGGGGTCGTGACTCAGACTCAGATGCGTTTTCGCCATGCAAATCGGCAGGTTTCCAAATCCATTGGCTTCATAATCGCGAATTTGGCGTTCAGCAGCGGCCTCATAGCTCACGCCGTCCGCGCCATAAATTTTCGTGGCAATCGCCTCAATTTTCGCCTTAATCGGCTGGTCGAGATCGTAGAGAAATTTGAATTCGCTTGGCGTTTCGGCAGCACTGACGACCATTTCCGCCAGTTCCATCGCGCCCTTGCCGCCCTGCGCATGATGCCGCGCGACGGATGCCCCCAATGCTCCGGCTTCGACGGCGATACGTTTGATCGCTTCAATTTCTTCGGGATGATCGCTCTCAAAAACGTTAATCGCGACCACAGGTGTAACACCATGTCGATTCACATTTTCGATCTGCTTAATCAGATTAGCCGCACCGCGTTCGACATCGCCAACATTCTTTTCCAGCATCGCGGGGGGAAGCGGCTTGCCTGCCACGACCTTGTAATTTCCACTGTGAGTTTTCAGCGCTCGCACCGTGACGACCAATACTGCCGCATCCGGTTTCAAACCGCTGTAACGGCACTTCACGTTGAAAAATTTCTCCGCGCCAATATCCGCGCCAAAGCCCGACTCCGTAATCAAATAATCCGTGCATTTGATGCCAATCAGATCAGCCAAAATACTGCTGTTGCCATGCGCAATATTGGCGAACGGCCCAGCATGAACCAGCGCGGGCGTATTTTCGATTGTTTGCAGAAGATTGGGGCGCAGCGCGTCCTTCATCAGCACGGTCATCGCGCCCGCCGCACCAATTTCTTCAGCCGTCACAGGCTTTTTATCGTTAGTCATGCCAATCACGATACGCTTGAAGCGTTCGCGCATATCTTCCAGTGAGGTCGTCAATGCCAGAATCGCCATCACTTCGCTGGCGACGGCGATGTCAAATCCAGTTTCGCGCATCACGCCGCCTTCGACCCTTCCACCCAGCCCGACGATGATCTGCCGCAAAGCGCGATCATTCACATCCATCACACGCTTCCAGGTAATGCTGTCGGCATCAATATTGAGTGGGTTGCCGCGCATCAGACGATTGTCGATCATGGCAGCCAGCAAATTATTCGCCGCGCTGACCGCGTGAATATCACCTGTCAGATGCAGGTTGAACGTCTCCATCGGCACAACCTGCGAATAACCACCACCCGCCGCGCCGCCTTTTATGCCGAACGTTGGCCCCTGCGACGGCTGGCGCAGCGCCACAATCGAGCGCTTCCCAATATGTTTCATCGCCTGCCCAAGCCCGACAGTCGTCGTTGATTTCCCTTCACCAAGCGGTGTGGGTGTGATCGCCGTCACGTCGATATAACGGGCATTGGGCCGATCTTTAATTTTATCCATCACATCCAGGCGCAGTTTTGCGACATAAGGGCTGCCATAAATATCCAGATCATCGGGCGAAAGCCCCATCTGGTCAGCCATCTCATGGACATGTTTAAGCGTCGCTTGTTGGGCGATTGCCAGGTCAGAAAGCATGGTGTTACCTTTCTCAGCAAAAGTTTCTGTCACAGAGTTTACCAGAATCATGCTTTTCATGCCGATATATTTATCAGCCCAATTTTCCAATCTTCAGGCCTTTGAAGACCATTAAGTCCAAGTTGGTGTCACGATGCGATGATTTCGGGGTTAGAATCATGGATAGAAACCGATTGTAATAAAGTGGTTTTCAATTACTGAGGGTAGCCCGCACAATTTTGTGGGTTATTTTTGTGGTTGTAGCCCAAAATCTGAGAAGGTCAATGACTGTAACAGCGCAAGTAGAATCCAGCAGCGAACAGCGAAATTTTCATCACCTCGTCCAGAACACCTTCTGGTTTGGTCTGGCGACTCCGGCAACCGCCCGCTTCCTCTCCGTGTATGCTATTCACGTCGGTGCGACACCTTTTCAGCTTGGGTTGATCGCGGCGCTGCCGGGATTTGCAGCCGTTGTCGCCGCAGCACTGGCGCAGCGATGGATTCGCCGTCACCGGACGACACTGGATGCGGTACGCTGGCCTTCTTTCGCAATGCGCACTATTTTTTTGCTGTTGGCGTTCACCCCTTTCCTGCCAACAGATTGGCAACCGATCTGGATTATC
The DNA here is from genome assembly GCA_022843745.1 of Anaerolineae bacterium. Classification (GTDB taxonomy): domain Bacteria; phylum Chloroflexota; class Anaerolineae; order Aggregatilineales; family Phototrophicaceae; genus JALHNB01. The sequence goes on along the minus strand of JALHNB010000025.1, from coordinate 19,240 downwards.
ATCGCAGTGGTGCTCCCGGCGCTGGCTGAGGGCATCAGTTCCGTCGCCTTCATGGTGACGATGCGTGAAGCGGTGAGCGAAAAAATGCTGACCTCTTTATTGAGCCGCCGTCAACTCGCGATGAATCTGACATTAGGATTCGGGACGCTCGCCTTTGGCTTCTGGCTGGAAAATGTGCCATTTCCCTTCAATTATCAGGCGATGTTTATCGTCGGTTTTGGCTTCGCGGTGGTCAGTTGGTGGCATACCATGCAGGTTAAAGTCCCCCCCGCCGAACACACGACTGCCACCCAATCGACGAGCCGCATCTGGCAAACACCCGGTTTTATCACGGTTGTCCTCATCACGGTTACGACACACATCGCTTATTTTTCCATCGCCCCGGTTATTACCCTGAGGCTGGTGAATGAATTGGGCGCGAGTGAGCAGTTTATGGCTTATTTCGGCCTGGCTGAACTGGCAGCAGCGGCATTGATGGCCTGCTTTACCAGTCGAATTGTCGCCCGCATCGGCAACCGCGCACTCATCACCTCCTCAATGCTGGTTACAGGTTTATCAGCTTTAGTTTTCGCGATTGCGCCCTCGCTTCCGCTGACTCTTCTGGCAGCGGCTCTCGGCGGTGCTGCGTGGACGGCCACAAATGTCGCACTTTTCGGCTTTTTCGCTGAAAAAACGCCATTGAAAGGTTCGCCGCGCTACACAACGGTTTACATTCAGATCGTTTATGTGGGCATGTTCATTGGCCCGATGATCGGCAGTTCGATGGCGGATATAGGCATGAAACTGGTCACGGTCTTAATGTGTGGTGCCTTGCTGCGGCTGATCGTCGGTCTTGCCACACTGGGTCATTTACCCCTGCGTTTTTCGTCCCGCCGCGCGGTCTCGCCTGTCGTCGAATGAGTTAATTTTTCCTCACGCATTTTCTCTTGCACGGTAGCAACCCGGTTTGAATCCTCTAAAAAACTGATAAACGACTGTAGTGAATCTCCACGTCATTACATTAGACATTACAGAGCAGGTTAACGTATCGTCTTTCAAAGTGGAGGATTTAAGATGTCAACCAAAGATCGTGAACAGAAATATGTCAACCTCACCGTTCGGGCCGAACTGCTCGAATCACAAGGCGCTGAAAAAGTGCCGAAAACTGTGGCCTACGCTTTTTCATCCGGCGGACGCTTGCTTGCCAGCCAACCCCTGGACGAAAAAGGGAACGCCTCGCTCCAATTGCCCGCCAAAAACACAGCCCAGCGTGTGCGTGTCCTCGTCGGGCCAGAAGTGGACGCGAAGGAAATCACCGTCGCCGACCTTACCCGCCGGAGCGCACAAGAACAGTTCGTGCGAATCGACGCGAATAATTTGCGACCTGCCGCCAGCTTCACGATTTTGCCAAATTCATGGCTGTGCTGGCTGCAAAGCCTGTGTTTTGTCCAGGGTAGACTGGTCAAAGCAGTCACAACAGGTGGCGTACAAGTTGATATGCCCGTAAACAACGCCATTGTCGAAGTTTACGAAGTCGATCCCTTCTATATTCTCATTCCGCGCCTGCCGGATTATGTCATCGAAGGGCTGCGCGAGATCATCCTGAACCCAATCCCGATGCCTGATCCCCCGCCGTTCCGGGGCATCCCATTTCCTGTTCTTGACCCTGTGCTCACGGATCCCATTTCGCGCGTGGCGTTGAACCCACAACCGCTGCCGCCTGGATTTGGTCGCGTGGCGTTGAACCCGCAACCGCTGCCGCCCAAGACGAATATTGCTTCGCTGGTTGGTTTTGACCCTCAACCAGAACCGCCCGGATCGCGCGTCGCTTTCAATCCACAACCCGATCCGCCGCATGATCCGCTGCGCTCAAGCCAGCTCCAATTCCTGGCACGGACGACCAGTACCTTCCATTTCCGCCAATCACTGATCGACAACATGGTTCTGGTTCGCCCGTTACTGTGCTACTTCTATCCGACCTTCGTAACCATGCAGCTTGTGGCGACGACGACGACAGATGATTGCGGCCATTTCCAGACCTTTTTCTTCAATGGCTGTGGCAATCCCGATAAGCCCGACCTGTATTTCAAGGCCAAGCAGCGGATTCTGCCGTTCCCGTTCCCGCTGACCACGATTTACGCGCCGACACCTATCGCCTGCCATACCCATTGGAACTACATCTGTGGGTCGGAAGTGAAGTTACACACGACTCACCCCTGGGCGCTTACGAGCCAACCCTGCCAGCCAATTATTGCGCCGAACAATTGGGTGCTGTTTATGGCTGTCGGCAACTATCCAATCCAGCTTGTCCAGCAGGACAGCACGCAGGCCGATCATGGTCTGGCAACTGATGCTCGTTCCGGCGCACAAGTCGGTTCACCATTCGGCGGGTTACTGCGCTTCCGCGTGGAATTTGACAACAGCCTGCGCGACGATCTGAACGTGAAATACTATCAGATGTCCTATCGCAAAGGCACGTCCGGCGCTTTCATCCCGCTGACGATGGAAGTTCACCGTCACTACACACACGAAGTTGGCGACGATCTCGTTCTCGAAGTCTTCCCGCTTGGCCCACAGGTGGTCGGCACAACCGCGAATTTGTTCGAGATTCCGCCCGCGCTGCCGCCTATCGGACAATGGAGCTTCCCCGATCTGACAGAAGACCTGACCAGCGCTAAGTTCCCGACTCATACGCTGCTGCCCGCCACCACCGAGTTCGGCAAATATCAGGTCAAGCTCGATTTGTTCGACGACACCGGCGCACCTGTGGACATCACGGCGAAGGGCATCAAGTATCGCATCCCCGATAGCCTTGATTTCTCCGGTGACATCGAGACGGAAGACGCGGCAACGCTCGGCCTGGTCGATGGCAACAGCATGATCGTCACAATTTTCGTCGATAACAATGTCTGCTCTGCCGGGATCGACGCGCCAACGCTCAATGGTGTGCCTGCCGGGGATAACTGCGGCGTTCTGGAATATGACCCGGATGCTCCCGGCTCGGTGCAGATGAACTACACGGCCTCGCACCCGCATGGATTCGCGAAGCACAATTTCCACCTGTATCGTGGCGTGAATCTGCTGACCCCGCCCAGTGTGAGCGATGTGCCAGTTGGCGCAGGCAGCTTCTCCAGCACGCAAACCGTCAATTATCTGCTCGGTGGCTGCAATATCGCCGGGTTCTCGGAAAACGTGTACGCAGCAGCGATGGCAACCGATGGCTGGGGTCGCCTCAGCGGTTACGATGCTGGAGCCGTCCGCGCCTTCGTACTCGCCCCTGAGACTGACGAAGCATAAGAACCCGCCTCTTATTCCCCCTCTCCAACGCATTGGAGAGGGGGCAAGGGGGTGAGGTTGGCTGATTTCCGAGAATAAAACTCTGGAGGGCAATCAGAAATGGTTCGCCCTTTTTGTATTACGCGCTCTGGAACGACTCGGTAGGCGTTAAAGTCGGCGTTTCCGTTGGCGTGGGTGTTGGGGAAGGCGTATCGGTAGCGTCCGGGTCAATAGTAGCCGTCGGCGCGGGGCTGGGCGTGATGCTCGGTGTCAAGCTTGGCAAGGTTGTGACTGTTGGCAGCGGCGTGGGCGTTCGGGTGATCGTCGGTGTGGGGTTGACCGCTTCGATAACCGTTTCGTGCATATAAGCCAGTTCCAGACGGCGCGTTTCAGGGTTATTGTCAATCGTATACCATTCGCTGCCCTCGTCCTGACCTAACACGCAAACGGTTGTACCTTGCGAAAGAGAAGTCACAATCGCACCGTTCGAAGTCGGTGCTTCACGCACAATCGCGCTGGGGACAGACACGATAAAATTCTGGCATTCCGGTACAGGTGTAAAAGAGGGGCGAGGGGTAAGACTAGGCACAGAAGCCATACGATCAGCCGTAGAGGTAGCGATCAGATTGGCGCGTTCTGTCGCCTCGACCACGCCCAGACCACCAGTGCGCAGATAATTTTGAAAACCTGTCCAAAGGTAATAGGCTCCAAACACCAACGCGACCGCTATGATAAAAATGAGCCATGCGGGCGGGCCAGCACTTCCACGCCGATAGGAACTCATAACAAATAGCTTCTCCTTTTAACGCCCCCTTTCCAATACTGCTGTTTTACCAGCAATCCGCGCGAATGCCAACTGTATTTCAAGCAGTTAGCTTTTTGCGATTAGCTTTTGGCTAAGGACTTTAGAAGGTCATTGCAGATTACAATAGATCAAATCTGTCATTAAAGGCTCAGCCAGTGACTAAAGACTAACAAGCTATTGACTAAAAAGCGGCGGTTAAGCGTCAGCCTCGGTTGCTAAATCGGCTAAAATCCGCTGCCGAATATCCTCGCTCACATAGCGTCGCAAAACGCTGCTCAAGGCGGTATTGCGGGCTTCCAGCTCGTCATGCAGATGCTTGATTCGCAGCAGGCATTTGACCCTCGTCAGCATCGCCAGCGAGGTAAAAGGCTTGCCGATAAAGTCATCAGCACCGGACCGGATTGCCATAAGCTTATCTGCATCACTTTCGAGCGCTGTAACGATCACCACAGGGGCAAAGCGAGTCGCGTGGTGCGACTTTAAACGTTCACAGACTTCATAGCCGCTGATACCTTGCATCCTCACATCCAGTAAAATCAGGTCGGGTGGGCGCTGAAATGCCAGTTCCAGAGCGTTTTCGCCGCTTTGGGCAACCATTACGTCATAATCAGCAGCTTGCAGGTGGGCTTCCATGACTTCACGGTTCATCCAATCATCATCAACAACAAGAATTAGCGGCATCTTTCTACTATTAACACTCACAATTAAACCTTCAATGATAGCAACATAGGCATATTGTAAGCCCAAAATGCCCTTAATGAAGTTATGTATTTGAAAGGGTGATAGATTAGCATATGCAATGGAGTTATTAATGAATGAGGTCATATATGGCGAATTTTCAACCCTCACGGCGCGCTTACGCCATCACCGTCTTTTTGATCCTGACGGTCTGTTACGGCTATTTCATGCCTCGATGGGCAGATTGGGGGGCCAATTCGCGTGCTGATTTAGTCTATGCCGTCGGCGACCAGGGTGTACTGACGATTGACGCATATCATGAGAACACAGGCGATAAAGCCTGCTTCCCCGGCCCATATGACGCAGCTACCGATACTTGCAACGGTCACTATTACACTGATAAATCGCTTGGCCCTTCGCTGGTTGCACTGCCCTTCTACATGGTGTTTAAAGGAATCGCTTCCATCCCTCCGATCCAGCGTTTTATCGAGAGTGGCAGTGGGCTTGGAAACATTAGCGATACGCTGAATCCTGATGGTGAAGGAATCCGACCGGAAGCCGTCTATCAAGGCATGGCACTCACATTCATAACATTTTTTGCGATGGCAATCCCTTCGGCTATTCTGGGAATGACCGTGTTTTTGTTCGCCGCGCGTTTTACAACGAAAGATCGTTACGCTTTTATCCTGGCACTGGCCTATGGGCTGGGAACAATCGCTTTTCCATATAGTAATGCGCTCTATCAACATCAGACGGCGGCCTTTGGTGCTTTTATTGGCTTTTTCCTGCTCTGGCGGGTCATTCATGAAAAGGCCAGCTTAAACTGGCTGTGGGTTGTCGGTGTCTTATTTAGCCTCGTAACCATTACTGAATATCCGGTTGTGCCGTTCTTAGGGATCATTTTTATCTGGGCGTTTATCAAAATGCCCAATAGAATCGCGCTTTACCGCGTTATTCTAGCAGCGATCCCGCTGGGTATCCTTTTCGCTGCTTACAATTACGCCGCGTTTCAATCGCCGCTGCCCGCAGGTTATGAATATTCGACCAACTGGCAGACGGAGCATCAAACGGGCTTCCTCAGCCTGACCTTCCCCAGCCTTGAACGTTTATATGGCCTTACATTCAGCCCGATTCGCGGCATTTTCTTGCTGTCGCCCTGGCTGCTGCTGGCGTTCCCCGGCTTCGTTTCGTTATGGCGAAAAAATCAACGGGATTTCGCTCTGGTAGTCGCCCTCTTTGTAGCAGGAATTTTCACTTATAATGCTGCCAGCATCATGTGGTGGGGTGGCTTCACCGTTGGCCCGCGTTACCTGATCCCGATGCTGCCATTTATGGCGCTCCTTGCTACTCCGGCTTTCAATTGGTTATTTGAGCGCATGTGGGGGCAGATTTTAGCCTGGATGCTGATCGCGATTTCCATATTACATGTTGGCATACTGACGATTACCGGGCAGTCGTGGCCGGAAGTCTCTGGCTTCCCCTTTACAGTCGCGCAAATGAACGCCAGCTTTCCGCTGACCGATCACGCGCTGCCACTGCTGGCACAAGGGGATATCGCCCGCAATTACGGCGGCCTCATCCTCAACCTGCCGGGATTCGCAAGTTTGATCCCGCTGGTCTTAGCAGTTTTGCTGATTTTATTCGTCGTTTTACGCCTGCTGACCCGCCTGGACAAGCCAGAAAAACAGACGTTGGAACAAGCTAGGGAGATTCGTTAATTGACCTCTGCCTCGAAGCCTACACTAAAAATTGATGCCCGCTGGATTGCGCTCGGACTGTTCATCCTGACTATCCTCACTCGTCTGCCCTTCCAGAGCCAGTATCTTTATCACTGGGACTCGGCTAACATGGCATTTGGGATGATGGATTTTGACGTGCTGAATGGTGCGCCTCAATTCCCTGGCTACATCGTCTATATCGTGCTGGCACAAGCACTCAACACCATTACCAACGATCACCAGACAACGATGGTGATTATCAGCATCATCAGTTCCGGTTTGGCTGTCGTCGCCATGTTCTATCTGGGGCGTGATATGTTCAATCCAATAACCGGATTGATCGCCGCCTTGTTTATCATGTCCAGTCCGCTGGTCTGGTTTTACAGCGAAATCGCACTGCCCCATACAATGGATTTGTTCTGCATCATCTTTTGTGCATGGCTGCTCTATCGCATCATGGAGGGCGATCACCGTTGGAGTTGGTTGATACTAACTTCTGTTTTTCTGGCGCTGGTTGGTGGATTCCGCCAGCAAGACCTGCTGTTTTTAGGCCCGCTGATTTTATTCGCCATTTACCGCATTGGCATCGTCAAGTTCATCGCTTTTGGGGTCATCGGTCTGGTCGTCACATTGGCCTGGTTTATACCCTTGATGCAGCTCAGTGGTGGATTCGCGACTTATATGCAAGGATCGAGCAATTTTACAGAAGATTTCTGGAATACAACGTCGCTTCTGAGAGGCGCGGGAATGACCGGCCTCCGGCGTAACCTCATCAGCAAATTAATCCCATATACGCTCTACGCATGGGGGTTAGCGGCGTTACCCGCGCTCTATTGGCTGCCAGAGATCGCTAAAAATTGGCGCTCCGGGCTGAGGGATCGCAAATTCTGGTTTTTAGCGCTGTGGGTTACGCCGACACTAGCCTTTTACATCATCATTCACATGGGTCAGCAGGGATTGGTCTTTGTCTTCCTCCCAGCTTTAGTCCTTCTCAGTGCAGAAGGTTTATATCGCCTGCTGCAATCACGTCCGGCAATGCTGCGGGTCGCTGCCGCCGCGATCACGTTGGTTGGCGCAGCAATATTCATCCTGGGGCCAGAATACCCGCTTGGCGCAGACGGCCCCAAACTGCTCACTTATTCCACATTGCGCGAAAATGACCAGCGTCTCGCGAATGAGATTGCTGCCGTTCGCGAAAATTTCCCGCCGGAAAACACCCTACTGCTTGCCACTTCATGGCGCTACATTCAGTATTATCTGCCTGAATATCAATTATCACGCTTTAGTGTCGGCAGCAAATGGGAGGTCGAGGCTGGTCAGGTACTTGTATCGGATTATACCGACGAGCCGTTGACAGCCGAACAGCTTGGTTTAGAGGCCGGAAAAGATTGGAATGTCGTCCTCATCGACCCTGAATTACGCGACCTGAGTACGACGCCGCTGGAGACAGTCAGTCTCTCAAATGGCTATGAGATGGACTATTTATCGGTCAAAGCGGATGAAGGATTCGTAGCGAACGGGGCATCATTCGGCATCGAGCCGGCGACTTCTTAAAAATGGCAGCTACGATGCCCTTCCGATGGCTGCTGGAAGGGCAGGTGAGGTTTTTACACGATCACGCAATCGCATAAAAGGTGTTCGAAATATCGGTACAGAAATAGGCTTCGGGGCTATGGGTAAACCCATTTTGACGATACTTTAGACCTTTGGCAGCGTAAACACGAAGCGCGCACCGCCATTCGGCGCATTTTCGTAGTGGATAGCTCCACCATGCTTGAGGATCATGCGGGCAACGATTGCCAATCCCAGGCCTGTGCCATGCGCCTTGCCAGTTACGAATGGTTCAAAAATTTTCGTGACCATATCTTCTGGTACACCTGGCCCATCGTCTTCAATCACGAAACGCAGCCATTTCTTATCGACGGACTCGACGCGGACTTCAACGCGTGTGCCGCCGTGTTCTTCAATCGCATCAACTGCATTATTGGCGAGGTTTTGAAACACACGCGCAAAACGCTGCGTATCAATATTGATCTTGAAATCACTGGCCGCATCCGCATTAATGGCAATCTCGACATTACGCTTGAGACCCGGCGGATTCAACAGCCCTTCAATATATTTCATATAGTTTGAAACCAACACAGGCTTGAGTTCGATGCGATCATCCGACTGCGTATAATCCAGAATTTCCTGCGCCATCGAGGAGAAGGTGTTGACATATTGGATAATCTGGGTTGCATATTCGCGATTTTCATCTTCGCTCAGGCCGCCTTCTTGCAACAGCCCGGCATAACCCATCACGATATTCAGCGGATTACGCATATCATGAATCAGGCCACTGACCGTCTGCCCGATAATACTCAACTGCTCAGCGCGGCTGAGTTCATCTCTGGCCGATTTTAGGTCTTTGAGCGCCTGTATTAGTTCTTTATTGCGCAGTTCAACCCGTTCGTAAAGGTGTGCAGCCTGGATAAAGAGCGCCGTGTTATAGGTGAGCGTGGTCAGCAAATTAACATCGTTCGCGCTAAATGTCTTATCCTGACGGTCATACATCAACACCAGCGCACCAAGACGTTCTTCACCATGACGCAGCGGTGCGCAGATCACCTTGCCACCATCCGAAAGCTGGGCGGTTTCATAAGCATAGAGCGTACTCATCGCCAATTCGCGGGTACGCCCCATCCAGAATAATTCGTCACTACGGCCAAAATAGCTCACCGGGGTTAATTCGTGGTTGCGGCTGCTATAGATGTAAATTACGCCTGCCTCAGCACGCACGATGCGGTTGGTTTCGTTTAAAACCGCCTTCACAATCTCATCCTGCGAAAGCCCCTGGCTGGAAATGAGCGTCCCCATATCGTAAATGAGGTTTAATTCGTCGTAACGCTCCAGCACTTCGCCTGACAACTTACGCTGCCGCCAGGTTTCAAGAGCAACCGCAGAGAGCGAACGCCCCAGATAGTCCAACGCATTCTGCGCACGGAAATCGCCTGTATTGTGGCATAAACCTAAACTGCCAATTTCCTGACCATCGACGATCACTGGGGCATAAAGATGGCGCACACAATCCTCAGTCTCAGGGCCATAATAAACCTGACCTGTGCTGTCACAAACGCTGACGATGCCTTCCAGGCCGAATAGTGCTTCAAAGGGCGGGATCAAATGATCCAGCATAGCAGTCGGCAGGACATCTTTCAGGTCAATTTTCGCAGGGGCAAAGATATTGTTCATAAGACCAACCCATTACTTCGAATCAGAAATTTGCCAGAGGTCATTCAGTTGAGCGATCAGTCGTGAAGGATTAAACGGCTTCGTCATAAATCCATCCGCGCCGATTTCGCGAGCATGATCACGGTCTGTATCCTGGCCTCGCGCAGTCAGAATGATGATGTGGGGTTCATAGCCAGGGATGGTGCGCAGTTCACGGCATACGTCATAACCGTTTAGCTTGGGCAGAAGAAGATCGAGTAAAACCAGATCAGGTCGCTCGGTACCAGCAATGCGCAGCGCTTCTTCACCATCTTCCGCCAGCAAAATACTGATGTTTTTAACTTTGATTCGCTCTAATACCCGACTGAGCAGGACGCGCGTCAAATCTTCATCATCAACGATCAGAACTTTGTGGGTTTCATTGGCGTTCGTTTCAGCCATATTGAGTGTCTTTTTCTGTTTTCATATTGTATATCTTACCAGAAATTAGGGTTTGTTTACTTCGCACTAAATTGATTATATATGAAATCTGTCACAATCATCTCTGAAAGAATCATGAATTAAATATTGAGGGAAATAAAAAGCAGCGAACCTGTAGGTGTCGCTGCTTTTTTAAGACAAATCGTTTAGCGACTCATGTTATCGATGACAGTCGTCGCAAACTGGCTGGTGCTGACTTCAGTCGCACCGATCATCTGACGAGCAAAGTCATAAGTCACTAGTTTCTGGTCAAGCGTCTTCTCATAGGCTTTGGTGATGAGGTCGGCTGCCTCAACCCATCCCAGATGTTCCAACAGCATAACGCCGCTGAACAGCAGCGATCCGGGATTCACTTTGTCCAGATTGGTGTATTTCGGGGCTGTGCCGTGCGTTGCTTCAAACATCGCGATTGCATCACCGATATTCGCGCCGGGAGCGATACCCACGCCGCCGACTTCAGCTGCAACGGCATCGCTCAGATAATCGCCATTGAGGTTAGGTGTCGCCAGAACATCAAATTCGGATGGGCGCAGAATCATCTTCTGGAAGATAATGTCGGCAATCGTATCCTGAATGAGGATTTTACCTTCGGGAACTTTGCCATTGTGCTTACTAGCAACATCGTCCCAGCTAATGGTCTGTTCTGCGAATTCCTGCGCGGCGACTTCGTAGCCCCACTTCATGAACGCACCTTCGGTGAATTTCTGGATATTGCCCTTATGCACCAGCGTCACGCTTTTGCGTTTGTGGTCAATAGCGTACTGGATCGCAGCACGTACCAGACGTTTTGTGCCAAATGCGCTGATCGGCTTGATACCAATGCCAGCACCTTCGAAAAATGTCGCGCCCATTTCTTCACGCAGGAAACGCGCCAGTTTTTCATTTTCGGGTGTACCGGATTCGTATTCGATACCAGCGTAAACATCTTCGGTGTTTTCGCGGAAAATAACGACATCGACTTCTTCCGGCGCTTTCAACGGGCTGGGAACGCCGCGATACCAGCGCACAGGGCGCACACAGCTATACAGATCGAGAACCTGGCGCAGGGTGACATTCAGGCTGCGGAAACCACCGCCAACGGGGGTTGTCAGCGGGCCTTTGATGCCGATAAGGAATTCGCGCATCGCGTCAAAGGTTTCTTCCGGCATATAATTGCCATCGTAGACACTGGCCGCTTTTTCGCCGGAGTAAATTTCCATCCAGGAAATCTTGCGATTCCCGTTATAAGCCACATTGACAGCCGCATCCCAAATGCGCTTACTGGCGGTCATAATATCATATCCGATGCCATCGCCCTCGATGAAGCCGACAATCGGATTATCCGGTACGTTTAATTTACCATTTGAGGACGTAATCTTCGTCCCCTCCTGAGGTACTACAATCTTCTCGAAACCCATGGATTAACATCTCCTTAAATGATTCAAAGCGCGGGGATTATATCACAAAAGATCAATCCAAACCGAACCAAAACATCTCTTTTTGCCCTGTTTTCAAGGACAGGTCTATAATCGTCTATAATCAGCATTGTCAGGTCTATAATCAACATTGTCAGTATCAATACGCATTCTTTGCGACGCATAAAGGGAATTGTTTTATGGGTAATGCAGCCATTATCGAAGTCGCTATCGGGTTAATCTTTGTTTTCAGCCTTTTGAGCATCCTCGTCACACAGATCAACACGGTCATTATCAATTTTCTCAACCTGCGGGCGAAACGTCTCAAAGAGCAACTGGACAAGGTTCTGAGCGACCCCGTCATCCGTGCGAAAATCATGACGCATCCACTCATCCGCATGGTAGAGGCAACTAATCAAGAAGCGATTATGACTCATCCAGACGCAAGCCTGTCTATTGAGCAGGCTCTGACTTTGACAGAGGGTAAACGTGCAAGAGTTGGCTATATCGACTCACCGCGCTTTGTCAACGTGCTCATCGATGTTCTGACCACTCGAACGGGCGAAAAGCTCTACGAAGAACTCAACAAGTTGATAGAGGCGATGCCACCAAGCGTTGAAAAATCCAAATTTCGCGAGGTACTGCGTCAGATTCAGCTTTCCGGCACTGGCCTGCCCATCCTACGCGAGATGATCGATAAACTGAGCGACCTTGAACTCAGACACAATATGTTGGTCGCGCTCAATCTGCTCGATTCCGCGCTCGACAAATTTAAACTCGAAAGTAGCGATCTGATCCCGCTTCAATTGGGCATCCGTCAGATTCACGACAAGTACCTCGAAACTTCCCTGCAAGCGGTCCTCAACACCGCAAGTTCATTAAACGACGCCAAAGACAAACTCGCTTTATGGTTCGATGGTACGATGGAACGCTCGACAGAGTACTTCACGCGCGAAATGCAGCGCTTTTCACTAGGGATCGGCTTTTTATTATGCCTGATCCTCAATGTAGATACCCTGTACCTGGGGCGGACATTATGGGAAGACCCTGCCCTGCGCGGCGCTGTCGCCATAACCGCCCAGGCCACCGCCCCCCAGCTTGAGCAAGGACTTACCGAGAATAACCCCACTGTACCCGGTACAACTGGCGAAACTGACCTACAAGAGTCGTTTGACGATGCGCAGGACACCCTCCGCCAACTGCTCGATCTACGACTGCCCATCGGCTGGACAATCACCGCTCACGATGGCACCAACGATACCATCGCTCTAGACAATGGTCGTAGTGACACACGCAATTTATGGATGTTCTGGCCCGGTAACAACGCCAACTGGTTCGGCTTATTACTGGAAAAAATCGTCGGGATCGTGATTACAACGATTGCCGTTGCACAGGGTGCGCCCTTCTGGTTCGACCTATTGCGCAAAATCACACGCGGCGGCGGAAGCGGATAACCCCGCCCACTACTTGCGTTTTTGAGCGGTTTTCGCACCTTTGCCCGCAGCTTTACCAGTGCCTTTGCCGGATTGTTTTGGCTCACTACGCTCAGGTGCGAAATCACGCATACCTTCCCACTTCAGCCAGATGTTGGTCAGAGCGTCACGTTTCATTTCCTCATGATTGATGTGATCCAAGCGGAAATAAATCGCATATCGCGTATGTGGCGAGACATTGATCGCCGCCGTGTGTCCCAATTGATAATGGCACAGCACCACATCGCCTGCATTCCCCATAATCTGATCCGGCTCTGGCAGATCAATCGGTGGCATTCCACCAATCAGCGATTCCCATCCATATTCACGGAAATAATCCTCATATTGATAATGCGTCCCCGGCCACAGCGTGAGATTGCCGGAATAAGGCTGCGACACATCGTTGAGCATAATCCCCAGCAGCATCGTAAAGTTGAGAATCTCGCCCTTTGGGACACCATTCATCGGCGTGTGCATCCCGTCGAGATGCGGCCCTGGCACGATTGGCGGATCGATCAACTGCGGGAATCGGAGTGCGATCTGCCCGGCTTCCCTGGCGAGCTTGACCTTCCCCTCGCCAATCGCAGACTCAGCCAGTTCCAGCGCGGGTGTCTTGTAAAACAGGTCGAGAATCGCTGGGGTTTTGGTGACTTCCGGCGCGTAGCTTTGTGAGCGAAAGGTGTTGAGTTTTTCCGGGTCAATGCCCTTGTCACCAATCGAGTGATTGATAACTTTTAAGGCTTCATTCACCATCACCTGCGGCACAACACCCGGAACTTTGACATAGCCTTTTTCAAAAATTTGCTGCTTTTGGGTGTAACTGAGCTTCATGGGACTGCTCCTGATTTCCATCTAATTTGGAAGGCTTATTTCAGCAAAAAGATCAAACATCGGATAAGTATCCAGCACCGTGCCGGAGGTGTCGAGTGCCAGCCAATTGGTATGCCCCCACTCTGTCGGGATGCCAGCCAGCGCGAATGGCGTGATCGCGACGACACGCACGTCATTCAGCCAGGGTGTCCACCCCACTTCTGGCATATCCGGGTAACGCCTATTATTGCCACGCAGTGCCATGTCAAAATAAATCGCCGTCGTCACTGTATCGGGCAAATTTTCACCCGTATCAAGCGCGTCAGGATTCGCGCTTTCGTCATGTCGCCAGCCAGTTTCGGTTATAAAAACAGGCAGTGCGCCGATCCCGTAGGTCGAGAGTTTCCACAGTTCCCATTCATAGCTGTTCACGCCGCGATTATGGATTCCGGCAGGCGGATCCGCATGGCGCGGGTTTACCGCATCGTTGATTCGGTCTATCTGATAGGTTTGTTCCCAGGGCGGCGCACTCAGATTGGGCGGATAAGCATGACTCGCCCAACCGTCGATAACCGTGAAGACATCGCGATAGGCAGCGACCATTCCGTCCATAAAAGACTCGGAATCCATATAATACTGCCCATCTATAAATGGTTGGCTGCCTGTGTGCGGCGTATAGGGATCGAATCCAGCGTTCAGGACTCGCACGGCAGGATCGGCGGCATGGAGAGCTTCAGCAACATCAATCAAAAAACGCGCGTAAGCTTCCGGTTCAGGTTTACCGCCCCATTCGTTGCCATGATTCGGCTCGTTGCCAACCGTCACATAATGCATATCTGACGGCCAGCGCAGCGCTTTGAGAAAATCGGCGTACTGCCGCGCGATGGTCTGATATGACCGATTGGAATCGCGGGGCGGCGCTTCCCACCAGTGATTCTGGCGATCAAACACAGTTGCCAGACGCAGAATAGGTGTCAGCTTTAATTCGGCGCACAAGTCCATAAAGACCTGCCATTTAGCCGGGTCGAGATCGTCCGCGCGTACAAGCTGCGTCACGAATCCCCATTCGCCTACAGCCCGCGCCGCGTATCCCATATGCTCCGGCCAGATTTCAGGCAGCCAATGATTGCGCCCATCATCCAATAGCAAGTGAACGCCGAGTTTATTTTCGATTTTCGGAATCGGCAGCGGGGCACGTCGCCCCGGTGATAGCGCCACCAGCAGCAGGCCGATAATCAGCGCCAATACAACCAGAATAATGCCGCGCCGCCGCATCTGCCGATAGGTATCAACCAACGCCGCGCCGGGATTGTATTCATTGCTCAAGCAAAAATTCTCTCTTATGCTTTATGATTTGCCATTCTTTCGCGCTCGTCGTAGCGCGCAATATGAATCATCGCTTCGTCAAGTGTTGCGACCATCGCAACTTTGCGTCCAAAGGGTGCATGAATACGGGTAATCACGTCGTACAGGGCACGTAAGCTGTTCGATCCGCTGTCAACAATGACCCCGATGCCGAAATTCGGCGGTAATTTGCGAATTAGGCTGACGGAATGCACAATAGCACTGGGAGGCGCATAACCACGATATTGGTCTTGCGCCCGATTCATAATCGCATGAATCGTATGAGGTTTTTCGCTCGATAGCCTCATCACTTGATTATAAGCTTCATAAAGCTCATCCCATGTCCAACGCCCGGAAATGTCGAGGATGACAACGGACTGCTCCTCATTAAACCAGCGCACACCAATCGTCATTGACAACCCCTTCAGATTAAGCAAACCCTTTCTAACATTGTCATTGAGTACGCTGGTTTACGGGCATTAAGATTGATTTTGGCTCATTGAATGAGGTCCAATTCTTTACCGACCTTCTCAAAGGCGACTAATGCCTGTTCGAGATCGTCCTGCGAGTGCGCGGCAGTGTTCATCACGCGGACACGTGCTTTGCCGCGCGGCACAGTCGGGAAGCCAATCGCCATCGCGAACACGCCGTTTTCGAATAATTTGCGGCTGAACTGCTGTGCCAGCGGTGCTTCACCGAGCATCACCGGGACAATCGGTGTCTCGCTGTGACCGACATCAAAGCCCAGATTGCGCAGCTCGTTGCGGAAAAATTCCGCGTTATGCCACAACCGCGTCACTAGTTCGTCAGAACTTTCGAGCATATCAACCGCTTCCAGACATGCGGCGACATCTGGCACGGTCATCGCGCTCGAAAACAAAAATGGCCGTCCGCGCTGCCGAATCCAGTCAATAATGACCTGCTTGCCTGCCACAATGCCGCCAACAGCACCGAAGGCCTTGCTCATCGTGCCGACTTCAACATCAATTTTGCCATGCAGATCAAAATGATCGACAATGCCACGTCCGCCCTTGCCGAGAACACCTTCGCCATGCGCGTCATCGACCATCAGCAAAATGTCGTGTTCTTTCGCCACTTCATACAGCGCTGGCAGC
Organism: Anaerolineae bacterium; assembly: GCA_022843745.1. Classification (GTDB taxonomy): domain Bacteria; phylum Chloroflexota; class Anaerolineae; order Aggregatilineales; family Phototrophicaceae; genus JALHNB01. Next base: position 2,959 of record JALHNB010000025.1, on the reverse strand, counting down.
GGCGCGATGTCACCGTCCATGCTGAACACGCCATCGCTGATAATCAAACGCCGCCCATAGTCACTGGTTTCGGCGATTTTCACACGCAGGTCATCGACGTTATTGTGTTCGTAGGCGACGATCTGTGCGCGGCTCAGACGGCAGCCGTCAATGATGCTGGCATGATTGAGCGAATCGGAAAAAATCACGTCGCCCTTTCCAACCAGCGCCGGGATCGTGGCAAGATTGGCGGTAAAGCCGCTTTGGAGCGTGATACAAGCCTCCGCGCCCTTAAACTGCGCCAAGCGTTCTTCAAGCTTGACGTGCAGGCTCATCGTCCCGGCAATCGTCCGTACCGCGCCGGGGCCAATGCCATATTCATCAATCGCGCGTTTGGCGGCTTCACGCAAACGGGGGTGATTCGCCAACCCCAGGTAATTATTGGCGCAAAAATTGAGTACCTGTTTGCCATCGACGACAATATGCCCGTCCATCGGGCTGTCAATGGTGCGAATATTATTGAATAGCCCCTGCTCTCTGAGTTCCGCAAGCTGCTGCGCGAGATATTCGGTTTTTGTATCTTTTGTATCCATGCTGACTCCCTAAGAACCACGCCGTTTATCCTCAAAAGCTGAGGTTTGACTGGCTGAAAAACTGATCGGCTAACCGATTCTACCACGCTCGCTGGAAAATTATCGCGTTTCGCACTATATTTAAGCGAGACAAATACCCGCCTCAATCCTGATGCGCCCGATGGAGTATGAGATGACCACAATCTGGCCCCTGCCAAAAATCGAAATTCGAGCCTTGAGTACAGTAAAAGAATCGCGCCCAACAGCATTACTCACAGGCGGCCCCGCTTGGGCTGCTGCTGGACAATTCCTTGAACTGCCGCTCGTTGTCCAGGCAGAACCGCACCAGGCCGATCATGATTTTTTCAAATCGCTGGCAGAAAATATCCCTCCGCAGGTGGAGGTAATTTATGGCGTGGGTGGCGGGCTGGCATCGGATGCCGCCAAATTTATTGGCCGCACACGCGGGCTGCCTGTTGTCGTCATTCCGACAGCACTCAGTGTAGACGGCTTTTTCACGTCGATTGTCGCCGTTCGCGAAAAAGGCTCGGTCAATTACGTTGAAACTGGCCCATCGGACACTGTGATTATTGATTGGGAAATTGTCCGCAATGCCCCACCCGATATTCGCGGCACAGGCATTGTCGAAAATCTGAGCATCGTAACCGGCTTACTCGACTGGCGTTACGCCGCCGAAAAGGGCAAAAACACGCCTCAAACACGCTTTGTCCCCTGGGCGGCGGGTCTGGCGGCGGGTTTGGCACAGCAAGCATTTAAAATCGCGAAGGGTGTCGGACAGGGTAACGTCGAATCACTGCAAAACCTGTTGGACTTGATGTGCATGGAGGTCGCGCTGACCAACCAGCTCGGCCACAACCGCCCGCAGGAAGGCAGTGAACAATTTTTCGCCTATGCTATTGAACCACGCACAGCCAGCGGACGCGGCGTACCCTATGCCGATCTCGTTGGGCCGGGCATTCTGATCGCGGCAGCGCTGCATGGGCAGGACATCGCGCCACTCCGCGACACGATTGCATCAGCAGGTGTACGGTTGGGGCAGCTTCGCCGGACGGATATTTTCGATACGATGAAAATGCTGCCTCAGTATGTCGCCGAACACGATTTGCCCTACAGCATTATCAATGATGCTGATCTTTCTGATGCGCGGATTGAAGAAATTTTAAAGATTACAGGCCTCGGCTAGACAGTCTCAACCAAATATTGCACGAAAATCCTGATATTCTTGAGCAAGGAGATTTGTCCTTGCCTGAATTTAATCGGGTCAAAACACTTCACAAGGAAAGACTTATTTATGATCGGATTTGGAACCGACGGATGGCGTGCGGTTATCGCAGATACCTTCACGTTTGCCAATTTGCGCCTGATCGCTCAAGCTGTCGCTGATTCAGTCAATAAACAGCACACTGGCGGCACACAGCCTTCGGTAGTGGTTGGCTACGACACACGCTTTCTTTCAGATCGTTTTGCAATGGAAACCGCGCGTGTGATGGCCGCAAATGGCATCCTCACCTGGCTCACGCGCACCGATGCGCCAACGCCTGCGATTTCGTACAACGTCAAGAAAAAAGGCGCGGACGCGGGCATCGTCATCACTGCCAGCCATAACCCGCCACGCTATAACGGGTTCAAACTCAAAGCTTCGTATGGCGGCAGCGCCACCGCTGAACAATGTGCGCTGGTGGAAGAAGAATTGCGCCAGATCGAGCGACACGGGCGCGGCCCGAATATGATGGAATACGAACGCGCCCTGGAAATGGACTTGATCCGGCGGTTCGACCCCGCCTGGGAATATTATCAGCATCTCAGCGAACTGATTGACCTGGACAAAATCTCCCAACGCGAACTGACTATTGTGGCGGATTCCATGTGGGGCGCGGGACGCGGCGCGTTTCAGAGCATACTTTCGCGTTCACGCTGCCATGTGAACGAAATCCGCAATGTGTTGAATCCCGGCTTCGGCGGCATCCATCCCGAACCGATTTTGCGCTACCTCAACGAATTGGTCGCCGCTGTCCAGCGCGTACAGGCGGATATTGGACTGGCGACGGATGGCGACGCGGATCGTATCGGCGCGATTGATGCACAGGGCAATTTTGTCGATCCGCATACCGTGTTCGCGCTCACGCTGCGCCATCTGGTCGAAAATAAAGGTCAGCGCGGCGACGTGGTAAAAACGGTTTCGACCACCTTTATGATTAACAATCTGGCCGAAAAATATGGTCTGAAAGTCCACGAAACACCCGTCGGCTTCAACCATATTGCCGATCTGATGATGCACGGCGATGTGCTGATGGGCGGCGAAGAAAGCGGCGGCATCAGCATTCGCGGACATATCCCGGAAGGTGATGGGATTTTGAGGGGGGTGATGCTGCTGGCAATTATGGCGG
>JALHNB010000024.1:56012-102329 GCA_022843745.1 Anaerolineae bacterium | reverse complement strand
TGCTCTTCCGATCTTCCCGAATGACTTTTTCGGTGTACTGCGCTTCTTCCAGCCCTTTGCGATAATTGATCGCGACGTTTGCGCCTTCCGCCCCGAAGCGGATCGCGATGGCCTGACCGATTCCTGAACTCCCGCCTGTGACGAGAACGTTCTTACCCTGTAGACCCTTCATCATGTTTTCCTTGTCTTTTAATCGTTTGAGTGCAAAGTTAGAAGTTCTGAGTTAAAAGTGCTGAGTAATGCAAATTTGCTTTGGGTTTTTTACTCAGCACTTTCTACTTTAAGACTTCTCAGTGTTCTCTGTGTCTCTATGGCTTAAACGCCATCCGTGCCGCCGGACTGCTGAATCAGTTTTGAGACCAGTCCCGTCCAACCCGTTTGATGGCTTGCGCCCAAGCCAGCGCCGTTATCGCCGTGAAAATATTCGTTGAATAAGATCAGGTCGCGCCAATGGGGATCGTTTTGGAACATCTGCAAGCCACCGTAAATCGGCCTTTTGCCCTCGGAATCGCGCAGGAATAAACGGGTTAGTCGTTTTGAAAGCTCGATGGAAACGTCCCAAAGATTCATCAGGTTTCCAGAACCAGTGGGGAACTCGACCTGCAAAGTGTCGCCATAGTAATGATAAAAACGCTGCAAAGCCTCGATAAGCAGGTAATTGATCGGCAGCCAGACAGGGCCACGCCAGTTAGAATTGCCGCCAAACAAGCCGCTTTCGGATTCAGCAGGTTGGTAGCTCAACGAGAAGGCAGCGCCGTCAATGTTAAAGGTGTAGGGATGGGCTTCGTGATAGCGCGAAACCGAGCGAATGCCATATTCTGAGAGAAATTCGTTTTCGTCCAGCATATAGCCCAGAACCCGCATCAGGCGTTCGCGCGTCACAATCGAAATCAGACGCCGCTTGCCCACGCCAGGTACTTCGACGCTTGCCATATTGCCGCTGAGATGGGCGCGGTTGCTCACAAACCAGTTCAGGCGGCGATTAAATACAGGCATGGAGGCCAGCAGTTCCGGCTCAATCGTTTCGACAGCCAGCAGCGGCATTAAGCCTACTAAGGAGCGCACCTTCAGGGGGACAACGCGATCATCTGGCAGGTGGAGAAGATCGTAGAAGAATCCGTCTTCCTCGTCCCACAGGCTGTAACCTCGACGGCTCATTTCCGACATGGCGCGGGCAATGCGTAAAAAATGCTCGAAAAATTTCGTCGCCACGTCCTGATAAATGGGGTCTTCACGCGCCAGTTCGAGCGCCATTTTCATCATTTCCAGGCTGTAAAATCCCATCCACGCTGTGCCATCGGATTGGTCAATACGTCCGCCTGTTGGCAGCGCCGAGCTGCGGTCAAAAATGCTGATGTTATCTAGCCCCAGGAATCCGCCCTGGAAAACATCATTACCTTCGACATCCTTGCGGTTTACCCACCACGTAAAATTGAGTAGCAGCTTATGGAAAATGCCTTCGAGAAACGAACGATCTGATGCGCCTGACTGCTTGGCATCAATCTTGTAGGTGCGCCAGGTTGCCCAGGCGTGAACGGGCGGGTTGGCGTCGCTGAATGCCCATTCGTAGGCCGGAAGCTGACCGTTGGGGTGCATATACCATTCGCGCGTCAGCAGTTCCAATTGGCGCTTGGCGAAATCGCCGTCCACCAGCACCAGCGGCAGACAGTGAAACGCCAAATCCCAGCCTGCATACCAGGGATATTCCCATTTATCCGGCATCGAAATCACATCGAAATTGTTGAGATGATCCCATTGGCTGTTACGCCCCTCCCAGCGGCTGGCAGGTGGCGGTGGCGCTCCGGGATCACCCTTGAGCCACTGTTCAATGTCGTAATAATAAAGCTGCTTCGACCACAGCATCCCGGCGAATGCTTGCCGCTGGACGCGCCGTTCATCTTCGCTCAAATGCGGATTCTGAACAGCAGTATAAAAATCGTCGGCTTCAACCTGGCGCAAAGCAAATATCGATTCGAAATTTTGAAATGAAGTAGAACGAGCAGATTTCGATAGGCGCAGGCGCACTGTAACCGATTCTCCCGGCGCGATGTTCATTTTGTAAACGGCGGCAGCTTTTGTCCCCTGATTGTTGGGGTTAATGGCTGCTGTATCGCCGTTCACAATATAGCGATGAAAGGAATCTTTGACATAAGGTGTCGGGTTTGGCACGTTATAAAGCCGGGAACGGTTCGTCTCATTTTCGGTAAAAATGAAATCGGGCGATCCGTCAGCATATAGATAATGTGTCCCGGCAGCCGGGTGAGTGGCTTCGACAGCCGAGGTGCTGTTGAGCCGCCGAATCATGGGCTTACCATCGACATCGTGCATCGGGCCCGTGGGGTAGCCCCAACTCCAGGTGTTGCGAAACCACAGCGTTGGCAGGATATGACATGGTGCAGTGTCCGGGCCGCGATTTGTCACCGTGATTTGAATCAGAATATCGTCTTCAGCCGCCTTCGCATATTCAATTAGTACGTCAAAATAGCGATTCTCGTTAAAAATGCCCGTATCGAGCAGTTCATATTCAAAATCCTGATAGCCGCGCTGCCGATTTTCATTCACAAGATCGGCATAAGGAAATGTGGTCTGGGGATATTTATAAAGCATTTTCATGTAGCTGTGAGTCGGCGTACTATCGAGATAAAAATAATACTCTTTGACATCTTCGCCATGATTGCCTTCCGGCCCGGTGAGGCCAAATAAGCGCTCCTTGAGAATCGCGTCCTGCCCATTCCAGAGTGCCAGCGCGAAGCAAAGATATTGGTTACGGTCACAGATTCCCGCCAGCCCGTCCTCATTCCAGCGATACACTCGGCTGCGCGCGTGATCGTGTGGAAAATAATTCCAGGCATCGCCGCCCGCGCTGTAGTCTTCGCGCACCGTTCCCCAGGCGCGTTCGCTGAGATACGGCCCCCATTTTTTCCAGTTTGTCAGCCGTTCCCGATAGGCATCCAGGCGTTGATGTTCGGCAGTCTGATTCATGTGACACTCCGATTTGTGCATTGGAAGTACAACAGGATACGAGGTTTCAATGTTGGGTGGATGTATAAACGTCGCATAACAACGCAGCCTGTTGAAAGGCCTCATTTATTGTACGACTTCTGAACGGCTATAACACGGAATACGCAACATTGACTAAGCTTACACGTGTTCGTTCATCCATCCAACTACGAGATTCGTAACGCGATCCTTTAATCTCCCTGCGAAGAATTCCATGCCGAATGCTGAATTCCCAAAAAAGTTAGCTTGTACCTCACCGCGTGAGATGGACACCAAATATTGGGCGCTGTCAGCGGTGAAATTCCGTTGGCTCGAAATCAGGAGAACTGAGCGTCGCAGTAAGCCATCCGTGAGGGCAGCGGTTGTCGTTGTGTCAATGTAGGTTATTGTTTCAGTCGATCTCTGCACCCCATCCAGTTCCTCGATACAACTGACCACCTCGCAACCGGCGGCGAGAGGCGAAATAGCGACTGCTGTCTGACAATTGGCATCGTTGGCGCAAGCAATGAGTGCGTAGTTTCCGCCCACTCCCAAACCCACTGTTGCAAGTCCATTACTGGGTCGGATACCTGGTTGGCTTTGCAGCCATTCCGTCCAGAGCTGTAAATCGCCCGTTACGGCTTCCCAATCTTCCTCCCCGCCACTATCCCCATGCCCCCGCAAATCGACAGATAACAGGGCATAACCCTGATCGACGAGAAGTGGCGCGAGAAAGGCTACATCGACGCGATTTCCACCGTGCTGGTGCAGGAACAGGATAGCGAGCGCACCGTCACTTTGGGGAGAGGTTGGTGGGAAAAAGTCGCCAACTAATGTCAGCCCATCTGCGGCTGTGATCTGAACCTCTTCATTTTCTGGATACTCAGATTGGGAATAAACGGTGAGTGGTAACAAAAGAAGTGCGCACCAAGTGAATAATAGAGTTCTTTTCATGAGTAAATCTCCATTGAATCAATATCTAATTAATCGTCTTTGCGGGGAAGAAAACGTTACAGGTGAATGAGCATAGAGGGAAATAAAAGGGGCAAGCCTACCTTGCCCCTTGAGAGCTGTGTCTAGCCGAAAACGCCTGTTGCTGCCATGAAGACATACATCACAAAGAACGAAATGCTGCCCACATAACCCGTGTAATAAATCATGCGCTGCATCCGCAGGGAATCCAGCCGGACATCTCCGGTTTTGCGAATCCAGACCTCAAAGAAGACGACGCTCATGAGGAAATAGCCGCCTGTGAGGATTGGCAGGATCGGATGGATGCCCACCAGATAAGTCGAAAGGGTCGCGCAGATACCCGCGATCAGCATCATAACCTGCGAAAAACGCAGTGTTCGCTGCCGCCCGTGCATCACCGCGAATGAAATATCACCACGTGCGGTGTCTTCCTCGATCTGATGCACCTGCATCATCGAATAGACCGAGGCTTTGAACGCCGCTGCACACAATGTCGCCGCAATGACTTCCGGCGAGGTCAGGCTGCCGCGCAGAGATGCTGCGCCCATGACGGACAGTGCGCCGACCAGTGCGTTAATCGCGACAGCCGCATAGCCGTTGGATTTCCAGCGTGTGCCATCATATGAATAGAAGAAATAGAAGACGACAACCGCCACCGCCAGCCCTAGGAATGTCGCCCCAAATGGGATTGACAGCGCTAAACCGGCTACGATCAGGATCAATGAGCCGTAAAGCAGCGATTCATTCACTTTCGGCGGATTCTGCATCCCACCGACGGGTGCTTCGTCCTTGTCGTAATACGAATTCAGCACCGTCAGCCCGACGACGATCATCAGCCAGGCGAAGAATGCCACGATGTATTGAAGATTAAGTGGATGGCGAGTGACGACTGCCCCGAATAAAAAGCCTAAAACGACATAAGATTGAACCGGCCAACGCCCATGAATCAATACTCGTTGGGCTTCGGTTATGAAACCAGCATTATTGACAGACTGCATGATAATCCCCTCCCTAAATAACCGACCTGTTGCTTAAAGCGTGGTGCGTCTCACGCGGCCACGCCGTTAAACCAAAAGAACTTTATCGCGTTACTGCTTGAAAATGCGCCAGGTAACGCGCTAGTAACCCGGCATCGAATGGTGGACAGACCAAGTTGGTTTCTTTTAACGCCTCGATGACATTATGGTTATCAAACAATGGCAGATGGGTCTGGCTCGGAAATGCCCCCGTAAACAGCGCCGAAAGCCCTGCCAGCGCAAATTGGCTATCCTGCTGGCTTTGAGCCTTAACGAGTGCTTGCCACTCCTGATAACTTATAGTATGCGATAATTGCCCCGATTCGCGCAAGGCGGCAACAACTGCCTGCCACGTCATGCCTTGTGGGTTGACGATATGGTAAGTCTGGTTAATCAAGTTCGGTTGAGATGACAGATACACCATCGCCGCCGCCGCGAAATCAACGGGAGCACCTTGAACGACGAGGTCGAGATCATCCGGCGCACTGCCGAGTTCGATGCAGCCCCTCAACAGCAGTGGAAGATAATCGTGGGGGTTGTAAATTCCAGTACGGCTGTCCCCGGCGGTATTGATGCGATAAATATTGACAGGCAATCCCCGTTCCGCTGCTTCCCGCATGAGCGCTTCGGATACCCACTTGGTTTGCGCATAACCCGTATAAAGAGCGCCACCTGCGTCCAACGGCGTTGATTCGGTGATCGTTTGACCATCGAATGCACGTGACGAAAAAACGCCGACGGTTGAGACGTGATGCAGCGGCTTGGTTTTGCCCTGCGTCGCCAGCCGCAGAATTTCAATCGTTCCCTCGACATTTGCCGGGGCGAGGGCTGCATAAGGATACGTCCATTTTACCGACGCGCCGCAGTGCCAGATCATGTCAATATTTTGCGCTAGTGAATCAAAAGCTTCTTTACTCAATCCCAGGTGTGGCTGCGTCAGATCGCCGGGGATGGGCTTAATCCGTTCGCGATAGGACTCGTTCCATAACTGGTAAAAATCGAGATTTTCGCGCAAACGTTGGTGAGCGATTTCTTCGGTTTCAGCACGGACGAGGCAGTAAATGTCGGCTGAGGACTGCTTTAAAAGTTCTGCCAGAAGGAACGCACCGACGAATCCGGTTGCGCCTGTAAGGAAGATTGATTTTAGCTGCCGATTTTCCCAATCTGAAAGCTCCGGCTGAATATCCGACGGCAGGACGGCTAATGCCTGCATTTCAGCGATGCTCATGCCATCATCGTCCGATGCTATTGGTACAGCATCGCCTAGCTGGAGCAGAAGGGTATTCGCAATGTCGTTGATGCTCTGCCCACCGAGTATTTCGGAAAGCGGAATATTGACCTGTAAATCACGTTCGATGTTCGTTCGAAGCTCGACGCTCATCAGCGAATCGACCATATCCAGCAAGGAACGCTGGGGGTCGATTTTGGCCGCGCCCATGCCTGTCACCTGCCCGACCAGTTCGCAAAGGTAATCGCGGATAGCTGCTGGACGCTGAGTAATCGGCAGTGCCATCAACGCAGTGCGCGAAATTTTGCTGACGGCCTTGATTTCGCGGCGTGGCATCACTCTTGCCGACTGAATCAGAGCCTCACGGCTGACGCGGCGATAGGTGACATTGCTCAATTCGCCGATCAATGCGCCATTATTATCGAAAATAGTGAGTGATCCGGTAATCGTGCCGCTGTCGAGGTTTTCGGATTGCAGCACCGCCTGACACCAGACAGCCTCATTTTCGCCAAATGGACGATAAATGCGCGTGTATTCCTGCCCAAATCCGATGTAAACGTTGCCTTTTTCAAATTCCGGAGGCATCGCGGCGATAATCACCTGCACACAGGCATCGAGAAGCAGCAGTTCCGGGCGGACGTTCGTGCCTTTGATGTTGCGCGGCATGTGCATCCGCGCCAGCGCCTCACCGTCACGCCGCCAGATATGCTCGACGCAGCGGAAACTTTCGCCGAGGTAGAAATCGGGATGCCAGACGTTCGCATAAAAATGTTCGGCGCTGTAATTTTCGGTGGCGCGTTTTTGAATCGACCCTGCCGAATAGGTTTCGGTGTGCGCGGGCAGCGCCGGATTCACATGTAGTTCCATGCTGGCGTTGAGATGCCAGTCGTCGCCATATTGGGTGTAAATATCCACATGGTCAGCCGTCACCACGATTTGTGCGGTGTAATGGGCATCGTCGCTAAAAATAATCGGCTGGCGGAGTGTGAATTTTTCCAGGCTGAATGTCAAAGCCTCGTCCATGCCGCCGTGTGCTGCCATGCCCATCTCAATCCAGATGATACCGGGGAGGACGTGACTGCCGTAAATGATATGCTGGTCTATCAGCGTAGTCGATTGGGGGGAAAGTTCCGTTTCGTATTGGATGAGCGGCGATTTTAAGCGCTGTCCCCGCAAAGGATGCCTGCTCGTTTGAGCCTGCATCACGGCGCGGCGGGAAGTGATGCTATTTCCCTCGCCAATCCAATAGCGCTGGCGTTGGTAGGGTGTATTCGGCAAACGCTGTTTTCGTCGCGTGTAGGGTGCATCAAAGGCTTTCCAATTGGCCGGAACGCCTAATGTGTATAGCGCACCGAGGCTGTGCAGCATCCTTTCCCAATCGTCGCTGCCATCGAGCGAGGCCAACCAGCGTACATCGGACTCGGTCACAATGCGCTTGCCCATGCCTATCAGGGTTGGTCTGGGGCCGATCTCCAAAAAGACGCGGCTGCCCGCCTCATAAATCGCCTGCAATCCCTGTTGGAAGCGTACTGGCTGGCGAATATGCTGCACCCAGTAATCGGTGTTGAATTCTTTTGCTATTGTGCCGCTGACATTGGAAATAATTGGAATTCGCGGGGCGTGATATTGGATTTTGCGGGCAACGGTTGTAAATTTATCCAGAATTGGCTGCATCAGTGGTGAGTGAAAAGCGTGGGAAACGCGCAAATCCCGTGCGGTAATACCCTGTGCTGCAAAATCGTCAATCAGGCGCTGAATATCAGTATCCAGACCCGAAATGACCGTCATTTGTGGGCCGTTATACGCGCCAATCGAGACGGTTGCGGCATAAGGCTGAATTGCATTTTCAACCGTTGCCGCGTCCGCGAAAACCGCTGCCATGCGTCCATTTAATGGGAGCTTTTGCATGAGTCGTCCGCGCGTCGCGATCAGATTCAAGCCGTCTTCCAGGCTGAACACGCCCGCGATACAAGCCGCCACATATTCCCCAACGCTGTGACCGATGACGGCGGCAGGCTGCACACCCCACGACATCCACAACTGCGCCAGCGCGTATTCAACGGCAAACAGGGCGGGCTGCGTGTATATCGTTTGATCGAGTTCATCACTTAAGTCGGTATTGAACAGCACATCGAGCAGGCTGTGTTCCAATTGAGGCTTCAAAATTTCGGCGCAGGTGTCGAGTGCCGTGCGGAAAATCGGCTGCGTGTCGTACAGCTTGTGCGCCATGCCGCTGACCTGTGCGCCTTGCCCCGTAAATAACCATGCCAATTTCGGACGCTGACCGGGGCGAACTTCGCCCATGAGCGCGGTTATCCCGCTGGCAGCAAATTCACCTAGCTGATCGCGTAAATTTGACGCTGAATTTGCCACGAACGCTGATCGGTGCGGAAATTGTGCGCGGCCAATATTGGCGCTGTACGCCATATCAGCCAGCTTTTCCGAATCGAAGTTGATCTGCTGCGCATAAGCTTGCGCCAATTCCGGTAGCGATTCCGCATGGGGCGCGGAAATCGTCAAAATGTGCGTTGGGCGTTCTACCGCCGATGGCTGCGTGATAATTTCCGGCGCGGCTTCGAGAATGATATGCGCGTTCGTGCCGCTGACTCCAAAACCGCTGATCGCTGCATATCGTTTTTCGCCATACTGCGGGAAGGATTCGAGCATGTGCGGGATACGCAGATTGAGCGACTCCCAATTCACATTCGGATTGGGCGTTTTCAAATTGAGATGCGGCGGAATCTGGTTGTGATGCAGCGAGAGCGCGACTTTAATAATGCCCGCGACACCCGCCGCTGCCTCTAAATGACCGAGATTGGTTTTGACCGAGCCGACAATCAGTGGCTGGTCTGTACGGCGTTCTCGCCCAAGCACGGCGTTCAGGGCGCGAAGTTCAATAGGATCGCCGAGCGATGTGCCTGTGCCGTGTGCCTCGACATAAGCGACCTCGTTTGCGTCGATTCGGGCATTTTTCAGCGCCGTTTGAATCAACTGCTGCTGTGCCTGCCCATTGGGGACGGTCAGGCCGCTGCTGGGGCCATCCTGATTGACCGCCGAGCCGCGAATCACCGCCCAGATATTGTCACCATCGGCTAAGGCATCGCTCAGGCGCTTGAGGACGAGCATCCCGCAGCCCTCGCCGCGTCCGTAACCATCGGCGCTGGCATCAAATGTTTTGCAGCGTCCATCAGCCGCCAGCATCTTGGCTTTCGCCAATGTGACCATCGTTTCGGGCATCATCATCAGGTTTACGCCACCCGCCAGCGCCACCTGAGATTCACCCAGACGCAGGCTGTTGCAGGCCAGATGTACCGAAACCAGCGACGACGAGCAGGCCGTATCGAGCGCGATGCTTGGCCCCTGCAAGCCGAGCAGATACGAAATGCGACCCGCCGAAAAATTCAGCGGATTGCCCGTGCTGACATAAGCGTCAAGGGCGCTCAATTCCATCGTTTGTAAGATGCGTTGCGCGTAGTCATAACTCGTGATACCGATAAAGACACCAGTCGGCGTATTCGCAAGCTGGTCAGGCGCGATCCCGGCATTTTCCAGTGCTTCCCAGGCCACTTCCAGCGCCAAGCGATGTTGCGGATCCATACTCTGCGCTTCACGCGGCGGGATATTGAAAAAGTGCGGATCAAAATTTGCGATTTCGTCGAGGAATCCGCCGCGCCGCACGTACATTTTGCCGGGGGCGTTGGGGTCGGGATCATAAAAAGCGTCTACATCCCAGCGGTCGGCGGGAATGTCGCGAGTACCGTCCACACCGCTGTTTAATAGCTGCCAATAGCTTTCAGGGTCATTCACTCCCCCTGGCAGACGACAGCCGATGCCGATAATCGCGATTGGCTCGGTGCGGACGCGCTCGGCCTCCTGCAAACGGGCGCGGAGGTCGCGCAGTTCGACCAACGAACGCTTGAGAATATTTTGCGCTTCACTCATCGCTAAATTCCATTATTGAGTTCGCTTGCCAGCAGCGCCAGCAGTTCGTCGTCGGAAAGGCCGTCTAAATCGTCATCCGCGCTGGTGGTTTCTGCGGGTGTGCTGATCGTGCTGCTCACTGGCGCATCGTCCAGAAGCAGAGTCAGCAAATGGCTTGCAAGCGCATCGGGTGTTGCGAATTCGAAGGCAATTGTCGCGGGCAGTTGCAGCCCGAATTGCCGTTCAAGTGTTTGTTTAAGCTCGACACTGGTGAGCGAGTCCATGCCCAACTCGAAGAAGCCCTGACCGGGATCAATATTGGCAGCAGCGGGCAGGCGTAAAATTTTGCCAATGATCGCGCCGAGATATTCGACCATGCGCATCAAACGCATCTCGGCGGAGAGGGGAGCAAGCTGCGCCAATAAATCCGCCCCCTCGGTGGAGATGATCTTGTTTTCATTGGCTGATTCGGTGCGGATTTCGGCTAAAAATGGACGTGTGTGTCTGGCCTCGAAAACAGGCTTGTAGCGAATCCAATCGACAGGCGCAACGGTCATCTGTGCGGTGTTTTGTTCGAGTAGGTGACCCAAAGCGCTGAGAGCCGTTTGCGCGGGCATGGTTTTCAGGCCAATCGCCTCAAAATAGGTTTGCTCTTCGGCTGTGACCATGCCGCCGCCTTCCCACCAGCCCCAGTTGATGGCCTGTGCGGGCAAATTTCGAGCGCGTCTGTAGTGCGCAAATACATCCTGAAAATGATTCGCTGCCGCGTAATGTCCGGCCATCGCCGAACCCCAGGTCGCCGCTGCGGACGAGAACTGCGCAAAGAAATCGAGATTCAGGTGTTGGCTGAGGGTGTGTAACACCCACGTCCCCTGAACTTTGGATTGCAGCACCGCATAGAGTGATTCAGCGCTCATTTCGGCGATGTACTGCGGCTGGATAACACCCGCCATGTGGATGATACCTGCCAGCGACGGCAGTGTATCGCCAAACTGTGCGAACAGCGCTTCCATCTGGTCTGTACCAGTCACATCCACCGCCGCGATAGTGATGATTGCTCCCTGTGCTTCGAGCTGACGAATGGCTTCCCATTTTGCATCGCTTTGCGTTAGCCCTTGACGGCTGGTGAGAGTAAGATGGCGCGCGCCTTGCTCGACCATCCACGCGGCGACATTCAGGCCGAGTTTGCCCAGGCCGCCCGTAATCAGGTAACTGGTATCATCGCGGAAATAGTACGACTTCAACGTATGCTGGTGCAGATCGCGCTGTATCAGGCGTGGGACATAGCGCTTGTCGGAGCGATAGGCGATCTGGTCTTCGTCGTCACCGCCGTTGATTTCGCGAATTAATATTTCTGCTTCGTTTGCCTGGGGAATCGCTTCAAGGTCAATCAGCCCGCCCCAATTTTCAGGATGTTCGAGCATCATCACGCGGCCTAATCCCCACAACGGCGCTTGCAACAAGCCCATCTCGCCAACAGGGTGCTGTGCGACAGGCTCAACCCCGCGTGTTACCAGCCATAAATGCGGCTTACCAGTCGTCACTTCCGGCAGCAGGGCAGCCAGATTAAGTGCGGCGGCCATCGTTGATTGTTGATAATCCATCAGGCGATTAAAGGTCAGCGATGTTTGAGTTTCGGCGGCTGACCACAGATAAACGACGGCATCAAACACTGCTTCAGTCAACACACGGCGTATATCTTCACGGCTGCTGGGGTTGATTTGCCAGTGGTGTGAGTCGATTCGTTCGTAAGTATCACCTGGCAAAATAATCTGAGCGATTATTCCCTGCGCCTCAAATATTGAAATCCACTCGTGATCTGCTTCAGTCGCGAAAATCAGCCAATGGGCATTTGTGGTTTTCGCGGTATTGAGTGTCTTTTGCTGCCATTCGATGTCGTAGAACCAGTTATTGAGCGTTGACCACTGTGCTTGCTGCGAGATATGCGCGGGCAGCGGAGCAAGTTCGATTCCATATGCAACGAGAATGATCGTGCCTTGCTCATCGTAAATGGTCAGTGTCAAACGTTCGCCGATTTCGCGAGTTACGTGACACCATACGACTTCAGACAGCGCACTATATTGGGTGATACTTTCCAACGCAACGGGAATAAGCGATACATTGCCGATCAGACTCAGTGAGCGGCTGAACAGGGCTGCGATTTGCGTTTCGCCGCTGAGTTTAGCGAGAATTTCGCCTGCATTGCCAAAACAAGCGTCTACACGGACATTTTCCCATTGGAAATCGGGATGATGCGCCGCGTCAATCGGCTGCTGGATACGCGCTTGTAAGCCGGCAAGTGTGGTTATATCACTTGAGTTGCTTGCTGGGGCGAGTTGCCCAGTCGCCAGTGAATGCCAGTTATCGCCCACAGAATCAAAAGTCGTGATTTCGAGGACGGTAGTGTTTTCCACATCAGGAGTCAAAATGGTTTGCAGCGTTTGCGCATGGTTATCGGTCAGCCGCAGCCAATCCTGTAAAACCAGATTCGTGACCATTTGGCCTGGTTGCACGGCCTCTAGCGCCATCTGCGCATATGCGCCTATTTCCAGCCAACGCGACTCGTACATCGTTACTGTCCCCTGGTCAGCAGAGACAAAATTCTCGTAAAGCTGCTGTTTAAGCGGGGTGCGAATACGCCGTCCGAGCAGGCTGTCACTGGTCGAAATTTCAACTTGTGCAGTTTTAGCGATTTTTCGCGGTGCTTCGAACCAATAGCGCTGGCGTTCGAACGGATAGGTGGGCAGCGCGATTTTGCGGCGTGGGTAATCTGCGTTAAAGCCGCGCCAGTTCACGTTAAAACCTGTTTCATAGAGGGTCGCCAGACTCGTAAGCATGGATTCCCAATTTGAACGGCGGGGGTGTGCCGATGAGAGCCAGCTTACCGCCGGATCGCTAATGACGCGCTGTCCTATATTCGTCAGAGTCGGGCGCGGGCCGATCTCTAAAAAGAGTCGTGCGCCATTGTCATAAAGCGCCTGAAGCCCATCGGCAAAGCGCACGGCGGCGCGGGTATGCTGCACCCAATAAGCGGCGTTCGTGATTTGCTCGGCGGTGGCGAACTGCCCGGTCACATTCGAAATGATGCGTGTATGCGGTGGGCTATAAGTCATCGTGCTGGCAACTGCTTCAAATTCCGCCAGCATCGGCTCCATCAGTGCGGAATGGAAGGCGTGTGACACCTGCAAACGCTGGTAGCGCAGCCCCAGTGCATCGCAGTCGGCTAATACTTCGTCCAGCGTACTTTGCAGGCCGGAAATCACCGTCTCGGTTGGGCTATTCACACCCGCAATTGAGATACTGTTATCGTAGAGCGCGAGAATTTCCTGGGTATCAGCTTCTGAAATGAACAGCGCCGCCATGCCGCCATTTTGTGGCAATGCTCCCATCAAACGCCCACGCGCAGCGACCAGTTTGAGGGCATCGTCCAGGCTGAACACGCCTGCCAGACACGCCGCCACGTACTCGCCGATGCTGTGACCCATCAGCGCGTCCGGCTCGATTCCCCACGCCAGCCACAATTGCGCCAGCGCATATTCAACGACGAACAGCGCGGGCTGTGTATAAGCCGTCTGGTGAATCCGCATGTCGTTTTCGTCGTCAGGGAACAGAACACTGAGAAGTGGCGCGTCCATATGATCGTTCAAAATACCTGCGCAGATTTCGACGGTTTGCCGGAAAGTTGGGCTGGTTTCGAACAATTCGCGCAGCATATTCGGTGATTGCGCACCCTGTCCAGTGAATAAGAAGGTTATTGGTGGCAGCTCCCGTTGTGTCTGGGCAAATGGATTCGGGTTTTCAAGCTGCTTGACGAGCGTGTCAACTGAATCGGCTAAAAATGCGCGGCGATAATTCAGATGATCGCGTCCGGCATTCGTTGTAAAGGCTACGTCTGCCAGCGAAACATTGGGATTTTTGAGCAAATATTCGCGGTAGCGCTGCGCCAATGTTTGCAAGGCGGTTTCGCTGCGTGCCGAAAGTGTGAGCAGATGCGCCGGACGTTCCATCCTCGCGATAATTTCCGGCGCGGTGAGCGCTTCTTCAAGAATGATGTGCGCATTCGTGCCGCTGAAGCCAAAAGAGCTAATCCCGGCGATGCGCGTTTTACCGTTTGCTTCCCATGTTCGCGCTTCAGTCAGCACTTGCAACGGCAGTTCTGACCAGTTGATATTCTGGTTCGGCTGCTCGAAATGCAGATGGGGTGGCAGCGTGTGTTCGCGCATCGCTAAAACTAATTTGATGACACCTGCGATGCCTGCTGCTGCTTCCAGATGACCGATGTTGGCTTTGACCGAGCCGATCAAAATCGGACGATCCGGTGAACGGCCTTCACTGAGCGCAGCCACGAGCGAATTAACTTCAATCGGGTCGCCCAAAATCGTGCCTGTACCATGCGCCTCAATATAATCCACTGCATCCGGCGTGAGATTGCTGT
This sequence comes from Anaerolineae bacterium, assembly GCA_022843745.1. GTDB lineage: Bacteria > Chloroflexota > Anaerolineae > Aggregatilineales > Phototrophicaceae > JALHNB01. The sequence goes on along the minus strand of JALHNB010000024.1, from coordinate 87,778 downwards.
CGGCGAGTGCGGACTCAATCACCGCTACTTGCGCCGGGCCATTGGGGACGGTCAGACCGCCGCTTGCGCCGTCCTGATTGACCGCCGAGCCACGTACCAACGCTAAAATTGTGTCGCCATTGGCCTGTGCGTCGGAAAGCCGCTTGAGGACGATCACGCCCGCGCCTTCGCCACGCCCATAACCGTCAGCCTCGTTAGAGAAAGTTTTGCTGCGACCATCCGGTGAAAGCGCCCGAAGTTTGGAAAGCGCAATCGTCGTCATCGGTGACAGCATCAGATTGACACCACCCGCCAATGCCAGATCGCACTCGCCGCTGCGGAGACTTTGCGCCGCCAGATGGATGCTCACCAGCGACGACGAACAGGCCGTATCAATCGCCATACTGGGGCCTTGTAAGCCCAGAATATACGAGATGCGCCCGGATGCCGCGCTAAACGTATTGCCAGTCGCCATCGTCGCGTCAATCGTATCCAGCCCTGCCGCCGTGATGAGATTCTGATAATCATTGGTGTTGATGCCGACGAATACCCCGGTGCGGCTGCCTTCAAGCTGCGACGGTGCTTGCCCAGCATTTTCCAGCGCTTCCCAGGCGACTTCCAGCAAAAGGCGCTGCTGCGGATCCATACTGGCGGCTTCGCGTGGAGAAATGCCGAAAAACAGCGGCTCAAATTCGTCTACAGGCTGGCTCAAAAATCCGCCTGCTTTGACGTACATTTTCCCCAGTGCGGCAGGGTCAGAATCAAAGTAGTCGTTGGCATTCCAACGGCTTGCTGGCACATCCTGAATCGCATCCACACCGTTGATGAGCAATTGCCAGTAACCTTCAGGGGTATTCGCGCCGCCGGGAAATCGGCAGCCAATACCGATAATCGCAATCGGTTCGGTGAGGTCGCGCCTTTTCGTGCGCCTCGTGCGCTGTGCGGCATCATCCAGTTTCAGGATGTCGCGCAATAAATAATCGGCTAATTTGCCAATCGTCGGATAATCAAAGACCAGCGTCACTGAGAGCGTATGACCGAGATCAATTTGCAGGCGATTTTTGATCTGCTCCGCCATCAGCGAGTCCATACCCAGGTCAAAAAATCGGTGCTGTGGGCTGATCTTGCCGATGGGCATACTCAAAACCTGCGCGATTTGCGTCCGCAAATAATCAATCAGCAGGTCATGTCGCATTTTGGGTGTTGCAGTGGCTAATGCCTGAACGAAATCACTGCCGCTTATCTGCTTCGGCGCACTGCCATTGACATGACTATTGACTGACGCTGGCAAAATACGCGGCTCGTAGTGGCGCGTTTCGGCAGGCGCATCGCTCATTTCGATTCCATCCAGCCACCAATAGCGCTCACGCTGGAAGGGATAGGTCGGCAGCGGTGTTGGACATCCGTCGTACAAGTTTTCCCAAGCGACGGACGCGCCATTAACGTAAAGCGTCGCCAGTGAGGACAGCATTTGTACCAGTTCGAATCGCGGTGGACGCAATGAAGGAATCCAAACGGCATCAGTGTCCGACAATGTACGCAGGCCCATTCCTGACAGAACAGGGCTTGGGCCGATTTCTAAAAATAGTCGATACCCAGCGTTGAATAAACTCCGCAAGCCGTCTGCGAAACGCACTGTACCACGCACATGCTGCACCCAATAATCGGGCGTTGTCACCATGTCGGACGCGACAAATTTACCCGTTAAATTCGAAATGAGCGCGATTTCGGGAGCATGATACGTGATTGTTTTCGCCACCTTGCGGAAATCTTCGAGCATCGCGTCCATCAACGGTGAGTGAAAAGCGTGTGAAACTGTGAGGGCACGGTGACGAATATTTTTTACATCGAGCTGCGCGGTGATGGCTGACAGCGCTTCTTGTGCGCCGGAAATGACCGTTTCCGATGGTGAATTGACCGCCGCGATTGAAACGGATTCCGCATATTGCTGGATCAGCGGCCTGACTGTCGCTTCGTCGGCGAAAACGGCGACCATGCCACCGTTTCGCGGGAGCGCTTGCATTAATTTACCCCGCGCCGCTACCAATTTGAGCGCGTCTTCGAGACTGAATACACCTGCCAGACATGCCGCGACCAGCTCACCGACGCTGTGTCCGGTCATCGCTGCTGGGAGAACGCCCCATGACAGCCATAACTGCGCCAGCGCGTATTCGAATGCGAACAATGCTGTTTGCGTGTACTGTGTCTCATCAATCAGACTGGAATCAGTTGAAAATAAAACGTCTAACAGCGGCGTAGGCAAATATTCGTCAAGAATTGCCGCCGCCTGATCGAGAGACTCGCGGAAAATTGGCTCGGCCTCGTAAAGTTTGCGCCCCATATCAACATATTGAGCGCCTTGCCCAGTAAATAAAAAGACGACTTCCGGCGAGCGATTCGGGTCAAATTGACCGCTGAATATTGTGTGACTGGTTTCGTTTCGCGCAAACAGTGCCAGCGATTCACCTAGCGTGTTTTTATCCATGCCTACAACGACCAGACGCTGCTCGAAATCCGCGCGTCCGACATTGGCAGTATAGGCAATATCATTGAGCGACGCATCGCTTTCGGTCAGCGCCGTCGCATAACGGCCTGCCATGTCCTGAAGCGCCATGTTGTCGAGTGCGGAGAGCTTCAGAATATATTCCGAATGTTCGAGATTTTGGCGTGGCTCGACAAGCGGCGCACTTTCGACGATGACGTGCGAATTTGTCCCGCCAAAGCCGAAACTGCTCAGTCCCGCGCGATAGATAGTATTCTGATGAGGCCAATTTGTTTGTTCGGTTGGCACTCGAATGGGCAAACGATCCCAGGCGATATAAGGACTAGGGGTTTCGAAATGCAAATGTGCCGGAATGATGCCATGATGCAGCGAGAGGACGACCTTAATCAGACCCGCGATGCCCGCCGCCGCTTCCAGATGGCCGATATTGGTTTTAACGGAGCCGACCAAAAGTGGATTTTCGGCACTATGTCCACTGCTGTAAACCCGCCCAAGTGCGGACATTTCAATCGGGTCGCCGAGCGATGTGCCTGTGCCATGTGCTTCAATATAATCTATGTCGGCTGGTGTGAGTTCCGCTTCTGCCAACGCCTGCCGGAGGACGGATTCCTGTGCGCCGCCGTTGGGGGCGGTCAGGCCGTTGCTGCGTCCATCCTGATTCACAGCCGTGCCGCGAACGACAGCCAGAATATTGTCGCCCGCTTTGAGCGCGTCGCTCAGGCGTTTGACGACCACCGCGCCTGCACCTTCGCCGCGCACATAACCATCGGCTTTCGCGTCAAAAGTTTTGCAGCGCCCATCCGCCGCCAGCATTTGCGCTTGCGAAAACGTAATGCTCGATTCGGGCGACAGAATCAGATTTACGCCGCCGACCAGCGCCATGTCGATCTCGCCCGTGCGCAGACTTTTCGCCGCCATGTCCAGCGCCACCAACGACGACGAGCAAGCGGTATCCACAATCAGGCTGGGGCCGCGCAGATTTAATGTATAAGAGATACGATTTGCCGTGATGCTGCGTGAACTGCCCGTTCCGACATAAGCATCAATCTGATCTTTCGGCTCGATCTGCATAACGTTGTAATCGCTGTTGCTGACACCGATATAAACGCCCGTCTTGCTGCCATTGAGCGCCAGCGGGTTATATCCGGCATATTCCAGTGCTTCCCAGGCGATTTCCAGCATCAAGCGCTGCTGTGGGTCGATCCGGCGGGCTTCACGCGGGGAAATCCCGAAAAAAGGCGCGTCAAAAGTATCGACTTCATCCAGCAAACACGCCAGTTTTACGCTGATCGAGCCGCTTTTGCCGATCTCTGGGTCAAAATAGGCCGCCATATCCCAGCGTTCAGGGGGAATTTCGCGGGCGTGCCATTCGCCGTTGAGCAGCAAGCGCCAAAAAGCATCGGGATTGGCTGCGCCGGGAAAACGGCAGCCAAGCCCGATGATCGCCAGCGGTTCGGCGTGTGGTGCAGCAGCGAGTTTTTCACGCAGCGCTTTGAGTTCAATGTAGGCATCTTTAAGAAGCGAACGATAATCAATCGACATCTTTAAGGCTGATTCCTTAGTGCCTTGATCTCTTCTGAAAGCAGGCGTGCGATTTCGTCATCTGAAACTTCATTGAGATTTTGTGGCGACGATGAATGCGCTCCGTTGCCATTACCGTTTGGATGTTCACCCGACAGACTGCTGACAATGTATTCGGTGAGTTCGCTGATCGTCGGGAAGTCCCACGCCGTTACTTCGTCCAGTACCACACGGCCTTCGAGCCATGTGTCCAGCGCCTGGGCAAACTCGACGGCTTTGATCGAGTCCATGCCGTATTCCGCGAATGCTTTATTGCGTGTGATTCTGGCACGTGGAATTTGCAGATTGGTCGCCATCCAGTCCATGATCCAACGTTCGACCTGTGCCGCGCTGAACTGACTTTTTGCTTTGGCGGGTGCGGGTGTTTCTTTTGGCGCTGACCATGTGGCGACGGTTTCCAGCGTGTTTTCCAAAAATGCTTGACGATTCGCGCGACGTTGGATTTTGCCGCTGGATGTTTTCATGATCGACAGCGTGTTCAGCAGGGCGATGGCGTGGATTTGAATCTGATGTTCTTTCATGACCGCGCCGACAATGGCTGAGAAAATCGCGTCGGCATCAAAATTCATGCGGTGTTCGCGCTCAATTTCCTGCAAAATGACAAGCTGCTCTTCACCATTCACATCCACCGAAAACGCCGCGCCACAGCCGGGACGCAGCGCCGGATGGCTGCGTTCAACCGTCAACTCAATGTCCTGTGGGTAATGGTTGCGTCCACGAATGATGACCAAATCTTTGATACGGCCTGTCACGAAAAGGTTGCCGTCCTTCACAAAGCCCAGGTCGCCCGTGCGCAAAAATGGCCCTTCGCCGTCGGGCAAATAGGCTTCAAATGTGTCGGCAGTGGTCTGTGAGTTTCCCCAATAACCTTTAGTGACGTTTCCGCCGTGAATCCAGATTTCGCCAACTCCGTTCGTTTCTGTCAGCGTGTCGAGATTGACAGCCTTCACGGTTTGACCCCAGGCCGGACCGCATCCAACCAGTTCACGCGCATTTTTGTTCGCAACGGTAACGGGTTGAACGAGATTCTTCTCCAAAGCTGCGGAATCAAACGTTGCGTAGGTCGGCAAGTGACCTTTTGGCCCGCCTGTCACGAACAAGGTTGCTTCGGCCAGGCCATAGCAGGGATAAAAGGCTTCAGGGGAGAAGCCATAGGGTTCAAATGCTTTTGTAAATTCGCGCAGGGTGTCGGCGCGAATCGGTTCAGCGCCGTTGTAAGCAATCGACCAACTGCTCAGATCGAGTGTGGCTTTTTCTTCTTCGGTGATTTTGGTGGTGCAGAGTTCGTAACCAAAGTTCGGCCCGCCAGTGGTATCGCAGCGGTATTTTGAGACAGCTTTCAGCCAGCGATATGGGCGCTGCACAAACGCGGTGGGGGACATGACAACCGTGCGTCCGCCTGTATAGAGCGGTTGCAAAAGATTACCGATCAGACCCATATCGTGATACATCGGCAGCCAACTCACGAAAACCGGGCGCACATGCTCATAGGCTTCCTGGATCACATGCTCGTTGCTCATCAGATTTCCGTGTGTGACCATCACGCCTTTGGGTGCGGATGTCGAGCCGGATGTGTATTGCAGAAATGCGATGTCATCTGGCTTGATACTCGGCATTTTCCATGTGCTGGCTGCATCGAGCGGAACATCTTCTGTCACCAGACGTCTCATCGGCGAGAAGGCCGAATTTTCTTCAAACCGCGTATGGATCAGATCGGTGATGGCCTGCGTGGTAAACATGAATCGGGCATCACAATCCGTCACGACGCTTTCGAGGCGTTTGGTGGGTTCGCGGCGGCGCGGCGGGTACGCGGGTACGGCAATCGCTCCCGCGTAGAGACATCCTAAATAAGCCGTGATGTATTCGAGGCCGGGTGGGTAAAGCAGGAGTACGCGCTCACCCTGCGCACCCTGATCCTGTAACCATGCGCCAATCGCACGGGCGTGTTGATCGAGTTCGCGATAGGTGAGCGATTGTTCATCATCTTCGCCATCGACCAGGAAGCTTACAGAAACCTCATCTGCAAGCTCATGACTATGCCAGCGCAAAACTTCCACTAAACTTCCAAATTGGTTAGCACTATATTTGCTCATAACCATCCCCCCTATTTAGTCTGTGGATTTAGTTATCGTTACCTAGCTGATATAAGCGTGACATGAGTCGCCGCCCCATAACTATAAGGATTACAAATGTGATCGAAAATGCTACCGTCCAGTAGAGGTTTGAATTCAGAATGACTTGCGTACCGGATTGCCACGCAAGCTGCGCAACGTAGGGCACAATACGTTGTTCCGGTGGCAGCGAGATGAAGAAAGTGACATAGTAGTAACCATATGCTACTGCAAATGGCAGTCCCCACACCATAAACATTCGGAAACCGACGCTGTAGAGAAGCCCGAATACTGAGGCTAGGCGCGTGACTAGCGGCGCGATGTTGTAATTGACATCATTCAACGCTCGGCGTGCCTGAAAGACAATTTGCTCACTTTCGTTCATTAGCTGTTCGAGGCGCAGGTAATCGTCCGGTGTTAATCCACCATGTCGCAGCCGGTCTGCCCAACTCATTTTCACATTCTCGCGTGCTTCGGTACCTGCATCCTGGCGAAAATGTTTGTATTCCTGAAGGATATCGAGTTCCGGGTTTAGCCGGGCTGCCAATGTGTCATAAAGCATCGTCCCGCGCACCATACGCACGACTGCCGAGGGCAGCGGTACATCATATTTACGCGCCACGCGAAAGAACCCAAACCATAGCTGCGCGGTTGTTCGTTCTGTCCAGGGAACACCCCGACTCCGCAAGGCGACGGCAGCCCGTTGAAATTCGAGCTTTACGTCTTCCAGAAGCTTATTGACATCGAGCGCAGGCAGCGGTTCCATCAACGTAAGCGCGATCATAGCTGCGCCCTCGATATTGCCGTTCAACTCCATTTCGTAAACCTGCTGAAGTGACCAGCGCAGACTATTACTTAGTGAACCGATAGCACCAAAATCGACAAAAACCAATTGATTGTGAGGCAAAACGATAATATTGCCTGGATGCGGGTCGGCATGGAAAAACAGACTGCGCCAGAGGGTATAGTAATTGACCCAAAGCAAGCGCCGTCCGACTTCAAGCGGATCAATATCGTACTCCGCCATGATTTTAAGGGCCTCCTCGTCTTTGCCTTCGACGAGGAGGAGCATATCTTTAAGGGGGATTCCAGTAATAAATTCCTGAACAACGATATTTTCACTGCTGTATTTGAAATAAATTTTTGGAGCAGAAAAATAATCCTGCGGTGCATTTTCAGCCATCGTGCGGAAGACATCGGTATGTCGTGCTTCCCAATAAAAATCGAGTTCTTCGATTAAAATGTCGTAGATTTCGTCGAGCGCTTCAAACGTAAAATTGGGCGGTAACAAATTAATAAATTTTAAGACGATGAACAGGGCGCGCATAATATTGAAATCGGCAGTGACGACTCCGCCAATGTCAGGTCGGCGTACCTTCACAGCCACTTTTACGTCATCTTCACGCAGGATTGCCTGATAAATGACGGCCATTGAGCCTGACCCAACCGGAACCGGGTCGAACCGACTAAATACCTCATCCAGCGGACGTTTTATATCTTTTTCGATTAACTTAACGGCTTCTTCAAACGCGAATGGCTCAACTTCATCAAATAATTTTGATAATGCGCTGTAATATTCGTAAGGCAGCAGGTCAACCCGGATCGCCAACTGCTGACCGATTTTCAAAAACGAACCGCCAGCTTCCTTGATAATGGAATAGAGACGGTGGGCGCGGCGTTCGGAGGTATCCTTGAAGCCCGGATGAAAGCGATCACGGAGTGTACCGAATACAAAAGCAAAGAAAGCGTGTATCCAACGCCACAAGCGCGAGATGACAACACGCGGCGGCGCAGGAAAATCAACACGATGGTGGATCGGCGGAAGATCAGGGATGCCTTCATAGGCTTTTGTAACCAGTGACCGTCGCCGTTGAATAGGGCCTACGACACTTTCCCAAGAGGCTTTTGGCGCTCTCGTTGGTTTAATCGCCCTCGTTGGTGCTACCTTACGTTGCATGACACTGCCATATGAGATATGAGTATTGTAATAGAATGAGAATGTTTTTGAAAAGTTTATTTATGCTTAAGAGGTGTCTGGGAACTAACTTCCCAGACACTTTTTCAGGGGATTTACTTTTCGTCGTCGTCACTGTCGCTGTTCAGGTTCAGAACGCTGCCAACGGTGCGAACGCCATCACCGACCAGGTCACGCGCACGGTTAGGATAAAAAGCGTTTACAAGGTCAGTTGGCAGTGGCGCGATGGCTTCGATAGCCGCCTGCATACCCTTAGCCAGGTTCGGAAGAATATCGGCAAAGGCTTCGTCGCCCTTTTTAGCAACCGACTTGTCACGAGCGTCAATATAGGCGTTAACACCTGTATCCAACGCCCCCGATACGCGGCTCACAGCCTTCAAAACGTTGCTTTCGGATTCCTGAACGTCTTTTAAACGATTACGGCGTTCTTTCTTTTCGGATTTCTGGCGCTCGACCACAATCGGGCCAGCTTCTGCTACTTTTTCTTTATCTGCTGCTTTTTCTGCCATTTGCAATCTCTCCTTATCCAAGTGACGAGTTTATTGGTTTATAACTCATCATCCAAAATAGCACGTAATGACAACCAGCGCAATTGGTGAACTCATTGGCTTTCTGTTAAGGGAAAATGTTCAAAACGCCCAAATGGAACGCCTGAAGATGGCTAATGTTCAACGATAACAATGACAGGAATGTAAACGCGTTCAACAGCAGTAGCGGCGGGTTTTATTTGCTCGGAGACCTCATCCACAATTTCATTGACTTCTTCCAGCAGGTCGCCTTTGCCGTTCTTAAGTTCTCGTATCAATCGGGAGTCGCGTTTGCCCAGATCGATAACAATCGGATTTGTCGTCAGTAAAGTCTCTTTACTCTCGTTACTCATGGGCAACTCTGCCTTTCTGTGATGATTCTCAGCCGAGTTTCACACCGCTATGCCGATCATGTTAGCAAACTTACAAAAAACATTCTACAAGAGAAAGCAATACAGCGCTATCTGTTTGAGCAATTTTTTAAACTATTTTTACACTAAGAATTTGGTACTATCTGGCATTCAAATCTCAAGGATTGGTGCTTATCATTTGGGCTAGATTAAAATAAATTGGTGTTCGCGAGCGTATTTTGCGGCATATCACGATTTAGAGTATCATGAAAATAGTTTGTTATACGCTGCAACAAAAAAACCAGCTTGTTTTTGTAAAAACTATTTTTACCTCTAAATGATACCTACCATCGAGAAAGGTTATTCGCGTTGGAAACGAAACGTATGAGTCTGATGGAAAGTTATCGTTTCATCAATTCTGAGGAGTATCGTAAGGCAACGGCAGAACATAAGCGCGATATGATGTGGCAGGCGATTGTCGCCACGCCCTATAACTTGCTGCCCCCCAATACGTTCAACGCCCCTATACTGTTCAGTTATATAAAAACGATGTGGAAGCCCTGGCTCAAGGCCACCTTCAGCGACCATAATACGACGTTGGTTAATGACGTTCGTCCACCGCGCACAAAGAGTTTTAGCGCCTATGGAGTGGTTGGAAAAGTCAAATTTGTCGTTGAAGAATCGCATGGATTTACAGGGTTTTTTGAGACAGGCGGCATTGGGATCACTCGCCTCACGATTGTGATGGATACACGCTGGTATATGCCGGGTATGAGCATCAAGTTCTTTGTCGATCATAAGCCGAATGAAAGCCTGATGCTTGGCCCTTCGCTTGACCCGCAAAATCCCAATCGCGATTATTTTGCCTATGCCCATACCAATCGAATGCCTGTGCCCCGTCGTCTCCCATTTGGCCCGGTTTGGGGAAGTGGCATGGCGGATATGTGGATGGGGCCAATTTCACATCCGCTGGAAAATGAACTGGACAATCTGGCGATCACGAACCAGAAGGGCGAAGAAATCACGCCCTATAAAGCGCCGTATCAGATATTTCTGGAAGCGACACCAGAGGCGCATATCCACTCGGATTCGGAAGAAGATTTTCGCATGGAACTTGGTCGCATCCAGACAGGTACTGTGATCCTGAAGGTAATGATAAAGCCGACGAAAGACACGCCGCGCGTGTATATGGGCTATATTCAAACCGAGTCCGAACTGATTACTTCTCAATTTGCGGATAGAGTCTTTGCACAACGCCACCGCACGCTTGTGCATAAAAGACGACCTTGAGCCTTTAATATCCAAATAAAGGGGCTGACATGCGCCAAAGAGACAATAAACCCAAACTGCCGCTAAAACTGATCGCTATTTCTTCGATAGCGATTGGCTCATACTTAATCAACCAGTGGGTTAAGCGTGCCTCTTACGCGGTACCCACGCGCAATTTCCAACCCCGCAGGCCGATGCCACCATCATCAGGACATCAGAAAATTCTGACACTCGTCGCAACGGTCAAGCCCGGACAGGAAAAGGCGCTCAACGATGTGCTTTTTTCGATCAGCAATAACCGTGAAAATAACCCTTACATCAACTTCAGTAAAATAAAATCAATCCATTTTGGCCGCTGGTTGGTGATATACGACGATCTGAATGGGCATCGATTGGTCTTTTCCTGCACCTATAATGGTGAATTTGAAGATGTGATCCGGGAAATCGCCGACGCGACACCCGGCCTGGATGCGATCTGGGGTAAATGTACGGAATACACCGGACGCGACAACTTTTTAGACTTTGCGCGTGGCAGCTTTATGCCCGCTGCTTATCGCTTCTTCGCCTTCCCCAACGAGTCGCCACAAGCCATCCGAGATAAAATTGCCATCCGCAGCCGCCTGCAAAAGATTGCTGGAAATTATCCAAATCCTGAAGATGTGAAAACGTTTCTCGACAGCCTGCATCGCGTTTCAAAAGTTCCTTTCTGGACAGCCGTCGAGAAAATCACCGGTTGGTTATCATCTCTGGCATTAGCAGGTGGACGTGGCGTTTTGAACTCGGTTGGGGATGTGCTGGCACGTTTCTTTGCCAACTGGGGGCTGAAACCCCACGTCGCTACCCCTTATGCTCTCATCGGTACGCCAGAAGAACAGAAGAAGCACATTCAACATTTGCTGGAACTGGATCGCAACGAAACCCCATTCGCGCAAAATCAATTTACGCTGGTCGCTGAAATCCGGCCAGAGCGTTACCTGCGGCTGCGCTTTCTAATGATGGTCGGCGCTCTGTTGACCGATTACGGCTATCCACCGGGGTCGCTGATCGGCGTATTTACCATTCACTCCCTCTATTGGGTGATTTTGGATGGCGGACAGCGTGCCATACTGTGTACGAATTATGACGGCAACTGGTCAAGCTATCTTGGCGATTTCGCGCGTTTGGCAACCCTGCTGGATGCGCTCTTTAATAACGTCAAGGGTTATCCACCATCCGGCTTGCGGCAGGTGAATTTGTTCAATAGCTGGATTCGCGGCGCACAGTTGATTTGTCCATTGTATTACAGCGCTTATCCTAACGAAACCGTCCTCAACATCATCCGAGATCGCGAGATTGCGGCAACGCTAGGCCAGGAAATGGGCTACGATTCCGTTGAGCGTCTATTGGAACTGCTTTAAAGCGAAAGCGAGAAACCGACATGCTGCCAGATAGCCAATTAAAAGACATCCAGGGTTTTGTAGCCAGTGGCTATGATTATGCTGCAAAGGCGACTTATTTTTTCTTGCAGTTCAAGGATCAGAAGAAAAGCAAGGAATGGCTGGAAAAAATCATCCCGAAAATCACGACGACGGAGCGCTGGCCTGTTGACGAAAATGGTCATTTGATGCCGCCCAAAGTCGTGCTGCATATCGGATTCACCCATGCGGGTCTTGCTGCTTTTGGGCTTCCGGATAGTGCGCTGTATTCCGCACCGAGAGAATTTATTGACGGCATGGCGAATCGTAAGCATATCCTGGGGGATACAGGCGCGAGTGACCCGGAAAATTGGGAGGTTGGCGGCCCGAACAATGAACCTGTTCATGCAATGATGCTGCTGAACGCGACAGAAGACACCTTTGCGGATGCCTATAAAGCGCACCAAAAGTTATTCAAGGAGAGCAAAGGCGGCGTGGTCGTCATCCGCGAGGAAAAAGCTTTCCGCGAAGACAGCGGGCGCGAACCGTTCGGCTTCAGCGATGGCGTGGGTCAGCCGATTGTGAAGGGGCTGGTATTCACATCCAAGCCGGTTGTCAGCGGAAATATCGTCAATACCGGCGAGTTCGTGCTGGGCTATCTTAACGAATTTGGCGTTTACTCGCCGACGATGGTCGTGCCTATCGAGACAGACCCGAAGAATATTTTGCCAGGTTTTCCTGATCCGCAAAACCCAGGTTATCGTGATTTTGGCCGCAATGGGATGTTCCTCGTGTATCGCAAATTAAAGCAGGATGTGGCAGCTTTCTGGCAAGCGCTGGAAGCCAACACATTTGCGCCAACTGAAAAAGGCAAGAAAGCTGAGGTTTTATGGTTGGCTGCGAAGTTGATGGGACGCTGGCCGAGTGGTGCGCCGCTGGTACTTTCTCCCGATCATGATGATCCATCATTAGCGCGGGCGGATGATTTCCTCTACGAACGTGATGATCCCGAAGGCTTCCGCTGCCCGATTGGTTCGCATGTGCGCCGCGCTAACCCCCGCGACAGTCTGCAAAATATTAGCTGGGGTGATTCGATTCACACGTCGAATACACGCCGGATTTTGCGCCGCGCCCGTCTGTTTGGCGAGTCGCTGTTCCCACAGTCCGCTTTCAGCGATGAAAATGATATGCGTCCCGTCGGCCTGAAAGATGATGGCGTATCACGAGGGGTTCACTTTTTCGCCATCAACGCCGAAACAGACCGCCAATTCGAGTTTATCCAGAAAATCTGGATCAACAACGCGGGTTTTAACAACCTCTATGACAACAAAGATGCCTATGTCGGCAATAATGAAAACGGTGATGGCGTAATGACGATCCCGCAGGTGCCAGTTCGTCGTCAGGTCAGCGGTCTAAGCCGATTTGTGGATGTGATTGGTGGTGGATATTTCTTCATGCCGGGTATAGCCGCGATGCGTTACATGGTCGAGTGCTAAAAGCTGCTCAAGCCTGATGAGGGGTATCAAGCCATGCCCCTCACCATATCCCTGTATTTTTCCTCTATACGCAACACTCCGCTTTTACCAGAGCTTCGTTCGAACTGATTTTACGCCATGAAACAGGTGCAGAAATGCACTACTGTTAGCGATTCACCTCTGCCACAATAGTTATAGAAACTGTTAATGATGGGACATGTACATTTTTGGCATGGAAATATCGGACTCTTGTAACGGAGGACGAATATGAGCAACAACAAGAAAAATAAATACATTCGTTGGTTCGAAACATTAAATTCGGGCGACGTACCCATTGTGGGCGGTAAGAATGCGTCGCTAGGCGAGATGATTAGCACGCTCAAAGAAGAAGGTATTCGCGTACCAGACGGTTTCGCTACAACTTCCGATGCCTACTGGTCATTTATCCGTATGAACGACTACGCTGACGAGATTGCGCGCTATCTGGAAATGCTCAAAAGCGGTGAGAAATCGCTGAGTTGGGTAGGTCGGGCAATCCGCCGTCTGTTTTTAGGCTCGGAGTTCCCCCCGGAGTTGTTACAAGCTGTATTGGAAGCCTATCATCAACTGTGTGAGCGCTACGGGACAGAGCATGTCGATGTGGCTGTGCGCAGCAGTGCGACAGCAGAAGACCTGCCGACAGCCAGTTTTGCTGGACAGCAGGAAACATTTTTGAATGTGTCGGGCGATGGCGAACTGATTGACACCTGCCGCCGCTGCTACGCTTCGTTGTTTACAGATCGTGCCATCAGCTATCGTGAGGCGCAGGGCTTTGACCATATGAAAGTCGCGCTGTCGATTGGTGTGCAGAAAATGGTGCGCTCCGATCTTGCCGGGTCGGGTGTAATTTTTACCATCGACACCGAAACCGGCTTCCCTGATGTCGTAATTATTAACGGCGCGTGGGGCTTGGGCGAAAATGTCGTCCAGGGCGCGGTTACACCTGACCAATACACGGTCTTTAAACCGCTGCTCGACAACCCGAAATTACAGCCGATCATTGAAAAAACATTGGGCGCGAAAGAGAAAAAGATGATCTATGCCTTCGGCGGGACGGAGGCGACCAAAAACATTGATACGCCTATTGACGAACGCAGGGCATTTGTGCTGAACGATGCCGAAATCTTGCAGCTAGCCCGCTGGGCGCAGGTCATCGAGAAACATTACGGCAAGGCGATGGATATTGAATGGGCAAAAGATGGCGAAACTGGCGAACTTTATATCGTCCAGGCACGGCCTGAGACCGTCCAATCCCGTCGCAACCTCGGTGTGCTCAAAAACTACACGCTGAAAGAGCAGGGCAACCGTCTGCTGACAGGGATTAGTATTGGTCAGGCCATCACCACTGGGAAAGTATGCCTGATTAAGAGTGCGGATGAGATTGACCGCTTTGAAGATGGCGCGATTCTCGTCACAGGGATGACCGATCCCGACTGGGTGCCGATCATGAAACGCGCGTCAGGAATAATCACTGATTACGGTGGGCGCACCTGTCACGCGGCGATTGTCAGCCGTGAGCTTGGTGTTCCGGCGATTGTCGGCACAGGCGAGGCGACTGAAGTTCTGAAGGATCAACAGCCGGTCACGCTGTCATGCGCTGAAGGCGATCAGGGCCATGTTTATGATGGCATCCTGAAATATGAATCCATCGAATTGAGCATGGAATCAGTCCCGGAGACGCAGACGCAGATCATGATGAACATCGGCGAACCTGCGGGCGCGTTCCGCTGGTGGCAGCTACCTGTCCAGGGTATCGGCCTGGCGCGTATGGAGTTCATCATCAACGACATTATCAAGATTCACCCGATGGCGCTGGTACATTTTGATGAATTGAAAGATGAAAAACTGCGCAAACAGATCGATGAGCTGACGCGCGGCTATGCCGACAAAACAGAATATTTCGTCGATCATCTGGCACGCGGGATCGCCAAGATTGCCGCGTCTCAGTATCCATATCCGGTCATCGTGCGGATGAGCGATTTCAAGACGAACGAATACGCCAATCTGATCGGCGGTTATCTGTTCGAAATGAACGAATCGAATCCGATGCTCGGTTTCCGGGGCGCATCGCGTTACTACAGTCCGCTGTATCGTGAAGGCTTTGCACTCGAATGCCGGGCAATGAAGCGTGTTCGCGAAGAAATTGGCTTGGATAACGTCATCCTGATGATCCCATTCTGCCGCACACTGGAAGAAGCTGACAATGTGCTGAACGTTCTGGCAGAACATGGCCTCAAGCGCGGCAAGAAGGGCTTGCAGGTTTATGTGATGGCGGAAATTCCGTCAAATATCATCCTGGCCGAGCAGTTCGCGCAGCGCTTTGACGGCTTCTCGATCGGCTCAAATGACCTGACACAGCTTATGTTGGGCGTAGACCGTGACTCGACAGTGCTTGCACCGCTATTTGATGAGCGTAATGACGCTGTAAAAATCGTCATCCAAAATCTGATCGAGTCGGCTCACAAAGCCGGGTCTAAGGTCGGCATCTGCGGCCAGGCGCCCAGCGATTACCCGGATTTTGCCGCTTTCCTGGTTCAAAATGGCATTGACTCCATTTCGCTCAATCCAGACAGCGTGATTAAAGTCAAAGAGCGCGTTGCACAGGAAGAACACGCGCGCGAAGCCGTGCCTGTGTAGGCACACTAAGTTGATAATCAAAGTCGGCTGGCGATGACCTTATCGCCAGCCCTAGATATGGGAGAAGTAATTATGAGAATTCTACAAACCCAACCTGAGTTGGAAGCGCTAGGGCTGCGCCATTTGCAGCAGATCTATTGGCAGCTTCATACGCCGCAGCTTTATGAACAGGCGGTGCAGCGGCATGAAGGCCTTGTCGCGCATTTAGGGCCGCTGGTCGTCCGAACCGGGACGCACACCGGGCGTTCGCCCAAAGATCGTTTTATTGTCCATGAGTCGTCCACTCAAGCGGACATCTCGTGGGGGGAAATTAACCGCCCGTTTGACGGCGAAAAATTTGATCGCCTGCTGCAAAAGATGCTGGCCTATCTCCAGGGTTCTGATATTTTCGTGCAGAACTGCTACGCCGGGGCTGATCCTGACTATCGTTTGTCGATTCGTGTGATTACGCAGACCGCCTGGCACAGCCTTTTTGCACGTAATATGTTCATCCTGCCGCTGGATCGGGCTGAGGAAGATAACTTCACGCCCACCTACACGGTCATCCATGCACCGGGATTCCGTGCGGTTCCAGAGCTGGATGGCACGCACTCCGATTCGTTCGTGCTGATTAACTTTGCCCGCAAGATGATTTTGATCGGCGGCACAAGCTATGCCGGGGAAATCAAAAAATCGGTCTTTAGCGTCATGAATTATCTGCTGCCTCATCAGGGTGTTCTTTCGATGCACTGCTCGGCCAATATCGGCAGTCGAAATGATGTCGCGCTGTTCTTCGGGCTTTCCGGCACTGGCAAGACGACCCTCGCGTCAGAATCGAGCCGTACCCTGATCGGTGATGACGAACATGGTTGGAGCGATAAAGGCGTTTTCAATATTGAACGCGGCTGCTACGCCAAAGTTATCCGGCTTTCACCAACGGGTGAGCCTGAAATTTACGAGACAACGCGGCGCTTTGGAACAATTCTGGAAAATGTCGCGATTGATGTACATGATCGGCAGCTTGACCTGGATAACTCGTCATTTACCGAAAATACGCGCGCCTCGTATCCGATCAGCCATATTCCCAGCGGCACACGCGCAGGAATGGGTGGGCATCCTGATAATATCATCTTCCTGACTGCTGATGCGTTTGGTGTCATGCCGCCCGTCAGCCGGCTAACGCCAGAACAGGCACGTTATCACTTCCTCAGTGGTTATACGGCTAAAGTCGCGGGAACTGAGCAGGGATTAAGCAAAGACCCGCAGGTTACTTTTAGTGCGTGTTTCGGCGCGCCGTTCATGCCCCTGCACCCCGGTGAGTATGCTCAGTTGTTAGGTGATAAAATCAAGAAACATCAGGCGAATGTCTGGTTGGTGAACACCGGATGGACAGGTGGGCCATATGGTGAAGGCCAGCGTATTAAACTGTCATATACCCGCGCAATGGTTCATGCCATTCTTGATGGTTCATTGCAACAGATTGAAACTCAAACAGAGCCATATTTTGGGCTGCATATCCCGACACACTGCCCGGATGTGCCTGATGAAATCCTGAATCCACGCAATACCTGGGACAATCCACAGGCATATGACGAACGAGCAAATGACCTGACTCGGCGCTTTAGTGCTAACTTCGCGCAGTACGAAAACGAGGTTGATCCACAAACGCTGGTCGCACAGCCGTCAACCATGTAGTGAACAAAGAATCAAGGGACACAGTACATTGTGTCCCTTTTATGATACGCCTCATTTGTAGAGGCGTTTTTCATGAATTGGTACATGACAAAGCTCAATATTACCGTCATAATTGTGTGAAATTGAAAAATTTTGGAGATTGAATTATGTACCTGACACAGGAAAAAGTGGCGGATTATTGGCGCGACGGTTACGTCTTGATCGAAAATGTGTTTAATGAACGCGAAGTAGCCGCCATGCTGTCGGAAGTCGAAAAAGGGCATCGTGTGGCAACTACTCAACATGACGCGGCTGATACGAGAGGTAGAAGAGCCAGGCTTGCTATCTGGCACGAAATTGGCGATGACATATGGGGCGCAGCTTCGACCTGCCCACGTGTGGTAAACAACGTGCGCGTTCTTATGGGCGAAGAAACAGCCTTTTTTCACGGCAAAGTGATCCTTAAAGAAGCCAAAACGGGCGGTAGCTGGGAATGGCATCAGGACTACGGCTATTGGTATGACCAGGGCTTCGCTGCGCCCCGTATGTTGAGCGCATTTGCAGCGCTTGACCCCTGTACGCGCGAAAATGGCTGCTTACAAGTGCTGCGCGGCTCGCACAAACTGGAACGGCTCGATCACGGTAAAGTCGCAGGTCAGACCGGCGCTGACCCCACCCGTATTAAGCAAATTGAGTCCATGTTCGAGCTTGTCTACTGCGAAATGTCGCCGGGATCAGTTCTCTTTTTTCACAGCAATCTTTTACACGCTTCCGGGCCGAATAACGCCGATTATCACCGTCGGGCGTTCATAATGTGTTATAACGCGCTGGCAAATCCACAATTTACTGAAAAGAAAACCTCTGGGCAGATACCATGTCCGGTCAGCGCCGATGATGCAATTGAGAAAATGGCTGAATCGATTCTGGCGGTCTAGTGATGGTCTGCACTAAAAACGAGTGACCCGATTGCATATGGAAGAACGCAACGTCTTACGATTTGTCGGTGTCACCGGGCTTCCGGGTGTCGGCAAGGGAGAGTTTGTCGCGCGGTTACAGGCTGTTTTGCAGGAGAAGGGCATAGCAGCCTATCATTACAGCCTGTCTGATGTGCTGCGCACTTTTGTCCGTCAACAAGGACTGCCTGTTGAACGGCCTGTTCTGCATCGCATCGCCAATGAACTGCGGGAGAAACATGGCTCCGGCGTTCTGGCGACGATGGTGGCGGATACCATTGCCGAGACGCTGCGCACATTTGAAAACGAGTTAGAAGTCGCTTTCATTATTGATTCGATTCGCGCGCCTGACGAAATTACGACGCTGCGCAAACGCTATGATGGCAAATTCGTGATGGTCGGGCTGGAAGCGCCCCTTGACCTATTGGTCACTCGCATTATCGTCCGGCGGCGTTCTGACGAGTCTGCCGATATGCTGAATCAGGAAACCGCTGTCCGGGAGATGCTCATCAAAGAATCCGGAGAGGGTGAGCCAGCACACGGCCACAGCATCGCGAAATGTATCGAGATGTCTGACTGGCATATTCAAAACACTGGCTCACTCGATGACCTGTCAGTAAAAATTGAAGATTTTATCGACAAAATACTATAACCAGCGTTTTTAAAAGCTTGTTCATAAGCAACACGCCACAACGTCTTCGATGATCCGTTTCGACTCCATTGATCGAGCGTGAGTCCACTTCTAACCATTAGCCCCGGAATGCGTTACAATTTGGCAAAAGTTTTATTGATAGACAAGAGATTTCTATGATACCCAAAAAGATTAATTTCCAATGGTCGGGTTGACAGCGGCGATATTGGCAGGTGGTCAAAGTCGTCGCATGGGAACAGATAAGGCTTTAGTGGTGTTTCAGGGTAAGGCGCTGGTGACACATGTCATTGAACGTCTGCGGTTGCTCCCTGGTGACCAGATATTCGTTATTTCCCGACACCGCGATCAATACCCCATGCTGGATATACCCGTCTATCCCGATATTATTTCTGATTTAGGCCCAATCGGCGGTCTTTGCACGGCGCTCAAATTGGCGAATCATGATCAAGTGATTGTTGTGGGCTGTGACATGCCCTTCATAAATCCCATGTTGATAATGAAGCTCCTTGAAGCACAAAAGGTACAAGAGGCACAACTTGAGGCGCAATGTGATGCTGTGGTTCCACGCTGGCGCGGGAAATCTCAGCCCCTTCACGCCGTGTATCATCGTGATTCTTTGCCGAAAATTGAGTCTGCATTGACAGCAGGCACACGGCGGTTGCAGGATTTACTCGATCAGCTTCACACACACTGGATGGATGAAGCTGAATATACGCCACTTGAGGTTGATGGACTTGCGTTTACCAATCTGAACGCCCCAGTCGATCTTGAACGTGCGGCCTCACATCTGACCGAAATGAGATAAATAAATGTTATCAATGCTTTTCAGCCGCCCAAGACGTTATATTCGAGAACCTAAAAAAGGCTGGGATCCCCGTATGTGGGCCTCGCGGATCCCCTTTAAACATCCTGAAAATTTTGTTGAGATTTTTCGCGCTCTTTGGGAGAATCGCGATAATTTTCGCTTTGCCTGGCGTATTCTCAATCATGGTGTCTGCGATGGCTGTGCGCTTGGCACATCAGGGCTGAAAGACTGGACGATTGACGGCGTTCATCTGTGTAATGTGCGCTTGCGGCTACTGCGTCTCAACACGCTTTCGGCATTTGACCCGGCTGTACTGGCCGATGTCGCGCCGCTGCGTGAACTACGCGCCCGTGATCTCCGCGCGATGGGGCGGCCCTCAGTCCCGATGATTCGCCGAAAAGGAGAAGCAGGATTCCGCCGGATTAGCTGGGATGAAGCGCTGAACACGATTGCGTCACATATCCGCCAGACTACGCCGGATCGCACTTATTTTTACATGACGAGCCGGGGTATCCCCAACGAAACCTACTACGCTTTCCAGAAGGCAGTACGTGCGATGGGGACGAATAATCTGGATAATGCCGCGCGGATTTGCCATTCGCCCAGCACGTTTGGTCTTAAGTCGGCGGTGGGTGTTGCGGCGACAACCTGCTCCTATGCCGACCTCATTGGCACGGATTTGGTGACATTCTTCGGCTCGAATGTCGCCAGCAACCAGCCTGTGATGATGAAATATCTGTATCATGCCAAAAAAGCCGGGACGCAGATCGTTTCGGTCAATCCTTATCGCGAACCCGGTATGGAGAAATATTGGATCCCGAGTGATCTGGAAAGCGCGATGTTCGGCACGCGCTTCACCGATCATTTTTATCAGGTGCGTGTCGGCGGCGATATGGCATTTGTGCATGGCGCGGCGAAATATATCATCGAAAATCAAGGCTATGATTCGTCGTTCGTGAGTGAGCACACCGAGGGTTTTGAGGCGCTGAAATCCTATTTGGCGACGCTGACGTGGGAACAGATCGAGCGCGAATCCGGTATCCCCGTAGTACAAATTCAGGCATACGCGCAAATGGTGTCGAAAGCCGAACGCGCAGTTTTTGTGTGGGGTATGGGCGTTACCCAGCATGTGTCAGGCGAGGATAATGTCCATGCGATCATCAATCTGGCGCTGCTCAAGGGTTTTGTGGGTCGTCCGGGCTGTGGCCTGATGCCGATTCGCGGACATTCGGGCGTGCAGGGTGGCGCGGAGATGGGCGCATATGCTACTGCTTTCCCCGGCGGGGAGACAATAACGCCAGAAGCCGCAAAGCATCTGTCAGAGGAATATGGATTTGAAGTACCACCTCAGCCCGGATTGACCACGCCGGAAATGCTGGATGCCGCTGGAAGGGGCGAAATGGATGTCCTGTTCGCGGTTGGCGGCAATTTTCGCGAAGTGATGCCCGACCCCAAAGGTGCAGGCGATGCTCTTGGTCAGATTAAGCTGCGCGTTCATATGGATATTGCGCTCTCCAGCCAGATGTTTATTGACCCGGCAGACACCGTAATTTTGCTGCCCGCGATGACCCGCTATGAAATACCTGGTGGCGTTACGGAAACCTCAACCGAACGACGTATAATTTTCAGCCCGGAGATTCCAGGGCCGCGTATTGGCGAAGCCCGCAGCGAAGGGGATGTTTTGGGCGATCTGGCAGCGCGGGTGCGGCCAGAATTGGCAGAGCAAGTCCATTTTCACTCTACAGACGCGATCCGTAATGAAATCGCGCGGGTCGTGCCGATGTACGCCGGAATCGAGCGCCTGCGCAAGGAAGGCGATCAATTCCAATATGGTGGGGAGATGCTTTGTGCGGATTGGGAATTTCACACGCCGGATGGCAAGGCACATTTCCAGGTCGTTGAGCTTCCCATCAATGCGCTTAAAGAGGGCGAACTCATGCTGGTGACTCGGCGGGGCAAGCAGTTTAACAGCATGGTGCATGAAGATCATGAGAGTTCCAATCATCTTGGACGTGATGCAGTGTTTATCAATGCCGCCGATGCCGGACATTTTGGTTTCCGGGATGGGGAGCAGGTGCGGGTAGTTAATGAGTTCGGCGTGTATCAAGGGCGTATTGCCGTTACTGATGTGTCTGAAGGTACGCTTCAAGTCTATTGGCCGGAAGCGAATGTGCTGCTCGATCCCCAGGCACGCTCACCGCTGGCGAAAATCCCCGCTTATAAATCCGTCGGCGTCCGGTTGGAACGCATATCCAGCGCAAAGCCCGTGACACCGATTATCAAGGTTTGAGCAGCGCAAAGTCCGTGACACTGATTATCAAGGGCTAAGTTATGGAGAATCGTTCGAGCAGCAAAACCGCCGCAAATGTGATTCGCGTTCGTCGAGGCGAGGGGAGCAATCGCCCTCGTCGCGATTATGTCGTCACGGAAGAACCGCTTGAAATCCGCCTCGTCAGCGGCGGAGAGACGCGCCAACTTGCCGTCACCATGCGAACCCCCGGCGCGGATTTCGAATTGGCGGCGGGTTTTTTATTTGGCGAAGGCCTGATGCGCAGCCGCCAGGATATTGAGAGCATCAGTTATTGTGTTGACGTAGAGGATGAGGAACAGCTTTATAACGTGGTGAACGTGAAGCTGCGAAGTGCGTTGCCATCCGACTTACGTTCGCTGGATCGTCATTTTGTGGTTTCCAGTGCGTGTGGGGTGTGTGGCAAAACCAGCATCGAGGCAATTGAACGGCGCGGCATTGCAAAACCTGTTGGCGATCATCCAGTATCTATCGAAATTATTACCAATCTATCCGACCAACTGCGACAGGCGCAGCGCCTTTTCGATGTCACGGGCGGGCTTCATGCTGTTGGGCTATTTGATTCGCAGGGGCAAATGCTGGCGATGCGTGAGGATGTGGGCCGGCATAATGCGATGGACAAACTGGTCGGTTGGGCGCTGATGCAGGATAAACTTCCGCTGACTAATTGTATTGCGCTGGTGAGTGGACGTGCGAGTTTTGAGCTTGTTCAGAAAGCGGCTGTCGCGGGTATCGCGATTTTTTGCGCTATTTCTGCGCCGTCAAGTCTGGCGGTTCGCATGGCGCGGCGATTTGGCATGACTCTGATCGGCTTCCTGCGCGACGATCAGTTTAACCTGTATTGTGGGGAAGAACGTGTTCAAATCGACACGCCCTCCCCAATCAATGAGCCGCTTAAATAACCTCTAACCCATCGCGATCCGGCAGCGCCGGGAAGGGCGCATGGGGTTCGCTCTGATACCAGAACGAAGTCGAGGCGATGTCATCCTGCATGGGCAGGTAACGCACCTGATCGTTGTGCCTTGAGCGCCAGCCAATCGCCTGAATCGTCACGCGCAGGTCTTCCTGGAAGCGAACCGGATCCATAATGTGCCAGCGATAGAGGCCGAAACGTTGTTGACTCTGATAGAGGCCATCCGGCTTAATCACCTGCGGCATCCCGGAGAATGGCGAACTGAATACGCCGTACTGTCCCTGCGGAAATTCAAAATTCCATGCGCCGCCAAAGTAATCTTCTGTCCCAGTGCCGCAGATTGTGGGATAGTCCTTGTCGCCGTCCATAAAAAACTTGATTTCGCCCTCACCCCACCAGCCATTATTATTGACACCCCAGGCGATGTATGTGCCAATGAAATGACCCTGGCCTTTTACGCCGTCGAGCAGGGTGTGATCGGTCTTATAGGGCAGGGGATTATTGCGCCGCCACTGCGCATGGAAATAGGCGCGGTCTTCTGGCACATCCGTGAGCGTATAGTTGATCTGGTAATAAAAACCGCGTACTTCATCCGGTGCAATATTTTCAATGGTGATACGTGCGCTTTTGCGGAAAGGCATCTCCCAGTAGCAGTTGAAGCCGCCAGCAGGATTGACAGCAACGGGCAGCGACGTGACATTGCAGCGCACACCCCATCCATTGCAGAAGAAATCACCGACAGGAACTTCGACAGACGGGGTTTCTTCGCCATCCCAATAGAAACGCAGCACCAGCCGCCGCCAGAAGGTTGGGTGAACCGTGAGCCAGATTTGCTGGATCGCGCCGGGGCCTTCAATTTCAGCCAGGGTGACGGTGCTGTTGCCTGCGATGTTGATGCTCGGCGATATTTTCCAGGGACGGCCAAGTTCGCGTGCGGCGATTGCGCCCGTTCCCTCGGTTGCCATGCCGCCCTTGCCTTTTTCACCCGTAAAGTTTTCAGCGCTGATCGAGCGCGTCTGGGCGCTGGAAAGCGTTGATAAATTCCCCAGGTGCAGCCCCAGGCCATTAAACGTGTTACTCATTTTGCGGTGTCTCCTTGAGTGTTGGATAAAACAGAAGGTATTTCAGGGGATAGATGAACGATTTCTGGTAAAATAATCAATTATTTGATCTTTGAAAGTGGGATAAACGCCTCGAATTGTAAACGTTTACAGGTGTTTGTCAAGCGATTGACCTTGATGATTCACGTAAAATCAGCTTCCCTTTTAAGACGACTTCGCGCGTTGGGCGGGCAGGTGTTTCCAGCCGCCGCAGCAGGACTTCCGCCGCCGTGCGTCCTAGTTCATAAGTCGGTTGTTCGACAACGGTAATCCCCGGCTCGACCAGCGAACTCCAAGGCATTTCATCGAATCCCGCCAGCGCCACGTCCTGCGGAATGCGAAGATGATGGGCGCGGATGGCTTTCAAAGCGCCAAGTGTGAGTAAATTGTTGCCTGCGAAGATCGCCGTTGGCGGCTCGGATAACCCCAAAAGCTGCTCAGTAGCCCGATAACCCTCAGCTTCTTTGGGCGATACCTGAATAAGCAGTTCAGGCTGAAAGGGAATTCCATGTGTCGCTAATGCCATGACATAACCTTCGCGGCGTTCGCGACCTGTTGTGAAGTCCGATGTCCCGATGACCGCGCCTATACGCTGGTATCCGTTAGTCACAAGATGTTTGACCATCGCGCGAGTTGATTCGATGTTATCGAGCAAGATCCCATCGGTATCGATATTAATCAGGCGGCGATCCAGGGTTACAAGCGGAATGCTGTCCAGAGGATATTTTTGGAGATTCGCATTATCTTCGCGAGTAGGGCAAAGGATGATGCCAGCGACGTTTTCGTCGTGCATCAGATCGAGGTATAACTGCTCTTTGCTGGGGTCTTCGTCGGAATTGCACAGAATGATGCTAAAGCCCTGCTGATGTGCCACGTCTTCGATAGCGCGTACAACGGATGTAAAAAACGGATTTTGAATGTCAGAAATAATCAAACCGATAATGCGCGATGTTTGGGCGCGGAGGCTGCGGGCAACGCGGTTGGGGCGGTAGCCCAGTTCCTGCACGGCTTTCCAGACTCGTTCGCGCACTTCGGGGCGGACATGCGGCTTATCGGCCATCACGCGGGAAACTGTCGCATTCGAAACACCCGCCAGACGCGCGACATCGTTCATATTCTTAACAGCAGGCTTATGATTGTTTTTGATCGCCATATGAAATATTCAATTGAATGATCTTCACTATCGAGATAACGAATTATAGCAATGAATCGAAATTATCTGTAGTCGATTGTAATCGTTTACAGATTTTTGCCGATCGGGTTTATTATCTCGCGAAACTATTACTCGATATAGCTCGTCATTCCGCGAGGCCGGGATTGGGCATAGTCAGGGGGCCTGGATGAATACTAATGATGATTGACTTTAATAACCGTCCAATCTTCAAAGGGTTGTTCAAACATCTGATTGACAAACTCCACCGCCTTCTCCCCTAGTAGAAATCGGCATCACTCAATTGGACGGATAGGATTGACTAGCTGTTGACCGTTTGTGTAATCGTATTCAGCAGCTTAAGAACCTCCATCGGTTTCATGCCACCGTGTTGATAGATATGCAGGTCGCTGCGCATTTCGTCATCCGAATAAATATATTTGGTCGCTGTGAGTAAGATGATGGGGATATCCTGAAGCCTAGTGTCATCCTTCATGACACCGATGACCTCAAAGCCACTCATGGTTGGCATCGCCAGGTCAAGCAGCACGAGATCGGGGCGGGTGGTTCGCATGATTTCGCAGGCCTGATGCCCATTATAGGCCCGCCGGATGACCAGATGCGGATAATGATTTTCAAGTGACCGCTGCACCAACTGCACCACGCCCACGTCATCGTCAATGACCAGAATAGTCTCGACATCATGATAGGGTTCTAATTCCTGAATAAGCTGCTGCGGGAGCATCGGTTTTGAGAGGCAGGCATCCACGCCTAATTTTTGGATCATCTGGGACGTGCTGGGCAGCGAACACGTCACGACAGGGATTGGCAAGTCGATCAGTTCGATGGGCAGGCCGCCATCCTGCAAGCCATTATAGATAATTCCTTGAGGGTTATAGCGGTGCATGGCAGCTTCAAGTTGTTTAACATGGTTAACCTGAATAATTGAGCAGTTGGGTGTATGTCGCTGAATCAACTTGCTGACGTGCGGGTCGGCATCCACCACCACCCACACAGCTTTTCGCATAATCTCATCCGGTTTCAACGCGAGTCGGCTGGGGTTGGACGATTTTTTGGGGCATGGTAAGGTAAATGTGAAAACCGAACCCACGCCTTCCTCGCTTTTTACCTGCAAATGCCCGTTATGCGCTTCGATAAAACGCCGCGAAATAGCTAATCCTAAACCCGCGCCGCCGTTCGCCCTGCTGAGGGAGTAATCGACCTGGAAAAACTCGTCGAAAATCAGGTGAAGCTGATCCTGGGGTATGCCGATTCCGGTATCCGCTACCTGGAAAATCACGTCATTCTCATGAATTTCTACGCAGAATGTCACACTGCCTTGCGATGTGAAACGTTGGGCATTATTGAGTAAATTGATTAAAACCTGCCGGATACGTGTCCGATCAATCTCGATTTCGGGCAGATCATCGGCGATTGTCACGATGAATTCAATCGGCTTGTCCTGAAACAGATTCACAACCAGCCCAACCGTATCTTCCAAAAATTGATTGAGATTTGTTCGCTCAAAATTCAGTGTAAATTGTGATAACTCGATGTGCGAGAGGTCAAGCACGTCGTCAATCATATCGAGCAGGTGGCGGCTGTTACGGTGGATCTGATAAATATCCTGCTGCAATTTGGGCGGGAAATTGAGTGTGCCGTAAACCTCTGGTGTGAGGTGCATGATCTCGGTAAATCCCAGAATCACGTTCAGCGGGGTGCGCAGTTCATGGCTGATATTGGAGGCAAAGCGCTCCTTTAAGCGGCGGGCTTCTTCGGCTTGCTGGCGGGCATAAATAAGCTGGGTCTGCAAGCGCTGTTGAGTCTCTCTCGCCATCTCCAGTGACTTGAGTGTCCTGACCAGTTCGGCCCGATGCGCGCGTGTTTCTTCTAATAGGTCGCTGCTTCTGCCAAACATCGAACGATACCAATGCAGTAATATCCAGATAGTGCGCAGGCTGCTGTTGGACAGCGTAAATACAAATATGATAAACAGGATGAGCGCCGGAAGCGGGTAATCCGCATAGCCGACATGAACGAGCAGAGCTGCGAAGCCGAGAAAGGCGATCCCGGCGATAATCGCGACCTGCGCCGCCAGCAGTTCGGAGACAAACAAGAGCGGTGCCACGATGAATGGCAGCCAACTGACAGGCAGGATCAACATACCGATTGCCAGAATGACGTAAAGCGAACTCATGAACAGGTAGCGGGCAAGATTGGGACGCTGACGCGCAATATAACGGGTGTAGAACACAAAGGCAGCAAAACTCTGAAGGACAAAGATGAATTGGTGCGGCATTGGCTCGACAAATATGAGCGCAAAGCCCGTAATCAGGCTGCAAATCGCGATAATGATCGTCAGGCGTTGAAAAATATCGGTTCTGAATTCAAACAGTACCTGCTGATAGGTATGCTCTTGCATAGGCTCTACAACCTCTAACTCAGGCATTTTGCTTTATCGTAATCTTTAAATCTGGAGATCGTTTAATACAAGTAACAGGGCTTCACGTGTAACGGGCTTGGAGACATATCGCGATGCGCCTAATGCAAAAGCAAGCTCAGGGTCATTGATTACCGAGCAAATAATGACGGGAATAAATTTGGTTTCGCGTTTAGTTCTGAGCCGCTGCAAGATTTCCCAGCCGTCGATACCCGGCATCATGACATCGAGAATAACCGCGTCCGGCTGCAACTGCTGAATAATGTCCAGGCCATCTTCGGTGTTGGGAACGGACATGACCGTATAGGCTTCATCGGTCAGGTAACGCTGCAACAGATGCGCCAAACCTTCATTGTCGTCAATCAGCAAAATGAGTGCGCTGCGCTGCGTCGATCTCAGGCATATTTCCTGTAGGCCTTCCCCGGCTTTATATTGAATCTCCCAGGCGATCTGATCCATCATTTGCTGAATAATGGGCTTAATATGCAGGACGAATTGCGTATCACTGGCATAGGTCATGCGAACCAAATTGCTGTCTTCTGTCAACTGAATACTCAGGCTGGCAGGTCGAACTTGCTGGATAATCTGACTGAGAATATGCGTAAAAATCTGCTGCGCCATTGTGAGATTGGTCGTCAGCAGGATAGGGCTGGTCGGTGACTCGATCTGGATGGGGATGTCATATTTATCCGCGAGTATCTGGATAGGGCGGATGGCGCTATCGAGGATGTCCTGCAACGTGGCAATCGTGGTGTTATCGCCCAGGCGTGTTAATTCCGCGTTGATCGACGTGTCTTGTCGAGGGCTGGCATCTTCGCTGTGGAATTTGTGCCACAGGATCGCGCTAACCAATTCCTGGCCTCGCCGGATGTCACGGTATGCCTGACGGAGCGACAAGCCCAATTCCCAAGCGGCTTGTTGAATGGTTAACCTGCCGACATAGTGCATGTAAATCAGGTTATAGATGCGTACTGTTCGAGAATGTGTCGCGACATTCTGCCCCGGATTGAGCGTTTCGATGGCATCAAAAAGCAGACTGCGGAGTTGCCGTGCGCCATGCGTCTGGATGTCAGACTGTTGGGAATCCAGCTTTTGGATCAGCAGGCTTTTCTGAAGTGCCTGAAAATCATATAGTTTTTCTAAAGCTTCTTTCACCTGATCAATAAAATTTTCGGGTAACTCTTGATTGTCTGACATGATATAAATCCTGCTATTTTGAATAATTTTTGCACTATTGTCACTTCTAACAAAGAGTTTGACATCATTATTGTCACTTCTGATAAAGAGTTTGACATCATTTTGGCATGAAATTGGCAATCGCGAGAATGCTCCTCGGTTAATATGGGGGTCAAGATTGCCTCACATCACCCTCAATTAAAACGCATCAATATCATTGGCTATCGTGCATCACTGCAATCACGCAGGGTTCGTTTGCCATGTTGATGTGCCAAATGAGGACATGGGTCGCAATCGTGTGTTTAGAGAGTCCCGGACTCCAAAGCAAGTCGCACTTTTTAATATTTTAGGAGAACCTATATGAAACGTTTGGCTATATTGTTTTTATTGGCAGTCGTCGCTTTACTTGCTATCGTCCCCACGATAGCCCAGGATGCTACGGAAGAACCCGCCGTCGCCTATGACCCCGCTGCCTGCTTCGCCGCCGCCACGAACAACGATGGCATGGTGCAGTATGACGCTAAAGAAGGCCCCTATGTGATCGGCATCAGCAATTCGTTTATCGGCAATGCCTGGCGCACGCAGATGCTTCAGATGGCGCACGCCTTCGCGGAAACCGATGCTGTTGCTCCGCTGATTGAAGAACTGATCGTCGTCAGCACGGGTGAAGATGTCGAAGCGCAGATCGCCGCGCTGGACAATATGATCGCGCTGGGTGTCGATGCGATTGTGATTAACGCCATCAACCCCACCAGCTTTGACGCTGTGGTGAGCCGTGCAGCAGATGCGGGCATTCCGGTTATCGCGTTCGACGGCATCATCAATGCGCCAGAAGCCATCATCGTGAACGAAGATCAGGTCGAAATGGGCGCGGCATGGGCGCGTGATCTGGTCGAGCGCCTCGGTGGTGAGGGAAACATCGTCATGGTGAATGGTGTCCCCGGCACGAGTGTGGATTCTGACCGGATTGCTGGCGCGAAATCGGTCTTTGATGAAAATCCTGGTATCACCGTCATCGCCGAACTGGAAGGGCGTTGGGGCAGCGGCACGGCTCAAACCGTGATGGCTGATTTCCTGGCAACACAACCAGAGGTGGATGGTGTGTGGGTTCAGGGCGGAACCCCAGGTGTCATGCAGGCGTTTATTGACGCGGGTTACGAAGAGTTGCCCCCGATTGCTGGCGAAGGCGAGAATGGCTTCCGTATGGCGATGGGCAATGGCGAAGTTGAAGGCCTCTCGATTGCACAGACACCAGGCATGATCGCGGTGGCAATGCAGGCGGCGCTCGAACTGCTGCAAGGGCGCGAACTGCCACGTGTCATCTCGATGCCGCTGCCGTCGGTGACGAGCGAAGACGTTGAAGAAGGCGTTCACTACTTCCCGGACTTGCCGGTTGATTTCTTCACGGCGATCAAGATTCCGGTCTGTGGTGTAGATC
Source organism: Anaerolineae bacterium (assembly GCA_022843745.1). GTDB lineage: Bacteria > Chloroflexota > Anaerolineae > Aggregatilineales > Phototrophicaceae > JALHNB01. The sequence goes on along the minus strand of JALHNB010000024.1, from coordinate 57,350 downwards.
TCGACCCAGACGAAATCCTCGCGGTAGTTATCGAATAAAGCAGATTTTACAGGGCTGGGCCGGAGAAATTCCGGCTCGGCATTTTTCGGGAGTCCACATGATTCAATCGGCCAGCGAAAAGCCCCCTATTTTAGCCGCGCACCTCGTCAATAAACGTTTTGGCAACACGGTTGCGCTCAATGACGCGACCTTCCTTTGCCAACCGGGTAGTATCCACGCGCTTGTCGGTGAGAACGGAGCCGGGAAAAGCACCCTTATCAAAATTATTGCTGGTGTGGTCACACCCGACTCAGGAACTATTCACATTGATGGTCTCGAGTCGACGATCAAATCACCCAAACAGGCCGCCCAGCATGGCATTGTGCCGGTATTTCAGGAACTCTCTTTATTGCCTGATCTCACGATTGCCGAAAATATTTTTATTTCCAACCCACCTAAAAATCAATTTGGGATTATCAGCCGCAGCCGCTTAAAACAATCGGCTGAAGCACTGTGCGCTGAACTCGGTTTTGACCATCTGAACCCGAACGCACTCATCAGCGAAATTCCGTTGGCACAGCGTCAGCTTGTCGAAATTGCCAAAGCTTTTTCACACAATCCCCGGCTGCTGATTCTGGACGAGGGAACATCTGCCCTCGCTGTACAGGATGTCAAAATCGTTTTTGACGTGATCCGCCGAATGCGCGATCAGGGCCGTTCGGTCATTTTCATTTCTCACCGGATGGGTGAGGTCGAGGAAATTGCCGATACGTTGACCATCTTTCGAGATGGGGAGGATGTTGGTTCATTTCCGATGGGCGCTGTCAGCCACGAGGAAATGGTGCAGCTCATGATTGGTCGCAAGCTGGAACAGGTTTTTCCGGCCAAGCCTGAGCCTGCTGAAGCGCGTTCGCCCGTACTGGAAGTCGAAAATTTATCCTGGGAGCCGACACTACATAGCATCAGCTTAAGTGTTGGCAAAGGCGAAATTGTCGGCCTCGGTGGATTGGATGGGCAAGGGCAGGCGGAACTGCTGTTTGCCCTGTTTGGTGTGCTGCGGGGTGTGCAGGGCAAAATAAGGGTTGATGGACGAGAGATCAGAGTATTCAGCCCATCGGTAGCGACCAGTCCCAACATTCGCATGGCGCTTATCCCGGAAGATCGCAAAACGCAGGGGCTTATTCTGCCGATGTCGGTGGGGGATAACGCGATTCTCTCGGTGATTGACCGCCTCTTGAATCGCTTCGGACTGATGGATGGCCCGAAAGAACGCAGTACGGTTCAGCAAATGATCGAGCAGATGCAGGTCAAAGTCGGCTCTCCGCGCGTACCTGTGCGCAGCCTCAGCGGTGGCAATCA
>JALHNB010000024.1:0-56002 GCA_022843745.1 Anaerolineae bacterium | reverse complement strand
AATTTACCTGCTGCACGATCCCACGCGCGGTATTGATGTCGGTACAAAGCAGGAAATTTATCAGCTTATTCGAAAATTGGCCGACAACGGCGCTGGAATTCTGTTTTTCTCGACAGAACTAAGCGAGTTGGTCGGTATGTGTGATCGTGTGCTGGTGCTGTACGAAGGGCGCATCTTTCGCGAACTCACCAGTGCGCAAATTAACGAAGAAAATATTGTTTCCGCCGCGTTGGGCCTCAACTCAGCCAGTCATGAACGACAAGAGACATAAATGATTTCTACCAGGTCAACGAATCAGACCATGCCGGGTTTTTGGCGCTATGCCCTCCGGAACTTTCGGGTTGGGATAGCCTTCATCATTCTTTTTGCGCTGCTTGCTATCACGGTATCGCTGAACGAGCGTTTTTTTACGCCGCCTGTGATTACATCTACGGCCAACCAGAGTATGACGCTGGTGTTCGCGGGGATGGCTCAGACGACTGTTGTCATCACGGGTGGGATTGACCTATCTGTAGGGCCGATCATCAGCCTGAGTAATTCACTGGCATCGGCGATTTTCTCGGAAACCGATAGCGCCCTCAGCATCATTGGTGTTGTCGTCATTGTACTGGCGGTGGCGGCGCTGGCTGGACTCGTCAATGGCTTAATCGTGGTCTATGGACGACTACAACCGATTATCGTGACGCTGGCAACCGCATCCATTTACAGCGGGATCGCGCTGTTTCTGCGACCACAACCCGGCGGTTATGTGCCCGATATTTACGGTGACTTACTCACCCGCCGCGTGGCACAAATTTTGCCGGAATCGCTGTTTGGTGAAGAACCAGCCGGGATCGCCGCATTTTTTCAATCGCTGTTCAATTTTATCCCCGCTTCCGTTATTTTGTTGATTGTTGTGGTGTTGATCGTATGGATTCCCTTCCGCCGTTCTCAGCTAGGCATGTGGGTCTATGCGATTGGCAGCAATGAGGGTGCTGCCTATATGAGTGGGGTCAATGTGAAGCTGGCGAAGGTATCCGCTTATGCCCTCGGCGGCTTTTTCGCGGGAATAGGCGGGCTATTCCTGACCGCGCAAACGCTCTCTGGCGATGCGACCACCGGGACGGTGTTCACACTGCAATCCATTGCTGTCGTCGTATTGGGTGGCACATCGCTCTTTGGCGGGTCTGGTGGCGTGGCGGGAACGATTGCCGGAGCGATAGCCCTGCGTCTGATCCCGACGATCTTATTCTTTGCGCGTGTTAACCCGCTGCAACAACCGCTTTGGGAAGGTGTGGTCATTTTGCTGGCGGTAGCGGCGGGAGCCAGTCGCATTTTCACCGTGCGCAGCCGCTTGGACACCATGCGCTAACCACACAACAAAAGTGCGCTAACCACGCAGCGAAAGGACAAACGTGGAAAATACGCAAAAAAATTCTTTGTTAAGCCGCTTTACAAATATGGATCGCGAAAACCGTAATGTCGTGATCTCTTACAGCATGATTGTTGTGCTGATTGTTTTCTGCTCAATTTTTATTACGCCCAATTTCGCCTCGCCGACATTTTTGACACAGCAGTTACGAATCGCTTCGTTTCTGGGCATCATCGCTGCCGGGCAGATGGCTGTGATCCTGACCGGAAATATTGACCTGTCTATCCCCTGGACGCTCAATCTCTCGGCGGTTGTCGCAACCTCCATCATGGCGGGGCAGGATGGCAATCTCCCATCGGGGATTGGTGTTGCGCTGGGGGTCGGCCTGTTCGTCGGGCTGGTGAATGGGATCGGTGTCGCCTATTTGCGAGTGCCTGCGATGGTGCTGACGCTCGGCGTGAATGCGGTGCTGAAGGGCATTACGGTTGTCTATACAGGATCGGCTCCTCAGTTCCAGCAAACGCCTGAATTTTTGAGCAAAGCCGCTACCGAAGTGCTTTTCGGATTTCTACCGATTGCGGTCATTATCTGGGGTCTTGTATCCGTCATCCAATATCTTGTTTTAAGTCGAAGCGGCGTAGGTCGCAAAACCTACGCAGTGGGCAACAATGAGGTCGTGGCCTATCTCTCCGGCATCAGGACACCGCGTGTTTTGATTATGGTTTTCATCCTCAGTGGCGTGCTCAATGCATTGGCGGGACTGCTGCTGGCGGGCAATGCGGGGCGCAGCTTTAACGAGATGGGTGATCCCTACATGCTGCCTGCGATTGCTGCGGTGGTCGTTGGCGGCACGTCTATTCTTGGCGGGTCGGGGAAGTATGTGGGTACAATAGCGGGCGTCATCATTGTACGTCTGCTAGATGGCGCACTGAACATTGTTCAAGTGCCTCCCGCCGCAAAAGATATTACTTTTGGACTTGTGATACTGGTCATGCTTTTCCTCTATGGACGTGGTGAAAAAGTGCGGGAGTAAAGTAAAGCCAGTTCAACAAAATAGGAGTTTTTTGATGAAAAGACACCTTATTTTGTTTATTGCGATACTGGCATTACAACTGATGATCGGCGGTGTGGTTGCTCAGGAACAAGCTGAAGGCGGTGTGCTGGAGATTTTTTCCTGGTGGGCGGGTGATGAAGGGCCGGCGTTGGAAGCCTTAATCGCGCTCTATAATTTGCACTATCCACAGGTCAAAGTCATCAATGCAACCGTCACGGGCGGCGCTGGGATCAATTTCCGGGCAGTCCTGAAGACACGGATGTTAGGTGGGAATCCGCCTGACAGCTTTCAGGTTCACGCTGGACAGGAGCTGATCGGAACATGGGTGATTGCAAACCGAATGCAGGATTTGACGTGGCTTTATGAAGAAGAAGGTTGGTTTGATGTCCTCCCGCAGGGTCTCATCGACCAATTATCCTATGAAGGCGGCATTTACTCTGTTCCGGTCAATATTCATCGGGCGGGGGTGCTGTGGTATATCCCCCAAAATTTAGACTCATGGGGCATTTCGGTGCCAACAACACTTGATGAATTTTATGCCGTCTGCTCAACATTACAAAGCCAGGGGATTACGCCGCTTGTCGTTGGCGAAGCCTGGACGGTGATTCATCTATGGGATCAGGTGGCCTTGAGCGTATTGGGTGCAGATGGTTATGAAGACTTATGGAACGGTGATTTATCACCCTCTGGCAGCGAGATGATCGCCGTGTGGGATGCGTTTGGCAGGGTGCTGGACTGCACCAACATTCACGATAACGCGGCTGGTTTGTCATGGCAGCAGGCAACGGATGTTCTTGTCGCGGGGGATGCGGCATTTAACGTGATGGGCGATTGGGTCGCGGGTTATTTGTCTACCACGTTGGGGTTAACCCCAGGTGAGGACTATGGCTGGGCGGATTTTCCGCATACAGAAGGCACATTCACCTGGCTGTCCGATACGTTTGGTTTGCCTGTCGATGCGCCGAACGAATCGGCGGCAATTGCATGGCTGCGCTTACTCGGCTCGGTAGAAGGGCAGAATACCTTTAATCCGCTGAAAGGCTCGATTCCGGCGCGTGTCGATGCAGTTGGTGCTGTACCGGAGCTTTATAATGTGTATTTGCAGGCTGCTGCCGATGATTGGGCGCATGAGCGCTTGATCGGGAGCATGATGCACGGTGTTGTCGCAAACGAGCGTTTCATGGGGGATTTTAATCAGGTACTCGATATTTATGTCCAGAGCCGTAGTAGTGCCGGAGCCGCCGCTGCAATGGAAGAGGTGTGTATTCAAGCGGGCGCTTGTGGCTTTTAAGCGATTATGAGAAACCGTCACGATCGTTTTACCGCTTTCCTCATGCTGATGCCTACCTTTATTCTCCTGGGCATCTTCGTCTATTTTTTCCTCGGCAAAACGATTTACTACTCCACGACGGATTGGGGCGAAAATCCGGCTCAACCTGCGCTATCCGAAACGGTGATTCGCGAAAATATCGGTTTTGAAAATTATCAGAACCTGATGACAGATATTATCCAGGCCATGTTTCGCAACTCACTCACCAACATGTTCTTTTTTTTCGTATTTTTTGTCATCGGCAGCATCGCGCTTGGCCTACTGCTGACGATCATCCTGGATCAAAAAATCGTTGGCGAGACTTTTTTTCGAACCGTGTTTTTGTCGCCAATGGCACTTTCTTTTGTGGTGACGGGGACGATCTGGCGCTGGCTTTTGCAGCCGGATGGCGGCTTGAATGCCCTGCCGACGGTGTTTGGTCTGGAGCCATTCCGCTTTAACTGGCTGAACAGTCAGGAAATTTGGCTGCAATTCACCTGGGACAAGGTGCCGCAATATCTGACATTTGTAGGCTTTGCAATTCTGGCATTCCTGGCGGTACGCCGTGCGCTGCATCAGGATTGGCGTTCGGTGGGTTTCATGGGCACGTTAGCCGTAATGATGCTGATTATTTTTGCTGCTGGCGTGTGGGATCGAATCTGGCTGCCGCTGGATGTGGCGGAAGCCGAACCCAGTATCGCCCCAAAAGGATTTAATGCCGCGCTTGTCGGCATCATCATCGCGGCTATCTGGCAGATGTCGGGCTATGTAATGGCAATCTTCACCGCTGCATTGCGGGGCATCCCCGAAGACTTGCGCGAGGCAGCCCAGGTCGATGGATGCAGCAATCTCAAAGTTTATACGCACATTATCCTGCCGCAGCTTCGACCCTTCGTGATTAGCACCATCATCATACTGGGACATACTTCACTCAAGATTTTCGACCTCGTGTTCGCGATGTCCGGGCCGGATAACGCGCGTACTGTCATGCCCGGTATATTGGTCTACACAAAAGGTTTCCGCCAGAATTCCTTTGCGCAGGCAAGCGCTATCGCCACGATTGTCCTGCTGTTCGTGGTCATCATTATCGTTCCCTATTTGTACATACAACTGCGCCGTCATGATTGACATACCCTTCAGCCGAACAAAATTCTGGCACTATATCACTCGTGCCGCGCTCTACATCACATTGATCGTGGGGATGTTCATTTTTATGCTGCCGATTTTCGTGGTCATCAACACCAGCCTCAAAGACCCCGCTGCGATTAATCTGGCGACCACCTGGGCTTTGCCTGCACAGCTTCATTGGCAGAGTTATGTGGAAGTGATTGAAGAATTTGGGCCGCGCATCTGGAACAGTATTACGCTGGTGACGAACGCCACGCTTTTGTCGGCGATTATCGGATCGTTAAATGGTTACGTCCTGTCCAAGTGGCGGATTGCGGGTGAACGCATTCTCTTTCCGTTGATATTGCTGGGCATGTTTATCCCGTATCAGGGCATTTTGATTCCGTTATTTGAATTTATGCGGGATGCGCGTCTGTATGGTGGCATCCCCGGCTTAATCATCATCCATACGATATATGGCCTGCCGATTACGACGCTGATTTTTCGAAATTTCTACGTCGAGATTCCTGATGAAATGTTGGAAGCAGCCGCGATTGATGGGGCTGGTTTTTGGGAAATTTATACGCAGATCGTTTTTCCACTGTCAGTATCCGGCTTTGTCGTGGTCATCATCTGGCAGTTTACGCAAATCTGGAACGAATTTTTATTTGCCGTCACGATGACGACAGGGGCATCTGAGCCAATTACCGTTGGGCTGGCGCAACTGGCTGGTGGGCAAGCCGTTCATTGGAATTTGCCAATGGCGGGGGCAGTCGTTGCCGCGTTACCACCGATTGTCGTTTACCTGATACTCAGCCGATACTTTATTCGGGGTTTACTAGCTGGTTCGATTAAGGCATGATTTCGATCATATGGGCGACAAAGGTTTATCTATCAACTTTTGGAAAAATCAGACTAAGAAGTCACTTCAACTAATCCAAGTGCTTGTGCCGCTGACTCAAAACAGGCTATCGGTGCGCGTACCCGACCTGCTCCGACCTGCCCAACACCCGCTTCCCGATGGATGATGCCCGTCGTAATGAAGGGACAAATGCCTGTCTCCAATACTTTCCGCACATCAACGCCGAGCGGTGTTCCCCGATTTTCAAGCACAGGCAGACGGAAATGATTATTTTCAGCAATCGCGATGTCGTACATTTCGAGTTGTGCCTGCATCAGTGATGCTGCCGTTCCACCGATGAATCCGGTGATCGCTGGAGCGCCACCTACTGCAAAGCCGCCTAATCCGCTTGCCTCGGTAATCGCGCTGTCGCCAATGTCGCGGTTCGCGTCATTCGCCGTAAATCCAGCGAAATAATGCCCCTCGACAATGGGGGATTGCGCTGTAAACCACTGTCCTTGTACACGTATGGCGAACTCGACCCCATTTCGCGAAAACGCGGTAACGACACTTGCATCAGGCACTTTTTCGGCTTCCAACCAGGCCGATTTACAGGCCGCCATCGTCAGATTGAGGAAAAAATAATCGCGCCCGATGAGGAATTTCAGCACTTCGTCGATTTCGATGCTGGTGTATTCACTTTGCAGCAGGGCAGGGATCAATTTTTGAATGAGCAGGGGCAGGACCGCATGATTACGGCTGTGGCATTCGTCGCCCATTTCAAGTGCTTCGGCGACCAGCGGAAATATCGCCAGGCCGTTGAGACGCAGGACGGCTTCTCGTAAACGCGGCGCAAGCGTCGTCTGCATCCAGCGTAACTGTGCGATGACTTCCGGGCCGTTCGCGCCGTAACGTAAGGTGCGCCCTGGCCCTTCATTTAAATTACTATAAGCACGTGCGCCGTTGGTGACATTCTCGATGACCCATACGGGCATCGATGGCGAGATGATGCCCGCCATTGGCGCAACCGCATCGTGATTATGGCAGGAATCGATTTTTACCGCGCCGCTGTCTAGCAAATAATAAGCCGCATCGAGATCGACGGCACGATTTTCATAAACGAGAGCGCCTGCAACCGCGCCACGCATCGACGCGCACATCCGATCCGGCGTGATCGGCGCACCCGCGTGTAAGATGGTTTCCTCAGTCATTCCGGGTATTACGTCGAGGGCAGTCTGAATATCGACTATGCGGGGTTCCGCTTGCCGGAAAATATCCAGCACACGTGTATTAGCTGTATTAATAGTCATCTTGGTATTTCGATTCGAGCGAATTGTACGAGTCAATAGATTGTTATAAATTTATATTGCCCTCACACATTAAACTTTGTTACATGACAACAAAATACTCCTCTCAGTTTTAGTCACAAATGGCGTGTGTCAAAATAGCCCCGCCGATTTACAAATAGCCCTACTAGCGTCCACATCTCTAAACAGGTTTATAGATGGCTTTTGAACTGTTTGTCAACGGAACATTGATGCGCGGCTTGAAATTGAATCCCAATATGAAGGATTCAAAACTTCTCGGCGAATTCCGTACCGCGCCTTATTATCGCGTCCATACCATTAACGATGTGCATCCCGGTATGTATCGCCTGAATGATGGCGAAGAAGGCGGCGCAAGCATCTGGGGAGAGCTTTATCTGGTTGAAGATTCTGTGTGGCAGGCCATTGAAGATGGTGAGCCACCGAATCTGTATCGCGGCATGATTGAATTAGAAGATAGCCGCCAGGTATACGGCATCCTGTACCCACGTGAATTAGCGGAAGGTCATTACCCCGAAATTACCGAATTTGGCGGTTGGCGTGCTTATTGGGCATCAAAGGGCTGACATGATTAGTATCCCCGCCGCGCCATATGATTTTGAATGCGCTTCTGAAAGCACAGCACTGCTCATTATCGACATGCAGCGCGACTTTGTTGAGCCGGGTGGGTTTGGCGAACTACTCGGCAATGACGTATCGCAACTGCGCTCGACAATTGAGCCGATTCAACGGGTGCTGGAATTTTTTCGGATTCAAAATCTGCCCGTTTTCCATACACGTGAAGGCCATAAGCCCGATCTGAGCGACCTCTATGAGAGTAAGCGCAAACGCGGCAACTTGTCGTGCGGAATTGGCGACGCTGGCCCGATGGGGCGGGTGCTGATTCAAGGCGAACGCGGTCACGATATTATCCCTGAACTATATCCACTCCCCGGCGAACCTGTGATTGATAAACCCGGCAAAGGCAGCTTCTACGCCACCGATCTTGACGATCAACTGAAAGCCAAAGGGATTCGTTCGCTCGTGGTCACAGGCGTAACCACCGAAGTCTGCGTCCATACAACCGTGCGCGAAGCCAATGATCGTGGCTATGAATGCCTTGTCCTCTCCGACTGTGTAGGCTCATATTTTCCCGATTTTCAAGCCGCCGCGCTGAAGATGATCGCTGCGCAGGGTGGAATTTTAGGTTGGGTGACAGATTCTGAGAAATTGATCCGCGCTTTGCAGGCGAATAAAGATGAGGTGTCGATATGAGCGCGACGATGCCGGGTAATCTTCACGTCAAAGCTGACCCCTATGACTATAGTTTTGACATCGAACACACAGCGTTTGTCATTATCGACATGCAGGCCGATTTCTGCGGTAAGGGCGGCTATGTCGATAAGATGGGCTACGATATTTCGCTGACGGCCTGCGCGATTGAGCCGATTCAACGGGTGCTGAAGGTCATTCGTGAGTTTGGAATGACCGTCATTCATACTCGTGAGGGACATCGTCCTGACCTCTCCGACTGCCCACCCAACAAGCTGTGGCGCAGCAAACAAATCGGCGCGGGTATCGGTGACGCTGGCCCGATGGGGCGCATTCTGGTGCGTGGCGAGGCCGGATGGGACATCATTCCTGATCTTGCCCCCGCTGCTGGCGAAATTATCATCGACAAACCCGGTAAAGGCAGTTTTTACGCCACCGATCTGGAACTGATTCTCCATCGTAAAGGCATCACGCATCTGATCCTGACAGGCATCACCACTGATGTCTGCGTCCATACGACCATGCGCGAGGCCAATGATCGGGGCATTGAATGTCTGCTGCTTGAAGACTGCACAGGCGCAACCGACTTCAACAATTATTTGAGCGCGATCAAGATGGTTAAAATGCAAGGTGGGGTTTTTGGCACGGTTGCGCCGTCCACTCAATTGCTGGAAACACTGGCAGGCGCGGCTCGATAACACATCAACTTGCTGGAAAAACATGCAAGCGGCTCGGATAACACGGCAATTCACTCAAATAGACTTTCGGTAGCAGGGGGAAAACGCTATGACCGATTTCCTGGTGTTAGATGGCATCACCAAGCGTTTCGGCAATCTGGTCGCCAATGACCAAATCTCGCTGCGTATTCAAAAGCAGCATGTCCACGCGCTGCTGGGCGAGAACGGCGCGGGCAAAAGTACACTCATGAAAATCCTCTACGGTGTGTACAAACCCGATGCCGGAACGATCACCCTCGATGGAAAACTGCTCAATATCCACTCTCCGCAAGCCTCCCGCGCTGCCGGAATCGGCATGGTATTTCAGAGTTTTATGCTTATCCCGGCCTTCACAGTGATCGAAAATATCGCGCTCAGTCTGCGCGATGTGGGCATTGTCGTTGACGAGAAAAAGATTGAACACGACATTCGAGAAATTTCGGATAAATATCGCTTTGGCATCGAGCCACGTGCGAAGGTCTGGCAGTTACCGCTTGGCGCACAGCAGAAGATTGAAATCATCAAGCTGGTGATGGCGGGCGCACGGCTTTTGATTTTTGACGAGCCGACCAGCGTCCTCGCCCCGCATGAAGTCGAAGGCTTATTCGATATTTTTAATCGGCTGCGTTTAGACGGCTACACCATCATTTTTATCTCACACAAACTCAATGAAGTTTTAGCATGTTCGGACGAAATCACCGTTCTACGCGGCGGGCGTGTCGTTGGCAGCGTCGTGCGGGCGGACGCGACAGAAAGCCTGCTCGTTTCGATGATTGTCGGTGATAAAACCGCTGACAGCAGTACCTATGCGCGGAAATCCATCCCGGCCAATGTCGAGCCGGTGTTACAAGTTCGCGATTTGTGCGCGAAAGATGATCGCAATCGCCCCGCACTCGAAAATATTTCGCTGCATATTCTGCCGGGTGAAATCCTGGGTGTCGCGGGAGTTTCGGGAAATGGTCAGAAAGAATTGGGCGAAGTTATCCAGGGTGTGCGTCCGGCACTCTCCGGCTCGATCAAGCTGGCTGGGCAAGAAATTATCCATACCAGTATCGCGCAAATCCGGCGTACTGGCGTGACATGTGTGCCGGAAGACCCGCTGCGGCAGGGCGCTGTACCTGTGATGTCCGTCGAGGAAAACCTGGCCTTGAGTGATGCCAGCAGCACCCAACAGCGCGACTGGCAGCGCATGAACTGGTCAGCCGCCCGCAGCCGAGCAAGCTGGTTTACCGAAAAATTTGGGCTGAAAATGCCGCGTCTGAATGTCGCCATCGAGGCTTTGTCCGGCGGTAACGTCCAGCGTATCGTCTTCGCCCGTGAGCTGTCTGCGCCCGCCAAACTGCTGCTGGCTTATTACCCGACTCGCGGCCTGGACATTCACGCCGCAGAAATCGTGCGTCTGGCACTGCTGGATTATCGCGATCAGGGCGCGGCGATTTTGCTCATCTCCGAAGATTTGGACGAATTATTCGCGATCAGTGATCGCATTATGGTGATGTATCACGGGCAGAATGTGGGCGAACGCCTGCCCGCCGAGGCCGATGTTCAGCAAATTGGCTACCTGATGACCGATGGTAAATATACGCCGGAACAAGAGGTGGAACATGTGGCTAGCTAAAAGACATTGGCGGAACCTGCGGTCAGCTAAAAGACAGTATTGGAACACGCAGTTAGCGAAAGAACAGGTGGTGAAACATGGAGACAGCGAATAGTCCTTCATTCCCGATGCTTGCAACCTGGCAGGCACGGACAGCTAATATCCCGCAGCCTGTACGCCGCCTCTTAGGATTTGCAGGGGCATTTGCTCTGGCGCTGATTCTGTTTTCGGTGGTGCTGCTGGCGCTCGGCAAAGACCCGATTGCCGCTTATGAGCAGATTTATCTCGGTGCGCTGGCTGACGATTATGGACGCAGTGAAGTGATCGTCAAGATGATTCCGTTCATCCTGTGTGCGCTGGCAGTCGCTATTCCAGCTCAGGTCGGGTTAGTGAACGTTGGCGGCGAAGGCCAAATCTATATCGGTGCGCTGTTCGCCTCAGTCGTAGCGCTGGCATTTGGCGATTTACCCGCGCCGATTCTCATTCCTCTGCTTGTCGTCGCTGGAATGATCGGCGGCGGCCTTTGGGCAGGCATTGTCGGGATTTTGAAGGCCTATATCAGCCTGAACGAGACGATTTGCTCACTTCTTCTGAGCTATATCGCGAATCTGATTGTCGAGTATGTCATTCACGGCCCGCTGAAAGACCCCGGTGGATCAAATTGGGCGTACTCGGCGCGTTTTTCCGATAACGCGATTTTGCCGATGTTCGGCGATACCCGTATCAGCTTAGGCATTATTTTTGCGCTGGTCGCGGTTGGCGTGTACTTCTGGGTGCTGAATTACACGCGATGGGGCTACAAAATGCGCGTGATTGGCGGTAATGCCGAAGCAGCGCGGCGCAGTGGCATCCAGATCAAGCAGTACATCATCATGACCATGATTATTGGCGGCGCAATGGCTGGTTTGGCGGGCATGGTCGAAGTCACGGCGATCCAGGAACGGCTGCGCGGCGGTATTTCCAACGGCTATGGCTACATCGGCTTCCTGGTCGCATGGATCGCGCTGCAACGTCCCGTCGGCATTTTACTCATCGCGGCGATTCTGGGCATCATCTCTGTCGGCGGCGATTGGTTACAGATCGGTGTCAATCTGCCTGCTTCTACGGTCAATATTCTCATGGCATTTATCCTGTTCTTCATTCTTCGGAATCAGGGAATGCAGAAGAAAGAGGCGTAACACAATGGATCCCATTATGTTTATTCAGTTCGTCCTGACGGGTGCATTTCGCTCTGCGACCCCCGTCTTGTTTACCACGCTCGGCCAGACCGTAAACGAAAAAACGGGCGTGGCGAACCTGGGCGCAGAGGGCTGCATGTTGATGGGCGCTTGCGTGGGGTTTATCGTCACGGTTCAGACAGGAAGCGGCTGGTTGGGCGCAATAGCCGGAGCCTTAGCAGGGGGTGTTCTAAGCCTGCTGCACGGTTATCTGGTCATCAACTGCGGCGCGAACCAACTGGCAAGCGGCCTGACACTGATGTTTCTCGGCCTCGGTCTCACAGCACTGATCGGACGGCCTTATGTCAGCCAGCAGATTACCGGATTCGATGTGGTGCCGATACCCATATTGTCCGACATCCCGTTTATCGGCCCAATTTTATTCCGACATGACGTATTAACCTATCTGGCCTATTTGCTCGTCCCGGCAATCTGGTTTTTTCTCTACCGGACTCGCTGGGGTTTGTCGTTAAGGGCAGTTGGCGAAAGCCGGATCGCCGCGTTTTCGACGGGTCGCAATCCAGCCCTGATCGCCTATGCAGCGGTTTTCTTCGGCGGGATGATGGCTGGGTTGGGCGGTGCGCAATTGTCACTGGCGTATACGCATTTTTGGGTCGAAGGTATGACGCAGGGCGCTGGTTTTATCGCTGTGGCCCTGGTGATCTTTGGCATGTGGCATCCTGTACGGGCGGCGGCAGGTGCGCTGCTGTATGGTGGCGCGGTATCGCTGCAACTTCAATTGCAAACCCTCGGTGTCGGCATTTCGCCCTTCTTTTTACAAATGCTTCCCTACGTGCTGACGCTGGCGATCCTGCTGGTGTGGGCGCGGGCGAGCAATCGCGCCATGCCTGCCGAGCTTGGGCGCGTATTTACCCGACAGACATAACCCAGGAGGCTGTTATCTGATACAGAGCAGCATTTTCTTTTGTCATTGCTTATCCGAACTCTACAGACACTCATGTACGAAAGGTCTATTTTCATGAAACGATTTATGCGCACCCATCTCTTGGTTTTTTTGCTGATTATCGGGCTGTTTAGTCAGGCGGTTATCGCGCAGGATGCGGAAGAACCCGATCCCTGCGGCCCTCTTGGGAGTGAAGCAGCCGCAGAAATGTTGACGGCGCTCTCTGCAACGGGCGATCTTTCCACTTACACGGCCAAAATCGGCTTCATATTCGTCGGCCCGGTGGATGATTTCGGCTATAACTACGCCGCGAATCAGGGACGGCTGTGCATCGAAAAGCTGCTGCCGAATGTCGAGACGATCTATGCCGAGAATGTGCCGGAAAATGCAGAGGCCGAGCGCACGATGGAGCAGATGATCCGCAGCGGCGCGAATCTGATCTTCCCGACGAGCTACGGTCATTATGACCCCGCACTCAGCGTATCCGAGAAATTTCCAGATGTTACTTTCTTTCATATGGGCGGCCTCGAACCAACCGAAAAAGTCGGCTCGTTCTTCGGTGAAATCTGGCAGATGGAATATGCCTCTGGCGTGGCGGCTGGCTTGACGACAGAAAGCAATAAGTTGGGTTTCATCGCTGCTTTCCCAATCCCACAGGTTCTCTTGAATATCAATGCCTTTGAGTTGGGCGCGAAATCGGTTAACCCAGACGCGACTACTACCGTCGTGTTCTCCGGTAACTGGTGCGATCCGGCAGTGCTGGCGGAAGCCGCTAACAGTCTGGTCGATCAGGGCATCGACGTACTCACCCAGCATCAGGATTGCCCGAAGCCAGTATTAGAAGTGGCGGATCGTCGCGGAATCTGGTCAGTGGGCTATCACGCCGATGCCAGCTCAGTTGCGGGTGAAAAATGGATCACCGGATCGCGCTGGGTATGGGGGCCGTTGATGTCTCAGTTGGTTGTTGAGGCGCTCGACGGTACTTATGTGCCGGAACTGCTGCGCGTTGGTGTTGCTGAAGGCGCAGTCGCTCTTTCTGAATTTGGCCCCGGTGTGACGGATGAGGTCAAGGAAGCTGCCGAAGCAGCCCGTGATGCCATCATCAGCGGTGAACTGTATCCCTTCGAAGGCCCAATTCTGGCTCAGGATGGCAGCGTCGCCATTGCCGAAGGCGAAAAGCCTGATACGCCGACTCTTGAGACAACTGATTACCTCGTCGAAGGTGTGGTCGGCACGATCCCACAATAACGATCCGTTTCTGAGTCAAACTTCGCTACAAAAAGCGTTTAAGGTGAATGCCCTAAACGCTTTTTAATTTCATGTTGTCTCGGATACGTGCGTGTACCGAATCACCTTTAGAGTGGGACTCGTCGCGAAAAAAGCGAGAAAGTTAAGCCAATATTGCGGGATTCCAATCTGGCGTTGGACGCAGGTGGCAAAGGACATGATGGGTGGGGCTGAGTTGGCGCAGTGGAGGTGTTTTCGTGCGGCAGATTTCCTGAGCAATCGGACAGCGCGTATGAAAGCGACACCCTTTCGGCACATTCATTGGGCTGGGAATATCCCCTTCAAGGGCGATTTTGCGATCTCGGCGCTTCGGTTCGGGTCGGGGCAGCGCTCTCAGCAACCCCTCGGTGTAAGGGTGTTGCGCATTTTCAAATACCTCGTCCGTAGTGCCTGTCTCGACAATTTGACCCAGATACATCACCGCCACACGTGTTGAAACGTGCCGGACAATGGAGAGTTCATGCGCAATGAACAGCATGGTCAACCCGAATTCATCACGCAGATCAGTCAGGAGGTTTAACACCTGAGCTTGGATAGAGACATCCAGCGCGGAAACAGGCTCGTCGGCGACCAGAAACGCAGGCTGAACGGCAAGCGCACGTGCCAACCCAATGCGTTGTCGCTGCCCGCCGCTGAAGGCACGGGGAAACTTATCGGCGGCATCTATGTTAAGGCCGACAGTTTTGAGAAGCCTTTCCAGATAAGCATCTTCTTCAGCGCGTGAGCATATTTTGTGAAATCGTAAAGCCTCGACAATCATCTGTCGAACGGTCATGCGGGGGTTGAGGGATGAATAGGGGTCTTGAAAAACAACCTGCATCCGGCGGCGAACAGGCTGTAAATCGCGCTCACTCGCGCGTGTAATATCCTGGCCTTCGAATAGAATGCTGCCGCCAGTTGGCTGTTGCAGCCGCAGAATACAGCGTCCCAAGGTCGTTTTGCCACAGCCGCTTTCGCCGACTAATCCGAGTGTTTCATGTCGCTCAATTTTAAACGACACCTGATCGACCCCGACGAGTTTTCTAGTAGGTTGTCCACGCAGCGCATCGAATAATGAACGCGGCATCTCAAAAGCTTTACTCAGGTCTTTAACCTCAAGAACAATATCGCTCATGCTAATCTTTCCGGGTATAAGCAAGCACTAAAATGGCCGGGTTCTACTTCACGCAAGGCGACAGGTGTCTCGATACAATCCGGCGAGGCAAACGCGCATCTTTCGGCAAATGGACAGCCCTTTGGCAGCTTGAGGAGGTTGGGGGGCTGGCCCTTCATCGGCACTAAACGATCCACTTTAAACTCAATGCGCGGGATGGACTGCAACAATCCCAGTGTATAGGGGTGCTTGGGACGGTTAAAAATCGCCTCGGTGGGTGCGGTTTCGACAACCTGCCCCGCATACATCACCGCAATCGTATCACTGGTTTCAGCCACCACGCCCATATCATGGGAAACCAGAATAATGGACATGCCGACCTCCTCTTGTAGCTGGAGCATCAGCGCAAGAATCTGATCCTGTATGGTTACATCCAGCGCTGTCGTTGGCTCGTCGGCAAGCAGCAGTTTTGGCTTACATGCCATCGCCATTGCAATCACAACCCGCTGGCGCATCCCGCCGGACAGCCGATGCGGGTATTCGTCAAAGCGTGTGTCGGGGCTGGGGATCCCAACCTGACGCAGCAGATCAATGCCAACTTCGCGGGCTTCCCGGCGACCCATCCCCTTGTGTACGCGCAGTGTTTCCGTAATCTGGTCGCCAATGCGCCAAACCGGATTCAGGCTGGTCATGGGGTCTTGAAAAATCATGCCAATTTCCACACCCCGGATTGCCTGCATCTCACTTTCCGAGAGCGCCAATAAATTTCGACCATTGAATGTGATCTCCCCTTCCGTAACATAAGCTGGGGGAGAAGGAATTAAGCGCAAAATCGAACGGCAGAGGACAGATTTTCCGCTGCCAGACTCGCCGACAATACCCAGAATTCGCCTGTGGTCAATCGAGAGCGAAACATTCTTATTGGCGACAATCTTGCCGCCGGAGGAGCGAAATTCGGTTGTGAAATTTTGAATACTTAAAAGAGGCGACGGATGTGTTGATGATTGCATAGCGCTCACAGAGTTATAAAACAGGCGTATTCCGTTGGCTGATAATTTTCGACAGGCCATCTCCAATGAGGCTGGCAGCTACACCTGTAAAGATGATGGCGAATCCCGGAAGTGTTGAAATCCACCATGCTTGTAGCAGCCAATCGCGCCCATCGGTCACAATCGCACCCCACTCCGGTGCAGGTGGTTGAACGCCGATACCGAAATAGCTTAAGGCAGATGCTAACAAAATATTCAGCACGAAGTCAGACATTGAAAATACGATTGACGAGCCAATCAGATTGGGTACAGCGTGGCGAAAAATAATTCGCATCCGGTTGTATCCGAGCGCCTGCGCTGCCAGAATATACTCCTGCTGGCGAATCACCAGCATTTCAGCACGCGCCAACCGAGTATAAATCGTCCAACCAGCGGCAAACACGGCGATATACATATTCTGGATGCCAGGGCCTAAAATCGCCAGGATGACGATAATGATGACCAAAAATGGAAAGGCAATGGTAATGTCAACCAGACGCATCAACAGTGTATCAAACCAGCCACCGACATAACCCGCTATCGCGCCCAACGCGACACCATAGATAAATGGGACATAGGTAGCGATGAAGCCGATTTGCAAGTCAATCCGAGCGCCATAGAGTACGCGCGAAAACACATCCCGCCCGACATTATCTGTCCCAAACGGATGCTCCCAACTCGGTGGATCCAGAGCATTTTGAAAATCGCCGATGATGGGGTCGTATGGCGTTAGCACAGGCGCGAAGATGCCAGCCAGCGCAATCGTCATCAGCATCGTGAGGCCGATTTTCAGGTTTAGAGGCCACCCGGCGACGACATTCCGCCACGCGCCTGGATTGAATCGCCGGATTCGAATCGGTAAAGCAACAGATTTTACGCTCATTGATAGGTTACTCGTGGGTCAACCACTGCATAAGTCAGATCGGTGATCAGATTGACGATCAGAACCAGGATTCCAAAGACCAGCGTCAGCGCTTGAATGGTCGGATAATCGCGTGTTAAAACCGCTTGAACGAGCAGGCGACCAATCCCCGGAATTGAGAATACATTTTCAACAACCACGCTGCCACCGATTAACCACCCCACATTCACAGCCAGAACCGTAACCATCGGGATGAGCGCATTTCGTAGAACGTGCCGGATCATAATACGATTTGGATTTAAGCCTTTAGCGCGGGCGGCTTCGATAAAATCCATTTGCATGGTATCGAGCAGTGACGAGCGAAGGGATTGGATCAGAACGGGTGCAGTGGCAAGGCCGATCACCACCGCAGGCAAAAACAGAGAGTGGATGTGACCTAAGAAATCATCGCCCCATCCTGAAATGGGAAAAAGATCGAGGGTCAGGCCGAACAACAGAATGAGCAGCAGCCCTAGCCAGAATGCGGGCATTGAGATGGTAATCATGCCGGAGATACGAATGGTGTGATCGACCAGACGGTCACTTCGCCGCGCCGCTATCAGTGACAGCGGAAGTGCCAGCAGCATGGCAATAATCATCGCATAGATCAACAGAAAAATTGAGGGAACAAAGCGCTCGGCGATGAGGCCGCTAACCAGCGTTCGCTGTGTAATGGACGTTCCCAGATCACCCTGAAGCGCGTTACGCAGAAATAACAGGTATTGGATCGGTAAGGGTTGATCGAGGCCAAACTTTTGATGTGCGGCCTCGATTGCTTCCGGCGAGGCTTTTCCCCCAAGCATCGTTTGAATGGGGTCGCCAGGGAGGAGTTGAATGAACAAAAACGCAAATATCGTGATGCCGATCAAGACCGGAATCATTTGCAGTAACCTGCTCAGAATATAGCTCGCCAGCCGCATTTATTCACTCAAGCCTTTCAAAAAACAATGGGGACACAGGTTAACACTGCATCCCCATTCGCAACATTTACTATTGATCTAACCAGACCGACTTGAGCCACCACCAGCCCGTTGTCAGATTCTTCCACCCTTTGACATAGTTGTAGTAAGCATTGAGGGCCGGAACAAAATTGAGGGGCAGGCTGTAACCGTCCATATAGACCATTTCCTGTGTCTGCGCGTATATTGCTGCGCGTTCTTCAGGATCGGCGGTTTCGCGGGCCTGTTTGAGCAGAGCTGAAACTTCGTCGCTCTGATACCAGCTAAAGAATGAGTTGAAACCGGACATCTGGAAATCCGCTTGCAATGAGGCCAGTTCATCATCATCATTGATGTCGCTGGTGATATAGCCTAACGCGGTGTCATAAGTTCCTTCCGCAATTGCACTAAATGACGAGCCAGGATCAACCTCGACAATGGTCACGTTGATGCCAGCCTGCGTCCAGAACTGCTGCAAAATCGTGGCAATTTGCTTGGATGGCGCATCGCCGGCAGAAATCTGAAGATTGAGTGCTTCACCAGCGTAACCTGCTTCGGTCAGCAGTTCTTTTGCTTTGTCCACGTCATAGGGAATGAGTGGTACATCCGCGCTCCAGAAATTCATTTTCGGCATATAGCTGTTAGGAATTTCGCCGTAGCCAAAGTAGACCAGATCGAGAATGACCTGACGATCTACCGCGTAATTCAGCGCCAGACGGAAACTTTCGTTGCTCAGAAGCGGTTTTTGATGATTGAAGTAGACATAAGCCAGCCCATAGAAGGGGGCGACTTCCAGCGTCACGCCGTCCGTTGATTGAATGTTTTGGGCTTCGTTCGGCGGTACGCTTTGAATCACGTCATAATCATTATTGCGGAAACCGAGTACACGCGAGTTCGAGTCTGGAATAAACAGCAGTGTTACCTTGTCCAGATACGGCAGTGGATTGCAATCTGCGCCCAATTCCCAGTAATTGGGATTCGGAACCAGGACGACCTGTTCGCTGCGTGAAAATTCTTCCAGCATGAATGGGCCGCTGCCAATCGGGTTATCTCCAAATGCTTCTGGGTCGGCCTCAAAAACATCTTTGGGGACGATAGAAGCCTGGAACAACGCAGCTACCGACAAGAAGGGGGTATATGGGCGCTTGAGCGTGACCTGGACGGTGCTCGCGTCGAGCGCTTCAATTGTATCAAGCGGCTCGAAAATAAAAGCATAGCTGCCGACCTGGGCGCGGCCTAAAGAAAAGACCACATCATCGGCGGTGACGGTGTTTCCATTACTGAATTTGGCCTCACGCAGATGGAAGGTGTAAACCAGGGTGTCCTCAGAAACATCCCAGGATTCAGCAAGGTCTGGGACGATGCCTGTACCGGTGTCATCAACACGGGTGAGCGTGCTATAAATCTGGGTCATCGCCCAAATCGAGCCATTATCACCGGGGACTGTCGGGTCGAAGGTGGCGGGTTCTTCTGGACGCGCAAACCGCAGTTCGCCGCCTCGCTTGACTTCCCCTGTTGGCGTGCAGTCAGCACTTTGAGTGGACGGCGCAGCAAGCACCTGCAAACTCAAGCCCAGCATGACCAGAAGAACGACCACAGAACAAAAGGCAAATTTTTGATACGACTTTCGCATTGGCTTCCTCCCAAATAATAAAACGTATATGCTCAATCCATTGATTGAGGATATAGGTCAATATACCCCTGTGAAATAGTGAAAACAGGCAAAAATTAACACCTAAATCTGTAAGAGTCAATCTATTGACACCTCGTTTCATCGGACAATATAATTTACGAGTTATTTTTGGAAATATTCTGAGGCCATTGATTATGTGCGACTCTTTTGTGGCTCTGCCCACAGCAACTCAAAATCATACTGTTATTCTCGGCAAGAGCGCCGATTGCCAGGTCAACGAAGCCCACGCGCTCGTGCGTTTTCCGGGGCGGAAGCATCTCTCCGGGGCGGCTTTCAAGGCAACGCATCTGGTCGTCCCGCAGGTTGCAGAAACTTATGAAGTGATTCTGGGCAAATCTTTCTGGACATGGGGGGCGGAGATCGGCATCAACGAGCATGGTGTCGCCATCGGCAACGAAGCGGTTTTTACGACACTGCAAAAAGATGAAAAATCTGAGGGTCTGATGGTCATCGATATGCTGCGAATCGGACTCGAACGCGGCAGGACAGCGCTCGAAGCTGTTGGAGCGATCACGACAGCTCTTGAGCAAATCGGCCAGGGGGGAAATTGTGAACTGACAGGTAACTCCCATTTCGATGGCTCATATCTGATTGCCGATCCTACGGAGGCCTGGATTCTTGAAACGGCTGGCCGCCAGTGGGTTGCCAAAAAAGTCACCGATTCGATTGGCTCGATCTCAAATGTCCTTTCGATTGGCGATGATTGGGATTTGTCATCGCTCACCGAGCGCAGGGATTGGGCAAGCAGCTATGGCGAACCCGAAATTATCGCACGTATTGGTTCACGCGAACGGCAGGCTTGCTCTTATAATGGACTCGCTGCCGCCAAAGGCAATATCACGGTGAGAACGGCTTTTGACGTGCTGCGGCAGCATGGCGAAGGTTATCACCCGGCGGCTGGCGAAGTGCATCAGAATATCTGCGTACATGCGGGCGCACCGCAGTATCGCCAATGGCAGGCTGTGGGTGCGATGGTTGCCGAGATGAGCGCGGACGGTGTAATCGGTTGGTTCACAGCGACATCCGGCACATGCGTTTCGATTTTCAAGCCTGTTTTCGTCGGCGTTGATCTGCCGAATATCGGGCCGCTGCCGACTGAGCAGTATGATCCTCGCGCGTTATGGTGGAAGCACGAACTGCTGCACCGCCGCGCAATGGCCGATTTTCATCACCTTGTGCCGGAAATACGTCAGGATTTTGATGCACTCGAAGATGAATTTCTCGCGGAAGCGCCGTCGGTGATGAAGGGTACGCTGGCGCAAAAGAAAGAATTTATGGACTACTGTTTCCAGAAAGCTGAACAGGCCACAGAAGTCTGGATAAACCGCGTGGGTGGGCGCAGCGATCTGCGTTTTGACGAGCCATCCTATGCGGGGATGTGGCAAAAATATAACAGCATGTCCGGCCTCGCTCTTACATGATAGGCGAGGTATAGCCACAACAATCGGCTCTCAATGCCGGGACACAGGTCATGTGTTCTTGCATAGGCGATAACCGACAGCTATGTTGAATGCCTTCAGTTACGGAATAAAAAATGCCTTTCAAACGAAGGCATTTTGTTTTGAATTTTTGTGTTCACTTGGGCGTTAAAGGACTCGAACCTTTGACCTCACGGATGTGAACCGTGCGCTCTAACCAACTGAGCTAAACACCCTTTTTCGATCTTGTAATTGACCTCCAAAAGTATAGCATGGAACAAAACACCGGACAAGAGTCAAGACACGGCTCAGGAGGGTTTATGCGTCTATGTTTGCAGTTGATATATCTCATGCTGGTTTTGGCGGGCTGCTTCGTGCCAATACCTGCTCCGCCAACATCGGTTTCACCAACGTCTGAACCAGTGATCGCATCACCTGCTGTAGAAACCGAAACAGGTTGGAATCTGCTTGCACCAGGGCTGGAACAGCGCGTTTATCAGCCGGATGGCAACTTTTTGGGACAGGTACACGTAGTACGTATTGACCCGACAATTTACACATTTCGCGCCCATTATCGACCTGGAGAACCACTGGGGATCGCCCGTTGGGATGAAACGCTATCGTCGGCTGTGGCTTTTGTAAACGCCAATTTTTTCGACCTTGAAGCACGGATTCTTGGTCTGCTTGTGACAGATGGAGTCGTTTATGGACAGCCCTATTTGGATCGCGGCGGGACATTTGCGATGCAGAACGGAATCCCACGTGTGCGCTCGAATATTCAGGAGCCTTATCAGGGGGAAGCGCTCGAACAAGCCGTACAGGGTTTTCCGATGCTGGTTTTAGATGGCGAGATCGCCTATTCCAATACCCAGGATAATCAAGTAGCACGACGAACGGTTGTCGCGCAGGATAGCAATGGGCGCATTTTATTGATGATGACACCCCTCATCGGCATAAGCCTGAGTGATTTGAGCGCGTTTTTGGCAGATGCCGATATGGAGATTGTTAACGCGCTCAATCTGGATGGCGGTGGGTCAAGTCTGTTGTATTATCGCGCACCAGAAAGTCAGACACCCTTTATATTTCCTTCACTTGACCCTGTTCCGGCGGTTCTGGCCGTTTACACCAGATGACGGGAAGTGAGTATAATTATCAATGTGATGAGCCATGAGATTGGAGATCGGTGCTGTGCCGACACTGGGCAAAATCGCTGTAAGCAGGCAGATACAGCTGCGCGATGGGCGACGGTTGGGTTTTGCCGAATGGGGAGACCCCGCTGGAAAGCCCGTTTTTCTATTTCATCCGCTGCCGGGTTCGCGGCTGTTTCGCCATCCTGATGACTTGATTGCTGCGTCATTAGGAGTACGTCTGATTACGATTGATCGCCCCGGTTTTGGCATGTCTGATCCTTATCCAGGCCGTAAGTTGCTGAATTGGCCGGATGATGTGGTCAAGCTGGCGGATGCTTTGAATATTGACCGTTTTGGCATCCTGGGAATTGAAGCTGGTGGAGCGCACGCGCTGGCCTGTGCTTATATGATCCCGCGTCGTCTGGTCGCTGTGGGATTGGTGAGCAGTCTTAGCCCACTTAATCGTCAAGGGGCGCGCACAAATATGATCCCGCTGCTGCGTAATTCATATATTATGGCCTTTCGTGCGCCGACTTTGCTGCGGCTGACGATGTATTTTGGCGCACGTGAAGCCCAGAATTATCCCGAAAAATATTTATCGCGTACCGATGACCCGATGCTGCCAGCATCAGATCGGGCATGGCTTCTGCAAAACGAAGCAGTTCGCGCGATGTCCGTCGAAAGTATTGACGAGACTTTTCGGATCGGCAGCACACCCTATTCCGACGAGATGATTTTGTTGGTACGCCCATGGGGGTTCCGTTTGCGTGATATTTCGATCCTGACGCATCTCTGGCACGGCGAAGATGATGTGATCGCTCCCGCGCAGATGGGGTATTATCTAGCGAACGAGCTGCTGGCGTGTGAGGCACATTTCTTTTCAGGCGAAGGTCATGCCTTGATTTTTAGCCGCTGGTCAGAAATTTTATCGACGCTTGTTTCAGAATTTGAGAGGCATCATGAGTGACGACAAAAGCATAATTCTGCCGGACGCGCCTGCAATTCCCGGCTTAAATTTTCATCAATTCCGCGATGAGTCGGACTTCACCGCGATGGTGGCGGTGATTGAAGCGTGCCAGGGATACGATAAAGTCGATCCGCTCTCGTCGCAAGCCGGAATCCCGACGGTGGCTGAATTGACCGAATCATTTGCGACAGCGGAAAATATTGATCTTAATCAGGATATGCTGATCGTGGCACTTGAGAATCGCGTGATCGGCTTTCAATGGGTGCGCTGGTGGACACAGGCCGATGGCACATGGATTTATTATCATCGGGGTCGGATTATCCCGGATTGGCGTGGTAAGGGGATTGGCACCGCGACCCTGCGCTGGGCAGAACGCCGCATCCGCGAACTCGCAAAGATTCACCCGACGAATGGGCAGGCTGTTTTCCGTGCCAACACCACCAGCCATGAGAAAGAATACAACGAACTTCTTCTCACCGAAGGCTATTTGCCGATTCACAGCTTTATCGAATTGGGGTTTGACGATGCGAATCCGCTGCCGGATAAAAGGCTGCCGGAAGCATTCACCCTCAAGCCTGCAATGCCCGTTGATTACCGCAAAATCTGGCAGGCCAACGAGGAAGCGTTTGAGGAGGAATGGGGGCATCGCCGCACGACGGATACCGATTACATTCGATTCCTCGGCAACCCAAATTTCAACCCCTCACTGTGGCAAATCGCTTGGCGCGATGACGAAGTAGCTGGGGTCGCGCTGTCTGAAATCACTGAGCGCGGTGTGGGTGAGATCACTGATCTGAGTGTGCGCAAACACTGGCGCGGCGAGGGATTGGCACGAGCATTGATTATTCATGCGCTCTATGCGTTGAAAGCGCGTGATGTCAAGCAGATTCGCATTTTCACCGATGCGGACGATCCGTTTGGCGCACGAACCCTATACGAAAGTGTCGGCTTCCGTGTTCTGACGGAATACATCCGCTATCAGAAGAATGTCGAGTAATCCAGTTTTCATATTCAACCCAGGGGTGGAAATTTACAGAGGTGTAAACGATGAAAACCTTTACGGCTTATATTGAGTTTGATCCTGAGAGTAATCTGTATGTGGGTATGATTCCCTCTGTGCCGGGTGCGCATACTCAGGCAGAAACACTTGACGAGTTGCATGAAAATCTCAAAGAAGTATTGACTTTATGTCTGGAAGAATATGATGGTGATCCTGAAGAACTTCCTCGTTTCGTTGGTATCCAGCAAATTGAGCTTGCTTAATGAGTCGTTTGTCCCATTCTGAAAAGGATTTATCTCGCCCTTTGATTCGCAAAATCTTGCGGGATGTTGATTTAACCCCAGAACACTATCAGGAAGAGTTGAAAAAACTGTAAGATTCTTTGTCTGCCTTTTGTCCCTTAATCTTCGCATATGTTATAATTCCCGCATGTCTATAAACTTTCTTGTTCATGGAGTTCAAAATATGCGTCGCATATGGTTATGGCTGTTCCTCCTGTTGACTTTGATCGGCGTATTATCGGTGAGTGCGCAGACCGACCAGCGACTCGTCAATCCTGGCCTTGAGGAAGGTTCGTTTGGGCCATACACAACCCGGCGCGGTGGTGAGTTTCCGATTTACCTCCCCACAAGCTGGAATTCCTGGTTCGCGCCGCAGAATGGTGATTTTACGAACCGCTCTGATCGAACGACGATTCAACCGCACCCTGGCCCCGGCCCCAGCCCACGAGAAGGTACACGTGCAGTGAACATTAGCTGCGGTTTTGTCACTTGTACGGCGGCAATCTACCAACAAATCTCTGTTCAGCAGAATACGAATGTTCAGGCCAGTGCATGGGCGCAGGTGAAGGCCTGTAATCTCGCGCAAAATGCGACCTCGTGCGGTTCAGCCGTTGAATCCGGCTCACAGACGCGCATTGGTATCGACCCGAATGGCGGCACTGACCCGAATGACTCAGATGTTGTATGGTCAGCGTTTGTACAGCCGCATGACCAATGGCTGGAGATGAAGGTCAGCGCGACAACAAGCGGCACGACAGCTACATTATTCCTGTATTCGACACAGGGTTCTACAGCAAATATCAATAAAACCTATTGGGATCAAACTTCGTTCACAGGCGGCGGTACGGGCAGCGGCCCCGCAGCAACAGTGGTTGTGGTAACGCCAACACCGACACCTTTGCCCTCCGTTCCGTTTGTCGTTCCCCAAAATCAACGACCAGATGGCTCGATTATTCACGTTGTCGGTTCTGGTGACACCATTGACAGTATCGCTGTTGCCTACGGGACATCGCGAACCGAAATTATGGCGCTGAACAACCTCAGCGACCCGCGCATCATTCGCATCGGCCAGGAACTTCTGGTTCGTGAGGCTGCTCCAGCTACTGAGATTCCTCCGACGACTGAGCCAGAAGTGCCGTCGGCGACCCCGCAGGAAGTTGCTCAAAATTCGACGCCAATCCCGCCAGTGGGCGACGATACTGCTTTATCAATGATTCCTGCATTCATTACCCCTGCCGACGTATCCATTCGGGAAAACACGACCATTGAAAGCAGTGGCGACGCAAATGGACAGGCACTGGGTATTGTCTCCTCGATTGTTATCAGCAATCAGACCACTGAAGCCATTCTCACTGGCTACAATGAGCAGCTTGCGACGGCAGGTTGGCAGCAGGTGAGTGGTAATCAAGGTGATGGTTTTGCCTGGAGCATCTGGCGAATCGAGGATAGCAATGGAACTGTCTGGGGCATTACGCTTACTTTGACTGCCAGCCCGATTAATGTGGGGCAATATACATTTGTGGCGCAGGTCGAGGAAGGCCCAAGTCTGGGTTAATAAAGGCTTGTGAGGCCTGTTAATTCTCGGATTATCTTAATTGATCGTATAGTGCTTTCGCCTTATGATTTGATTATACTAACGAGAATCAAACATGGCCTCACAATATGTCTGGCATCTAAAAGACCGAATTGTCTATGCGCGTCTTTCCGGCACGATTAACGAGGATGATCTCCGCAAGGGAAATGCGATTATTTCGCAATATCTTGCTGAATCAAAGCACGTTCCGATTCATTTGCTACTTGACTGTAGAGAGATCGAACGGATTACTTTTAGTGTGATCCAGATTCGCAACGAGCTTCATTACCTTCAGCACCCGTCGCTGGGGATGGTGGTTATCTTTGGGATGACAGGACTTGTTGAGCGCAGTGTCGAGTTTTTAACTGCGCTTGTGACGCGCTTAACAGGGTTACAAGTCTATAGTGCCAAATCACCGGATGAGGGGCTGGTTTTTCTTCGAACGATTGACCCCTCGCTGCCGCATTTATTAGCCTCGATTGATGTATCGGCCTGAAATCAAATTCCAGAGATGCCACACGACATCTCTGGAATACATCGCGTTTTCATAAAACTTCTACGGTTTCCAACGCCAGATCGTGCAATCGCATGACGGCTTGTTCCAGGTTCACCTCGTCAATGACAAACGAAATGCTGCATTCAGATGCGCCCTGGGCGATAGCAACCACGTTGACATTATTTTCGCCCAAAATGGTGAAGACGCGCCCAGCCACACCGGGCGTACCACGCATCCCCGCACCGACGACGGTGACGATGACCACATCGTCCATAAGTTCGACGCGATCAATGTTGCGACGTTCTATTTCCTGAGCAAATTCGTCTTCAATAGCATTTTTGACCGCACGTGCCCGATCATCCATGACGACAAAGCAGAAACTCTGCTCCGACGATGCCTGCGAAATCATCAGAATATTTGCCCCGGCTTTCGCGGCTGTTAAAAATGCGCGTCCGGCGATTCCAGGGACGCCGATCATGCCTCTGCCGCCGACGGTCAGCAGGCCGACATTACGCACGCTCGTCACGGCTTTGACAACTGTAGCGCTTGGTTCGCCAGTTGCGCCAATAAGTGTTCCAGGGTGATCGGGATTAAATGTATTGCGCACACGCATGGGGATATTTTTGTCGAGAATGGGCTGCACGGTTTTGGGATGGAGGACTTTCGCGCCGTAGAAGGCAAGTTCTCCAACTTCCTGATATGAGACGTATGGCAACACCTGCGCACGATCATCCAGGCGCGGGTCAGTGGTCATCACACCATCGACATCCGTCCAGACAATTAACTCCTCGCTGTCCGTCGCCGCCGCCAAAATCGCGCCACTATAATCGCTGCCGCCGCGCCCCAGTGTCGTATACGCGCCTTCACGTGTTGCGCCGATAAAGCCTGTGATGACGGGTGTTTCGCCACGTTCAATCACAGGAATGAGCTTTTTGGTCACACGTACTTGTATTTCGTCCCATTGAGGATTGGCGTTTTGGAAGGAATTGTCGGTGATGATAAATTCGCCCGCGTCATAAGCCTCTGCGCTGATATGCCGTTCACGCATCACTGCGGCCACGACGCGGCTGCTCAAGCGCTCCCCAAATGACACAATCGCGTCCATGATGCGCGGTGTCAATTCGCCCAATATATTGATCGCCTGACAAAGCTGGACATATTCATCGAGCAGGCTGCTGATTTGTGAGACGGTTTTTTCGCGGTTGCTGCCGGGGGGAATCAGGCGGTTAATGGTTTCTTCGTGGCGGTCACGCAAATTCTGCGCGTTGGAGAGGTATCCCCATTTATTGCCGTGTACTGCTTTGCTGGCGGCTGCTAAAAGGGCATCCGTCACACCCGACATCGCCGAGACGACGACAATTACTTGATTGCCGCTTTCCAGTTCTCGCTGGACGATGTTCACGACATTGGTGATCGCCTCTGGGCTGCCAACCGATGTCCCCCCAAATTTCATCGTTATCAGACTCATGTTTCACTCCTTGGCCTATAAAATAAAAAAGCGTGTGGGAGATTTCCTACACGCTTTTGAGTTTCATGCTCAGTTCTGGCGACCCTTCTTAGGGCAAACGGAAATCTCCCCGCATTATTTTATGTGAGGTTCCAGTACCCATAGTGGAAGTGGAAAAAACTGCGCCAGATTTCATCGAAAAACCTACTGAATTTGTATTGTCGATCAATATGTTAGCGTGTTTAGCGGAAGGTGTCAAGATACCTGGATCACGAATTTGAGGCCAAATTATCATTCTCATGGCGCATGTTTTTTCTTGGCGTATAATCGTGGCGATCAAGTAATAGGAAAGCGAACCCCCGATATGAGCATAGCGAACCCTGATATGAGGACAGCTAACCCGTGACCTGTATCATCAGAATTCTCACGTCTGAAGGCCTGCACGATGCCGACTATAGAGCCGATTCATTGGCGGAAGCGGTGCAGTTCGAGCCAGAAGGTATCTACACCATTACCAACACCTATCGTGCGACACAGGTTTTGAAGCTGGACTCGCATCTTGACCGCATGGAAGATTCAGCGCGGCGAGAAGGAATCACGCTGCAACTGGATCGCAAGCGCTTGCGGGGTGCTCTACGGCAGATGATTCTCGATGCTGGTTTTGGTGATGTGCGCTTTCGGGTTACTGTGCCACGCGCCGAACCTGAGCAATATATTCTGTCGATTGAGCCTTTTGCCCCACCCAGCAAGGCGCTCATTGAAGGAGGTGTGCGTTGTATCACGGCTCCCGGTATGATGCGGCGCAATCCGGCCGCTAAAACGAATGACTGGGCGCAAAATCGTGACCAATTTACGCTGCCCACCGGAATCTATGAGGCGCTTTTGGTCAATGATGCAGGCGAAATTCTTGAGGGGTTTGGCAGCAACTTTTACGCCCTATTAAATGGAGAACTGCGTACCGCCGGGGAAGGTGTGCTGCCGGGGGTCGCGCAGCAAATTATTTTCACCATTGCGCCGGAAATTTTGGTGCTGCGGAAAGATGCTGTACGAGAAGCGGATATTCCACGTTTGAGCGAGGCGTTTATCACTAGCAGCAGCCGGGGCGTGATTCCGATAGTCGAGATTAACCAGATTTTGATTGGCGATGGGAAACCAGGTCAATCGACTTCAGCCATTCGTCAGGC
Source organism: Anaerolineae bacterium (assembly GCA_022843745.1). Lineage (GTDB taxonomy): Bacteria > Chloroflexota > Anaerolineae > Aggregatilineales > Phototrophicaceae > JALHNB01. Next base: position 26,894 of record JALHNB010000024.1, on the reverse strand, counting down.
TTATAACGCCTGGGTCGAGCACCATCTTGAGGAATTATAGATTGTCGCTTGCCACTAGGAGCAAGGCCTTGCGCCCCTACAAAGCCTGATGCTACCTTGCCCGATTTAATCGCTAAAAGCTAATCGCTAACCGCTAAAAGCTGATTTTCACTCTTCCAGCGGCGCTTTAAAATCGTAAATGCCATCGCGGATCGCCCAGCGTGTGCCTGTTGCTCGACAGAAAAGCGTATCCCCTTGCTGGACGAGGGGCGCACCTGTGTCTGGACAGGCGAAAATGGTCGCGTCATCCACATTATTTTCAGTGCTGCGCTGTGCGCTGGATTTGATAAATATGCTGGGTGAGTAAAGCAGACCTGTGTATTGCAGCAAACTATCCGCACTCACCAGCATATTAGTCGGGAGTTTGTTCTTGAGCGCACCGAGGCGGAAAAATGACACGGGCAGTCGGCGCTGAACCGCAAATCCAGCTAACTGCAACTGACGCTGCATATATTCCGGGTGAAAATCAAAATTCAATTCGACAAATTCCACAGGCTTGAGGTCGTAAGGACTCCAGGCTTGCTTTTTGAGCGCGAAACGGAGCATTGCCTTGAGGTTTTGCTTGTTGGCGTGTTCGAGGATGAAACTCGAATTAGGCGCGAGGACTCGTCGAACCTGCGCCAGCACCTTTGGCACATCGGCCATGTGGTGGATCACACGGATCATCGTCGCGGTATCGAAAACACCGGGGCGAAAGGGGAGTTTATAAGCATCGGCGGCGACATAGATAAAGCGCCCGGTTCTGCCGAGATGTTCCTGCGCATATTGGAGCTGCGACAGCGAATAATCGACCAGCACGACCTGTTTATATGCAGCATATTCCGATGTCAACCGCCCGAAACCCGCCCCGATCTCCAGCAGGCGGCGACCTCCAGGAGGCAGCAGGCGACGCAGCGCGACTCGCTCGACCTTATCTTCGTAATCGCGATCTCTGCCTTCCCAGAACTCCGTCCGGTAATTCGAGCCTTCATAATCGCAAATTCTGGGCCGGGGTTCTGGTTTTGGCATCACTTTTTACCTTACAATAACACGCTTCGTTCAGCGAAAATTCTAATTCAAATTCTTGCCTGTTTCAAGCACCTTACCCGCCCGGCTGCGGAGTTGCTACAATACCCAGATCACCCCCGGATGATGGAGGTGGTTGCTGGCTGGTGTCATTTGCAGGTGGTGATTCTGTATTAGTCTGGTCATTTGTGACCGGCGGGACAACCTGGCTATCACTTGAGGGGTTCAGCGCTTCTTCATAAATTTCGGATACGCCACCATTGTAAAATGCGGGCGCGATGACCGTCTGGCTGTTGATTTGACCTATCGCCTGTTCATTGACCTGATCTGGTGTGCTGCCATTTTGATACAAGTGGCTGCGATCCGGTAACTGGGCATCGAGCGCGGGAATGCCGCCGATAGGTACGATGCCCGTATCAATCGGCTGGTTGGACGCCGGAACAGGGACACCGTACAGCGAATAACCAAACCCGGCAGTGCGTGAAAAGCCTGGCCAGGGATTGGCGGTATAGGCATTTTCGGCCAAAAGATTCTGCTGCTGCCCCGCCAATACATTGCTAACCATTTGCGCTGCGCCGCCAAAATCGTTGGGCAAATTGGTCATGATGCGTGCCAGTGGCTCGAACAACAAGCGCAGATTTTCGGCTACATCGTGCAGTTGGGTCTGGTTCAGTGGAATGACCGCGCGGACATCGGTGCTGATCGGCACACTGCTGGTAACACGTATCGCCAGATCAAGCGCAACCGGAAGCTCCGTACCCGCTGGCAGCGAGATGTTGACCGTCGCGCCGCTAACAGTCAAGCCAGGAGCAATAATGTTCGCCCCGGTAATTTGAATAGGTACATCACGGGTCAGACGCACGACGGTTTCACCAGCGATGGGTGACACCGGAACGCCGCCAATCTGCGTCACCTGACTGGTGATCGTATTGGCGTTAATCGGCACTGGCAGATCAAGTGGCAGATTGAAGCCTACCGGGATCGTCCAGTCAATCGTGGCTTTGTCGAGGCCGACGAAGCTGCTGTGTAATCCGGCGATGAGGGGTGTGGCGATGTTGTTTTTGATGTCGAAAATCAACAAACCCAGGACTAACAGCACCACTAAAAGAATGATATTCACGATGAACGAGAAAATCACCATAAAACGCCAGATTAATTTCCCAAAGCGATAGAAAAAGGCGCGCATGTCGGACTCCTTGACGGACGGAAACAGACCCGAATTTCAGTATAGCACATCCTTATATCTTAACCGAAATTAAACAATTGTGACGTGATGAGAAACGCAAAATGGGCAGGAAATAACCGCTGCCTGTTGCAGAATTCTTGGAGACTTTTGTAGTGGACTCGCACAAGACATAACGTGTTTACGATTGCTGCGCGATCTGCAATTCATGCCCATCTGTCCACATATGAATTGTCCCACCCTGGTCAGTTCGGAAAAGCGGGATATTTTCGATCATCGTCAGAATGTCGCCATCGGGATCGCCATTGCGGTTTGCGCGATCGCTTTCGAGTACAACGACTTGTGGCTGCACAGCACTGAGAAATCCTTCGCCAAGCGAACGTGCTGCACCATGCAGCGGTAGCTGGAAAACAGTTGCCAGCGGCCACTGACCCTCGATTATTAATTCGGATTGGGCTTCGCGGCTGAGGTCGGCGGTGAGCAAAAATGAAGCATCGCCATAGTTTAAACGCAGCACAAGCGCCTGATCGTTGAGCGAGTCGCTGATTTCCGGCTGTCGCTGAGGATGCAAAATTTCCAGTCCCACACCATCGTCAAATTCGACGCTGGAGCCAGCCCGCACGGTGACAACCTCGGATTCTACGAGTCGCGCCTGTAGATTGGCATAGGCTTCGCTCAGATTCGGCTGCCCGTTGGTCAGGACGACATTCACATCATAGCGCTCCAGAACCGAGGCCAATGCGCCTGTATCAAATTCGTCTGGCTGCGTAATGATCAGCATTTCGATCTCACGATCCGTAAAAGGCAGTCTTTCGCCGAGCGCGGTCAACAGGCGCGATGGGAAACGTCCGCCATCAACCAGAATATGCGCCCCGCGTGGGGTTTGTACCAGAATCGCGTTGCTGTGGCCCATATCCAGAAACCAGACGTGCAGATTTCCGTCTGGTCGGCTGGTGATAAGAGCGCCCATAAGAACGAAGATCGAAACACCGCTAAAAGCCGTCGCGCTGAGTACCGCACGTCGCCGGATTTGCCGCGCCAGCCACTGCGCCCAGGTCGGTTGAGTCGCCTGTATCATCGCTCCTCCTATCAAGACTGCGAAAAACAGGATAATCAGTCGCGGATCAACGTGAAATTCGACATTCGCAAACGGCAGCCGCGCGAACAGGCGCACGACCCCAATCGTCCACGATAACAGGATCAGGTCGAACCAGTAGATGATTTGCGCGATAACGGGTGCCACGAATGCCACGAGAGTCGCTACAATCCCCAGAATCAAGAGGGCAGCCTGTATGGGAATAATCAATAAATTGACCAGGAGCGAGACTGGCGACAAACGCCCGAAATAAATGAGGATCAGCGGCAGAGTCGTGATTTGCGCCGCAATCGACACGATCAGCGGCTCAGTCAGAAAATCACTTAACCGCGCGGCGATGTTTCGCGTAAAAATGCGTGTCAGGAATTTATTGAAGCGCCTGGAAAGTGGATCAGCAAAGAGCGCGAGTCCCATCGTAGCGAAAAAACTCAATTGAAAACTGACATCCCATAGCACGAGGGGATTTTGCATGGACAGGAGCAGGGCGACAAACGCCAGTGATGCCGGGACATAGGTTTTGCGCCGGATCAACGCGCCGATTACCAGCATACTGCTCATAATCGCGGCGCGTACCACAGCAGCATTCGCGCCCACCAGCAGCGTGTAAACGCCGATAAAGCCGATGGCGATCAGCGCTGCCCAGCTTCTGCGCACCCGCAGTCGTTCCAGTGTGCCGACGATCACGCCGCTGAGGATCGCCATATTGAAACCGCTGATGGCGACGACGTGCGATGCGCCGACAGCGCTGAAGGCATCATCGACTTCCGGCGCGATGCCGCGTTGGTTGCCAAGTAGAATTCCGGTGAGCAGGGCAGCACTCGGCTCCGGCAGATTTTGAGCGATGAAATTCTGTGCCTGCATTTTGAAGTCAATCAATGTCGTGTAAAAAGGGTTTCCGTGACCGCTGGAAAGTGTCTCAATGGCTGTGTTGGTCATGATGCTGAACACGCCGCCACGTGCGAGAAAATCGGCATATGAAAACGTGTCGGATTCTGCGGGCGTAATGAGCATACCTGTCGCGGCGACACGATCTCCGAAGCGCACATCGGATGTAGGCGGTGCTTGTACCAATACTGAGCCGCTTGTGAGAAATGTCTGCCCGACACGAGTGACCGTTTCGGCATCCACGCGCAGCAAAATTCGATCATCGCGCACGTCCGGCTCGGCAGTCACGATTCCCTCAATGGTCAAACCGCCCAGATTATTGTATTGCGCGACATCGCTGGTCACAGAGACAAACGACATGCGCAGCCCGCCTAACGTCAATGCCACCAGCACGATCATGAGCCAGCGCTGCGTGGAGTCTGCTAGCCACAGGCTTATCAGCGACAAACCAAACAGCACCAACCAGATTAGCGAAATGGTGGGAGAGCCGCTGGTATTGTTGGCAGCCAGGATAACGCCCGCTGCCCAGCCGAGGGCGATGTAAACGAGGCGCATGAATCGAGCAGCACCCTTGTGGAAAATGACGGTTTTCTAGTTTAGCCTGATTGCGGAATACTGTGCCAGCGGGTAGGGATAGGAGATGGTTTGATTATGGGATCAATAAAAAAACCACAGGGGTGGGGAAATCCCCACTCCGCTGTGATCTTAGCGATGTGATGTTAGAAACATCGCGATGGTCTTGATGAGGCGCGGTGTCTGCCGTTTCCGCGCCTTCACATGGACGAGCCGCTGCTTCTCCGCTTTGCGCGGATTTTCTGCATCCTGGTTTGGATTGATGGTGTTCAGATACATATTCATAGTTCTTTGTTGCTCCAGACTTTGTTACTTCAGGCGCAGGTTAGCGCACTTCAAATTTTGGCACACGAGCGTTTTGCTCGTTGCTTTCTTGCAGACGTGAACCCAGTTCGACGAGTTGTTCGCCTAGCGCCGCCAGGACGGAATGTAAAACGGGATTCGTTGATTGGTTGCCGGAGCGTGCTTCACGCACCAGCCGGTTATTTTTTGCTTCACGTTCGAACTGCTGCATACGGTATTTGCTGAGTTCGAAATTGTTATTGTTCATGATATTGCCCCTGTGCTTCGATCAGTTTTGTTTGAATGCCGGATTCATCTCGGCGGATTGTTCCTGCAAGCGCTCACCAATTACTACGAGGCCGCGACCTGCTTTGTTCAACAGTATTTGTAAAGTGCTGTTGGTTCGTGAGTTGTCGGCCATCGCAATATTCGCAAGGTGGCGTTGTTCGGCTTCTCGGATAAGCTCGGCGCGGTGCTGCTGGTTAAACTGGAAATCCATCGACTGTAGGTGTGACATTTGCTTTTTCTTTCATAGATCAATGACGGCTGTTTTCCGTTGGCAAAGAATTTGCACTTTGCCCCCTAATGCCATCTCCTGGTTTGTTCTGGCCTTTTCATGTAGGCACAAAAAAACCATGAGCTGGTAAGCAATCCTCACGGTTAGCACAATAAAAAGCCGCGAGGGATGTCCACTCGCGGCGCTGGTTTACCTGTTAAAAAACGGGTCGTTAGCAGCGAGCAGACGCAATAAAACCGGAAACACGACGGGCAGTAGCGGGTGCGATTCCGATAACGGGATAAATCAACATATTGCGTCTTCTCCTTTCTAAAGGGGTTTGAATTTCATACAACGTTGAACACTTTATCATAATTACAGGTTGTATGTCAACTCCCCTTTTTTTAGGGGTTGAATTCCGTTTGCCTTTTCTCTAGCGAAATTGCCTTTTCCGTAGTCAAACGATGAAATCTGAAGTAAACTTGTGACGCGTATGTATGTTACGGAAGAGTGTTGTGATCGATCTGCCAAACATGAATCCAGAGGATGAAGTAACTGTCGAGGTGATTGAGCACGAAGCACCGATGACAGAGCGTAGCCTTGCCCGGCGTATCGCGTTGCAAATCCTCTATGAATTGGATTGCACCAACCATAATGCCGAGATGGTAATTGAGGCGCGTTTAATGGCGCAGGAACTAGAGAACAAACCAGCGCGTTTTGTGCGCTTACTGGTGAATGGTGTCCTCGCAAATCGTGAGCGTATGGATCGTGTTATACGGTTGTACGCTACGGAGTGGCCGCTTGACCAGGTGGCGATTATTGACCGAAATATTTTGCGCATGGCGATCTATGAATTGGCGCATGTGCCATCGACTCCGACAGGCGCGGCGGTTGATGAAGCCGTGAGTCTGGCAAAGCTGTTCGGCGCAGATAACTCGACAACGTTTGTAAATGGGGTTCTCGGTAAACTGGCAGCCAATATTGATGTGCTGCGAAAAATGCTTACTGAAGGCCAGGAGGCAGCCGAATGAATATTCTGGGAATAGGTGGCTGGGAATTATTGGCAATTTTGCTGATTATGCTCCTGGTTGCCGGGCCGAAGCGTATGATTCACTGGGCGTATATCCTGGGGCAGTATGTCGCCAAGTTCCGGGCGATGTGGTCAGAGACGGTGGATGTGATTCAGAAGGAATTTGATGACGCTGGGGTTGGGATTCAGATACCCAAAGATATTCCGACACGCGGCAATCTGAATCAACAAATCGGAAAGGCGATGGAAAGCGTCACCCGCCCGGTTAAAGAGACGATGGATAAGGCCACAACCGAGGTCAACCAGATTAAGTCAACCACTACCGCCGCCGCGACAGCAGCCAATTCAACCGTCAAGAGTAATGGCGCTGCGGTTAAAGAGAAACTTGACACGGTTGCCAAGCCTGCAACGACCACGACTCCGGTTGCTAAACCAAAAACGACGACAACTCCAGTTGCCAAGCCGAAAACGACACCGGTTGCCAGCAAGCCGAAAACATTTACGCCGCCATCCGTCACAAAGCCCAAGCCGCCTGCTGGAAATACGCCGAGTTTTGGTACATGGTCAGGCGCTCAGAATAACGACAAGCCGGATTTTGGCACGTGGTCTGGCAAAAAGAAAGATGACCAGGGGAAGAATTAACTGTGGCAAAACTACGTTTACCAGGAAGTTCAGCGAAATCTCCTCCGCCCCCTGGCCCTATCGAGGACGAACTTGAAAATCTGCTGCCAGACGATGATGGCGAAGGCGCCCGGATGGGCTTCTTCGATCATCTCGACGAACTTAGAAAGCGAATCACACGCGCCGCTATCGCGTTAGTTATTGGCACTTTAATCGGTATTGCCGCCGCGCAGCCTGCACTTGAATATCTGGTTCAGCCGTACTGCGAGGCTGTGCGGGATAATGTCATCCAGACAGATGAGTCCAATAGCGCGGTTGTCAGCGATAATGACTGCCGTCTGGTGAGTCTGGGGCCAACGGGCGGCGTTGTCGCCTATTTCCGTGTGGCCTTGACGATTGGCGCGATTATCGCTGTTCCAACCGTGACCTATCAACTGTTGATGTTCATTTTCCCTGGGCTGACGCGCAAGGAAAAGCGACTCGTCATGCTGTCGCTCCCGGCAGTCATGCTCTTGTTCTTGATCGGTGTAGCGTTCGCCTGGTTTGTTTTGATGCCACCCGCGCTCGGCTTTCTGGAAGGTTTCCAGGCAACATTGTTTAAGCCTGAATGGACGGCTGATCTGTATCTGAGCTTTATCACCTCGCTGATTTTCTGGATGGGCGCGGCGTTCGAGACGCCGCTGGTCTTTTTTGTACTGGGTTTGATTGGTGTCGTCAGTGTGTGGCCGTTGATTCGCAACTGGCGAATCGCTGTCATTGGCGCAGCGATAGCCGCGGCTTTGATTACGCCGACGATTGACCCGGTCAATATGTTTCTGGTGATGGGGCCGTTGATGGTTTTGTACGCCCTCAGTATTGTGCTGGTGTTTATTGCCCGCCGTATCGCTCGTATCGAAGACGAGCCGGTAGGCTAACGGATATGACGAGAACCGCCTGCCCGGTGCGGATTTACGGCGTGCCGATGGATTTGGGGCAGAGTCGGCGCGGTGTCGATATGGGGCCAAGCGCCATCCGTTACGCGGGTCTGCAAAGCCGCCTGGAAAATCTGGGCTGGACGGTCTATGACGCGGGTAATATCAATGCGCCTGTGAGTGAACAGATCGCGGCTGACGAGACGTTTGAGGGGCATTCCACGCATCACATGTCGGCGATTGCGGCTGTCGCGCAGGAAATCCACGACGCGATGCTCAAAAGTGTTCGCGCCAATGAAGATGCGATTTTCCTGGGCGGCGATCACAGCATCTCCATAGGCAGCATATCGGGTGCGCTCCATCGTGGTGACAAAGTAGGCGTGATCTGGGTCGATGCTCACGGTGATTTTAATACCCCAAAAACATCTCCATCCGGCAATATTCACGGTATGGTCGTAACTTCATTGATGGGGCAAGGGCCAAGTATATTGTCGATTGGCGAGCGTCGTCTCAAGCCTGACCAGATCGTCATGATTGGTACGCGCGACCTGGATTTTGAAGAACGTATCGCGCTGCGCGAAAGTGGCATCAAAGTCATGACCATGCGCGACATTGATGAGGATGGCATGGCGAATGTCGTCCGAAGCGCTTTAGAGACGCTTGGCGATGTTGAGGCTATACACGTCAGTTTTGATATGGATTCGCTCGATCCGACGGTTGCACCTGGTGTCGGTACACCTGTTCAGGGCGGCCTGAATTATCGCGAAGCCCACCTGTTACTGGAAATGCTGGCGGATGACGGGCGTGTGCGCTCGATGGATATTGTCGAGGTAAACCCTATTCTCGATACCTTTAATTACACGGCGGAGATCGCTGTTGGCCTTGCTGCCAGCCTGTTCGGTCAGCGCATCATCTGACAAGCGCAAAGTTGAAAGTGCTGAGTGAAAAATATGGCAATCCAATATAGCGCGAAGAAACTTTTTACTCGTCACTCACCACTCACCCCTCATCACTAATTTCCTATGTCCTGGTTACGTCGCAAAAAGAAAAACCGCATTCTCGTCCTCGGTTGGGATTGTGCCAGCCCAAAGTTAGCTTTTGACCATTTTAAAGCGGATATGCCCGTCCTCAGCAGCCTGATGAGCCAAGGGACGTGGGGTGAATTAGAGTCTTCAATCCCCTGCATCACCGTTCCGGCGTGGGCCAGCATGTTGAGCAGTCGTGATCCGGGCGTTTTGGGCATATACGGATTTCGAAATCGTGCCGACCATTCGTATAGTCAAATGACAACCGCAAACTCCGCGTCGATTAAAGTCAAGCGTGTCTGGGATTATGCGGGCGAGGCCGGACGGCAGTCGGTGGTGATCGGCGTTCCGCAGACCTACCCGGTACGCCCAATCAGCGGTCATATGGTGAGCTGCTTTTTAACCCCCGGCACCGAAAATGCATTCACTTACCCCGCTATTTTCAAGCAGGAAGTTTTGAAGGTCGCGCCCAATTATGCGTTCGATGTCAAAGATTTCCGCACGATGGATAAAGCACGTCTCTTGCAGCAAATCATCGACATGACGGAAATTCAGTTTAAGCTGCTGCGCTATTGCATCACCGAAAAGCCCTGGGATTTCTTCATGCACGTCAACATGGGTGTTGATCGCATCCATCACGGCTTCTGGCGCTATCACGACCCCGAACATCGCCTGTATGAGCGTGGAAATCCGTTCGAATCCGCGATTTTTGATTACTATCGCATGGTGGATGGGATGGCCGGGCAGTTGATTGAAGCTGCGGGAGATGATGTGACCGTGCTGGTGGTCAGCGATCACGGCATCACACGCATGGACGGCGGCATCTGCGTTAACGAGTGGTTGTGGCGCAACGGCTGGCTGAGCCTGAGAACGCCGCCCCCGGACGGCAAAATTACACCCTTCGAAAATCTGGATGTCGATTGGTCGCGCACAAAAGCCTGGGCAAGCGGCGGATATTATGGTCGTATTTTCCTCAACGTCGAGGGGCGCGAACCGCAGGGCATGATTCCCGCGTCGCATTATCAACAGGTACGCGATGAATTAGCGCTTGCGTTGGCGGCGATCCCCGGTGCAGACGGAGAAAGTCTGAACACAACCGTTTTTAAGCCAGATGCTATTTATGAGCAGGTGCGCGGCGTTGCGCCGGATTTGCTGGTGTATTTTGGCGATTTACATTGGCGGGCGGTGGGGAGTCTGGGGCATGGTCGGCATTATACGCTGGAAAATGACACTGGCCCGGACGATGCGAATCACGCCCGTCGTGGGATGTTCGTGCTGCATGAACCCGGACGGCGGGGAGCAGGGCGCGTAACCGGGCATCAACTGATGGACATTGCGCCAACACTTCTTGACCGTATGGGGATCGCAATCCCGTCCGAGATGCAGGGCAAGGTCATCAAGGGATAAATCAGGCAGGGTTACAGAGGATAAAAACGAACCGCCAAAACGTGGGATGCTCTGGCGGCTCGAATGATGAATCTTAGGCTGCTGGTTCGGGGTTTTGGTCCCAGTTTCGGCGCAGCACTTTTTCGATTTCCACCGCGAATAGAATGATGGATGCCAACCCGATACTGATAATCAATTCTGTTGCTGTCAGAGGCGTGGTTTCAAAAGTTGCCTGCAAGAATGGCACATATATCACACCCAGTTGCAGGATAAATGTTGAAATGACCGCTACCAACAGCAGATAGTTTTTGCTGAACCAACTGGTGAAGAACGAAACCTTATCACCTGCGTGAATCGCCATGACATGGAAAATCTGGCCGAGCGCTAACACCATGAATGATAGCGTGCGTGGCACACTTTCAGCCGCGCCTAATAAGCCGCCGCTTCCACCTTCAGCGCTGGCTTCGTCATTTTCGTGCTCCAATAAAAGGGTAGTACGTTCTTCGATTGAAAGCGTGTCCCAGTCTTGTGGGGCCAATTCTTCGGGGACTAACTCTACCAGCGCGGCACGATCCAGCGTTTCTACGCCGAGTGTGTCGCTGAATGGATCCATATTATGCGATGTGTAGCCATAAACATATGCAATGAGGGTAATGGTGGTCAGGAGGATCGACACCCAGATGATGTGCCGTCCCATCCCTCCCGCGAAAATACTTTCTCGGATGGGACGCGGCTTGCGCTTCATAACACCTTTTTCGGCAGGCTCAAAGCCCATCGCGATAGCCGGAAGGCCATCCGTCACCAGGTTAATCCACAAAATCTGAATCGCCAGCAGCGGAATTTTGAGGCCAATCAACAGTGCAACAAACATCACCAGAATTTCGCCGACGTTCGAACTGAGCAAATACTTGATGAACTTGCGGATATTGTCGTAAATCACGCGACCTTCTTCGACAGCGCTGACGATTGACGCGAAATTATCGTCCGTCAACACCATCGCTGCCGCGCCTTTGCTGACATCCGTGCCGGTGATTCCCATCGCTACACCAATATCGGCTTGTTTCAGCGCCGGGGCATCGTTCACGCCGTCACCTGTCATCGCGACGATTTCATCTTTGCTTTGCAGGACTCGCACCAATCGCAGTTTATGTTCCGGGGAGACACGCGCAAAAACTGATGTCTGCTCAAGCTTTTTCAGCAGCTCAGTGTCATCCATTTTATCAAGCTGTGCGCCTGTGATTGCATTCTCACTTTGCTGGATGATACCCAGATCACGAGCGATGGCTTCGGCAGTCAGGGCATGGTCGCCCGTAATCATGATGCTGCGAATGCCAGCCGCCCGCGCGGTTTTGACCGCTTCTTTGGCTTCAGGTCGCGCAGGATCGAGGATACCAACCAGCCCCAGCAAGTGGAGTTCGCGCTCAATCTCTGGTGTAACGGTATTGGGAACGCTTTCCAATGGACGATAGGCGATTCCTAATACCCGCAGCCCTTGTTTCGCCATTTTGTTGATTTCGTCAAACCAGGCTTTGCGACGTTCATCTGTTAATTCCTGCGAACCTTCGCTGGTGGTTTCATAAGTCGCCCATTCAACCAGTTGATCGGGTGCGCCTTTGGTAATCGAGATGAATGACGTGTTGGGGAACAATTCAAGCGCTTCAGTGCCGACAACTTTGTGGATTGTCGTCATGGCTTTGCGTTCGCTGCTGAAAGGGAGTTCAGACACACGAGGGAGGTCTTTTTCAAGTGCTTCCCGTGTCCAGCCACCTTTTTGCGCCGCGACAAGCAGTGCCGCTTCTGTGGTATCGCCGACGACTTTTACACTGCTGAGGCCATTTTGCTGCAAGTAGGCATTGGTCGAGAGCGCAATCGTCCGTATAAAGCGCCCAACCGTCTGGTCACTACTCGGATGGAATGTCTCATCTGAGCGGCGGAATTTGCCTTCAGGATGATAGCCAACACCCGTAATATTGATGTCTGGATGACCGGGGAGGGCGATGTGGGTAGCGGTCATTTCGTTTTTCGTGAGAGTCCCGGTTTTATCCGAGCAAATCACCGTGACCGAGCCGAGCGTTTCCACAGCAGGTAAACGCCGGATGAGCGCGTGACGGCGTACCATACGCGCTGCGCCCAATGAGAGGCTGATGGTAATCAACGCTGGCAAGCCTTCTGGCACAGCGGCTACAGCAAGGCTGATCGAGGTCAGGAACATTTCCTGGATGGGGATGCCCCGGATAACACCTGCGGCGAAAACAATCGCTACAATCACACCAGCGCCAATTGCTAAAACCCGACCCAGGCTATTCAAACGTCGTTGCAATGGGGTGATACCTTGCTCCACCTGGAGCAGCAGGGCAGCAATATTGCCCAGCTCAGTTTTCAAACCCGTATTGGTGACAGCCATTTCACCACGACCATAATTGACCGCTGTACCCATGAAAGCCATATTACTGCGATCACCGACGGCAACCGCCTCCTGACCGATAAGCGGCAGGATATTTTTCTCAACGGGAACGGATTCACCCGTTAGCGGCGATTCATCAATTTGCAGATTGATGCTTTCAATCAAGCGTCCGTCCGCAGGAATTCGATCTCCTTCCTGCAAAAGTACAATGTCGCCAGGAACGAGCTCCTCAGCGCTGATTTCCTGTACACTGCTTGTTCGCCGGACACGTACCAATGGCACTTGCATCGCGTTCAATGCCGCCAATGCCTGTTCGGCACGATATTCCTGATAGATACCGAGGATGGCGTTTAGAATGACAATCGCCAGGATAACCACGACATCTTTTGAGTCACCAAGAAAAAACGAAATCACGGCAGCACCGATCAGAATAATGACCATCAGATCGGTGAACTGGCCGATAATCAACTGAACCCAATTGGTACCGCTGTCAGTGGGTAGAGCATTTTTACCAAATTGTGCCAGACGTTTCTGGACTTCAGGTTCATCCAGGCCTGTTTGGGGTTTCGTGTTTAGCTCTGATAGGGCTTTATCAACGTCAAGCCTGTAAAAATCTGGCATTTACCTTTGCTCCTTATTTTGTTGTTATCACTATAATATAGCGAAATGTTGGGGCGGCAACTTGATGTAATTCGATGATTACATGCAGAACAAGCTGATTTTAGGTCAAGTAACGTATTATAAACCCCTAGAAATTAGGGGGGATTGGGGATTATGGAGGCATGATTGGTGGATTATGACTCTTATGGTGCCAATATCAAGAGATTATCTTAGCGAAGATATTGAGAGATGCGACCCCTAGAAATTAGGGGGAAATAGTAGGGACGACTCGCCGAGCCGCCCCTACAGATATTTCAATGGGCTACATCATGCTCTGCATGAGCTTGTCGAGCGCCTCACGCGGCGGGCGCAGTTTCGCATCAGGCAGACGGGCCAGCGGTGTATCCGTCAGGGAGACTGTCTCCCCCAGGGTCATCCGTGGTTCTTCATAGTACAGCAGACCTGTCAGGAAAAGCTGTTCACGCTGGGATTTTTCCAGCATTTGGATCGCTTGCGCGCGGCTGCGTGGGTCATATTCCTCGCCCACTTTTTGTAAGCGGATGTGCGAACCATCGTGCATTTCGACTTCAATCAGCGTACCTTCTTCGTAATCGGCGGTGATTTCCTCACGCGGCATCACATAATCCGGCGCGAAATACTGAATGTCGTGCAGCGCAATTTCGTGTTCTTTGCCGTAAGGATAGCTCTTGGTCGATTCCGGCGAGTTGTTGAATGTGACGCAGGGGCTAACGATGTCGATCACCGCCGTGCCTTTGTGTCCGATAGCCGCCTTCAGCAGCGTTTGCACCTGTTTTGAATCGCCAGAGAAGCTGCGGGCGACGAAAGTGCATCCGCCGATAATCGCTTCCAGTGCCAGATCAATCGCCGGAAGTTCGTTCTTGCCGTAATACTTCAAGACTTGACCTTCGTCGGCAGTGGCGGAAAACTGACCTTTGGTGAGTCCATAAACGCCGTTGTTTTCGATGATGTAGACCATCGGCACGTTGCGCCGGATCAGGTGTTTATACTGCCCCAGGCCGATGCTGCCCGTGTCACCATCACCACTGACACCAATCGCGACCAGTTCGCTGTTTGCCAGTGTCGCGCCTGTTGCGACTGAAGGCATACGCCCGTGAATGCTGTTGAAAGCATGTCCGCCGCCCATGAAATAGGCGGGGGTTTTGCTGGAGCAGCCGATACCACTGAGCTTGATGACCTTATATTGCTCCAGACCCATTTCATAAGCGATGCTGATAATCTGGTTCGAAATCGAATCGTGACCGCAGCCGGGGCAGAGCGTACTTTTTGCGCCCTTATAATCTTCGCGAGTCAGACCCAGAGCGTTTGTCTTCAGATTTGTCTTGTTGGTGGTCACTTGTTTTGCTCCTCTTCCAAGATGTTGTTATAAACCCAGCGCGGTGTCATTGGGAGGCCATCGCCCAGCGCCAATGATTTCATGTGTGTCGTGTCCTGAGCGATTTCCATGCGCAGCAGTTGGAATAATTGACCGTCAAAGTTGTTTTCCACAACATAAATATGCTCATGGTTGAGGACAAAATCGCGTACTTCTTCCTTCAGTGGCAGCGCACGGACGCGCAGATAGTTCACCTCAACGCCATCTGCCGCCAGTTTATCCTGCGCTTCTTTGATCGCGGGATCGTTTGAGCCGAAGGAAATGATGCCGATTTTCTTGCTGGCGTCATAGTCGATGACCGCGGCAGGTACTTTGGCGCGTGCGGTTTCAAATTTGCGGCGCAGGCGCTGCATATTCTGAACCCAATCGTCGCTGCGTTCGCTGTAAATTGCTTTATCGTTGTGGCCTGTTCCGCGTGAGAAATAGGCCGAGCGGGGATGATCGGTGCCGGGTACAGTGCGGTAGGCAACGCCGTCCTGATCATAGTCACGGTAACGATACCACTCACCTTTTTCCGCGAATAATTCTTCCAGGCCGACTTTGTTGAGTGTCTTGCCATGTTGAATGGGCTGGTCAGGATAGGTGAAAGGATCAGCCATCCAGTTATTCATACCCAGGTCAAGGTCGCTGAGGACAAAAACGGGTGTTTGCAGTTCTTCAGCCAGATCGAGCGCCCGCCAGCCATATTCAAAGCATTCCTCGACGCTGCCCGGCAGCAGGCACACCTGGCGGCTGTCGCCATGTCCCAGGAAGTAGGCAAAAAGTAAATCGCCCTGGCTGGTACGTGTCGGCATTCCGGTGCTTGGGCCCATACGGGTGATGTCCCAGATGACAATCGGCACTTCGGCGAAATAGGCCAGACCTGTGAACTCGGACATCAGGCTGATGCCGGGGCCGCTGGTCGAGGTCATGGCACGTGCGCCTGCCCAGCCCGCGCCCACGAGCATACCAATGGCAGCGATTTCATCTTCAGCCTGGACAACGGCAACGGTATTTTTTCCGGTATCAGGGTCTTTACGGATGTGCTGATACTCCATCACCGCGTCGATCAGGCTGGTCGAGGGGGTAATCGGATACCACGCCGCCACTGTCAGGCCGCCGAACAGTGCGCCCAGCGCCGCTGCTTCGTTGCCCGTGATGATGATCTTACCTTCGGTCATGCCCAGCGGCGCGAAATAGAAGGGGTCATTTTTCGCCAGATTCTCGGTTGACCAGTTGTAAGCCGCCTCGACAATATCGTAATTCATCTTGACGGGCTTTTCTTTGCGCTTGAAGTTGTCCATTAACGCGTCGTGGATCAGATTGAGCGGAATCTCGAACATTTTCGCGACAACACCCACATAGACCATATTGCCGACCTGTTCGCGACGTTCACTGGGGATGTCGAACTGCTTGATGATGTCTTTAACCGGGACTTCGTAATAGGTGATATCCTGACGGCTTTGCCCCCAGCTCCACTCCTGTGGGATGATGCACACGCCGCCAGGAGGCAGGTTGAGAATGTCTTCTGCGGCGGTCAATTCATTAAACACGACGGCGATTTCTGTCGTGGCACGTCGTGCTGTATAGCCGTCCTTGCTCACCCGGATCGTATACCAGGTCGGGAGGCCTTTAATATTCGATGGAAATAAATTCTTGCCGTTGACCGGGATACCCATCTTGAATAAGGCGCGTACCAGGACGTTATTGGAAGTCTGGCTGCCAGAGCCGTTTTTCGTCGCTACTGTAAAGGCGAAGTCGTTTACAATCCGCCCATTATCCCCGGTTTGTGGTTGTAAATTTGCCTGAGGTTGTGCAATAGTCATTTTCGATGCGCAGTTGAACCGCGCGTTTCTCCTTTCTGAGATAGTGCCAGAAATTTCAGCCTCTGGCAGGCTACTTACTCTATCGCTTTGCTATCGTTGTCGTTATCGCTATTACCACCGCTGTCGCTGCCAGTATTTCTATAAATAAATGATGCTCCTTAAAAAAAATTATTCGCTCTGCCGTTGGTAGCGCAGCAGCTTGGTATGTTCGATAAAAGCGGCTTGTGCGGCATCAAAGTTACCTGCGCATATGTGGTTCAGGATTTGCTCGTGGTAGTCCCATACCTTCTGATGATAGTCGTAATCGGCATAGCGACTCGGTTCGACGGCGCTGTAAGCATCCCAATAGGCTTCCAGAATTCCCTGGACGAATGGATTGCGTAAATGCGTGAAAATCGTCATATGAAAGGTGCGGTGTTCCGGGTTGGGGATGCTGATCCAGCGGTCATTCAATTTCGCGCGGGCGACATCAATGCAGTTCCGCATGAGCGCTTTGTCTTCCGATGTCAGCAGCGCACAGGCTTCATGCCAGAAAGTGATTTCCACATGTGTCCGCAGCTCACTGAAGTGTTCAAACTGGCTCATATCGTGCGCCAACGCAAAAAACAGACTGAGGCGTACTGCTGGGGCGAAGGTGTAGGGCTTCATCCGCATCCCGGTTTTGGAGCGGACTTCAACCAACCCCAAAGCGCGGGCTACTTCAAGCTGTTCACGAATCTTGCTGGTGCTGACGCCCAAAAGCTGATCGCTCTGCAATTCCGCAATCGTCGGAAGCCGATCCCCCGGCGCAAATTGGTTTGCAGCAAGATAATTGAGAAGCTCAGAGTCTAGATCGATGTGCGACATAGTTATAGAAAGCCTCTTTTATCCGATTAATATGATGAATATGATTAATCAGACTAATGAGCTTTTATACTATCACGATTTGGTTATTCTGTCTATTGAGCTTTGGCGTTTTTTTAGGGGATTTTCATAAGAAGCGCGTTTTCGACGCTGTGTTTGATGTTTTCCAGATCGAGTGGGTTGTTGTAGAAATCGATGCCATCCATCGGCACATGCAGCACAGGGCAGGCTGTCCAGCCATCAATCCAACGGTCATACAGACGATTGAGCTGTTCCATATAATCCGCGCTCATGCTGCGCTCGTAATCGCGTCCACGCTGATCGATATGCTTCAGTAAGGTCGTCACGCTGCCCTGCAAATAGACGATGAGATTGGGCGGTGGCACAAAAGCGCTCACAGCTTGGTAGAGACGGCGATAGGCATCATAATCACGCTCGGACATACGCCCTTGTTCGTAGAGATTACGCGCGAAAATTTCCGCATCCTCGTACACGGTGCGATCCTGAACCACGCTGCCGCGGTGATCGAGTAGTTGGCGGTGGTGTTCCAGGCGTTTGCCCAGGAAAAATACCTGTGAATGAAAACTCCAGCGCTCCATATCGGCATAAAAATCGACCAGATAAGGGTTTTCGGCGTTGGCTTCGTAAAATGGCTGCCAACCAAATGACTCGGCCAGTAAACGGGTGAGCGTACTTTTGCCCGCGCCGATGTTGCCTGCGATGGCGATGAAATATTTAGGCGTTGAATTCATGATGATCCTAAACGCTATCAGCTTTCAGTGGTCAGCCATCAGCTTTTTGATCCTAACCGGCTTCTGCGGTAACAGTAACATTCACAGAACTGATGATATTTTCCGCGCTTGTAATGCGTATTTCGGCTGTCCCGATATACCCGTTTGTCGCGAGTTCGGCTGTCCAGGGCATATCGTCAATCCCATAAGGGTTATACACAGTGATGTCGCGCGAATCAATAATTGCGCTATCAGAGCTGATGAGCGCGATGGAGAGCAAATTCTCCGGCAGCCCGGATGCCGTGCCGCTGACCTGAATGGCCTCGCCGCCAACGCTGTCATCCTCGGAGGGCATAGTGATGCTGCCAAATAAGCCTTCTGGACGACTGTCAAGCGGTGCTATGAGAATCGTGGCGATGTCATAATCGAGATCGGAAGCCGCGTCAATAGGCACAGCGAGAATATTGACCTCGATAGGTTCACCACTGTAACCGTGAACGAGTTCGACTTTCCAATCACTTGATTGAGCTTGCACCGTTGTTTGCGCGATGATCTTCTCGTCAGGCCCAATCATTTTGAGCGCGAAATCGGCTGTGGTGGCTGTGCCGGAAATTGTCAGCGCCTCAGAATAGATGACCGAGCTGTCTTGTGGATACAGAATATCAACATTGCCCTCTAGCGTGGCGACAGCAGGGGTCATTGTTGGCAGCGGCATGGCAGGGCTGCACGCGGATGCAAATAATAAAAATGCCAGAATAATGTGGCGCATAAATGTTGTCCAAAGTGTATCGAAAATCATCGAATATTTGTGCGAATGTGTCAAGGGCTATTTTCTCGCCGGAATGAATCAAGCGCGGCTTCCCACTCCGGCGGGATGCCTTCGCCCGCTACCCAATTCACGCTCTGGTTGTAAATCCAGACGTAGCGATCACTATATTTTAACGCCAGATCAACCGCATTCTGAAATGTTTCCGGCCTGAATCTGCAGGTTGTTGAAGATAATCCCGCGTCGCCGCAGCCTTGATCGAGCCACAACCCAAAACCAGCTTCTACGACTTCACCATATGCGGCTGGATTGCGGGCATAAATATCGCGCGTGAAGCCCTTGATGAGCTTGTATGCCGCGAGAAATTCGGCTTCCTGGCTGTAGGTGTATGAAGCTTCAAAAGCATCTACCAGCGCTGTCATTTCGCCAGCCGCGTCGATCATGCCTTCGATGAAGGGTGTCAGCAGGCCAGAGCGCGTGTGGGGCAGGAGATCACGTCCGCCGCCGAATTGTGAGCCAATCGAGAGGCCAAAAGTATAGAGGACGGTGATGCCAGGGTAGCCGCGATTCAACGCCCGCATGATCTCCTGCCCACGCAAAAAGACCTGCGTGTCATAGGCTGCATAGTCGTACTGATCTGCATATTTTTGCTTCGGATAGTCAAAAATCTCGATGCCAGGGTACTGCTCTGTGTCCAGCATGATTCCCGTGAATCCCAACTGATGGGCTAAACGCGCGATTGCTTCAAAGTTCGCCAGAATCGTGTCAAAATTATCGAACCAATCGACTGTCGCGGGGTAGACATTGACGCGCAGGAAATTGTCGGTTAGCCGTCCCCAGTTAAAGCCGCTGAACCGATCCGCCAGCCGATCAAATTGTGGCTGGTCGATGCGCTGATCGCCGAAAACTGTCCAGGCGACCCCGCGCGTATCCTTCGATGTCGCTATGCCGAGGATCAGCCCATCGAAGGGTGTTTGTTGGAAGGAATCAATCGAATCGACCATATCCTGGAGAGGCAGTACACCATTACCCATCGCCAGGACGCGCTTTTCGGAGCGTGGCGAATCCGACACCGGATAATAAACACTGGACAAAAAGAGGTAAACGCTGCCGAGCGCCAGCCCTAACGCGATCCAGAAAAACCAGATGAGTCTGAAAAATCGCGATGCTGCCTGAGCTGGAAAAGGGAGCGCTAATTGCATATCAATCCTCGGAAAACGGAACGTCGAGCGCATCATGTTATACTGATAATGGTTTACCTGCCAGATTGTAAGAGGTTAAAAATCATGACAGACCCTGATTATCATCTCGACACGCTTGCGATTCATGCCGGACAGGAGCCTGACCCGACGACAGGCGCGATTATGACACCGATCTACCAGACTTCGACGTATGTTCAGAGCGCTCCGGCGGAACACAAAGGTTATGACTACAGCCGCAGCGGAAATCCGACCCGTACTGCGCTCGAAGAATTGATCGCGGCGCTCGAAAAGGGGCGTTATGGATTAGCGTTCGCCAGCGGACTCGCCGCCATTGATACGGTGATCCGGCTGCTCAACCCTGGCGATCATGTCATCGTGGGGAATGATGTCTACGGCGGCACATATCGCTTATACGAGCGCGTCTTTGCGCGTTTTGGCGTGAAATTTAGCTGGGTCGATCTGACTAATCTCGATAATGTTCGCGGGGCTTTTACGCCACAAACAAAGCTGCTCTGGCTGGAAACCCCGACCAATCCGCTGCTGGCGCTGGCTGATATTGCGGCATTGGCGAAATCCGCGCCGCAGGAAGTGCTGGTTGCTGTCGATAATACTTTCGCGAGTCCGGCTTTGCAGCAGCCGTTGACGATGGGCGCCGACATCGTGATGCACAGCAGCACCAAATACCTCGGTGGTCACAGCGATGTTGTTGGCGGCTTGCTGGCGCTGAACGACGAAAAGCTGTACAACGACCTGAAATTTTTGCAGAATGCGGTGGGTGCTGTCCCCGCGCCGATGGACTGCTTTCTCGTGCTGCGCGGAATCAAGACGCTCGGAATCCGCATGGAGCGCCACAGCCAGAATGCGTTGCAAATCGCGCGTTTTCTGGAAGATCATCCCGCCGTCAAAAAAGTGATGTATCCCGGCCTGGAAAGCCACCCGCAGCACGAACTTGCGAAACGCCAGATGTCTGATTTCGGCGGTATGGTGAGCATCATCCTCGAAAATGAAGAAGCCGCCAAGCGCATGGTCATGCAGACGAAATTATTTGCGCTTGCTGAAAGCCTGGGCGGAGTCGAAAGCCTGATCGAGCATCCCTACAGCATGACTCACGCCAGTACCGCCGCCAGCCCGATTTCGGTTGATCCGGCGCTGGTGCGCTTAAGTGTTGGCATCGAGCATGTGGATGATCTCATTGCTGATTTGCAGCGGGCGCTGGGGTGAAGAATGGCTTTTGAGTTATACTAAATTTTTTCAATAAATGTTTTGGTCTGGCGAGGATTTATGAATCGGCATTGGCTGCTCCTTCTGTTCATTTTCTTTGTGGTGACATACGGCGATGCCCTCGCACAAATGCCCGTAAATCTGGCGATTTTTGTCGATGAAGACAGCCTTACCCTCTATGTTTCCGACTCAGGCTTAGTTTCATTGCAAGGATTGACGTTCAGAGTGGATGACGGCAGTGGGCCGAAAACCTATAGCCTCGAAAGCTATCCCTCATTTCGCGGTCTTCCATATGATAGTGTGCCCGCACCTATCTGTTTCCGGTTGTTGCGAGATACCAGCAATCGTGTTGCGCCGCAGGATTGTCAGAACAAGACGTTGTTGATTCAGAAATTGGCCGCTGCCGATGTGTTCTGGTATGACGCGACCACTAACATCAGCCACTTAATCACCATTGTGCAAGGTGAGACCTCGCAGGGTATCTGCCCATCAGGAAACCCACGCTGCGATGTCATTTTTACGCCACCAACACGATCCCCAAATTTGCCTGCCAACACCGCCACTGTACCTTTCACTTCCACACGGATGCCGGAAATCACTCCTACACCAACCCTTGCCCCGGCGCTGGAAATCGCCCAACAAGGAGTGTCGAGCAATGTTGACTGGGTGCCTTATTCACCCTATACACAGGTAATTAGAGGTATGGAAATGGTGCTTGTCCCGGCTGGCAGTTTCACAATGGGCAGCACACAGGAGCAGATTGATGATGCGTTTCAGGAGTGTCAAGCGAATCGTGACGCAGCACAGTGTGAGCGCACAGAGTTTGAGGCTGAAGGGCCTCAAACGCCCATCATATTTACGGAGTCGTTCTGGATCAGTCGCCATGAAGTGACGAACAATCAGTATAGGAAATGTGAGGGTGCCGGGGTATGTGCGCCCCCAAGTGAACGCACTTATTATGATGATCCTTTCTATGATAATCACCCGGTAGTTTATGTGACTTGGTTTCAGGCGAATGATTATGCGACCTGGGCGGGGATGCGGCTACCAACAGAGGCCGAATGGGAATATGCTGCACGCGGCCCTGATGGCTTGATTTATCCCTGGGGAAATACCTTTGATGGGAAATTGCTGAATTTTTGTGATACGAACTGTGGATATAGCTGGCGCGATGAAGATTTTGACGATGGTTATGAGACAACAGCACCTGTTGGCACTTATCTGGATGGTGCTTCCTGGGTCGGTGCGCTCGATATGAGTGGTAATGTTTGGGAGTGGATGAGTTCGCTGTACCTGGAATATCCTTATGATGCTAGCCGTGAAAATGTTAGTGGCACTAACGATAATAGGAAACGTGTGCTGGGTGGCGGTTCTTGGACTACAATCCCTGATTTCCTGCGTACCGCCAATCGCTATGGCGATCTCTCGAATTTCAGCTACAAGAACATCGGGTTTCGCTGCGTTCTGTCTTAAATTTACTTTGAACTCCGGTTGCTAAATCCATTTTCTGCTAGGTGGCGAAGTTTTGCAGATGCGAATCGTCAGTGAGCGCTGTCGATTCTTGGATGAACGCACTAGATGCAGCAGTTGAAGAATTCAGGCAAGATTTAACCGAAAAAGAATTAGGCAAAAATTATCGATGATATGAATGCGGAATCGTAGGCAAAGCGCCTGTTATACACCCCGTGCGCATGGTATCCTAGAACCCATTTGCTGAGAAAAAACGGGAATTTGCGATGTCATTACGCCGAATATTTTTGCTTTGTATAGTCTTAAGTGCCACAGCTTGCCAAGCGTTGGCTGGCCCGACTGCCACTCCTACACCGACTGCAACACTTACCGCGACGACAACATCAACGGAAACACCGACGATCACGCCGACTCCTACGGATACGCCAACTCCTACGGACACGCCGACGATTACGCCGACCCCGACCAACACGGCTACAGCAACTACATCGCCAACCCCATCGCTGACACCGGGGCCAGCGCTCAACTTTATTTTCGATAATTGGACGCTGATCGACCTGCCAGATGCGCTGCGCACGGGTTTTTCAGGAGCGCGTATAGCTTTTATCAATGTCAATGACCGCGATGGCATCGGCAACCCACTCACGCCGCAGCCTGCGACCAATGTCGAAACGCTGTATTTTGCCTCGCCGGATAACCCTGCCGGACGTGTTGCTGTTCTCCAACTTCCCGCATCCAGCGAAGATGATATTTTTATCGCACCGCCGGGTAACGCCATCGCCTATATGTTGCAGGGCGTGACATCTTCGCAAACGGGATTGTATGTGCTGGATTTCTCGGTTGGTGTTAGCGCCCGCATTCTGGCGATTGAATCCCTCAACCAGCGTGGTTTTTTCAACGAGCCGAGCTGGAATCCTGATGGCTCACGGCTGGCGGTTGCAATTGCGACAGGCTATGACGTCGACATCTTCATCGTTGGTCGTGATGGATCGAATGTCGTGAATATGACCAACAACGGCTCATATGATGTATGGCCGTCCTGGTCGCCGGATGGCCGCTACATTTTGTTCGTCTCAGATCGTGTGCGCTGCCCAAGTTGGATTCCCGGCGCGTCCGATGGTTGCGACGCAATGGTGTCACCGCCGCCGAATGGTGGCAATCCATTTGTTGTCGATGTTGAGACCCTTGAGGTCACGCAGCTTTCCGAGCAGTGGGTGACAGAGCCACCGCGCTGGGTCAATTCGCGTATGGTCGCGTTTTCCAGTGGCGACCCCGCTTTTGGCGACCCTGAACGCACGCTGTGGTTAGCCAATGTCGCAACTGGGCAGTCACGACAGGCGCGACTGGCTGGCGGCGCTGCAAATCAGTTGAATCTGGCAGAATCATGGTCGCCGGATGGCAATGTCGTGCTTTTCCAGAGTGCCAGTAATGACACAGAAGTCGTTATGATGGACGCGAACGGCAACCCGATTGCACGTACCGCCGAACTCAATTTCGCCCGCTATGGCATGACCGCATCCTGGTCGCCGGATGGTTCGCGCGTTGCGATTGGCGGGACTGCGGGGCAGTGTCCCTACGGCTCGCGCGTTGTTGACCGTCAGTTAAATTTCCTGACGCGCGGCAATCCACCGCCGAGCATGTGCGATCCGATTTTCTCGCCGGATGGCTCATTGCTGGCGTTTACGGGGGTCAACCCGCGTGTGGATGGGCGTGTGGATGTATATGTCGCGAACTCAACTGGCCTTGGCGCGATTAGCATGACCGGGACACTGCGAGGGACAATTGAACTGCTCGGTTGGGTGGGAAGCTGAGAATTATCCTGAGTTTGAGTAACCGAAGTGTGATGATCGCGTTGTGTACGCGATTGTCTTAAACAATGATTCTTAGTCGTCGCAGGAAAATGATACTGCGGGCGGGGATTTGCCCGGCAGGTGACAGCCGCCTTGTGATGTGACTTGCAACGGCACGGTAAAACGCCGTCTTGTAGTCACGTACTTGTTCGATCAAGTTTCACAGGCGGTTGTGCGCAGTCTGAAACTGGCGCACCGTAGCCAATAAAGGCTACAACTAAGACGCTTTTTCTTCGATCAGCCCTTCGGCTTCCATTTCCTCAAGTAACCTCAGCACATCGTGTTCGCAGTAGTCTTCTTCGACATCGAACACGTCCATGATCGCATCACAAATTTCACTAAGCGACATGGGCTGCTGAATCAATCGCCATACGAGCGTGGCGACAGCATCCAGCGTGTAGTAGCGGCGGCTGACAGGGTTGAAAATTGTGACACCGTCCTGGTGTGTCACGTGTTCGAAGTTGAGGATGGTTCTTTGCATGTGGTCTAACCTCAAATGCTTATGCTCCTAAAACTAAATGATATGGTAACGGCTTTTCATTGCAAAAAGCTAAACGTAACCTCACGACATATTATCACAATTTATTGTAAATTCTTGCTAAGAATCGAACGTGCTTTCATTAAGAACCTTTCATAATCGCCTGGATTTGTGCAAATTTGGCCTTGCATGGGCAAGTCACGGTATATTTGGGCGCATAAAATTGGGAGTGGGGCTGTTGCCTTACCAGTATATATAAAGAGTGGGGCTGTTGCCTCGCGGGTACAGTAAAAGGGGGACATATGTCTCAATTAATGGATCGTGTTGCGGTTGTTACGGGCGCGAGTCGCGGCATCGGACGCGGAATTGCGCTGGAATTGGCGAAGCGCGGCGCGAAGGTTGTCATCAATTTTAACAGCAGCCCCGACGCTGCGAATGAAGTCGTCGAGCAGATCAAGGCCGCTGGTGGTGAGGCGCTGGCATTTCAGGCAGATGTCGGTACGGAAGACGGCGCGAACGCGCTTATCAAAGCTGCCAACGATACGTATGGCAAGCTGGATATTCTCGTCAATAACGCTGGAACAACACGCGATAACATCATTATGATGATGAAAGCGGAGGATTTTGACAGCGTGATTCAGACCAATCTGCGCAGCACCTGGCTGTGTTCGAAAGCGGCGGTACGCGGCATGATGCGCAAGCGTTATGGGCGCGTCATCAATCTGACCAGCATCAGCGGTGAGCATGGACAGGGCGGGCAGACCAATTACAGCGCCAGCAAAGCCGGGATCATTGGCCTGACGAAGGCGCTGGCGAAAGAAGTTGGCTCACGCAACATCACGGTTAACGCCGTCGCGCCGGGTTTTATCATGACCGATTTGACCAAAGACCTGCCGGAAGAACTGATTAACCAGGGCGTTCAGATGACTCCACTGGGACGGTTGGCAACTGTTGAAGAAGTCGCGTTCGCGGTTGCATTCCTGGCTTCGGACGAGGCAGCGTCGATCACCGGGCAAGTGCTGACAGTGGACGGCGGCATGAGCATGTAGCTCCGTAAAAAGTGCTGAGTGAAAAGTTCGAAGATTGCAGCGAAGGGACACTTATGAGTACGATCTTTTCAAAAATTATCGCCAAAGAAATCCCATCTCAGATGGTTTTTCAGGATGATCGGGTGACGGCGTTTAAGGACATCAATCCTTCAGCACCCGTGCATATCCTGATTGTGCCGAATAAAGAAATTCCCACAATTGATGATGTGACACCAGAAGACGAAGCGGTTTTAGGGCATATGCTCATCGTCGCCAAACAGATTGCGCGTGAGCAGGGGATCGCCGAAAACGGCTATCGCCTCATCATCAATTGTCGCAGTGACGGCGGGCAGGAAGTTTATCATTTGCACATGCACTTGCTGGGCGGACGTAGGCTGGGGCCGATGCTGGCGCAAAAGGATTAAGAGGCTTGGCGGATCGAAATGCGAAAATGGTTTGTAGGGGCGACGCATGTGTCGCCCCTACAACCTATCAAAATCCTAGCTGCTTTCGGCTGTCGCTTCAGTTGTTGCCTCGACAGTAGGTTCTT
>JALHNB010000023.1 GCA_022843745.1 Anaerolineae bacterium | reverse complement strand
CAGCGCTCTCTCCGGCATCGAGCAAGCCTTGTGGGACATCACCGGGAAATGGCTCGGTCAGCCTGTTTATAACCTGCTCGGCGGCGCGACCCGCGACAAAATCCGCGTCTATGGATGGGTCGGCGGCGAAACTTTTGGCGATTATATTTCCAGCGCACAGGTCAGCGTGAATGCAGGTTTTACAGCGCTCAAGGTCGGTGTGCTGAGTCAGATCAACATCGTCGATACAATGGCGCTGGTCGAGGAAAATGTCGCGCACTTCGCCGGACTGCGGGAAGCGGTTGGCAAAAATGTCGATATTGGCATTGATTTTCATGGTCGCGTCAGTCCAGCGATGGCGGTACGTCTCGCTAAAGCCCTTGAACCCTATTACCCGTTTTTTATCGAAGAACCCGTCCTGCCGGAAAACGTCGATACAATGGTCACAGTTGCCCGCAGCACGTCAATCCCTATCGCGACTGGCGAACGCCTCTTCACCAAATGGGGCTTCCGCGAAGTGCTGGAAAAACAAGCGGCAGTCATCATGCAGCCGGATATTTCACACGCGGGCGGCATTTTAGAATGCAAGAAAATCGCGGCGATGGCTGAATGTTATTACGCAGCAGTCGCGCCCCACTGTCCGCTTGGCCCCATCGCGCTGGCAGCCTGTTTGCAGTTAGATGCCTGTATCCCCAATTTCCTCGTGCAGGAGCATGTCACGACAGGCGAGGGCTATCTCAAAGAGCCGTTCAAAATTGTTGATGGTCACATTCCGCTGCCGACCAAGCCCGGCCTGGGCATCGAACTTGATGACGAAGCCATTGCCGACAAAATTTATGATGGGTCGTGGGATACACCCCATCTCCGACACAAAGATGGCTCTGTAGCCGATTGGTAATAAACGGGTGTCGCAAATCATCGTTCTCGGCGTTATTATAGGACATGGGTTCGTCATACAGGTTGCCCATGATTATTGATACACATCAACACTATTGGCAGTTAAATCGTTTTAAATACAGTTGGATAGATCAGGGTACAAAGCTGGCTTATCATTTTTTGCCTGCTGATGCCTTGCCTCTCATGCGGGCTGCCGATGTGAACTATGGCGTGGTCGTTGAAGCGGGTGCAAGTTCCCCCGGCGAACTTCATTGGATGCTCGAACTCGCAGCGGAATATCCGCATATCGCGGGCGTTGTAGGTTGGATTGACCTGATGGGGGATGTTGAAAGCATCATCTCGGAGATTGACCCCGAATGCCTTCACGATCTCAAAGGCGTTCGCATCAATTGTTTCGACCCCGAAGCGGATTGGCGACTGCTGACGACGGGCTTAAACACACTTGCCGCCCATCATCTGACCTGCGATCTGCTGGTCGGTGCGGGTATGCTGCCACATCTCCAAACCTTGATTGCCATGAATCCGAATGTGACGTTTATTCTCGACCACTTCGGTGGTGCGCGGATTACACCGGGCGGCCACATAGCCTGGAAAGAAGCCATCCGCCGGATTGCAGCACTCCCCAACACTGTGACAAAAATTTCGGGTTATCTCACCTCATCTGAGCAGCAGCCTCTGAGAATCGACACCCTGCGCGCTTATGTCGATGCAGCGCTGGAACTATTCGGCGCGAAACGATTGATGTATGGCAGCGATTGGCCGGTGTGCCAACTGGGTGGCACTTACGCAGATACCGTAAATTTGCTGAAAAAGGCTGTGAGCGCTCTCAGTCCCGATGAACAGGCTGATATTTACGCGAACACAGCGATACAAACGTATAATCTACAACTGAAAGAGATTTAAATCGTCGAAAATTTTGAGGATATTTCAAAACCCATTTGGCTAACTGCTGACAGCTGATTGCTGACAGCTTATTTTTAGGAGAAATATTGAATGCCCCTTCCTATTGCATTACAACTGTACACATTGCGCGACGAGGCCGCGAAGGACTACACGCGCGTCGTCAATAAAGTCGCGGAAATCGGCTATGCGGGTGTCGAACCTGCTGGCTACCCTGGCACGACAGTCGAGGCCGCCGCAAAGCTTTATAAGAGTCTCGGCCTGGAGGTCGTCGGGCTTCATGCCCCGCTGCCAACCAACGAGAAGAAAAATGAAATTCTCGACCAGGTTGGTGCGCTCGGCTGCAAACGCTTTGGCTGTGCCTATCTACCGCCGGAAAATTTTCAGACAGTCGATGGCATCAAGCGCGTCTGCGAGCAATTGAATGCCGCCGCTGCCTTCGCCGAAGAAAATGGCCTGAAATTCTATTATCACAATCACTGGTTCGAATATGGCACCGTCGATGGGCAACCGACCCACAAAATCATGCTCCAACACCTCGATCCCAAAGTCGAATTGGAAATTGACACTTATTGGGTACAAACGGGCGGCGCAGATGTCCTAGAAGTCCTGACTGAAGTCGGCAGCCGCGCGACACTGCTGCACATCAAGGACGGCCCAGCAGACAATAAAGACAGCAACATGGTCGCCGTCGGTGAAGGCGTGATGGACTGGCACAAGATTATTCCCGCTGGCAAGAGCGCAGAATGGCTGATTGTCGAGCTGGATCGCTGCGGTACGGATATGACCGAAGCCGTCGCTAAAAGTTATCAATATCTGGTGAAAGAAGGTTTGGGTCGTGGCAGCAAAAACTAAAGTCGGAATCATTGGCTGCGGGAATATCAGCAATGCCTATTTCAAGGGCTGCGCGGCCTTCGAAATTTTAGAGGTCGTCGCCTGTGCCGATGTGGATATGGAACGTGCGATTGCCAAAGCAGCTGAACACAACGTCAAAGCCTACTCGGTTGACGAGCTGCTGGCTGACCCTGAAATTGACATCGTGATTAACCTGACCATCCCCGCCGCCCACGCTGAAGTGAGTCTGGCAGCGATCAAGGCAGGGAAACATGTTCACGAAGAAAAACCATTCGCCCTCACCCGCGAGGACGGCAAGAAAATCCTGGCGGCAGCCAAAGAAAAAGGCGTTCGCGTGGGTTGCGCACCAGACACTTTTCTGGGTGGCGGCTTGCAAACTTGCCGTAAGCTGATCGACGAAGGCTGGATCGGTACGCCTGTCGCGGCAACGGCTTTCATGCTCGGTCATGGGCCGGAAGCGTGGCATCCGAACCCTGACTTTTTCTATAAAGTCGGCGGCGGCCCGATGTTCGATATGGGGCCATATTACCTGACTGCGCTCGTACACCTGCTCGGCCCGGTCAAGCGCGTAACTGGTTCGGCGCAAATCTCGTTCCCGGAACGTGTCGCCACCAGCCCGGCGCTTTTCGGACACAAAATCGAGGTCGATATTCCGACGCACATCGCCGGCGTGATGGATTTTGCCAGCGGCCCCGTCGGAACGATTATCACCAGCTTCGATGTCTGGTCACACAGCCTGCCGCGCATCGAAATTTACGGCTCGGAAGGCACACTCAGCGTACCTGACCCGAACACTTTTGGCGGCCCAATTATGGTGCGCCGCGCCGGAGCGAAAGAAATCAGCGAAATTCCTCCGACACACAGCGTCGAAGTCGGGCGTGGTATCGGCGTGGCAGATATGGCCTATGCGCTGCGTTCAGGTCGCCCCCACCGTGTCAGCGGCGATCTCGCCTATCACGTGCTTGATCTGATGCATAGTTTCCACGATGCCTCGACTAATGGGCGGCATGTTGAAGTTGCCAGCACCGTCGCGCGTCCTGCTCCTCTGCCAATGGGCTTAATACCAGGTCGCCTGGACGACTAAAACGGACTTAATACCACGTCGCCCGAACGACTAAAGTGATTTAAAATGATAGGGACACGGAAATTATTCTGTGTCCCTACACCACCGCGAGGCATCCACAAATCATTATGTCTACATTCATTGGAGATCATCAAGTCATCCTTTTTCAGGGTGACAGCATCACCGATGCGGGTCGCAGCCGCACCAGTGATGGCGACCTGGGGCAAGGTTACGCGGCGATGGTCGCAGCCTGGTTTTCTGCGCTTTATCCCGAAAAACAAGCACGTTTCATCAATCGAGGCATCAGCGGCAATCGCGCCGCAGATTTGCGCGGACGCTGGCAGCAGGACTGCCTGGATTTGAAGCCTGATTGGGTATCGATTCTCATCGGCATCAATGATGTCTGGCGGCGTTACGACAGCGGCGATGCGACCTCCGCACAGGTTTACGAAGACAACTATCGCGCTATTTTGCAGAGTACGCAGCAGAATCCCTCAACACGGATCATCATTTGCGAACCCTTTGTGCTGCCTGTCCCGCCGGATCGTGCAAGCTGGCGTGAAGATTTAGACCCCAAAATTCATGTCGCGCGGAGTCTGGCACGCGAATTTAACGCCATTTATGTCCCACTGGATGGCATTTTTGCCGCCGCCGCATCTCAGCGAGAACCCGCATTTTGGGCAGCGGATGGCGTGCATCCATATCCCACCGGACATGCTCTGATCGCGCAATCGTGGTTAAAAGCTGTCCGAGCCATATAATCATTTTTCTTTATTGCTGAAAGCTGATCGCTGATCGCTGACAGCCTGCCTTATTAAAGGAGATTCACCTGTGGATAAGAAAGTCAAAGTTGGTATCGTCGGCGTTGGTAATATCAGCCCGGCGTATTTTAGAGGTTCTGCGGATTTCGACATTCTCGAAATCGTCGCCTGCGCCGATATTGATCTGAGCCGCGCCCAGGCCAGAGCCGCCGAATTTAATGTCCCCAAAGCCTGCACGGTTGACGAATTGCTGGCCGATCCTGAAATTGATATTGTCGTCAACCTGACCATTCCCAACGCACACGCCGAGGTCAGCCTGAAAGCGATTGCCGCCGGGAAAAATGTCTACGAAGAAAAACCGTTCGCGCTCAACCGCATCGACGGCGCAAAAATTCTGGCCGCTGCTAAAGAAAAAGGCGTGCTGGTCGGCTGTGCGCCGGATACCTTCCTCGGCGGTGGTATCCAGACCTGCCGTAAGGTGATTGATGACGGCTTAATTGGCGCACCTGTTGCAGCCACGGCTTTTATGGCGGTTCATGGTCACGAACACTGGCATCCAAGCCCGGAGTTTTATTACAAGCGCGGTGGCGGGCCGATGTTCGACATGGGGCCGTACTACCTGACCGCCCTCGTCAACCTGCTTGGGCCGATCACGCGCACGACGGGTTCTACACGCATGACGTTTCCGGAGCGCACCATCACCAGCCAACCGCTGTATGGCAAAAAAGTTGAGGTCGAGGTCACAACCCACCTCGCCGGCGTGATAGATTTCGCCAACGGCGCAATCGGCACGATTATCATGAGCTTCGACGTGTGGGGACATCACCTGCCGATTCTCGAAATTTACGGCACGGAAGCCTCACTCAGCGTACCCGATCCCAACGGTTTCCGAGGCCCTGTCCAGATTCGTCGCCAGGGTGAAAAAGAATGGACTGACATTCCTCTCACTCACAGCGATGAGGTTGGTCGCGGCATCGGCGTGGCAGATATGGCCTACGCGCTGACCTATGGTCGCCCGAATCGGGTCAGCGGCGATCTGGCTTACCATGTGCTGGATGTGATGCAGTCCTTTGACGAAGCTTCTGAATCCGGCAAGCATGTCGCCATTCATAGCACTGTTGAGCGACCTGCCCCGCTGCCACTCAATCTGGCTAAGGGTCAGTTGGATCGTTAAAATCAGAGAAATCATCGTAGGGGCGCGGCGTGATGCGCCCCTATAAAAACAAGGATAAAAGACAATGAGCGAAGAAAGATTTCTCGTTACAGGCGCACTGGGCTGTCTGGGCGCGTGGGTCGTGCGCAATTTAATCCGCGAAGGTGTCCCCGTCAGCATTTTTGATCTCGGCGGGAGCAACCATCGCCTGAGACTGGTGATGACCGACGACGAAGTGGCAAAAATCAACGTCATCAACGGCGATGTCACCAACAAAGATGTTGTGGAAAAAGCCTTCCGCGACTCCGCCGCAACCCATATCATTCATCTGGCTGCGCTGCAAGTGCCATTCTGCCGCGCCAATCCTTCACTGGGCGCAAGCGTCAACGTGACAGGCACCGTCAATATTTTTGAAGCGGCAAAAGCTGTCGGCTTAAAAAAGGTCGTTTATGCCAGCAGCATGGCCGTCTATGGCGCTCCCAGCGAATACCCACCGGGGCTGCTGCAACATGACGCGCGTCCGAACCCGCTGAATCACTACGGCGTTTATAAGCTGGCGAACGAAGGCACGGCACGTATTTACTGGCAGGACGACAAAATCAGCAGCATCGGCCTGCGCCCCTACACCATTTATGGCCCGGCGCGTGACCAGGGCATGACCTCCACACCCACCAAAGCGATGCTGGCAGCAGCAGCCGAAATCCCCTACCGCATGACCTATGGCGGCTATAATGGCTGGCAATATACCGACGATGTGGCAAAAATTTTCATCCAGGCGGCACGTGCGTCATTCGAGGGCGCATCGGTGTTCAATCTGAAAGGTGTTGTCGCCCACGTTCAGGAAGTGCTGGACGCGATTCTGGCTGTCGAGCCATCGGCGCAGGTCACGTTCGAACCCAAACCGCTGGCGCTGCCGGATGGTTGTGATGACTCGGCACTCGTCGCCGCGATTGGCGCAGTCCCGGAAACGCCTTTGCGCGAAGGTGTGGCGCAGACCATCGCCCATTTCAAACAAGCGCTAGCTGAAGGCAAAATAACCGCCGAATCCAATTAGGAATTTGGTTGATAACGAATTTTTCTTTGTGCATGAGCGCAGCCTCACGATGGGGTTGCGTTTTTGAATTTTGCTAATTGCTGAAAGCTGATCGCTGACAGCCTATTTCATGAGGTATCCATTTTGCGCGACCTATTCCTGCTCGACCCGGACATCACATTCCTCAATCATGGCTCATTCGGCGCGACTCCAAAACCTGTTTTCGAAGCCTACCAACATTGGCAGCGTGAACTTGAACGCGATCCGATTCACTTTTTTGGCCGCCGCGCGAATGACCTTCTCGATGCTGCCCGCGCAAAACTCGGCGATTACCTCAAGACACAGGCGGACAATCTGATTTTCGTCCCCAACGCCACACACGGCATGAACATTATCGCGCGTTCGATTAAATTTCAGCCGGGGGACGAAATTCTCTCGACCAATCACGAATACGGCGCGGTCAACAGCTCATGGAATTTCATGTGCAAGCAAACAGGCGCGGTCATGGTGCATCGTCCAGTTGATCTACCTGTGACAACCGCCGAAGAATTTATCGAAAATTTCTGGGCAGGGGTCACGCCGCGCACCAAAATTATCAGCCTCAGCCACATCACCTCACCCACCGCGCTCATTTTCCCGATTGAGGAAATTTGCCGCCGCGCACGTGAAGCTGGAATTCTGACATTTATTGACGGCGCACATGCTCCCGGCCAGATTGACCTTGATCTGGAAGCCATCGGCGCGGATTTTTATACGGGCAACTGCCACAAATGGATGTGCGCCCCCAAAGGCTCTGGCTTTTTATACGCGCGTTCAGACCGTCAGGCGATGGTTGAGCCGCTGGTCGTCAGCCCGCCCTGGGATGAAGAATCGACCTTTGTCAGCCGTAATACCTGGCAGGGTACGCGCGATCTTTCGGCGTTTATCAGCGTCCCGGCGGCGATTGATTTCATGCAGGAGAATAATTGGGGCGAAGTGCAAAAACGTTGCCACGCCCTCGCCAGCGATCTGCGCGGACGCATGGCGGATATGACCGGACTCACGCCTCGTTCGCCGGATTCGGAAGAATGGTTCGGCCAGATGATCGCGATCCCGCTGCCGGAAGGCGATATTTCCGATTTAGGCAAACGCCTGTGGGAAGATTATAAAATCGAAGTACCGATTTACCCCTGGCAGGGCAATAATCAGGTGCGCGTCTCGTTCCAGGCATACAACACGATTGAAGATTCGAATCGTCTTGTGCAGGCATTGACGGCGCTCGTGCCGCTATAAACAAACCATAAACTGTCACTCAGGTGGTCTAAAAAACTTGAGTGGCAGAAGCTAACGCCTAACTCTATAACAGTAAATATCGTTGGCTAGAAACTGAGCCTCTGTTATTGCATCAGTTGGCGGTTGACCGCCTGGGGAGTAAAAATAACCTGCACTTCCCAGGCGATTTTGCCATCCACTTGTTGTAACAACGAAAAGCAAAGGCTCATCGCTCAAATCTATCCATTTTTCTGAACTAACTATAAATTCTTGACCACTTGCTACGTGAAATTGAAGTGAAGGCGGGAAATTATTTGCCTCACGAAAATGATTAATCCATTCCTGGTGGTGCTGGTCAATTGCTTGAAATACTTCGTCGTTTAGGGTACAGAAGTTTTCTTGTCGATACCTTATGGCTTCAGAAGGATCAAAATACAGAAACTTCCAGAGCAAAAAGCACACGCTCAGTGATGCCATAAACAATACGATAATAATCCAATTTCGCTTTCGCTCGGAAGGTATCTCAGGTGTCTGATTTAAGTGCATCTCCCAACCGCGTCTCCAAAATCTGATCCGGCACGAACTCATCCAACTGCAAATACCATCGCGCGGCATCCACCAGCGCCGCCTGTGGGATCAGCCCGACTAGTTCCGAATGATGCACCGCTACCCCATAACGCGCAGCCTCCCGCCGGATCAACTCGACGGCCTGATGAATCGGCGTGCGCGTGTAATCCGTCAGATTCATCGACACCTGTGCCCGACCTTTCACCAACAGCCCCAACGCCTTGACATAAGCTAATCCGCCACCGGAATGCCGCACCGCGAGCGCGATTTTTTTGGCGATTTCGATGTCATCTGTCGTGAGGTAGACGTTAAAGGCGATCAGCGGCGCACGCGCACCAATCGCAACTGCCCCAGCTTTGCCCAATTTTGATGGCCCAAAATCCGGCGCACGATCAGGATCATTCAAAATCGCCTCTTTCAGCCCTTCATACTGCCCTACGCGCACATTGGCAAGATTTTGGCGCTCCGGGCGGGTCGCGGCGACTTCGTAGAGATAAACCGGAATCTGCAATTCACGCCCGACGCGATCTCCCAACGTCCGCGCCAGAGAGACACACTCATCCATCGTCACGCCTTCAATCGGCACAAATGGCACAACATCCGCCGCGCCGATGCGAGGATGCTCTCCCTGCTGCACATCCAGGTCGATCAACTGTGCGGCTGTGCGAATCCCGGCAAAGGCGGCTTCGACAACGGCTTCCGGCGTGCCAACAAATGTAATGACCGAACGATTGTGATCGGTGTCACTGTGGCGGTCTAAAATCGCCGCACCGTGTACCGCGCCAATCGCTTCGGCAATCGCGTCCACAACTTCGATTCGGCGGCCTTCGGAAAAATTCGGAATACACTCAACGAGATGTCGCGCCATCAATCATCCCCAAATTGCTGCATAATTCGCTCATAAGCTTCATTGATTTCCTGCATCTTGCTGGTGGAGTCCGGCGAATCGTTTAAATCCGGGTGATGTTCACGCGCCAGCTTGCGATAGGCCGCCCGCACCACTTCTCGGTCTGCGTCATGGGCGATCATCAGCACAGCGTAATAAGTGGACATCGAATTACGCTCGGTGGTCAGCGGACGCTGGCTTTCGCTCCCTGCCGATTGTCCTGCATGGCCTCCATCAGTCGCCTGCTCCTGAGTGCGCCTCGGCTCGAAATCCGCCACGCGCCAAAAACCTTTGAACTCCGGCAGGTTGATATGCACCATGTCGCAGTGCAGGCGCGATACATTAATCGCCTCACCATAGCGGATAAAACGCTTATAACTTTGTGGCTGCTTTTCGAAATAAACCGGGAAAACTGAGGCATACGGCCCAAACGAGTCATAACCATAAATCAGACCATCGTAGAGCGTATAAAACGCCTCCATCCAATCGTCCGGCTGGTACAGGCGATTTTCTGGCGGCAGCAGCATATCGCCCCACAGGATAAACACCGTATGCCGAAAAGCTGCGTTATTCTCGTCGAGCGTGGCTTTAATGTCGTTGATGGACATCAGCCGTTCAACCAGGTGCATGATGACCGATTCGCCTGTCATCAATTGGCAGATAATCACATCCGTCCCGTCATGCTCCACACGGGCAATCGCCGGGGATTCTTGCAGTTCATTGACCAGATAGGATCGTACTTTATGGAGATCAAAACGCATGATCGACCTCATCACTCAGGAAGGCACTCATTTTAACATCCTGAATGCAGTTGTGCATGTCATTATTCACTCCAAGTCGGTTGCGCATGTGCTATGCCGTGTGCATAATTCTCGAAAATAAATATTCTCAGGAAAAATACGCGATGTCTACTTCGCTTGAAGCCACCTCCACTCGCCTGACCAATATCGAACGTGACTCTCTCAACGCGCAGCTTGAGCGCGATGGATACGTGATTTTGCCGCAAAAGCTGCCGGATGATCTGATGGCCGATGTGCTGGAAGCGATTGATCGCATCAGCGCCCAAATCCGCGCGGCAGACCCCGCCACGACCAGCATTAAGCAGCAAAACTGCGTCGATCTTGACCCCGCTTTTCTGCGGCTGGTGATGTATGAGCCTGCGCTTCAGCTTACTTATGACGCTTTTGGCGCGATGTTTCACCTGAATCAATCGAATTTCGTCAGCCGCGTGAAAGAAGCCGAGGATTTATCCAACTTCGTGACCAGCAGCCCCTGGCACGCGGATGGCCCACGCCCCAATCTGTTTCCAGCGGTCAACGGCGCGATGGGTCTGCATTACCTGAAATTCGGCTACTTTTTAACCGATCTCACACATGGCACAGGCGGTTCGCTTCAGATCGTGCGCGGGTCGCACACCCATCTGGAATTGGATGGCAAAGGCAAAAATTTCAACATCGAGGATTATGCCGACGATTTTGTCCAGATTGACTGTGAAGCGGGGACAGTCGTCGCTTTCCATCAGGCGCAGTGGCACGCCGCGCCGCCGAATTTATCCGATATTGAGCGCAAAAATGTTTATGTGAGCTACTGCCCTACGTGGATGCGCCCGGTTGATCGTGAATTTCCCACTGAGGAGCAAATAGCTGGCCTCACGCCGGAGGAGCGTTGGATTCTGGGTGAGCCGCGTCCGGCGCAGCGCTGGTGGATACCGAACAAAGACGACTTAAATCGCATGTCACGCTTCAAACGCGATGAATAAGGGCGATCTTATTCAAATCGCCCTGAAAATTTCTATCAATCTATTATCTACAAATCGCCCAATAATCGCCTATCATGTTCGTAGGGGCACGATGGATCGTGCCCAAATCATTTCCGGCTTATTTACGAGACATACCCTTACGCTTTCTTCAGCGGCACATCGCCTGCACTGCAACCGGAACCGGGCATTCCGACGACATGCGCGACCTTTAGTTCTTCAGCCTCGTTGCCGCGTATGATCGGGCGGAATTCGTCGGAAACCTGCCAATCAAATTGCGGGCTGTTTGGAAAAGCCGCTTTGTGGTGACGCAGCGCAGGCGGGATCAGGCGCAAGCGCTTATCGACCCATTCGCGATCCCAGGGGCCTTCTTCCAGAATTTCTTCTGCCGCGCGGAATTCGTAATAAATCGTCCGGCGCAGCGCTTTGCCGAGAACGTGTTCCGAGCCATGCACGACCATCACATCATGCAGCAGTACATCGCCCGGCTCCATCTCGACATGAATTACGTCTTGTGGCTCCCAACCAAATTCATCGCGCAGGCGGCAAATATCCTGCTTTTGTCCCTGAGTTTTCGGGACAACCCGCAGCGCACCAGCGCCAATTTGCGAATGATCGAGGTAAAGATCGTAGTTAAAAATGCGATACTGGCGAGGGTGTACCGCGTCCTGATGCCAGGGAATCGCTTCACCATCGCCGACCTGCTTGAATACCATCGACTCGTATGTGGGGACGAAGTTCGGGCCGCACATGCTTTCGGCAACGCCTAAAACCTGCGGGCTACCGAGCATTTCAAGTGATGCGGACTGCCCTTTATTGTGGACATAATCGACGCGGAACGGCACACGGCCATTTTCGCGCTTCGCCCAGCGATAATCATCATGAGTCGGGTCATCGGGAGTCACGGTATCGAACTGGCTGATCCAGGTTGTTCCGGCAGCCTGCAATCTCGCCAGTAAATCCCCTGTAATCCACTGCCGCAAAACGAGATAGCCATTGTCATCAAAAAACTGAAGCTGCTCATCGGTCAGATGATAGGGCTTGGTTTCTTGTTTGTAAATCGGTGCTAAGGCCATAGCGCATGTCTCCTGCACAAAACATTCTATACATTTCAATATAGGGGATGAATCCCCAACTTCAAATACCGCCAAGTATATCCAGTCTTAAAGTTCGGGCAAGCGCGTTTCTTCCTAATTTGGACAAGCACGTTAAGATCGAAACAGAGTGCGACCTTAGTTCGGCTGGAAGGGTGTCAGCCACGCCAGATCGCGCTGATAGAGCATGTTAATCAGCAGACGATAATTCAATCCCGACTGAACAATATCACCCGAATCATCCTCTTCTGAGCTGGGTACAGGGCTGGTGAAAGCAATGACCGTCGCCCACTTTCCCGTCGCTTCATCCTGAACAACCTGCGGATCCACCAGGGTGATTTCGCGCTCTTCCAATATTTCCAGAAGGGGTTTTCGAATAGCCATCGACTCATATTTCGAAATCCGGTTCTGAATCTCGACAGCCGCAGCTTCAGCATTCACTTCATTGCCATAAATAAGAATGATTTCCGCGATCTGGTCTTGGCCTTCGACACGGTGCGCGAACGCCGCTAACTCATACAATGGCAATACCCCCAGGTCTTCAGCGGTCTCATCGGGATTTTCCGGGAATATCGGTGCGGACAGCATCGCAAAATTGACAAATTGTATCTGCACCAATGTCCCATTCGCGGAGGCAATCGCGGCAGCGGCGCGAAAATCCGGCGCATCTGCCAGCGAATCCTCATCGTCCGCGTAGGCATCAGCCATCGCCTGCACCTGCTCGTAATCCGGCGAATTAATTAAATATCCCGGCACGATGAGCAGCGGCTCATTACGCCCCAGATTACCGCCAAAAGGATTCGCGACATCCCGGTTTTTCAGGTCAAGTGTGAAGCCATCGCATTCCTCGGTAGCACACAACAGCGGCAGTCCATTGAGTTCGAGTTGCACGAAATCACGCGCCTCATATGCGGCGATGATCGCGTCCGCGTCAAAATCACCCGCCACGACAACACCTGTCGAAGGCGGCTCACCGTAAGTCAACCCACGATCAATATCAAACCAATCAAAGCCGACAACTTCCGGCATCGCCCCAAACTGCATCAGATATTGGAGCAGGTCTGGCGGCCCACTGGAAACCCCGAAAAATGCAGACATCCACAGGCGCGCAGAAGGGTCTTTCGCCTCTTGAAGCGCGTTCCATTCCGCCCAGGATTCAGGTTGCGCTGCGCCGGGACGTGTACTTTCCGCCGCACGATAATCGACATAGCTCAAAATAGCACCTCGCGCCTGTGAATTATCCGGCACGAGTGCCAGCATATCCAGCAGCGGTGACGACGCTTCATCCTGCGCCAATGCCATAAATGGCAGCATCAAACAAAGCGCCAATATCATAACAATAAATTGTTTTTTCAATCTAGATTCCTCTCTGTGTCCCTTGTGTCTCTGTGATTCAATTATTTCTCTGCCAAAGTCCTGAGCAAATTATACAGCAACCAGCGTCCTGCCAAATGTGCTTTCAGGCTGGCGGGTTGGTCCCCGCTGCCGCCTTGAAAACGCAGCGTTGACGCGATCAGATGTCCCGCACCGACCTGCATTTCGATCAGATAATCGGCGACGGTAAACTGACGGGCATCCAGACGGCGCATGATCGGCTGAAAATTTGTCGCGTCCGGCAAAATCTCAGTCAGACGATCCGCGTCCAGCACCCAATCTGTGCCAAGCCCATAAAATTGCAGATCGGCATACCCGTTGTGTGGCAGCATCGCCGGGTGATCGCAGATAATTTTGATACCTTCGCGCCAGAACGGGACACCGAGCGCAGACAGCGGCTTTTCGCCCTGTTGCAGCAGTAGAACACTTCCGCCACCGCGCAAAAACACCAGCACATTTTCGTCGAGCGTCGCAGTCAACAGCGTCGAAACGCCGTCAATTGCTCCATTGATGGGTTTTGCCGCTTCGCGCAGATCGTCCAATGCTTGCAGGCTGCCTGCCGGATCGTATAAGCCGATACCGTCCGGCCACTGCTCGATTTTCTGAAAAACCCACAGCCGCCAGCTATTTGCTATTGTTTCGCCCTCAGATTCCAGCGTGGTTTCCAACTGAATCTCAATCGCTGTCTCGGTATCCGGCGCACTAAACACGATGCGTCCAAGCATCTGTGGGCGACCTGCCTCAAGCGTCCGACTGACATCAATTGTGCCGCTTTCGCTGAGCGAATTTGCCGAGTCGCCAATTTTCCAGGTAAGTTTGCCTCCTGGCAGGTCTGCTCCAGCGTTCGACAAAATCACGTCCAGGCTGACGCGCTGCCCTGCCGGAAAGCTTCGCGGCTCGAAATACGCAGGTCGATCCCCGCCACGAGTCCACGAACGCGCCCGCCCTCGCCCAATCAGCAAGACGCGATCCGCATTAAACGCACGAAATTCATCTACTGGATATTTGGTGCGTCCCAAATCGTCAAACAGACTCGAAGTCGCTAGCGGCGTATCGCGAATACTGGTGACGACATAGCCGCCCATTCCCGCGCGGGCGCGCACTTTTTCGAGAATCGTCTTGCGCAGCACGAACGACTGCTCCCGCGAGATACGCTGAATCGCCTGATGATCCAATTGGAGGGGCGCATTGCCGTGCGCCAATGTCGATTCCATCCGCCCACGCTGTTCGGGATAGGCGATAAATGTCAGCGGGTGCAACGGGTTACGCTCGGTCAGCCACCAGGGAAGCTTGCCGCCGGAAGCCACTTCGATTTCGTCCAGATCACGATAATCGTCGGCATCGCAAAATTCGCCGAAAATCCAGGGGCGCGGCGCACGCCAGTCACGGCTGAAATGATCGACCAGCGGGTCAAAATATTGCAAATCGCAGTAAAAATGATAATCGTTAAAATCGGCAAAATCGAAGGCCAGCCCGCCGTAAGCCTCACCGGAGCCGCTGTTGTCGCAGATCATCGCGCCAAACGTTTGCCCGCGCACGATCTCATTCAATTCGCCCATCAAGGTTTCGTCCACCGATTGGTTCAGTTCACAGCCCAGGCTGTAGATCACAATCGAGGGGTGATGATGTACAGCGGAGAGAATTTCGGCGTATTCCAGCGGCGCTTGTTGGCGC
Organism: Anaerolineae bacterium; assembly: GCA_022843745.1. Classification (GTDB taxonomy): domain Bacteria; phylum Chloroflexota; class Anaerolineae; order Aggregatilineales; family Phototrophicaceae; genus JALHNB01. The sequence continues at coordinate 101,607 of JALHNB010000023.1, read as the reverse complement.
AGGCGTTCGGTGACTTTTGGCAGCCACATCGGTAGTTCCAACCAGAGCATCATGCCTTCTTCGTCGGCAATCTCGAAATAACGCGCGGAAGGCACATACAGGCACAGCTTAACCATATTGAAGCCAAGTTCACGCACCCGCCGGAATTCATCGCGAATAGCAGCGTCATCCGGCGCGGGACATAAAATTTCGGGATACCAGCCCCAGTTGAGAACGCCGCGCAGCGAAACGGGTGCGCTATTGAGCAGCAATTGATCGCCTTTAGAGGCAAGCTGGCGAAATCCAAATGTACGCCGCAAGCGCACTGCTGTGCGCGAGCCGTCCTGAAGCGTAATTTGCACCGTATACAGCGCAGGTTGATCGGGCCGCCAGAATCGCAGCGGTGACAGGGACAAGGTTGCGTCAAGTGGCTCTCCGGCAGGTGCGATGTGTTCGGCAGCGGGGCGACCATCCGGCGTGTATATCGTGATTCGCGCCTGAAAATTGTCGGCATGATGGGTATTAGCCTGGATGGTAACACGGCCTGTATCAGGATCAGGGTTGACCGAAACGTCGCTGAGAGCCGCCGATTCAAATGCGACCAGCCGAACCGATTGCCAGATTCCGCCAAATGTCGTTGCGACATCCGGCAGAAAACCCGCCAGCGATTCGCGCATCGGAAAACGTTCACCCGGCTTGAATATCGTCAGGCTGATCTCGTTATCCTCGTCAGAGCGAATTACATGGGTCACATCCAGCGCGAACGGCGACCACATGCCCGTATGCCTTCCGACCTGTGCGCCATTGACTGAAATTTCAGCGTCATAGCTCACAGCATCGAACTGCAATTGAACGCACTTTCCCTGCCATTCCGCCGGAACACGAATCGTTCGCTGAAACATCGCCGGGCCATCAACATGACGCGCATACCCCTGCGCCTCCCATGTCCCCGGCGCTCGTATCGCACCGCTTTCACCTGCCAGCGAGAACGCCCATTCACCATCCAGCGAAAGCACATCCGCCAGTTCATTCTGCCACTGCTGCATGGAAACTCCTTAAATTCATAAACTTAACGCAGAGAAAGCTGGTCAGCGTCTCAGCATTTCAGCCAATCAACTTGACAAATTATCCTGATCTCTGTGTCCTCTGTGTATCTGTGGTTCAATTTCTTCGTCTCGTGGTTCAGTTTCTTATCGCAATTTTGCCTGCGCGATTGCCGCTTCGATTTCGGCCTGTGCATTTTCGAGCGTGCCGTCGGTGAATGCAATCGTCGTGATATAGGGATCACGATTCGGCAGCGGTTTATACGGCGTATAGCCCCATTCAAACACACCTGTGCTGCCCCGGCTTGGCTCGGAATCGCAGATATGGCCGATTAAACGAACATAGCGACCCACCCAATCCGGCACTTGCCGCCAGTTGCCCGACTGCTGAAAAATCGGGAAAATCGGCAGCAAACCATCGTACCAATCCTCCGCTGTCACCAGAAAATCAGGCCGTCCGTCACGCAGGCGATCAACCAACTGTCGATAGCCTTCGCGCATATTGAAATCCGGGTCGTTCGCCCATACCTCGACGGTATCAATAAACACCGCATCAAAATCGTATTGATCGACAAGCCGCGTAATCTGGCGCGTGAGTTCAGTTTGCCACGCGGGTGCGCCGGGGTTTAACCACGCTTGCCAACCCGTGTCCTGAGTGCGGCTCAAGTCCCAATCCGGCTGATTGCCGTGAAACACATTGCGCGTGGCTGATTTCATGTGCGACGATGGGCCAAACTCATGAAAATTCGGAAACCACGAATTCGCGCAGTTGCCGCCAAACATGGGCATGACGTGAACGCCGAGCGCTTTTGCACCCGCACACAGCCGAGCAAATCCCTCTTCGCCACCTAACAACGGCTCTGGGCGAAAATCGCCATACTGCCAGTAGTAGCGCCCTTCCCAGCCGGGGAGATAGGCCAGAATCTGGTTGCCATCCATCCGCGCTGCGGCGAAACGGATAATTTCGAGCATCTGGTCGTAGGTATTAAAGGTATAGCCTGACCAGTGCATTCCATGAAGCGTCAGGCAGAGGCGCAAATCGCGAGTCCAGGCAGGCATATCCGTGCGCTGATCCCAGGGAATCAACCCGGCATGTGCCTCGTTAAAGGCCAACTGTTCGTTGCGGAATTCGTCAATAGCAACATCGCGATCCAGAATCCAGTCCGGCACAGTCGTTTGTGTATCGAACCAACGCGCATCATCTTCGTGAATACACTCAATGGTGTATGTGCCTTTCAGCGATCCCATGCGCTCCTGATAACTGGCGAATCGTTTGGCGCGGGCATGTTCATCCTCGGAGCGTAGACCCAAACATTGTCCATCCGGCAAACGCGCGAAAAGCAGCGGCAAACGCAGCGGATTCGGATATTTATCAAGAATGCCGTCGTTGGGAATATCCCGATCATTGTCCAGCAAATCCAGCACCGAGATTGTCGGTAAATCGCGAATCAGCATTTTGACGACGCGAATTTTGTGCGGTGCGCGGGCATCAATGCTGATTCTGAGGCGCTGCCCGGCCTCCCGTCGAACGCGAATCGCCATCCCACCGGGCGCGTGCTGCTGCTGGCCTGCCCAGCTTAATTGCGAGCAGTCGATTTGCCAGCCGTCCGCCAACTCGTTCACAGTCGTGTGCGATGGGTCTAGACCATAAATATTTTCCAGCGTGATGATCTGAAAGCTAAGTTTCCAACTCCCGAACTCAAAAATCGGGTCATGCAGGTCAAAACTATAAAATTGCATATAAATCCACCTTTTCAAGGAGCGATAATAGACGGCAATTAGAAGCGAGTCAAGAGAAATGAACGTGTTTACCGACTCAATTGTATAGACCTATGGAGCAAGATGTACAGGAATTGTACTGTTGCTTTTCACACTTTTGCGATATGATTTGTTCATCCGCATGGGAAATGGACAATATGCCCATTGTTCATTTCATAGTACAAAATCATGATCTGTTTTAAAGAAGGAGAAAGTTTATGTTGAATCGCTTAAGCTGGAAAAAGTTTGTCACGCTGTTGGTCATCGCGCTGGCGGTGTCCCCCATGCTCGTACAGGCTCAGGATGAAGTCACGTTAAGAATCATTGGCCTGCGCGTCACCCCGGAAGAAGAAGGCCGTCCGCTCGACCTGGCGCGTAAAGAATTAATCTCCACATTCGAAGAAGCCAACCCAGGCGTCACCATTGATGCTCTCGAAGCGCCGCCGGAATTCGACACCGTTCTGCTCACCGACCTGGCAGCAGGAACCGCGCCGGATATTTGGTATCAGGACGCATCCACGCTGGATCGTCTGGTTGATACAGGCTATCTGCTCGACATCAACGCCTGCCTGCCTCTCGTGCCAGAATTGACGCTGGATCGTTTCGCCCCCACATTCCTCGGTATTCACCAACGTGAAGACGGCGCGATCTGGGGTCTGCCCGATGGCGGTACGCCGATGGTCATGTACTACAATCCCGAATCATTCGAACGTGCCGGGGTTGAACTGCCGACATCCGACTGGACATGGGAAGAATTCCTGGATGTGACCCGCCGCCTCACCATCGACTCGGAAGGCCGCAACAGCCTCGACCCGGATTTTGACGAGGAAAATGTTGTTCAGTATGGTTTCCGCGTCCGCCAATTCATCTTTGAGTGGATTTACTGGGTGTGGCAGAATGGCGGTGACGTGATCTCGCCAGATGGCACCACCGTCAGCGGCTACTTGGACTCGCCCGAAACCATCGAAGCTATCACATTCCTGCGCGACATGGTGCTGGAATATGGTGTGTCGCCTGATCCGACCACCCTGGGCGAAATGATCCAGGAAACAGGCTTCCTGACCGTCTTTTTGCAGGGCGAAGTCGCGATTTTCCCACGCGGACACTGGGAATTGACCGGCATTTTTGCCAACGAAGAATATACGCCGGAACGCCTGGGCATTGTTGGCAACCCCAGCAATGTAGCCGATGCAACTGTGCTGTACGAATCAGGCTGGATGATTAACAAGGCCGTCGAAAGTGACCCAGCCAAGCTGCTCGCCGCCTGCAAATTCCTCGAAGCTGCCACCGATGCCGTTCCTTACCAGAACAGCAAAGTCGTGAGCGGTCTGGAACTCTCAGCCAATGCGGAATCGGCTGCTGCTGCACCCGCCGCGTCGGAATATCCCGAAATCACGCAAGCATTCGTTGACGAAATCGCCAATGGTCGCCTGCCCTACGGTGCGCGTTATTCCAACTGGCCAACCGTTGAAAGCGCCATCGACCTGATGATGGAAAACATCCTCGCTGGCGGCGACGTTGAAGAAGAAGTCGCTTTCGCCGTCGAAGAAATCAACCGCGAACTGTCACGGTAAGATTTGAACTGTTCGTAGGGGCGCATCGCGATGCGCCCCTACACAAATTCTGCTTCAAAAACGGGGCGTGATTGTTTACGCCCCATTTGACCCAACCCTCGGAGGCAATACACATATGGCTTACGCGCGCGGCGAACCCCGGCCTTTCACGGCAGTTCAAAAAAAGCCCAATTTCTGGCAGCGGTTTTGGAGTCGCTCCAACGAGCGCGTCGGTTATCTCTTTATCCTGCCATCTTTTATTCATCTGATCGTCTTTCTCGTGATCCCGCTCGGTTTCAGCCTCTATCTGTCGTTCACAGACTGGCGTGGGCCAAATTTCCAGAACGCACCATTTATCGGCGCAGAAAATTATCAGTTCCTGCTGGGTGATCGCCGCTTCTGGAACGCTATGAAGAATTCGATCTATTTCACCCTGCTCTCAGTGCCTCTCGGAATGGTTATCAGCCTCCTCGTGGCGCTGGTGATGAACCAGAATCTTAAAGGCGTTTATATTTTCCGAACGCTTTTTTTTATGCCCGTCATCTCGTCCTGGGTAGCGGTTTCGGTGGTCTGGATCACGCTGCTCGATCCGCAAGTCGGCATCCTGAATTATGTGTTAGAGGGGCTTGGCCTTCCGCCCGCGAACTGGCTTGGTGATCCCTTAACCGCTATGCCAGCCGTCGTGATGATTTCCATCTGGAAAGGTCTCGGCTTTAACATGGTTATCTGGTTAGCCGGACTGCAAGCCATCCCGCAGGAATTACACGAGGCCGCCGCGATAGATGGCGCATCCCGCTGGCAGGCATTCCGAAGAATAACGATCCCTCTCTTATCACCGACAACTTTTTTCCTGGCGATTACAGGCGTGATTGGTGCGCTCCAGGTGTTCTCATCGGTGTATGTCATCACCAAAGGCGGGCCGCGCGGCTCAACGGATGTGGTGGTCTTCCGCATCTATCAACGCGCTTTTGAAGAATTCGAGTTTGGTCTGGCATCATCGCAGGCATGGGTATTATTTGCCGTGATCTTCTCGTTAACCGTTGTTCAGGTTTGGTATCGCCGCCGCCAGGGCGAAGAAACCATGTTCTAGGAGTTTGGCAAAATGGTTAGAGCAAAACACTGGTACGATACGCCCATCAGACTTCTGGGATACGCGATCCTGATTCTGGTCACGCTGACGATGGTCATCCCCTTTATCTGGATGCTCACCACGTCCCTGCGTCCCTCCGGGAGCGAGTTCGCCTATCCGCCGCAAATCATCATCCCGCCCAACGAGTGGGATTTCTCGAACTACACGCGCCTGTTCACACTCGTTCCCTTTGGGCAGTATTTCGCGAACACGCTCTTCATCACCTCTCTGACTGTAGCGGGACAGCTATTGGTGTGTTCGACAGCGGCTTATGGTTTCGCGCGTTTGAACTTTGTAGGTCGCGACAAAATTTTCCTGCTGTATCTGGCGACCATGATGATCCCGTTCCAGGTGACGCTGATTCCGCTGTTCCTCATGGTTTTCGGCCTGGGTTGGGTCAACACCTATCATGGGCTGATTATCCCCGGCATTTCGAGCGTCTTTGGCATCTTTTTGCTGCGGCAGTCGTTCCTCGGTGTCCCGCGCGATTATCAGGACGCGGCGCGGATCGACGGCGCTGGCGAATGGACAATTTTCACACGGGTATTCCTGCCACTCAACGGCCCGGCGCTGGCGACGCTCGGCGTTTTCGCCTTCATGGGGACGTGGACAGACCTGCTCTGGCCGCTGCTGATCGCCCGCGAACAACATTTGCGCACACTCGAACTCGGCCTGGCGTACTTTAACGCCTCCACCAGTGCCTTCACCCGCACCAATTGGCCGCTGGTCATGGCGGCGGCGGTGGTGGTCATGCTGCCTGTGCTGATTATCTATATGTTCGCACAGCGCTATTTTGTCGAAGGCATTTCGCTTTCCGGCGTTAAAGGCTAGCGAACATCATAGGATGTTGCGAGCGCGACACGAATCTGTTCCGCTAACTCATTGAGGTAGCGCCGTTCAGCCAACGCTGGTAGTTGCGTGTAAAATCGAACGCGATTGTCATTGAGTACGCGCGGAAATAAATGGAAGTGGATATGAGGTATTTCCTGCCCTGCGGCAATGCCATTCGACTGCCAGATATTCATTCCATCGGGCTTCAGTGCCAGCTTAATCGCTTGCGCAACCTTCACAACAGCTTGAAAAAGGACTGAAGCCAGCTCCGGGTCAAGCTCGTCAATCGTTTCGATATGTTCTTTGGGAATCACAATTACATGGCCTGGATTCCCCTGGCGAAGATTCATAAATGCCAGCGTCCATTCATCTTCATAGACCAGGCTGGCCTCAATATCGTCATTTACAATTCCACAAAAAAGGCAGTTATCGGTCATCATCGAATCCATCGTTATTGATATTATGACGGGCTGAAGGGTGAGAGGCATATTTCTCTCACCCTTCAATGATTTTAATTTACACGGGCTTCCAAACCAAGTCTTTATCCAGCGGATACATCGGGCGCTGGATGCGTTGGAATGGCAGTCGCTCAATCGCCTGATCGACAGCGCCGGGACTGAGTGCAATAAACGCACGTGCCGCCGCCGCTTTGAGTTCCGGCACGAGATAGCCCACTTTGACGACGACAATTTTGTGGTCGTTCGGCTCGATCCCCAGACGTTGGAAATCGGCAATATAGTGATAGGGTCTGCGCCGCTGCGTCACAATCACCTGGACACCGCCAATTTCTAATACAAGCTGCCGATCATTGACATCATCCGTCTGAAGCAAAAACTTGACTCGCCCGGTGACAGGAAGCGGCTTGGCGTGAATCGTATCGAGCTTGCCGCCGAGCGTCACCTGAACTTCCGCACCGATACCCGCTTTATAACAGGTTTCCGTCGCTTCGGAATCCGCAATACTGGCAACGATTGCATCCGGCACATTGAGTGCCAATAAGCGCTCCAAAAACAGCGGCAAATCACCGACTCCGCCCGCCGTCGGGTTATCGCCGGAGTCACTGATAATGACCGGGCGTTCCGGCGCTTCTAACGCCCAACCAATGCACTCGTCAATCGAGCCATCCTGAACGCCAAAGCGGAAATCATCGCGGATACCCCAATATTTTTGCGCCAATTTTGCCGCCTCACGCTCGATCACAGCGCGATCTGTCCCGACGAACGTGATCGTCGCATGGGCGCGTGGCTCGTCTGCCCACACATAACCGACGAAAATCGAAGCATCCATCACCCCCGGCACAGGGTCAATTTCTTTCAACGATTCATAAATACTTAGTCCCGGCTCCCATTCAGTGCTGGTTTTTTCACCGGGCAAAACGACGGGAATCGGAATCCAGACTTTGTACGGGCGAATCTTTTCACCCAGCGAATGTACCAGCATCGACAGCGCCTTTTCCTGCGTTTCGACCACATCAATATGCGGCGCGGTGCGGAAGGTCGTCAGCATATCCAGCAAATCGACTTCGCGCTCCGAGATATTGGCATGAAGATCAAAGCTGGCGGAGATCAGGCAATCCGCGCCGACGACTTCACGCGCCGCCGCGATCCAATCCCCCTCAGCATCATCCATACCGCGCACATTCATCGCGCCGTGCATGTCGAGATACAGGCCGTCAAGCGGAAGCAGCCCGCGTAGAAGTTCCAGAAATTCAGTTTTGATCTGTTGGTAGGCGCTCATCTCTATAGAGCCGCCGGGGAGCGCTCTGGCACGTACCGTCGGTAAATATTCAGCCTCATATTTTGGTAGAAACGCATAGCTTCCCAGCAAATCCTCGCCATGCTGAATCCGAAAATCGCCGTAGCGCGTCGGCAGTGGTGAAAATGTACAGCTTTCCGTCGCAATCCCGCCAATCGCAATTCGCATCACTTCGTCCCTTTCGATATACTTTCTATTCTGGACTCTCTGTGCCTCTGTGGTTCAAATAACAAAAATGTCCAAACTCGAAATCGCCATTACAACACTCGAAGATGCCATTCACGCGCAGGCAGGCGGCGCGGACAGCGTTGAAATCTCCCACGATCTTTCCGTCGGCGGTCTGACTCCTTCGCTCGAATTGGTGCGCCAGATACGCGATGCCGTCAAAATCGACCTGCATGTCATCGTGCGCCCACACGCCCGCGATTTTGTCTATACACCGGACGAGATCAGCGTGATTTTAGAGCAAACGCAGAGCATCGCGCAAATTGGCATTACCGGGTTGGTTTTTGGCGCACTCACGGCTGATAAGTCTGTTGATATTCCCACAACGCGAAAAGTCGTCCAGGCTGCCGGAAAATTACCTGTCACGTTTCACCGCGCATTGGATGAAAGCCGCGATGCTGAAGCAGGAGTCCACGCACTGATCGGCATCGTACCACGTATTTTGACCTCCGGCCCTGCGCCAACTGCCTGGGAAGGCCGTGAATCGCTGCGCCAATGGGTTCAAAATTATGGTCAATATTTTCGCTTTGTCGCCGCTGGCAGCCTGAAAGCCGAAAATCTGACCGAATTTGCCAGGTATGTCCGCGCACCGGAATATCACTTTGGCAGCGCCGCAAAAATCGACGAGGTGGTCAATGTCGAAAAAGTCAAACGCCTCCGCGAAATCCTCGATAATGCGTGACAAATCGCTATAATGAATCAACGCTTTCATTCATGGATTTCCGTTCAAAATGTCCGCAAACTTCAAAGTCCTCATCGCTTATCGCCCGTTTAACGTCGATCCGTCGCTACTCACTACCGTCGCTACGGATACCAGTATCCAGGCGGCTTACGATGCCATCGCCCAGGCAGGTTTTGAAGTTGATGTGCTGCGCGTTGGCGATGATATACGCGATGCGCTGCTGTCGCTTGATCGCCGCACGACGCTGATTTTCAATTACTGCGATGGCTATCTGGACGATCCGACGGGCTACGACCCGATTACGCAGCTTTTTGAGGAACTCGGATTCGCCTTTACAGGCGCAAGCGATAAAGCGATTATGGACAGTTTTGACAAAGCGCATGTCAAGACAATCCTGCGGCAGCATGGCATCCTCACGCCGGACTGGGCAGTCTGCGAGGACAGAGCACCGGAGGATTGGCAGCATTTCCCGGCGATTGTCAAACCTGTGCGGCAGCATGGCTCGTTCGGCATCAGCCGCGACTCAGTGGTCGATAAGCCAGAGCAGCTTGAGCAGCAAATCAAGCTCGTCAACGAAAAATGGAATCAGCCGGCGCTGGTCGAGGATTTCATTGACGGCATCGAATATCGCGTCAGCATGTGGGGAAATGGCGATCAGGTTGAAGTTTTGCCACTGTTGAGCATCCGGTTTGATAACGAAGACCATCACGAACGCCTCAAAAGCTTCATCACCAAGTGGGCAGATGACGAATTGAGTACGCCGATGCGCATTGACGCTCCGGCGAAAGTCGAGCCACACATACGCAAGCAAATTGAGAAATCGTGCGTTGCAGCGTTTAAACTTTTGGATATGCGCGATTATGGCGGAATAGATGTGCGTGTGCGCGGCGATCAAGCCTATCTGATCGACCCCAACGTCAACGCCGACATTTCCGAAGTCAGCAATTACTTACGCGCTTTGCTTTCGGTGGGTGTTGACTACGCGCAAATGCTCGGCAGAATCGTAAGTTTCGCGGCGGAACGATTGCCAAAGGAATAAATAACGATCCAACCGAATGGTTTTCGTAGGGGCATGATGAATCATGCCCGGTGATGTGCGCCGACCCCAAATCAAACGTGGTCAAACTGCGGCACAAGCTCTCGACGTTCGCGCAAAATCAGTGCCTCGTGTATCACAAACGTCACCAACGCGACGATCACCAAAAACGTGCCTATCGTATCCAGTCCTACGTGCTCTCCCAGCGCCGCACCAAGGCCGGGGATTAACGCCCCGCCAATCGCACCCGCCGCAAATTGAAAGCCAATCGCATTCGGCGTATGCCGTTTACCGAAGCGCTCCACCGTCGCCGAAACCAGTGTCGGCGCAAGCGGCGCGATACCCAACCCCATCAACGCCAGACCGACAAAGCTGAACAGATCAGTGATGTTCCACCAGAGCATGAATGCACCAACGAGAATTAAGAATGTAGCAATTCGTAACAGCAGCCTGCCGCCGAGACGATCCACAATGAACCCGGTCACGATGCGTCCAACAGCCAGGCTTCCCCAATAAACGGTGATCCACCTCGCGGCAATGATCGGATCAATGCCGCGCCCTTCGATAAACAGAGTGCTCGTCAGTTGACCAGCACTCAACTGGATACCGGAGTGCATAAAGAACATGCCCATCACCAACCAGATAAGCGGCAAATACAGCGTATCACGCATCTGGATGCGCTCGGCAGGCTGTTGTCGCGCCGCCAGCGCTTCCGGGTCAATTTCCCAGCGCGGCAGATTCAAGCCGATCAATATCGTAATGATGACCTGGATCACGATAAGGACGATATAGCACCACTGCCATGACTGCCCCAGGTCGAAGACAATAAACGTAAACAGCGTCGGCGCAATCGTTGAGCCGAGGCTGAAGGTGGCGTGGAGCCAGTTCATACGGCTGGGGCCATAATTGGCGGCAGCAAAAATATTGATGCCGTTATTGATGGCGACAGCCGCCACGCCCCATATAAACTGCGCGACCAGCAGCAGTTCCCACGATTGCAAAAACGCATAGCCGAACATTCCGACAATCGAAAGCAGGCTGCCCACGAACATGAAACGCCCGACACCTATCCTACCGATAATCTTGCCGCTGGTGAAAGTGGCAATCAGGCGACCAATCGTGGCGACACCGAGTAAAACGCCTATCGCGTCCAGCCGAACGTGATAGGTATCCTGCATGTAAATCCAGGAGATGCCCAGGAGCGATTGGGGGATTCCATAGGCCGCGAATGTAAAAAAGGAGATCAGCAGCAGGTTACGAGGGCCGGATTTCGCTTTCATTTTGTCTCCATCTGGAGCGTGAGTTGTCGTGATTCGCGAAACAGGATGATTTCGTGGAGCAAAAATGTGGTCAGTACCCCGACCAGAAGGCATAGATCAATGACCTCAACACCATAGCCTTCAGCTAACCAGCCAGCGATTGCGATCAGGATCGAAACGCCCATCCCGGCTATCGCGCCCTGAAAACCGATTGCATTAGCGGCATGGCGGAGGCCTGTGCGTCCCGGCGTTTGCGACATGATCGTGGGGAACACCGGGGCAAGCATGAAACCGATTAGCCCCAACCCAACGAAATTCATGCTGGGGCTGATATTTAAGCAGATCAGTGCCGCACCCAACAACGCGCCCAGCAAGCACAAACGTACCATCAGATGTGCGTCCATACGGTCAACAACCCAGCCGAAAATGAACCGTCCAATGGTAAAGCTTGCCCAATAAAACGTGATCCAGTAGCCAACCGTTTCCGCGCTGATATTCCGGCCTTCGGTGAATAAATTGGTGGTCAACTGGCCTGCGCCCACCTCTGCCCCGGCATAAAAGAAAAATGTCAGCATACCCAGCCAGACAACAGGCAATTGAAGCGTTTCGCGGGCTGTAGCCACATCCGTGCGCTTGAACTGTTGATCTGCAATGGTCACAGGCACGTCCCACTGGCGCAGGGTGAACAAAAATCCAACAGTCAGCGCGATCAAGGGGACAGCCATTAACGCATAACCCAGCCGCCAGGAATATTCCGAATTATGAATCGCGAACGTCATCAAAAGCGGCCCTAGTGTCAGCCCGATTCCTGAAAAGGCGTGTAACCAGTTCATACGACTGGCCTTATAATGGGCGGCAACGAATGTGTTCAGGCTGGCATCAATCATGGCATTACCCGCCCCGCGTACAAACGAGCCAACAAGCAGCATGTCCCACGTCGGCGACCAGGCCATCAGCACTAACCCCGCCATCGTCACCAGACTGCCCATGAGCAGCAGGAGGCCTGTCCCAAAGTGAGCAATCATACGACCATTCGCCAGACTGGTGATGAGTCTTCCAACCGTCACCGCCAGCAGTAAAACGCCCAGACTCTCAAGAGACACCTGGAATGTCTGTTGGATGGATAACCACGCCACGCCCAGGGCGCTGGGTGACATACTGATAACGATGAAAGCAGCGAAAGCCATCATCAACAGACGAGAAGAATTCGATTTTATTGGCATATTAGATTATTTGGCTTTGGTTACTCGAAGTCGCACTTCATTGAGCAAGAACAGGATTGCGGATACGATCAGTAAATAGGGGCCGATCACTTCCAGGCTCAATTTTTCTGCCAGCACGCCCGCCAATCCAGTCAGGATTGTTGCTCCGACACCCGCAGCACCAATCTGAAATCCGATCACCTTGGCGGTATGGGCAGTGCCAACCTGACCCGGCGTTTCGGCGATCAGTGTCGGGAACTGGGGTGCAAGTGCAAAACCAAGCAAAGCCAAACCGATAAAACTGAAAATATCACTCGTATGCAGCCAGATCATAGCACTGCCGACAATCGCCGCCAACATACCCAGGCGTACCACTGTGCGCGGCTGGATTCGATTAATCAGGATACCGACTAACATGCGCCCCAGTGTGAAACTCGCCCAATACAGGCTAATCCATGTGACCGATGTAGCCGGATCGACCTGACGACCTTCGACAAACAGGCTGTTGGTGAGCTGCCCACCACCGACTTCAACACCGCCATAGACGAAGAACATCAGCATCCCTAGCCAAACAACTGGCAGACGCAGCGTTTCGCCAATATGCGAATCCCGGCGATTTTCAGTATCGTTTTTGGAGCCTAATTCCCATTGGTTAAGAGTCGCCAGGAAACAAGCAGCGACGATCAGCGGCAGTACCACAGCTACGCCATACCCCCAACGCCACGACATTTCCAGATCAATCACGATAATTCTCATGACGATTGGCCCCAGTGTCAGGCCAATTCCGAAACAGGCGTGCAGCCAATTAAGCTGTCCCGCGTTGTAATGCGCAGCCACAAATGTGTTTAAGCCCGCGTCAATCACGCCACTGCCCAGGCCAAAAACGAACGCGGCGACCACCAGAAGCGCCCAGGCAGGCGTGAGCGCATAGCCGAGCAATCCTAGCGCGGTCAGCAGCGCACCGATCATCAGAAATCTTCCGCCGCCCAGCCGCGCCAGCAAACGTCCACTGTAAAATGTCGTGACCAAACGTCCTGTGGTGAAACCAGCCAGCGCGATGCCGATTGAATCCAGCGTAAGGCCAAACGTATCCTGAATATTGATCCAGGCGACACCCAGCAAACCGCCGGGTATCCCAATGGCAATGAAGCCCAGGAAAGCGATGAAAAGCAGCGATATTGGTTTTTTATCGGGCAAAATATTTGTCATCTCGTTAGGCGACTGACTCCGGCAAAGTATTTGTCATCTTGTTAGGCGACTGACGAGGATCACCAGCCCACTCAAGGTCAAGCCAATTGCCAGTGAGCAAACCGAAACCACAAATTCGGCACTCTCACGCGGCACAGCAAAAGCCAGAATCAGGGCAGTGATCGTTATAAAAATGCCAGCACGGAAAAATAATTGCAGCGCTTCAGGATTCATACAGTTTGAGTTCTGCCCCTTGAGTCAGCGGTATGCAGGCAACATCGGAATCACCGAGGTTCCTCGGAACAGGCGCAAGCTGCGGAATATGCGTATTGCACACGCCCTCCACAAACCAGGGGCAGCGGGGATGAAACGCACAACCCGGCGGGAGTTCGGTCAGGCGCGGGATGTCTTCGCTGCGCAGCGCAACGTGGACTTTGGTGCGTGTGCGGTCAGGGTCGGGTTCGGGAATCGCCGAAAGCAGCACTTTCGTATACGGATGCTGCGGATTTTCCGTGATCTCCGGCGTGCGTCCAATCTCCACGACGCGCCCCAGGTACATAACCGCAATCCGCCCTTTCCAGGCGAAATATTTGGCAAGTGCCAGGTCGTGCGTGATAAATACCAGTGTCACCGCAAGGTCATTTTGCATCGCCATGAGCATATTGAGGATGCTGATGCGGATCGAAACGTCCACCATACTCACGGCTTCATCAGCGACAATGATCGATGGATTAGTCGTCAATGCACGCGCGATACTTACGCGCTGGCGCTGCCCACCGCTGAGTTGGTGCGGATATTTGTCAATCACATCGCCGACAGGTGTCAGATCGACTCGTTGCAGCAGTTCGCCCACACGGTCACGGGCCTGCGCATAATTCTTGACATACCCATGCCGGAACAGTGGATAACTGAGGATGTTATAAATCGAATGGGTCGGGTTCAGCGAGGCGTAAGGGTCTTGATGAATGATCTGCACCGAACGGCGATAACGTTTATAGTCCTCACCCTTGAGTTTGGCGACATCCTGACCTTCAAACAGGACGCGCCCATCACTCGGCGCAAGCAGTCCGGCCAGAATTTTGCCAGTGGTCGTTTTTCCACAGCCGCTTTCCCCCACCAGACACAAAAATTCCAATGGGTTCACTGCGAGATCAATATTTTGCAAAACGGGGATAATCGTCGTGCGCCCTTTTTTAAATGAGCGGCTCACATTTTCGAATTCAAGTATCGGCGTCGTCATGATTCAGTTACTTTTTTCTTGTAGAGGTCTTTCCGCGCTTCGATCACCTTATCAACGTGCCAGCAGGCCGATTGATGCCCCGCATCATATTCGGTCAGCGGCGGTGCTTCCCGGCTGCACTTCTCGCTGGCGAATTGGCAGCGCGGGTGAAATTTGCAGCCTGACGGCGGGTCAATCAGGTTAGGCGGGTTTCCGGTAATGCTAACCAGTTCATCCTGTCCATGACTGAGCTTTGGCACAGAGCGCAGCAGCCCCAGCGTGTAAGGGTGGAGTGGTTCGTAAAAAATCTGGTTGACTCCACCGATTTCGACAATTTCGCCTGCGTACATCGTCGCGACACGATCCGCCATCTCAGCCGCCAGCGCAAGGTCGTGGCTGATGAAAATAATGCTGAAGTTCAGGCGCGTCTGCATTTCGTTCAACACGTCAATAATCGCCCGCTGGGTGAGGATGTCGAGCGCTGTCGTCGGCTCATCGAGAATCACAATCTGCGGGTCAAGCAAAACGCCGAGCGCAAGCAGTGTGCGCTGGCGCATCCCGCCGCTGAGTTCATGAGGATAGGAGTCAAATACACGCTGTGGGTCAAGCCTCACCAGCTTGAACAATTCGAGTGTCCGTTGGCGCAGCCATTCTTTATCATTTCGACCATGCGCCCGCGCAGTATCTAAAAACTGATCGCGGATTCGCAGTACCGGGTTAAACGCATTTTGCGCACCCTGGAAAACCATCGCGCAGTCATTCCAGCGAAACGCCCGCATCTCGCCGTCATTCATATCGAGTATATTGCGGGTTTTGCCATCGCGGGTATACAACACCTTGCCCGCATTGATCTCAGCGCTTTTTGCCAGCATTCGAATCAAGGCCAGACTGAGGGTAGTTT
The DNA here is from genome assembly GCA_022843745.1 of Anaerolineae bacterium. GTDB lineage: Bacteria > Chloroflexota > Anaerolineae > Aggregatilineales > Phototrophicaceae > JALHNB01. The sequence continues at coordinate 85,847 of JALHNB010000023.1, read as the reverse complement.
TCCCGCTGCCACTTTCGCCGATCAATGCCAGCGCTTCGCCTTTTCGCAGCTCAAACGAGACGTTACTGGTCGCCCGCACTGGCCCACGTGATGAGTTATAAATTACGGATAAATCTTCAACCTTGAGAACAATTTCGTCATTCATTCATTAAACTCTTTATAAACATTTCAGCCGACCTGCGTCCCTGCATTTCAGTTTCTTTGCTGTCAGGCTGCCAGGCTGAATAGCTATTATAAACTGCTGCGCAGGCGCGGATTAAAGATTTCTTCCAGCGCTCGTGCGAACATTACCATGCTCACCTGGAAAAAGGCGATGGCAAGCACAGGCGCGAGAACCATCATCGCGCTGTCAGGATTAAACAATGTCCCGCGCGAACGACCAAAATAGAGCATCACGCCCCAGTTATAGTCGTTAATCGGAGCCATGCCCAAAAAGATCAGACCCACCTGCTCATACATCGCGCCTGTCACGGCAAAAATCAGGTTGATCGCGACGAAGCTAATCATATTCGGCAAAATCTCGCGCGTCATAATATGCCATCTGCCCAGATCAAGCGCAACAGCGGCCTCGACATAATCCCGTTCACGCAGGCTCAAAACCTGGGAACGGACAGCACGCATCAGGCTCGGCCAGGAAAGCAGCGCGATCAGTGTTGCCAGCAGAATAAAATTATTTAACTGGACAAACGCCGCAAGCACGACCAGCAGCGGAAAACGCGGGATCACCAAAACAAAATTGGCGATTGCGGTTAAGGTACGATCAACAACCCCGCCAATAAGCGCGGCAAACGCTCCCAGCGAAAACGCAATAATCGTCGAAAACAATCCGGCCAGCAGCGCCGTGAAAATGAGCGATGCCCCGCCATTCATGATGTGGCTGAAAATATCGCGCCCCTGCGTATCCGTTCCCAGGAGATGCGCTGGCCCCAATGCTGGGTTTGAAATCGCCAGATTCGTATACAAGTTTTGATTCCCAGCCTGCTCAGGCTCATCAATATAATCTTTCACCGTCTGTGAAAAAATAACCAGCGCGTCAATGTCACCGTCCATCAATTCTTCAAGCGCGCGGTCAATCCCTCGTCCGGCTTGCCAGCGATATTCTTCAACTTCAAAAGTGTCTTCATAGGGTTCGACTAACTTGGGGCCGCCCGTGTTGCCTATCACACCGACAACCTTACCATTTAAAGATTCGAGTGTGGTGTAAGTATTCACATTCTCGCTGCGGGTCATCAATTGAATGCGCGTACCCGGTGGTGCAGCGATCTCATCGAGTTTCACTTCGTTATCAAAAGGAACAACGATTGGCCCAAAAATGACAACGATAATATAAAAAACAATTCCCAGAAAGCCGATAAATCCCGCACGATTGCGCGAAACGCCTAACCAGAATATTCGCAACGCTGTCCATAGACCAGAGAGCGGTGCGCGCTGCTGCGATACAAGGGGTGCTGCTTGCGTGGTCATCGCTTACTTTTCTCCCGAAACACGAATACGGGGATCAAGACGAGCATAAAGCAGATCGGCCAGTAAGTTTGATAGAACTACCGAAAACGTGATAAATAGGAACACACCCTGCATCGAGGTATAGTCGCGGCCTGTAATGGATTGGAAAAGGAAATTTCCCAGCCCGTTATAAACAAACAGACTTTCGATCAACACGCTGCCGCCGATCACAAAACCGATGCTGATCGCAAGCAAAGTAAACAGCGGTAGCGCCGCATTGCGCCCCACATAAGCTGTCAGAATGCGCCGTTCGGATAGCCCACGCGCTTCAGCCACATTGACATAATCTTCGCCGAGGACGCTCACAGTGCTGCTCTTGGTACTCAACATCCAACTGCCCACCGTGCCTAAAACATAGGTAATAACAGGCAGAAGGGCGTGTTTAAAAATGTCGAAAATAAATTCAGGGGTAAATGCCGGAGTCAGCCGAGGATCATATGTGCCGCGCAGGTCGCCAACGCTGAACCACTGCAACTGTACGCCGAACACCACCATTATCATTAATCCCCAGATGTAGTTGGGGACAGCACTCATCAGCGATGAAATAAACGAGAGGATATGGTCGAGTGGCGAATTACGATAATAGGCCATCAACATGCCCAGAACAAAACCCGTGACAAAGCTGACTAATAAACCCAGACCAGCACTAAAAAGCGTCCAGGGTAAAAAGCGCATAATCTGGCTGATAACTGGCGTTCCGACAGAGATGATTGAATCACCCAGGTCAAGGCGCAGAAGATTGCCTAAATAATCAAAATATTGTTCGACTGGTGAGGCGTTAAAATCGAAGCGAAACTGAGCAGCGGCGCGTCCATAAGCCTCTTCATAAGTAATACTTTCGGCGTTCATCAACTGGGCGACATAAACTTGAATCGGATTACCCGGCATCAAGCGGATCAGAAAAAAAGTGAAGGTAATGACCGCCCAAACAGTAATAAGTGCTTGAATAATCGTGCGTACTACATAATTTGAGTTAATTTTTTGCCAGCGATCCAAAATACGATCAAGCAATGAAATTTCGATGCTGCTGGCGCTGCTAACAGGAGAACTGCGTGTTGCCATCAAAAACGACTCCCGGCTATTTTTTACAGATCATTGTAAGGGTACGATGGACGTACCCTTACAATTTTATCGGTTATTGAATTTGGTGCGAAAATCAGAGATTGTTATTCAGCCGGGCTAATCAACCCCAAGAGAATCATCGTGGGCATGAACGCATCTGCTGTCGTGTCGTTCAGATAAACGGGATCATCCGCAGGCGGCGCATTGAGGAAATTGCGATTGAACGCATTATTCGTATAACGCTCCCAGAGAGGGATAATCGGCAGCAGTTCATTGAACGAAACTGCTAATTGTTCAACCAACGGAACCTGAGCCTCTGCATCAAGACCTTCCAGCGACTGATTCGCCAGGTCAAGCAGATTGACTTCACCACCACTGTAGGTGACATCCAGGGGCATCTTCATGCCGCCACCCGTTTCACCAGCCAGGCCTGCCTGACCATTGTAACGGCGGTACGGCTCGAGATAGCTGAAGCCAGGGAATGGACTACCAATACCCCAGTTGCGGATCGCCATCTGGAAATTGCTATCATAGACATCGAGTTCATGCTGTTGGAACGGCACAGCCACGCCCGTGATATCGAAACCGAAATCGTTGAGCGCCTGGATAGCGTTCTCAGCGGCGGCAGACCAATCAGCGAATTCAGCCGGGAATGTCAGTTCGAAGGCCAGCGCATTGCCCTGGTCATCCAACCATTTGCCGTCTGCATCTTTGGTGAAACCGATACCTTCCAGAATTGCGCCGCCCGCTTCAACATCATAGTCATAGGGATTCAGCGCATCGAGGGTTTCTTCCGAAAGCCACGATTCAGCCAGACCGTCACTCATGCCAGCCATGTACGCAGGTGAAACACCGGACTCACCCAGACTAACGAAGCCGTTAGCATCGCGGTCAATCGCATGGGCGATGGCCTGGCGCACTTCGGCACGATTGAGTGGGTAAACATCATAATTAATGTAGATCGCTGGGCCAGACAACATGCCCGTGCGGATAATATCCACACCTCGGCTGATCAGGTCAGCTTCAGTCGCCGGGGGCAAACCGTGTGTGGCATACCACATATCACCATTCGCCAACAGCGGGGTTACGGTGTCGGTCTCGCCGTTCCACAGGACAACCTGGTCAAACTTGACGGTATCCGAGGCCACACCACCATCGTTCTTCATGAGTGTAACTTTGGCATCACTAATGTCTGCGGGATTGAGAACATACGGGCCACCGGAAATGATGCTTTCGGGGCGGAAATCAGTCAGTGCAGTCAAAGCGGCATCGAAAGTGGCATCGCCAGCTTTGATTTTCCCTTCGATCAAGGGCGCAGCGCTTTCAGCAAATGTGCCATAGACACTAGCGGGACGCAGACCTTCGGTCAGAATGAAACGCTCGACGGCCAGTGACGGCGCGTTGAGGTTGAACTTGACGGTCAGATCGTCAACTTTTTCGACGCTGTCCATAAAGTTCCAGATATTCCAGTTCGTCAAGTAGCCAGTGTTGAAGGTTGCCACCAGATCATCAGCAGTGATCGGGTCGCCATTGCTCCAGGTATTGCCATCTTCCAGGGTGACGACATAGTTATCATCGTCGTCAAAACCAAAGCTGGCGGCGGCCATCGGTGTATATTCACCAGAACCCCACATATAAATCGCCAGAGGCGGTTGCATGAGATCAACATAGATACCGAGGTTAATGAAGTTACTGGCATAGCTGTTGAAATGACCATTCGGTGGAACCTGATACGGCCACCCGCCGATAAACTGGGTTGGCGACTGTGCCAGCGCCGGGCTAAGGGTAAGGATGGCGAAAGCCACTACCAGTACCACTGTTAACAAACGGAAAGTCTTACGCATTTTTGGGTTTCTCCTTAACTTCAAAATTCATCCATCATGTCGCTACATGTACAATTTAAAATGTTCGGGTTAATCCAAACCTCCTTTAATGGTTTGTCTGCCAATATCTTGACTCTAAGGTTGATCTGTCAAAATGGTGTAGATACACCAAAACAACAGGCGGTATGTCACAAAAATAACACAACTTACGCGCATTTGCCAATTTTTGTGTATCGAATCGAGCAAAATTATTCAAATTCGATCAAAAACAATCATAAATTATCCATTATTTTCGTTTCATTTCGATTGATTACTTTTGATGAAAAACAACTTGTAAACTCTGTACAAAACTGTGATAGCACAAGTATGAAACGTTAGTTAAATTAACCTAATTGCATTATTACGAAAATTTGCAATCCGTAATCAAGCGATATAATATTGCGTTGGCAGAAGTAAGTCGATTTTGCGTCCAACGAAAGGGACATCAGGAGAAAATTCATGTCAAATAAGAGAGTTCTACTTGTATTTTTTGTGCTTTTACTAGCTTTAGCCACTGTCGTGCCATTCATCCGCGCACAGGATGATATGACCGACGTATATGGCCGGGCGCTGCCGGAAGATGCCGCGCCCTATTCCATGCAGACCTATCGCGTCTTGTGCAATGCGGCAAACCCAGGAACGACCTTATCGGCGATCGTATCCGTCTATCAGCGCATTTGTGGTTCCGATTTGTTCGGTGACCCACTCGTTGTGCTGGACAACAATCTTAATCTGATCCCCGGTGCAGCCGAAAGCTGGGAGCCTTCTGAAGACGGCCTCACCTGGACATTCCACCTGCGCCCCGGCCAGGTTTGGAGTGATGGTACACCGCTGACCGCTTATGATTATGAGGCCAGCTATCGATTTATGGCCGATCCTGCGAACGCATACGACTTCGTATGGATGTGGCAGGGTGTCATCGCCAATTGGAGCGAAGCAGTGGCCGGTGAAGTCCCGCCTGAAGAAATCGGCTACAAGGCCATTGACGATAACACCATCGAGGTGACAACGGCCAACCCCTTCCCGCCGCTGCCCAACACCCTGTACTTCTGGGCGCCGCTGCAAAAAGCCGCCCTGGAAGCTCATGGGCCGAGCTACCTGCTTGACCCTGCAACCGCTGTTTCGTCCGGGCCATTCCTGATGACGGAATTTACGATTGGTGAATCGATCCGCCACATCGCCAACCCCACATACACAGGCTTCCGCAAACCGATCCTTGCCGAGTACCTCGGCTTCTTTGGCAACCCTGCCGATAGTTATGCAGCCTTCCAGAACCACGAAATTGAAGTAGTCGGTTATGAAGCCTTGAGCGCAGCAGACCTGGAAGTTATCTACAACGACCCAGTTTTAAGCGCGAACTGGCTGCCAACCCCTGGCGATTTCCGTACCGACTATCTGCTGTTCGATACCTATAATCCGCCGTTCAATGACCAAAAAGTACGCCTTGCGTTTGCCAAAGCGGTTGACCGCGAAGGCATCGTTGAGAACGTGATCGGGTCGCGTATTGCCCTCCCGGCCTATGCATTCCTGGCCCCTGGCTTCCCGGCCTCGGATACGGAAGGTGCCTTGAAGGATATTCAGGGTTATGACTGTGAAGCGGCAAAAGCTCTCCTGGCTGAAGCTGGCTTCCCTGACGGCGAAGGTTTCCCGGCATTAACCCTGCAACTCCGTCAGGAAGGCGATGCAGTGAAGCCTCGTTTTGACGCAGCAGCGGCTTCGATTAGCTCATGTTTAAACGTTGAAATCAGCGTCAACAACATGGAATATGCATCCTATATGTCGGGGCTGCTCGAACGCCCAACAACGCTGCAATTCGGCGCAATTTCCTACGGTATGGATTACCTCGATCCCGCCAATATGCTCGGTCTGTGGGTTTCAACAGGTCGTCATTCATGGCTCAACGCCGAGTTTGACGCGCTGGTAACAGAAGCCAACGCGCTGGTAGGCGACATCGAACGCCGTACCGACCTCTACAAGCAAGCAGAACGCATCCTCGTCGAAGACGTGGGCGGCATTTTCTTAGATCACCGCATCGCAGGTGAACTGTATCAGCCCTACATCCTCGGCTCCATCCGTGAACTCAATGGTCAGGGGCTTCCCGGCTGGCAGTGGGGTAATGATGCCAACTGGGGTGGTATCTACATCGGCGCAAATGTCGCTGATTACGACACCTATCGTACACGCTAAACTCAATTTTCACCTCACCGTGAGCCGTTCTCAATAAACGGCTCAAATCTCACTTTCTCTCATTTCACAACAAATGAGGCAAAAGCGAGGGTGAGGTGATTGATTTATCAGGCATTTCAACCAAACGTGATTTGTAGGGGCGACCCGGCGGGTTGCCCCTACAAAAACGACCTTTACAACATAATTTCGACAGCTTGTTCCTGGAGTCGGCATGACGGGTTATATTATCCGGCGATTAATTTCACTCATTTTTGTACTGTTGGCAGTCGCCACGATTGTCTTTTTCTTAATGAACGCAGTCCCCGGCGGTCCCTGGGGCTATGGCGAGCGCGGTCACAGTCCCGAAGCACTGGAAAACTTGAAGGTCAGATATGGCCTGGACAAACCCGTTGGCGAGCGCTATCTGACCTATCTCGGCAACGTTCTACGTCTCGATTTTGGCGAGTCATTCTCTGTCGCTGGCAATCCGCCCGTACTTCAGCACATTGTCCGTGTCTGGCCCGTCACCATGCACGTCGGCTTATACACGATCCTGGTAGCCTTTAGTCTGGGGTTACTCATGGGCATCACAGCCGCCTATTATCGCAACAGTTGGATTGATAACGTGGTCACGTTTGTCGCCACAATGGGTGTCACCCTGCCCAGCTTCATTATCGCCACCTGGTTCTTATTTATCTTCGGCTACCAAAACGGCTGGGGGCAACCAGGCAAGTGGATTATCGGGCCGATTACGGAGAACGGAAATGCTCTGCTTTCATGGGATTATTTCCTTCCAGTAATAACCTATGCGCTCGGGCCAATGGCGATTATCGCGCGTTATACGCGGGCCAGCTTCACCGACGCCATGAACGCCGATTATATCCGAACCGCGCGCGCCAAAGGTTTGACTGAGCGCGCAATTATGATCGGCCACGTTTTCCGAAACGCGCTGATCCCGATGGTCACGGTACTGCTGCCAACCATTCCTGACTTGCTCACGGGTTCGCTGTTTATCGAAGTCGTTTACGGCATTCCGGGTCTGGGGAAATTTTTCGTCACCAGCATTTTCTCGCGTGATTATCCGATGATTATGGCATTGGTTCTGTTAATCGCCCTTTTGTGGGGCTTAACATATTTAGTTACCGATGTACTTTATACTGTGATTGATCCACGCATTCGTGTAGGTGGCAGGGTAAGGAGCGCTTAATGGCCGGACATGAGACGGCACTTGAAGCCAAAAATTTAGCAGGCAAGCCAATTTCGTTCGATGAAGCACAGATAACACGGCGTTCGCTGTGGCTGGATGCCGCACGACGTTTCAGCCGCAACCGTCTGGCAATGGTTGGGTTGGGCATCGTCCTGTTCCTGCTTTTCCTCGCAGTTTTTGCCAACGTGATCTCGCCATATCCCTATGATAAAGCGGATTTTTCGGTGGTGAGTATTTTACCGTTTACCAACCCGAATCATCCTCTGGGAACAGATCGCATCGGGCGCGATTATTTGACTCGCCTCATCTTTGGTGCGCGCACATCCATGTACCTTGGATTGCTTGTCCCTGTAATTACGTTTTCCATTGGGGTAACACTAGGCGCGTTAGCTGGTTATATGGGCGGGATCTTTGACTTCATCGTCCAGCGTGTCGTCGAAATTGGAACCGCTGTCCCCGTCTTGCTGTTCGCATTGATGCTGCTCAGTATTTTCGGTGCAGGCATCAATAATGTCATCATCGTGCTTTGTATTACCGGGTGGATAGGCCCAGCACGGCTGGCGCGGGCGCAGTTCCTTTCGATGCGCGAACGAGAATTTATCACCGCCGCCAGAGCAATCGGTGCGACTGATCGAAATATCATTTTGAGCCATATCCTGCCAAATGCTCTCTCGCCGCTGCTCATCGCATTCACCTTCTCTGTACCCGGTGTCATCTTCGCAGAAGCGGGGTTGAGCTTCCTGGGGCTGGGTATTGCTGAACCGACGGCCAGTTGGGGGCAAATGGTCAACAGCGGTGTCGGCAATACAATCCGGGTATACTGGCACCTGGCGCTGCTCCCTACTATTTTGGTAGCCGTAACTATGTTGAGCTTCTCTTTTGTCGGTGACGGTATGCAAGAAGCTCTGGATGTGACACGTTCTCAGTAGTTATCCATTGAGGCTGATAATTCTATGACTCGCAACGCCCTTCTTTCATGTTTGATTTTCGTGATGGCATTAGTTTCGTGCAGTCCGCAGCAGCAGACCTCATCATCAACTGAGGAGTCTGCCGTGACCGCTACCGAGTTTGAATTTCCGACCTATGCCTATGTTACGCGCACAGAAGCGCCTCAGATTGCTACCGCTGCCGCTGCTACGGCTGCCGCTGCCACCGAACGCGCCAGTACAGGGAGCCTTGACCCTGTAGCTGTAGAGCGTGGCCTGGGGCGTTATGTAGCCCTGGAATGCGGAACTTGTCATGGAGAAAACGGCGAAGGCATTGAGGGTGAAGGCCCGGCACTGACGGGGTTAACGCTCTCAGAGGCAGATTTCATAGCCTTCCTGCGCTCCGGCGGAACAATAGGTGTCGCGCACCAATACGCGACTAACCGACTGAGCATAAGCGGTGGCGCAAATCTCTATCAGTATATTTTGTCGTTAGCCAATGCCTAAAAAAAACCATCCTGCTCAAATGGCTGTTCTGGCATTGATCGCGCTGGTGCTGGTTGTCGGGGTCATCGCACTACTACCACGACAAAACACGCCTTCTGCTCCCGGTACTCCTGCCCAGGTTGTGACGATGAATCCGACGATTATCGCTAATCTCACCCAACTTCCCGATCTGCCGTCACTCACAGGTGATGAGGCAAAACAATGGGTAGATTTCCAGGCACAGGTCGCAGCTTGTTCTGATTATTCACCAGCAAAACGCACACAAATGGATCGTTATATCAATTGGGCGATTAACCCGTCGCAAATCCCACCCGATTTAACAATTATGTTTGGGTCAGACATCCGTGCAGGACTGGTTCGCGCGATGGCTGCTGATACCTCCACCGATTGGCGGCTCAAGCAGCGCCCTGCTGGATCATGTCTCATTGATATTGGGCGGCAGCTCAATGAGATGTTAATCAATACCGGGCAGCAACCGTTGACGATTTACGACGAGTGACGCACACCCGCCATCATCAGCCCAAGCATTTCCACGTCGGCATCTTCACGATTGACGATGCCGACAATCTCCCCTTCATACAACACAGCGACTCGATCTGAAAGCGCGAGAATCTCATCCAAATCTTCCGAGATGAGCAGCATCGCGACCTGTTCGCTGCGCTGCTGGATCAGGATATTGCGGATATATTCCGTCGCGCCGATGTCCACACCGCGCGTTGGCTGCGCGGCAATCAATACCGCCGGGTGTCGGGAGAGTTCACGTGCCAGGATCAATTTTTGAATATTGCCGCCGGACAAATTCTTGATCGGGGTTTCGCGCGTGGGGGTCTTGACGTTGAAGCGTTGGATCAGGTCATCAGTATGTCGGGCAATCGCTCCAAAATTAAATAACATTCCGCGCTTAAAAGCTGGCTCACCATGATTTTGCAGGATGGCATTTTCAGCCACTGAAAACGAGCCGATAATGCCATGACGATTGCGCTCCTCCGGGACAAATGACAATCCAGCATTCAGGCGATCCAGAACAGGCAGGCCAAGAATTGATTTGCCGTTCAGAAACACCTCGCCACCAGTAGCTTTACGCAGCCCAGCGATGCACTCCGCCAGTTCACGCTGACCATTGCCGGAAACACCCGCAACACCCATGATCTCCCCGGCACGTACATCCAGCGAAATGTGCTTCAGCGCAGGCAAATCCTGATCGTTGGTCGCGCTCAGGCCACGAACTGACAGCTTCACTTCGCCAATCGGTACAACCGGACGATCTACCTGAAATTGCACGTCGCGCCCGACCATCATCCGTGCCAATGTGCGCTGTTCAACGCCGTTGTTGGCTATCGTATCAACACTCCGGCCATCCCGCATCACGGTAATCCGGTCTGAGAGGGTTTGTACCTCATAAAGTTTGTGGGTGATGAAAATAAGGGCATGTCCTTGTTCGCGCATCTGCCGCAGTGTGACAAATAATTCCTTCACTTCCTGCGGAGTCAAAACGGCTGTCGGCTCGTCCAGAATAATCAACGCGCCGCCGCGATACAGCGCTTTGACGATCTCGACACGCTGCTGTTCGCCCACCGAAAGCTGCCACACATAAGCATCAGGATTAATTTTGAGGCCATAGACCGCCGAGAGTTCAACAAGGCGTTTTTTGACCTGTTTCAAATCCATAACCAGACCCGATTTCATGCCAAGCGCGACATTCTCGGCAACCGTGAGTGTCGGCACAAGCATAAAATGCTGGTGGATCATGCCGATACCCTGGGTCAGTGCATCCGCTGGTGAATGAAAAACGACAGGCTGACCGTTCAGGCGGATTTCGCCTTCGTCTGGCTTGTACAAGCCGTAGAGAATCTTCATCAACGTGCTTTTGCCAGCGCCATTTTCGCCGAGCAGCGCGTGAATCTCGCCTGCCTTCACGTCGAAATTGATGTGGTCGTTCGCCAGCACACCGGGGAAGCGCTTGACGATGCCCATCAACTCCGCGTGATCGATTCGTTTGTGGCCGGAAGGGAGAATATTGGTCGGATTCATAACCCTATCGCATGAATTTGAATATCAAAATTTGGAAGTAGTACAAAACATCGACAAACCGCGCGACCCAATAGATCATCCCAAAATGTACACTTGTAGGGGCGACGCATGCGTCGCCCCTACGCAAAACGTAAAATCCGAATTTATTCCGGCAGTTCTGTCTGGACAACAATCTCGCCAGCTTCAATGCCCTTCGCGGCTTCACCAGCGGCGATCAGCAGTTCCGGCGAAATGACGACATCGCCGAACGCAAATTTCAGGCCGCCATTTTCCAGGGTGAGGTTATAAGCCACGCCGCCGTTGACACCACTGGCACGTTGAGCAAGGATGTCCTCGATAACCGCTGTCCAGTCATAAACCTGCGACGCGACAACGGTGGTCGGCCACTGTGCACTCTGGTCGCTCTGTGTACCGAACCAATAGCCGCCTTCGGTCTGGATCAGCTCAATCGCGCCAACAACCATCTGCGACGAACCCGTCAGAACGTCTGCGCCAGCGGCGATATGCGTCTGGGCAGCTTCAGTCCCTTTTGCCACATCGCTGAACGAATCGGCGTAAGTCACGTTAACCGTTGCTTCGGGATTCGATGCCGCCACACCCTGGATAAAGCCGTTGATATACAGCAGCGCATCGCCCGCTTTCACCGGGCCAACGACACCGATCACATTGCTTTCGGTGAGCAGGCCAGCCATCACCCCGTTGATGTAACCACCCTCTTCAGCCGCTGCCTCATACGCGAAAATATTCGTCAGGCCTGCTTCCATACCGGTATCGGTGGCAGTTCCCCACGCAAACGAGGTTTCTGGATAATCCGGCGCAAGCTCGAACAGGGATGTGCCATACTGCGTGCCGTGTGCGATCACGATGTCATAGCCATCTTCCGCATAATCGCGCAAGGCCTGAGCCGCTGCCGTCACATCAAACATGTTTTCCGTATAGGCAATTTCCAATGCGCTCTCGCCACCCATCTCCGTCTGGACTTCGACCAGGCCGCTGTAAATTGCCTGACTCCAAGACAGATCGGTAATGGTGCTGGGCATGACAATCGCCACACGCACCGGGCCATCCTGTGCGCTGACCAAACCGCCAAGCCCCATTAAAGACAGAGCCAACAGCGCAAACAATAAAACTTTCCGTTTCATCAGTATTCCTCCTCAAGAGTATCCATCGACATCAGCGCCAACGTTTGGCGGCTGTGCGTTAAACGCCAAATTTAGTTTTCGCCGCGCTCAAAAGGCTTGGTCAGCGCGGCGGGTTCCAGGCTGTGACGCTGACGGGCAAAGACCAGCGCCAGGATCGTCAGAATGTATGGGATCATACCCAACAAATTTGACGGAATGGGCGAATTGCCAATTCGCACGTCCAAAATCTGCGCCCAGATTTGCAAGTTGTTGGCCGCACTGAACAGCAGCGCTCCCAACATGGCGCGCCAGGGCGACCATCCGCCAAAATAGACCAGCGCGACGGCAATAAATCCGCGTCCGGCGGTCATATTTTCCTGAAAAACGCCTGTGAGACCAATCGAAAGCGCCGCACCTGCCGCGCCAGCAAACACACCGCCGAGAATCACGGTTGAATAGCGCACGCGGTTGACGTTCACACCCATCGCATCGGCAGCTTTGGGATTCTGGCCGACAGCGCGAATCTGTAAGCCCCAGGTCGTCTTGTTGAGTATCCATACCGAAATCGGCACGAGCGCAAAAGCGACATAAACAAGCGCATTTTGCTGAAAGAAAATTTCGCCAACCACCGGCAGATCGCTCAAACCACGAATATTCAGCTTGGGAAAAACCGTCGCCGTAATGACTCCATCCGCCAGCATCTTGAACAGCAGGCTGGACATCCCCAGACCAAACAGCGTCATCCCAATCCCACTGATGCCCTGCTCCGCCTTCAACGTCACGTTGATAACGGCGCTCAAAAGCCCCATCAAGCCGCCAACGATCATCGCGGCAAGAAATCCGATGGCTGGATCGATCTGAAGTCCTTTATCCGAGGCAAAGAAAATCGCCACGAACGCGCCCATCAGCATCGTCCCCTCAACACCCAGGTTAAGGACACCGGAGCGCTGCGAGAAAATTTCGCCGATTGAGGCATACAGATAAGGAGTCGCCGCGCCAAGTGTGAGCGCGAAAGCCGAGATTAAAATTTGAGCCAGCGTCAAATCATTGTTCATGATTATTTCGCCTCTGAAATTATCGGCTGAATGCTTGAATCGGCTGAAATCGGCTCGCTAACCTTCTGTGATGCCCGACGCGCAGCCCGCCGACGCACCCAGACATCGCTGCTGACGACAAACAGCACCACCAACCCTTGCAAGGCCGTAATTGTCGCCGACGGTACCTGGAGATCACGCTGCATACGTTCCGCGCCCGTTAAAAGTGCGCCGAATAAAAAGGCGGACGGGATCGCGCCAATCGGATGCAAGCGCCCGAACAGCGCCACGACAATACCCGAAAATCCATAGCCCACGGCAAATCCCTCGACCATGCGATGTGTGACACCCGTGACTTCAACTGCCCCGGCTAATCCCGCGAGGCCGCCACTGAGAATCAATGCTAATGTCAGATAAGTCGGAACGGAGATTCCAGCGTAAAGTGAAGCGGCTCTGCTCTGACCGACGGCACGGATGCGATAGCCCAGAGGTGTGCGCCACAGTAAAATATAAACAATAACAGCGGCGATAATGGCGATAAAAATGCCTGTATGCAGGCGCGATGGCGGCGAAAGTCGTGCCAACCAGGATGCTTCCGGCAGCGCTGCGGACTGATGAATGAGCGTTCCCTGTGCCACCTCTTTCGGGTCGATCATCGGCCCGCCTAATAAAAACAGTACCAGCCGGATCGCAATCTCATTCATCATGACCGTGCTGAGAATCTCGTTTACATCAAAACGCGCTTTGAGATAACCCGGTACAGACCCCCAAAGCGCACCACCCAAAAAGCCGACCAGCAGAGTCAGCGGCACAAGCAGCCAGGGTGTCAGATTTTCGCCAGCCGCAACAGCAAACGCAGTCGCCGACACTGCGCCAACGAACAACTGCCCCTCCGCGCCAATATTGATGACACCGCCACGAAAAGCGATGCAAATACCAATCGCGACCAGCATCAGCGGCACGGCGCGGCTGATCGTATTAAAGATGCGTGTGTCGCTGCCAAACGCGCCTTCGATCATCGAGGCATACGCTTCAAGCGGATTTTTCCCCAGGATTAATAAAAGTACGCCTGCTAAAGCCAACGCTAAAATGACCGCGATGATGGGAGCAAGCGCGGCAGTGAAATCGCCACCTGAAATTCGCTTCTGAATTCTCATTACATCTCGACATAAATATTAAGCGACATTATGCTCTCGATAGTTTATCCAGGGAAGGTGTCAATATGCCACAAATTGCAACGATAAGATTTAGCGAAAAGTACCTAACGTTACCAAAATCACCTGTTGAATATCGACATAAATCCTCAGAACATCATTCAGGATTGGTGAATTTCCGGTAAATTCACCAACGATGCTCTCAATATTCTTAGAGTGTCACTTTACGACTTCACTTGTCTTACCCATCCGCAGCATGTTATAGTATCCAATACATTCCTCGTTTTGCAGTCGGTGGCAGAAATGCGCCGGCGTGGGACATGCCTGAGCAAACGAATTTTCAGAATTCAATGCACTCGCGCGAAAATCCCTCGAAAAGTGCTGCTAGTTTGGGCAGGATAAAGATGCAGCTCTGGCAAGACTATCACACTCCAACTTCAGTCGAAGAAGCGATTCAACATTTGTCGTCCTACGCGGGTAATTCGCGGATCATCGCGGGCGGCACAGACTTACTCATTGATTTGCAATTTAATCACGAAGGCCCGATGCTCGACGCACTGATCGACGTGACGGCAATCCCTGAAATGACACGCCTGACCGAAGAAAACGGCTGGTGTACCGTCGGTGGCGCGGTTACGCACACTAATATCGTCAAATCCGCGCTGATCGAGTCCAAAGCAACCTGTCTCGTGGAAAGCTGCGGCGTGGTCGGTGGGCCGCAGGTGCGCAACGTCGGTACATTGGGGGGCAACGTCGCTCATGCCCTGCCCGCTGGCGACGGTACGACATCGCTGGTCGCGCTCGATGCCGAGGCTGAAGTTGCCTGGGGCGATGGTCGGCGCGAGTGGCTGCCACTCGTCCAGTTATTCAAAGGGCCGGGAGTCTCCGCGCTGGATTCGAGCCGGGATTTGCTCGTTGTTTTTCGATTCAAGCTGTGCGGCGATGGTGAAGCGACAGCCTTCAAACGCATCATGCGTCCACAGGGAGTCGCCCTGCCTGTACTTGGCTGCGCGGTATGGGTCAAACTGGACGAGAGCAAGCAGAATTACACTGCCGCACGCATCTGCATCGGGCCGATTGCGTCTGTGCCTGCACGAGCCTCTGAAGTCGAACTCGCGCTGTACGGGCAACCAGCAAATGATGATACACTGGAAAAAGCCGTAAAAATCGCTCATGAAACGCTGCATCCGCGCACCAGCAAATACCGCGCGACGGCGGAATATCGCGACCACATGATCGAAACGCTGCTCCGGCAGGCGCTTCCGCTGGCTGTCAAACGCGCGCAAACAGGCGTCGCACAGGCAGAAGGCGTGGGGATGGGATAAAGATGTACCCTACAGAAGTGGAAAGCTTATTTACCCATATTGTATTGCTTATTTTCTTGGCAGTTGGGGGAAGTGTTTTTTCAGTATTTTTTCTGTGGGATAATTACCGACACCAATACCACAAGACTATAGTCAACGTAAGCTTAATTTTGGGTATTCTCTCCTTATTTTTGACATTAGGCTTTTGGCATCTTACAAATCCTTTTCCAGAGTATTATCGCGGTTTTTACTCAGAAAACGCTTTTGAACGTTACCAAGCCAGTCTGCCTGTCCTAGCTCAAACTTTTGCCTTGATAAGTTTTGGCTTAACAATCGGTTTATTAATTATAGGTATTTGGGGACTCTACCGAATTCACAAATACGAAACGAATATAGTAAAATCTACGATTCTTCAAACTCCAGATTTACCCATTAACAAAACTATGGCACAAGACATGCTCGGCGAGAAACAAGGATAGATGACCATGAGCGAACTCAGATTAACCATAAATGGCGTTCACCATACGCTCGATGTGCCGCAATCACGCACGCTGGCTGAGGTGCTGCGCTACGATCTTGGCCTGACTGGGACAAAAATCGGTTGCAACGAGGCGGAATGTGGCATCTGCACCGTTCACGTCAACGGCACACCCATCAATTCGTGCATTTATCCGGCCTTCCGCGCTCAGGGCAAAACCATCGTCACGATTGAAGGGTTAGCGGCGCAGGACGAAAGCGGCGAACATCTGCATCCGGTTCAGGAGGCATTCATCAACCACTGCGCAGTGCAGTGCGGTTTCTGCACCCCAGGCCTGATGATGACCGCCACCGCCCTGCTCAACGAAAATCCAAATCCCGACGACAAGGATATTAAAGTCGCACTCAAAGACACCTACTGCCGCTGCACAGGTTATACGAGTGTGATAGCCGCGATCAAATCGGCGGGCAGCGTCATACGTGGCGAAGGCGCACTGCCCGTTAACGATCCGCCGATTGACGAGCCGATGAACGTTATCGGTCACAGTGAAAAAGTACAGGATATTGTCGAGCGCGTGACCGGACGCGCCAAATATACCGACGATTATGTTTTCGACGGCATGTTGTTCGCGCGGACTCTGCGTTCCCGCTATCCCCATGCGCGTATTCTGAGTATCGACACCAGCGCGGCGAAGGCGTTCCCCGGCGTACAGGCCGTTCTGACTGCTGCCGATGTTCCCGGCGAAAATCTGCATGGCCTCGTCCATTTCGACTGGCCGGTGCTGTGTGGTGACAAAGTGCGCTACATGGGCGATGCCGTCGCCATCATCGCTGCTGATACGCAGGAGATAGCCGATAAAGCGTTGGCGCTCATTCTGGTCGAATATGAGCCGCTGGGAGTCGTCGCCGATCCGGTATACGCACGAACGCCGGAAGCGCCTGTTTTGCATGAGGGACGTGAAGGCGGCAACCTGCTCAAGCACATCAAAGTGCGGCACGGCGATATGGAAAAAGGGTTCGCCGAATCGGATGTGATTATCGAGCGTACCTACCATACACCGACCACCGAACACGCCTTCCTTGAGCCGGAATGTGCCATCGGTATCCCGGCAGGCTATGATGCCGAACATGAAAAATTGACGATCTATGTAGGGTCGCAGATTCCTTATCAGGATCGCAACCAGATCGCACGGGCGATGAATTTGCCGGATGAGGCCGTGCGTGTGCGCGGGACACTCATCGGCGGCGGCTTTGGCGGCAAAGAGGACATCGCGGGACAGATTCACGTCTCGATGCTGGCGGAAGTTACGCAGCGTCCCGTCAAGATGCTCTACACGCGCCAGGAATCGCTGTTGTTTCATCCCAAGCGCCACGCGACAGTCATCCGCATCAAAACAGGCGCGAAAAATGACGGCACACTCATGGCAGTTGAGGCTGAACTTTACGGTGACGGCGGCGCGTATGCCAGCCTGAGCGATAAAGTGATGACCCGCGCGACCACTCACGCTACCGGGCCATACAACGTCCCCAACGCAAAAATCGACTGCTACGCCATGTACACCAATAACCCACCGTCCGGCGCGTTCCGGGGATTTGGTGTCACCCAGAGCGCGTTCGCCGTCGAGCAAAATATGGACTTGATCGCCGAAGCGATTGGCATGGATGCCGTCGAGTTCCGGCTGAAAAATGCGCAAAAAGTCGGCGTGACCACAGGCACAGGCCAACTTTTGCGCGAAAGCGTCGGCCTGATCGAAACGATTGAGAAAGTCGATGCCGACATGCGCGCGAACGGTCATTTCCAATGGGGATGGCGCGAAGGCGATATGGCTTACGGTTGGGGCATCGCCTGCGCCTACAAAAATACGGGCTTGGGTGGCGGCGCGCCGGATAAATCCGATGCTGAAGTCGAAGCCTTTGAAGATGGCAGCGTGGAAGTGCGCTCGTCATCTGCCGATATGGGTCAGGGTTTGGTCGCGGTGCTGGCACAGTGCGCCGCTGAAGAACTTGGACTCCCTTATAACCATGTGCGTGTGCTGCTCTCCGATACCGACCTCACGCCCAACGGTGGCCCGACAACCGCCAGCCGCCAGACTTTTATGAGTGGCAACGCTGTGCGCCTTGCCGCCGCCAATCTACGCGACGCGCTCAAGACCGTCGTATCAGAAGAGTTTGATTACCCGCCGGACCGCCTGCGTTTTGAAGAAGGGCTTGTCCGCGCCAATGGCAGCAGTATGTCATTTGGCGAGGCCGTTAAACTGGCGAAAAAGCAGGGCATTTCGACGCGCATCCTCCACGAATACTGGGGGCCGAAAACGCAGCCACTCGGCACGGGCGGCGATATGCACTTCGCATTTTCATACGCAACACAAGCCGCGCTGTGCAGCGTTGATCTGAATACAGGTGTGGTCAGTGTCGAAAAAATCATCTCAGCAACCGATATTGGTCGTGCAATCAATCCTCTCCTGCTCCAGGGACAGATTGAAGGCGGCATTATCATGGCGATGGGCAACTGCCTGACCGAAAGCTACATTGTCGAAAACGGCGTACCCTGGTCAACCCTGCTGTCGCGCTACAAAATGCCCAGTATCAAACATACGCCGCAAATTATCAGCCATCTGGTCGAGCATCGCTCATCGGAGGGGCCATACGGCGCGAAAGGTGTCGGCGAAATTCCGTCGATCAATACCTCACCCGCCATCGCAAACGCGATCTACAACGCTGTCGGTGTACGGGTGTTTAATATTCCCGTCGATCAGGACGCGCTGCTGCGGGCGATGCGCAAGGGCGAAACCGAAGTCTACGCGGCCTGGCATGACGTGAAATAGGCATACTTTCTTCGCATGACAAAAATAAGTGTCAGGATTCTGGCACTTATTTTTATGCCTGTATTCCATACGAATTCCACACGAAATCTCTTCGCAATATCCATTTCCTCTCTAACTTTTTCTTAACCTTCCTGTTAGGAAAAAACCTGAACCTTTCATCATTGCCGGTTAATTCGCATCAAAAATTTACTTTTTTATTCAAATTACTCAATTACGGCGCGTATTGCAAGGAGAATGCAAGGTATTACATTTACAATTTTCAGAATTGGGTCACAAATGTAAGGGTTTTCAAACTAAATTTTACCTTTTTTCTTGAAATACCTTCTGCCCAAGTTATATTTTCTTTGTTCCGCGCTTATTGAGGGTATGCCTGGAACAAATCATACAGCATACATAAGGAGTAGAAGCATGTTAAAACGCAGTGTTGTTTTAGTAGCGCTTTTGTTTGTCATTGCTGCGGGGCTGTCGATCTCAGCCGTCTCAGCGCAAACTGAAGCCGAAACGTTTATCGTTATCGCGAATACGACTAATCAGATTCCAGCCGCCCTTCTGCGCGAAATCCGTTCCGCAGGTGGTACGGTCAACAAGTCGATGTCTGGGCTTGGCCTTGTTTTTGTCACCAGCGCCAATCCCAACTTCGGGTCACAGATTCGCAGCGCGAACGGCGTGGTACGCAGCATCAAGATGCGCCTGATTGAACCGGAACGTATCCAGATGTTATCATCGTCTGAGGCCGTCAACCCTCCCAATAACACCACCGAGGATGATCCTTTCTACAACATCCAGTGGGGGCTTGATGCCGTCAATGCGCCGGAATCCTGGGAAGCTGGACGGCGTGGCGCGGGTGTACGTGTCGCCATCCTGGATGAAGGGGTTGACATCGACCATCCCGATCTGGTTGACCGGGTAAATCCAATCCTGAGTAAATCGTTTGTCCCTGGTGAAGACTGGAATCCACCCCCTGGCCTGTACTTCAATCACGGTACACACGTCGCGGGCATCGTTGCAGCGTCAGACAACGGTACTGGCATCATCGGTGTCGCGCCAGAAGCCGAAATCGTGGCTGTCCAGGTTTTGTCTCGTGATTTAGGCTATGGCACTGACGAGCAGGTTATTTCCGGCATTAAGTACGCCGCCGACATTGGCGCGGATGTGATTAACATGAGCCTCGGGAGCGGCCCGCTGGATCTGCGTGGCGGCTGTTCCGACCCGGAAGACCCCGAAACCTGCTACACGTCTCGCGATATTATCAAGCTGGGGCTGGCCTATACCCGCGTTGTTCATTATGCCCGCAGCCGAGGCGCAACGGTTATTGCTTCGTCAGGGAATGATGGTTTCGACTTTTCAGCCAATCCATACTTTGTCCATCTTCCTTCCGATACCCCAGGTGTTCTTTCAATCTCGGCTCTTGGCCCATTAAACTGGGTGACAGATCCGACCACCGATCTGGATGTTCCAACATCGTATACGAATATTGGCTGGGGCATTGATTTCTCCGCGCCGGGTGGTAACTTCGATTACCCCGGCAACGAAAACTGCACCATAATCGGCCTCACACGCCCCTGCTGGGTATTCGATATGGTTATCAGCAATGTCCCCGGTGGCTATAGCTGGGCAGCCGGGACGAGCATGGCAGCGCCGCACGTCGCAGGTATGGCAGCCATCTATATCAGCGCTTATGGTGGCAATATGCCTCCGGCGTTACTCGAACAGGCACTCCGCTACCTCGCAGACGATAAAGGCTCAAGTGGCCGCGATGACATCTTTGGTTGGGGTCGCGTAGACGCTTCGCCCGAAGACTAATTCGTACAGTTTTCAAAAAATTAAATCGGCGACCTACAGTAAGTCGCCGATTTTTATATCCAAATAGAGGGATCGCGCCCGAAGATTATTCTGATTTAAGTGCGATCACCGGGGGCAGACGCGCCGCACGAAGCGAGGGGAAAAGCCCCGCACCCAGGCCAACACAGGTCGCCAGCGCCAGAGCAAACAATGACAATTCCGGCGGAATCACAATCAGATTGCCGCCGATCTGCGCGGGATCAAAGGGCAAAAACATGATGCCGCCTTCTCCACCCGCTGGCGCATTTAGTATCGCCTGATTAATCACATTTTGCAGAAACAGCGATAAGCCAACCCCTGCCAGCCCACCACACAAACCGACCAGACCTGCCTCGATCAAAAAGACCGTCAGCACATCGCGGTCTGTCGCGCCAATCGCTTTCATCAGGCCAATTTCTTTCGTGCGTTCGAGGATCGCCATTGTCATGGTATTGGCAACGCCAAACGCCGCCACCAGCAGCGCGACCCCACCAACGCCGCCCAACATCAGGCGCATCGTCCCGAAAAACGAGTTCAACTGATTGAGGAAATCACCCATACCGCCTGTGCCATAACCCATATCGCGAATGGCTTCCGACACTTCGTTGGTGGTTTCGCGGCTGGTGGCACGAACGACAATCTGATCGAATTTAAACGTCTCCAGGTCAAATTCCTGGCCGGAACTCCATTCGTTCAGCGCAATCACATCCTCAATCGGCATGAGCATCGCGCCGTCATAATTGCTCGTTCCAACATTCAGCACGCCGCTGACATTGAGATCATTGGTCATATCGTCCGTGCCAGAATACGAATAGGTGCGCAGTTCAATTGGGGTGTTGTATAAATCGACGTTGATCGGCTGCCATTCGGTAGCTTCAGGATCATAAAAATAATCGCCAACCATACCACCGAAAATGACCTCACCTGGCCCTAATCGTAGCTCACCCTGTTGAACGCCAACCCCCAGATACGGTAATAGCGAAGGATCAATGCCGATAATCTGCGCATAGTTGCGGTAATCATCGGCGATCAGTTCACCGCCGCCCTGGTAATAGACCATCGGAATCACCGCAGCCACACCCGGAACCTGCCAGAAAGCCCGCACCGCAGCAATATCCAACTGAGGAACATTTTCATCCGTTGGGCCAGCTGACCACGATGGATAAACGGTAATTTCCGTCAGCGAGGCGTTGTTACCGATACCTGCTTCAGCGGCCTGCTGCAACCCAATCGTCAGCGCGATCAACAAAATCACCGCTGTCGTTCCCACCAGCACCCCCCCCGCTGTCATAACCAGACGAGCGCGGGCACGTGCCAGATTGCCAACCGCCAAACGCGATAATTCATAGAACATGGCTAACTTCCTAAGCCTAGCAAACCGAGCAGCAAGCGTCCCAGGAGAGCACTGTTATCCGGCTCTTCTTCCGGCGGCGGTACGTTTATATCCGGGATCAGCGGGAATTCCTCTTCCGGCGGTGGCGGGGGCAACAACGCCTGGATTTCGTAGTCCTCGGTAATCACCTGCTCCTGATTGAGTTCGTCCAGATAGTTGAAAATGACTCTGACTTTCACTGGCCCTTCATCATTGGGCATGATTGTCGCCGCCACAGACGTATCTTCAGTCGTTTTCAGCGTCCCTAAAAATGTCTCCGCACCGTCCAGAATTTCAGCGTTCTCGACTTCAAAATTGGCAAATGTGAGATCAACATCTTTTTTGCCAACGTTGATAATATCCAGCGCAATCGGCAGCGGTTCGCCCACATTCACCTCTTCAGGTAGTGGGCTTTGCAGTTCGATGCGCAGGCGTGGTGGCGCAAGAACAACGACACTGGCACGCAGGCTGTCCTGTCCGGCTGATCCATCCGGCTTTTTGTAGCGCAGCGTGATCGGCAGGCTATAAATGCCGCTGCTGACTGAGCCGTTAACAATAAAATCCTGTTCCAGCGTGACAATTTCGCGATCCGCCGCAATCGTGCCGACGTAAATCGTGCCGCCAGCACCCAATGGCGCAAAAGTTGTACTGGGTGTGGTGCTGGTGGTGGAAGGGTTTCCATCATCGGTATTGTCGTTATCATCACCGCCGCCCGATGATTCCACCGTGCCAAATGTGATTAATAAATCGGTGGCATCCGCAGTGCCAACATTCTGCAAATTCATCGTCAATTTGAACTGGTCGCCCGGTTTCAAGACATTCGCGCCAATATCATAGGATTCCAGTAAAAGCACCGGAGCTGGAATTTCCGTTTTAGCGATTTCAATGGTCATGCTGCCTGTGACCTGTTTTGACTCGCCATTTTGCAGGTAGGTCAGCGTAAAGGCTTGCGGCTGTGGGCCAGCTTTCGCCGCTGCGCCAACGATCAACGGCATATCAAAACCAGCGCTTCCCCCAGGCGCGATGTCGCCTAATGGGAAACTATCGCCCTGCGGCCCGGCCAACAAAATGCCATCAGCGCCAGCAGACATCTGTAAAAGCACCTGCGATGCGGTTTCATTACCACTATTGATGACTAGAACGGTCACGGTTACAGGTTCACCGGGCAAAGCCGGATTCGGGTTGACGAGATAACGTGCTAACGTCACCTGCGATGCTTCGTCAACTTTTTGCACATTGACGGTGAGCGAACCCGTGCTGGTATAAGTTTGACCTTCAAAATCGCGGTAGGCCATTGTGACGCTAATGCTGTTTGGGCCTTCAGCGGCGCTCAATGCCGCAACAGCCGCCAGTGTAACTGTCGTGCTGGCGCCGGGGCCAATATCCGGCAGTGTTGCCAGTGCCTGTCCGCTGGCGGGTACAAAGCTGCCGCCCGACTCAACCGCAACCGATCCACCCTGCGCAGTTCGATTACCCTGATTAACGATTTCCAGGGTCAGGGTCACGCCTCCACCGGGCGTAACGGAGGAAGGATTTGTCGAATAATTCCGCACCACCAGCGATGGCTCACCGGGAATAGCCGTTGGCGGGTCTAGCGGCGGCGCGGCGGTAGGTTGAGGTGGTTGTGTGGCGGCGGGCGCGACGACTCTTAAAGTATCCGGCGATCTCACCGTGCCGTTCGCCGGATCGCTGACCTCAATCTGATATTCGTTCGTCGTCACCGTACCCGGCACTTTGGCAGTCAATGCACCACTGTTGACGAGAGTTGTTTCCAGCAAACCAAAGCCGATTAAGCGAACAGTCGTATTGGGTGTGAAATTCGCGCCGAAAATCGACAGGATTATTTCCTGACCACGTGTGACGCGCCTCGGCTCCGAGCTGGTGACGCTGATAACGGTAGGTGTCGGCTCATCCGTCGGTTCTGCCGTTGCTTCGGATGGCGGCTCCTGGGTAGTTTCCTGTGCAATGACCTGCCACACCCCTATTGATAGGAGCATCAGGCTGACGAAATAGACAATCAAACGTTTAGAGGACATGATTACGCTTTTCTGGATTGGGCAGGGTATCTTCGATAATATGCCCATCCTTCAAATTCAACATACGATCTGCATAACTGGCGACACCGGGGTCGTGGGTGACAACCAATACCGTTTTGCCGCGCTTGGTCGCTAGCCAGCGCAGCATTTGCATCACAATTTGCCCGGTTTTACTATCGAGTGCGCCGGTTGGCTCGTCGGCCATAATGATCGGCGGGTTATTAAAGAGCGCCCGTGCAATCGCCACGCGCTGCTGCTGACCGCCGGAAAGCTGCGATGGACGATGATCCATGCGATCCAGCATCCCCAGCATATTTAAAAGTCGCATCGCCCGCCGATCCCGCAGATCACGCGGCATCGCGGAAAAAACACCGGGCAGCCCCACGTTTTCCAAAGCGGTCATCGTCGGGACAAGGTGAAAAGCCTGAAATACAAAGCCGATACGATCCCGTCGAAACCGCGCCAAATCTTCGCCATCCATCGAATCAATGCGCTGACCGCCAATCAGAATCTCACCAGCGGTAGGTCGATCCAGGCCGCCGAGCATATAGAGCAGCGTACTCTTGCCAGAGCCGCTTGGCCCCATGATGCACACAAACTGGCCTTCGGGAATATCGACATCCACGCCTCTTAAAGCCTGCACCCACTGGTCGCCGAGTTGAAACATCTTTTGCAGATTTCGCCCGGAGACCATCGGCGTGATTTCAGCGCTATTCACTTTCTGGAGCGCCATCACTGCCCTCCGACAACTCAGGAGTTTCTTCAACGGATGAAAGTGGTGATGTTACTGGATCAGCCATGTCCGGTTCAACGGTTTCAGATACCGCGCCATCTGGCCCCATCAGATTTTCCAGAAATTCGCGCGGCAGCACATCCAGCGCTTCCGGCGGCAGACCCAACGAGTCGAGATCAACTTCCTGCTGTTCCGTCTCAGGCGCTTTCACCGCGCCTGTGAGGACAGGTACAACCACGATAATGACGGCCCAGGCGATGACAACTAATATCGACGACCACCATCGCCCGTGAAGCGCCTGCCGCGCACCGATGTAGATGAGCGCCAGACTCCACAACCAGAACAGCGTAAGCTGGGTGGCAAATGAGAGAATAATCGCCTGAACATAGGGTGATAAATCGGCATAACCGGGAAGCTCGACCACCAAACCAGATACCCCTGCGCCTGTAATTGAGCCGCCTGCCATGTAATACAACAGTTGTACCACCGCCATGACTCCCAAAGGCAAACTCGCCCAGATCGCAATCTGAAAATTTCGTCCCAGACGCGGCGAAAAACCTCGGAGCAGCGAAACCTCACACAATAATAACGTTTGGATAAACCAGCCCAGCACAATACTGCTGGCAGCTAACAGCGCTGTCGTCCATGTAGAAGACACATCCGTTGATGAGCTACCGCCTAAACCACCCGGCGGTGGGCCACCTTCCGGCACACCAAAATCGCCACCTCCAAAAATGTTGGGGTCGGGTGCGCCGCCAGCATCGATAGGAACTTGAAACGCATTCGGATCAGCAGCGGGTGCAGCGGCCTGACGGATCGCACTAAAACCGATGAGCGCCAAAATGATCAACCCCACCCACAGCCACTGTCGGGATTGATCTATCGTCGGCAGCGCACGAAAAAACTGCCCCGGCTGAAGCAAGACCATCCAGATTTGCCCCCACAGGCCGCGCTGGCGAATGGGCTGCGCGAGTGAAAGGTTTCTTGCCCGGCGGGGTTGCAGTTGTTTATCATCCATTTTGAGATCAACACTTGCCATCATTTTTGCCTGTAAAACGCTTAGTATATCTTCTAAAAGGATAAAAATCCCAGTTTGCAATCTTACTTTTAATATAGCGGGACTGTCAATAAACGCCTCACCTACGCCTCACCCACTGCTAAAATCTCGAACCTTTGCGCGGGTAAATGGATATTTTATTTACACTCACAATATCAGCCATCAGTTGGAGCAACCACCTCATGAATGAGGGGCTTTTTTGGCGCAACCCAAACGACCACATTACACAAGTGTTACCTTCTGCTATTGACACCTGTCGGCGACAATCCTATCATTACGCTCAAAATTAAGCAACGAAAACGGCGAAGATGCGTAATCACCATAGAAAGTTTTCCTATAAACAGCCAGTTATGAAAGGAAACAAGCTTGAATAAGCAGCGATTATTAAGCTTCTTGATTATTTCTCTCGTGATCGCCATCCTTGTCCCCACGCTGGTGGCGCAGGACAACTCGATCATTTTGACCGTCGCCCTTCCTGAATGGGTAACAAGCAATATTGAAGATGATGTTTTCGCCGATTTCGAAGCCGAGAATCCCGGAGTGAAAGTCGTAGTCAATACGATTGGTAATGACAATATCTTTTTCTCCGCAGCAGCCTATGGTGTCGAGGAGCATCTGGACGCTGCCGCAACATTTGCAAGTGCTGCCGATGTGCTGTTCGTAAACAATTACAATTTATCGGTGGAGGGGACACGCGCGGGGTATTTTCTGGATTTATCGCCCCTGACAGCAGGCGACCCAACACTGAATTCTGACGACTTTCTCCCAGCGGCGTGGAATAATTTTCAATGGGATCGGGGCATCTGGGCAATCCCGATCACCGCCGATATGACGCTTTTAATTTATGACAAAACCGCATTTGACGAAGCCGGATTAGCCTACCCTGATGCGGACTGGACAATTGACGACCTCGCGAATGCCGATGATGCGCTTTCCGAGCGTGATGCCGACGGCAACATCATCAAGCCGGGTTTTTATACATTCAGCAATAATAAAGTCCTGCTCATCCGAAGTCTGCTGGGGCATAATCTCTACGATGAAACAGTTGTCCCCAACATACCCATGTTGAACACGCCGGATGTCGTCGCCCTTCTCGATCAATGGGTGGCGTACCAAAAAGATGGCTTGCTCGGTGGATCTGAACCGGGCGAGGGTTTCGATATTAACGAAGTGCCGATCCGTATCGATCAATCGTTCGCGCTGTACTCATTTGGCACAAACGCGACTCAGGAACGGGCGGCAGCGCTGCTTCCTGGGGGCGGCGCGGGACTTACAGCAAATGGTTTTGCCGTCAGCAGTGGTACGCAATATCCCGAACAGGCCTATGAACTGGCGAAGTTCATCTCCAATAACATTCGCCTCGTCAATAGCTTTTTCAGTGAACGCCCCGCGCGAGAAAGCCTTGTGGGTGCCGAAGACCCGGATAATATCGCTTTTCGCCCGCCCTATTCGCCCGAAGATCAGGCAGTAATCGACCAGGCTTTCCAGAACGGACTCTCCTATTCCGATTTGCAGTTCACCGACTATGTGAACGATGTACTGAACCGCATGAACGATGAAGAGATTGACGCGCAAAGTGCATTGCAAGAAGCCGAACTACGCGCGATTGAAAATCTACAGGCGGCAAGTGATCGACGCGCGACAACCGTCGTTATCGTGCCGACGCCTGTGCCAACACCAGTGCTATCCGCAGGTCAGGTTTCGCTCAATTTCAATATCACCGCGTTCACGTCACCGCTGCCCAATCAGGAGCACTGGAATCAATTGGTTGAAGAGTTTACCAGCAGCGACCCGGAAGTGCGGCAAATCGTCCTCAGCACCGATTTTGGTACATCGCTCACCGACATCGCCACCACCCATGATTGTTTCATGCTGCCCTATAATGCCACATCCAGCAATGACATCACCACCGTTTTAAGCCTCGACCCCTTCATTGACGCGGATTTCGAGTTTGACAAAAATGATCTGGTTGGCAATGTCCTGACACAGTTGAGCCGCGACAACAAAATCTGGGCCTATCCGCTGAATGTTCAGCCGCAAATATTGTGGTATGACACCGCGAAGTTTGCCGAGGCTGGTGTACCTGAGCCGGAAAATGGATGGACAGTCGATGCTTTCAGTGATGCGCTCAGATCATTGAAAATCAGCCCGGATGATCCCGCGCCGTTTGTCCCGCAAAACAGTATCAGCGCCAGCTATATTTTGATGCTCATCGCGGCATATGGCGGCATCCCCATGGATTACAGCACGACACCACCGACCATCAACTTTACCGATCCGGCGAATGTTGAAGCGATTCGGCAGGTACTCGATCTGGCAAAAGATGGCTACATCGAATATTCACAGCTTGCGACATTGGGTGGCGGTGGTTTTGGCGGTGAACTGTCATATCTGATTTACAATGACACGCTCAATCAACTGAGCTTCCGGTTCAATATGTCCGAGGAAGATTCTGAAGGCGAGAGCGTTTACGGCCTCACAACCTTCCCCACTGGAACACAATACACGCCTGTTGCTTATGACATTGGCACGGCTTATATCAGCGCCACATCGCAGAATCCCGAAGCCTGCTACCGCTGGATCAGCAAAATTGCTCAAAATCCCGACCTTTTTGGGGCGATGCCTGCCCGACGTTCGCAAATTAGCGACCCTTCTATTGCAACCTTGCAGGGCGAAGATTTGAGCGCATTTTACAATACGATTGACCAGCAGTTGCAAGCACCCAACGAAGTCGAATTTCCATCGCCATTTGCTGGTGTGGATAACTCGGCTATCGGCAATTTCGTGCTTCAAATCTGGCTGAACCGCGCTTTTGACCGCTACGTGCTGGAAGATGGCGATCTCGATCTCGAACTGGCGGACGCGGAGATGTTCGCCAAAGCCTACGCTGATTGCATCGCCGTTATACCCGCCTATGACCCGGCTTCGATGACTTCGATACAGGAGCAGATCAATTTTGTCCGGCAGTATCTCGAATGCGCGACCAAAGTCGATCCGAGCCTGGAATCGTTCTTCCCGCCGCTGCCCGAGTAAAGGAATGCTTTATCATTTTTTGCAGGGGCGACTCGGCGAGTCGCCCCTATAGTGAATTTACATCGTTTTCCTGAATGGTGATTTCGCACCCGGTTACGAAGCTGTAATCACCGTGTAACCGGGGCGAAACCGACAAAGGCGACACTATGCTCGAATTCTGGAGATTATCAGAAATCTCAGCAAGCCTTTGTCAGAAGGAGAATAGATTATGCGTTTACGATATTTTGTATTTTTATTGATGGCGACGCTGTTGGTTGGGCTGCCACTGGCGGCTCAGGACTCGACAGTCACACTTCAACTGGCTGTCCCCGAATTTTTGAGCGAAACTTTTGATGCCGATCTCATCGCAGAATTTGAGTCGCAGAATCCTGGCATCAAGCTCAACATCGTCAGCAGCAGTGGAGGCGGATTCGCCGCGTCACCCGCTTTTGGCATCAACGCGCATCTGGAAGATATGCAGGAATATGTTGCCTCAGCCGATGTCGTGTTCGTGAATTCGAGCAGCCTGACACCCGAATCAGCTCGCGCGGGCTATTTTCTTGATCTCAGCCCTCTCACCAGCGCCGATCCCACGCTCAATATCGACGATTTTATCCCCGCAGCGTGGCAATCCTTCCAGTGGGATCGTTCGGTATGGGCGCTGCCCGTTTCGACAGATGTCATCTTGTTGATCTACAACCGCAAAGCATTTGACGAGGCTGGGCTAGCCTATCCCAATGGCTCATGGACATTGGACGACTTTGCCAACGCTGCCCGCGCCCTGACCAAACGCGATGCAGAGGGCGAAGTTACAAACGCGGGCTACGTCGATTATGGCAACACCAAATATATGCTGCGAAGTTTGCTGGGTACATCGCTGGCGGATATGGCAGCTACCCCTGCTCAACCTGCATTGACCAATTCGGCACTTGAATCGCTGCTCACGACCTGGCAATCACTCAAGGATGAGGGGATCATCGGCGGCGTGGGCGGTGGCAATAGTATCGTCATTGTTGGCGGTGGTGGAGATGGGCCAGCGATGAGCATTCAGCAGAGTTTTGGCCTCGCCAGTTTTCCGGGCGTACAGGGCGATCCTCCTGGTGGCTCACTGCTCCCCGGTGGGAATGCAGGTATGGAAGTGCAAGGTTTTGCTATTAGCACCGGGACACAATATCCAGAACAAGCCTACGCGCTGGCAAAATTCCTCACATCAAGCGCTGATGTCGCCAACAATCTTTTTGGCTCGACCCCGGCCCGTAAAAGTCTGGCTGGAATAGAAGGTGACAGCAACCAACCTTTTGCCGACCTGACCTACACGCCGGAAAATCAGGCTGTCGTGACTGAGGCCTATGACCATGCGCTGCCCGTTTCCGAAATGCTGTTTTCGGATTATCTGAACGTCGCGATTGACACGATGGAACAGGACATCGTGGATGCACAAACTGCCCTACAGGAAGCTGAGGCGCTGGCCATCGGGAATTTAAACACTGCCGCCGAGCGCCAAACCACGATTGTCACCGTCGCGACACCTGTGCCGGAAGTGGTACTGAATCCTGGCGAAATCGCGATTAAATTCGGCCTGACCTCGTTCATTTCGCCATTGCCGAACCAGGATCAGTGGGATCAGATCATCAACAATTTTGTCGCCAGCGATCCACAAGTGGGACAAATCGTTCTGGATGCGGCCCGTGACACCAGCCTGGAGGCGATGTCTGCGAGCTATGACTGCTACTATATCCCGACCAACAGCGTCGGCGATGGCAATCTCGAAAACGTTCTCAACCTCGATCCTTACATGGATGCAGACCCGTCATTTGATAAAAGTGATGTGATCGGCAACACGCTGGCACAAGTCCAGTCCGACAACAAAACCTGGGCATTCCCAATTGTCGTCCAGCCAGAAGTGCTGCGCTACAACGCCGAAATGTTTGAGAATGCAGGCGTTCAAATGCCGGAAGATGGCTGGACAATCGACGCTTTCACCGATGCGCTCAAAACGTTAAAAGATGCTTCGCCGGATTCATCCCCTTTTATCCCGCGTGGCTTTGGTAGTGATTATCTCTTGTCGCTGATCGCCGGTTTCGGTGGGCTTCCGCTGGATTATCGAACCACGCCTGTGACGATCAATTTCACCGACCCGGCAACTGTCGAAGCCATCCGCCAGATGCTTGATCTGGTAAAAGCTGGTTATATCGAATACACGGCAATTGGGCCACGTGGTGGTGGCGGTGCGGTTGCCGTATTCGCTATCGCTGATTCATCCGAGGATACGACGGCAATTTCCACGCATTCATTGAGCGCGTTAAACCTGTTCGCAGTGGAAGAAATCGTCGGCAGCAATCCCTATCGGCTGACGACATACCCACAAGGCACTCAATATGCAACCATCTCCTATAATGTCGGAACGGCGTACATCAGCGTCAACGCGCAGAACCCGGAGGCCTGCTATCGCTGGTTGAGCGAACTTTCACGTCATCCCGAACTGTTCTCCGCCATGCCTGCCCGCCGTTCGCTCATCAATGACCCGGCAGTGACCGCCAGCCAGTCACCCGATACTATCGCGTTGTATAATCAGATTGACCGTCTCTTAGGTCAGCCTAATGTGATCGCGCTACCATCCGGTTTCGGTGGGTCGCCACAGGACTCGTGGGTGCAAAGCTGGCTCAATCGGGCGTTTGATCGCTATATTAACGAAGATGCGAATCTCGAAGATGAATTGGCACAGGCTGAAATGTTCGCCAAAGACTATCAAGGATGTGCGGCTGCGATCCCGCCATTGGACACAGCAAGCGAACAGAATCCGAGGGATTACTTCCAGCAATTCGTGGACTGTGCCACCGATGTAGACCCAACCATCACATCATAAGTAAAATAGAGTGTGACGGATAATCGTAGGGGCGCATCGCGATGCGCCCTTACATGATAAAGGTTCAGGATGTTTCGATTTTTTGACTCGTTGATTTTCACGCTTGAGCGACTGTGGCAGCACCGTATCCTCGTACTATGGGCGCTGGTTGGGCTTTCGGCAGCGGCGACTCTGGCCTTGAGCCTGACGCTGTATATTGATGCTGTCAACACGGGCCTGCTCGAATCGCGCCTGACCAACCCGCCCTATGCCTTCCGTTTCCGCTACCTGGGCGCATGGAATGGCAACGTCACACAGGACGACATCAATGCCGCAACGGGTGCTGTCGAGAATAGCTTTGTCGGTGCGATGGGTCTGCCAACCGTGCGTGAAGTTCGTTATGCACGCGGCGGAGCATGGACTCTGCGGCTGGACGACGGTCAAGGCTTGGGCGCGTTCAATATCGGCACACTGGATGGCGCGGACGAGCAAATCAACGTAGTCGCAGGGCAATGGCCGCCGGAAACCGACACGGGAAGCGAAGCAATCCCGGTCATGATCTCGGAAAAAATGCTCTACAGCATGGGTCTCCAGGTTAACGACGAAATAACCGCTACTCTCCCTGGGCGCGACCCGGTCACACTGGTCATCGCCGCGCTGTGGACACCGCTGAACGCCGCCGACCCATCGTGGATTTTTACGCCCAAATTTTTCGACGAAGTGCTGTTGGTGCAGCGTGACGATCTATGGAAAATGCTCGAAGGAATCGAGCGCCCAGTCGAGGAAAGCGCGTGGTATCTCATTTTCGATGGCGAAGAAGTCCGAACATCCGATATTGACGCGATTCTGGCGCGTGTCGTGGATGGCGAACGGCTGGTGACGACGGCTTTACCCGGCATGAGGATGGATTTATCGCCTGTCGATGGCCTCAAAGCCTTCAGCGTCGAGGTGAGCCTCCTCACGCAGCAGCTTGTGATTATGGTGCTGCCCGTTGGTGGGTTGGTGTTGTATTTCGTATCGCTCGTCGCCGGACTTTTAGTGAATCGACAGCAGCAGGAAGATGTCACGCTGCGCAGCCGAGGCATGAGCCGACGCGCGATTCTCGGCGTTCACTTTCTCATGTGGCTTGTGCTGGCGGGCATCGCCCTGGCGATTGGCATTTTTGCCGCGCCGCTGGTCGTGGGGTTGGTAGGGCAAACGACCTCATTTTTACAATTCGACCCGTCCAATCCGCCGCTAACGGTAGTTTTCACGCCGCAAGCGCTGGCGGCAGGGCTTATCACGGCCTTGATCGCTGCTGGAAGTGGCCTTTTGCTGGCATGGCGCACGACAGGCCAAACAATCACCAATTTTAAGCGTGAAACCGCCCGCGCCTCCAAAGCATGGTGGCAAAAAGCCTATCTCGATGTGCTGTTGTTCATCCCGGCGGTCTATGTGCTCTATACGCTCTGGCGGCAGGGCGGAATCGTCTCCCAGGCTGAAGACCCCTTTGCTGACCCGCTGACATTCCTCGGCCCAACACTATTTTCGCTGTCACTGACGCTGATGTTTCTGCGGATGTGGCCGTTTTTGCTGCGGATTGCCGGAGGTATCCTCTCCTACGGACGGGGAATCGCCCTGTTGATGACCATGCGCGAATTGACGCGCTCGATAGGACGTTACCGAGGCACACTGCTGATGATGTGCTTCACGCTCAGTCTGACCGGATTCACAGCGTCGATGGCAAGCACGATTGATCGCAGTCTGGCCGATTCGGTCAATTACAAAATTGGCGCGGATACCGTGATCGTCACTGTCACCGATGCGCAGACCGAGCAGAATGAGCCAACGGCTGAAGGCGAACAGCCAACTCTGACGGTTACGGGTTTTAACGCACCGCCGACAACCGATTTGCTCGGTATTGACGGAATCGCGCAGGTGTCGCGTGTCGGGCGTTATCCAGCACGGTTAGCCCTGTCTGGGCAGCGCATTGATGGTGTCGTTCTGGGCATTGACCGGGCGGCGATGGCGGCGACGACCCGTTTCCGCAGCGATTATTCGACTCAACCGATTGCTGATTTATTTAACGAATTGGCGGGACAACGCAACGGTGTGCTATTAAGTGCCAAAACCGCCCGCGATTACAATCTGCTCATCGGGCAGGAAGTCACGCTGCAAATTTCGGCGCTCAACGAGTGGTACGATACAAAAGTGCCGATTGTCGGGCTGGTCGAATATTTCCCGACGCTCAATCCCAACACCGGTTTTTTCCTCATCACCAATATCGACCCGATTTTCGAACTCGTCGGCACGGAACTCCCCCACGACATCTGGTTAAGCCTGAAGCCGGGCGCGGATTCGGAAGCCATACGGCAGGAAGTGCGCGAGATCGGCTTTCCGGTGCTGCAATGGCTCGATCCACAAACGGCGCTGAAAGAAGCGCAGGCCGCGCCATCCCGCCGGGGAGTTTTAGGATTTTTATCAGTTGGTTTTATTGCGTCAATCTCACTGACGCTCATCAGTGCCATTATCCAGAGTACCGCATCATTCCGCGCCCAAGTGACTCAACTGGGTTCGCTGCGGGCAATGGGACTTAGTGGTATGTCTGTGGGCATGTATCTGATTATCCTGCAAGGCATGATCGCGGGCAGCGGTATCCTCAGCGGCACGTCGATTGGTGTCGCGGCGACGGTGTTATTTTTGCCATTGCTTGATTTTAGCGGTGGGCTGCCTCCCTATCTGGTGCGGGTCGCGTGGAACGATATTTTGATCGTTTACATCGTTTTCGCCAGTATCCTGTTTATGGTGACTCTGCTCACCACCCTGTTCCTCAGCCGCGAAAGCCTGTCTACCGTCGTCAAATTGGGTGATGCGTAATCATGAAGATTGAGCGACGTGCTATTACAAATCGGAGAACAATGAATTGAAATATTCGCGCGCTAAGAACTCGCTGTCCAAGCATAATAGAATCCTTCTTTGCGTGATGAGTCTCCTGATTTTGATGTTCGCGGCCTGTACACCGAACAATCAACCTGGTGCGCAGGATGCCCCAACATCCACACCTGCGCCAACTGCCCCGGCTGTCGCTCGCCCCACCTATCTGGTGCAGCGCGGCGATGTGCAGGAAATTCTCGAATTTACGGGACGCTGGCAATCGCGCGATCAAATGGCGCTGTCGTTCGAGGTCGGCGGGACAATACGGCAGGTCAATGTCCAGCGCGGCGATACGGTCAGCGCAGGGCAATTATTAGCCGATTATCAGATTGATGATCTCGAAAACCAGCTTGCCCAGGCACAGCTTGATCTCGAATCAGCGCAATATAATCTCGAATCTGGCGCACAGGGCGAAGTGGAATCGGTAACAGATGCCGAGATTGCATTGGCAAATGCCCGCCTCAGCCTGGAAAGCACGAAGGCGAACAGCCCCTGGACGAACGTCGCCAGTTCACGCATCAACCTGGATGATGCCGAGCGCAATCTTGAAAATGCGCAGCGGGCGTATGACGAAGCACGCAGCCACCCGGAACAGCCAGCCTCGTCAGTGGATAGTGCTCTCCAGGCGCTCGAAAATGCACGTTCCCAGTTACGCAGCGCGGAAATCAGCTATAGCAGCGCGGCGCAAAGCTTCAATAATCATCAATTCCAGGTCGCTCAACAAGAAAATTCTGTCATTCAGGCTGAATTGAATCTTCAAAAAGCCCGCAGCGGCGCAGGCAACCCCGATGCCCAGCAAAATCTGCGCTCGATTCAGCTCAATATGGATCAGATTAGAGCCAATATCGCGCAATCTTCGCTTTACACGCCCATTGACGGCGAAGTTCTGGAAGTAAATATTGCACCCGGTGATCAAGCCGAGGCCTTTAATGCCGTGATCCGCGTCGGCAGACCAGAACCCAAAGAAGCAATTGCCACCCTCGCGATTGGCGACGCGCAGCGCTTGAGTGTGGGTTTGGTCGGCATTTGCCAGATCATCAATGACCCCGACAGCGCGGTACAGTGCGTGGTGCGCCAGATTCCACTCAGCGCACGGGATGCTGACCAGACGACGCGGGTCGCCGCCACACTTGAAAATGTGCCTACGAATCAACTGATCGAAATTCAGATGCCGCTGCAAGTGCGCGAAAACGTTCTGTGGCTGCCGCCTGCCGCTATACGCCAGTTCCAGAATCGCACCTTCGTCGTGCTGCAAACGCCGGACGGCCCGCGCAGTGTTGACGTGCAGATTGGCCTGCAAACCGACGAGCGCGTCGAAATTATCGCCGGGGTTGAAGAAGGCGATGTGGTTGAAGGAGCGTAATCGTGGCCTATGTTGACGCAAAACGTATCGTAAAAGCCTATCGCGTCGCCGACCATGAACTCGTCGCGCTGCGGGGTATTGATTTTGAGATGGAGAAAGGCGAAACCGTCGCGATTATCGGCCCCAGCGGTGCAGGTAAAAGCTCGCTGCTGAATCTGCTTGGTGGACTGGATACCCCTACCGCCGGACAGTTGTTGGTAGATGGCGAAAATTTACTCGAACTGAAGGGTAAAAAATTGGCCGATTATCGCCTGAAGCGGGTCGGCTTTCTGTGGCAGCAGGTGGAGCGCAATCTTTTCGCGCATCGTTCGGCGCTGCGCAATGTGACGCTACCGATGATGCTGGCAGGTGTGCCATTCTGGGAACGGCGCAAACGTGCGCTTGAACTTTTGGACGCGGTAGGCTTATCTGAACACGCCTATAAACGCCCATCGGCGCTCTCTGGCGGTCAACAGCAGCGTGTGGCATTGGCGGTAGCTCTGGCGAATCATCCTGCACTGCTGCTGGCGGATGAACCAACGGGCGCGTTGGATCGACAGAGTGCCGAGCAAGTCATGGAACTGCTCAACGATCTGCGTCAGCGCTATGGCCTCACCGTCTTGATGGTCACGCACGATCTGGGTGTCGCGGCTCATGCAGATCGCGTTTTGACACTGCGGGATGGCGCACTTGGGCAAGACATCGCCCATCCTGAAGATCAATCACCCACATTGGATGAAGGTGGACGAATCACCCTGCCCGAAGCGGTGCGGTCACAATTAGCCAATGCCCCGCGCATCGCTGTCGAGATTCGTCCCGAAGGTGTGCTTTTGCGCCCGGAAATTGAGCAATTGGATGATACCGGCGCCTTATTACAGGATATGCTGCCGCAGGATGCCCCGCCGGAAGCCGCCCGTCGCTGGTGGTGGCCGTTTGGTCGCAAACGCAAAGGTGCAGCATGAGTACGCAAAAAAATAGTGATGTCAGCGTCTATGTCCAGGGTGTTGAGCGCTCATTCGGCCAGGGTGAGACCACCGTACATATTCTGCGCGGGCTTGATCTGACTGTGCGCGTTGGTCAATTGGTCGCGCTCTATGGGCCATCCGGCAGCGGCAAGACGACACTCCTCAACCTGATCGGCGCACTGGATTACCCCAATGCTGGCTCGATTGAAGTTTGTGGGCAGGATATTGTCCATCTAGGAGAACGCGCTCGCGCACGCCTGCGCCGCCGTCAGATTGGATTCATTTTTCAGAGCTATACGCTGCTGCCCACTTATACGGCTGTCGAAAATATTGACCTGACGCTGCGACTGCCCGGCCTCGGCTATTTTGAGCGCCGTAACCGCGCAAAAACTGCGCTTTCGGCTGTCGGCTTGAGCGCATGGGCGAATCATGTACCGGACGAACTCAGCGGTGGTCAGCGCCAGCGTGTCGCCATTGCCCGCGCACTGGCGCTGCGTCCGGCGATCATTCTGGCCGATGAGCCAACAAGCGGTCTGGACACACCCACCGCGCGGCGAGTCTTAACCCTTTTTCGCGGCATTGCCGAAGCGCAAGGCACGACTTTTTTGATTGTCTCGCACGATCCCATGATTGTTGAATACGTCGATACCGCTTACGACTTACTGGATGGACGGCTGTCGCCGCGCCCGAGGACAAACACATGATTCGAAAGCAGCTTCCTACCCTCTTGTTGTTCCTCATCGCCATGCTGCTCGGCGCGATTCTCATGCGGATGAGCATGAGTCCCGTTCCCAATTCGCAAAATATCGCACCTGTGGACGCGCCACAAGCTCAAACAGGCAGCGAAACACCCCCGCCGCCTACAGAAACGATACCGCCGTTTACACCGCTGGCGACGCTGACACCTTCGCGCACATTGCTGCCGCCGCCGACATTTGAGCCGCCGACATCGACTGTCGAGGCCACAAACACGCCAACCATCACGCCAACTTCGACGATTGACATCAGCGTGTCGATCCCTGGGCTGCGCGGTGCTGAAACACCGACTCCCTCGACCACGCCGGGTTGTACCATACGCGAAGATTGGAAGCTGACGTATGAAGTGCAGCGGGATGATGCGCTGGAAAAAATCGCGAATCGCTACAATACCTACGTCAGCGAACTGGTAGAAGGAAACTGCTTAACCGATGCCAATGTGATTACGATTGGGCAAGTTTTACATGTACCGGGTGATGTCCAGCCAGCCGTTCAGATTTATGACTGCTCGTGGGAAGTGTTAACGCCTGTCAACGGCACGCTGGCGATTGAGGGCAGCGGCACGATCACGTTCAACTGGCGCGGCCCCAATGCCCCACGCAACCTGATACGCATTGTCGCGCCAGAAGGCAGCGGTCAGGGAATCTACGAAATCGTGCTAGAGCTGCGCCAGAACGAGACGCTTGACCTGCTTAAAATCCCTGCCAGCGGGACGTATACATGGTATGTCTATCCGCTTGACGCAAATTTCGTGCAAATCCCTTGTAAAGAGGGCGGCCCCTGGACGTTTACGAAGCAGCTTAGTCCAACATTGACACCGACGACGGATCCGGCATCGCTGCCAGGGGGGTGATAAGTTTATAAGGGTAATATTCGTGTAGGGGCGACACATGTGTCGCCCCTACAGATTCCGTTACCAAACTTGAACATCAATACCTGTTCATTATCCCCTGCGCCCGAACAACCGCGAGATGCGTTCGTTCAGCGGGTCGAGGAGACGATAGGCAACTGGCACGACAATCAGCGTGAGAAGCATACTGCTGGTGATTCCGCCGATCACGACCATACCCAACTGCGCAGCGATAATCGCGCCTTCCGAAAGGCCAACCGCCAGTGGAACCAGCGCAATAATGGTGGCAATTGTCGTCATCAAAATCGGGCGCAAACGGCGCACACCCGCTTCTTTCAACGATTCATCAATCCCCAGACCGCGTTCGTGACGATTCTGCTGGACCCGATCAATCAGCACGACGGCGTTGGTGACGACGATGCCGATGAGCATGAGCATACCGATCATGGCGGAAATACCCAGCGATTCATTGGCGAGGGTGAGCGCAATCGCCGCACCAACCGGCGCAACCAGGATGCTGAGGATGATGTCCAGCCAGTGAACCAGCGAACCAAAGGTGACGATCAGCACGATCACCACGATGCCGATGGCGATCAGCATAGCGGTCAGAATGCCCTGAAAACCCTGAGTCTGGGTTTGAGTCTGGAAACCTTCGCTCACGGTCACACCCGCTGGCAAATCCAGTGATTCAACAGCGGCTTTAGCAACCTGAGTCGTGCCAATCGTATCCTGGGTTTCCAGTTCACCGGTATAACTTAGCGCCGATTCCAGGTTGATGCGTAGATAGGTCGTTGGTCCGCTGTCACCGCTACCCGCTGCCGCCACCTGACTGAGGTTACTGCTGACATTTGCCAGACCCTCGACATTTTCCAGCGTTTCGATAACCGTGCTGTCCAGCGCTTCAAGTTCCTCTTGTGGGCCAGCAACGACCAATTCAAAGCCTCCAAAACCGCCATCGGATAAAGAAGCCGCAGACACCGTTACATTACCCTCGCCAAAGACCGTCTCGGCCTGAGCGCGGAGTTCTTGGGTTCGTGCGTCAATATTCTCTTGCGATTGCATACCAACGGTGATTTGAGCCACATTTTCGCTGATACTAGTCGTTCCCAAGAGCGCTTCGAGGCTCAGGCCACCGCCACCGACGTTCGCGCGAACCGTGCCTAGCTCGTCCGCTGGGAATGTATCGCGAATCACCTGTTCCATCTGGCTGACCAGTGCGTTCGTTTCGATAAGCTTGGTGCCGGGGGGCATACTCACATTGACAGCAATCTGAGGCTCACCGAAATCCGGCAAAAAGGCGAACGGGCGCGTACTGAACAGCGCGCCGCTGACGACTAAGGACAGCGCGGCGATGCCGAGTACGATAAACCGATTGCGGCCTGAAGCCAGCGACCAGTTCAAAATCGGCTCATAAACTTTCGCGACCTGCCCCGCAATCGGCCCCGCGCCTTCTTCTTCCGCGATGTCATGTTCGTTAACGAAGGTGTAGGCCAGCGCCGGGACAACCGTAATCGCGACGATAAACGATGCCAGCAGCGCATAAGTCACTGTCAGACCGAAAGGCAGGAAGAATTCACTGATGAGGCCGCCCGTCAGACCAAGCGGCAGGAACACCACAACGGTGACAACGGTAGCGGAGAAAATCGCGACAGACACATCGCGGGTGCCGGAAAGAATGGCTTCACGTTTTGGCTTACCAGTCTGCATCTCGCGGAAGATATTCTCCAGCACCACAATCGAATCATCCACCACGCGCCCTATCGCCACCGTCATGCCGGAAAGCGTCATGAGGTTGAGCGTCAGACTCGCGGGAAATAGGCGTAATATAAAAGCCACGATGGACGATGTTTCGGCGGCGGGCGCAAGCAGATTGTGAATAGCTGGAATCAGCCAGTTCATCATCGCCAAACCCGCCAGAATTGACAAGGGAATACTCACTGTTGTCACAAGCGTACTGCGCCAAGCAGGGTTCGGGATATTCCCCGGCCAGAGCAGAATGAGAAGGCCGCTGACGATGCCGATAATCAGCAAGACACGCACGACGGTATCGGCCTGGGCAAAGGCCAGCCCCACATCACCGTTCGCCGCGTTCAAGCCGCCCACGACCACCAGGATCAGCCCAATCGTGAATATGGCGACCATGATGAGACCGACAGTACGCCGAGGTGAACGATTCCAGGCACCATCACTCAGGAAAAGCAGGATGACGATGATGGCGAAAATCGCGCCGAGCAGACCTTCTCGCGCCACACCGCTGATTGATTCTTCGACAAAACTGGCTTGCTCGAAAGCCACATCCACTTGAATGTCTTCGTTGGCTTCGTCTATCGCGTGGATGACCGCTTCAACCGTGTGGAAAGCCTCAACGGTATTCGCCTCTCTCGATTTATAAACGGTAATGAGTAAACTCGATGCGCCGTTGGTGCGTGTGACTGCATCGGTTGGTTTGAAGGGTTCGCCACCCGATTTTGCGCGATCCTGCAATTCCTGCGGCAGCAAAGCCAGAATTTCAGGCGCAAAAGCTTGCAGCGGCGCGGGTTGCAGGTCGTTAAAGACCGACGGGTCGCGGGTAAGCATGTAGTTGACCGCGTCCGCACTCAGGCCGCCGATCATGCCGGAGGCAAAGGATGCACCTTGCGGGGTCGCGAACAGACCATTCATAAGGCCGCTGGCACCGTTAAACTGGAAGCCTTCGGGGAAACGGAAGAAATCATCCACCGTATCCAGTTCAATATTGAAAAATTGTTCAATGACTGCCCAATCCGGGTTGATCGCCGGCGCATTTGGATCAGCAGGCGGCGCGTTGGTGGTATAACGCGATTCCAGCACAGTCGCGGCGGAATCCTGCTCACCGTTTGCAATCGCTGTCAATTTTTCCGAGACTGCGGGGTCAAGTGAAGCCAGGAAATCTGGCGAGAGCAGCACCAGAACCTGGGGTGAGAGTTTTTCCAGAACAGCAGGATTCAGGTTGGCGTAGAAATCCGGCTCGTTGAGCGCAAGATAGCGTACAACAGCCGGCGTGAGGCTGTCGAACAGGCGCACTTCGTAGCCCGAAAAATCTTCTGGCACCGTCTCGTCAATCGTATTGAGTACGCTTGAAGCGCTGCCACCGCCAATATCGAGCAAATCTTTCGATGAGTCTAGCGGGTTCTCGGTGAACTGGGGCTGACCCGCCAGCGTGTCCCAGACATCAGCCAACGGCGGATTCATCTGAGGCAGTTGCAATACCGCATCCGAGAAGCGTTCGTAAACATCCGCAGTCAGATTCGGGATGAATGTCGGGTCGTTATCGGCAATAAAGCCAATCGCTTCTGGACTCAGACCGTTGATAAGTGTTGAAACATCTATGGGTAGAGTCGGCGCCCCTGCTGGTAACGACTCGGGGTTGCTCAACAAAATCAGGAAGTTGAAGAAATCGGCGGCACGCAGGGTACTTGCCCCCAACTGCTCCCCAATCGCGCCAGAAACAGGCATGTCGATCAGGTCATCTGCCGTATTGAGTTCTGTACCCAGAAAACTGCCTAACAGGAGGTTAAAGGTCAGCGGCAGCGGCGGGCCTTCGGGTATTTCGCGAACAGGAGTCTCAGCTTCGGGCGTGGCTTCAAGGGTTGCTTCAGCCTGCGCAACCGTTTCGGAAGCAGCTTCTTCTTGCGGCGCGGCTTGCTCGGTACTGAGATTACCAAAAACGCTAAAGGTCGCCAGCGGCAAATCATCAAAACTGAAGCTGATAATTTGCGGCGGCGAGATGCGCCAGGAGGCGGGTAGCTCAACTGGCGCAGGATCAAGACGCTCACCGGTAATCGTTTGCGCCAGGGCAGCCGCCGCCAGTGCGTCACGGGTAAAACCGTCAAGATTGGCAACAAAGTCGCTTGGCAGGACAGCAAACACTTCCGGCGACATCGCGGCAAGTTGTTCGGCTTCGAAATAGCCTGCCATCGTCGGATCTATCGCCAACATTTGCTCGACAACTTCGGGAGTCAGGTCATTCGTCTGACCGAGTGCGCCCACAATACGACCCGATGTGTAGAAATCATTGAACACGCCAGCAGTCGTGCGCGTGAGTGTTCGCATTTCGACCAAATCTGTCGCATCAGTGAAACGATCCATCTGCCAGCTTGCCGGGAGCGCAGGGGCGGTTTCGGGAATTTCAAAGGCCACGCTGGTCAACGCCTCGACAGCATTCGCGTCTAATGCGTCCAGGTCGCCACCGA
This sequence comes from Anaerolineae bacterium, assembly GCA_022843745.1. Taxonomy (GTDB): domain Bacteria; phylum Chloroflexota; class Anaerolineae; order Aggregatilineales; family Phototrophicaceae; genus JALHNB01. The sequence continues at coordinate 42,755 of JALHNB010000023.1, read as the reverse complement.
CAACTGTCCACACTTCCCGCGAGAGTTTGAGGAGCAGGCTGGACGGCTGCGCATTTTCAGTCGCAGGATCGCTTATTGCCAGCGCACTTTCTTCGCCGGGAAGCACCTGCCCACCACCAACGGTGATATTGGCAACTAAATCCAGCGCGTCAAGTTGGGGAACAATTTCCTGATCGACCAATTGGCGTAAAACGCTTTTGTCCGCTTCGCCAGCTTCGGTTTGCGCTGCCAGATATGCGAGAACGGCACGTGTCGTATCAGCGGGAAAAATAGCCCAGACATCGGGTGATAATTGAAACAGGAAGTTGGGATCACTCTCTGCCAGATAGATCAGCACATCCGGTGTCAGATCTGCCAGCAGTGTTGTCGCGAAGGCTTCCGCGTCCTGGTCGGCGGCGGGCGCAATGCGTCGCAGTGGCAGCGGAACCGTGTCTATGGCGGCTTGTATTCTCTGGCGCAGTCGTTCCTGATTCTGACCAAATTCGTTGCTGGTCTGGATCACGCTGCCGAACGCGCCTGTCGTCGTGGACTGGATATTCACCAGTTCGTCAATTTTATCAAGTTCGGTTTCAAGCGGCTTGGTCAACACTTCCATGACCTGTTCGCTGGTCAAACCGGAAACCTGACCGAGGATGATGGTCTGAGGAAACTCAATCGGTGGCAGCAGTTCTTGCTTCAGTTGGGTGATCGCAACCACGCCCAACACAATCACCGCGATGGCCAACGCCAGCGTAACCACCCGGAAACGGACTGACAGGTTGGTTAGCAAGCTAAAAAATGACTTCATAGATTTCCCCCTATTGACATGAAACGCCCCTAGAAACGCACGAGTTGTTCAGGGGTTCAATGAGATGCAATTCAGAATATTTTAAACGTAAAGAAATGTATTCAAATGTATTCTATTTCACAAGCGCAATTGATGTCCAGATGTGATTCATTAAGACTGATGGTATCGCAACAAAAATCCCGAACCAGGGTTGATTCGGGATCGCTAAAAGCACCTCAAACGTCTATCGTCGTTAACCTGTTTCTGGCACAGTGCTGGCAGGCATATGAACCAGGTCTAGCCGATCACCGACCAGCTTGAAGGCGTGCAATGCTCTGTCGAGATGTTCTTTCTGGTGCGTCGCCATATAGCTGGTTCGCAGCAGGCTGCTATTCGGCGGCACTCCCGGCGGCAATACCGGATTGGTATAAACGCCTTCTTCGATCAGCGCGTGCCACGCCAGCACGGTACGATAATCGTCACGGATAATAACAGGGATAATCGGTGTGTTACTTTTACCGGTATCGTAGCCGAGTTCCTTGAAGCCCTTGCGCATATATTCGGCGTTGTCCCAAAGACTCTCCACATGGGCTGGCTCGGTTTCGATAATATCCAGGGCTGCCAGGACTGCCGCGACATTCCCGGCGGGAAGTGCTGCGGAGAAAATCAGCGAACGCGCGTGATGCTGAATATAATGAACGACATCTGCGCTTCCGGCGATAAAACCGCCAATCGACGCAAAGCTCTTGCTGAACGTACCCATGATCAGATCAACGTCATCCGTCAGGCCAAAGTGCGCTGCTGTGCCGCGTCCATTGCCTGTTACGCCAACACCATGTGCGTCATCCACCATGATGCGGGCGTTGTATTTTTTGCAGATAGCGACGATTTCTGGCAGCGGAGCGATATCGCCGCCCATGCTATACACGCCATCAACGACCACCAGTTTCCCGGCATCGGCGGGCAGCTTGCTCAAAACATCGTCCAGGCTGCTGATGTCGTTATGACGGAAGCGCTTCATCTCGCCCCTCGCCATGAAACAGCCATCAACGATGCTGGCATGATCGTCCTTATCAACGATGACGTAATCGCCCTTTTGCACCAGTGCCGAGATTGTGCCAACGTTCGTCTGATACCCGGTTGGAAACACAAGCGCCGCTTCCTTGCCAACAAACTTCGCAAGGCGGCGATCCAATTCGAGATGAAGTTCCAACGTTCCATTTAAGAATCGAGAACCTGTCACGCTGGTTCCATAGCGTTCTACTGCCTCTATCGCGGCTTTACGCACACGCAGATCAGTCGTCAATCCCAGGTAATTGTTGGAGCCAATCATGACCACTTCTTTGCCCTCAAAGTGGGCGATTGTGCCCTCGGAATCGCTCAAGGCACGGAAGTATGGATAAATTCCCAGCGCCATCGCTTCTTTAGCCTGAGTGTAACCACCAACTTTATCAAATAAGTCAGGCACAGAACGGCCCCCTTTCAATCTCACTTTATCCTAAACGGACTCAAGTTTCACAAGTTTAACAACTTTTTGAACGTTCAACAATGCCTTGTGAAAAACGTTACTTGCAAGTTAACCTCTAGTCAGGTTAAAATACGCCCAATTACCAAAACGCTCATCAATAGGAGATGGTATGTCCTCGCTTACTATACGCAGAATTATTGTTTGGGTTGTTTCGCTGGGTCTGGGCTTTGTGACGGCTTTGTTGATTATTACTGTCGGATTCGGGATACTTCCATCGCTTTCACTCCCCCCCATTATCACTCCGGTTCAATCCGTTCCCGTTTCCATTGAACGCTACGGTATCATTTACTTCATCACGACCGCTGGCCCACTGGCGTTGGTTTACCTGATCTGGCTGGATTATTTTCTCGGCACAAAAATTCTACCCGATTAATGACGACTCTTCCCAAACCCGCTGGAACATCCCGGCGGGTTTCTTGCAGATTTCTGGCAGTTTCTATTGCAGCCAATCGCCCCCCAGCAGATACTCCAATCCACCTGGGCCTGTGCCACCGCTCACCCGCACACGCGGGAGTTCGAGGCGGTTATCCGTCGTGTGATCCATGCCAGGTTGAGTAGTCACGGCTCGCCAGATGTCCATTTCCCGCGCGACATCCAGTGCTGCATCATCGTAACGTCCGCCCGGATAACAAAACATGCGCGACTCGCGCCCGATATGCGCCGATAAACTTTCAAAGCTTCCAAGCAGTTCATAAACCAGAAAGTCACGATCACGCCCACGCAAATCCAGATGCGATTTGGTATGCGACTCCATGCTCATACCCGCATCGGCCATCGCCTTGATCTGTATCCAGTTGACATGGGCCGGATCATGCGTATCCGCCCGTCCCGTAATAATGAAGAATGTACCGACAAAACCCATTTCCTGCAATATCGGTAACACGGATACATAATGATCGATATGACCGTCATCAAATGTCACGATAATCGGCTTGGGTGGCAGTGGTGTCCCAAACATCAGCGCATCATGAAGCTGGTAGAGCGAGATGGTATGATAGCCTTCATCGCGCAGATATTGCATGTGGGCGCGGAAAATATCCGGCTCAATCGTCAGGTCGCGCCGAATATCATCGGCATCTTCGGGGAGCAGGCTGACATAATGATACATCAGGATAGGCACGTGGATGCGGCGCAGCGTACCATCCCCAGCTACAGCAGAATCAGCCAATACATGCTGCACTCTCATAATGGCGGCGATAATCAGACCACACCATAGAACGATGAGGAGGTAAGATTTGACAAGTCGAAACACGCGAAAATCGCTCATCTCAAAAGCATACAAGCCGCCTGAAAACCTGTCAATTGAAATCGTCCCCCCAATAATGTGGCTTTTCGCACTGCTGATGACTTTTGTCGTAATCCTCGGTGGCGCAATCCTCATCATCTTGCTATCGTTTGGCGTTGCGAATCCCCCGCGTGCGGGAACACTTCGCTGGCAGGTCAATTCAGTAGACGATTGGTCATTGGCACAAGCAAGCGATGAATTCGACTTCTTTTCCGCGCCCGTTGCCCTCCCCTCGCCACCCTTTACGCTGGAATTGACGGGAGATAATGAAGGACTCGCCGCCTCAGCCTGGGGAGTCAGGTTACAAAATTTATGGTCGATCCTCATCAGCCGCGAAGGTTATCTCTCAGTAACTATAGACGAAAAACCTCAGTGGGCTGAATTTCCGCATATTCGGCGAGATAGCGACAACAAGCTTTATCTGGATGTTCAGGCAGATGGTACTATGACAGTACGCATCAACGATGAGATTGCGTGGACAGGCAACTTGGATAGTCTATCGGCAGGAGAATGGGAAATCGTACATTATCAAAGTCCGATATTATTATGGGAAATAATTGCGCTCTATGCCCCGGACGAAATTCACTGATTTAAGCATCTGCTCATCTCCTTTTGTGCCATTTTTCACCAATTTGATAGATTTTGAAAGCTTCCGGCTGGTAAACTAGGCTGCATGTCAAAAGAACACACCTCACGAATACCCGGTTTTTATAAGCGCAGCCTCGCTGAACGTGCGGCTGTCGTCGCGCAGTGGGCGAAACTCACGCCGCAGGAGCAGACCACGCTGGTTGGCATCAGCGGCCTCAACGCCATGCAAGCCGACAATATGATCGAAAATGCGATTGGTGTATACGCGCTGCCGTTGGGGGTCGCCACCAATTTTCTGGTCAACAACGAAGATTATCTCGTGCCGATGGTGGTTGAAGAACCGTCAGTTGTCGCTGCTGTCAGTAACGCCGCTAAAATGTTCCGCGCGGGCGGCGGTTTTACAGCTACCAGTGATGCGCCCATTATGATCGGGCAGATTCAAGTTCTGGATTTGCCGGATGTGTATGCGGCGGCAGGCGCGGTGATGGCGAATCGTAAAATGCTGATGACCGAGGCCGATAAAGTCGGCGGGAGCATCGTCAAGCGCGGCGGCGGCGCACGTGATATTCAGGTGCGTCCATTTATGGAAACGCCAATTGGCCCGATGCTGGTTGTCCACCTGCTCTACGACTGCCGCGATGCGATGGGCGCTAACGCCATCAACACGGCTGTCGAGCATCTTGCGCCGCACATCGAAGCGATCACGGGTGGGCGTGTCAATCTGCGCATCCTGAGCAACCTCACCGACCAGCGCAAAGCCCGTGCAGAAGGCATCATTCCAGCCGCCGAACTCGAAACCGATAGTCTCAAAGGTGTCGATGTGGCACGGGCGATTGTCGAGGCGGGTGTTTTCGCGGAGGTTGATCCGTACCGCGCGGCTACCCATAATAAGGGAATCATGAACGGCATCGACGCGGTGATTATCGCGACGGGCAATGATTGGCGGGCGATTGAAGCTGGCGCACACGCCTATGCTGCACGCGGCGGCTCTTACACCAGCCTGACCAAGTGGTGGCAGGATGAAAACGGCGATTTGCACGGCTCAATTGAACTGCCATTAGCGGTTGGCATTGTCGGCGGCGCGACCCGTGTCCATCCCACTGCCCCAATCGCGCTCAAAATTCTGAACATTGAATCGGCGAACCAGCTTGCGGAGATCGTCGCCTGTGTCGGATTGGCGCAAAATCTCGCGGCGATACGTGCGCTGGCAACCGAGGGCATCCAGCGCGGCCATATGAGCCTCCACGCTCGCCAGATCGCGATTGCCGCCGGAGCCAGTAGCGATCTCATCCCACGCATTGTCCAGACAATGATCGAGGAAGATAATATCCGTCTGGAACGCGCAAAAGCACTTGTGAACGAATTACGAGGAAAATAAGACCATGAATCATAATGGAACTCATCCCCTATCCAAAAATTTTCTCATGAACCCAGACAGACAGGTCGGACTGGTCGGCTACGGCGCATATGTCCCGCGCTATCGTTTGCCGGGTGCGGAAGTTTCGCGCGTCTGGACAAACGGACTCGGCGGCAGCCCGATTAAAGAAAAAGCCGTCGCCGGACTGGACGAAGACGTGATTACCATGTCCGTCGAGGCGGCGCGTAATGCCCTACTGCGGGCGCAGATCGACCCAAAATTGATCCGCGCGGTGTGGGTGGGCAGCGAAAGCCATCCCTATGCCGTCAAGCCGAGCAGTACGATTGTCGCGGAAAGTATCGGCGCATCGGCTAATATTCAGGCCGCCGATTGGGAATTTGCCTGCAAAGCGGGTACTGAAGCCGTGCAAGCCTCGATTGGCATGATCGGCAGCGGCATGGGCAAATATGCCTTGAGCATCGGCATGGACACGGCGCAGGGTCGCCCCGGCGATGCGCTCGAATACACGGCGGCATCCGGCGGCGCGGCCTTTTTGCTTGGCCCAGCCGAAGAATCCTGCGTGATCTACCAGGGCAGCTACAGTTTCGTCACCGACACGCCCGATTTTTGGCGACGCGCGGAGCAATCGTATCCGAGTCATGGGGATCGCTTCACGGGTGAGCCCGCCTATTTCAACCACACGCTCTCCGCCGCGCAAACGTTGATGGACATGATGGGGACAACGCCAAAAGACTACACCTATGCCGTTTTCCACCAGCCGAACGTGAAATTTCCATCACGCGCCGCCGAAATGCTCGGTTTTACGCCCGATCAGATCAAACATGGTCTGCTGGCGGGTGAAATCGGCAACACCTATTCTGGCTCGTGCATGATCGGCCTGACGGCGACGCTGGACAACGCCAAAGCGGGTGATCGCATATTGATGGTCAGCTACGGCAGCGGCGCGGGGTCGGATGCGTTTGATCTGGTCGTGACTGATAAAATCGAAGATGTGAAACGCCGCGCCCCTAGCACCCGCGATTATATTAACCGCCGCACGGTCATCGACTATGCAACCTACTGCCGCTATCGTGGCAAATTGAAGGACTGAAATTATGCGAGATGTCGCAATTATTGGCGTAGGACGCACCCCGGTTGGCGAACACTGGGGGAGCAGTTTACGCATGTTAGCCGCCGACGCGATTAATGAAGCGCTCAAAAATGCCGGTTTGACGCAAGTCGATGCCCTGTATCTGGGTAATGCCTACGGCGCATCGGTCAGCAGCCAGACTCATCTTGGCGCGTTGGTAGCAGATTATGCTGGCTTGTCCGGCATCGAGGCTTATACTTGTGAAGCGGCAGAGGCCTCCGGCGCAGCGGCTTTAAGAACTGCATATATGGCAGTTGCTTCCGGTTCAGTAGAGACTGCGCTCGTGGTTGGTGTCGAAAAATCGACAGACACAGTAGGTGGCGCACGGGTCATGGCGCGTAATGTCAGCATTGATGCGGATTTCGAAGCGGCTCAGGGCGCGACCATCACGGCGCTGGCGGCGATGTTGATGCGCCGCTATATGCACGAATATCATGTCGGCCTCGATGTTTTCGAAGGCTTTAGCATCAACGCCCATGCGAACGGTGGACGCAGCGAATACGCCATGTTCCGCAATACGATCAAGCCGGGACGATTCGCGGGCGCACCGCTGGTTTCCGATCCTGTGAATTTATTCGACAGCGCCCCGGATGCTGACGGCGCTGCTGCCCTGGTCATCACGACGGCGGAACGCGCGGGCGACCTCGTGCCGCAACCGATTCGAATCGCCGCCAGTTCTGCCGCGACAGATACCCTCGCGCTGCATGACCGCAGCGATTTGCTGTATCTCAAGGGTGCGAATCTTTCGGCATATAAAGCCTATCAACAGGCCGCGATTCAGCCATCCGATATTGATCTGTTTGAACTGCACGATGCGTTTACGATCCTCAGCACGCTCACGTTGGAAGCCACTGGGTTTGCCGAACGCGGCGAGGGATGGAAACTCGCGCAAAGCAACGCGATTGGTTTAGCAGGCGATTTGCCGATCAGCACATTTGGCGGATTGAAAAGTCGCGGCAATCCGGCGGGGGCTGCCGGAGTCTATCAAGCCGTCGAAGCGTGTTTACAACTGCGCGGAGAAGCGGGTGCGAATCAAGTCGCCAATGCCCGAATCGCGATGATCCAGAACCTCGGCGGGCTGGGCAGCACGGCGATCACACATGTTCTTAAAGCTTAAGAATAAATGAATAAAGAATAAAGAAATGGTGTGAAAAGTCCATTTTCAGAGAGGCTTTGAGAGCTATCAACACCCATATGATAGGTTTTGATAGCCTTTCGGGACTACAATAATCCTAGTTCGTGCAAAAATGCACATGTAATTGACGAAGTAGGAGTTTACTACAATGCAGATCTCAAGACACTGGCGTTTGAACTCACAGCGGTATCGCCTTGAAGGTTTTCGCAATTCGAACGGCGAAGTCAGCCTGCAATCGCGCCCAACCCTGAACACCGAAGCTGCTCACACCGATGAGCCAGTGATGACCAATAAAGAAACTGTCGCTACGAGCGCCGTCTAAATAATAATGAAGGCCATCGTATGAGCGATTTGAACAAGCAAGCTGAATTGCTACATGAGCGTTTTACCTTCGCCGGAACGGGCGAGGTTTTCAGTTTCACGACGCTGCAAGAGCCGCCGGAAGGCTTTGAAGAACAAGCCCCGTATGTGCTGGCACTGGTGAAACTGGATGAAGGGCCGCTGGTTACCGCGCAGCTCACCGATGTCGATGGGCCGATAGAGATCGGTGATCGCGTCGAAATGGTGACGCGCAAGCTCAGCACCGAAGGCGGCAAGGGTATGATCGTATACGGCTACAAATTCCGCAAAGTGTTATCCCGCGCATAAAACGACAGGGCGATCTCAGTGAGGTCGCCCTGTTTTTCATTTTTTGACAGACTCATAAAATGCAATGCACACGCCTGCCGGATCAATCACCGAAAATTCTTTCGTTCCCCAGGGTTTGATGTCGAGCGTATTCATTTTTTCGACACCGCTGGCTCGATATTCCGCGTAAAGCTGATCCACACCTTCAACATGGATACGAAAACTGGTATTTTCGGCGAAATTTTTATCCCCATTCTGTATGAGGAGAATCTCAACGACTCCACGCTGAATAATCGCCATCGTGGTCGGGTTCCCCTCTTTATAGCGCGTCGTAAAGCCCAATTTCTTCTCGTAAAAATTGATGGCGACATCGACATCATCGCCTGCGGGAATCAGCGGTGACAGATTGCCAAGAACGGGACTGTTGCTCATTTTTATCTCCTGGGTATAAGCATACAGCCCGAACTTAGCACATAAATTCTATTTCGGCAAATAGGCAGCCTATTTCGCCAATCGTTCTTTCGGGGTTTGGTTGAAACGCTGTTGAATCTCGTGACCAACGATGAACGAATCACGTCCATAACGCTGGCGCGAGTGTGAGCGAATGATCTCGCCAAGTTGAGAATCGGGGACACGCGAATCCGGCAGCGTCCGCACCGGGAACTGCGGCGCGACGTTGCCATTGATAAGCATTTTCGCCAGGAGATGAAAATTTGGCAGATTCACCATGTCGTCCACGTCGAAAACGGGGTACATCTCCGGCACAAGGTAATGGGCATCTTTCACACCCACCTGGAATGTGAGCAGTGTGCCGACATTTCCGAAAACGGATTCACGGATCGAATCTTCCAACTGGCTGATAAACTGGTTTGCGACGGTCAGCGCCACGCCATATTTCCGCGCTTCCGAGAGCATCACGCCAAAGGCCGGTGTCGTGAAATTATGAAACTCGTCTACGTACAGGCTGAACAAGCGCCGTTCACCAACATCCACATGCGCACGGCTGAGAGCAGCGATCAGGAGGCGCGGCACGAGCAGCAAGCCGAGAAAATGGCTGTTCTGCGGGCCGATTTTGCCTTTTGCCAGATTAACCAACAAAATGCGCCCGTTATCCATAATTTCAGAAAAGTTGAGCGCATTCTGGCTCTGACCGATGATGTTGCGCACGAGATGATCGGTCACGAAACGCCCGAATTTACTGGTGATGTAGTCCAGCACTTCGCTTTTATGAAAATCGCTCTGGTTGCCGACAATATCGCGCCAATATGACTTCACTACCGGGTCGCTGATGACTTCCAGGCAGTCCTGTAGATATTTGCGATCACTCAAAATTCGCACGACTTCAATCAGGGTGCTGCCGGGAACTTCCATCGCTGTCAGCATGGCGTTACGCACGGCATTTTCAAAGCGCGGCCCAACGATGCCGATTTTATGCGGGTCAAACATGCTGTACATCAGGCCGATAAATTCAGCCACGACCATATTCTTCTCAAATGTGCCGTCAACATCGAGGATATTCAGTCCAACTGGGCGTTCGGTATCAGAAGGGTCAAACAGCACCACATCCTGTAAACGATGCGGCGGAATGCGTTCAAGAATCGCTTCGACCAGATCGCCGTGCGGGTCGATAATGCCCACTCCCCTCCCAGCTTCAATATCTTGCAGCGCCAGATTTTGCAGTAAAGTGGACTTCCCCGTGCCAGTACGCCCCACGACATAGGTGTGACGCAACCGATCCGGCAAATTCGCGCGGATCGTCATGGGTCGGCCCTGAACAGGTGTCACACTTTCGCCGATGCTGACACCATTCTGCGGCAAATTCGAAGGCAGCGGCGCGGCTTTGATTTTCAACGCGGGCAGCCCCGGCAGACCATCTGCTCCCGGTAGCGGGATGCGCGTAGCCGTCAGCGCTTCGGCGGGCATCAACAGATAACGCAGACGTTCCAGCTTATTCGGCGCGGCGCTGTAGCCCCAGCGCTCACAGTTGACATCGTGCAAATTGCTGGCGATGACTTCCAGATCGCGCTCGAAATTCGCTGGAGCGATCTCATAGCGCGAGGGGCCAAACAACCCTGTCGCGGCGATATTCGGCAGCACCGAGTTCATATTACCCTTTGTCACCAGATGAATACGCACCACGAACGCCATCCATTGGGTATGACGCAAAAATTCGGGATACATATACTGCGCTTGTTGATAGCGCTCGTCCCCCTGTGAGCTGAAGTTACCCATAAAACCCAGCCCACCGCCGCTGTCGGGCGAATTATTCACGTCTACATCCATCATGTTTTTGATGGCGGTGCGCTCCCAGGGCAGCAAAAGCGTCGGCTGAAAATGAATATCCAGAATGGTCGTCTCTGGCTGCTCCGCCAATGTGCGCAGCAGACGGTGCATATTGCCATCGTGAAAAGCGAACGGGTACATCAGATAAACGTCGTCGTTTTCGCTCACCGAAATCAGCGATTCCTTACGGACGATCTCGACAGCGCTTTCAACTTTTTCAGGCATCCGCAAATATTCGAGTTCATCTACCCCCATTACAGGCTCGTAGGCATAGATTTGCTCATCCTGCAACGGAAGCAAACCCCTGAGCGTATCCCACAGAGCCTCGGCTGACAGACGGGCGTTTTCCTCGCTACTTGCGCCTTCGACCCGGCACATCAGCGCGATTCGCAAACTGCCCTTGTGGCCGATGTAGCGCCATGCGAACAACGTCTGCAAGCCGAGGTTATCGCTAACACGGCAAAGCGCGGTCAGCAGTTCGGCGCAAGCCTGATCGACAGATGGCGGCTGACGCACAGCACGTACACCTGTCAACCGCACCGCGAATGTCGCCGCCCATGTACCCGCAGCGGGTGTCCGGCGCAGCGTATCCGGTGAGACAACTGTTTTCACAGCTTCAATTTCAATCACAGGGGTACGATCAATTCGATGTTCTAATGAACGCACCAGCGCATCGAGACGCGCGTCACGCCCACCTCGCGCCAATTCGTCCAGCCGTTTGCGGGCATCCAATAAGTAGCCATCGGCAATATCAATCTCTGCCAACGCTAACACCGCCTCACGACCAACCGCCTCATCATCGACGAGTTTTAAAAGTTCCGTGCGGGCGAGTGAGGGTTTTCCGGCAGCAAATTGAATCCGGCAGTGAAGCAAACGCGCACGCGCGTCCTGAGATTCGAGTTCTAGTACACTGCGAATATGATTTTCAGCGAAATTAATTTCACCCGCCTTGAACGCTTGCTCGGCCTGTGCGAGTGTCGTTTCGATGAACGCAGCGCGGCGTTCATAATAACGGGTGCGCCAGCCCCCCGCGTTGGCGACAGATGCGACATACGAGTCAGTCACGCGCCAGTATCCGGCGTTTGATAGATCGCGCAGCAGCGCACGGGCAACCTCAGCAGGCAATACGCCCATCTCCTGAACTCGATTCAGGATGAAAATAATCGCGTCTGGATTCTCGCCTGCCTTATACATGGCGGCAGCAAGCCAGGCAAAATCCGAAGGCTGCGCACCGGGCAAGCTGGTAAGCTGGCGGCAGGTTTGAATCAGCCCTCGCCAATTTTTGGCCTCCCAGAGCGTCGGAATCTGCGCCTGTAAACGCTCACTTTTTTGCTGTTGAATCTGCACCTCGGTTTGATTCAGGTCATCCAGCAAGATCGCGGTTGTTTTGGCAGTCATGGTTTGATCTTGCAACATCTGCCGGATCATTTCATAGACTCGGTCATATTGACCCTGATGCTGGTAAACAGCGATCAAACCCACCTGGGTGCGCCGACCAATATCGTTGTAATCCACCAGATAGCGCACACAAGGCAGATGTGAATCGATAGGCACAAGAATATCTTTGGGGAGCCGTTCCATTAAAGGGAAAACCTGCTCCATTTCAAAATCGCCTATATCCGTCGTGAGCGTCTTTTGCAAGGTGTCGAGAAGTGTCTGATACAGAGATTCCGCTTGCTGCGCATCGCCCCGCAGCAAAGCCAGATCAGCACGACGTACCTGGATAGAAGGTAAGCCTTGCAGGTCATCTGAAGCATCAATTAACCCTGCTGCTTTATCAAACTGGTGGCGCGAGATCAGCCCGTCCAGGTGTTGGGCAAAGCGTGTGACGGTCTGTTTGACGATACCACGCTGTACCAGCATAATCTTTTCCTCGACGGGGATTCCTAATGCCAATCCCCGCTTATACCAGATCAAAGCGGCCTTCAGATCACCCGTAATGTCCTCGTGCAGCATCGCTATCGCTTCAATCGCTTCGCGGTGGGCCGGATCATGAGCAGGCAGCAGCGTAATCGCCCGTTCGAACGACTGCTCGGCCTGTTTCGGCAATTCTTCCGATTTATGCTTTGGCAAACGATCCAAAGGCCGGCGTTCTGATGGACGCGGTAAGCGAAATGGGCTGCTGGCCTCGCGTACAGGTCGGGCAGCGTCGGCAAACGCCAGCCCGCGCACCAGATAAATCACCGGGAAGCGATCTGCCAGCGGTATAAGCTCGTCCAGCTCCGCGATTTGTCCACTACCGCCATATTCAAGAATTGATTCGCGCATTGCACCGACTCGCGATTCAAGTTTGGTATGCAGCGCTGTAACCAACATGGGAAGCGACTCCCATGCGGGATGATGCCGTTCCAGCCAATTGAGCGACTCGTGGATACGAAAAATATCCTTCATGTCGTCCACAAGGATACGCAGCCGCAAGCTATGTGCCTCAGCCTGATTGTGTTCCTTCAGGAATTGATTCAGTAAATCAAGTGCTGTCTCTTTGTCGCCCGCCGCAATTAAATGCCGGATTGTTGTGAGCTTTGTGGTCAGCGGCTCTAACGATGACATGCAGATTCTCCCAAATACGATAAGTCTGTTTGCTTATTGTAGGTTATCAATGTTGGTTCTATGGATAAAGATGACAAAAAGGTATGTTGCACAGATAAAGATGATGAAAAGGATAGGTCAGTTAACTAAAGATGATCGTAAAGATGTTGCTATAGTTAAAGATCGCTGAAAAAACGATAATAAATACACCCGTTTTGTGGGGTTTGGGAGCCAGCCAGCTTAACAGTCTGTAGTTATTTCAGCAATGATGGCTTGAGCAAAGGCCGTAAAGCCGATATGATGGGCAGCATGAAAGAGGAAAATATCGCGATGATCACCCGGAAAACGCTCGGCCAGCGTGGAGAGCAAGCTGCTGCGGATTATCTCAAAAACCAGGGTTACAGCATGGTCGAAACCAACTGGCGCTGCTCTCACGGTGAGATCGACTTGATCGCCCGACGAGATGCCACGCTGGTCTTTGTCGAGGTGCGGACACGACAGGCGAACAACACCGAATGGGCATTTGAGAGCATCACCCCCGCCAAACAAAAACGCCTGCAAACCCTGGCCTATGCGTATCTCTCGGAGCATCATCTCCAGCATATCGCATGGCGCGTGGATATTATTGCCATCGCATGGCGGCGCAGCGAACCGCCCATTATCGAACATGTGGAAAATGGCCTTGACTGGTAAGCTTCCACTGATTGTCATCCTGGGGCCAACCGCTTCTGGGAAAACAGGGCTGGCAATTGAATTGGCATACACTCTCAATGGCGAGATCATCAACGCCGACAGCCGACAGGTTTACCGCTACATGGACATCGGCACGGCAAAACCAACGCCCGAACAGCGCCTGCAAATCCCCCACCACCTTTTAGACATCGTGAATCCCGACGATAATCTCAGCCTCGCGCAGTATCAGCAGATGGTCTATGCCACGATTGAGAATATTCACAACCGGGGGAAACTGCCGCTTCTGGTCGGCGGCACAGGCCAATACATTACGGCGGTCATCGAAGGCTGGTCAATCCCTGAAGTCCCGCCGAATCTTCCGCTGCGGGCAGAACTCGAAGCTTTCGCGGCTGAACACGGCTCAGAAGCGTTACACGTGCGTTTACAGCAGCTTGATCCGGCTGCGGCTGCCAACATTGACCATCGTAACGTGCGCCGGGTCGTTCGTGCGCTGGAAGTATGCCTGGAAACGGGCGAACCGATCAGCCAACTCCAGCAAAAAAATCCACCGCCCTACGATGTTCTCCAATATGGCCTCCTGATGGAGCGTGAAAAACTCTACGAACGCGCCGACAAACGCCTCGATCAAATGATGACGCAGGGGTTTTTTGAGGAGGTTCGCCGTCTGCTGAATATGGGCTATAATCGTAAATTGCCAGCGATGAGTGGTCTGGGTTATCGAGAGCTTGCCAGCCACATTATCGATCACACACCGATAACCGAGGCAATCACAGCAACCGAGAATGCAACACACGCTTTCATCCGACGGCAGTACACATGGTTTCGAGGGCATGACAATAGCATTATCTGGCTGGACGCAGAGCAATTGAACGCAGCAGCAATCAGCGAATCAAGCGCACGGTGGCTAGAGACATAATTCATGCGTTATTTTAATCGAACCGAAAATCCGAATACGCTGGTCGGCATTTTTTTACTGGTGCTGCTGGCTGTATTTATCGGCCCGAATATGCTGCCACGTATTGTTTCATCCGTCGCGCCGAATATTGACGAGGCCGTGCCGTGCGCGTGGTTGCAAAACGGCATTGATCGCGCCAATCATCAATCGCTCATCGGACGGGCTGCTGTAAACCCGATCCGACTGGCGGTGAGAACAGGCTCTGTTCCCAATACCGCCGATGGCAGCTTCAGAATTACGATCACTGTCATCAACGAATCGCTTGGTACTGTGCCAATTGTGTATAATGAACAGCAAGTGATTATCGGGGATAACGGCACGAGTGGATTGGGCGTTATTTTTGATGGGGCTGTCAATATTCCGCTCAATAGTGCGCGGCAGGATTCGGCGAGTTTCCCAGAGGCCAATATCCGCCTGCTGGGGCCGAGAATGCGCTGTGTCCATCGAATGGATTTTGCCGCCAGCCAGGTCAGCATCACGCCCGGCACGTCGCTACGCGCTTTTTACCGTATCACATCGGCAGGCCAAATCTTCCAGACGCAAAATCTGGAAGCAACACCGATTTATCCCGATCAAGGGTTAGCACTCATTCGAGGTGGATACGTGGAGTCGCAGCCATTCACCATTCCGATCACATTGACGGCTCAATGAGATCGAAGCATAATACTAAACGTCATGTTTTATACTAAGATCGAAGCACCATACTAAACGTCGTGTTTTAACTGAACCAGGCCATTGCTAAGTGTGTATTACTTTTTGAGAGAATGCCGATGTCTGATAAACAAAAAGATCGACCTGTTCTCATAATTCGCGATAACAACAACCTGCCCGCCCGACACTGGATGATGGAAAAAGATGACATCGTTCTGGGGCGCGGCGAGGAGTGCGACCTGACACTGGACGAGCGACAAATCTCGCGCCAGCATATTCGCGTCTATAAAGATGGAAACAAGTTCTATGTCCAGGACTTGGAGAGCAAGAATGGCACATGGGTCAACGGCACACAGCTTAAAGGCTCACGCGAGTTGACCGATGGCGATGAAATTCAATTGGCGTTGGTAACGCATCTTCAATTTATAGGCTCTGGCTCAACCACTCCCCTGCCTTACGAGCCGCCAACGACAATTAGCGGCAAGCTGCGCTTAGATCGCGAGTCGCGGCGTGTTTTTATCAATGACCGCGAACTTGATCCGCCGCTGAGTTTGCCGCAGTACCGTCTGCTCGAACTCCTGTATAACAACATGGGGCGCATTTGTACGCGCGACAATGTGGTCGAAACGGTTTGGCCGGAAGCGATGGGCGAAGGTGTCAGCGAACAGGCCATCGACGCGCTTGTACGCCGCCTGCGTGACCGTCTAGCCGAGGTTGACCCCAACGGCGAATACATCGTTACCGTGCGCGGTCATGGCTTCAGAATGGATAATCTTGAGTAAACTCGAAAACACTAAGAATTTCCGCTGTTTTCTTTACGCGCGTAGAGCATGGACACACGCAGGGCGATCATCACCAGAAGCGTGATAACGGCAAGCGCGACAAAGCTGAGGGAAATCTGCGCCGATGTCGCAAGCAGCGCAACGACAAATCCGGCAGCCGTTACGATGGCAAGCTTTTGAAGATGTTTTGTCTCCAGTATCGCTTTCACATCGCCTTCTGCACCCTTCGCGATTCTCGCCTCTAGCCGCGATAAATCCCATGCTGCCAGATTCGTTGATAGACCCAAGAGTATCGGCAGCGTGGGGAAATCACTCAGGCTGGCGACGACTCCCAGGGCGAAAAAAGCCAGAAAAAATATAGAGGCTAATGACCTGTTCCATTTGATCTCCAGCCCTATCCAGATTAAACCTGCTGCCAGGGAAATCATCGCGAAGGGGTAATTCGCGGAGCCGAAATACAACCACGAGAAGATGAAAGTCGTCGCGCCAATCGAACCCAAAAGAATATTTTTAGCCATCATTTCCCCACGATGTTGAGATGTACGGCGGGAGGTTGACGCGACAAAGCGGCTCGGATGGCGACTTCGAGAGGCTGTTCGACGTTCCAATTCACAACCTGCGCACCACTCTGGCGAATCTTGCGCAGCATAAAATCGCGCTCGGCATAGGCGATGCGATAGACCGCCGATTCAAAGTCTTCATAAATCGCGCTTTCAGCCGAAATCGGATCGGGGCTGATGACGATAACCGCATAGCCCTGAGAGCGCATTCTTAGAATCACGGGGATGTCTTCTGGCGAAAGCGGACTGATGACAATAATCTGTGATTTCACTGGAAAAAACCGCGTGGGCAAATTCCCCAGCGTTTCCAGCGCGTAGTTCACGCCTGTACTTGCTCTCGATAGCTCCTTCAGAATGCGTTCCCGTTGAAAGCGCCCATAGCCGGGAAAGACCCGCCCGATACCAGAGCCGTAGACGAGCAGGCTCACCCGATTCCCGTCTTCCAGAAAATTTTCGGCTAACGATGCCGCAGCAGTCACCGCATGTTCGAACAGCGATCCTGATGGCGTAATGACATTCACATGCTGGCGCGAGTCGAGAATAATGCCAACATCGGCGACACGCTCCTGCTCAAAAATGTTGGTGAACAAGTCGCGATCTGATTTACCAGTGCGCTTCCAGTTGATCTGACGCTGGGGATCACCGCTTTGATACTCTCGGATGGCCCAGAAATCCACGCCAGTTCCCCCTTGTCGAGAAGCGATTGGCCCGGCAAATCCGCGAGTCTGTGGTGGGCGAATTTTAATGCGGTTCAGTTTGGGGTAGCGCGGGTGAATAAGGAGGCGCTGCGAAGTTCGGTAAAAAAAGGGCAGCTCGAAAAGATTGGAAAAATCTCTGGCATGTGCCTGCACCTCGTAAGCCCTGTACTCGCCGCGGCTGGCCTCCATCGTGTATTCCAACTCAATCTTGCCGCCTGCTTCCAGAAAAGAAACGATTGAGGATTGGCCGTCCGTTTGACGAACACCATCTGGCAGGACATCCTGCAAGGTCACTTCGTCAATCGCGCTGCCTTGATTCAAAATCGTCAGCTTCACGGTAATGGGTGTGCCTTGTGGCGCGTAGTCGGGGGATACTTCGCGTGTCACGGTCAGCTTGATGTCATCGGGACGCTGGGCAATAGCCGCGAAAAGATAAGCGATCAGCGGGATCGACATCGCGACCACATCGCTTCGCCGCGCGGCTAATCCCAGGATGACCGTCCCAAAAATCAGGCTGACAACCTGAATGAACGACAGTCTCACGCGGTTTCATCCTGAATGACAGGCACAGGAACAGATTGGAGTATCTCAGTTAAGATTCGATCTGCGGCTTGCGGCATTGACCACAAATCGGGCTGCAAAATTAAGCGATGGGTCAAAGCGGGTTTGACGAACATTTTGACATCATCCGGCAGCACGAACGATCTGCCTTGAATAGCGGCCCAGGCTCGGCTCAATTTTAAGAGCGCTAACGTCCCTCTGGGGCTGGAGCCAACGGCGATCTGACGATGTGAGCGAGTTTTGGTCGTGATATTCACGATATATTGTTCAATATCCCCATCGACAAACACCTCTTCCACTTCCCGCTGCATTGCCTGGAGACTCTCACCACCCGCTACTACACGCAAGCGCTGATCGTCCTGCTTGCGTTCCCGTCTGCGATGCACGATCTCCTTTTCTTCTTCCGGCGTGGGGTATCCAATTGAAAGTTTAACCATGAAGCGGTCTAGCTGCGCTTCTGGCAGCGGGAACGTGCCTTCATATTCAATCGGGTTTTGGGTAGCGATTACGATAAAAGGTGATGGAAGCTTCATAGTTTCGCCTTCAACCGTCACCTGGCGCTCCTGCATCGCTTCTAGTAACGCAGATTGTGTCCTCGGCGAAGCCCTGTTGATCTCATCTGCCAGTACAATATTGGCGAACACCGGCCCTTGTCGGAGAACGAACTGATTGCGGCCTTTGTCGTAAATATACCCGCCTGTAATATCGCCTGGGAGAAGATCAGGCGTAAATTGAATCCGGCGAAATGCCATGCCGAGTACAGAGGCAAAGTTATTGGCGATCAGCGTCTTCGCCAGGCCGGGGTAATCTTCGAGCAGAACATGTCCCCCGGAAAGAAAGGCAGCCATCATCCTATACAGAACATCCGATTTTCCAATAATTGATGTTCCGATTTCCTGGATAATCTGTTCAGCGAGAACCGATACTTTAACATCCGAAGCGGGGTTAATTTCCGTCACGCGTAATCTCCAAACGTTGTTCGATGAAACTGACAATCTCATCAGTTTGCGGGTCAATTTGCAAATCAAGTTCTGAGTCTTCGCCCAAAATCAGGTTTCGCAGCCTGTCAATCACACCCTCAATGGCTTTTTGTGGCTTAATAGGAGATTTTATTTCCTGCTTGAGGATCAAATTTCTCACAGTTTTGGGAACAGGCAAATCGCCGTTGACAATCATGCGTTCAACTTCGAAAACGTCAACCCCTTCCTGATGTGACAGGATAGCCAGAATCAACCGCCGCGTTTCCGATGCAAAATGATTTCGGGCAAATTGGCTGGAATCGATATGGCTGTAAATTTTTCGCCAGAAAAGGTAGCGTGTGCCGCCGATTGGACGCTGCCGTTCACCACTCTCAGCAAGCCGCTGTGTCCTGATTTTGGCGACTGTGGTGACACCCATCACGATGCACAAACCGATCAGAATGACCAGATACACCTCCTGGGGTATGCTTTTCAGAAGGAGATCACCCAACCAGATCACATAATAGACAGGCATCACAACCGCGTCGCGTATAAAATCCCAGTAAATCAGGCTTATCACGCTGAAAATGACAACCACCAGAATCAATGAGAGAATGATCTTCGCTTTGTTATTAAGCTTCATATCTATTCCCAATCGTTCTACAAGCATCCACAATTTCCGTCAGGCATGACAAGGCGAGGTCTTCTTCGCTGGTTTGTGAGGATACGCTGCCATAACGCGCCTGCTCGAACAATCGCGTCAGCGTTTTGATCGACGTTGGCGGTAGACCTTTACCCACAAGCTGGGATTCAAATTCTCGCGGGGTCATGGCACTCTCCCGGGCAATCCCCTTCTCGGCCTTCAATACCCGGCTCATTTCCTGATAACAGTGGATGATCGTGAGCCGGAAATCGCCGCCGACATTCAGGGCTTCAATCGCGATCTGGGCTTCTTCAGCGAGCGCATCCAGCGGTGACTTGGCCTCTTTTTTCCTGCGCTGCCAGAAGAACCAGAACATCACACCAACGAAGACCGAAATGAGAACTGAGATTCCTAGAATAACCGCCAGCGTTAACCACTGAGGAGGCTCAGTCGGGAACAATGTTGCGGGGATAGATTCTCCCAATTGATCGGGCTGCGCAGCCGCGCTCATAGGCTGTTCTGGCTGCTCCGTAGGGGTAGGCAAATTATTGCGAAGATAATCCGCAAGCCAAAAGAGAATCACAATCATCAGCGCATTCGCAATGAGCCGTTTTCGCCCTTCCGATGTCATCAACGAGTAGACAAGATAGAGTATCAGAAGGATCAACATTAGAGCGACTGTCCCCCGGAAAATCCAGATCAGAATACTGCCATCCGGGGATAGCGGGTTCAGGCCTAACTCTCCAGGCTCAATTTCCTCAAGCGTAAACGGCTGACCGGGGGATAATGTCAGATTGGACAAGGACATCGCGAGTATGATAATGAGCAGTGTAGCAATTGCTAAAAACACAAGTGAGTTTCGTTTTGCCTTGCTCATTTCAGAATTCCTGACCTTTACCCTGATTACGGTAGGGTATATTACCACGCCTTTGCTCGAATTATTCTGAAAAGTCGATGATTTTTGCCCTCATTTCTGAGCATAATTTAATCAAGACAATCCATAAAACCTGATATAACAAATAAGACCAATTGTTGCGCATAAAATTACACGGCGCTATGCTTGATAATATATAGTTGTTCATAAGTCCATCAGACAAACAATCACATAAATTTCGACTAATATTCTAAGGAGACTTTGTAATGCAAGGGACAAAAAATCGTTTGTTGAGTATGTTGTTTATCGTGCTGGCGCTCATCATTGCGACCAGCGTCAGTGCGCAGGATGAGTTATCGGGCGAACTCACGGTTTCATTCTGGGGTAACGTCGATGAATACGAAGCCGGGTTGAGCGATAATCGCCCTTGGGAAGCGACCTACAACCTCATCAAGGAATGGGATGAGCTTCATCCAAATGCGACAGTAACATTTATCTCTCAGCCAACGGACGGCATCTATGACCGTGTTCGCACCCAGCTCATCAGTGGAACTCTGCCGGATGTCGTGGCGATTTACCCGAATGATACCTTTCTGGAAGGCAATATCGACCTGGTTTATGACCTCACACCGCATCTTTCTGAGAAAAATCCTTATGGGGAATTCGATACCTGGGGTGAAGAATTCTGGTATGACCTGACCCTCGGATTGAGATCAGGCGCTATCCCGAACGGTCAGGTTTATTTCGTCGGTAATGCGCTGCCATCCAACATCGGTCAACTTGTGATTTACTACAATAAAACTGCTTTTGAAGAGGCTGGAATCACCGAAATACCGGACACTTACGCAGAGTTGATGTCCGCATGTGACTCGCTGAAAGCAGCAGGCTGGACGCCCCTGTTTGCGGATGCCGCCGCTGGCCCAACGCTGGGCTGGTATTCGGGCTGGATTGGCGAACAACTGCTTGCGCCGGATGTAACACGGATTTTTGATGCCTGGGGTCGGCCTGAAGCCGGCAACTATATCGACGAGCAGATGATGATGTGGGCGATTGATAAAGGTGTCGTCACAGGTGACAACCCCTATGTGCTGGAAACTGCCCGCCTGATGAACGAAATGCAGGATCGCTGCTGGAACGAAGACTGGCAGGCCAGTGAGGGTACTGTCGAGTATTTCCTGACCAAGCGTGTAGCGATGACCCATAACGGTTTCTGGGGTTTGCCGCAATACATCGAAGACCCAACTCGTGATTTTGAATTTGGCTCGTTTGTATTTCCGCTCATCACCAAAGAAAGCAGCGACCTGGCAACTCTGGAAGTCTTACGTCGTTACGGCGGGCTGGAAGGTGGCGAAATCGGCAATTCCTTCATGATCCCCACCACAACCGTTGATAATGGCAAGCTGCCGCTGGCCCTGGACTTACTCCAATTTCTGACAGCGCGTTCCGGCAATGACCAGTGGTGCGAAACCCAATTCCCGCCCTGCATTCCCAAAGATCAGGCAGTTGAAGAAGTCATCACCGATCCCATCGTCCAGGATCAGGTTTACGGTTTCTATAACCCACCCATGTCACCAGAGACTTCTGTTCGCGGCATTGGCAACAGCGATTGGACGCCGGATGGCAGCTTTATCCGACTCCTCGGCCTGTACATGAATGACGACATCACCTTAGAGGATTTCGGCGCACAGCTTCAGACCGAGTACCAACGACTGGCTGAAAAAGCGATTATCGACCATCCCGACTGGGATACAGCAGCGTGGCCTGAACCCTAAAACAAGCCCTTAAACCACATTAATACAAAAGGGTGTCTGACTTTTGCCCAGACACCTTTTTGTTTCCAGTCCGTTTTACGGAGTCTAATATGTCCGCAAAAATACAACCTTTGACACAGCGAAGTTCCAAAAACTCGTTTAGACATCTACTCTCCCAAATCTGGAAAAATCGAACGCTTTACCTGTTGTTAGCGCCAACAGTGATCGGCATGGTGCTGTTTCAATATTATCCGGCGCTGATGGCCTTCTGGGGGTCGTTCCATTCGTGGGATGGTCGCCGCGCCAGCTACATCGGCCTCTATAATTACGAATATTTTTTGCAGGATACGCGCCTCATCCAGTCCTGGATCAATATCGTCCAGTTTCTCATTTTTAACCTGCTTTCGCTGGCTGTGCCGCTGTTTGTCGCCTATCTCATCTACCGTCTGCCCAGCGCCCGCCACCGTTATATTTATCGCGTACTGGTGGTTTTACCGCTGATCGCACCTGGTTTCGTATTCATTGTCCTCTGGCGATGGTTGTTCTCGCTCAATGGTGGAATCAACATCATCCTGCGGGCTGTCGGCCTGGAGTCGATCACCCGTGTCTGGTTAGGCGATACGGGCAGCGCCCTGTACGCGCTCATGTTCATGGGCTTTCCCTGGGTGGATGCGTTCACCATGCTCATTTTCCTGGCAGGATTTCTCTCCATCTCGACTGAAATGTTGGATGCCGCCGCCGTCGATGGGGCAACAACGTTGCGTCGTTTCTGGAGCATCGAACTGCCGTCGATACGTGGGCAGATCAAGGTACTGGTCATTCTGACATTTATCGGCACGGTTCAGGATTTTGGGCGTTCACTGTTTATGACCAACGGCGGTCCCGGCTGGTCAACGATGGTTCCAGGTTTGCGCATGTATCTGGCCTTCACCCAGGATGCGGATTACGGCTATGCCTCAGCCATTGGCGTGATCCTGTTCGTTATCATCTTCGCGCTGACGCTCATCAACCAGCGTTATATCCAGGGAAGTGAAGGCTAAATCATGAAAAACTCCAGAATATTTAACTGGTTCTCCTACACCACCCTGACGATCATCGTTGCATTAATGCTCGTGCAGGTGGCGATGTTGTTCATCATGTCCGGTAAGGACAGCAGCCAGATGGCAACCAATCCTCTGCTACCGACATTTCCCTTCAATTGGGAAAACTACGTCACCGCCTGGAATCTCGGCATCCGTGATTATCTCGGCAATTCCATCATTCTTTCCTTCGCCATCGTTATCGGCAACACGATATTAGCAGTCGTCACGGCTTATGTTTTTGCGCGTTACAATTTCCCCGGCAAAATCCTGATTTTCAGCCTCATTCTGGCGCTGATGATGATCCCCGGCATTCTCACACTTGTGCCGCGTTATCTGCTTGTCCGCGATTTGAAACTGCTGAATAATCTATGGGGTGTTATTCTGCCATCAGTGCTGGGCGCGAACGCCTTCCAGATTATTATCATGCGGACATTTTTTGAGAGCCTGCCCGAAGAACTTTTCGAGGCGGCGCGTATTGATGGCGGCGGACATTGGACATTGTTGGCGCGTGTCACCTTGCCCTTGTCGCTGCCGATTATCTCGTCAATGGCAATTCTGCAATTTAACGGCGCGTGGAATGACCTGATCTGGCCGCTGTTGGTACTCAACCGCGATGAGCTGCGGCCTATCTCGGTAGGCTTAGTGCTGCTCTCAACGCAGCAGGGCGCACCAACGATTGGCGTTCAAATGGCAGGCAGCGTGATCGCCTCGATTCCCATGATTATCATTTTTCTGGTCGGTATGCGAGCATTTATCGACGGTTTATCCACAGGGGCGATCAAACTTTGACAGCGGCAATTCACTTCAACAAATCGAGTCCAGTGCTTGATTTCGCGGCTGAGGAATTACGCCATTTCCTGGGAGAAATACCTGCTGATTGGCAGTTTCACCTGGACATCGACCCGCAGATGTCTGCTTACAGCTTCGCGGTCAACGTCCAGAGTAAAGAGCTTTATCTTTCCGGTTCGGATGCGACCTGTGTGCTTCACGCCGTTTACACGATGCTCGAAAAAATCGGCCTCTGTTTTGAAATCACTGGCCCACGCTGGCGACATCCTGCCAATCTGGATGCCCTTAACGGCTGGTCGGAGCAGATTCAGCCAGTCGTCAACCAGCGGGGTATCCGCCAGCACATCAATTTTCCAATGGATATTTCCGGGTATCCGCTGGACGAAGCCCTGGAATATATTCGCAATCTGGCACGGTTGCGGCTGAATCACATCACATTTCACAGCTACCATAACCAGTGGTACGAAGTGCCTTCGCAAAACAGCACCGAATATGCAGGCCACTTTTTCTACGGGCAGCGGCACGATATTCCCGATAACCCGGTGATTCAGAAAGTTGTGCGCAATCAAAAAACGTTCTGCATTCCAGCGATTGAGCCGATTTTTGACGAGATTGAGGCGCGAAGTAAAGCGGCTATCGCCTGGTTGCAAGCGGTCATTAATGAGGCCAAGCGAGTCGGCTTGCAGGTGCAGTTTTCGTTCGAACTGCGTGAACAGAACATGGATGTCTCGCTGGCGGCAGTCGATTCCATTCTGAAAACCTATCCACAAATCGACATTTTAGAGATGATTACGCAGGAAACGGGCGGATGGGGACACGCTATTCCGGGCGAAGAACTGCGGGCGATTGCTGTGCGCTATTTCGGCGATGACATCCTCAATGACCCCAACATCGCGCCCTATCTGATTGATGGCAAAGTCGATCTCTATCAACTCGTCCGCGAAATCGGTCATTACATTGAGCTTTATCAGACGCTCAAAGCGCGTGGCGACAAACTGCCGAAATTGAGCATTGGGATTTATTGCGTTGTGCCGGAGCATCATAAGGTGCTGCTGGCGATCATGCGCCGCTATATTCCCGCCGAAATCAGCACGACCTATTTGCTCGATCATGGCAATCGCGCCGTCGCTGATAATGCACGAGCGATGGAAATGACACCTAACGACTGGCAGCGGGCAACAATGTACAGCTGGATCGAGTTCGACGGCACGATGTATATTCAGCAAAACGCGCTGACAGGCATTTATCAGCTTATCCAACTGGCGCGTCAAACGAACGACGATTCTCCCGTGAATGCGATCAGCCTGAATCATTGGCGCACAGCCGAGAACCGCACCTGCGCCCGCTATAGTGCAGTAGCGCTGATTGACGGCATCAGCCCGGAAGCGTTTTATTCTGACTATGTGACATCATTGGGAATTGCATCGCCTCAAATCTACGCTGAAGCCATGCAAATTATTGACGATGCCGATTCACAGGCGCGATATGACTTGCCCAATGTTGGATTCTGCTATGTCGGCGTGTGGCGGCACGATGTCGGGTTGGGTTATTTCGGCAAATGGCGGGCAGACAAATTGGCAGAGGTGCGGCGACATTATGAAAATGCTGCCGAAAAATTACGTGTTTGCGCGGCAGAAACGACCAGTGCAGATGGATTGAGTTACCTCAATTTTCTCGACAATCGCCTCGACTGCACCATCACCTATTTGCACGGTGTGGAAAAAGCCGTCGAATTACAGCCAATTTGCAACAACAAAATGCCTGACGATCTGACGCAGAAGGAAAAATCTCGCGTCGTGGAAATCTGCGACGAAGCGTTGGCGGTGATGGATGCGTATATGGCGCTGCACGCTCAGGCGATTGTGGATCGCGGCTGCGAAGGTACGCTCGTCAGCTTTTATTACACGCCGCCCGACGTTCTAAAGCAGATCAAAACATACTACACCGGAACGCCCAGCGAAGCTGAGAAAAACAATTTAGGAACTGAAGCACCACCCGCCCCTATTCAGTGGGAGTAAAAATTTAGAGTTGGTGAAAAACCTGCGTCACCGCCGAAATAGTCGCTTGAATTTCCTCGCTCCCATGTGCGCTGCTCATAAAAGCTGCTTCGAATTGGCTTGGCGCGAGGTACACGCCTGCTTCCAACATCGCGTGGAAAAATTTTCCGTATCGCGCGGTATCGGCGTGTTGTTTGGCGCTGGCATAATCGTCGATCACAGCACCGGGTGTTTTCAGGAAGTAGAAGCCGAACATCGTGCCAGCGCTGCCCGTTTGGATCGAAATATCGGCTGAATCCGCAGCGGATGTAAGCCCCGCGATGAGTTCAGACACTTTGCCAGCGATGGATTCAAAAATGCCCGGTTCGAGCAAAGCACGAATCGTCGCGATCCCCGCCGTCATCGCCAGCGGATTGCCGGACAGCGTTCCCGCCTGATACATCGTGCCAGCCGGAGCGACCATTTTCATGATCTCACGTTTGCCCGCATAGGCCCCGACTGGCAGCCCGCCGCCGATCACTTTTCCCAGGCAGGTAATATCGGGGTCAAGATTCCAGGCTTGCTGCGCCCCACCCGGCGCGACACGAAATCCGGTCATGACTTCGTCAAGGATAAACAACGCACCGTGACGACGACACAAATCCTGCAAACCCTGTAAATAGACGGGTCTTGGCATCACAAAACCCATATTCGCGGCAATCGGCTCGACGATAACCGCCGCGATTTCGTTCGGGAACTGCTCGAACAACGCCTTTACGCCATCCAGATCGTTAAATTCAACGGTCAACGTGCTGGCAGCGGTTGAGGCTGGAACACCGGGCGAATCGGGAAGCCCTAATGTCGCCACCCCACTGCCCGCCTGCACCAGCAGCATATCGGCGTGTCCGTGATAGCAGCCCGCCATCTTGATAATTTTCTCGCGTCCGGTATAGGCACGGGCGAGACGCAGCGCACTCATGGTCGCTTCCGTACCGCTGTTCACGAAACGTATCATCTCAATCGACGGTACGACATCAATCACCAGTTCAGCCAGTTCATTTTCCAGCTTTGTGGGTGCGCCGTAGCTCGTCCCGCGTGTGAGCGCATCTTGCAGCGCGGCGACCACCTGTGGGTGGGCATGTCCCATGACCAGCGGCCCCCACGACAGCACATAATCAATATAGCGGTTGCCATCAGCATCCCAGATAGACGCGCCCTGCCCACGTTCGATAAAGCGCGGCGTGCCACCGACACTGCGGAAGGCGCGAACCGGGCTGTTGACTCCGCCGGGGATCAATTCCTGCGCCCGCGTGAATAAATTTTCAGATTGTGTGGTTTTCATCAAAATTCCTTTATGCGGTTTGCAAATTTTCCGCGAATGTGGCGGCTAATTTTTTCGCCGCGTCGCGACCCTGGCGAATACAGTCCGGCACACCAACACCGCGATAGGCGCTGCCCGCGAGTGAAATACCCGGTGGAAGCGCCGCCTCTGCCGCCGCGACATGCTCCAGATGACCGATATTGTACTGCGGATAACCGTCCTGCCAGCGGAAAATTCGATGGAACAGCGGCTCGGCAGAAATATTAAAAATAGCTTTCAATTCGCCCCGCATGACCGTAACCAGTTCAGCATCATCCAGTTGGAGGGTTTGGCGTGTGCGTGGGCCGCCGAAAAATATGCGCAGGAGTTCAAATCCTTCTGGTGCTCGATCCGTCCATTTCGAGGATGTCCAGGTTATGCCATCAAATTGTCGGCTTTCGCTGCCGGGAACGACCAGCCCAAAGCCCTTCAACGGATGCGGAATATCTTCCCGACGAAACGCAAAATAAATCGCGCCTATTCCGGTATAGGGAATCGTGTCGAGGTGATTTGCAGCATCCGGCGCGATCTGGCGCAATAATTTTGCGGTTACATTCGCCGGAGTCGCGAGAATGAGCGCATCCGCTTCGATCACATTGCCATCGGTGGTCACGACACGATAATGAGTCTCATGTTCGATAGCGGATACAACTGTGTTCAAGCGCAGGTAGCCGTTCAAACGTTGAACCAGCGTATACACCAGTTCATGTGTTCCGGATTTTAACGAGATAAATGCGGGCGCATCGCTGGGGGTACGCTCTCGCTGCCCTGCCCGCAGCCCACGAATGAGGCTGCCATATTTTTTTTCGAGCGCCGGGAAATTGGGAAACGTTGCCGCCATGCTCTGCCGTTCCGGGTCGCCATTAAAAACGCCACCCAGCAGCGGTTCACCAAGCTTATCGAGCATTTCCGCGCCCAGCCGCCGCCGTACAAAGTTCGCTAACGTCTCATCAGTATCCGAATCACGGGGCGGAATGAAAAAGTCGAGCATCGCCCGCAGCTTGCCCCAGGGCGAGAACAGCGGCGAACGCAAAAATGGCTGCAAACGAGTCGGCGCAAGTAGTTGCAATCCATCCGGCAGCGGCACAGGTTGGCCTCGATGCAGGACAAACGTGCGGCTGTTTTCCGTGTTGACAGGCAGAATACGCTCATTTAAACCCAGTTCGCGGGCGAGTTCTAACGCCCAGGGCTTGCGCGTGAGAAAAGCATCCGGCCCGGCTTCGAGGATAAAAGGCGTACCGCCAGCGCCATCTACCTGCTCGGTTTGAACTTTCCCACCCCAGCGATGCGACGATTCCAGAATTGTATAGCTGAGGCCGATCCCTTGACGCGCCGCTTCCTGTTGCAGATACCACCCAGCGCTGAGTCCGGTGATCCCGCCGCCGATGATGACGACATGACGATCAGACTGAAGTGTATTCATGAACAAAATTGACCAATCGCCTAACGTTGTCAACAGGCGTTTCCGGCAGGATGCCATGCCCCAGATTGAAAATGTGACCAGCACGTCTGTTGGCTTTATCCATGATCTGCTGCGCTCTCACCTGTAACGATTCCCAGGGCGCGAACAACGCCGCCGGGTCGAGATTGCCCTGAACAGCGTGGTCATCGCCAATACGTTCCCAGGCCGTGTCGAGGTCAATGCCCCAGTCAACACCGATCACGTCGCCACCCGCGTCGCGCATGAGTTCCAGAATTCCGTTTGTGCCGGTCCCGAAATGGATGATCGGCACGCCCGCCTGCGACGCGATTTCCAAAGCACGGCGGCTGTAGGGCATCACATATTGGCGATAATCGTCCGGTGAAAGCGACCCGATCCAGCTATCGAAAAGTTGCAGCACCTGTGCGCCCGCCTTTGCCTGCGCCAGCAAATAATCGCCGACGACCTGGCTCAGTTTTTCCATAAGCAGATGCCACGTGGTGGGGTCGCCCATCATCATGCCTTTGGTGCGCAGATAATTTTTGCTGCTGCCGCCTTCAATCGCATAGGCCGCCAGCGTATAGGGCGCACCGCTAAAGCCGATCAGCGGAATTTTTAACTCAGCCCGTGCCAGCCGAATCGCTTCCAATGTGAACCATGAATTTTCCTCCGGTGTCGGGACTCGCAGATTTTGCACATCTTCAGCGCAGCGCACAGGGTTATAAATCGCCGGACCTTCGCCGTTGATAAAATCGAGTTCCAGCCCCATGCCTTCCAGAATCGGCAGAATGTCCGCGAAAATAATGGCGGCATCAATGTCGAACGCATTAACAGGCTGCATCGTAACCTGACAGGCTAATTCAGGTGTTTTGATAATTTCGAGAATGCTGTATTTTTCGCGCAGTTGGCGATACTCCGGCATGTAACGCCCGGCCTGACGCATCAGCCAGATCGGAGTAGCGTCCGTTTTTTCGCGCCGACACGCTTTCAAAAATCGGCTGTTTAGATTTTCGCTCATCAGGATTCACCTTCCAGATCGAATAGTTTGCGCATCGCGTGGAGATAGGCATTATGGTCATTTTTGGCGGCGCGTTCACGCAGCGCGACTGTCGGGGCATGAAGCAGCTTGTTGACGATTCGATGCGCCATTTCCATGATGACTTCACGCTCCTGATCGCTCAAATCCGGTAGGCGATGAAGGGTTCGCTCCACTTCGAGCGCAGCCATTTCTTCGGCTTTCTGGCGCAGCGCCACAATCGTCGGCACCGCGCTCCGGCTTTTCAGCCATGCCAGATAAGCCTCTAACTCATCCGCGATAATGGCTTCAACGTCTTTTGCCTCAGCCTGACGTAAAGCGTGATGGTCATCAACGACAGATTGCAAATCGTCAATGTCATAAAGCTGCACATTGGGCAAATCGCAAACATCGCGACTCACATTGCGCGGGACGGCAATATCGACGACAATGCGAGGGCGTGTCCCCTCAATATCGCCAGCGCTTAAAATTGGCTGCGGCGCACTGGTCGCGGTAATCACCAAATCGGCCTGTGCTAAAGCACTTTTCAGGTCTGCCCACTCAATCGCTTCGATTCCGACGTGATGAGCCAGATCGCTTGCTTTCGAAAAAGTACGATTAGTCACCCGAACGGTCTTCACACCATGCGCTTTTAAGGCTTTCGCGGCAAGTTCGGCCATCCGCCCCGCGCCAATAATCAAGGCATTCGCGTTGGTCAGATCAGGAATTTGACGCTTTGCCATCAGAATAGCCGCGTGGCTGACCGACAACGTATGCTGGCTTATGGCGGTTTCGGTACGAGCGCGTTTTCCCGTATGGATGGCATCCTGAAACAGGCGCGACAGCACAGCACCCGTCGTGCCTGCCAACTGCGCTTGATTTAACGCCTGGACGACCTGCCCCAGAATTTCGGATTCTCCCATCACCAGCGACTCTAAACCCGCTGCCACACGCATCAGGTGGTGAACAGCCTCGCCATCCGTCAAATTTTGAACATAGCTCTCCAGGTGCGCCGCAGAAAGCAAAATCCGACTAGCCAGATAGGTTTTTATTTTTTCGATGCTCTGCTCAATATCCGACGAATTCGCATAAATTTCCAGCCGATTACACGTTGAAACAATCACGACTTCGGCTGTCGTTTCGCTGTGGAGAACAATCGCCGCATTTTGGAGATCATCCCCAGCTAGAAATAAACGCTCCCGGAGATCAAGTGGTGTCGTCTGATAATTCAATCCAATCATTACAAGTGTCACGTTTGATCAACCTTTTTGCGATTGCACGTTCATCTGCGGCGGACGCACAAGCCCCGGCAAGCAGCAGTCTTCAGGGCAGGAATCATGATTTGCGCCTCGCGTACCGATGAAAAGCTTATCAGGATTATTCGTCATTCTTTCAACAATCAATTCTCGAATCATCGTGATGAATCGGGGATGTGTGCCGACAGTCGCAGTGCGAACCATATGCAAGCCGATTTCATCAGCCAGATTTTTTGCTTCGGTATCCAGGTCGTAGAGGATTTCCATATGGTCAGAGATAAAGCCGACAGGCGCGATCACGACATCTTCGACACCTGCATCCTTCAATCTTTGCAGATGGTCACGAATGTCGGGTTCCAGCCAGGGTTGGCGCGGTGAGCCGCTGCGACTCTGGTAGACCAACTTCCAGTTTGAATGGTCAAGACTCGATGTAATTAAGCGACACACTTCTTCAAGCTGCGCTTCGTAATGGGAATGACGCGCCATGTCTAACGGAATGCTGTGCGCGGTAAACGCGATATGAGTGTTAGCACGGCGCGACTCCGGTATCTGGTCGAGCGCGGCACGAACATTTTCGATATTGGGCTGAATAAAGCCTGGGTGATTATAGAATTTGCGCAATCCACTCACCTGCGGCGCGGCTTCGCCAACTTCAGCCTGGGCGCGGGCAATATCCTCACGATACTGGCGACACCCGGAATAGGAACTGTAAGCCGAGGTGAAAAAAGCCAGCGCATGTTTGATGCCATCGTTTGCCATCTGCCGCAGCGTATCCGTCAACATCGGATGCCAGTTGCGGTTGCCCCAGTAGATCGGCAGGTCAATCTGGTTGGCTTTCAATTCTTCTTCAAGCGCCATGATTAACGCGCGATTCTGCCCATTGATCGGGCTAATGCCATCAAACTGCCCATAATGCTCGGCAACTTGCAGCAGGCGTTCATGCGGCACATTTTTCCCACGCAGCACATTTTCCAAAAATGGGATTACATCGTCCATGCCTTCTGGCCCACCAAATGACACGACCAGAATCGCGTCATAGGGGGAATTGGTTGATAGGGTGTTGTCATTCATTGGATTTGATACCCGCGTAAACCATGTTATCGCGAATCTCGACAGTATAGGCTTTGACAGGCGCACTGACGACACCATCCACCGTCTGACCTGTTTTCAAGTCGAAACGTCCATAATGCCAGGGGCAGGTCACGGTGCAGCTTTCCGCATCAACTGCCCCTTCGCTGAGTGGGCCACGCGCGTGTGAGCAGCGGTTGCTGATGGCATAAAATTTGCCGTCCACATTAAAAACTGCGATTTGCTGACCGTTCAGGTAAACGACTTTACGCTCACTGTCTCCGAATTCTTCAACTGGACAAACTTCAACCCATGCCTCTGACTTCTCGGCGACTTGCGTTTGCGGCTGTGCGATTTTCGGCCCACCCAGGGCATCTAGCGATTCAGCAAGCCCCATTCGGATGCAGGAGTATAAGGGTGTATCGCGCAATGTATAAAGGCTGGCTTCGGTTTCGCGCAATTCCTGCACCAGATCGAGAAAATCAGCAGGCTCGTCCGTTTCAAAAGCGA
This sequence comes from Anaerolineae bacterium, assembly GCA_022843745.1. Classification (GTDB taxonomy): domain Bacteria; phylum Chloroflexota; class Anaerolineae; order Aggregatilineales; family Phototrophicaceae; genus JALHNB01. The sequence continues at coordinate 9,904 of JALHNB010000023.1, read as the reverse complement.
CCACAAATTCCTGGTCATCCAGCCCGAACGAATAGGTCGTGTTGAGCTTGACAGCCGGGTACTTGCGCCCCACGCGGATATGTTCATCCATCATCACTTGACGCTCTTCCAGCGACAATTTGTACCAGGGGCGTGTTTTCACGAACGGATAGACAAACAAATATTTGGCTTCGCTGGGTGAGATGATGAGCCGTTCGACAGCCTCATCGGGGTTGTCGCGGATTTCGTAAATGGAGCGTTTCGTCTGTGAGAGCAGTGATACGGACAGATTCAGATATGCGCCCATTGGCGTGGCAGCGATGGCGGCGGCGAGTTCCTGAAATGGTTCGACGCTTTCGGCAATCTGCCATAATAAAATTTCAGCATCGGCGCGTGTCCCCATCAGGCTGTAAGGGCGCAGCAGCATCCGGCGATTAAAAGATTCGATTGTTTTCAATAAATCGCGTTTAGTGTCTGCCTGTTCATCGACTGGAAGTCGTCGCCACAGCGGGTCAACTTTGTAGAACGCGAAACGCACATATTGGCGCTTGGTCGGGCGGCCATTGCGTTCACCACGCGCGGGTTGGGTTCGCGCTTCAGGACGAGTCTGGGTCATCAAGATTGGCCTTTTATCTTTGTGAATATTCGAACAACTAAGAATCTACATAAATCTTCGTAAAATTGCAAGATAATCTTAGTATTTATCAAATTCTCTAAGGGAGCAAATTCTGTTTTTACCTGATAAAGACAATATTTTCACCGAAGTAAACATGTTCAGAGGCGAATTTGACAAAGATTATGGCCTAAGATACAGTCATCATACCACCCTATCACTTGACCAGGAGAGCGATGTACACGCCGTTACAGGCCACCAAGCTTTATGAGCAAATCGTGGCGCAAATTCGTGAACAGATCATCACCTCGCAACTGAAAGATGGTGATCGCCTGCCGAATGAGCGAATGTTGGCGGAACAGTTTGGCGTGAGTCGAACCGTCGTGCGCGAGGCGATCAAAACACTGGCGAAAGAAGGGCTGGTGGAGGTGCGGCATGGGCGCGGCACGTTCGTCATCGACGGAACATCCCAAGCGCTGAAACGCTCCCTGGGTCTCATGATTAGCATTGGGCATTTTGGGAGCGTCACGGACAGCGATATGGTGGAAATACGTGAGATTCTTGAACCTGGGATTGCAGCACTGGCAGCTATCCGGGCAACCGAAGATGAAATCGCTGTTCTACGCGAGTCCGTTACGATCATGGACACTCAAATGGATGATGCCAGCGCCTATATTTCCGCTGACGGCAATTTTCATATGACGCTGGCTAAAGCAACGCACAACGCACTTATTCCAATTATTCTCGATCCGATTGTCGATCTTTTGCACAAACAGCGTGAGCGCATTTTTCATGTCGATCATGGCCCACAAAGCGGCCAATTTCATCACAAGCGCATTTTGGATGCCATTATTCGCAGCGACCCTGAGAGCGCACGGGAAGCGATGCGCGCCCATTTACAGCAGGTGCGCGATCATACCATGAGTTCAATTTCAGAAGATTGAGAGCAATCAGTTAAATTATTTCCTTATAGGCACTATAGGCACTTTTTTATGACCGAAGAAATTTACCGCCTATTTAAATCCCTGCAAAAAGATAACCTGCCCTCCTCCCCGACTCTGCTGAGGGAAGATTTGGCTGCGCCTCTATACAAATACCCATTAAATGCCCGTTAAAGGAGGTGATGTAAAGGCAATCAATCAAATAATTCAGTCTCTGGCAACAGACACAACAGACGAAAAAATCTAAAGGAGACTTAAGGTGAAAAATAAATCGCTCAAAATAATGTTGATTATAGGGATGCTGCTGCTCTCAATCGGCGGAACATCGCTTGCTCAGGAGCCGATCATCCTGCGTATGACGGGCCTGACAGGTGCCGCCGGTATCGGTACGCAGGCCGCTATTGAAGTTTGGAACGCCAACAACCCGGACATCCAGGTTGAACTCGAAATCCAGGCGGACGAGATGGGCTGGCAGGCCACAGCACCCAGCACCATGTTCGCTGCTGATGATGGCCCCGATCTTTCCTGGTGGTGGTGTTCGCCAACAACCCAGTATAAAGACATGATCGCCGCTGGTCTTATTGCCCCGCTGGATGATCTGTACACCAGCGAAGGTTGGGAAACATCCTTCCCGAAAGGTACGCTGGATTACTTTACGGAACCAGACGGTCATCGCTATGCGGTGAACACCGATGTGGTCTGGACACCCTATATTTATTACAACAAAGACATCTTCGCAGAACTTGGCGTTGAACCACCAACAACCTGGGATGAACTGTACGCGATTGGCGATGCCGCAACTGCCGCAGGCTACCTGCCGCTTTCGATGGTCTACGAAATGAGCATGAGAAGCCATCTTCCAGACGCTTTGATGCTCCGTTCATGGACAGAGGAAGAATACAACGCCTTCCTCGTCAACTCCTGGCCGAATGCGCCGGAAGCATCACTGGAATTCAAATGGACAGACCCGCACGGTGTCCGTATCTTCCAAACGATGAAAGATATGGCGGATAAAGGTCTGTACGGCGAGGGCTTTGCTGGTCTTACCGACTATAACGAGTCCAAAGCACTCTTTACTTCCGGCAAAGCAGCCATGTACCAAAGCGGCTCATGGGAAGGCGGCAGTTCGGGTATACCTTCTGTCGTCGATTTCGAGTGGGATTATTTCTACTATCCCAACTTTGAAGACACCGTACCCTACGGCCCTGTTGGTAGCTGGGTGCCGAACTGCTTTATCGCCTTCAACCGCCCCAACCTCGAAGCAGCCAAGAAAGTTATCGCTTTCTTAGCATCCAACGAAGGTGCAGCCATCTACGGTGAGGCATCCGGTCTTCCGCCTGGACAGATCGACCTGCCCCAGGAAGCTCTGGACAAAATCCTCAATGAGCCGATCCAGCGTATGCTTGCCGATGTAGCGGAAATGGGCGCTCCGGCGCTGTACGAATCGGCTGTACCGCCACAGCTTCTATCCACTTTGAAGCAGGCCAGCGATCTCATGTTGACGGGCAGCATAACGGCTGAAGAAGCCGCCGCCATGATGCAGGAAGAAACCGAAAAAGCGCGTGAAGGCTAAGATCGAGTTTATCGCGTTTTAAGATACTAAAAGCGCACGAAGGTTAAGGTCGCGTTTTAAGACACTTTAAGATGACAGGCAGGGGCGAGACACAAACCCCTGCCTATTCGTGGGAGAAAAAATATGGCGGGGAGACAAACACTAACTGGATCGCAAGTCATCAACGCAGCCGAACCGCGCAACACCCGGTTATCCCGCCTTGCGCGATCAATCAGTAAAAATCTGATCTGGTATCTGTTCCTCACGCCTGCGGTGGTCTTGCTACTGGCATTTATGGCAATGCCGTTGGTTGAATCATTGCAGCTTTCGTTTTTCGACTGGAACGGCCTCCTGCCACCGAAATACATCGGTTTAGAGAATTTTATCGAGCTGCTGGATGATCGCTTTTTCTGGTCTGCGCTGTCGCACACGCTGATATTTGCCGGAGTCGCCACGCTGGGTACAGTTCTGATTGGCTTCTTACTAGCCGTCATCATCTCGCGCGGTACGTGGGGTTCATCGGTTTATCGGGTGGTTTTTTACCTGCCGGTGATGCTGCCGATGACGGTCACCGGCGCATTATGGGCGCGTATCTATGAGAGCAATTATGGCCTGTTGAACACGCTGCTGCGCACGATTGGCCTGGGTGATCTGGCTTCTCCCTGGCTGGGAAGCGTCGATTTATCACTATGGGCGATTATAGCCGTCTCCATCTGGCAATTTTCCGGTTTTCCAATGATTGTGCTGCTGGCAGCCATCGAAAATATCTCGCAGGAAATCCACGAAGCTGCGACGCTCGATGGCGTTAACGAATGGCAGCGCCTCCGTTTTCTGATCGTTCCCCTAATCCGCCCCGTGCTGTTTTCGATCAGTATGCTGCAACTGATCTTCTCGCTCAAGGTTTTCGATCTGGTGTGGATCATGACCAAAGGCGGGCCGGGAGAAAGCTCTACCGTTTTGGGAACCTATCTCTACAAAGAAGCCTTTGAGCTGCATGAATACGGCTATGCCTCGGCAGTCGCCGTCGTCATGTTCGTGGTCATTTTCATCGTTACTTATGCTTACCAGCGCATGATTAAAATCGAATCAAGCGATTACTAATCAAGGAGCGAGCCGTGATACAGACACAACAACCTCCACTATGGCGCTCGATCCTGGGGCGTATTCCAAAAATTCTTATTTTTGGCGTTTTGATATTCTGGTTTTTGGTGGAGCTTTACCCGATTGTCTTCATGTTTGTGACATCGCTCAAAAGTGACAAGGAGATTTTAAATGCTCCTTTTGCTTTCCCGGCGGCTATCCAGTACAGCAATTATGTCCAGGTCTGGATCGGTGATCGCGCCAATCAGCCCTATATCAGCTTCTTCGCTAACAGTGTGGTCGTAACGCTTGGTACGCTTATTTTGCTACTTTTCGTCGCGTCGCTCGCTGGATACGCACTGGCTCGTGGAAGTTTCCCAGGCAGCAAAGCTGTACAGCAGGGTTTTCTGCTCACGCTGGCTGTGCCTGTGCATGTCCTGCTTATCCCGATGTATTTTTTCATGGGTCGCCTGGGGCTGCGGAACAATCTGATCGGCATGATGATTGTTTATGCGACATTAGGGCTGCCCTTCACGATTATCCTGATGAGGGCTTATTTTTTGAGCTTCCCACGTGAACTCGAAGAACAGGCGATGATCGACGGTTGTTCACGGCTGGGTACATTCGTGCGAATCGTGCTTCCGGTATCGCGCGGCGCGTTGGCAAGTGTCGCCATTGTGAATATTACCTGGGTATGGAGCGAATTATTTTTCGCGCTCGTCCTGCTCAATAAACAGGAAGTCCGCACCCTTCCTCTGGCGATCTCGGCCTATAAACCCGCAGCAATGGCCGCCGAAGCCGTCGTCGGGCAGCAATTCGCGATCATGAGCCTGACGACGCTGCCACTGATTATTTTTTACTTCCTGTTCCAACGGCATATTCGCAAGGGTATGACGGCTGGCGCACTGCGATAATTTTGGAGACATAATGGGCAGCCAATGGTTCGGACAAACCTTTCGTAAAGTTCACAATCTGTACGTTTCACCGCAGTGGGTCAAAGCTCGCGGCATGGCTTTTAACGCTGCTGCTTATGCCGAGGGGTTGGCGGCAGCGAATGTCGATTGTGTCGAACTTTACTGCAAAGATCATCACGGCAACTGCTACTTCCCCTGCTCACTGGGCATTCCCTACCCACGCGATATTCTGGGCGAGATGCTGCCTGAACTCAAAAAGCGCAACATTCGCCTGATCGCCTATGTCAGCGTCTGTTTTGATAATTATGCGCTCGGCCTTTTTCCAGAGTGGCGGGCGGTTAATTATCTGGGCGATCCCTATAAGCTCGGCTCGTTCTACATGGCCTCGATCTGTTCTGACTACACGCAATTTGTGCTGCGACAGATTCAGGAATTAGTCGAAAATTACGAGGTCGATGGCATCTGGCTGGACATCATTCCACTTGCCAGAGATGTACGACAGGAAGTATGGATGACGACACCGCATCCGATTCCCGATTACTCTCTTCCCGCACAGCGCGTGTATCAGGCCGAAACGGGTGAGCCGCTGCCCAATAAGCCCACGCCGGAACAGGCCGAGCGCATTTTCGGCTTCATGACCGATAAAATTTCGTCATTTCTGGATGAAGCCTATACAGTGGTTCGCCAATACCGCCCCGAAGCCATCGTCACGTATAACGGCGCGGGCGCTCCCGGCGATCCGATTGATTCCGGCGACCTGATCTCGATTGAGGGTCATGCGCCCAATTATTCGCGTCAAAGTTTTATCGCACGATGGGCAAAGTCTCGCAGCAAGCCGTTTGAGATCATGACCGCTGGTGGGCTGCCGCGCCTCGATCTGGGCGGTGGTTGGAACGGTTTTGACCAAAAACCGCCAACGATTATGCGGCTGGAATCAGCTATTGCAGCCATTCACGGCGGCAGTGTCGCTATCGGTCAAGCGCCCTATCCGAATGGCTCAACCGACCCCGGTCAGCTTGCCGGATTCGCGAAAGTTTATAAGCCGATTGGCGAAATTGAAGCCTATTTGCCACAGCCGACAGGCATCAGTGACATCGGCTTGATTCTGGCGGCGAAACCACGCACAGCATCGCTTTTCTGGGGTCAGATGCAGGATGGCGCGGAGGCTTTTCACGAAGCACTGCTCGACGGTCAGATTCAATTCGACATCACGCGCATGTCCGACGATTTTTTGAAGTATCAGGGTTTGATTCTGCCCGATCAAGCCTCACTCAGCGACGCGGAGATCAAGAAAATTCGCGATTATGTGCAGCAAGGCGGAAAATTGATCGCCAGCGGCAGCAGTTCTCTCTACGACGAAACTGGCGCAAAGCGGCCTGACTTTGGCCTGAGCGATGTGTTTGGCGTTTCCTTTATCCGCGACCAGAGTACACCCTTCACCTACCTCAAAATCCGCGATGAACAGTTGGCGAATCAGGTCACATCGATGCCAATTTTTGTCGATCAAGCGCCTTATGAGGTCGATTTGCGAGGTGCATTCGTGCTGGCGGACGTGGTTTATCCCGAATCACGCCGCACCGACGCGACGACGATCCTGTGGGGAGACCCTGGCCCGGACGAATCACAAAAATTCCCCGGCATTTGCCAGTATTCATTCGGCAAGGGAACGTGCTGGTATGTGGCGATACCGCTGAAAGCGAAAGGGATGCCCAACGCCTGGATTAAGCAGCTGATGCGCGTCCTGGCGAACCGATTGATCGACACACCTGTCTTAAAAACCAACGCCCCTCCCGGTGTCGAAGTCGTTCTCAACCAGCAAGCAGGCCGCTATGTGATTCATTTTGTGAATTATCATGTGGGCGACGCGGACAGGCTTTCGTCAGAAGGTCACGGCATTATCCTGCACAATATCGACATTCAGATTAATCTGGCGCGACTGGGTAAAGTTAATCGTGTCTTTTCGCCTCCTGCAACCTCATTGCAATATGAAACTTCAGGGGATTGGCTGAAAATTGCTGCGCCGCCGCTGGGCGTTCACAGTTTGATCGTCATCGAATAATTTTTCATTTCATATGGAGAATATCAATGGTTGATAAAAAATATTTACTCACGTCAAAACAGATGGCAACATTTGTCGCACATGGCTATCTGCGCTTTGATGAGATCGTGCCTGCCGAGATGAACGCGGCGATCATGCAGGAGTTTGAGGCCAATATTTTACGGAGCAAGCCCGCTGGTACTGCCCTGTCGCAGTGCTATGAATCATTCGGCCTGCTGGGTGAGATGCTCCTTCTGCCGCAGATTCAAGGCATCATTCACAGCCTTGTGGGAGCAGACCCGTTATTCGACCATCACTATGTTCATGTGCGCGAACCCCGCCAATCGGGAGCGCAGTATTTACATAGTGACGGAATCATCGACCTGCGTATGGATTTCGATATTCAACTGATGTATTTCCCGCATGACATCACGCCGGAAATGGGCGGCACGATGTTCGTCCCCGGAACACACTATCGCCGAATCAATGAGAATGATATTGCCCGTTACCAGAATATGCTGGGGCAAACCCAGATGGTCTGTAAAGCAGGGTCGATTCTCGCGCTTCATAATGGCCTGTGGCATTGTGGACGACAAAATCGGAGCGATCAGAATCGTTATATGTACAAGATTCATCTCAACCCCGCCGAGCCTCAAGTTCGCCTGTGGAATACCGATGATCTGATCGAATATGAGCAGCCTGAAGTGATCTGGGGCGGTGCGCATCACGACAAAAATGATGTTCGGAGCATCCTGTGTGAGCAGGAACCCTGGTTCGACTCCGCATCGGGTCGGCTCGAAATTCTCAATCGCATCCGAAAGTGGCGCTTTATTTCAGGTGATAAATCATTTGATGCACGTTATTGGATGACGCGGCTGGAAAATTCGCCAAGCCATTATCAACACAATTAACCGATCTGCTGTTTGCTGAAGGATATATTTATGTCATCTCGCACGTGGCGCGTTGCCATTGGTTCGATTTTTGCCGAGTCCAGTCATTTTCTGACGACGCGCATTGATCGCTCTTATTTTGAAAACACCTATATCTATGTACGAGACGACCTGTTTAAGCTGGCGGGTACGGATTGCGAAATCGCAGGGGCATTGACGATCTGTAAAAGCAAAAATGCAGAAGTCGTACCTCTGGTGGCAGCACGAAGTGTTTCCGGTGGGCCTGTGACCGACGAATGTTATGCCGAATTAAAACAGTTGCTCCTCACGCCTCTTCAGCAAGCCATGCCTGTAGATGGTGTGATCTTGCCTTTACATGGCGCGATGACGACACTCTCCGATGATGACCCGGAAGGCGATCTGATTCACGCTGTCCGCGAGATCGTCGGGCAATCCGTTCCGATTATCGTCACCCTCGATCTACACGCGCATGTCACGCAAAAAATGGTGGAAAACGCGGACGCTATTATCGGATTTACGCATTACCCGCACGATGACACCTTCACAACAGGCCAGCGCAGCGCAAATTTATTGTTCAAAATATTGCGAGGCGAGGCGCGTCCCGTAACCGTCATGGCAAAAGTACCAGTGATATGCAGCGGCATCAACGGCATGACCTTTGGCGATGCACCGATGGCGCATTTGACTCAGCAGGCACGTGAACTGGAAAAGCAGCCTGATATTCTTTCAGTGTCCATTTTCCATGTCCAACCGAGCATCGACATACCGGGGATGGGGTCAGGCGGGCTGGTCATCGCCAATGGTGATATTGAAGTGGCAGAGCATGAGGCACGTAAATTGGCAGAGGATTACTGGGCGAGACGGCAGGATTTCGAGCCGGAAATTATTCCCGTTGCCGAAGCTATTCAACGAGGACGAGCAATTGAGAGCGGGCCGGTGCTTCTGGTGGACACGGCAGACTGTGTAGGCGGCGGCGCGGCGGGAGACAGCATCGCACTCTTGGAACGGCTGCTCGATTTGGGAGTTACCGAACCAACATTTTTAATGGTAATCGACCCGGAAGCGGCTGTCAGTTGCTCAAAAGCGGGCATCGGGCAAAAAATATCGCTTGAACTAGGTTACAAAATTGATCCAAGTTGGGGGAAATCTATCAAGGTTGAGGGTATCGTTCGGCATCTTTTTGATGGAAAATTTCGCTATCGGGGCGGCATTTACGGCGGCACAATCGGTGATATGGGGCTGTCGGCTGTTTTTCAGGTAGGCGCGATTCAAATACTGATTATGTCCAGGCCAACCTATGATTGGCTCGACGAGCAGTTCCGCGCGGCTGGATTGGATGCGCGTGATGCCAAATTTATCGGCGTTAAAAACCCGATGAACTATAACTTCGCCTATCGGGATGTCGCAAAAGCCGCTTTTGTCGTTGACACGCCGGGACCGACACCGCCTACTCTGCGCAATATGCCGTTCAAGCGACTGAACCGGCCTTTCTTCCCAGTTGATAGCGATATACCAGACCTGCAACCCGCAATACTGAAGTCGTCAGTGCGAAGTTAACTTTCCACGCTTAGACCCAGCCCGCTTCTGCTCGTTTCGCCTGATAGCGGGCTTCGAGTTTACCGATTTGCCGGATAACAACCGGGACACCATCCAATTCAGAAGGGATTCGATCTTCAGATAAATGACCTGTCGAACCATCCACCAGAACGACGATGGCCGCTTCATTTTGGCGGTTAGCGACCTGCCCTATGCTCACGCCAACCACATTTTCTTTAGCCATAAGCTGGCCTTCATATTTATTTTGAGCAGCTTTGGCACGGTTCATTTTTTCATCGGTAATAGGCATCATTTTCGCTTTCAAGTTGATGTTTAGTTT
>JALHNB010000022.1:93961-117905 GCA_022843745.1 Anaerolineae bacterium | reverse complement strand
GGCGCACTCCGATGTCCGCCAGGTTGGACTTTTTTGATGTCAGTTAAGTAATGTGGGTCAGTCAAATGCGTAATCGTCGTATCCTTTCAACCATCATCATGCATAATCGTCGTATTCTTTCAACCATAATGATCTTGTTCACCGCTTTTTTGCTGTTGGGGATTGGCTTGTTTTTTTCTGCCAGACCAAGTGACCTCGCGCAGGCGCAGCAGCCCGAAACATCTACACCATCCGACAGCCAAAATCCTCCTGGAAGCACCGAGGATTTACTGATTCCTGACGCACCGCCGGACACAACCGCCGCGCCGCCAGAGGCAACGACTGCACCGCCGGAAACGACGAATGTACCAGTGGAAAACACACAGATCGTGCCGTCCGATGGGAACAGCGAAGCGACTGCTGAAGCCTTCGCGCCAACCCAGGCCGACTTACCAGCGGAATCAACCGACGAAGCGCCTGTCGAGACCACTGATGAAGCACCCCCTGTGGAAGTCACAACTGAAGTGACCGACGAAGCGCCTACACCTGACGCCACAGCCGAAGCGACAGTCGATATGACCGACGAAGCGACTGTTGAACCCTCTCCAGAGGCCACCGCCGAGATCACCGTTGAAGCGACTGAGGAATCTACCGCTGAATTAACGCCGGAAGTGACGGCTGAATTCGCGACTCTGGCCGCGACACGGGTACGCAGCCGTGCGCAGGCCGCCCCCGTTGAGCCGGATATTGAATTGAGCGTTTCCTGCCCATCGCCCGATATTGCGATTTTCACCTTGCGAAATTCTGGTGGTGACATGCTCACGCCTGGGACGTACACCATTTCCGCACCGTTTCAGCAGCAGAGTTTTCAGTTAGCAGCAGGCGGTTTACTCACATTTGAGGCGGAAGGCGATGCGGTTGTCGAGGTCAGATACAGCACATCAACCTTGAATACGGTATTTCTGAGCGCCACAGGTCAATGTACGCCCAGGCCGACACCGACCTTGCAGCCTAGTCTCACGTTAACGCCATCGAATACACCGACCATCACCCTGACACCAACGATTACGTTGACACCTTCGATTACGCCAACGGCGACCATCACGTTGACACCTAGTAATACGTTCACCCCCACAACGACGTTTACACCAACCATCACGTTGACGGCTTCGATTACACCGACACCAACGATGACGTTCACGCCGTCAAATACGCCGACACCCTCCAACACGCCGACGACTACCCTGACGCCTTCGATTACACCAACGCCAACGATTACGTTGACACCCTCCATCACGCCAACAGCGACGATCACGTTGACGCCTTCGATTACGCCAACGGCAACAGCAACGCTCATGAGTCCGCAAATCGAACTCAGTGTGGCCTGCATCCTCCAGAACGGCGTGATACGGGCGAGATTCCGCCTGCGTAATGTGGGTGGCGATATGTTTAGTCCGGGCACCTATACCGTTACCGACCCCGGTCAACCACCAGTTTCGCAAAATTTCCTCTTGCTGGCTGGCGAAACACAGGACATTATTGCTGCGGGTGATGCTCAGGTCACGGCGGTCTATAGCTCTGCGACGTTAAGTAACGTCACTTTGAGCGTCAATGGAACTTGTTTATCGGCGATCCAGTCAACCGCAACACCGACTCCGTCACCGACCCGCAGGCCGCCAACAAACACACCTCCGGCGAATACAGTTGTGCCACCCACGAGTATGCCCAGCCCGACAAGTGTCGTGACGGTTGAACCGCCCACGAATGTACAAACTGTGGCGACCACCGTTCCCGTCGCACCCGTTCCTAGCAACCCACCTGCATCAGGGTCAGCGGAAAACCCGCTGATTGTGTGCGGCGACCTTGACGAAACCGACGAGAATGGCTTCCCGATCATTGACATGAGCGAATGTGCGCCAGACACGACCATTGTCGAACGCGCCGCCTGGACACCTGTCAGCGTGGGCGCGGCCTCCTGCCCCAGTTGGTTTGTCTATCACACCAATATGACGGGCGATTGGGAAATTTTCCGGCTTGGCGATCTGCCCGACGGCCTGGAAGCCGATCCCAATTTGTCGCGCGGCGTTGGCAGCCGGGTCTATGACCTCATGCCCAGCCGTTCGCCCGACCAGATGTGGGTCGCCTTCGCCAGCAACCGTGACAGCAATTGGGAAATCTATATCTCAGCCGTCGCGGAAGACAGCATCGAGCGCGTCACCTATAACACGACAGCCGTTGATGTTGACCCCGTGTGGTCGCCCATCGACGAACGCATCGTCTACGAGTCGAACCGTGACGGCAACTGGAATCTCTATCTGTTTAACGCCGCCGATGGTGTGGAAACCCGCCTGACCGATTCCAATGGCAATGATGTCAACGCCTTCTGGTCATACGATGGCTCAAAAATCGTCTTCCAGAGTGACCGCGACGGCTTCTGGCAGATTTACGAGCTGGACATCGCCACCGGACAGGAGCGCCTGCTCAGTGACGGCGTGGGAGATGACCATGCGCCGCAGTATTCGCACGACGATCAAACGATTGCCTTCCGTTCGTTCAGAAATGGCGACAACAGCACGATTTATGTGATGAATGCGGATGGCAGCGCGGTAACGGCGGTTTCGGATTCATCCGGCAATGCGCTCAATCAGGCATGGTCGCCGGACTCGTCGCTGATCACCTATCAATCCAATCTGGACGGGGATAACGATATTTACGTCTACGATGTCGCCACAGGTGCGGTTCGCCTGCTGACGGATAACGCGATTGAGGACTACGCGCCGACATGGTACTGCGACGGCCCAACGCTCATCTTCACATCGGACATTACGGAAGATTCGAACGTCTTTAGTGCACCAGCGCTGCCGATGAGCGCCGCCGCCATCCAGGTTGATACCGAAGCCAGCCAGTTGACTTTTGATCCTGAATCTGACCAGTATCCGCTGGATTCGCCGTCCGAGGAGAACGCCAGCCGCCAGGAATCGTTCCCGTCACCCGTGAAAAACAAGTAAACGATATTCTCAGTAGGGGCGCACGGCTGTGCGCCCTTTTCCTGTTCGCCCTTTTCCACCCACACATTCCCGCAAAAACCGACCTATCGCTTTCGTAAGGGCTTCGGTGAAACATTCCCTGTTCTCACGGCTCATCTCCCAATTTTGTACGCCATCTAAAATCCAGGCTGTTTAAGTGATCGCCAGCGGTGGCCCAAGCAGTTGCATTCCATGCGCCTGCCATAACTCCGGGTTTTGTGGCGGCATCGCGTTCGCCTTCGTCACTTCGCGGAAAAACGCCTCCATCTGACCAGCAGGCGTAAACACGATCAAAAGCTTGCCGCGTCCCTCGCCGACATGCGCCCAAACATGCGGCACTTTGCGCGGCGCGATGACTGAATCCCCCGGCCTCAGCGTAAATCGTTCCTGCCCAATCTCAATAACAAATTCCCCCTCAATCGCGCAAAACCATTCGTCCTGCTCATGATGCAGATGTCGCGGTGGGCCACCCTTCGCATGAAACGTATTCTCGATAATCAACACACCGCTGCTATCCTGCGGAGTCACCTTAAAATCAATCACACTGATCCCCAGTCCGTGATGCTCACCAAAACGGTCTTCATCAGCAGGGACTCGGACAATCGCTGGCGTTTGCATCATAAATAGCCTCTCTATTCTATTGAATCAAATTTTTGGACTCACTGGTCAGACGGGGCAGGCAGCATTATTCTTCCTGCGTTGGTCGTTCGGCATCGTCAGGGGTTGAAAGGCTTGTCCACAAATTGATTGCAGACTTTCGCAGAGGGTTCATAAGATTAAACAAAATAAACGAGGCATAAATTCCTGGGCGCACAAGCCGTGCTCCCCTACAAATTTCCATCCTCGCCTTCAACACGCGCCGATTTTTGACTGACCGCTGAAAGCAAATCGCTAGGTTCTGTTGACATTTCAGCCAAGTGATGTAATTTCCTGGCATCCCCACCCCAAACCCCTCCCCATTGCAATGGGGAGGGGCTTAAAATCGGCTTGACTCCCCCTCTCCAAAGCATTGGAGAGGGGGTCGGGGGGGTGAGGTTGAGCAAATGTCAACACAACCTAATCTAAAATCGCCTGGATACACATATTGTAGGGGCGCACAGCCGTGCAGCCCAAAGAGGCAGAAAATCACGGTATGAACAACCCTTCCCCCATCATCACCAGCACGCGCAATCCGCACATTGTCGAGGCCCGTAAACTCGACCAACGCAAACACCGCCAGCAGCAGGGTCGCTTCGCCGTCGAAGGGCTTCAACTGCTGCACATGGCGCTGGATTCCGGCGCACAACCTGTCGAAGTATTTTTCTGCGAGGCGTTGTTCGTTGGGGATGAGGCAGCAGCCCTGTTCGCGCGATTTCAGAAAACCGATGCCGAAATTTTCGCCGTTTCGCCCGAAATCCTCCGAGCCTTATCTGAACGCGAGTCGCCACAGGGACTCGTCGCCACTTTCAGTCTCATCGAAAAATCGCTCGACTCGCTCACGTTAACGGGGCATGAATTGGCGATCGTGCTGGACAGACCACAAGACCCCGGCAATCTGGGGACGATTCTGCGCACCGCCGATGCTGCCGGAGCAAGCGCCGTCATTTGCGTTACGCCCTGCGTTGACCCATTCGACCCAAAAACTGTGCGTTCGAGCATGGGATCGCTGTTCAATTTGCCGATCATCCAAACCCCTGATGTATCTGGCCTATTTGCTCATCTGCAAGGCTTCAATATCATCGGCGCCGATGCCAAGCGCGGCGAACTGTGGACGCAATGCGATTGGCACGGCGGGGTAGCGCTGGTTTTGGGCAACGAAGCGCGTGGACTCGCCGATGATGTCAGCGGTCACATCACCACCTGGGCAAGCCTGCCCATGTCCGGCAAAACGGAGTCGCTCAATGTTGCCATCGCGGGTGGCATATTGATGTATGCGTGGGTACAGGCAAATCTGAAGGGTTAGCTTGTCAGTGTCTCAGCGTATCAGCATTCTCGGCTTTGACTCTCAAAATCTTTTCCGATACAATAAAATCTATTATGACCCATTGTAGACTTTAGATAACTGTACAAATGAGGCAAAGGAATATATTATGTCAGTCGCGATTATTTCTGAGCAGATACGCCTGCGTCCCGTCACGATGGATGATGTCGAAGCTGTTGTGACGCTGCTCAACGCCTGCGCGGTTGCCGAGATGGGTGCGCCCGAATACACAGTTGAAGATACACGCAGTGAGTGGCAGAGGCCCGGTTTCAACCTCGAAACTTCAGCGCGTGTTGCTGTGACTTCAGATGGCAAGATGGTCGGTTTTGCCGATGTGGGAGATACCGCTCCGATTCCAGTTCGCGCCTTTGTCTGGGCGCGTGCCCACCCGGATTATCTCGATCAGGGCATCGAAGATCAATTGATGGATTGGGCGGAAGAACGCGCCAAACAGGTCATTAATCGTGCGCCAGAGGGTGCGCGTGTGGTCATCCACAGCGAAAGCCTCAACACCTACGAGCCGGGTCTGCGAATGCTCAAAAATCGCGGCATGACTTACGTTCGCAGCTTCTACGACATGAAAACCGAACTCGAAAATGAGCCACCGCAACCCCAGTGGCCTCAAGGCATCACCGTGCGCGTGGCAAACTATGAGCAGGAAAAGCGCGAAATCCTACTCGCCAGACAGGAAGCATTCAGGGATCATTGGGGCTTTGTTGAACAGCCTTTCGAAGAATCCTTGAAGCAGTGGCAGCACTTTATCGAAAATGACGTGAATTTCGACCCGTCATGGTGGTTTCTGGCAATGGATGGCGACCAGATCGCTGGTTTTTCGCTGTGCTGGCCGAAAACCGACCACGATCCTGATATGGGCTGGGTCGGCATGTTAGGCGTACTGCGTCCCTGGCGGCGTAAAGGCTTGGCGCTGGCACTGCTTCAGCATTCTTTCGGCGAATTCTGGCGGCGTGGCAGCCATAAAGTCGGCCTGGGTGTCGATGCCAGCAACCTCACCGGCGCGATGCGGCTTTACACCAAAGCGGGCATGTCGCCCTATCGCCAATTCGACCTGTACGAAAAAGAACTGCGCCCCGGCCTTGATCTTATGCGGCAGTCGGTTGAAGAATAGGTGTAGTAGGCTGGAGAAAAAAATATCATGACCGCAGCAATTATTTCTGAACAGATTCGTCTGCGTCCCGTCACAATGGATGATGTCGAGGAAGTCGTCGCGCTGTTAAACGCTTATGCGATGGTTGAAATCGGCGCACCAGAGCATTCGGTTGAAGATTTACGTACAACATGGCAGATGCCCAATTTTAACCTCGAAACCTCAGCCCGTGTCGCGGTGACACCTGACGATAAAATCATCGGCTATGTCGAGGTAAACGATCACGCGCAGGTTGCTGTACGGGCATCTATTCAGATGCGCGTCTACCCTGATTATTTTGGACATCCTCTCGAAAATCAATTGATGGATTGGGCGGAAGAACGCGCCAGACAGATCATTGATCGTGCGCCAGACGGTGCGCGTGTGGTCGTGCATAGTGATAGCGCCAATACCTTTGAGCCAGGGTTAAATCTGCTCAAAAGTCGCGGCATGACCTATGTTCGCAGTTTCTATCAAATGAAAATTGATCTGGAAAATGAGCCGCCGCAACCCCAGTGGCCGGATGGCATCACTATTCGCCAATTCCAACCAGGGCAAGACGAACTGGCAATGCTCCAGGTCAGGGAGGATTCATTTCAGGATAGCTGGGGGTTTATCAAGCAGCCAATGGAAGAAACACTCAAGGTGTGGCAGCACATCATGGAAACCGATCCCGTCTTTGATCCTACCTTGTGGTTTCTGGCGATGGATGGCGATCAGGTGGTCGGAATTGCCATTTGCTGGCCGAAGTCGGACGATGATCCCGATATGGGCTGGGTTGGCACGTTGGGCGTGGTACGCACGTGGCGGCGTAAAGGTTTGGCATCAGCACTACTTCAGCACGCCTTTGGCGAATTCTGGCGGCGCGGCAATCGTAAAGTTGGCCTGGGTGTCGATGCCAGCAACCTCACTGGCGCACTGAACCTCTACATCAAAGCGGGCATGTCGCCATTGCGTCAATTTGACCTCTACGAAAAAGAATTACGCCCCGGTGTCGATTGGCTATGGCCTGAGAACGTCAAATAAGTAATGCGACAGCATAATTTTGAACGCTTTGTGTTCTCTGTGCCTCTGTGGTTCAAATTATTGACTTCATCTTTTCAATAATTCGGTCAGCCCATCCGGGTATAGCGGGTTTTTCGCGTTAAAAAATTCAAGTGGTTTCCAGTACGCCTTAAACAGCAGTTCATCGTCTGCCTCGTACCCTTCGATCACCTCACGACCATAAATCGACGAATCAACAAACGCGCCATCGTAAACCAGAACGATTTCATGCCCCGCCTTGCCGTTGTAGGTAAAAATATTCTCCAGTGTCCCCAGATAGCGCACATCGGTCACATCCTGTTTAATTTCTTCCTGAAGTTCACGCGCAATCGTCTGGTGTCCATACTCACCAAACTCGATACGACCTCCGAGCGGGCGATAAAACGTCTGCTTTTTCGTCGGGTCATAGCCTTCAGCGGCTAGAATCCGACCTTCATATCGAAATACGCAGATTGCGAGAGGCCGAACTTTTCCAGCTTTCATCGTTGCTCCATCGCTCCTGACACGTCATAGATTTTGAATTTTTTAGCATGTATTTCAAACATAGCTGAACATGATTCAGGAGTCAAACGAGGGAAGCAGATGCTCCCCTCGATATGATCGAATAGATTTTAAGACAAGATTGTGAAGTTAGTCGCCCGTAGCAGGGGAAGCTGCACGCTTCTCGCTGGCGGAAAGTGCCTTTTCGTCAGGCAGCGGCAGAACATCCGGCCAAATTGTCTGACCGTGTTCGTAAGCATCGATGAAGTTGCCATCGACTTCCGCTTTCGGGTTGACACGCAGGCGCTTGACTGCTTTCAACGCGCCGAACATAATAACCGAAGTGACACCCACCCAGATGATCGTCGCGGCAGAGCCGATGATCTGCGTAATGAGGATGTCGATGCTGCCACCCGGAATGAGCAAACCGCCCATGCCACTCTTTACGTTCGCAGCAAAGGGCGTGAGCGACGGTTCAGCGAACAAGCCAATCGCGACGATACCCCAGACACCGCAAGCCAGATGAACCGAGGAAGCGCCCACTGCGTCATCGACCTTGATTTTCTCCAATAGGTCGCCCCAGAACAGCAGGACGATACCACCGATGGTGCCGATAATAATCGCTGACAAGGGGCTAACGAAGGCACAGCCGCCTGTGACTGCAACCAAACCAGCCAGTGAACCGTTCAAGCAAGCCGTTAAGTCCCATTTGCCAGTACGGAAATACTGGAAGAACATGGCTGACAGCGAACCCGCGCCTGCACCAAGCGTTGTGTTGAGCGTGACGATTCCAATCGTACCTGCCACACCTACCGCGCCCAGTGTTGAGCCAGGGTTAAAGCCGTACCATCCAAACCACAGGATCATGGTGCCAATGAGCGCGAGGCCCAGGTTATGCGGAGGGATTGGCTTTCCCCAGACTTTTCCTTTGCGGGGGCCAAGCATCCACGCACCGATAATCGCAAGCACACCACCGACGGTATGAACCACGTTGCTGCCCGCGAAGTCAAAGAACCCTTGCTGGAATAACCAACCGCCACCCCACACCCAGTGAACCACAACCGGGTAAATGATAATCATAACAATTGCGGTGTAGATCAGATTGCCAATGAAGTCAGTACGTTCGGCCATCGCACCAGTTGTGATGGTACTGGCGGTTGCTGCGAATGCGAATTGGAAGAAGAACATGGTGAGGACACCGATATTACCGTAGAAAATGGTGTCTGCGGTATCAATACCCGGCATAAACAGCGATGTCCCGAACAGGCCGCTGCCATTATCCGCCCCGAAGGCGATACCAAAGCCAACGACCCACCACACAATAGCGCCTACACCGGCTTCCAAAAAGTTTTCGAGCAAGCCGTTAACAGCGGCTGTCTGGCGAATCATCCCGACTTCCAGCACCGCAAAGCCTAATTGCATAATGAACACGAGGAAGCCCGTCAACAGCACCCACATCGTATCAATCCCGATCTTGATGCTGGTGATTTCATCCACTGCGGCAGCAGCATCCTGTGCAAACGTGGTGCGGCCAAAAATAGCCAGAACCAGCGTACAGATGCCCATGATGATGACTTGCCGCCGTAAGCGCCTATTTCTTAACATCCCGAATCCTCCTAGCCAAAGAGTGTGGAAACCCGTTTTTTCACGATGGCTGGAAGTTTACTACCACGTACCTGTTGAGTTTCACGTAAAGATTTCATAAAGATTGTTAGCTGTGCTTTGTCACAATCTGACAACGAGCTTGTGATAATCTACCAAATATGGCTTTTCATGCAGATTCGAGACAGTCTGTGCAAACCTGCCGATAAAATCTTCTACAAGAAGCTCAAATTTATTAGATGAATTATACAAAGGCATTTATCTGGCTCTCATCTTGCTTTATCAAAAAATATATATTAAAGCGTATTACAGATCATAGCTGCAAATGCAGCACATGAGTCGTTTAGTTAAAGGCAAGGTAGAATCAGTAGAAATGAAATAAACCCTTACTTCGGAGAAGTCTCATGCTGGATGTGTCAATCATCATCGTCAACTGGAATGCCCAGGATTTGCTGGCGAAATGCCTGCGCTGCGTCGAATCGACTGTCAAAAAAACGACCTACGAAATCATCGTCATCGACAACGCTTCTACAGATGGCAGCCAGGAGATGATTCAGCGCGATTTTCCGCAGGTCAGGCTGATCGACAACGCTGTGAACGCGGGTTTTGCCACCGCCAATAATCAAGGCATGAAAATCAGCCAGGGACGCTATGACCTGCTGCTGAATAGCGATGCCTTCGTCAAAGACGAGACGATTGACGAAATGGTCGCATTTATGGACGCGCATCCTGAAGCGGGGATGTCTGGCTGCCAACTACTCTATGAAGATGGTCGTTTGCAGCCTTCATGCTACAGCTTTCCATCTCTCTCAACGGAGTTTTACACGGCGCTGCAACTCGACAAGCTGTTCGCCAAAAATCGCGAGTTCGGCAAATATCTCATGACCTACTGGGATTTCAACGATGTGCGCGAAGTCGATGCCATCATGGGCGCATTCATGCTGGTGCGCAAAACAGCGATTGCACAGGTCGGCATGATGGA
Organism: Anaerolineae bacterium; assembly: GCA_022843745.1. Lineage (GTDB taxonomy): Bacteria > Chloroflexota > Anaerolineae > Aggregatilineales > Phototrophicaceae > JALHNB01. Next base: position 107,688 of record JALHNB010000022.1, on the reverse strand, counting down.
CGACAGCTTTTTCATGTACTCGGAAGAAATGGACTGGTGCTTCCGCTTCAAGAAAAACGGCTGGAAAACGCTCTATAACCCCAATGTGCAGGCTGTTCACCTGTGGGGCGGCAGCAGCAAACGCATGAAAGTCGAGATGTTTTTGCAGCTTTACCGCAGCAAGGTGAAGTTTTTCCGCAAAAATTACGGCGCACTGTGGGCATTTCTCCTCAAATTAATCCTGGTGTTCGGCTGTTTGCTGCGCATCGGCCCCGGCCTCATCTACTATCGCCGTTCGTCTGATCCGAATAAACGTGATAAGCATCAGGCATTCCAAAAGCTGCTGCAAGCCTTACCTGCCTTTTAGACCACCATTTAACCAGGGCTTATTGACATAATTCTCAACCGGATTTATTATGTAATTAAACATATGCGTGAACACACATATATCGAGACATTGTATCAATATCAAGGCACTCACAATGCAGAAAACCTACAAAATCCAGGGTATGGACTGCGCTCACTGCGCGGAAGAACTCGAAGAAGGTGTCGGACGGCTCTCCGGCGTGAATCACGTACAGGTCGATTTCGCGACGGCCAAAATGATCGTCGAAGGCGACGTGCCGCTTCCCCTGCTCAAGCAGCGCGTGGAAGCTTTGGGCAAAAAAATCGCCGATCCCAACGAATCTGTAGGGGCTGGTCTGAGACCTGCCCAAAATGACACAAATGTCGTTCTCGCTTTCGTCCAATATCTGCTCGGCGAAACCGAAACGCGGCTGGCACTGGTCGGCGGCGGGATTATTCTGGCGACGCTGGTCGCCTCACTGCTGGGCTTGTCACCCGCGATTGCAAATTGGCTCTACATCGCCGCGACTCTCATCGCGCTTTACCCCATCGCCCGCAGCGGCCTGAACAACCTGCTGATTAATCGCAGTTTCAACATCAATCTGCTGATGACGATTGCCGCGATTGGCGCGATTTTCATCGGCGAAATGCTCGAAGCCGCAACGGTCATTTTTCTATTTGCCGTCGGCGAAGCGCTGGAAGGCTATAACGCTGAACGCGCCCGACGCAGCCTGCGCAGCCTCATGGATTTAGCGCCTGCCCAGGCAATTCGTCTGCGCCGCGACGCGCCGTCGTTTCTATCCAGCGAAAACGTCATCTGGCTGAGTGCGCCAAGTGAAGAAATCGTCCCGGTAGAAGCGCTCGAAATCGGCGACACGATTCTGGTCAAACCGGGCGAACGAGTGGCGATGGATGGTGTCGTGATAGCAGGCAGCAGCGGCGTTAATCAAGCGCCGATCACAGGCGAGAGTATGCCTGTTCACAAAACAGTGAGCGCGGAGGTATTCGCCGGATCCATCAACGGCGAGGGCGCACTGGAAGTACGAGTTACCCATCTTGCCGCCGATAACACGTTAAGTCGAATCATCCAACTGGTCGAGGAGGCACAAAGCGTTCGCGCTCCCAGCCAGCGCTTGATTGACCAATTCGCGCACTATTACACGCCCGGTGTTGTTATAGTCGCGCTGCTGGTGGCGATTATCCCACCGCTATTTTTCAACGCGCCATTTTACGATGTCCCCGGCGAGACACATGGCTGGCTGTATCGTGCCTTAACGCTGTTGGTGATCGCCTGCCCCTGTGCGCTGGTCATCAGCACACCCGTGACCATCATCAGCGCGATCACGGCGGCGGCAAGACGCGGCATCTTAATCAAAGGTGGCGCACATCTGGAATCGCTCGGTCTGGTACGGGCGATGGCTTTCGATAAAACCGGAACGCTGACTCAGGGCAAACCTGTCGTCACGCAGACACGCTCGGTAGACTGCGCGACAGGTGTAGAATGCGAAAAATGTGATGATGTGCTGGCGTTAGCTTCAGCGGTAGAGCGCCGCAGCACCCATCCCCTGGCGCAAGCAGTGGTCAGTGCCGCCCACCAACGCGGCCTCGATCAGATTTACGCCCCGGCGGAAGCGGTTGAAACGCTGTCTGGACGCGGCGTTCAGGGAAACGTCAACGGAAAATTGGTCACGGTAGGCAGCCATCGCCTGTTTGAGGACGAGCATCCCCACAGCCGTGAATTATGCCAATTAGTCGATCAGGCAGAAGCCAGCGGGCAGACCGCCATGCTGCTTTCTGAAGATGATCTGGTGCGCGGCTTTATCACGGTTGCTGACGAAGCACGTCCCGATAGTCAAAAGGCCGTTCAGGAACTCAACGACCTGGGAATCGAAACGGTGATGCTCACAGGCGATAACGCGCAGGTCGCAAATGCGATTGGTCAGCGTGTTGGTGTGCGGGATGTACGCGCGGAACTGCTCCCCGCCGATAAAGTGGATGCCGTGAAAACGCTGATCGCCAAATTTAATAAGGTCGCGATGATCGGCGACGGCATCAACGATACACCCGCGCTGGCGGCAGCAACGGTTGGCATCGCGATGGGTGGTGCAGGCAGCGCCCAAGCTCTGGAAACAGCCGATATTGCGCTCATGAGCGACGATCTGAAGCAGCTTCCGTTTGCGATACGACTGTCACGCTTCGCCCGGCGGCTGATCGCTCAGAATATCATTTTTAGTCTGGGGATGAAATTGGCGTTCATGCTGCTGGCGATCAACGGCGAGGCATCCTTGTGGATGGCTGTTCTCGCCGATGTGGGCATGTCGCTGATCGTGACCATGAACGCGATGAGGCCGCTGCGGATGAAATAAGAACCTGTGCGCTAAATACGGGATATTACAGCGACCTGTGCAGTTGCAGCCATTGTAAGCCGATGATCGACTTGGCATCCACGATCTCGCCCTTGTCGATTTTGCGAAGTGCCTGATTAACTTTCATAGTCAAAATACGGATATCTTCGCCTTCTTCACTCAATCCCCCACCCTGGCTCGTCTTCTGCTTGGGGGTCACGCTGGCATAATACAGCAAGATGCGCTCTGATGTACCACCAGGGCTGAGATAAAACGTACAGAGATGTTTGATTCGTTCGACATCGTAGCCAATTTCTTCTTTAATCTCGCGCCGCATGGTGTCGGCAGGGTCTTCCCCAGGCTCAACAGTCCCTGCCGGAATCTCCAGTAGCCACGCCCCTGGCCCTTTATCATGAGCCGCATAGCGGAATTGTTCGGTCAGGATGACGGTATCCGCTTCGCGGTCATGCATGATCGCCGCCACGCTATCGCCACGATCCAGGTTCAGACGAACAAGTTCTCGACTCATCGTTCCGTCGAAACGCTCATGACGCAGGTGGACTTCGTCGATGCGGAAAATAGCCCGCTTGAAAATCTGTTCCTTGCCAATGATTTCAACGCGCTTTGGCATCACGTCTGTCTTTCTGTATAGGTGCGGACGACACAGACAAATATACTATTGCAAGCGTTAGGATATTGCAACTACAACCACCCGAAACGAGGGGGTGGCACATCACCATTCACCATATAATAAATTGTATAGGTTAATGAGTGCTAGAGTATTGAAAAAAATGGAAATCAAAACGCCCCCCAGGAAAACAAAAATTTTTGTCAGCTATAAAACAGGCGCAAAAGATGGCATGACCTTTGCCGCCAATATCGTCAAAAAAGCATTGGACGATGCCGGATATGACGTGTGGATGGATGTAGAAGACCTTCAGGCGGGTCAGAATTGGAATGACCAGATTTACGAGCGCATTCGTACCAGCGATGTGCTGCTCCTCATACTCGGCAGCACGACGATTGGCTCCGACTGGGTGCGGCGTGAGATCGACGTTGCCAAAGGTTCGGGCGTGACCATCCTTCCGGTGCTAATCCGCGACGATTTTGATAAGCAGGATACGCTTGAAAAGTTTGACATTCCCCGTGTGCAGTATGTTGATCTGCTGATCGGCGATGAAACCCAATTCAAGAAACTCGTCACAGAGCTTAAAGGCATCCAGGGGCAAACGCTGAAGCGTCAGAAAGAGTGGATTGAACAACGCCTGCAAGACGAAAAAGGCACGCCCTTTGAGAAGGCCGACCAGAACGTCGAATATTACGCGATGCAGAATCTTGATAATGTAGATCACCCGGTTTACAACAATCTGGTGATCCACATCGCTGCTGGCGACATGACCGAAATGCAGGATATTGATGTGCTGGTGAACTCGGAAAACGACTATATGCAGATGGGGCGCATTTTCGAAAGCAAAACTGTGTCCTCCCTGCTGCGCTATCACGGGTCGCTTATCGACAAAGCCGGGCGGCTGGTCGAAGACACCGTACAAAATGAACTGGACTGCCGCATCGCGCTCGATAAAGACCTTCAAAAGCGTCCATTCGGCGTGAGTACCGTGATCCCAACCAGTGCGGGACATCCCGAAAGCAATCTGGTCAAAAATAATCACGCCCGCTATATCTTCCATGCTGCTGCGGTTTCGGTTGAGGATGGCGAAAAAGGCAAATATCTTCAGCCCATTTTGCAGGATTCAGGGCTGCGCCGCTGCGTCAAAAATACGCTCGACAAAGTATTGGAGTTAAACGCCGCGAAGGGCAATATATGGCCGAAAGACACGGATGAATATAAACAAGACCAGATCAAGTCTAAAGACTATCAACCCATCACCAGCATCCTCATCCCCATGTTCGGCTCTGGTCGCGGCGGCAGGGATACCAAAGATGTCATTCCGCCCATCGTTCACGGCGTACACGAATTTCTGGTGGACATGACCGAAGACCCAGCCAAGAAATTTACACTGACCGATATTTACCTGTGTGTTTACCATCACGAAGATGTCGAGCCGTTGCAGCAGGCATTAGCCAAAAGCTTCCGCAAACTCAACGAGAGCGAATATCAGGATCGGTTAAAAAATAAACCCGTCATGGAGGCGAAAGTCATCTCCAACGACGGCGTGCAGAAAGTCGTGCCTATCGGCGAACAGGAGCATATCGAAATCGCCCTGACCGAAACACCGCAGGAAAATGGCAAGTCAAAACCCAAAGAAAAGAAGCCGCAGAGCAGCACAAGCTAATTAACCCTCAGGTATCTGAAGGGCAGCATAAGCTCATGAATCATCAGGCTGGGTTAAATCTCCCGGCCTGATTTTTTTAATCAAAGACTCCTTGAGGATTAACGAATATCGTTTATGATGATACCGTTATTGAATTTTGTTATGCGGAGGGTGCGACATGAACAGTGAAACCATATCATGGGCGCGGTTAGTATCCAATTTATTGAGTCCACCCGTTATCTGGGCAGTGATGGCTTTTCCGATTGCCTTCCGTGACGCAGATACCGACCAGCAGGCTCTCACATGGGCAGTTGTTTATGGTGTGTTGGTCTGTTTGTTACCCCTGCTGTATGTCGCATGGATGGTCAAGCGCGGCACAATCTCCGATATTCACATGGAAGTCCGTGAGCAGCGGATTCGCCCTTTCCTGGTGTCTATCGCCTGCACAACCATCGCCTGGTGGACGCTGCGGTTTATGGGTGCGCCGTCCGTCGTCCCATTGTTTGCCCTGTTCAGCCTTGTGCAAATCACGGTTATGGCGATTATCACGCTGGTCTGGCAGATCAGTATGCACACGATGAGCATCACGGGCGCAGTGGTCGCTGCATTGACGTTTTTCGGCCTGATACCAGCGCTTATTTTGCTTCCACTTGTGATTCTGGTCGGCGCGGCGCGGCTCAAGCTGCAACGCCATACGATTGCTCAGGTGATCGCGGGCGTGGTCGTGGGTGCGCTTGTCCCGATGGTTGTTTTTGCCCTCACATGACTGAATTTTTGCGCTCCTACTCCCAGATCGAGGCCATCTCCCACACGTCGAGCGTTTTAATCTTCGCTCCGCCTTCGGCAAATACGCCGACTCCCAGACTGTCACCGCGCGAGGGATAAATGCGGCTGGCAATCGTCGCACGTCCATTGACGAAAATTTCCACCACCGAGCGATCCAGAAAAATATGCAGCTTCAGCGATTTGCCATCGCGTAGATCAAAAGGCACTTCCAGAAGATCAACCGGCGTATCAGCCGACGATTGGCGGCGATCAACGACGACCTGACGTTTTTGAGGGTCATAATAAATATGCGTCTGTTCCTCGCCATTGGACGAACGACGCACGGTTAGGCCACATTTTTCCGCGCCGGGTTCAAATTCAGCGATAATTTCGAGCGCATCGCCACGAACTGAGTCCAGAATACCTGCGCCAAGATCAGCAAAATGATGGTGCTGCCCACGCAGCGCATGAACTTCCGGCACAGGCTCGATACCCAAATTTCCATCTGGCAGGAGCGACAGCACACGCGGCACCGACTGTGCGCCGGACCATCCCGCCGAGACTTGTAAATCGACGCTGCGTTCTTCCGTGAACCAGCCCCACATCAGGCGGCGACCCTGCTCATCGAGCGTCGTCAGCGGCGCGTACAGAATGCCGCGTGTATCCAGTTTGCCGACGATTTCCGGCGTAAATTGGTGATTGGCATAGCTGCCGATCATGTAATGCACTTCGCGCAGCGGCAGCGGCGACATGATGAGAACATGCTTATCACCAAGCGCGAAAAAATTCGGGCATTCCCACATCGTCCCTGTCACCGCCGGGTCGCCCACCAGCAGCGGATTGAGATATTCCCATTCGATTAAATCCGGTGAGCGATACAGAAACACCGTGCCACCCGAACCAGGAATGCCTGATCCAACTATCGCGTACCAACCGTCCGCCTCGCGCCAAACGTAGGGGTCGCGAAATCCGGGCGTATTCATCCCATTTGGCGGCGTGGGAATGACTGCTTCCTCGCGCTTTTGCCATGTCAGCAGGCCGTCAGCGCTAGTAGCAAGACACTGGGCTTGAATCTCGTAGGTTTTTCCGGTCACGCCCGTATAAATGAGAGTCGGCACGCCATTGTTATTGACCGCGCAGCCGGAAAAGCAACCTGTAGCGTCTGGGCCATCCGGCGTGGGAGCAAGCGCGATTGGCAAATGTCGCCAATGTACCAGATCATCGCTGATGGCATGTCCCCAGTGCATCGTTCCCCAGAACGCACCATTCGGGTTGTATTGATAAAAGAGGTGATACTGCCCCTGCCATTGAATCACGCCGTTGGGGTCATTCATCCAATTCGCGGGGGGCATAAAATGATAAATCGGACGCTGAGAATCGTTGGCAAATCGGTCAGGCTGAGAGGTCATCTATATTTTATCCATTGCATAATTTCGCGGATATTATCACCCAGCGTTATGCGCGGCGCAACCAAACTGATATTTCATCAAGGCAATCGCATTTAGATATGAAATCTCATTTATACAACCAATCCTCATCCCCAACCGCTGCGCGTCTCCAACGCATTGGAGAGGGGGAGTCAGACGGGATTTAAGCCCCTCCCTATTGCAATGGGGAGGGGTCGGGGTGGGGATAGAATTTGATGCGATTACCCTGGATATTTCATATGTGAAGGTAGCCGCTAAATTTTCTCAGGTATGAGACGAATTTGGTTTCCCCAGGGATCATCAACCAGCACATCGGCATCGCGTGGCTCGGACGTAATACCTGCGCCTTTCAGCCGCGCCACAATTTGATCGCGCGAGTCGCCATCCGGCACGATAATCGTGTACTGCCGCAAGCCAACCGAGTCGGCGGGTGGGCGAGGAGCGCCCTGGCTGTGCCACGTATTCAGGCCGAGATGATGGTGATAACGACCAGCCGAAATAAACAGTGCGCCGCGCCATTTCGCGACAATGTCGAACCCGAACAGGCTGACGTAAAAACTTTCAGCTTTCGGTATATCACCGACGCGCAGGTGCATATGACCGATCATTGTGCCGTCCGCCATCCCGTTAAAGGGTGATTCTGTGTCACCAACCGATTCGATGATGCCGTCGATGTCGAGTTGATTTGTCCCCATGACGACTTCACTGCCGTTCCATTTCCATTCGTCACGCGGGCGATCCCGGTAAATTTCCAGACCGTTGCCGTCCGGGTCATCCAGATACAACGCCTCACTGACAAAATGATCACTTGCGCCGGAAAGGGAATATTTTTCCCGTGCCATATTCAAAATCACGCGACCCAGATCAGGTCGGGAAGGCACAAGAATCGCGACATGATAAAGCCCTGTGCTGTATTGTGGCTGGCGACGCGCATTTGGGATTTCCTGAAGATGGAACAGCGGTGTACCACCAACGCCCACTGTCGCAGTTTTCGCGCCAGCGTCGCGGCTGAAGGCCTTCATGCCGAGAACGCGCGTGTAAAAATCGACTGATCGCGCTAAATCTGCTACTGCCAGCGTCGCAGCACCCATATGCGTCGCGGGGTGAAGCTTGGAACTCGTTTGCGCTGTTGGTTCACTGGAAGCCATCGTTACATCTCCTGTCGGCATGAATCGACAATATTTTCGAATATAACCCTATGACGCTTGCAGTTGACAGCAGCTTACGGTGCAGCCAATTTCCTGATGGCGCTTAAATGTTCAGCACAAAGTTAAACGCTGCAACTTTGCCATCAGCGCCATCCTGAACGGCCATTTCCAATTCCCAGCGGTAAATGCCGTCTCGCAAATTTTCCGGCTCACCGGGGAAATAAAGCTGACTTGTGAGAACAGGCTGATTCGGCGCTTGGGCTTTGACGTGGATATGCCGTGTCCGCCCCGGATACGCCCCAGGCACAATCGTCTCCAGGGTATAACGGCCTTCATCATCCGTAAACTGATGACCGCGCAGCTTATAGCCCACATTGTCATACACGCCTGCATCATCACAGTGCCAGAAATCCACCAACGCGCGTGGGATCGGCGTGCAGTCCGTCGATAATACATAACCTGTCACGACGAGCCTTATACCTGTGATTCCCGGCTCTAAAAGTGAGGTGCGCTCCGGCGTGTCGGGCGTGTAGTACGGCCCTTCGGTCTGGGCAGGCGTGATGTCGTCGCCATCGTCGCAAGCCGGAGTCAGTGGAAGTGTCTGAACGGTTGTGTTTTCCGATCTCATACCCGACAAAATCTCATCAATGCTGCGTCCGCTGCACGATGCCAGCACAAACGCGGGCGGCACGACCAACATCCGCCACAAAAACGAACGACGAGTCCAATTGCTGCTGTGGTTTTCCATAACAATAATCTCCTTAAACTAATTTTTAAGTTTAACGCTAAAAGATGTGATGTCGCTTTTCAAATCCTGAAAGATTGCTGAGACTTTTTTACACGCGCTCGGCTTCGATCTGTCCATCCGTGACGCGCAGCACAGCCGTCCGTTCCAGAAATGGCTTGGTGAAAATTTCGAGTTCGGTGGTGGTCATGAGGGTTTGGGTCGCGCCGTCCAGCCGTTCCAGCAGATAGGCGCGGCGGTGAGAATCGAGTTCGGCGATCACTTCGTCCAGCAGCAGAATCGGCCATTCACCAATGTGGTCGCGCATCCAGGACAGTTCGGCCAGTTTGAGCGCCATCACTGTCGTGCGAGCCTGCCCCCGGCTACCATACAAGCCAGCATCGCGGTTGTTGATTCGCAGGCGTAATTCGTCACGGTGCGGGCCGGAGAGCGTAACGCCTCGGTTAATCGACTCGGCCTGCTCCGCTTTCAACTGGGCTTCAAACTGCGGTGCAATCTGCTCCGGCTCAAGCTGACGGTGCAAATCCAGCCCCATCGTATTGAACGAAAGCTGACCATTGCCCCCCGCAGTTGGGGTAAAACTGGGGAGATATTCCAGCGTGAGCGTTTCCAATTTTCCCGTCAGTTCATGGTGCGCGAGTTGGGCTTCGATTTCCAATTCACGCAAAAATCGCTGCCGTCCGGCGATGATGATGCTCCCGGCGGCGATAAGCTGCTCGTCCCAGAAAGCCAGTTCGCGTGGATTCGATGACTGGCGTTCGGAGAGTTTGCGTAATAAGGCGTTGCGCTGCGGCAAAATTCGCTCATAAGTATCGAGCGCCTGACGATAATCGTAATCGACCTGCGACAGCGTATCGTTCATAAAACGGCGGCGCTCGGCAGGTGCGCCCTCGATCAGTGACAAATCCTGCGGCAAAAACAGCACGACATTCACCAACCCGACGACATCCATCACCCGTTTTTCCGCGCCGTTGACCTTGATGACCTTTTTGAAGCGCTGGCTGCCATCGGCGGCGCGTTCGATTAAAAGCGTCATCTCGATGCGGTTTAGCGGGCTGTGGCGGCTCGATATTTCAGCGCAGACACGCGCGAACGGGATCGGGTCATCTTCCGCCCGCCAATGAATCAGCTGGCGATCACTGGTGGTATAGGGGGAGCGTGAAGTTGCAAGGTAGTAAATGGCTTCCAGCAGGCTGGTTTTGCCCTGGGCATTCGCGCCATGAAGCACGCTTGTCCCGGCGGGCAGGCCAAGTTCGAGGCGGGCATAATTGCGAAAATTGGTCAGCGACAGGTGTTCAATACGCATGAAAAGTCTCGGTGACAGAGGACGCAAAATGCGCCATGAGTCACTCTATTTTATCACAGAACAAAAGTTCTAATACAGGGCAAATTTATAAAACCCACTACGCAATAACGGTTTGCACAGGATGGCCTAAACGTTCAAGCCAATCTCGGATAATTTCCCAGGTAAGCGGAAAATCTGCGCTGTCGGCTGCCGCCAAATATGCCAAAATATCATTCAACATATCTATGGCTTCGTCTGGCGACAGCGTATCATCAATAAAAGTATTTTCAGCCCAGTCTACCAGTTCAGCCAACATTAATTCACCGTTGAGATAACTAAGAATTTTTTGAGCAACACTATGACGTGTAATCATAAGTCTTCTTTACCCCGCCGTTGTCGGCGTGATCGGCGGTGTTGGCGATGGTGTGGAAGTTGGTGCGGGCAATGGCGTAATGGTCGGCGGCGGCGGTGGCACATTTAGTTCTTTGCGCAAATCTTCGACATTGAAATTATCGTTGCATGTAAAATCGGTGCGCTTGCCCCAACCGTTCAAACCACCGCTTAAACCGGAGACGCGCAGCCATTGCCCGCTGGCATCCTGGGCATCAACCACAACTGTCGTATCGGCTGGTACAGTGCCGACCACCTGATGCGCCACGTCTGGCCCAAAATGCAGCGAAACAGCGGCAGTGGCGGGTCGGCATTCCGGATTCATAATATTAATCGTGAGCGTTTGCTCGATGGTATTACCAAGGGCATCCTGAGCGTGCAGAGTCAATGTAATCGGCTCAGTAAGGATTTCGGTCAATTGATACGAACCGCTTGCGCCTGTGGTCTCAATAGGTGTGGCGTTAATTTTTTCCAGCCCGGTAATCTGCGTGAAAACGGCTTCCGGGGCGTTCCAGTTGATAGTCGTTGATTGCACGACGTAACGCATCACCTGATCGGGCGCAACCGTAAACTGCTCAATGGTCATGGGCTGATAGATGTGAATCGTCTCACTGCGAATATCGGTTTTCTCACCGTTCTGGCCTTCGAAAAGCACTTCGACTTCGCCGGATAAGCCGCTGGTATCGACCACAAGGTTCGATATTTGTGGAGAAGCCGTCCCCGCAGCAACTGGAGTCCCATTCAGACTCACCCGTATGTCAGCGACATCTGTCGCTTGCCAGCTAATTTCTAATGGATCACCACGCGCGATTAAGGTGCTGTTCACCCCGAACACGGTGATATTCGGCTCCGGGGCAGGTCTGCTGAGTAGGACAGCTAGGGCGATGACCACCACCAATGCAAACAACGCCAACCCACCGATTACAAAAAGGAATATCCAACCGGGCAGGATGGGTTTTTCCAGAAAATAACCGCGCGTGGCGATGACATATCCCGCGTGATTATTGGCGCGTACCGTCAAATCAAACGGAACTTCGCGCGGTGAGCCAAACATGGGAGCGCGTTTAGGCTGCACTGTCCCCTGAATAGTCGCCTGCTGTCCGGGCGCTAGCGTCACAAATGGCGTGAGGATATTAAAGCGCAGCGAATCAGTAAGATCGCGTCCATTGATGCTCAATGGCAAATTTGCGCTGCCCTGGTTATGCACGTGCAGTTGAAAGCGCTCGCCACTCTTAAGCTTATTCGATTCTAAAGCCATGCCGAAGCCGCCAAAGGGCTTTACCTGTACCAGAATGGTCGTTTCGATGACAGCACTTGGCTTTTCTTGCGGATAAACGCGAATCGTGACCAGATAATCACCCGGTTTACTATCACTACGGCGCAGCGGCTTGAAGTTAACCAGGACAAATGTGGTATCTCCGGCATCGACCAGCGGCGTTGGGCGGTCAATGCGTACCCACTCTTTAGGTGTCCCGCTGATTTCAACCGTATAACGCTGGTCTTCATCGCTGGTATTGGCGATGGAAAGTTCTACCGAGATTTGCGCACCCGGCGCAACACTTTGATCGGGGCTATGGACATCAATGTTAAACTCTGGCAGCGATAACTCGACGCGCTGAGTGGTTTCCTCAACCGGAGTCATAAGCTGCGTCGGGCTTTCATCAATGTGGTGATAAATCATACGCAGATTGCCGATTTGAATCTCTTCGCCACCGCCGAGAGGATGCCGCGTGTTACTCACCAGCTTCACGCCGTCAACATATGTACCATTGGCGGATTCAAGATCGGAAATGTAGGCTAATTCGCCACTCACCGTGAGGCTGAAGTGATAGCGCGAGATGGTCGAGTTATCCAGCATTATTGTGTTGCCGCTGGAACGGCCTACCGAAATGCTCGGCTCAGACAATGGAAATGTCCTGAAGAGACCGTCCTGCCAATACACGTCTAATCGCCCGTATGCCGCCATGCCACCATCGCTCCTATGCGAGTCTTTCACCATTTGATTTTAACCGGATGCACGGCTTTAGCAAAACACTGTTCCTTCGCCCCCATCAACCCCACCAATATGACATGAAAAATAAGCTTGTTTGTGTTATCGTGAGATTGTTTGGTCGGAAAAGCTACTCAGTCAGTTGGCAGAAAAAGCTACTCAATGGACGCTTATTCCCAGATTATCCTGTATTTTATTGCCCTGCTGTTGCGGTTGGTTTCGGCTGCGATGCCTGAAAACGCAATCAGCATTTCAATTCCAGTATTGGGAATTCAATCGTCCATCGTCGAGTTTCCACTCAACGGCGTGAGTTGGGACATCTCCACCTGGGAAACGCGCGTTGGTCATCTGGAAGGCACAGCGTGGTTTCATGAGATGGGGAATATTGTGCTGGGTGGTCACTCAGAAATGCCCGATTTATCGGCAGGGATTTTTGCGGAACTCGATCAGCTTAAAATTGGCGACACTATCCTGATAAATCTGGGTATCGAGAATCGACGGTATATTGTGACCAGCGTTACCAGCACATCGGCGAGTGATTTAACGCCCTTGTACCCAACCTCTGGCGAACGTCTGACGCTCATTACATGCGACACCCTGACATATAACCGTACCGCCCGCACCTACGCCAAACGAGTTGTAGTCACGACTGAACGTGTCAGCTAACAATGCCCATACATAACATCTCACATTACATAAAACTTGCAATTGTGGAGGCACTTTTTTGATTCTGTTTCATGAACTGACGCTTGAGGGGTAAACGCCCTTTTCTTAGGGGGCTGTTTATATAACACTTGTGCTAACCTAAGCAACGTAGGACATTCATCAGAATCCTATAAGAATCAGAAAAAGGAGGCACAGAAATGGGAAAATATCTTTTCATTTTCATCGTTTTCGCGATATTTTTTAGCCTCACTTTAAATCCTCTACAAAGCGCGAAGAGCACCGAGTTTGAGTGGATGTTCGCGTTTGGGCTGGCGCTGATGGCTGGTGCTGGCGCACTGTATGGGCTTGCGGGTGTGGTCGTCGCAGGGT
>JALHNB010000022.1:31112-93951 GCA_022843745.1 Anaerolineae bacterium | reverse complement strand
TGTTAGCCGACCCAGCGTGACGCCGACGCTCGTTCAACCGGATATTCGACGCGCAACCAGCGAAATAGAACGCTCAGAGTTTGGGAAGCAGTGGAAGAAACGGCGCAGTGTAACCTACGACGAAGACAGCGCGACCAAATATGCCGAAGGTGGGCAAACGCCGAATCGGTTGAAATTACCTGCGGCGGAAACTGAAAAGAAGGAACTCTGGGGTTTCAACAACATTTCCAAACGCCGAAAATAAATTAACGGCATTTGGCAGGTGATTAAAAACAATAGGGGCGAGTCCAAGAAAGACTCGCCTCTACTTATTTCGGTGAGTTTTAGCTTATACGACGCGGTGGCAGGCTGCCCAATGTCCCGGTGAAACTTCGATGAGTTCAGGATCGGGTTCACGATAGCACAGATCAAAACGAACCGGGCAGCGGGTGTTAAAATTGCAGCCGCGCGGCGGATTGGCGGGGCTAGGCACATCGCCCGTCAGAATGATACGCTGACGTTTCTTTTCCAGCGCCGGGTCTGGCACAGGTACCGCCGACAGGAGCGCCTGCGTATACGGGTGCAGTGGGTTGTCGTAAAGCTCGTTTGATGGCGCGAGTTCGACGATCTTGCCCAGGTACATCACCGCCACACGATCACAAATATGGCGCACCATACTCAGATCATGCGCGATAAACAGATAAGTCAGGTTCAATTCTTCCTGCAAATCTTCAAGCAGGTTGACGACCTGCGCCTGAATGGACACATCCAGCGCGGAGATCGGCTCATCAGCGACGATGAAACTTGGCTCAAGCGCCAACGCGCGGGCGATACCAATACGCTGGCGCTGTCCGCCAGAAAATTCATGCGGATAGCGGTTGACATAGTAGGGGTTCAAGCCTACTCGTTCCAACAAATGCTCGACGTATTCATCCTGCTCCTTGCGTCCCATAATGTTATGGATGCGCAGCGGCTCGCTGACGATACGACCAACCGACATACGTGGGTTGAGCGAAGCATAGGGATCCTGGAAGATCATCTGCATCTTGCGTCGCATACGGCGCAGTTCTTCGCCCTTCATCGTAGTCAATTCCCGATAGGATTCCTGACCATTTTCTTCGGTATCCTTGATCGAAACCGAGCCTTCAGTGGGTTTATAGAGCTGGAGAATCGTGCGTCCGGTGGTGCTTTTACCGCAGCCGGATTCTCCCACGAGGCCAAGCGTTTCGCCTTTGAAAATATCAAAGCTCACGCCATCAACGGCTTTCACTGCTCCGACCTGACGTTGGAAAATCACGCCGGAGGTAATCGGGAAATGCTTCTTTAAATTGCGTACCTTGACGAGAACTTCTTTCTCGCCAGTGCTGGATTTGGCTTTTGATTGAGGGGCAGGGCTAATCATGCCTGGACTCCTTGAACATGGGGCGCACCTTCACGTAATTCTCCTGAGCGAACGTCTACCCAGCAGGCCATCAAATGCTTTTCGATTCCAGCTTCAGGGACAATTTCCAGAGGCGGCGTTACTTCCCAACAAACATCTTTACGATAAGCGCAGCGAGGCGCGAACGGACAACCTTTAATCGGGTTACGCATATCCGGCGGCGAACCTTCAATCGAAGTCAAGCGCCGTGAACCACCTTCTTCATCCAGACGTGGCAGCGATGAGAGCAAGCCCAGCGTGTAGGGGTGGCGTGTATCTGCAAAGACGATATCGACTGGCCCACGCTCGACAATCGTTCCGGCGTACATCACCTGGATCGTGTCGGCAATACCTGCGACCACACCGAGATCGTGACTAACCCAGATAATCGCCATGCCAAACTCTTCACGCAGGCGTTTCACGAGATCGAGAATCTGAGCTTGAATAGTCACATCGAGCGCTGTTGTCGGTTCATCAGCGATGAGCAGCTTAGGATTGCATGACAACCCCATCGCGATCATCACGCGCTGTCGCATACCACCAGAGAATTGATGGGGGTAATCGTCCAGACGAGATGCGGCATCCGGGATACCTACCAGAGTCAGCAGCTCGGCGGCACGCTTGCGGGCTTCGTTGTTATTCATGCCCATATGCAGCTTCAGTGCTTCGGTAATCTGCGATCCGATGGTTAGCACGGGGTTCAATGAGGTCATAGGGTCCTGGAAAATCATGGCAATTTCAGCGCCACGCACCAGCCGCATTTCTTCTTTCGAAAGCTTGAGCAGATCACGCCCTCGGAACGTAACTTCTCCGCCCTCGACCTTTCCTGGCGGGCTGGGGATCAGGCCCATGATCGAAAGCGCGTGAACACTTTTACCACTACCGCTTTCGCCTACGACACCCAGGGTTTCACTTTCGCCAAGCGTGTATGAAATCCCATTGACGGCGTAAACCGTCCCTTCCTGCGTATAAAAACGTGTTACGAGGTCTTTGACCTCCATAAGGACTGCCAAATTAGAGGTCCCCTTTCCTAGACTCGACTTTGTTAAGTTTCGTTATAAATCGAAGAGTTTGCACGATAATACCCTATCTGTCAAATTCTACTATCGAGGCTCTAACAAAAAATCGCCCATCTCATTGTGCAATTCTTATAGTTACACCAGTCTTTGATGTGAGGTTCAAATCATCAAGTCATCGAAAGTGAGATTTGTTGCTGTGTATACCATACAATCGTCTCGCGCAGACCATTCTCAAATGTCGTAAATGACCGAAAGCCAAATTCATGCTCGGCGCGGCTGACATCCAGCTTACGGCGCGGCTGGCCGTTGGGCTTGGAGGTATCCCATCGCAATTCGCCCTGAAAACCGACCAATGTGGCAATTGTTTCTGCCAACTCCTTGATACTGATTTCAAAACTGCTGCCAATATTGACGGGTTCAGGGGCGTTATAAGCGGCAGCGGCACGCGCAATCGCTTCGGCAGCATCCTTCACATACAAAAATTCGCGCGTCGGTGTCCCATCCCCAAACAACGTCACAAAGGGCAGATTTTGCGCTTTAGCATCCATCATTTTGCGGATCATATCGGGAATGACGTGCGCGGATTTTGGGTCAAAATTGTCACCGGGGCCATAAAGATTGACCGGAAGCAGGTGAATGGCATTGTAGCCATATTCGGCACGGTAAGCCTGGCTTTGCACCATGAGCATTTTTTTAGCGAGGCCGTAGGGAGCATTGGTTTCTTCGGGATAGCCGTCCCAGATGTCCTCTTCTTTAAATGGCACAGGCGTATATTTGGGATAGCTGCACACTGTACCGATGCCGACAAATTTGGGAATATTGAAACGACGCGCATATTCCAGCAGCAGCGTTCCCATCATCATGTTGTCGTAGAAGAACAGGCCAGGATGCTCACGATTCGCGCCGATGCCACCGACGGTTGCCGCCAGATGAATGACCATCGTCGCATCGGGGTTTTGCTCGTACAGCCGCACGACGGCCTCTTTTTCGCGCAGGTCATAATCGCGACTGCGGGGAACGACGATTTCTGCCGCACCTAGCGAACGCAGATGATCGACCAGATGCCGTCCTAGAAAACCATTTCCACCCGTGACGATTACTCGTTGGCTACGCCAATCGAAAACCTGATTATCCATGCTCAAATTATGCCTTCCCTGTTTTAAAAAGGTCGCGCCATTGTAGCATGTGGGGAAAGGCATTTCCAAGAGGGCTGTAGGGGCGACTCGGCGAGGCGCCCCTACCAAATTATCGCTTATTGCGCGGGTGCGCTGATTGCGAGGGTGTATGTGCCTGTGGTCAGGCCATCCTGTTCGCGGTCACGCAGCACAACAATGCGGTATGTACCTGTGCCTGGGAATGTGTACCCCGGCAGCAGGGCGCGATCACGACTGGCTTCGAAATAAACCGAGCGAACGGATTGACCATTGATGTCCTGAATGTCGATCAGCGGAATCAAGGTTCCATCCTCGCGGGTCACTTTGATGTCCACCTGTTCGCCCTCGGTAGCCTCATATGTCCAGCTATCCGCCCAACGTGCGGGTGTGATTTCACCAGTCACAGGTGTGCCTTTTTCAATTGTGCCAGTCACGGATTCCAGATTGGGGCTGCCTTCGCCAGAGCCAACCAGATGCACTGTCAGATTATACGTGCCGGATGTCAGACCATCCTGATCACTGTAGCGAACAACGCGCACGGTATACGAGCCTCTGGTATCCAGGCGATAGCGCTCAATGACCGCACTTGCACCGTCACTATTCAGATAACCGCGCCGGAGTTCCTGACCGCTGCCACCCAAAAGAATCACTTCCGGCTGGAGATTGCCGACGATGCCATCTTCAACGCTTTCTGGGCGTTCGACATTAATCGTCAAGGTATCGCCTGCCTCAGTGGTCAACTGCCAATCCTCGTACCAACGTGCATTGGTCAGTGTACCCGTCAGCGGCGTATCATACTCCACCGTCCCCGCCGCGCCTTGCAGAGATGCGTTACTTTCACCCGCACCAACCAGCTTGACGGTGACTTCATAACCACCAGTGGTATCACCTGTAAATCCGCGCTGGCGCAAAACGGCAATCGTATACTGTCCGGGAGCCGTCAACGAAATGGGGCTGGTTTGGGCAAAGGTGCCGGAATTATCAAGATAACCGTAGCCGATAGACGAGCCATTGACATCGCGCACATCGATTTCAGGCATGAGTGTGCCGCTGACGCGCTCCACACGCACCTGAATGATGTCGGAAGCAGGCGCATCCAGCGTATAGAGGCTGACCCACTGAGTCGCACTCAATTCGCCACGTGCAGGGGTATCGTACTGAATCGAATCAAGCACCAGTGTGTTATTGGGGTTATCCTGCGCCGTAGCCAATGGGATCACGGTCAGCGAATAACTACCGCTGGTCGTGCCAGCTTCACCACCATCACGCCCCACCTGCACCTGGAATGTACCACCCGCCGGCAGTGTAAAATTCTGAATGATTGCTTTCGAAGCGGTTTCATCCGAGCCGTAACTGCTTTGGAGAACCTGGCTGTTCGGGTCTAGCAGATCGAGAGTCGGGATAAGATTGCCGTCTGTGCGCTCGACCATAATCGAAATGCGATCCGCGGAAGCTGTTTGCAGTGTCCAGATTTGCGTAAAGCTTGTGTTGTCAATCGCACCCTGGACGGGCGAGTTGTAGGTCAGATTAGTACCTTGCGAGGTCGTTTCGGCTGCGGCTTCTGTCGCTTCCTCTGTTGCGTCCTGCGCCCAGGCTGCCGCCGAGAAGGTTAGCAATAAAACAACAGCGATAAAGAATATTGAGCGCTTTTGAGACTGTCTCATAATTTTCTCCTTATGGCATTATCATTCATACAAATCAGCCTGAACCGTACATCTGGTTAATAAGCGAATGCTGAGTTTGCTGGCTTTGTTTCAACTGGACATTGAGTTCGACAATCTGGCTTTCAATCTGGCGGCGGCGATTTTCACTCGTTTCTAAATCATCGAGTATCCGATTACGAATGGTCACTTCGCGTTCTGACTCACCTAAAGCGCTCAAGTTCTTTCGTAACTGTTCTTGAAGTGCAACAATTTGGGTATATTCGGCCTGAAAATTCTTGATTTCTGAGGTATTGCTAGCTGATTGATGTTTTTCACTCAGCAAGGATTGAAGCAGCGCATATTTATCGTCCCCCAGCACATTTGCCGTGTGCAGTTCTTCAATAAGCTCTGTACGCCAATTGGCAGCATCTTCCCAACTTTCCTCAAAATTACGAACCCGAACTGTAAAAACCGTTTCGTTCTTGGGTTCTACGGTAACTGACCAGCGAGTGTGTGAAGCCATTTGCAATGCTGGTGTTGCCATTTCAAAATATTCACCTTTGCTAGGGTCACGTCTTTCAATCAAAACATCAATCCGTCGCCCAACGCGGCTGGATAGTGAATAAATATATTCCGTAATTTGGTAACGTGTAAGGAGAGTTTGTCGGCGTTCAGCATCAAACACAACCTGCCAGGGACGTTTGGCGGTCCATTCTATTTTTTCACTGACCAGAATGCCAAATTCCAAAGCATACGCAATTTGAATATCATCTCCCGCGCCTGTAAAACGCAGCAGTCCCTCACCCAAATACTGGTCATTGCGAATAATGGTTAGAGGCCCTTGTTCCAACGCTAAACCGCTGGCATTCTGAAAACGCCATACGAGCAGCGGATGATTAGGCATTTTATCGCCATTATAAACACAAAGCTCTTCATAGGTAATCTCTGTATTAATAATGGGAACCATTGCCGATTGCCCTCGGCGAACAGAAATTGACTCCTCAACATTGTAAATCATAAACTCTGGTTCTGCATTTCCCATCATCACAGGGATAAAGTAACTACCGCTGACTTTCAAATCCCCCAATGGGCCGGAGCGATAAAACGTTGCATCAGATTGGCCCCCCGGTGAATCGGCTTGTTCACGCAAATGCACCATTCCTAACAAATCATTCATCAAAGCAGACATCCGCTGGCTAGCCTGACGAATATTTTTTACTATTCCGGACTGGTCTTTAGTTAATCCTCCCATCTGTTCTAGCAATTCTGTAAAACCTGTAATTGTTGACAAAGGAGTTCGCAAATCGTGCGAAATTGCACTGACTGTCTCGACCATACGCGGATCATCCGAAAAAGCCTCAATGGCTAGTGGGTCATCTAAAACTTCAGGACGAGAGGGAGTGCGAGATTCATACAGGCCGTATGAAAACGAAATTGGACGCCCGGACATCAAGGTGAGCTTTACATCCTCTAAATCTTCATCCAACGAATTATCAAACAGGCCCCATCCCACTAACCGCGCTTGATTAGGTCTATCGGCAACGATACGATAACTGACGCGCCAGGTTGGGCTGGGAGCAAGGTAACTGATGCCGAGATCATGCTTACCTTCTGAGAGGCGGACCGCCAACGTCGTTCGTGCTTGCTCGGTACGGCTTAGATTCAAGAAAAATGCGACATCGGTTGAGGCACGCTCGTCCAGAAGCGAAATGCCGTGTACTTGAGCAATCGACCACACTTGTACACTGCCTGTATCCGGCTGCAATAACACGGTTGCAGGTTGTTGAGCAGCGGTAAGAGATGCCTCGACACCAATCACCTGTCCACTCACTTCTTGGTAATCATCAAGACGTAGCGTGACGCGGCTTCCGCGTAAGCTGACCAGCAAATCCACCATACTTGAGCGCTCGGATAATTTGATGGACAGCTCATCAAGCACTTTCTGTTTATCTTCCGGAGTTTCGTAATCGACACTAAGTACCTGTCCGCCTTGATGAACAATCACATTCAGACTTTTTAATACATCATTTGTTGCATCACGCGGAATGACTAATGAGACCATCTGATCTTCAACTTTGCCGCGCCGCTCAAAATAACCGATGCCTTGCTTATAGAGGGTCAATTGACGAATGGGCAGTTGCGACACGTTTTTCCTCCGACATTACCTGATTAAGGTGTTGTAGTATATTCCCCATCTGGAGTCAAATCTGGCGACTGGAACGGCGAGATAAGCAAAAAGCTTACCAACAGGCCGACGATGCCTGCTACGAATGCCGAGCCAAGCCACAGATGAACCGTCCAGCCAAGACTTCCCTCTGTAAGCTGCAACGAGACAAAATAGAGCGCGTAAAAAACCAGTGGCATCAGAAATGCGAAGAGATAAAAACGGGAGGGCTTATCCGCCGATGGCTTGAGAACTGCTAAAAGAATGTCGGCAATCAGGCCTGAGACGAACACGCCCGGAATCAGCGAAAAATAATCCTGAAAAACACACATGACGAGGCCATTGAGAGTCATCATCAGCGTCAGCGCACCAAAGGGCAGCGTCCAGCGCCTCACCAGCAGCAGGGTAACGCCTGAAAGTATGGCTGCTTGAAGGATAATGCTGGCAACACCGCCGTTCTGGGTCAGGTAAGCATCAGATCGCCAGGGGCTTTGGGTCGCATAAATTTCCGTCAAGGGATGCGCGAACGCGGTAAAAAATGACAGGATGCACCAGATCAGAGTCGCTGAGAACAGCATCGGCGCTAACATTCGCCAACCCTGTGAATGTTCTTTTTGCGACCTGAACCACGCCGCGCGTAATGGCCCACTCGTGATTAAGGCCATGCCAATCGCCAGGAGCAGATGTGTCGGGCTGAGTAAAATTTCGGCTAAATCGCCCTCAACGCCAAACAGGGTATGCCAGAACATATCACCTACACCGCCCGTTGCGAAAATGGCCGCGCCAAAAAGCGACAATTCATAGCCTGCTGGCAGCGCCCGACGCAGTGGAAAACCTTTGGAAAGATTTCGCCATTGATTGACGAATAAAAACAGGGCAACCGCCGTAAAGCCACTGTAAAAAACCGCGTGCCAGGGCGTAAAAAAGCTGGTATCGACTTGGCCGTGTGTGTGCGCCCACCCATCTATCGCCAGCCCACCGATCAGCCATAACGACAGGACAACGAATATTGCATCAAAGCGAACACCACCAAGCGGATACCCTTTCATCCGCGCAGGAGTCGAAACCGAGGGGGTCGAATCTACCACAGTTGCCATTTTTTAGCGTCCTTCCAGCAATATATTCTGTAATCAACCTCATACACACGCCACCAACGGAAAATTCTTATGCCGATTCAAGTGGCTCGAATTCGAGTACATCAAAATCAATCACCGGATTATAGCCAACGGCCTGATAAATATGATTCGATGTTGGATTGGCGAGGTCGGTAAACAACGTTACGAACTTGCGCCCACTGTCCAGCAGGTATTGGCTCAATGCAGCCACACACGCGCTGGCATAACCACGTCCCCGATATTCCGGCGGCGTATAGACTGGGCCAATGCGAACACCATGAGGAGTCGGATTACCATACGCTGAGAACGAAACCTGTTCGCCATCTTCCCAGAAATATGCCCCGCGAATCGGAGAAGTGAGCATGGCATTAACGGTTTTTTCGCGGTTAGCCTCATCGGTCACAACACTGCCAAAAGCCTCTTTCTCGAACGCGATTATCCATTTCATCAGCAAAGCTCGATCCGCCTCTGTCGCACGGCGAAAATGACCTGCAACACCCGTAACTGGGTTCACTTTATCAAGGCGGTAAACCCGTTCCTCCATTGAGAGACGGGAGGTTTGACCGCTGATTTTTTGCCATTCTTCGGCAAAACCCCGACAAATCTCAGGCGCACCGGAAACACCCGGAAGCGTTTTGAAGTCCGTGTAAAGATCATCTGCAAACAGCCGGAACACCTCAGAATGCTGTGTTAAGGAGAGTGTCAGGTTATGCGGCGGTGTCATTAAAGCAGCGGCCAGCACCGTCTCACCTTCCTCGACCAACGCCAGATACGGATTTTGATAATATCCAGGCTGCCGGATTAAGGTTGAACACAGCCCAAGAATCAAACAATGTTCTGCTTCATGTGCCACCAGAAAAGATTCAACCCGTTGATAAAAGTCCTCGGCGTTTCCGAATCGCGTTAACTGCATGACTCACCTTCCAGAGCATAAGTTATCGCAATTCATTATAACCTGTTTAATGAGGCGGAGTTTTAGGGGAAAAGTATACTGCCAGCAGGCCGCAATTCAGAGGCACTACTGGCAGTAGCGGTATTTCTATAAATTTTATTGTTTTTAAAAAGAAACGTTTTTTAACTTACCACTCAAACGAGTCCAGGTCGCGCCCTAACGTGTGCAAATGATTGCGCTGCGGCTCAGACCGTGATACATGCGGCCACAAACCCGAACTACCAAAACCATTAAAACGCGCCCGTTCAACATTTTCTTTGGCTGCATTGATCGCGGCATAGATCAGGAAGGCAACGATTGCGCCACCCAGCGCCAATCCCAACAAAGCACCGAACAGAAGCGTATTCAGGTCGAACATGATATGAGCCTCCTTCTAAATTAAACGCATACGACCTTTCAATTCTCCTTACACAGGAGCTACAAATAGTTCCACATACTATACGGGTTTATCCTTTTTGAATCAACCTTTTAAAATATATTATGATTTAATTTAAATTCTAGCAATGCCTATAATCGCCAAAATCCTGTGCCTCCTTCATAGGCAGGCTCTACAAGGGAGCGACCTCTGGGAGTCCATTGATTGCCAGTATTCATGCAACTTTGCCACAGTTCCGTTATAGTGGAATAAGAATCGCGAGTATGGATTATCCTGATGCAAAACCCGCTTGAACTCCCACCACCTGATGACGCTGTAGAACGTATCCATACACTGGCGCGTGACTTGGCGTGGGGCGCGGTCAACAAAATGTGGGGTGCGATGATTTCGGTCACGCCGCATGGGGTGTTCTGGATTGGCTATAACAGCGAGAGCAGCCAGAAGGTCGGAGAATATTTAGCTCATAAATGGCGGGGGAAGCATCCTTCGCCAGATTTTCTGATCGCGTTTGGCTATCTGGCTTTCAAAAACGAGGCAAACTACGGAACCGATTATCTGCTCACCGAAAAAGCCTTCCTACTGCTCGAAAAGCCGATCTCGACCAAAGCCTTTATCTCGTATAACCGTGCCGAAAGCAGCGCTTTTGCCTTACTGGTTCTGGCACGTTTGAAAGCCGCCAGCGTTGACGCTTTTCTTGATCTCACGGGACTCGCCCCAGGGGAAGATTGGCGAGAACGGCTGGAAAACGAGGTCAAAACGCGCGAACATTTCGTCTGTCTGGTTGGCCCACAAACGCTGGCATCACCCTATGCGCGTGATGAAATCACCTGGGCGCTCGAATCCGGCAGGCACACGATTCCGATATGGCACAACGGATTTCGATTAAATGCCGATGACCATACGGAATTGGCGAATTTTCTCAACCGAAATGCAATCATCGTAGAGAATGAGAACGCGAAGGCTTATAATAACGCGGTAATTGAACTGCTCAACTACTTTGGCTTTACACCCACCTGATTCAATTCTTCGGATGTAATTGGGTCTGTTACGCCATACCCGACTACCCGACCCATGAACTCACGACGACTCGCGGAGTCGCCTCTATATGTGTTGATTAAAGGACTCGCCAATTGGATATTCAAGACCCGAATGAAGAACGCCCAGATATAAACGCCGAACCACCCGTCAATGCGCTCCCGGCAACCGTCCATGATCCATTTGCTGCCTTACGTTTTCGCGATTTTCGCCTCGTTATGATCGGCGAATTCGTGAGTTCGTTGGGCGGGCAGATGATCGCCGTCGCGCTCGGCTGGGAAATCTATGACCGCACAGGCGAAGCGTTTGCACTCGGCCTCATGGGTTTGGTTCAGATATTGCCCGTGATTTTGCTGGTTTTCCTCACAGGTCATGTCGCAGACCGCTATAACCGCAAGCGAATCGTGATTATCTCGACAATGGCGATGGCGCTCGGTTCACTGGCGCTGGCGAGCATCTCCGCTACGGAAGGCGCATTGTGGCTGGTTTATCTGTGCGTCCTGGGTATCGCCACCGCACGGGCATTCAACGGCCCGGCATCATCGACACTCGTGCCACAAACCGTCCCGCCGGAAATTTACCACAGTGCGACCACCTGGAGCAGCACTTCCTGGCAGCTTGCTTCGGTTTTGGGGCCAGCGCTTGGTGGCGGTTTGATCGCGATTACGGGCGGCGCTGCTATCGTTTATGCCTTGAATGCCGTCGCAGGAGCGATCTTTATTGTGGCAGTCATATTGATACGTGGGCGCGACATCCCACAATCCGATGAACCTGTAACCATGAAATCGCTCTTCGCAGGGTTTCGTTTCATCTGGGATACCAAGCCGATTATCGCTTCGATCACGCTCGATCTGTTTTCAGTGCTGTTCGCCGGGGCAACCGCGCTCCTGCCCGTTTTCGCCAAAGATATTTTGATGGTTGGCCCTGATGGACTGGGCTGGCTGCGTGCTGCAACCTCCGTTGGCGCAGTTGTAATGGCGGTGATCCTCGCGAACAGGCCGCCGTTCAAAGAATCTGGAAAAACGCTGCTGTGGGCAGTCGCATGGTTCGGAATCGCAACGGCGATTTTTGGCCTTTCGACAAATTTCTGGCTATCGCTGCTCATGCTTGCGCTGCTCGGTGCGCTGGACTTCATCAGCGTGATTATCCGAGGTACGCTGGTACTCATGCGAACACCGGACGAACTGCGCGGGCGCGTCTCTGCCGTCAACGGCGTATTTATCGGCGCGTCCAATCAACTCGGCGAATTTGAATCCGGCCTCGTCGCGGGCTTGTTTGGCCCGGTTTTCGCGGTTGTCGCCGGAGGACTCGCGACTTTGCTGGTTTGCTTTGGCGTGGTGAAAATCTGGCCGGAAATCCTCGATCTCAAGGAAATCAGCGACAAACCATAAGTGTGAAATCGGAGTAGGGAGACGCAGTGCGCTGCACCCTAGTCATGACGTTGACGGCCTGCCACCACGCCGTTATACTTGCACTAATTGTGAAACGAAAATCGAAGGAAAAACGGTATGTCTGTAATTGATGCCGAACTGCTCGAAATTTTGCGCTGCCCTGTGGCGGTACACTACAAGGACAAAGGCGCTGACCCCGGACGGCTGCAACTGGTCAAGGATTCGTGGCTGGTGAGTGCCGACTCCGGCAACAAATACCCGATTCGCAACGGCATCCCAGTGATGCTGGTCGAAGAAGGTGAAAAATGGAAAGATACGCCTGTTGATCAACTGCCCGTCCCGCCGCCCGCTGAATAACCTACTCGCGATCAAAAAAGCCGAGTCACACGAACTCGGCTTTTCTCTGTCGAGCGAGTATAAACCAATAAACTTAACTCAATTTCTAAGGTCGATTAGATATATATTTTCCACAACCTCACCCTCAGTAAGCGCAAGCCAATTTCCATCTGGGGAAAACAAAGCTTCATTGGCCCACATCGAGTTCAGATCAGCCCTCAAAATTGTGGTCATCTTAGTTAACAAATCATACTGCACCAGTCCTTGTTCATTTAACACTAGAATCTGGTTATCATTGTCGGGTGCAAAGCTGACCGATCTCAAATTAAACCCAGATTTGTTGAATTCATCAATGACGAAATGCTGTGAAGCATCCTTGGCATTCCACATCACAATAGGAAATCCATACTCGTATTCTCTAGTGTCACTTGCTGGAATGATATAACTGCCATGAACTAAGACGCGCTCTCCGTTTGAAGACACATCAAATATCTTCATAGTCGAGTACTCCTGGTCATTAACGATAAAAGATGTCATATCCTGTAGGGTAAGATTCGCAGGATTCTCATTATAGCCGTTGACATAGTAAATATAGCTCGGCGTACTCACCTGGAGCGCCATTATTAAAAGGGTAAAGGCTCCAGAATCATTGCTCCAATGAACATTGAATGAGTCTGGGTCAGATGAGATACCTAAAGCTGGTATAGGGATAGAAAATATACGATCACTTTGAAGATCGGCAAAGAGCATCGAACTCTCAAGCGGAGCGTTCAATGCGAGTTCGTCGCCACCGATAATATACTGACCGTTGGGTGAAAGATACAAGAGTCTGCTTTCTGCATCTGCTCCGTTTTCCACATTGAATGTTTTTGCTAAATCTGATGTTAAGGCTGGTTGCAACGGCCAAGTCGCCGATTGAACGAATGATTGGGTGGTGATGTCATACGAATGCCAATATCGCTCACCTGACAAAAGAGTTTCCCCAGTTAGACTATCCTGAAAAATAAGCTTTTGGCTGTCCGATGACCAAGCAATATTTACAATAGGAGTTCCTGAATAAATCGGCTTTAGCGATTCGTTTTGAGCGAACACATCAGAACTCAAACATATCATTATGAAACCGCATATAAGTGCGACCACACAATATTGATTTAGTTTATGCAACTTTGATGTCTCCTCTTGTTCTGAGCTATTTCACCCCAATAAGCATTAGGGCATTAATAACGTTTGCAGGGCAGTAAAAATTGATAAAATAGACGGGTTTCGAATTGCACTCATTTTCATTGGCATATTTCCTTCAACTTTTTTCACCCATTGAATTGCCGTCATCTCACACCGATGTTATACTGCGATTTAGGAATTTCGCGCGGATTACTCAAAAAGACGGTGAGCTATGCCCGACACTTTATCTCATGAAGCACCCGCCCACGAGGTATTGTCCCTGCCAGTGACGATCCCACCCAAGCTGATCGGACGAGATGCCCTATTGGGAAAAGTCTACACGCGGCTGCGTGAAAATGCGCCCATTCAGATTTATGGCGCTCCCGGCGTTGGCAAAACGGCGCTGGTGGCTCGACTCGCGGCGGCTTATACCGAGCAACCGGGGGGCGTATTGTGGCTGAATGTGGAAAACAGCAGCATCGAAGAATTGATCGTGCGGGTCGGGCGTGCCTATAACGTGCCGGAAATCACGAACACCGATAATCCGCTGGGGATGATCGGCGCGGTTGCCAGCACACTTACACAGCACAAACCGCTGATTATTCTGGATGGTCGGCTGGAAGAAAACGTGGCGACGGCATTTGTCGCACGCTGCGCCAGTGGGCTTCCTATCATGATCGTCACCGTCAAGCCCGTCTCCGAGACATGGACAGCCATCGAAGTTCCCGCGCTGGATGCCAACAACGCCGCGCTCTTATTCAAACAGACCGCCGGATTACCGGAAAGTCCCGACCCGGATGTTGACCAGCTTGTCAGCCTGCTCAAATTCTCACCCTTCGCGATTGTCGTTGCCGCCGCCAGTCTCCGCAGCAGCAAACAAGCACCCATTCAATATATCAACGCACTCACGCAAATCCCTGGCTATAACACGGCTGATCCCACATTGGTGGCGCTCACGGCTGCCTTCCGCACCCTCAACAGCGCCCTCCAGGGGATCATTTTGATGATGGGCGCGACCTTTACCCGGCAAGCCTCGACGGAACTGTTGAGCGCCGTCGGCAACGCGCCGCAGGATACCATCCAGCAGGTGATGAATCTGCTGTCTCAACAATTCTTGGTCGAAAAAATTCAGCGTTACGGCGCACCTTATTATCGACTGCACGAAATCACTTATTCATTCGCGCAAAGCTGGCTGCGGGGGTCACAGCGACTCGATGGCCTGCAAGGAAAAATGCGCGATGCAGCGCTGGCGTATGCGAAAAAATACAGCTCCGGCGACAGCGCATCCCACGATAAATTAGCTACAGAAATCGAAAATTTTGTTGCTGCTGGTGTATGGGCTGCCGAGCAAAATGATCGCGATACGGCGAATCAGCTTATTTTGACGCTTACCCAGGCTGGCGATTTTATCAACCAGCGCGGCTATTTATACGAACTGCTGCGTTTGCGCCGTCTGGCGATCACGTCCACAACGGCCTTCCCCTATGCCGGAAATGAACAGGCTGCTGCCATTTCGCTGATTGATGAAGATGAAGATGAGGAACTGCCACTTCGCAGTGCCGCCGCGCCCAATTACATCCGCGATATGTTCGAGGAAGTGAATGATGACGGCCTCGCCTATGACGAAGATGAAGACGACATTGAAGATTACGACGAAGAAGATGCAGACGAAGACGACGATTTCGAGGATGCGGACGACGAACTAGAGGACGATGAAGCCGAGGAAGGTGACGAATTCGAGGACGATGATGAAGATGAGGAAGAAGTCGGAAGTATTCGACGCTCAACCCCTTCAGCGATTGACGAAGCCATAGCCGAGATCGAAACCGCGCTTCCTCCCGCGCCAGCAGCGGACAGCATCGCCGGACTCCGTGCGGCCATCATCGTGGCGAGACAGCAAAGCAACCTGCGCCGCCAATCCGAACTCTTAAGAACGCTCGGCGCAAAGCAGATTGAACAAAAGATGGAGAATGAGGCGATTGCCACCTACGGCGAAGCGCTTCCCATTTTTGAAGAACTGGGCGACGACGAAGGGCTGCTCGAAATTCTGGATACCCTGTCTGCGCTAACCGTCAAAACCGAAAATTCACAGGCCGCCGTTCTCCACGCGATGCAAGGCATCAAACTGGCGGAAAAACTGCGCGATAACGACACGCGAATGCAAATGCTCATCACGCTGGGCGACGCACGTCAGCAGCTTGGCGAAAGCGAAAACGCCGAGCGCTCCTTCCGTCAGGCGCTCGAAATCGCACGTGGTACGGGTGATCGCCAGAATGAAGCGCTCATTTTGTACAAACTTGGCTATGCGCAAATCGACAATGGCGATGCCGATGCCGCCAGTTCAACCTGGGAACAGGCACTCACCCTGTTCCGTGACCAGGGCAAGCGATCCTACGAGGGCCGCGTCATGGGCGGTCTTGGGACGGCTTACGGTGAATTGGATCGCTGGGCAGAGGCGATCAGCTTCCATACCTCAGCACTGTATATCGCCCGCGAAGTCAGTGATCGCGAAGAAGAAGCGCTCCAACTGAGCAATCTGGGTTACGCCTCAGTTCGCGCCGAGCAATTGGGTCAGGCGGTACTGCGCTATCGTCAGGCGCTGCATCTGGCGTATCAGAGCGAAGATCGCGAAAATATTGTCAGCACGATTGTCGATCTGGTACGACTGCTGGTAAAAAGCCCGCGCCATTTGTCCATCGCGCAGCTCCTTATCAACGATGCGGCGCAGCTTGAACCAACTGATCGTGATGTAAAAGCCCTGAAAGATAGAATCACTAACGAGCTGCTGGTCGAGGAAGCACAGGGTGTCAAACAATCGGTTGTCACGGGTACGCCGCAGGAGTATGCTGCCAACGCTTACAAATTGCTGGAATCGTGACAGGCTGCTGAAATCGTGACAGGCTAATTCGTATTGCGGAGCGATTCCACCAGCCAGATCGTCGTTGAGTTTTCCAGAATGATCGTCTGTAATTGAGGGCGGCTGTAGAGGCTGGTAGAAGTCGCCTGAAGCACATGTAGGGCGTGCTGAAGATAATTTCGACTTTCTGCCGGGTCTTCGATGGCACTGCCAAGCGCATAATAACACAACCAGGCATCGCGCCCGCCAAAATGAAGCTCTTTTTCGAGTGCCTCGCGCAACGTGATTTGCGCCTGCTCTCTATTTTGAAGCGCGTGCTGCGCTACCCCCAACCAGAGCAGACCACGCCCATGAAAAATGGGATTTCGTTCGCGGGTATCCACAATCAGTATGGTGGCAGCGTCCTGGCAATATTCATATTCTCCAACCAGTGCCAGCCCCATGACCAACGCCAACTGAACACGCCAACGAGTAGACACGCTCTGATGATTGACTGAGGCAATTTCCTGAAGCAGCGTTAACCCTTCATCACGCTGGCCTAATGCGATCAGACATAAGCCTCGGTTGATACGCACTAATGGATCGTGGTAGTGGATTTGCGCTTCCAGGCCATCCGCCTCGTTACAAAGATCGAGCGCCGTTTCATAATCAAACAGGCAGCGATAAATGGTCGCCATATTGCTCAAATCCAAAATCTGGTAGTACAGGTTATCATCCTGCCGATTCATCGCCAGTACACGCTCCAGATACGCTAAAGCTGTCGCGAAATCACCTTTTTCAAGCGTGATTCGCCCCATCGTTGCCATCGTCTGGGCAATCTCACGAGAATCACCACTTTCCTGTGCCAACGCCAACGCTTGCTGCTGATAGGCCAGGCTTTCGTTCAGTTGACCGCGATAGCGAAAGAGCGTCCCAAAGGTGCGCAACACAGCGGCGTGCTGGCGGATATTCTCTTTTGGCAGCAGCGAATGCGCATTGCGGAGTGCCTGAAACGCCTCATCGAAGCGTCCCAGACTTAAAAAGGCGCTGCCCAATGTGCGTGCCGCAATGACCCGCTCCTCAACCAGCTCAATCAACGGAATTTCTTCCATCAACATCAGCGCGGTCTGACTGGCTGCGCTGGCTTCTTCAAACCGATCCAGCGAGTCAAGCGCCTGGCCTTGCAACATCCACAATTTACTGGCTCGCGGTAGGGCGACTTCGCGCTGGACTTCACGTGCCGCCGCCAGCCCAGCCTCAACCATCTGAAGCACTTCACGCATCAAGCCACGCTGAAAGCGTTCTTCCGCCGCCATCAGATAGGCGTTCAGCGATTCTCGATGCTGTGCGCCCTGCGAGAAATGATGGGCAAGCATCCCCAGGTAATCAGGCCGATCTTTCACCTGGCTGGACAACCAGGCGGCAATCTGACGATGGTAAGTTTCGCGATTGGGGCGCGTCAGCATCGAATAGGCGACTTCGCGATACAGGGTATGGCGAAATGTGTATTCCTCGTCAAATTCAAAACTGCTGATATGTTCCTGAACGATAATCCCCCGATGTTGCAGATCCGTCAGTTCGAGCTGAATCGTTTCTAACCCGGCAATTTGCATGACGATATTCTTCCAGAAAGTCTGTCCCATCGCCGACGCAACCTGGACAACACGGCGTGTGGTGGCAGGAAGTTCATCCAACCGCGCTTGCAGCAGCGCCAATAAACTGTTCGGGAGCAGCCTGGATGTCAGCGTGGCGTATAAAAAGCGATTTGCTTTCCAGCGACCCTCACCGATAGCCTCAAAAATATTGTTGTCGAGCAGCATATGAAAAAACTCCTCAACAAACAGAGGGTTTCCTTGAGCGCGCTCACTCATCAGAATGGGAAGCTGAGGCGGCACATTCTCGACCTGCTTCAAAATCGCGTCAATCATCTCGGTGATACTTGTCGCGTTGAGTTGCTCCAGTGAGACGATCACCCGATCATCAAATTTAATCATGTACCCAGTGTCATTTTCAAGAAATTCTGGACGCGCCGCGCCGATGAGCATCCCTGGTTGTTGCGCCAATACCTCGACCAGATATTCCAGAAGCCCCAACGACTCCATATCCGCCCATTGCAGGTTATCGACGACAATCAGTAAGCCATTTGGCTGGGCCATGTTCTGAAACCATTTGGCGATCCAGGCATAAGCGATTTCTTTTTTACGAGTCTTGCCAAATTTGAAAGCGCGAACGTGCTGGCTCTCTTTAAAGCCATAGCCCGCCAGAAAACCCATCATATGGGCGGTTGCTTCAGCATCGGGATGCGACCAGTTTTCGCAAATCCGCTGGACGATTCGCTGCTCGGCCACTTCTGATGGCGTATCGTCTTTCAACTCACATAATTCCGCTAGCAGATCATGGATGAGGTTATATGAGTTTTGCCGCCGGATGAAATTTCCACTCATCATGATGTGCGTAAAAGGCATATTAGCCATCGCTTCCTGAAGCAAACGGCTTTTCCCTAATCCAACATCACCATAGATCGTTACAACCCGGAAAGTTTTAGCGTCCTGCGCCCGTCGAGCCATGTCATATAAACTGCCCAACTCACGCTCTCGTCCAATAAAAGGTGTCTGAGTACCCAGGATACGATTCAAAGAGGCTTGTGTGGAACGTTGACGGCCTAAAACATCAAACGACTCGACGGGCGCTTCAAAACCCTTAATTTGAGCCATCGGGCGAGCCTGCGTGACAAAATGATAATGGACTCGCTGATTCGTCTGCGCGTCAATCAGGATTTTACCCGGCTCGCACATGCCTTGTAACCGAGATGCCAGATTGGTGGGTGTGCCAACGGTCAGGATTTCCTTTTTGTCTTCATCGCCCATCAGCCCGACGACGACACGCCCTGTGCTCATGCCGATGCGAACTGCAAAATCAATGCGATACTGCTGACGAATGCGGATGGCGTACTCGGCAATTGCCTCTTGTGCAGCCAGTGCGCAGTAGACAGCGCGTACGGCGTCATCCTCACGGCTGTGATGTGCGCCAAAAAAACAGAGCAGCCCATCGCCCAGATATTGCCCCACTTCGCCGTCCCAGCTTCGCAGCACGCTTCGCAAGCGGCTGTGGGCATCACGAATAATCTTTTTCCAGTCTTCGGCATCTACACGTTGTTTCGAAACGATTTCAGTGGAGTCCACTACGTCGATGAACATCACCGTCACCAACCGAATCTCATCGTATTCGGCGACAGGGGACGACGCAAATTCTCCTGAATGCGTTTGCAACATCCGCATCCGGTCATAGAGCGCAAGAACAACCTGCGTGTAGGTTTCCTCGCTAAAAAGACTGCGCTGGGCAAAAACTTCGGTCAAAGCCGCGCGCAGTTTTGCAATCTGGTGAACTGCGTTTTGCGTCATGGGATAAAAAATCGCTCAGGCAAACGTGATTTTAGCTATTCTGATTAGCATATATCACGTTCAGGTTTGCGATCAATTGAGTTAACGCGCTGCCATAACTTAATTCTGCAAAGTCAATGTGCTGCAATTTGAAGAGTCGATAGGGAATGTCGCACTTGCGATACACAATTGGCACCAGCATTTTCTTCTTGTCGAGATAATAATTCCACTCGTCCTCGACATTTTCGGAATTTAGGCTGTCCGGTGAGAGGATGAGCAGCATAATATGGCTCTGGTCGAGCGCCTCGCCAATCTGCCGCGCCCAGCTTTTCCCGGCACGAATATTAAACACGTCCACCCAGATATTAAAGCGATGCTCTTTCAGGTGGCGGGTCAATTTGCGCACAAAAAGATCGTCTTTGTGCGAGTAGCTGACGAAAATCTGCTGCGTGAGTGTGCGCTGTTTTTGATATTTGACGAGTTGGAGCAAACGGCGTTCTTCCTGCCGAAGCATCCGTTCCAGCACCAGCCGTGTGACCGTTTTGAGGATTTCGGGCGTTTTTTCAGCCAGGTCGTTGAAGCGAGATCGGCTGATTTCCAGCACTTCTACCGGCTCGGATGTCACCACATCACCAGTGCGCGGAACATCCAGAATCAGGGCGATTTCGCCAAAACACGATCCCCTGGGCAAGTAATCGACCAATTCTGGTTCGCCTTCGACATAGCGATAAATATCGACCTGACCCTCTAACAGGATATAAAAGACATCCTCAATTTCCCCGTTCTGGCACAAGCGCACTTTTTCGGGATAACGTTTAATCTCACCACAGTCCAGCAAGGATTGCACAACGGTAGGTTCAACATCGGGGAAAATTTCAATGAGGGTTTTTAGAGCTGTCTGGGACATGAGTTTACTTTACAGCTTTACAGGGGCAACCAGAAGCCGAAGCGACTGCCCTTGCCTTCCCTGCTTTCGACCCACACTCCACCTTTGTAACGTTCCACAATCGTTTTGACAAGGCTTAAACCCACGCCATAACCTTCGATATCCTCTGTTTCCGGTCGCTGGACGCGGTAATATGGCTCAAAAAGATGTGGGAGGTGTTCTTCGGCGATGCCAATACCGTTATCTTCCACGACGAACTGAAAACGATTGTCAGCGGTGGTGGCGTGGAGAACGATACGGCCTTTTTTGCGCGTATATTTGATGGCATTGCTCACATAATTCTCCATCGCCTCGCGCATAAGCATAGGATCGACAATCATCATGAGATCAGGCGCTAATTCAACCTGAGTTTCGAGCTTTTGTGATTTTTTCGTCGCCAGCGGCTGGAGATCTCCCACAATAGCCTGGATGAGTTCGCTGGGGTCTGTAGGGCGCAGCGCTGAGGTTTCCGCCCGCAGCAGGTCATCCAGCAAACCTTGCATCCGCTCGGTAGCCTGGCGGATGATGTCCATATATTGCGGTATGGACGAGTCTGGTTCCAGTGGCGGCATATCATAGGTTAACATTTCACTTGCGCTGATTACAAGCGAAACAGGGCTGCGCAAATCGTGGGTGACAACCTTCAGCATTTCGTCCTTGAAACGATGCAGATCGCGCAGGGTCGTGACATCGTGCATGACAACGACAAATCCGGCTGTTTTGCGGCCTGGGTTTTGCCACACGGACATCGTAACCAGAAAATCCTGCTGGCTGCGTTCAGAGCGCGTTTCAAAAGGGCGCAGATGCGCGTGGTCGGTTTTGCTCACGATGCGCTGGACAGTCGCAATCGCTGGATCGACATCGACATAACGAAGTAAATCCTGACCAATCATCGACTCGCGCGAAATTTCCGCGTTGTCACTCAACAGCTTTTTCGCTGGCTCGTTGACCATCAGAATTCTGCCACCATCATCCAGCACCAGCAAAATATCCGGAATGGCATGGAGAATAACCTCAAGCTGTCGCTGCTGCTGCTGTACCTGGTTAAAAAGCTGGGCATTACGGATAGCAACTGTCGCCTGGTTCGCAACAATCGTCAAAAGGCGCAAATGATGTTCGTCAAAATGGTTGGGTTCGGGATGCACCAGCGTAAGAACCGCCAGCACTTTATCATCGTGTATAAACGGCACGCACAACACTGAACGCACCGGATTGGTATCATTGGGAAACTTGTGCCAGCGCTCATCGGTTTCGGTATCATAAACAATGGTTTCCTGGCGGTTGCGCATCACCCATCCAGCCAGTCCCTCATCCAATACCGCCTGAACGACCTCAATAGATTGGTCTGGATCAAGATCGCGCATTAGAAATATGTGATCCCAATCGACATTATTCCCGTCATGTAGAAACAGACTGGCCTTGGTCGCACCTACCGCCGAGGACATCAGACTGATAACTTTCTGCATCACATTGTCCAGATCAAGCAGGGTTAACAGTTGTGAAACTTCGGTCAGAAGTTTCAAATCCTCATACAGTGGCGGTGTGTCGAGAGGCGACATAGATTGTTCTTTCCAGACCTTATTATTTTCCAATTTTAAGTGAAACACACTCTATCAAATTACACAAGTAAAGGTTTGAGAGATTCAAGTCAAGCCAATACTGCTTTCTATGTAGAGATATGACTCATTTTAAAAGAGGTGGATGAATAAATAAAGCCCTACAAATAGAGGGCTTTTGCGGTCAAAGAGCAAGGGAACAGGTGTGAGAGCATGTTAAAAACTCCTCCCTAGCCCTCCCCATTTCGCAAGCTCATGGAGAGGGGATTAGTGACATGTTTAAGTCCCTCGCCATGAGGGAAGGATTTAGGATGAGGGTTATTCAACATTCATAAGCCTGCCCCTACAGAAGCACATCGCTTATGAAACATCTATCAAAGTTTGGCGGGGTTACTTAGCAAGCCTGCTAACAGATCGACACACGCCTGTACATCGCGGATGTCCACCGTTTCGCTGGTGGTGTGGATAAAGCGCGTGGGGATCGAGATACAGCCGCTTGGTACACCCGCCCGCGAAATCTGAATACCAGATGCGTCAGTGGTACCGCCTGCCAGCAGTTCGAGCTGATAGGGAACGCCATCGGCTTCCGCCCGCGCAATCATCCAATCGCGCACCGCTGGCGGCACCACAAGGCCAGGGTCGTGTATCTTGATGGCCGCGCCGCCGCCCAGCTTGAGGCTCATTTTGTCATTTTTAATCTCATCGCCCGTATTTGTCACATCAAGGGCGATGCCGATGTCCGGGTCGATGCCGTGCGCTGCCGGACGTGCGCCACGTAAGCCAACTTCTTCCTGCACGGTAAACACAAAATAGACTTCATTTGGCGACTTTTTCTTGAGTTTGCGCATCGCTTCGATTGCGATGACACAGCCGATCCGATCATCCATCGACTTGGCGATCAAACGGGTGCCGCGTTCTTCCATCTCGCGCCAGAATCCCGCCGGACTGCCCGGTTCAACCGGATTCATGCCGCTGCCGTCACTCACGTCAACATAAAAATTATTGAGGTCATTCTGCGCATTCCATTTGTCATGTGCGCCGATCACGCCCATCGTGCCATTTTCAAAGCGGACGCGGTTGCCAAATAATGTCGCTTTGTTTAAGCCACCAATTTGCGAGAAACGCAGATAGCCGCTTTTCGGCTCGACAAACGTCGCCATCAGGCCGATTTCGTCCATATGCGCGGCGACCATAATTTTCGTGCCGCCTTTTCCGACACGGCAGATCAGATTGCCAAGCGGATCAACCGTAATTTCGTCCGCCAATTTCGCGACTTCATCCTGAATCATCTTGCGGACATGATGCTCGTAGCCGGACGGCCCCCAGGCCTCGACCAATTTTTTAATCAGTTCCTTCACGTTTTATCCTCACCTTCAATCTGGATTTTCGGCCAGCAGGACACGCGCCCGCACATAAGCCACATCCAGCGCATCAAAAAATTCGACAGTCCATGACACCGATTTGGCCTGTGCCTCGCCCACCATGCGCAGCAAAGCCGGCGCGTTGACGATCAGCAAGCCAATCACTTGCGGGTTATTCTCAACCACTCGACGCAGCGCTTTCGTATCCAGCGGCACCTTCTTGACTTCGCTCAAATCATTCACCAGCACGACACGCGGTTCATCCGGGTGGAGGTTAGTCGCGCCACTCTGTTCCGATTGCAATACGTCGTCCATCGTGACAGCGCCTATCCAACGATTGAGATAGATACCATTTTCGATGCGCGTGGTTTCAATAGGCATAAGAATTAATCGCGTTTCAAAACATCAGCCGACATGTTGTTCAGCGCGGCCTGGATGAGCTTAAGCGTATTGTCATAATCATCGCGGTTGAGCAGCGCTGTTGGGCTGTGAATATAGCGGCACGGGACGGAAATCACAGCGGATGGGATGCCCGCGTTCGCCCGGTGAATCGACCCTGCATCTGTCCCACCACCCGGTGCTGTCTTGAGTTGATAGGGAATGTTGTTCGATTCGGCTGTTGTCCGCAAAAAGCGCAACAAACGTGGATCGACAATCACGCTTGAATCCATAACCGTCAACGCCGGGCCGCTGCCCAATTTTGTAACCGGATTTGGCTCATCATCATCGTCAGGATTGCCGGACGGATTCGGTAGATCGTGGGCAGTCGTCCCTTCGAGCGCGAACGCCAGATCAGGATTCATCGCCTGCGCAACCACACGCGCACCACGCAAGCCGATTTCTTCCTGCACCGTGAAGGCCGCCAGCACGTCAACCGGATATGGCCCACCTTGCAGGACATCGACCAGCAGCGAACAGCCCACGCGATCATCAAATGCCTTGCCGCGCAGAATTTTCGGACTCATTTCGGCATAGTAGCTGTCGAAAACGATATGATCGCCACGTTTGACTTTGCCGCTTGCGCCGTCTTTGCTGGTCGCGCCGATGTCGATACGCAGATTCGCGAGTTTGACCACGTTCTGATCGTTATTTTTGTGAATCGGAGTCCAGACGATCACGCCAGGAATCTGGCTCTCACCCACCTTGACACGCAAACCGGGCAAAATACGGTCATCGATGCCACCGATATTGGTGAAGCGAATCAGGCCGTCACTCTCGAAACCCATGACCATAAAGCCGATTTCGTCCATGTGCGCCGCCAGCATGACGCGCGGACGACCCTTGCTGCGTTTGCCTTTTTTGATCGCTGTGACGCTGCCGAGTGGGTCGATGCGGATATTATCGGCATGGCCTTCGATAGCCTTCAGAATGATCTGGCGAACAGCCTGCTCTTTGCCAGAAACGCCAACGGCCTCGGAAAGTTCTTTTAAAATCACGCCTCTTGCTCCTTTGCTATCGGCCAATCTATCGCCTTCAGGAAATCCGCGTCCAGGCTGGCGATAAAATGTGCCATCAGGCGGCCACAGCGCTCAATATCACGCAGGTCAGCCGTTTCGACGGGTGAGTGCATGTTGCGAATCGGCACTTCGAGCAAGGCACAGGGGATGCCCTCCAGCGCGATCTGAATCGCCCACGCATCCGTCCCACTGTTGCCGGGAACGAGGTCGTCTTGCAGTTTAATCTCGTAACGTTTGGCGGTTTCTTTGAGCTTATCGTAGAGGCCGGGATGAAAATTTGGCCCAACGCCGATTCCTGGCCCGTCACCCATTACACAGGACGAATCCGCATCGACACCGGGCTGCGGCGCAAAGGTTACATCAAGGGCGATAGCAATGTCCGGCTTGATAAAATAAGCGGCTGTGGTCGCCCCCAAAAGTCCGGTTTCTTCCTGCACCGTCGCCGTCGCGTACACATCCCATTGATGGTGCATCCCTTTCAGATTATCCAGACAGGCTGTGACCGCTGCAAGACACGCACGATCATCCATCGCTTTGCCCGCGACTTTATCGCCCTGCAACTCGATCATCGGCACATCAACGGTGATGAGATCACCAGGGCGCACCAATTCAGCGACCTCGGCGGCAGGTAGGCCAACGTCGATGATGAGATCGGTAAACGCAGGATATTTACTGCGCATGTCAGCCGTCAGCAAATGTGGCGGGCGTGACGCGACGATACCGGGCAGCGGGCGTTTCCCGTGTACCATGACCGTTTGCGCCAGCATCACGCGGGCATCGACACCGCTGATGCGATGCACATAGACAAAACCATCGACAACATCGCGCACTAACATACCGATTTCGTCCATATGCGCCGCCAGCATAATCCGTCGCGGCGGGTCAACCGGATTGGTGGCGCGTTTGATCCCGATCAGGCTGCCCAGCTTATCTTCCTGCATTTCGTCGGTCAGATCGCGCCAGGTGTCGCGGATAAGCTCGCGAATCGGCCCTTCGTGACCACTGGGCGCGTGGGACTCGACCAGCGCTTTTAAGTGATTTTTCAGATCAATCAATGATGACCTCCAGAGGAAGCAAAGTATTCAGTTAAATTATCTTTATCATACAACTAAAATTCAATAGTGGATACTGGATGATCCCTGGTAGATATTGAATGATCTCTACGACGCAGGTTCTACCGTTACCTCTTCGATTGGTATCGGCGTGTCGCTAGGGATAGGAACTGGCGTATCGCTGGCAATCGGTATCGGCGTATCCGATGGGATTGGCGTATTCGATGGGATCGGGATGGGTGTATTGGTAGGCGGTGGGGCCAAAGTCGGCGGCGGGATGGGTGTAAAGGTTGGCAGCGGTGTCAAAGTCGGCGCGCTTGTCGAGGTTGGGATAAACACCGGGAAGGTCGCGGTTGGCGGCACAGGGTTATTATTACCGCCGCCACCACCTGCGGGCGGGAGATACTGAATCGGCGTTGGCAGCAGCGGGCTTAACTGCGTCCCCAACGGGGTAATGGTCGGTAAGAGTGTCCGCGTTGGCGCTAAAACCGTTGCCAATGGCGTGAATGTGGCAGTCGTGGTGAGTCGATCACTGGAAAGACGCGCCGGAGCAGTCCCCCACAGCAAAAACCCGGCGCAATAAAACGGCAGAGTCGCGATAATAATGATAAACAGCACAATCCGCAGATTACGCCGCCGTCTTTCAACCTGAGAGATCAAATTCGCCATAACCGATGTTCCATTTGTAAAGCCCGTTGAATAAAAATATTACCACATCCATAGAAGTAATGGTATTTGGCGATACAGCCGGATTTGCCGATTAAACATTGACAAATAGAACTTATGTTCGTAAAATAGTATTATGAATATTCAATCAAATCCCGACGCGATTCAAAAACTGACGCTTATGGGCGATGTAACGCTCTATGAGCCTGCTGGTGATTCGCCGCAGGTTGAAAAGCATAAGCGCCTCCCCTACCAATCGCAAAATCTGGCAGAGTGCATCAGCAATGTCAGCACGGGTCACGGGCAAAAGCCAATCCTCAAGACAATGGTGACGACGGCCTGCGAAAAAAACTGCTTTTACTGCCCTTTCCGCGCGGGCAGAGGCAAAACCAAGCGAGTCACCTTCAAACCAGATGAATTGGCAAAGGCATTTGATGATTTGCAGCGGGCGAAAATGGTAGATGGCATCTTTTTGTCGTCTGGCATCATCAACGGCGGGGTGACGACGCAGGATAAAATCATCGACACGATTGAGATTATCCGCAAAAAATATCAGTATCGCGGCTATGTCCATTTAAAAATTATGCCCGGTGCGGAACCTGACCAGATCATGAGGGCGATGCAGCTTGCGGATCGCGTGTCGATCAATCTGGAAGGGCCGACACCGGAACGCCTGAACGCGCTTGCCCCTAAGAAAGATTTCGATGGTGAACTGCTCAATCGGCTGGCCTGGGCGGGGCAGATGAAGCGCGACGCGCAGCGCAATCTCGCCAGTCTGGTGACGCAGTTTGTCGTGGGCGCGGTGGGCGATACCGATCTCGAGCTGCTGTCACTCAGCG
This sequence comes from Anaerolineae bacterium, assembly GCA_022843745.1. Classification (GTDB taxonomy): domain Bacteria; phylum Chloroflexota; class Anaerolineae; order Aggregatilineales; family Phototrophicaceae; genus JALHNB01. Next base: position 66,134 of record JALHNB010000022.1, on the reverse strand, counting down.
AACGGCTGTATCGTCAGGTGGGTTTGCAGCGGGCGTATTATTCCGCATTCAGCCCAGTTATCCAGACCCCATTTGAAAATCTGGAGTCTACACCCGCGCTGCGTGAACATCGGCTGTATCAATCCAGCTTTTTGCTGCGCGATTACAACTGGGATGTGGAAGAATTACCGTTTTCAGACAGTGGCAGCCTGCGGCTGGATGTTGACCCCAAACGCGCCTGGGCAGACCAGCATTTGCGCCACACGCCGATTGATCTGATGCTTGCGGAACGGAATATCCTGCTGCGTGTGCCGGGGATCGGCCCCAAAGGTGCAGACGCGATTCTCCGTGCGCGAAAAAAGGGGCGGTTGAGCGATCTTGCTGATCTGCGGATGCTGGGCATCCGCGCACCAGAACAGATCGCGCCATACATCCTGCTGAACGGGCGCAAGCCACCGCAGCAGTTGGAATTATTCTGATCTTCGTTCAGGCACGGAAGCTAACATCGCGCGGGCTTCATCGAGCGAGCCAACGAGAAAATACTGCTGACTTTTCCCCATTGATTCGTACACCTTTTCAATCACTTTCCACAAAGCAATGTGCATCGGCTTAAAACCGACGACGACATTTCGGACAATGCGATTATGTGATTGGCTTATGATGTTGCGCGTGTGAGTCAGGGCGTTGGGCGGCACTTTGAACCCCGCACCGCCAAAATTAACGATGATGTCTACTTTGTTTTCGACGGCGTTTATCAATTGGTTGCGCTCGGCAACGGCTTGGTAAGTTTCTTCCCACGTCCAATTACCCTCGAAATTGAGCAGGATGATGGTTTTTTCCGGGTTATCCCAGGTTGCTTGAACAGGCATTAATCTCATTCCTCTACCGTAACATTGAACGAATTTATTTTAACATCCTATCGGGTTTTCGTTTTATTGACGTTCTTCTGACGGTCATGTATCTGGCAACTAGCAATCATGCGTCTGGCAACCTGAAGAAGGCGCTGTTACACTTGTCGTTATCATGCAGGTTGCAGGAACACCAGTTTTTCATGACCAACAAGTACAAGATTGACCTGGATACACACGGCACCGCGCTGCTCAATATTTTGCGCGAGGCCATCGCAAGCAGTGACATCACCCACCAACGGCTGAACGCGCTGGTGCGCAAATATTCGAAACCCGGCGGCGGGATGTATACGCACAGCGACCTGATTTACGCCTATCGCGAGATGGCGGGTTCGAATGGCCTGCCACCCTACAGCGATTCGGTGGTCGAGAGCCTGCGTCTCAAACCCGTGCGTACCAGTTCCGGCGTAACGCCTGTAACGATCCTGACAAAGCCGTTTCCCTGTCCGGGGACGTGCATTTTTTGCCCGAATGACGTGCGAATGCCCAAAAGCTACCTTTCCGACGAGCCGGGTGCGCAGCGTGCCGAGCAAAACAGCTTTGACCCCTATCTGCAAACCTACAGCCGTCTGGCATCCTATTACAACACCGGACATCCGACGGACAAAATTGAGATCATTATTCTGGGGGGCACATGGTCGTTTTACCCGGAAAGCTATCAAATCTGGTTTATCAAGCGGGTGTTTGATGCCCTGCACGACTTCGGCAAAGGTATTGATCGCCGCGAGGAAGTCGAGGCAGAAGTGCGCGAAAAATCGCAGCTTCACCCGGATCACAATACCACCAATGTGACCGTACATGGCATGAATCTGGAACATAACTATAACCAGGTCGTGCAGTCGGTTTATCGCGACGAAATGCACCGTTCGAATGAACTCGCGCAGGCCATCGGCAGAGGCGAACAGCCCCGTTCGGCTGTCGATGAGTTCGCGACGTGGGAAGAACTGGAAGCCGCGCACCTCGAAAACGAAACCGCGACCTGCCGCAGCGTGGGACTGGTCATCGAAACACGCCCCGATCACATCAGCGTGGAGGAAGTGCTGCGCATCCGACGGCTCGGCAGCACAAAAGTCCAGATTGGCTTTCAGAGTTTGAATGACGAAGTGCTGCGTGTGAATAAGCGTGGGCATAATGTCGCCGCCACACGCCGCGCGGTCAAACTCCTGCGGCAGGCGGGGTTCAAAATTCACGCGCACTGGATGCCGAATCTGTATGGCTCGTCGCCAGAGGACGATGTAGAAGATTATCGCCGCATGTTCGAAGACCCGGATTTTCGTCCGGACGAGCTGAAGGTCTATCCCTGTTCACTCATCGAAAGCGCCGAATTGATGCAGCGCTATCAGGACGGCTCGTGGAAACCGTATACCCATGATGAACTGCTCTACGTGCTGATGGAAAGTTTTAAGCTCACGCCGGAATACTGCCGCCTGACTCGCGTGATTCGCGATATTCCGTCCACCGATATTGTCGTTGGCAACCAGCTTACCAATTTCCGTCAGATCGCCGAAAATGAACTGGCGAAACAGGGCATCCGCAGCCCGGATATTCGCGCCCGCGAGATTCGTTTTCAGAAAGTACGCGCAGAAGATTTACACCTGGACGAACTCTGGTATACGTCGAGTTGCAGCTACGAGGTTTTTCTACAATATATTACGCCGGAACGTAACATCGTCGGATTTTTGCGCCTCTCGCTCCCGACTGAAGCGCCCATCACTGATGAACTGATCGACGCGGCGATGATTCGCGAAGTTCACGTCTATGGTCAGTCGGTTGAAATCGGCGAATTATCATCTGGGCATTCACAGCATCTCGGCCTGGGTAAACAATTGATCGAACGCGCTGTTGAAATCGCTCACGAACGTGGTTATAAAAGACTGGCGGTGATCTCGGCAATTGGCACACGCGAATATTATCGCAAGCGCGGATTCAGCGATGGCAAGCTTTATCAACTTCGTGAACTGTGAGGGTTAAAAATGTTCGGTTTTCTGAAAAGATCAAACTTGAATTTGCCGCGAAATGCGTCTGAAAATTTTAAGGCTTTTTATGGCAATTTCATCAGCGATGGCGATCTCCAGCGTGTGATTCATGATGGCCTGGATGAGGGCATATTTAAGAAGCTCACACCGGACGAACTCGCCGAAGCCGAGCGAATGATGATCGAAAAATTACCCGGTGGCGACAGTCGCCCGGCGATAGGTTTAGGCATCATTCGCTCTCAAAAAGCCGCCGCGCCGATCCGCAAGCTGCTGGCAAAGGACAAAAAACCTGCTTATGCCCAGGCTTTATGGCGTATTGTGCGTGATCCACAGGCTGTCAGGGATATTGCCACGATGGTACAGGACAAGCGTCTCGATAGTTCTCAGCGGATTGATGCCGTTCGCGCATTAGCGGAAATGCCTGGTGAACCTAGCCGTCAGGCTTTGATGGAGACGCTTCAAAAAAATTCGGAGTATCTGCTGCGATATCACAGTTTCACCACCATTTTGATGCTCTACGGGTATCGATGGAAGGAAGCGTCTGACCTTACAGGCACAATCGCTCCGCAGATTGCTCGTATGCTGAACGATGCAGCAGCATCAAAACTAGTGCTCACGCGGCTAAATGAACTGACACAGGGGCGAAAAATAGACGGCAGCCCTTAATAAACTTTTGACATCGCGAAGACTCTGGGAAATAATTGTCGGGTCAGGCTTTTAAGATAGAGAGAAATGTTATGAAAACCCATTTACCTTATAAACGCCTCATAATGCTGATCGTATTACTGTTGGGTGCGCTCACGCTGGTCGGGAACGTCGCTGGTGACGACTTTAACTGTGTGACGGGCGATAACCGCATCAATAACCGCCCCCCACGTGACTGCGGCGCACCGGTACTCATTTATCTGATCGGCGATAATATCGTCGTTCTCACGCCCAGTCAGGGTACGGATGTTGGCAAGCCGATTATCAGCATCGACAAAAGAGTGCCAATTCCTACCGATGGCAATGTCGTGATCGGTGAGGGTACGAACCAGCTTTCAGGTCGTCCTGTGATTATTTCCAGATTGACGACTGGTGAGTATCAGCTCAACACCTTCTATCCCGATGGCGCAGGCTATATCGTCGTCTGGTACACGGGCAAGGAAGACTTGTATCATCTCGATCCGGCTACCGGAACACCACTGGATGGTGCGCAGCCCATTATCGCGCCGGATGCCGCAAATCCTTCCGGTGGCGCACTCTCCTCTATCACGGTGACGACCACAGATAGCACGACTCCTGTTACCGCTGTTGTCGCTGGATCGGAAAGTTTGCAAAACTGCCGTGTGACCACAACACGCGCCGTTCGCATCCGCACGGAGCCAAATACGACCACCAGCACTGTGATTTCGACACTTCCCTGGCAAACAACCTATAAAGCGACAGACCGTATCGAAGGCTGGTACAAAGTCGTTTACCTGGATATGCAGGGATGGGTCAGCGCGGACTTCCTTTCGGAAAGCGGCTGCGATTAACATATTCAATGTCATCTGCTACAGGCAGGCCTCAAAACCTGCCTGAGCAATCTTTATCTGACAGGCTATTCAAAAATATCATCCACGCCGCGCTTGCTTTTGCCATCGGTTTCAAGCTCGATCTCCAACCCGCCAATCCATCTGGCAGCGAGATTATAAGCAAAGGCGGTGATGGCTGCACTGATGCCCCCAAAAATCGCTGAAAACACGACATACATACCATAAAAAATGCAGAGCGTTATCAGGCTGAAGGTGGCAAATGCATCGCTGTTACGCGAAAAAGTGCCGCCAGACTGCGGATCAAGAGATATGAGGCTCACAATCGCCCCCAGAAACAACCCCTGAAAAGCAACGACGAGCAGCCCGGTAATAGTCGCGACCACTGCTCCGACTAACAACCCCACGCGAAACGCCGACCCGACTCGAATGCGCTTGATGATGACCATGTGTATAATCCCCCCAACTCAAAGCTATTTCAACCAACTTTATAGCGAAACAAATTTTCTGACAATGAACGACTCCACCATTCACCGCCTGAACGCCATCAATCGCGAATTTTACCGCGTCACCGCCGACGAATTTGACCAGACGCGCGGGCAGGCCTGGCCGGGCTGGAATGTGCTTTTACCGCATCTCAAAACGCCGCTTTCGGTGCTGGATGTTGGCTGCGGCAACGGGCGTTTCGGCGTTTTTCTGGCGGAACATTTTGGCGCAACGAATGTACAGTATCACGGCATGGATAATAATCCGGCGCTGCTGGAACACGCACGCGCGGCACTGACTATACTGCCGGACGCAAGATTCGAAGAACGCGACATCATCGAGAACCCGCCGGACAGCGGACTCTATGATCTGGTGGTGCTGTTCGGTGTGATGCACCATATCCCCGGCGCGGAGCAGCGACAAAATTTTGTGCGAACCCTGTCGCATCGCATCAAACCCGGCGGGATTTTGGCATTTGCCTGCTGGCGATTTTATGAATATGAGCGCTTCCGCCAGCGAGTCGTTCCCTGGCCTGCCGACATCAGCGTCGAAGCCAATGATTATTTGCTCGATTGGCGGCGTGGTGAAGTGGCACTGCGCTACTGCCATTATGTCGATGATACCGAACATGCCGCGCTGGTCGCCGCAACCGGGCTAACTGAGATACAATCGTATCGTGCCGATGGTTTCGACGGCGCGGTTAATCGTTATAGCCTGCTCAAAGGTTAATTGACCTGCTATAGTCTGCTTAGAAGAAAATTGATCTGCTACAGTCTACTCAGAGGATAGCTCATTATGGAAAACTACACGTCTTTTATCATTGCAAATGATGCGCTGGGCGATCCGGCGCGGTTGAAAAGTATGATTGATGAAAACGGCTATTTATTCCTGCGTGGTGTCGCCCCCAAAGAAAAACTGCTCACACTGCGGCGCGATATACTCGATCTGTGCGCCAACGCGGGCTGGCTCGACCAAAAGGCCGATGTGATGGATGGTATCTGGAGTGGCGCTGGGCCATACACCGAAGGCGACCCCGAATTTATGAAGGTCTATCGCCACGTCATTCACCTGCCTTCGTTTGAGGCCGCGCCAGAGGACGAGGGATTAATGAGCGTCGTCGGAAAAGTAACGGGCGATCCGGTGCTGCTCCACAGACGTAAAATCGGGCGTATCACCTTTCCGCAAAATATCGGGCAAACCATCCCCGCGCATCAGGATTTTTATTACATTCGTGGCGCGGCGGAAACGTATACCGTATGGATTCCGCTTGGTGACTGCCCAATGGAATTAGGCGGGTTGGCGATTTTGAAAGGGTCAAATAAAGAAGGTTTCATCGACCACCGAAAATTCAGCGGCAGAAATGTCCCCTTCGGACTGGAAGATGACCAACTGCCTCATCAGGAATGGCACGCCAGCGGCTTTGAATTTGGCGACGCGCTCATGTTTCACTCGCATACCGTTCACAAGGCGCTGCCCAATCTGACCGCGAATCAACTGCGGCTTTCGATTGACAACCGCTATCAACGTGGCGGCACTGCGATTGAGCCGTCGTCTATGGGTACACATTACGACCTGTAGCCATGCAAAAACTGAGCAGCTTAACCCTGCCCTGGCCGACGAACTGGGCGACTTTATTCGGCACGGATCGCCCTCTCATCCTCGAAATCGGCTTTGGGCGGGGTCAGTTTTTATTTCATCTGGCGCAGCAGCATCCCGATCACAATCTGGTCGGGCTGGAAGTCTCAAACCGCTGCCTGACGCATGTGGAGAATGCGTTGGAAAGAATGGAGTTTGAGAATGTGCGTGTGATTCACGGCACTGCCGAAACCGCGCTGCATCATATGTTTCAGCCCGCGACGCTTACGCAGGTTCATATCAATTTTCCCGATCCCTGGTTCAAAACCAAGCACGGACATCGCCGCCTGATGCAGCGCGATACGCTGGATACGCTGGTCAATCGACTCGCGCCGGGAGCATTGCTCTACCTGGCAACCGATATTATCGAATATGCCGAGATGAGCAGCGAAATTTTGCAAGCGACGCCCCAGTTAGAAAATTTACTTGATGCACCCTGGGCGGGGTCGATGCCAGGCAGAGTCACCACCAAATATGAAATGAAGGCTATCCGCGAGGGGCGTTCGTGTTATTATTTCGCCTATCGACGGAATGACCGCCCCGCGCTTCCGCTGCCAGTTATCAAGGAATGGGATATGCCGCACATCGTTTTTAGCAGCCCGCTGATGCTCCCCGAAATGCTCTCGCGCTTCCAGCCGAGCGACTCGGTGGATGGCGAGACGCGCGTCAGCCTGATCGCTGGCTATCAAGGTGAGGATACGCTGCTGTTCGAGGTGTTTATCAAAGAACCGACGATTGAACAGCGCATCGGTTTTCTGCTTCTGGCGCGTGACCAGCCGCACCAATATACGCTGCAACTGAGTTCGCTCGGCCATCCCCGGTCAACCGCTGGCGTTCACAAAGCGGCATCCCTGCTCGGCGATTGGCTCATCGGTTTACATCCCGATTCGCAGGTTTTAATCAATAAGCTACGCGAAGATTCAGACTAGCCGACAAATTCGCGCCAGGAATGCTGAGGCACATAGCCCAGCAATCTACCTGCTTTTTTGTTGCTCAAAAGCGAATCGAATTCGCCTAGATCATCGCGAATCGGGACGTTCGGGAAAACCGCTGCCATCAGGTCGCGGCTCGGCGTTTTCATGACCGTATCGCCCGCCGCGATAATGAAAGCTTCTGCACCTGTAAAGTCGGCTTCCAGTCCCAAGCGGCAGGACTGCGCGACATCCCGTGAATCGACATATCCCCACAGATTCCAGGGACGCTTGAGGGGATCATCCCAATAAGTCGGAAACGGCGCGTAATCGTGCGGGCCTTCCATGATGTTTGAGAATCGCAGACCGACGAACGGAATACCTGTCCAGCGGTTGAACTGCCGCGCCATTTCCTCGCTGATGACTTTTGAAAGCGCATAGCTCGATTCTGGATAAGTCGGCTGATCTTCGTCAATCGGCACATACTGCGGTTTCTGGCGCTGGAATGGCAGCCCCAGAACCGTTTCGCTGGATGCCCAAACGACGCGCTGCATTCCCAATGTCGTAGCGGCGTTAAAAATATTATAGGTGCTGGCGGTGTTGCCCCGGAAGCGCTCCTCACCCGTCTGCGGATTATCGTCCGGCGCGGGATTAGCAGCCATATGGACAACAGCATCCGCCCCATGCAGCGCGGCGAACGTCTGCCCATAATCGGTCAGATCGACCTGACGAAACGTTGTCAGATTTTCCGCCGGACGCATCACATCGACGTTGAGGACTTCGTAACCGTGTTGTAGCAGTTCGCGAACCGCCGCGCGTCCCGCTTTGCCGCTGCCGCCTGTTACGACCACTTTTTTAATCATGACGCTCTCCTCTAAGGTATGTACTGATGCCAGGAATATTTTGGCGCGTAGCCAAGCATTCGACGCGCTTTTTCGATGCTAAAAACCGATTCAAAATCGCCCAAATTCTCGCGAATTTTAGCCTCCGGGAATGTCTTCGCCATCAGATCACGGGTCGGGATTTTCATGATGGTTTCTGATGCGCCCACATTAAAAACTTCCGCACCCTGAATATTAGCTTCGAGCGAGAGGCGACAGATTTGCGCCGTATCACGTGCATCAACATAAGCCCACAGCGCAGCGATTTTATAGGCATCTTCACGCTCACGAAGCGTTTTCAGAAATTGATACGCAGCGTCGTCAGCGACGACCAGGGCATAGCGCAGACCGATAAACGGCACACCACTCCACCGGGCAAAGTGTTTAGCCGCTTCTTCGCCCATCGCCTTCGAAAGCGCATAGCTCGATTCTGGCGCAACGGGGTGATCTTCATCCAGCGGCGCATAGGCTATTGGCGTGTGATCGTAGGGATAACCGGATACGGTGATGCTCGAAGCCCACACGACCCGCTGCAAGCCGAGCGCTGTCGCCGCGTTAAAAATGTTGTAGGTGCTGGTCATATTCTGATGAAATGTCGCCGCGCCTGTTTGCAAATTGGTATCCGGCGAGGCGTTGGCAGCCATGTGGATGACCGCATCCGCGCCGTGCAGCACGACAAATGCCGCGCCGTAATCGGTCAGATCGACGTTACGAAATTCGACCTGTTCGTTATCAGATGGGCGAACATCGACGTTGAGAACTTCGTAACCATGTTCCAGCAGTTCATGAATCACCGCACGACCAACGCGCCCGCTGCCGCCAGTGACAACAATTTTTTTCATTTTCAAGCCTCCTGTGACAGAAGGGATTTTATATCACCTGTTCGCGCCGCGCCATTATTCCAGTGGCAGCGAAACCATCGGCACGTAATCTGGCAAAAAGATGACATTGCGCCCGCTGACAGAATCATACTGCCCGATGCTGGCGCTAAATGTGGCGAGTGCGGGCAAATTGATGGTCATGCGGTGAACGTGAATATCCCCGACGTGCCACTCACTACCGGGAGCAAGCGCCCCATCGACGATCAATACCCGTGCGCCGGATTCGTCAAAAATGTGGGCAAATGGGGCAAATAACCAATTGGGAGTGTCAGCATTCACAGAATCAATGCGCCAATAGGTGGTTAGCGTGTAGGCTGTCTCCAATTTTTCGAGGTCGTAACCCAACAGTGTGATACCCTGTTCGCTTGCCTGCTCCAGCGGGTGCGAAATTTCCAGCGAGTCGGCGGCGTTTGGCGGGTTTTCGTCAATCGTGATCGTCCAGCCATCCGGGAGAGTCAGAGTTTCGGCGCGTGTGGCTGATGTAGGCGGATTCATAGCATCGCTTCCCGGCGCATGAGGAGCGATATAAAGTCCACCTTCGCGCGGAACAATGCTGAAAATCGGCGCACGAGTATCGCGGACTACGGGGAAGGTCGTCCCGGCAAAGCTGTTAAACGTCCACTGTGCTTCATCGGCGTAAACGATGCCGCCGGGTGGCAGATGATCGGTGATCGCGCGGCCTAAACGCAAACCCCATTCCAGCGGCAGCGCACCTGTCCCGTCTATAGCAGGAGTCGCCACCGTTTCCTGATAATATCGGGCGCTGTTGATGCCCATCAGCACACCAAATGGCAACCCAAGCGCCAATAAAATCGCGACTCCGATTCGCGTGTCCGGGCGAAAAATGGTGGTCAAGCCCCACGCCGCCAGCGCATATCCCGCAGGCAGGCCAAGCAATTGGTAAAACGGATGCACAGGCTGCCCAACATAGGACATCAGCAGCACCGGCAGGCCGAACCCGATCAGCAAAATAATTGCCGCATCGGACTGCTGTAGGGGCAGGTCTGAGACCTGTCCTATATTTTTTCGCCCCCTCCAAATCACAAAAATCGCGCGACCTATCCCCAAAACAAGCACAGTCAAAATCCCATAATGCGCGATCTGGCTCAAATTTTGGCGAAGCTGCCAATCTCCCGTCGGGGCAAGCTGCCCACGCGCTAATGCGTAATCGCTGCCGGAAACCAGCCGCACGGCGTGATTCCAGGCTTCACTGCTCAGTTGCGAGGAGTGCGACGAAAAATCATCCAGCCGCCGCTGAACCGAGTCGCGCTGTGTCCATAAAGCCGCGCCGTAGATCGCCGATACCGCGAAAAAAATCGCGCCACCGATTATCACCGCGCGGGTTGGTACACGCCGCCAGAAAATAAGCAGCAGTACGCCCACTGGGATTACCATCATGAACGCCAGCAGATAGGTTTGCGTCATCAGCATGAGCATGACCAGCGAGAGAATTGTCCGGCGGAAGGGATTACGACTGCGCCGGAGCAGCACAGGCCACAGCAGCCATGCAATCGCACAGGCGAAAAATGGAAGCAAACTCTGTACCCAGGCGGATCGGCTGTACTCGATCACCCAGGGGTTAACCGCCATCATCGCAGCGGCAATCAATGCTGGACGTGTGCCGAGCAGCGTTCGCACCGCGCGGAACGCCAGCAAAACCGCCAGCGTATTCAGCGCGATAATCAGAATATAGACGCTCAGAGGGGAACGGGTCAGCGCGACGAAGGGTAGATAGAGATAACCGGTCAGCGCGGGGTTCGCAAAAAGTACCGATGTGCTTTGCCCGGTCAGCGGCCAATCGCCATGTTCGAGCGTTTGCAGCGCCTGCCAGATGGGATAAGCATGGTCGATGTTATGTTCAATTTGAAGGAAATACTGAGTGCGCAAAAACGCCGCAGTGAGCAGAATGGCATATAAGACAAGCTTCTCGCTGCGACGCATCACTTTTCGACATTAATCCTGAGTTTCAGTATCAGCTTTTAACGTCCCAGCGCGACTGCGGGAGATGATTCGAGACGCGATCCAACCCACAAACACAACACCGATAATGGCAACCACAACAGTCACGATGTCCTGATAATTCTCGACAAAACCAATAACCTGTTCCCAGTTTTCGCCAAGCGCCATACCCGCGTAAGCCAGCGCACCACTCCAGATCGCCGAGCCAAGTGTTGTAAAGAGGATAAACTTGGGCATCGACATATGATTCGCGCCTGCCGGGATCGAGATAATGCTGCGTACCAGGGGGATAAGGCGACCAAAAAAGACAATCACGTCACCGTAGCGGGCAAAAAAGCTCAGAGCGCGGTCATATTCTTTTTCAGAAACGGTGAACAGGTATCCATAGCGGCGCAGAAACGTGCGCAATACCTTGTCGCCAGCCCACATGCCGATGTAATAGAGTATGATCGCTCCCAGCACAGAGCCGATAACGCCTGCGATCCAGACACCGACGAAGGTAAACTCACCGCGTCCTACCAAAAACCCCGCGAAAGGCATAATGAGTTCGGATGGGATCGGCGGAAAAACATTCTCCGCAAACATGACAAATGCGATGCCCGGATAGCCAATGGTCTGAATGATCTGCTCGATCCAAAGGGCGAGCTGTTCCAAAAGTTGCGCCATCAGTTAAATTTCTCCATAGATGTGATTCTCAATTGTCGCATGGCATTAGAATTGAGGTTAATAAAACCTCATTGATTTTCACGGATTGGCCTTACACCTAACTATCATCATGCCCCACGACCCAACTATCATCATGCCCGACAACAAAATAAGCGTCAATAGCAATTCGTCTAATCATCTCAGTTTACGCTAAAATTAAACACCATCCATAAAGGTGGAAATATCTCTCTCTGAAAACAGTATAGGGAAAATATGCCTCTCGCTGAAAATAGAATCTGGTACGCCGACCACCGCGACCCAACTGCCCATCGTCTACCCGTCGTGATGATACATGGCGCGGGCGGTACGCATCTCGATTGGCCTGCTGAACTGCGCCGGATGCCGGAAGCGAACGCGATTATCCCCGATCTATCCGGTCATGGGAAAAGCAAAATGCCCGCGCGTACCAGCATTAGTGCCTATGCCGCTGATCTGATCGGCCTGCTTGATGCACTCAGGATTCCCAAAGCGATTCTTTTAGGCCACAGCATGGGCGGCGCGATTGTCCAGACGATGGCGCTGCATAATCCAGATCGCGTGCAAGGCTTGATTCTGATCGGCACAGGGGCGAAACTCTCGGTTCACCCGGATATTTTGAACGGTCTGGTGAGCAATTACGAAAAAACGGTGCAGATGATTGTCGATTGGCAGTGGGCGGAAGGGTATGAGCAGATCAAGCGATTGGGTCATAAACGCCTGCTGGAAACCAACCCCAAAGTGCTTCATGGTGATTTCGTGGCAACAAACGCTTTCGACCTGCGAGGTCAGATTGCACAAATTCGTGTGCCGACACTCATTATCGGCGGGACAGCAGACCGCATGACTCCCTTCAAATTCAGCACCTATCTGCACGAACAAATCGCCGGATCGCAGTTGGTAAGTGTCGAAGACGGCGGTCATATGATGGCGTTCGAACAACCGCAGGTCGTCGCGGGCGCAATCCAACGATGGCTAGAAAAAACAGGTTAAAACAGATGCAAAAATTAAACACACTCTGGCAGGTCGTCAACGCCGCGTCGGAGATCACAAGCCTGACTCGGCACACGCAAACGTATTATTTTTCGACTCTCGGCCCGATCACATTCTATTTGCAGGCCGAAAATGCGGATGTGCGCGTGATGCGCTGGCAGCAGCCCAAAGTGGAAGTCACGGCGACTCTGCAAGCCGCTTTTGGCTGGCGTGTTGCCACCGACCAGGATGATGCCGGGGTATATGTCGTCGCCAAGCGCAAAGCCGTTCTGGGGCGGATGTCCACCGGGCTTTTCAATATCGTCGTACCAGAAGACACTTACCTCGTATTGAAGTTAAATGATGGGCGCGTTATCCTCGAACATATCACCGGGACGCTGCAAGTTCCCCCATTTAACGCTGAATCAATCTACCCCCTACTCCCGTCAGGACAATAATGAATCCTCTCTTCATCGCGCTCATTATGTTTTTTGCCATTTTTACGCAGACTATCGCCGGGTTCGGAACGGCGCTCATCGCCATGCCTTTGTTGATTAGCACACTCGGCGTACAGGCAGCAGCGCCGCTGGTCGCTATCGTCGCCATTGCTGCCGAGGTTATCCTGCTTATCCGCTATCGCCATGCGATTAATCTGCGCACGGTAGGGAGCCTGTCAGCGGCATCGCTGGTCGGGATTCCAATCGGCGTTTTTGTCCTCCAGCGGGCAGATGAGCGTTTCGTCCTGACACTGTTGGGTATAGTTATCACAGGGTACGCGCTCTATGCTCTTCTGAATCTGCGACTGCCGGAAATCAAGCATCCCAACTGGGCTTATGGTTTTGGCTTCGTCGGCGGCGTTCTAAGCGGGGCATATAACACGGGTGGGCCGCCCGTTGTGATTTATGGAAGCTGTCGGCGCTGGAGTCCGCAGGAATTTCGCAGCAATTTACAGGGTTATTTCCTGCTCAACAGCATTACGACGATTATCAGCCACACGCTGGCGCACCACTATACTCCTTTCGTCTGGCAGTCTTTTCTATTCGCCTTCCCTGGCGCGATGTTGGGACTGGCGTTTGGGATCAGCCTGGATAAATACATCAACCCCTTGTTGTTCCGCAAAATCGTCATGGTTTTACTGGTCGGCCTGGGGTTGAATCTCATTTTTTAACATTGCCCGAACAGCTATCCTGAGTTATTATCATCTTTATCTGTTTTATTCGGTAGGGAGTCATTTTATGAGTGCTATTAACGAGCGGGGTTACATACACCCCGACATGCTGGTTTCCACGGAGTGGGTTGCCGAGCATTTGAAAGATGCTGATATACGCATTATCGAATCCAACGAAGACCCGCTGCTCTATCCATCCGGTCATATCCCCGGCGCGGTACAGGTGGACTGGACAACCGATCTCAACGACCCGCTACGCCGCGATTATCTACACAAGGACGGTTTTGAAAAACTGATGTCGCGGATTGGCGTGACACCGGAAACGACAGTTGTATTTTACGGTGACAAAAATAACTGGTGGGCATGCTATGCACTCTGGGTATTTCACCTTTTCGGTCACACCAACGCGCGTATCGTGGATGGCGGCAGGCTAAAATGGGAGCAGGAAGGTCGCGAAATGACCAAGCAAGCCCCAGCCTATCCTCCGACGCAATATCAAGCGAAAAATCGCGATGACAGCCAGATTCGCGCTTTCCGCGATGAAGTTTTGAAGCATGTTGAGGCCAAACTGCCACTGGTCGATGTGCGCAGCCCTGCTGAGTATCGCGGCGAATTGCTGCATATGCCCAATTATCCCAACGAGGGTGCGCTGCGCGGCGGTCATATCCCCGGCGCGAAAAGTATCCCCTGGGCGCAGGCGGCGAACCCCGAAAATGGCACATTCAAAACAGCCGACGAACTCCGCGCGATTTATGAACAGGGACAGGGCTTGAAAGCCGACGACGATATTATCGCTTACTGCCGCATCGGTGAGCGCAGCAGCCACACGTGGTTTGTGTTGACCTATTTGCTGGGCTATAAAAATGTCCGCAATTACGATGGCAGTTGGACGGAGTGGGGCAATCTGGTCAACGTGCCGATTGAGCGCTAATAATGGCTGATTATCCACCAAAGCTGGCGGAAGTGCTGGAGGATTTTTCGTTCCTCACTGACCGCAACGAACGTGCTGAATACCTGATTGAAATCGCGGATCGCTTCAAAGAGGCAAAGGTCACGCCGGACATCGCGACGAAACCCTATGAGGAATCGCACCGTGTCCCGGCCTGCGAATCCGAAGCGTTCGTTTGGGCGCTGGATAACGCCGATGGCACATTGACCTATCGCTTTGATGTGCTGAATCCGCAGGGGCTTTCGGCGATGGCGATCTCGGTCATTTTGAACGATGCGTGTTCCGGCACACCTCTGGAACAGGTTGCTACGGTGGCTACGGACATCGTGTTCAAGATTTTTGGCCGCGAGGTTTCGATGGGCAAAGGTCAGGGATTGATGGGCATCGTCGCGATGGTACAGCACGAGGCGCAGAAGCGGCTGGCAAACAAAAACTAAAAGCTCAACGCAGAGGCGCAAAGAAGGCAAAGAACGCAAAGAAATTGGACGTAGGGGCGAGTTGGCGACTCGCCCTTTTTGATTCGAATATCGTGTTACTATAACCAATAGTTAAGTTGAATAATGACAAATTTGGTGAAAATCCATGTCGGAAATTTTTGTTTCGCACAGTACCAAGGACATTGATTTTGTTCGCCGTCTCACAAATTCATTGCAATATAGTCTAGGGGCCGTAATTTGGGTAAGTTTTGAGCATATACGTCCGGGTGAAGCTTGGGCTGATAGTATTAATAATGCTTTGAACCAATGCCGAATTATGATACTCATTGTTTCGCCAGATTCTTTAAACTCACAGCAGGTAAGAAAAGAGTGGCGTTTTTTTCTGAGCCATGACAAAAGGATCATTCCAGTAATTTGGGGAAAAGGGGATTTGCCCTATGATCTAAACGATATACAGCATATTGACTTTTCATCTCAAGAATATGATACAGCTCTAAATCTGTTAAAAGCAGAGCTTCTTAAAGAGCATGTACAGTTCAATGAGGTATCTATCCCTGTCAAAATTAGCACAAATAAGACAGGCAATCTTTTCTGGTTATGTCATGATCTCAATGAACTTTACTATTGGTTATTGGGTGATGTTGAAAAGAAATGGATAGATATTGGATTACGTCAATCTCATCATCATATGGTTGAATTAGGATTAGATGATCTCGTCTTAAGTCAGATTCGGCAGCTAATAATTCAAACCAACGATTTACAAGAGAATCAATGGATACCTGAAAAACGACAAAGAGTGGCTTCAGAAGTGAAATCCGTTTTTAATACTGTGGCGCAAATAGCCCAAAAAGCTGATCCTGATTTTGATAGCGGCCCAGGATGATCACAGACCTATGCTATTTTCGAAGAATAGACGAACTGCATAAAAACAAAAGCAGGCATCCGCAAACCGCGAACACCCGCCTCTCCAAATCCAAAAGCTGACTGCTGATCGCTGACAGCTAACCCCTTAATACGCGCCTTTGTTCATCAGCACGGATGGGATCGTCCAGAACAAAATTTGCAGATCGAGCCAGATCGAGTAATTGCGGATATAGTGCATGTCCAATTGGACACGCTCTTTATACGACAGGTCGCTGCGTCCGCTGATCTGCCACAGACCTGTGATCCCCGGCTTGACGGTGTGGATGTTCATATCCCACTGACCAAAGCGTTTCACTTCGTCGCGGGTAATCATGCGCGGCCCGACAAGGCTCATCTCACCACGCAGGACGTTTAGTAATTGCGGCAGTTCGTCTACGCTGGTTTTCCGCAGAAACGCGCCTATTTTGGTAATACGCGGGTCGTTTTTCAGCTTTTCGTGTGTTTCCCACTCTGCCCGTGCTTCGGGATCATTCGCCAGCAGTTCTTCTAAAACTTCTTTGGAGTTCACCACCATCGTGCGGAATTTGAAAGCATCAAATTCTTCGCCACCCACGCCCACCACACGCCGCCGATAAATGATCGGGCCGGGGTCGGTGCGCCGCATGATGATAAAAATTGCCAGAAACAACGGCGACAACGCCAGCAAGCCCAGTGACGCGCCAATGTAGTCCAACAAAGTTTTCGTGAGTACGCTGATCCCTGTCAGCCGGACGCGGTTCACGCTGACCATCGACATCGAGCCAATATCATGTACCCGCACACCTGTCGTGAGCATCTCGTACATCCCCGATGACAGCCACACCGCCACATCATCCACGTTGACGAAGCGCTTGAACATCGTAAGGAGATTTTCACGGTCAATGCCGCTGGTTGCGACGATCATGCGTTCAATGCCAAATTTGGTGCAGAGTTCTTCCGCTTTCCAGGTAGGGCCATGCACGGCAATCCCCGGCAGAATTTCCTCACCGATACTCAGTTCATCGTCCAGAAAGCCAATGACGTTGATGCCGAAAATCGGCGCACTGGAGAGATGTTGGGCAATCGCCACACCTTCGGAGTTCGCACCGACGATATAAGTCGGGGTTAGGAAATGCCCATTGCGGCGTGCCGTAAACACCACACGTCGGGCGAGAAAACGCGCACTTCCAACAAAGCCGATGGAAAGCACCCAAGAGAGCAGCAGCCAACCACGCGCAATCGCAAGGGTTGAATCCAGAAAAATAACTAGAATCACAAGCATGATACCAAAGGTACAGGCATTAAAAATAAATGTATATTCCTGATGGCCGCTGAACAAGATTGCAGGATCATAAAGCTTAAATAACCAGAATAATATGACCCACAGGGGAATAAGCAAAAAAACGTAAACCTGATAAAAAATTTGATTACTGGCAGCATCAGCATCGAAAAATTGTGCGGTCAAGCCATAGAAACGCACTTGATACGCCACCCAAAACGCCAGACTGACCATAAAAAAGTCCAGTACGATCAGGGCAATCCGAACCACACGCAGCTTGCTTGCACTCGTCTGACGAGCGCGCGTGAGGATGTCACCAGGCGAAGAGAAAAACGAGCCGGAGCGCCCTCCTGTTTTTGAGTCGATTATCCGTGTTCCCATATCCTCATTTCCCCATTTCCCCTTAAATCGTCGTTTTCACCCGTTGCGCTTTGTGGTAGAGTGTTTCAAAAAGCGCAGCCGCACTGTCCCACGTTTGATGCTGTTCAACATATTGTCGTCCGGCCTGTCCCACTGCTTCGCGCTTTTCCGGCGATTTGAGTAAGTCCAGGATATGTTTAGCAATTTGTTCAGGCGTATCTCCTACGAGCAGATCACGTCCATGTGTGGCTCTGAGCGCAGAACTGGCCTGCGTTGAGCAGACCACTGGCGTTCCCATTGACATCGCTTCCAGCACTTTGTTCTGAATGCCTACACCATATCGAACCGTGCTGACAGCGAGTGCCGCTTGCGCAAGATAGGGACGCATATCCGGCACATAACCTGTCACTGTTATGTTAGGCGATTGACCTAACATTTGAATAACAGGTGCGGGGTCTTTTCCAACGATTTCCAAATGTGCGCTGGGCTGCTCCTTCCAAACCAGGGGCAAAATCTTCTCAACTAGGTCTTCAATAGCTGCAATATTGGCGTGGTAGCTCATTTTGCCGGTGAAAACGAGCCGCAGCGGATCACGTTTGATGTTCTGCGGCTGAAAATAATTGAGATCGACGCCGTTCGGGATGACTGTGATGCAATTCTCGCCACTGCCGAGAGCAATCAGCGCTTGACGATCCACCTCGCTTGTGACGGCAACCTCGACAAAACGGCGCGTCAGGCTACCTTCAAAGTATTTTGTGCGCTTCAAGTCCAGCGTTGCCATCATGCGACTTTTCAGGCTGGGTGCATCTTTCAGCACTTTCTCAAACAGCAGCGAAATACTATCGACTGAATCGAATACGATGGGTAAGCCAGCCAGCGATTGCGCCAATACCGCGCCACGCAGATGTTCAACATGAGCAACATCATAGGATTGGCGGGCAATCAGGTTCTGCGCAAGATGGTCAAATTCCGGTGAGCGTGAATACGCCATCTGCACGGGCAGGATACCGGGCAAGGCCATTAACCCATTGATAAGCGTGCGGCTGCGGTTATGAGGAATAACGTGAACAGCGGTACACCAGGAACGCAGGCTGTCTAATGACTCGCCCTCGTCTCCGGGTGGTTGCAATGCCGCAAGTGTAACCTGATGACCGCGTTCAACCAACGCCCGCAGAATGTTATAGGGGCGCACACGCACCAGAGACGGAATATAGGGTGTCACAAAGAGGATTTTCATTGTTTATAGCAGCCAACTAATTGTCGGAAGGAGGAAAATTTATTCTTGCTTGACCTTTGAAGCATAAATCTCATCAAGCGGGCGGCAGGCCTGGCGGTAATCGTAAAGGTTGACGACAGTCTGGCGGCCCTCAAATGTCAACTGTTTATTGAGTTCGGCTTCAACCAGAAGGCGAATGGTTGCGGCTGCGAAGGACTCGGCATCGTCCGCGACAAGGATGTCCTTGTTGTTGGTTACGTTAATCCCCTCGCAGCCCAGCGTTGTGCTGACCATAGGGATTCCCTGCGAAAGTGCATTCAGAATTTTGACACGCATTCCACCACCTGCCCGCAACGGCACAACCATCATGCTTGAATCTTCCAAAAATGGCTGCGGGTCTTCGACGTAGCCTGTGACCGTAAGCGTCCGATCATTGTGGCTTCGCTCGATAATGCTGGCGGGCGGGCGGGCACCGATCAACGTACAGCGCACATCGGGAACCTGCTGCTTGATAAGCGGGTAAATTTCGTCCAGAAACCAGGTAATGCCATCAATATTGGGCTGCCAATACATGGTTCCGATATGGACAATGTGCGGGCCAGATGGCCTTCGCGCGATTTGTGCCTGCTCATCCGTATCAATCGCGATTGGAATGACCGTAATATCTTCACGTGCGCCAGCTTCGATCAACAGGGTACGATCTTCTTCGCTCACGGCAGTTACCGCATCAAATTGACGGCACAATTCGCCTTCATATTTTTTCAGCAGTTGCCAATCGCGCGAAAGAATGTATTTCATAGGGTTGGTGAAAGCGGTTGTTTCAGCCAGTCGCTTATAGAGCATCCACAGCGCGTTATGCAAATCCAGCACCTTGCGGCTCTTGGTAAAAGGGAGCGCATACTGCCCCATGTTGGTTTGATCGGCATGAACGACATCGAATGTTGTTTCGGCAGCGAGGTCGGCGAGTACCTTGTGCATTTCTGGACGTTCATCGCGCAGCATCATCCAGGGTTGCCCCGTCAGCAAACTCTGACCAAGAAAACGAAGATCGCGGCTTTTGGATCGTGTTATGGGTACGGTAATCACCCGTTCGCAGAGTGTCTCCAAATGCTGGATGTATTCCGGTTTATCGCTTTCGCGCACAAAGGACACGAGCGTGACATCATGCTGCTGCGCCAGATACTTGAGAACATAATAGGTTTTTACTTTGGGACCGCTGTCGGGTGGATAGGGTAAAACCTGAGTCAAAAGCAAAACGCGCATGATCGTCCTTTATGTGATTTAAGCAACTGTTCGCACGCGCTGGCGATCCCGTTCGATCACCATTTGGGCGACCTGGCGCGCGTGGGTAATGGCCGATTCGCTGGTTGGCAGGCTGGGATAAACCTGACTGGTATTGGCAAGGTACAGCCCATCATAGGGCGTTTGCACAGGCAGCAAAGCGCTTGAAGCATTCAAAAGATGTACTGGCTCGACATAACGTGAACGGCTAACAACAAAATGACGTATTTCTTCCTGCCGTAAATCCGGGAAAATCTGGCGCAGCCTTAGCAACCACGCATCACGAATATCCTCATCAGGCACACCCATCCAATCATTTTCGGGCGCGGTGTACTTGGGCAGATAAATTACATGATAACGTGGATTTTCAGGATGCGGCATCTCAATAATGCTTGAGAATGGACTGCTGGGGTCGGTGATATTGAGCGTCCAGTAGGGTGAAAGGCGACG
This sequence comes from Anaerolineae bacterium, assembly GCA_022843745.1. Taxonomy (GTDB): domain Bacteria; phylum Chloroflexota; class Anaerolineae; order Aggregatilineales; family Phototrophicaceae; genus JALHNB01. Next base: position 45,329 of record JALHNB010000022.1, on the reverse strand, counting down.
ACCTAATACCAGCGACGGGCAGATCAGCCCCAGATACTGCGAACGTTCCAGGGTTGCCAGATAATCTGGATTCGCGCCCAGAATAAGCTGTGAAAATGATGGCGTAGGCAGGGCTGCAATCAACACATCAAATGTCATTACACCTGTATGAGTGCGCACCCGCCCCATAGCATCACCCAGCAATTCAATTTCTCGAACACGCATTCCTGTAAAAATCTGACCACCCCGCGCGATGACCTGATTCGCCATCGCTTGAATGAGCGATTCATGCCCATGTTTAAAATTGCCGACGTAGCCTTTTAATTGAGGGCCGCGCCGGATGGCGGTCATACGCTTTAGCCATGCCCAGATAAAAGTCGCGGGAATGTCTTCATAATCATAATCAAATTTTGCTTCCAGCAGGGGCGCCCAAATTTGCTCAAAACTATTTTTGCCGCCGATCTGCATCAGCCATTCTTTAGCAGATATATGATCGAGCGAATGCCAATCCTCAACACGCAGTGCCTGTAAGATAGCATGCCCCAACCGCGCACGATCCAGGAATCGCAGTGGGCCAAAGGTGATAAAATCCCATACGCTGCTCATTGAGTGGATATGACCGCCATGCACAAACCCGCTGCGTGCCGGAAAAAAGGCTAATTCATCTTTCAGCCCCAATTCCTGGCAGAGTGCTTGAATGGCGTGGTCATTTGGCAACATGTTATGTTGATAACGAGCAATCGTGAGGTTATTTTCAAGCTGGGCGCTGCTGTTAAGCCCTCCCAGGGTAGCACCTTGTTCAAGTACAGTCACTTTTTTTTCGGTCTTGGATAGGAAATGGGCCAATGCCCTTCCCATGATGCCGCCGCCGATAATTCCAATGCGCATTATTCATCGCTCTCTAAGTAGATGTTTGGTTGATGATTCTAATCACAGGAATCCATCTACGTGGTATCAAGATAGAGAAAGCGCCTTACTAGGAGTTAAAAGCGGTCAATTTGCATCCTAACAAATTCCTAACTGACAGAGCGCCTAGGGTCGGCGCAGACGAAATCCAGTCAAAATCACCACAATGACACAAAAAACAACAACTGCCAATAATCCACCCAGTAAAATACGAATCACATACAAATCACTGGTAGATGTTTTAAAGTTACGATCAAGCGGCTCAACCGTTGGATATGGCGTTGATGTTGACTCCAACTCTGCGACGAAAGCGGCCTGTGTCGGCGGTGTTTCAGTCGGGTTAAAAGCGACAAAAGATGCATCTGGCATCGTCGGAGAACGATGGCTGTAATAAACAGCCAATCCGGGTAAAAGCGTATCGGGATTTACTTCCTCAAAACGAACGAACCAGCTCAAATGAATATCATTCTGCGGGCCGATAACTGCTTTCGGCCATTCCGGTCTGGAGAGGTTTTCAGCCGGGCCTTGGTAGATAAGTTGTGGTTGTCGCCATTGGCCCTGACGAAACTCAATATGATATAAGCCAGCCTCCGTCCCAAAATCGAGCCTGGTTCTTCCGGCTACGAACAGGTGAGCGATACCCAGAATATCTGTAACCAGATCATAGTCATCATAGGGAGTATCAACTATATCACGAGCCAAAATGCCTGGTATGAGTTCAGGTTCCGTCCAGGTTTCACCGTCATCGCTGGATATCTGATAGAAAATCGAATTCGAGAGATAATCACGCCAGACAACGAGCATAGCCCCGTCATTAAGCTCAGTAGAAGCAATCTGTATTGGGATGATATTCGGTTGACCACCGTCAAAAATAATGGTGTCGGACCAGCTTAAACCCTCGTCATCGGAGTAAATCAGGCGCACGTCCTGATAATCACCACGCGACATGAATGTATCATGACCTTCGTCCCACGTGATAAATAAACGTCCAGTCGGGCCTTGGAAAATGTCCATTTTTTCAGAGGCATTGGGCGTTTGTGAGAGATTAACTGCTGTACTCCATGTATCGCCACCATCCGTTGAGCGACGATACAACACCTCTGAACATTTAAAGCACTCTGCCAGTTCAGGATTGACCTCGACTTTGGTGGTATCGCCTAACAGTTCGCCAAATACGATATGTAAAACATCATCTGATGTGGCAGTGATGTCGGCATAATAAGCTTCGGTATCAATTTGGAAAGGTTGTGACCAACTGGTTGCTTTATAGGCTTCGGTAGAATATGCACGGGAATAATAATGGGAACCTTGCGCACGATAAACCGAGTGAAGCATCCCATCTGTGGTCGCGACAATGGCATTGCGAACCGTAACACCTCTGGCAGGAATATAAATTATATCATTAGGGGATGACCATATACCGTCAGTTGTGCGCGTAGTGTAATACAGGGAATCATCAAATTCCTTATCACCGTACCATGTTACATGTGCTTGGCCTGAACGATCTACAGTGATCTGATTCCACCAACCATCGCCTATAACCTCCGGTTGCGACCAAACGCCCGCGACAATCCTCTGTTCTTGTGCCTGTGTAGGGAGAATCACGATTAAAAGCCCAATAAACCACAATGCTAACCCAAAGCCTCGCCGCATCATTACTCATTACCCTCTTTTAGTCGGGATTCAAGACAAGTTGATCCCGCTTCAAACGATACACCTCAAACTGATCACTGGAAAATACAGAATCAAAAGCAACTGGCTGTGCCTGGATAAATTCGGCTAATCTGGCGTTCGGCTCATCACTGGTTTTCATAAGGATCGCGTAATCGGCTTGTATCTCGTTCAGATAATCCGCAGCAATGGGAATTGACTGTGTCCAGGGAAAAGCTGACCCCGCCCGCTCCGTATAAAGCGACAATGCGCGTGGCTTGGAAAAGACGAAGATCGAGTCAGGATCGGTTTCATCGGTGACAAATTTAAATAATTCCTGAGACGCTGAGGTATATGGCCCGTCCGTTACCCAGGTTTCTTCAGTAACCACATCGATCACACGCACACCGTAAATCAGCAAAATACCAAAGCCGACAGCTATCGCTCCAGCCTGGATGACCCGTCGGGGCAAACGCGCGTTGAGCATTTCCAGCACACCCTCAAAGCCCACTCCCATATAGAGCAGCAGCAGAGGAAGAATGGGATATAAAAAACGAAGCTCCTGGACACTCGGCCATACCAGAATAACACCCATATAAAACACAAAAAACAACTCGATCAATAATGTGCTACGTCGCGCTCGACGTATAAAACCATAGATAATCAACGGAACAGCCGCAATATAGAGAATGGGTAAAATCACCTCAGCGCTCAGGCGAATCGACGGACCTGCCCAGAATGCCCGAAGATGTCCTAACAGGTAATAGCCAAAATTCTGAAAAAGCATAGAAATCGAATAGCCGCTGAACTGGTCAAAGTAGGACTCTTCGCCACCACCGATCACAAAACGGCTGATGACTACAGGCCAACCGTCCCCGCCAGGGTGAATAAGGTGAAACGCGTGATAGACCGTCGACGCAGCAAATCGCTGACCAGAAGCGCACCTAATACAACGAACCCTATGGTGCGGATCAGATAACAAATAAAAGCTAATATAACCGCAACCAGAACCGCCCAGCGATCAAAGCGTTGTTGCCGATAAACCCTCTCAACCCACACCAGAAAGGCAATACAAAACAGCATAAACGGCACATCGGACATAATGTCGCGTTTAAATGAAATGAGATATGGGCTGAGTCCCATCATGAGCAGGAGAATCAAAGCAGTGGGTAGCGTGACCTCGGCCCGGTAAAGCAGGTAAATCAAGACCAGGGCGATAAGCTGTAAGACGATCATGTAAACCTGAAAGGCCGTCATATCCAGACCCCAGATGCTGTAGATCGGTGCTAATAACAGCGGAAAACCAGGTGGATAAGCACGCGGCCCTAAAACTGGGGTGTAACGCGAGTAAATATAGCCCGTATCTGCCATATCTTTACCTGACGCCAGGTTGCTTGCCTGGTGAAGGTACTGTGCGAAATCATCACCCCATCCTTGATCAGGATAAAATGTAGCGAAATAGATCAGCGCGATAAACCCGATAATAAGCGCGAAGAAGATCCACTCGAGCCGACTAACCGCCAATTTGCGCTTCATTTTTTCCTCGGAGTGGGAGGGCGAGACGGATATTATTAACAAGCTGGCGTTCTGGAGGCGCAGCGTCGGATGCTTCTGGTGGCATATTGCGCGATTCGAAATATAAAGCTATGCCGATACCTTGGATTAACCAGGGCCAGATTGTGTAATTAATACCGCTGAGTGTTTGTGTATAGGTGAATGGAATCACCCAATCACCAAGCATCATGATAACCAATGTCACCGGGAAGGCAACCAGTACCGCCGTAGCCAATCCCTGACGGAATCCACCTTTAGGGACTATCATGTAGGTCTTCAAAGCCATCCACCCAAAGCCAGCCCAAATCCCTATGTAGAGGACAAAACCAACCAGGCCTGTTTGGGCAATAACATCGACATAATTATTGTGTGAAAGCTGGAAAAGGCCGCCGATGTAAACGGTGAGATAAAAATAATAACCCGCGGGGCCAGTACCAAACAGATAATGATCGCCCACGATCTGCAAGGTACGATCCCATGCCTCCACGCGGGTTTGCCCGGACTCGTCGTTCTCCGCCTCAATGGTCTGAGAGAACATATCGCTATTCGCGAAAACATAAATGCCCACACCAAGCAGAAGCACGAAAAACAACCGGCGTGAAAACCAAAATACCATTCCGACCATTGCAAGCACCAGTGGCAGCCATCCGCTCACCCAGGTGCGCTGAAGAAAAAACTGGATATATACCCAATATCCCGCGACCACAAGAAGCGCAATGCGAACATAACGCGGGAGATGGGTATTGAACAACGCCTGTCCAACTGCCAGAAGCGACGTCCATATCGGAAGCTGCCCTTTGGTAGTGAAGAGTGGAGGCGAAATAACTCCCACAAACCACGTCGAGGCAATAACGGAGCCGTAAATGATAAACCACCAGGTAAAAAATTTGATTGCACGCAGTGAACGAACGTGATTAGCAATAATAAGGGTCGCTAATGGCGAAATAATGATGACCAAAGCGGTCATCAGGCGTGGCATCAGCTTTTCGTCCATAAACTGGCGAACGGGGGTCTCGACGAAAAGCGAACTCCAAACCAGGGAAATAACGACAACCACTGCAAATAGAACGACCATCCAGTTTGAGGGTATAGAGCGCACAGAGGCAAAAGAACGCTCGACGATCAACAGCTTAAACACCCACAAACCAGCTAATAAGATGAGTAGAACCAGCGAAAACATAATCGCTGTTCCAGTACCGCTGCCGATGCCAATATTAACGACAGTGGACACCACCATCACCATTAAACAGCCGAGTTCCATGTTGCGATACAGCAGAATGACCACACACAGCCCGACGATTCCGCCCAGGAAAATAAGACCGATGGAGAGTCTGTTAACCATCAGCAATGCACAAATCGTCGTCAATGCGAGGCAGGCGATAATCAGAGCAAAACGCGTAGTCTGGATGTAATTGCGGTCTAGGAAGTGATATTTGGCACGGCCAATCACTCCATGGACGGTGTTTTGGATTCCAATCATAACGCCTCTTTTACAATATCAATGCTGTGAATTGGAATTGGGGGTCTCCGACTCGGACTGCGATGGCTTCTTCACAAAATCCAATAATGCCTCTCGCTGCTCACGCAATTGATCGGGGATACGATTCAACTCTTTGGTGACACCTGTCGTACTCGATGGCTGGGACGCTGGCATTGGCGCGGGAACTGGCATTGGCATTGCGTCGGACTCTTGTACAAGCGTGGGTTTCATAACTGCACCTTCACGAGGCAGACGCTTCAGCAAATCATCAATGTCACTTTCTTTGATCCAGCGGCGGAAGGGCCGACGCTGTGATTTCAAGTAACCGGTACTGCACCACTGATTCACGGTCTTTGGCTTCACTCCCAGGCGGGCAGCGCAGGCAGCAATCGAATAAAGCCGTTCACCCTCTCTATTCTGGATAACACCCGCACGGAGGTTAAAACCCTTGCTGGGGTTGAGAATTTCCTGAGACAGCTTTGATGCTTCCATACCTGGCATCTGCTGATAATACGTGTTGCTGTATTTGCTCGTTATCTGGAGGCGAACACGGTTAAAGACGACACCTAAAATATTGACGTCCTGGGCTTCACGCAAGCTGGACAGGGTACGTTTCAGACCAGTCATGGTGGTACGCCGTGCGCTGACGACCACGACCACACCATCACTGACTTCCGAAAGGAAAATGGCATCGGAACCAGCAATAGTGGGTGCAGAGTCCATCACGATCATATCGAACTGTTTCTTGAGGAGAAATATGAGATGCGGGAAACGCGCCCGGCTTAGAAGCGCGGCGGGATCGGTATTGGAGCGCCCACTCGTCATGATCGCCAGATTTTCATAACCACTATCGAGAATGGCCTCTTGCAGAATATCTTCTAAGGGTTCTTTGGCGGCAACCAGATCAGAAACACCATAGACGTTGGGGAAACGGAAAACTTCGTGCAAATCACCCCGGCGCATATCCAGATCGATCACAATAGTACGCAGCCCGGCTTTAGCAAATGTCAGCGCCATATTCGATGAAGTGATAGTCTTACCATCGCCCGAGTCATAGCTCAAAAAGGTCAAAACGCGGGGCGGTGGGTCGGATGCTAAAGCGATTTTATCACGCACCTGCCGCATGGCCTGCATTTCAATCGACGTAGGCATCGTTTCTATATAGAGGGGTAGATTATGGCGAGGGATAATTCCCAATGGCCCCAATATCTTGACACCCTGAATAGTTTCCTGATCGCTCTCTTCCCATTGCAGACGGTCATCGAAAAATGTGATTAAAACAATAGTGAGCGTAGCGAGAACACCTCCGCCCACACCGGCAAAAACCAGACCAAGCAAGCTCGTCGTAGCCACTGGAAGATAATTGGGAGCCGCAGGTTCAAATAACTGAACGACCCCCTGGATATTGCCCACGCTGGCATTCAATGCTGCATAGTCACTGCGCAGTTCAGCAATGGTATCCTGAATAGCTTCACGTTCCTGGCGATTACGATTAATGTCGAACGCAGAGGTGTAAGCGGCACCTTCCTGAGTCAGTTGATCGAGACGATCCTGTAACTGGCTAATCTGAGTCTCCAGATCTGCCAACTGACCTTTGACAAAATCCTGATTTTGGCTTGAATTATTCGAACGGCTTTGATTGACCAATTCCTGGGCTACCCGATTTGCGATCTGGGCCGCACGTTCTGGATCGGTATCAGAAACCGAAATTTCCAGCAATGCCGCGTTAGGATTGCCTGACAGACTGATGCGTTCCGCGAGTTCTTCGGCTGTCGTTCCTAAATTCAAGTCTTCGATAACTGGATTCAGGGCAGAAGCACGACGCGCAAAAATCGAATAAGCCTCTAACAATGTAGAATTGCTTTGATTACTGAAACTGGTTCCTGCGGCGGCAGCAGCGCGGGGGTCTTGCCCAACCAGGGTTGTGGCCTTAGCAAGGTAAATATCAGGCTGTTCACGGCGCAGGAAATAGCCTACACCAACACCCAGCGCAATTGAGATGACAATGAGCCACCACCACTTGAGCAAAGCTCGCAGAATAGTTGAAACTACAGACATATCCATTATCACAGCCCTCGCAGCCGAAGTATCAGCCTAGTCTAGAGATTATAACTAACATTTACCTAAAGCCGAAAAGCATAAAATTCCCCTATACAAAATTAAAACAACTTCATAATGGTCGATTTATTAGCCCTGATTACCGATTTATCACACTTATTATATTCAATTTAAGGTACAAAAATGGTTTTAGAATTGAAATCACCTTACAACTTGCTGTAATCCTATACCGCTCACAACTCGCTGCAATCCCATACAAATCCGCAGCGTGGACAGCGCACTTTACAGGCTAGTCGAAAAGTGGGAGTGCTGCAAGCAGGGCAAATGGTTGATAAGGTGTAGTTGGGAAGCGGTGCGATAATCGAAGGCGGAGGTGATAGTGCATCAGCGCGATCATCGCCCTGCTGAGGGTTTTTGGGCGTCATCGCAATCTCGCAAATATAGAAAAACAGGTAATCAGAATACCCGTTAAGAGGCGACGACCGGATTTGAACCGGTGATCAGGCTTTTGCAGAGCCTTGCCTTACCACTTGGCCACGTCGCCATATACACAAATTATAGCCGTTTCACCAGAGTGTGACAAGGCTTAACACCGAAGCGCTTGACAAGGTTTTACATCTGAGTGTGTTAAGGCTAAACACCTACCTTGCATTGAATCATAAAACGGGACAAAATATAGACTATGGAAACCAACGACGATATTAAACCTGCCCCTTCAACTGACGAATCCGGCGATGATTTGCGTTTCGCGCCACCTGCTGAAGCAAAATCTTCAGGTTTAGCGCTTAGCGAAGATATAGAGTCCACTGAAGATTTAGCGCCTACCGAAAAGGCTGAACCGGACACGCTGGAAGAAGAATCGCTACTCAGCAATGAGTTCTCCATCGACAACTCGCTGGATATTGATGCTGCATTGGCAGCAGTGGCGACGCTCGATGATTTACTGGCCGAGCAAGAGGCTGCCGAACAGTCGCGCATTGCGCAGGAACAGGCTGAAGCCGACTCCAGAGCCGAACGTCAGGCACGTCTGAAAAATCCCGAACGCTTTTTCCCCATGCCGCCTTTACTTACCTTGCAGCGCGGACGCATCGATTCAGTTGTCCCCGCATTGGCACTAATTTTGATTGGCATCTGGCTGACATTCACCGCGACCACATCCGGTGCAGTACCAAGCCCTACACTCGTGTTGGGTGCAGTGTTAGCTGGTACAACTCTGACTCTCCTCTCACGCTGGCTTTCATCAGGACGTTGGTCACGTGGTTCGCTTTTTTTCGCGCTGGTAGTTCTGATGGTTGGGGGCATGAGCGCAGTTTTGTTGGCCGTGCAAATGGTTTCTACAGGCTGGCCGCTGCTGCTGGTCGCTCTGGGTGCCGCTTTCATTTTATCGTCATTTCTGGCGCAGCCCGCAGATCGTCAATTGGCAATGCCCGGACTGGTGATCGGCTTTGCAGGACTTGTCGGTCTGGCCGTTACCAACGGTGTCGTACCCTCGAATATCATGACGACAGCCGCATCGCTATGGCCTGTTATCGCTGTTGTGGTCGCCGCCATTCTACTGCTGCCTTTAATCTTTAGACGCCGGAATTAAGAAACTATTGCGCATCGCGATTGACGCCAGCAGAACCACTGTCCAGCGTGTAACCGGAACGGAACAATACGCGATCCGGCTCACTCGTGAATTGATTGACCTGAACAGTGAACATCAACTGATTTTGTATTTCCGCGATCAACCATCGCCTGATTTATTTCCACCGCAAGAACGAGTCACGCAGCGTGTGATTCCGTTTCCACGCGCCTGGACTCATACGCGATTAGCGGCGGCATTGTGGCGTGATCGTCCAGATGTGACGTTCGTCCCTGCCCATACGCTGCCAGTTTATTTCCCCGGAAACGCCGTCGTCACGGTGCATGATCTGGGATTTCGCTATTTTCCTGAAGCGCATACAACATTGAGCCGCCTCTATCTGGACTGGACGACTCGTTACAGCGCTGGACGCGCGAACGTGGTGCTGGCGGACAGCCGAGCGACGGCGGACGATTTGACACTGTATTACAATATTCCGCGCGATAAAATCCATGTCGTTTATCCCGGTGTGGATATACCTCCTTATAACGAAGCAAACGTTGAAATTGTGCGGCAAAAGTATCATTTGCCAGAGCGTTATTTTTTATTCCTGGGGACATTACAGCCGCGCAAAAATATCGCCGTGATTGTGCAAAGCTATCTGCGCTGGCGGGCAGCACATCCCAACGACCCGGCTGGTCTGGTGCTGGCGGGGGGCAAGGGCTGGCTTTACGATGACAAGTGGGCGGAGGGGCTTCCTGGCGTTCAGATGACCGGGTATATCGACGAAGCGGATAAAGGTGCGCTTTATGCTGGCTCATTAGCACTGGTCTTCCCCTCCTTATATGAAGGCTTTGGCTTTCCGGTGGTGGAGGCGATGCACTGTGGGACACCCGTCATCACCAGCAATACATCCAGCCTGCCGGAATTAGCCGGACACGCTGGGCTGTTGGTCAATCCGTTAGATGTGGGTGAAATTGCCAATGCCATGACAAAAATCTCAGCCGATAATGATCTGCGTCAACGCTTGATAGCAAGAGGCCGCGAACAGGCAGCACAATTTACATGGCAACGGGCGGCGCAGCAAACGATGGCAGCGCTCGAATCAGCCGCAAAATGATGTGCGGTGTTACTTTTTATGACTAATCGATTCCTCCTTGTTCAACTTGCCGATATTGGCGACCTGATTCTCACAACACCGGCTATCACTGCCCTGCGAGAGGCTCACCCGGATGCACACATTGCCTTATTGACAACAGCCCACAGTGCACCTGTCCTCAATGGCACAAATCTGGTCGATGAAATCATCACCTTTGAGCGGCGGCAGTTCAACAGTTCCAAAGCGCTGCTACGACCCGCCAATTTACGCCGCATTTTCGCACTCCGTGATGGCCGCTACGACACGGTTATTTTTTTCCATCATTTCACACTCAAACTCGGCACACTCAAATTCGCTTTAATCGCGCTGGCATCTAGAAGTCCACGACGTTTGGGGCTTGATAACGGCAACGGTTGGTTTCTGACACATCGCCTGCAAGACGAAGGTTTTGGCGCGAAGCATCAGGCGCAGTATTGGCTCGATCTGGTGAAGCTGGTTGGCACGGAGTCGGCGGCACGTAGGGCGGTTGTCGGAGTCGATCAAACTATTGATAGGAAGGGCGGGTCTGAGACCCTCCCCTACAAACCCCGAATCGTCATTCACGCGGGCGGGGGCGGCTACAGTCTGGCGCGGCGCTGGAATCCCGCTGGATTTGCTGCTGTCGCGGATACCCTCCAGGCCGAATATGGCGCGGAAATCGTGCTGGTCGGCGGCGCATCCGACGACACAGGCGTAGTCAAAGCAGCTATGAAAACCGATTCGATTGATCTGACCGGGCAAACCACGCTCAGTGAATTAGCTGGAGTCATCGCAGAATCCGATTTGTTCATTGGTGCGGAAAGCGGGGTAATGCACCTTGCAGCATCAGTTAGGACACCCGTTGTCGCGATTTTCGGCCCAGGAAACCCCGATGCCTGGGGGCCTTGGACACCGGATGGAAAATCCATCGTCGTGCGCAGCGCACCGGAATGCAGCCCATGCAGCTATGTGCGTCACACAGTTGGTCTGCGCGAAGGCTGCGCCGCGCGGACGTGCATCCGTATGGTCACGCCAGAAGATGTTCTGGCAGCATCCCGGCAAATTTTGAACGGCGATTCCGTAGGGGCGCACCGTCCCACAGGGACTTCCGTTGGTCGCCGTGCGCCCTTAACCAAGTCTGTATTTCCCCGTCGAATCCAAATTCTTGACTTGCCTGTTGATGGGATCACTTATGACGAATGGCTGGCCTTGATTGAGGAATGGGTCAATCCAGTAGGAGCGACTCGGCGAGTCGCACCTACCAATACGCCCCATCATGTCTGCACGATCAATCCGGAATTTATGATGATCGCCCAACATGATGTGAATTTTTTCAACATCCTCACCCGTGCCGATTTGTGCGTGCCGGATGGAGTCGGCTTGTTGTGGGCGGCAAAATACCTCGGACATCCCCTACCAGAGCGCGTGACTGGCTCGGACGGTGTGCCAATCATCGCGGCGCGGGCGGCAGAAAAAGGCTGGCGGCTATTTTTCCTCGGTTCTGCGCCGGGTGTGGCGAATCAGGCAGCCGAAATTTTGCGCAAACGACATCCGGGCTTGCAGATCGTCGGCACGTACAGCGGTAGCCCTGCTCCTAACGAAGAAGATGAAATCGTCGCGCGGGTCAATGAGGCGCAAGCGGATATTTTGTTTGTGGCCTATGGTGCGCCGGAACAGGACAAATGGATTGCCCGAAATCTGCCCCGTTTGCGCGTGAAAATGGCGATGGGCGTGGGCGGCGCTTTCGATTTTATCGCTGGAAAAGTGCCCCGTGCGCCACTTTGGATGCAGCGTATGGGGCTGGAATGGCTGTTCCGGCTCTATTTGCAGCCCTGGCGCTTCAAACGGATGCTGCGCCTGCCCCTTTTTGTGCTGGCTGTGATGCGGCGCGGACGCTGATCCCTTTCACCACATATCCCTCATTTTCTCTTGTTGACATAATTAAATAAACACTGTAAACTAATGATGTAAATAGAACTTGAGGTATGATGTATGAAACTCAAAGGCGGACGAACGCGCGATGAAATCCAGCATGAGAATCTGCGAAATCAAATCAAGGCGATTGCCCGCAAGCAGATGGCAGAAGATGGGACGACTTCGATTGGTTTACGTTCCATTGCCCGTGAAATGAGTATGACTGCTCCGGCGATCTATCACTACTTTCCGAAGCTCGATGATCTGATTACCGCATTGATTCTGGACGCATTTAACGGGCTTGGTGAAGCTGTCGAAGCCGCCGATGCGTCGCAATTACCCGATGATTATTATGCTCGTCTAATCGCTGTACTGCGGGCATATCGAGAGTGGGCATTGACTAACCCGACAGATTTTCAATTGATCTATGGCAACCCAATTCCTGGTTACAAAGCGCCTGGAGAAATAACCATCCCCGCAGCCAGCCGCCCCTTCAATGTCGTGATGCGAATTCTGCGTGAGGCTTTACAGAAGGGTCAGGTCACACCACCATCGGAATACCAACACCTGCCCTCAACCATCTCGGCTTACTTGCCAGAGATGATCGCACAACAGGGCTACGATGTGCCAGCCAGCATCGCTTATATCGGTGTGGTGGGATGGACACGCATTCACGGGATTGTCATGCTCGAACTATTCAACCATATTCAACCCGTTATCGGGAGCACAGGCGAATTTTATGAATTCGAAATTCGGCATCTGTGTAAAAGTATGGGGCTGAATCCGAAGGCTTAATCTCAAGAATCGCAATCAAATAAGCAGCAAATACCCCTATAAATAGCAGGGTTTATTCAACCCATCTTGGATCAGGATTAAAAGGAGAAAAATCATGAATGCAAATGAACTGCACGTCATTTTTGGAACGGGGCCTACGGGTACAGCGGTGATGACCGAACTGCTCAAGCGAGGGAAGCGCGTCCGTGTGGTCAACCGCAGCGGCAAAGCAAATTTACCTGCTGGGGTCGAAATCATGAAGGGTGATGCTGCCGATCCCACTTTTACCCGTGAGGCTAGCAAAGGTGCGACGGTAATTTACAATTGCACGAACCCGCCCTACACAAAATGGCCGGAATTATTTCCTGCGCTGCAAGCAGGGGTATTGGCAGGCGCAAGTGCCGCCGGAGCAAAGTTGGTCGTCATGGAGAACCTGTATATGTATGGCGAAACACACGGCAAACCCATGACCGAAGATATGCCTTATGCCGCCAAAACACGCAAAGGCATCACCCGCGCGAAAATGGCGCAGGATTTACTCGATGCCCACAAGCGGGGTGATGTGCGGGTAGCAATTGGTCGCGCTTCGGATTTTTTTGGGCCAGGGGCGATGGATTCGGCGGTTGGCGAAAGGCTGTTTTATCCCGCGTTAGAAGGCAAGGCTTTTCAGTGTCTTGGCAACCCGGATATGCCCCATACATATAGCTACATACCGGACATCGGCAAAGGGCTGGTCATCCTGGGTGAACATGATGAAGCATTCGGCCAGGTGTGGCATCTCCCAAACGCGAAAGCGGTCACGACTCGCCAGTTCGCGGAAATGGTCTACGCGGAAAGCGGTCATCCCCTGCGCATCCAGACCGCTCCCCGGCTGCTCGTTCGGGGTATGGGGCTGTTCATACCGATGATGCGCGAACTGGGGGAAATGATTTATGAGTTTGAGGAGCCGTTCGTGGTCGATCATAGCAAATTTGTGAAAGCGTTTGGCAATCACGCCACACCATTGGACGAAGCGGTTCGCACAACGGTGAAATGGTTCCGCGAAAATCCAAAACCCGCTGCGGCATAAAAACAAACTACAGAGACGCAAAGTTCACAGTAAAATCTATATTGCTCTGTGTACTCTGTGTCTCTGTGGTTTTTCCCTACCACTTATCCCATGTGATTTTTCCCTACCACTTGTCCCAATGAATAACCTCATCGAACGGGCGGCGACCACCG
>JALHNB010000022.1:30642-31102 GCA_022843745.1 Anaerolineae bacterium | reverse complement strand
GTTTCGCGGGACGTTCTGGCTCTGGCTGTGGATACCCAAACGAAATGACGATACGCACTTCAAAAGCGTCGGGAAAACCCAGTAATTCGCGCGTTTCTTCTGGCTTGTAAACCGTTCCCAGGCACGACCCGATTCCGAGTTCCTGCCCCGCAAGCTGCATGTAGGATGCGCTCTGACCAATGTCGAAATAATTCCACAGCGAACGTTCATTCGGCGCGGGCACTACGATTGCAACGCACATAGCCGCCCCTGCCACATGCCCCATAAAATCGCCCATTGTCGATAATTTTTGCAGCGTGTCACGATCATGGATCGCAATAAAGTGCCAGGGCTGGCTGTTCTTCGAACTTTGTGAGCGCCGTCCGGCATCGAGAATCCGGCGTACAGCATCCTCTGGCAGCGGCTGATCGGTAAAGTTGCGTACTGCACGTTTAGTGCGAATTGCTTCCCACACGTCCAT
>JALHNB010000022.1:0-30632 GCA_022843745.1 Anaerolineae bacterium | reverse complement strand
GAAATAAAATTCGATTTGCTTCGTATGAAAAATCATACCTTACTCTGAAATCACCATTATATCATTAGCGGAATCATTTCATTTGCTTCATCCGATGCTATACTAATGAAATAAAAAGATGTTAGACAGAAATTTAGGATTAGAAATTATGACTGATCTCGTTGGGCATCAGCTCGGTCAATATAATGTGACGGCTGAAATTGGCAGAGGCGGCATGGCAACCGTTTATCAGGCGACGCAAGCGTCGATGAAACGAACTGTCGCCATCAAGATTCTGCCGCGCAACCTGACGCACGACGAAAAATTTCTGGCACGTTTTTATCGTGAAGTTGAGATCGCTGCCAGCTTACAGCATCCCCACATTCTGCCTGTTTATGATTTTGGCGAATATGACGGAATGCCCTATATCGTAATGTCCTACATGAACGGTGGCACATTGGCTGACCTCATCGCCAAAGGGCCAATGGAAACATCCGAAATCACACGGATCGTTCAGGAAATGGCCGATGCGCTGGATTATGCACATGGTAAAGGTGTGATCCATCGCGATTTTAAGCCGAGTAATGTCCTTCTTGACGAACAAGCCCGCACCTATTTAGCGGATTTCGGATTAGCAAAGGTCACGGAGTCAACCGACAATCTGACAGGTACGGGCATTCTGGGTACGCCTACCTATATGGCTCCAGAGCAGGCAGAACCCAATGAATTGACTCTCGCATCCGACGTGTATGCGTTGGGTGTCACCATTTTCCAGATGTTAACCGGGCGTGTACCTTACGAAGCGCCAACACCATTGGGCGTTTTGATGGCACATATCACACAGCCCATACCGGATATACAACTGATTCGCCCTGAACTTCCTTATGAGACACAAGCGGTAATAGGTCGTTCGATGGCGAAGGGCGTTATGGATCGCTACCCTTCGTCGGGTGCGCTTTCCAATGCGCTGGCGGTTGCTTTAAAAGCCGCCACAAACGAACTGAAGGCGGTTTCAACGGAAAGCGTTTCGGCATTATTGATGACCAATATGCTGGGGCAGGTCATCTTTATGGATCAGACCTGCCTGCAACTGCTGCGGCGGCGGCAAAGTGACGCACGTGCCGTCATCGGGAAGTCACTTCATGAAGTCCTGGGGATTGAGCGCAGTGTGTCTGACCAGCTCATAAAGGAAATCGGTAAAGCCGGAAAAATCAGCCAGAGGCGTTTGGATATTAAAGATTCGCGAGGTAGTGCTGTTGGTGTATGGTGCAACGCCAACGCGACTCGTGATGATAAGGGTGCGTTCGTCGGCGCGGATATTACACTGAGGCCGATTCAGGATGAAATCGCCCCGGTCAGCGAACCCAGTATCGCGCCAAAGAATCTGGACACCAGCGGAGAAACTTTTGCACAAGCCTACTTTATCAAACAAATGAACGCCCTGCGCAACTCGCTGATTCAACTGGGCGGGCAGCGGTTGGGGCGCAACCTCGACACCATCATCAATGAAACGGCACAGCGAAATGTCTGGCCGATCACGATGGAAAATGGGGAGATCAAGGTCGAAGTCAAAAATGCGGATACCGATATTTACCGTGCGCTGCTGGCTAAGGGCATCGCTTATGCGGTGAATCTGGTTGGCAAAAAGATGGTGATGAAGGGGATGCAGGCTGTCGATAAACAGCTTGATTCACGACTGCTTGAGCTTGTGCGTGACCTGCGAATTTATGAGCTTTTCGACGCACTCTAAATTACATTCGACGCACTCCAAATTACTTAAGAAAGGCAATTTTTAGTCATGGATTTATCAACCCTCAACCTTATTCTGGATATTGTGCTGGTGGCGGCTTCGATCTGGATGGTTATCGTCGTGCGGGGCATCGGCGGGATCGTCGGCAGATCGCTCACCCTGATCGTCGGCGGCGCGATTGTGCTGGGAGTCGCGCATCTGGTTGCGACATTTGCCGGGCCGGGGCAGCTCAACCTGTTCGACGGCCCGACCAACAATTTCGTTCACCGTCTGATCGTGTTAGCCGGGTTTGTGCTGTTGGTGTTCGGCTTCCGCCAAATTCGCGCCATGAACGACTGATTCTTCAAGTTTGGATAAACAATTTAAGCATTCACAAGGCGTTCTAAAATCAGAACGGCCTGTTGTGCTGCTTGCCCTCGGTGGCTGATACGATTTTTCTCATCCATCGGTACGCGACTCCAGGGAACATCGTAGCCTTGCGAGATAAATAGCGAATCGTAGCCGAATCCTTCGCGGCCTTCGCTATCGTCAGCCTGAGCGATGCGGCCCTCGCACGTCCCACGCACCAGTTCAAGCGAATTATGTGCTGCCAGCGCGATCACGCATACAAAACGCGCCGTTCGCTTCTCATCAGGCGCGTTCGCCAATTCGCCGAGTAGTTTTGCGCGGCGCTGCGGCATCGTCAGACCGGGGCCGCCATAACGCGCAGGATAAACCCCCGGCCTGCCATCAAGCGCATCGACAAACAAGCCCGTATCGTCCGCTAAAGCTAATAAACCACTTGCCTGGGCATAGGCTGTCGCTTTGATACGGGCGTTATCTTCGAGCGTCTTACCGCTTTCCTCGACATCCATATCACCCAGACCAACATCATTGAGACTCAAAAGCTGGACAGGCGCTCCGGCAAGGAGAATTTCGTACTCGCGGACTTTGCCGGGGTTGGTGGTGGCGATAAGGAGCTTCATGATAATTTCCTGATTGAATCAATAATATGAGGAATTTTACTCCCCTTCAATCAGAGTACCAGTCTGCAAATCCCAATGTTGGACATTGTTGTAATCGTCCACTGTTTCAATATCCAATTGCCTATCGAGTATCGGCTAAAACGAGCTTCCCTCGACATAACCGACAGCGATGGTTTGCTGCCACAGGCCGCCGTCCCACTGCGCTTCGATCAGATAGCATCCGGCTTTGGATACCCACACCAGCGATGGGAAATTGGCAAAATACTGCGATCCTGGGGCAAACGCTCCTGGCATTTCTGGGTTGAAAATTGGTGTCGTGGTCGGTGTGCTTTCGCCAAAAGTAAAATAAATCGGACTGCCGTCAGCCACATTCGTGCCATGTAAATGAACTTCACCGACATAATTGGTGTTTACCAGCCACAACACCTTCTGCGCCCACCAGCCCTTCAACTGACTAAATTCGCGGCGCTCAATAGGCATTGCAAGGATGCCTTCAGGCTCAGTTCCACCAGAGGAAAGCGTACCCCAGATCGGCCATGTTCCCAGCACAGGCGCATAATGTTCGCTGACCGCTATTGGCTCCGGAGCCGGGCCACAATCGGTTGGAGCAGATTCCATTTGCGGCGCGACTTCAACCGCTGCCTCACTCGTGGGGGTTATTGTTGCCTGACTTTGGACAGCGTAGGGGATAGCAATCACAAAAATGAGGAGCAGAATGCCGCTGGAGAGTAGTTTTTTCATAATTCCCTCTGTTGACCAACAATTTTACATTCTATCTACACCTCTCCACCAACACCAGTTCCCGACTGTGGCAGCATTTGCTTTGTTGCCAGAGACTGCTGCGGCCAGAAAACGTTCACGACAGTGCCTTGATCCACCCCGGCGCTCTCAATCGTGATACGCCCCCCGTAGGCTTCCACAATGGATTTCGCCAGTGCCAGACCGAGTCCCGTACCGGGAGTCTCACGGGAACGCGCTTTATCAACACGGTAGAATCGCTCAAAAAGATGCGGGAGATGCTCCGCTGCAATCCCGCGTCCGGTGTCACGGATCACGCTGGTCACACCCTTGTCGGCACTCTTGATCTCCCAGGTGATCTCGCCACCATCCGGCGTGTATTTGATGGCGTTGTCCACCAGATTGCGAAAGACCACCATCAGGTGATTGAGGCTGGCATTCACCAAAATAGACTCATCCGGCAGCACCAGCGTAATACGAATATTTTTTTCTTTGGCCTGCGCGGACATCTGATGCTGTACACTAGCCGCAAATCGCAGCATATCGACCTGATCCTGCCCCAATTCCGCGCGTCCGGCATCGAAGCGCGACAAAAGCGTCAAGTCCTGAATGAGATTGCCGAGGCGGGCAACTTCGTCGTCAATTTCTTCGATATAGCGTTTGGCGATGCTTTCATCTAGCGTCAAATCGTAGCGCAGCGCTTCCGTGCGCAGCCGGATCGTCGTCAGCGGTGTGCGCAGTTCATGCGAGGTGTTGCTGGCGAAAGCGCGCTGTTCTTCCAGCATACTTTCCACTTCCTGCGCCATCTCGTTAAACGCCTGCGCGACCTCGCCAATTTCGTCCTTGCCCGTGTAGGCGACTCGGTGCGAGAAATTACCCTGAGACAAGCGCACAGCGGATTCACGGAGCTTATACAACGGTTGAATAATCGAACGCGCCAGCCACAGCGCCGCGAACAATGCGAAACCTGTCACCAGCACGAATACCAGGCCTAATTCCAGCCAACGCTGAACGACAATCGCCTGAAGCGTGTCCGAAGGCACGGATAGTTGGATAAGACCCTTTGACTGACGATCAAACAGCACAGGCGCCGCTGTATAAATCGTATCGCGTCCATATTCGTTTTTGCGTTCCACCAGCACAATATCGCCGTGCATGGCATTTTCTAATTCAGCCATCCCCCGAAATCCCGGCCTGGACATCGGCGGCCAGTCATCACCTGATGGTGGGCCATCATTACCCAGCGGCGGGCCATTGTAGTCAGGGGGTGGGCCGTTATTCTCAACCGTATACAATTTGAGATCGCAACCGACCTGCGTTTCGTATTCATCCAGGATAACGTCAATCTCGTCTTCGCTGATCTTGCCATCGACAAAATCCTTGACGTGCGGGCTGATGCCTTGCGCGATAAGCTGGACGCTGTTCTGCAAACGCTGCCCATAATCGGACTGCGCCGCCGCCGAAATCTGCCCGCCTGCGATCAGCGCCAGACCGATAAACCCGACGAGAATGATACTCGCGAAAGCCAGAATGAGGCGCGTGCGGATGCTCGAAATATTGAAAACCCGTTTCATACTTAATCGCCTGACAATTCTTAGTGATCCGACATTCTTAGTTGACTGACATTTCTTAATTGCCTGTCATAAAGCGGTAGCCGACGCCGCGCACGGTCTGAATATAGCGAGGATTACCGGGGTCGTCCTCGATCTTTTCGCGCAGCCAGCGAATATGCACGTCCAGCGTTCGCATATCCCCCAGCCAGTCCGTCCCCCACACTTTGTCAAAAATCTCGGCTCTGGTGACAACTTCGCCGACATTGGCGATCAGCAAACTCACCAATTCAAATTCTTTGAAGCGCAGTTGCAGTTCCATGTCACTTTTGAAAATACGGCGGCTGTCGAAGTCGATGCGAATGTCATTCATGACAATCACATGATCGTTTTGCGCCATTCTGGTCATATCAAATTCGACGCGGCGCAGGAGTGCTTTTATACGGGCGATCAACTCACGGGTGCTGAAGGGCTTGGTCACATAATCGTCCGCGCCCAGTTCGAGGCCCAGGATACGATCAATCTCGTCACTGAGCGCCGTAAGCATCAAAATCGGCACAACGCTTTTCTCGCGAATCGCCTTGCAGACCTCCCAGCCATCCATGACAGGCAGCATAATATCCAGAATAACGAGATCGCAGGGAGTCGCGAGTGCCGTCTTCAAGCCGGATGCCCCATCAAAGGCGGTCATGACGGTGTAGCCTAGTTTTTCCAACGCGCGAACAACCGGCTCGACAATGAGACGATCATCCTCAATCAATACCAGTGTTGGCATTGCGGACATCCCTTTTGTTAACAAACGTATCCTGAGTATCGCATGGTTCATGACCCGCAATCAATCCATTTAAGGTGAATTTAAGATTATTTGAGGCGCGGATAACCTTATCATTGCAAGACTCTGGTAATTTTGTTAAAGCAGAATTTCTAAAATTTGAAAGAAGGCGATAAAGCCTATGAACAAGAATTTGTTTTCCGTACTGACACTTTTGCTGATTACATTCGCTATATCTGCGGTCACGATACCGCAATCCACACTCGCCCAGGAAGACACTACTGAGCTTTTTAGCGACCCCAACGCGACGGATAATCACTGTGGCTACACCGATGAAACCTTAGCCGGGTCATTTTACGTCTCCGGTACAATCGAAACGGAAAATCTGAACTACCAGAATGCCGACGGCGAACCCATAACCATTCGTGGCGTTATCTATGATGGCAGCACAGGCGAGCCGATCCCAAATGCCAAAATTGAAGCCTGGCAGGCTGATGCCAACGGCGATTATCATCCAAATGCTGAAGGTGATGTCGCCGATTTCACCGAAGAAGAACTCAATCTGCGTGGAACGGTGCTTGCAGATGAGAAAGGTGCTTATCAGTTTACGAGCATCAAGCCAGCGATTGACGAAAATCGCCTCTATATCTCGTATCGCATCACCGCCGACGGCTATCTGCCACTTTTCACACAAACCTACTGGCTGGATGATCCGAGTATCGAAACCGATGACACCGATACCGAATCCTGCCGTATTCTCACCTTTGAAGAAACTGAAGATGGCACAACAGCGGCTACTTTCGATATTTACCTGCGCCCCGACCCGGATTATGTCGCTACTTCCGAAGCGACCACTGAAGCGGTAGAAGCCATTACCTGCGCCAAGCTCGATCTTAATAATCTGACCGAGGATGCGCTGCTGGCGACCATCCCGAATTTCAGCAACCGTATGGTGCGCGAATTTTTCGAATATCGCCCCTACGTCAGCATCCAGCAGTTCCGCCGCGAAATCGGCAAGTATGTCGATGAGGCACAGGTGACAGAATGGGAACAGTATGTCTATGTTCCGGTAGATGTGAACAATTCAGATGCCGCCACGCTGATGCAGCTTCCTGGCGTGGATGATGCTACCGCTGCGGAGTTGATCGCTGCCCAGCCCTACGACTCCAACGCCTCATTCCTTGAGAAGCTCAGTGAGTATGTTGATGCGCAGCAGCTTGCAGAAGCCGGATGCTATCTGTCATGACATCCGAAATCGTTGACCTACGGCTAAGGCGATTTCTCCTGATGCTCACAGGCTTTATCTTTTTGGGAACGATTGGAGAACTCGTACTTGAAGAACATACGAAAGAAACCCTTCAATTCGTTCCCTTCGTTCTGTGCATCATCGGGTTTATCAGCGTTGCGGCGGCACTCATGCGCCCCCAGATGTCAACGGTGCTTGGTTTGCGCGTAACAATGATCGTCGTCGCGTTGGGCGGACTAGTGGGCATGGGAATTCATATCCTGGAGAACTTTGAGTTCGAGCAGGAAATCCGCCCAAATGCAGAAGTCGGCGAACTTTTTATCAATACCCTGAAAGGGCCTAATCCATTGCTAGCACCCGGTATCCTGGCGTTTGCAGCGATTGTTGCTCTCCTGGCGACATATTATCACCCCGCGCTTGCCAGTCAGGATACACCGTAAGACCTGAAGAAAACGGGTTTTCCCCCAAACCCCAAATCCCGGTCTATCAAAAACCCCGTAGTATCCACACTACGGGGTTTTGATTCTCTGGTCTGGATCGCCGAATTCGGATTTTAAATGCTGATTTTTCCGGTACGTCGTCGCTTAAATTCCGGCCACAGCAGCAGCGCGATCAAGCCGTTCAGAACCACGATCACCGTGCTGCCCTCGTGTCCCATCACACCCAGCGGCAGTGGCAGGTTAACGGCGAACGCGCTAATCAGCAGGAGTACAATCACGGCAATCGAAAAAGCGATATTTTGCCAGACCACGCGCCGCGCTTTTCTACTCAATTTAATAGCGTAAGCGATGAGTTCGAGCTTGTCGCCCATCAGCACCAGATCGGCGGTTTCGAGCGCCACATCTGTGCCTGCCGCGCCCATCGCGATGCCAATCGAGGCTGTCGCCAGCGCTGGCGCATCATTTACACCATCGCCGACCATCGCTACCGGGCCGACCTGCGATTCGATCCTCTTGATAACAGTGACTTTATCTTCAGGCATCAATCCAGCATACACCGCGTCGAGTCCAAGCTGTTTGGCGATGTTTTGTGCCACCAACGGGTTATCGCCTGTGAGCATAACGACCTGCTGAATACCATTTTTCTTCAAAGTGGCAATCACCTCACGCGCTTCTGGACGCAGTTGATCCGCCATCGCGATCAAGCCCAACCATTGACCATCGCGCTGCACCAGCATGACTGTTTTGCCTTCAGATTCCAGTCGTATCCGCGCTTCTTTTAACTGCACCGGGAAATTGCCGTTTTGCAGCAAATAGGTCGGGCTGCCCAGGTTGACAACGTGGTGATCGACCACCGCCGACACGCCACGTCCCGGCACATTTTCGAATTCGCTGACTTCAGACAGGCTTAGTCCACGCTCCTGGGCTGCCTTGGCGACAGCTTTCGCCAATGGGTGCTCGGAACGCACTTCGACGGAGGCCGCCACACGCAGTAGCTCATTTTCGGTAATATTCTCAGATGGAATAATATCTGTAAGGGCGGGCTTTCCTATCGTCAGCGTTCCGGTTTTGTCGAAAGCGACGGCTTTGATCGCCGCCATCTGCTCGATATACGCACCGCCTTTGAACAACACGCCGCTGCGTGCGCCGGATGCAATCGCCGAAATAAACGCCGCCGGGGTGCTGATAATCAGCGCACAGGGCGAGGCAACCGTCATCAGGACCATCGCCAGATAGAAATGGGCATTAAAATCGCTCACCAGACCGAGCGCCGGAGGCACAAAAATAAACAGCAGCACCGAAACGATAATCAGGGTCGCATAAATCTGCTCGAATTTTTCGAGGAAACGTTCGGTTGGCGCTTTGGTGTCCTGCGCTTCTTCAACCATTTTGATGATGCGCGACAAGGTGGTATTCGATGCCTTATGAGTCGCTTCGACATCGAGAACGCCCTGCTGGTTAAGTGTCCCGGCGAAAACCGAGTCGCCCACCTGCTTTTCGACAGGCATCGATTCGCCTGTAATTGGTGCCTGATCCACGCTTGAGCGCCCGCTGCGAATAATGCCGTCTACCGGGATGCGTTCACCCGGCTCGATCAGCACAATTTCGCCAATATTGATCTGGTTGGCCTTGACGATCTGAACCTCACCGCCACGCCGCACTTTGGCTTCTTGAGGGTAGAGCTTGAGCAGTCCCTTGATCGCCTGACGACTGCGCCCAATCGCATATTCCTGCAAAACATTGCTCAACGAAAACAGGAGCAGCAAAATCGCGCCTTCATGCCACTGGTCAATCGCCGCCGCGCCCAGCGCCGCCAGAATCATCAACATATCGACATCAATACGCCGTTTAAGCAGGCTTTCGATAGCTGTCTTCGCGCCAAAAATGCCACCAGCAACATACGCCACAACGTCAAATGTCGTGTGCAACCAGCGCGGGAATCCCAGGTTTTCAGCGAAGATACTGAGGGCAATTGCCATCGCCGTCACGAAGACCAAACGAGGCTCAAGCCATTTCTGAGTCATCCACGAAGCATGAACAGGTTGCTGATCCTGCTTGGGGTTTTTCTCATCTATAGCGCCTGCGAACACGGCCATAATTTCACTATCCTCTCGAACAACCAGATTAAAACTGATTTTCCGGTCACGATAGTAAAATTTTATCACAGGTTAACTTTTAAATCAAATGTTGTTTATCCTGTTTTTCATACCCATTCCACATGATTTTCACAAACCGTTTATTTGCTATACACCCAGGCTGCAACGCCACTTCTGAGTGTGACCGTAATCCGACGATATTCCGCGCCCTCATAGCGGTCAATCAACGCCAGTTCTTCCGGCGTGACTTCGATATACTGCCCTTCGACATGGCTGTTGGGTTCTGGAAAGATGATCGGGTAAACGCCAAAACCGATTTTGATCTCTGTCTTGAAATAGCCATCGAGCGTATCCGATATCCCTTTGACGACCCTGTGAAACACTGCCATCTGAACAGCGGGGTCTTGCAGCGTGCCGTAGGTGAACAATTTTTCCATCATAAACCTCAATATGTGCGAGAATTTCGGCTAATTAAACCGCCAAGCTGCCAGGAACGCCAAGATAATTTTCAGAAGCGGAATATTGACATCTCGCTAGTAAGTGAGGAAAAACTCATTGGTCATAGCGGCAGAGATGTGCTTTAATGAGTTTGTAAGATATTGAAAGGTTTGTTAATGATGACCTCACTCCCTGCCATCGAATATTTTCAGTCGAATACAGGCGCACGTATTTACCGCATCCCGTTGGAAGCGTTTCCATCATTGATAACCTACTGCTACGTCATCCTCGACGCGGGTGTGCCGACTCTGGTCGATACCGGATCGGGTTATGGCAGTTGCAACGACCATCTGATGTATGGTCTGGCAGCACTGCGGGAGAATTTCGGCGAACCGTTCGACATGAAAGACATCCGGCGCATCATCATTACGCACGGGCATATCGACCATTTCGGTGGGCTGGCGTATATGGTCGAGCAAACGGGCGCGCAAGTCGGCATTCATGAGCTTGATCGCCGCGTCATCTCGGCGTATGAGGAGCGCATCATCGTCGCGACGAAAGATTTGCGCATTTTTCTGGCACGGGCCGGCGTGAGCGAAAAATTACGACATGGCCTGCTCGAACTATACGGGTTCGCGAAAAAACACGTTCGCTCAGTCAACGTCGATTTTAGTTTGGGCGAATATGAAACCGTCGATGGAATGCAATTTATTCATACGCCAGGGCATTGTCCGGGGCAGGTGTGTATCCGGCTCGGCGATATTTTGTTAAGTGCCGATCACGTTCTGGCGAAAATCACGCCCCATCAATCGCCGGAGAGCATCACGCACTATACCGGACTGGGGCATTATCTCGAATCGCTCTACAAAATCGCCCGTGTTGAGGGAATCCGGATCGCGCTCGGCGGTCACGAGCAGCCTGTTTATGATATGTACGAGCGAATCATCGCCATCCGCACCAGCCACCAGCGAAAATTGGATCGCGTGCTGGATGCGATTCGCAATGCCGATGCGCCCTGCACCATCAGCGAGGTTTCAAAATTCATCTATCCTGATCTTCACAGTTATGATGTGCTGCTGGCGCTGGAAGAAATCGGCGCACACGTCGAATACTTATATCAGCGCGGGCGGCTGGCGGTCTACAATCTGGATGAAGTCGAGCGTGAGGACAACCCGGCGCTGAAATATATAGTGGTTTAACGCTGCAAAATTTTAAGTCGAAGGCGTTTGCGTCATCAAGGCCGCCATATCGACCCGTGTACGCGGGTCGCTGTGTCCCTCGATGTATAAATCAACATCCTCGTCGAGCAGCGCTTTCACCATCTCGACATCGTTTCCGCCTTCATTGCCATAATAGCAATCGCCGATAAACATCACGCGCGATTCCCGCACCCGAATCGTGATCGAATCCGGCGCATGTTGTCCCCCGACATGGCGCATTTCCAACGTCAGGCCGTCCAGATAGATGTCCAATTCTTTCGCAAAGGTGATCGTCGGCAGCGCGAGTCGAAAATTGCGCCAATCGTCAATCGCGCGATCCATCGCCCGCAAAGAATTTTTGCGCGTGGGGTTGACGCGAATTTCCTCCTGGATATACATGCTGCTCCAGGGCTTGGAGCTGTATTGCGCCCGCATCAGTTCACGGCACTGCTCATGCGCGACAAAAGCCGCATTCCCCCACATCATCCCGCCAAAGGTGTGATCCCAATGATGATGTGTGTAAATCACATGCGTGATCGTGGGTGCGCCGATGTCGCGCAGAAGTGAAAGGGCGCGGCGGGCGTGTCGCGGGCTGTGGCCGGAGTCGATGAGAATCGTTTGCGTTTTCGTTAAGACCATGCCGACAGTAGGCTGTACCCGTGTTTCGTCGGGGTCATGCGGGAAAATCCAGATGTGGTCGTTGAGTTGGCGGAGTCCGTCGGTCATGTATAACCTATTCAGTTAATTCAGGGCTTCTATCACGGTACTAAGTTTTGTTCACCATCAATCACTATATACATGGCATTTTCAACTTGGTCAACCTTTAAGCTGACATTTTCAATTGTTAGTGGCTGGTTACACCCCCTGCCATTTAGATTGTGATGAAGCTGGCATACAACGCCCAAGCGATCACATTGATAGAGAACATAATGTGTACTCGTGCAATCAAAATCGCTTTCTGTTACTTCTGCCAAGTTATACATATATTGATCGAACACTATACTGTCTTGTTGCCGCATACTCGCAAACTCCCAGTTTGCACATGCTAAACAAGTAAATAAATGGCCGATGACCGCCATTCCTAAGATCACGAGTAAGCGGCCTAGATGGTTATCGGCCTGGAATTTGGCAACGATCAGGTAGAGAAGTGGTAAAACGAATAAAGTCGCCATTGCAAAAACATTTGAAGGCGACAGTTGCAACAAAACCCAGAATGCAATAATCAAAAATAGACTTACAACCATAAGAAGCCCAAAATCACCTAGGGTTGTTTTGAACTTCCCACGTTCCGTAATGATGACCAGCGAAACGGGAATATATAAGATTGATAGGATTAAGGTGAGAATTCCGACGCTGCGGTTGGCAAATACGACCAGCGGATAAATGATGATGCTACCCGACGTGTAAGAGTATTCGGGTACGCTTCCGATGGCAAGAATGTAAAACACCCCCAGGAATAACAACCCTACTGCCGCCGAAGTAGGCCAATGATCTTTTATCTGTTTCACCTTTGACCAAACCATAAACGCTTACCTCCTCTCAAATTTGTTGGCTTTGTTCCAGCTAGTCCATCCCTTATCCAAAGCTATAACCAAATGGTTGGTCACAAAGGTTTCTAAAGATCGGTCACACGGTTGGTGCTTGTTCGATCAAATGGAGTTCTTCGCCTATTTTTAGGTACAAGTCATCTCGTCTGGGTCAATGATAACGGTGATTTCGGGCAAAACATTCATTTGGCGTGGAAAGTCATTCCGATACATAAAGCTGTTTACATAAGTACAATAATTCCCGGACACGTCGCATTTGTAAACGACAAAACTTGGGGGATATTGTATATCTCCTCCCCAAACATCAGATACCGCTAAATGGTAAATTTGATTATCGACCTTAAAACCCTCAAGGTGTTTGATGGTGTGATAATAAAAATCCCCAGCTAGCGTTAAAAGAGTCATACAGCCACATCCATTAGCGAAGAATAATAGAATTATAAACATGCCGCGATTCTTGAATCGTGTTAACACAAACCCTATCAATCCTACGAGGGTCAAAAGAGGAATAGAAAGCAAAATCTCATATGGAGTTAAGGTATGGGGTAGAGAAACTAACCACCAATAATCAATATTTTTACCTGTTATATCGTATTCAGGGGGATTCATTCTCGCATTAAAAGACAATAAGACGAGAAAAAATGCGAAGACGAGAACGAAAACGGGCCAATTATTTTTGAGATCCATCCATTTAAATACAGACATACTGCCCTCACCACAAGCCGTTATACGTTACCGCTAGTCACGTCTTCATCCTACACGCTATACTATGACTCGATCCTAAAAATTCGGCGGAGTCTGAAATGTCGAGCGACAACCTCATCCAGCAGGCGGCAGACATCCTGCGCACGAGCAAAAATATCGCCGTGCTGACAGGCGCGGGCGTGAGCAAGGAATCCGGCGTGCCGACCTTCCGCGACGCGATGGATGGCCTATGGGCGCGTTTTGATCCGCAGCAGTTGGCGACTCCGCTTGCTTTCCTGCAAGACCCCAAGCTGGTGTGGGATTGGTACGAGTATCGCCGCGAAATGGTCGCGAAAGCCAAACCGAATCCCGGCCATCTCGCGCTGGCGGAACTCGAACGTCGCGCACCTTCACTGACCATCATCACGCAAAATGTCGATGATCTGCACGAACAGGCAGGCAGCAAAAACGTGATCCATCTGCACGGCAATATCGCCCGCAGCAAGTGTTTTTATAACTGCCAGGGTGATCCGACGGTTGTCGATGTCTCGAAAATTGAGTATGACAAGGCGCAGGGGCCACCACCCTGCCCCCACTGTGGACGCTGGCTGCGGCCTGATGTGGTGTGGTTCGGCGAAATGCTGCCCGTTGACCAACTGGATGTCGCAAAAGTCGCTAGTATCAGCGCCGATGTGATGCTGGTGATCGGCACATCTGGTTTGGTCACGCCTGCCGCCACGATGCCAGAGCTTGCCAAAAGCCAGGGGGCGAAAATTATCGAAGTCAACCCCGATGACAGTATGATTACGCGCATCGCCGACATCAAGCTCGACGGCGCATCCGGCGAAATATTGCCGCGCGTGTTGGAGGCAATGGGCAAGAATGCGTAGTTTTTTTCGCGGGTTTATTTCATCAAAATGGACGATTTCCCGTAGGGGCGCACAGCCGTGCGCCCGGGCAACGACACACACTCATCTTTCTATAGTCGTCTTTTTCTCGATATTTTTTCTTTTCGCCTACTCCCAACTGACTTTCGCCCAGGTTGGCGCGGACACACACCCGCTGCAAGTGTTTATCCAGCGGAACATCGACTCTGCGGGGACAGATCGCCTGCAATTTGTCGATTCGCTGACAGGCGAAAGCAGGCCGCTGGAAGTCAATGGTGCGCGTTATACCCTCGTGCAGCGCTCGGTGATGTTTTTCGATGCTGCCGATAATGAGGTCATGCTGGCGACACCCGGCGGCACAATCACGCCACACCCGTTCATCCAGCCCAGCGAGCAAACGCGCCGCGTTGATTGGCTGCTCTCACCCGATGGTACAAAAATCGCCTGGACGCTGACCGATAGCGATACAGAAAATATGCTAACGACCACAACCACGATAGCCGATCTGAACGGCGAAAATGAGCGAGAAATTCTGGTTGATGGCCCACGCGATGGCATCCGTGCCCTGCCGATTGCTTTCAGCGTGGATAACCGCCTGCTCTACATGGATTATCAGCCGGACGCGATTGCCGATGTGACACCGTTTAAGCAGTATGCCGGAATTTTTTCCGTCGATCTGGAAAGTAAGCGCGTGGTCATGCAGCCCGGTGAGCCAGGGTGTTTTTGCGGCGCAGGAATCGGTGCAGGCCTATTTTTACGCTTGAAATTAGCCACTGACCTCAATGGTTTTGATGTGGTCGTCACCGATTTAGCCGGACAGGTCGGAAAAAGCATCCCGGCGCTGCGGCTGGTCAATTACACGCAGGCAGGGGATGTACTGATCTCACCCGATGGCAAACGCGCGGTGTATGGGCTGGCGCAGGTGCGCGATTTCGGCGGGCCGGGCGAAGTGGTGCAAACGGTCTTCGTACTGGTCAATCTTACGGATGTCACACAAACCGCGCTCACAAGCCCGATCAACCAGTTCCTTCAACCTGTCGAATGGACGGAAACCAATACGGCCATTATCTTTACCAACCCGCAGGTGGACGGCACCTGGAAAATCAACCTCAACGATGGTCGTTTGAGCAGAATCGCCAGCGCAACCTACCTGGGAACACTCAAATAAATGTCCGCCTCGATGCGCATTGTCCTTGCGGCTTTGAGTCTGATAGCAATTATCCTCGTTCTGGCAGCAACGCCAGCGGGAATCGCGACCACCTCCGACTCCGCCATGTATGTGAGCGCGGCGCGAAGTCTCTCACACGGCGAGGGCTTGCTGACGTGTTATGGAACGCCGTTTGTCCGCTTTCCGCCACTGTATCCCATATTATTGACAATTTTCGGCATTGACCCGCTAACCACCGCCCGTTGGCTCAATGCGCTGACCTTCGGGCTGATCGTTTTCGCTTCAGGTCTGCTTTTTTTCCGTTACACGCGCTCCGCTTTGTGGACAATTCTCGGCGCGGCATCCGTTTTAACCTCATGGGCGCTGCTGTTATCGTCAATTTATCTGATGACCGAACCGCTGTTCACGCTGCTGTTGATCGCGCTTGTGCTGTACTTCCCTAAATTCCTGAGCGAAAAAACGCTGCGTTCGTTGTTGATTGTTTCCGCATTGACCGCGCTGGTGTGGATGCAACGTTATGTTGGCTTCAGCGTGGTCGCGGCGGGCTGCGTTGCCATTGTGCTGCTGATGCGCTCGACTCCGCTGATTCGGCGACTGGGCTATGCGGCGGGGTTTGCGATCCTATCAACCCTCCCAATTGGCATGTGGCTCATACGAAATTTGCTTGTTTCCGGCAGCATCGCCGGGGGGCGTGGTGTCTCGCAGGCTGAATTATCGGATTTCGGAAACGTCGTTATCCGCTGGTTTTTGCCAGACTCCGGCGCGGGAACGCTGGTCATTATCGGGGCATTGGTGCTGGCGACACTCATTTTCGCCATTGTTTTGCGGCGCTACGGAAAGACCACAATTGATGGCCTGGAAACAATCGTCCCGCTGAATCCGGCTATTTTTTTAATCGTGATCGTTATTTCGCTTCTCATTGCCAGCCAGATCATGTACGTCACACTGGATAACCGCATGTTCGCGCCGATTTTCCCGCTTTTGATGGGCGTTCTATTCACGCTTGCGTCGAATTTAGGTCAGTGGCTGGATCAAAAATTTCAAAATCGCGCCGGAACATGGCTGATCGCGGGAATGGTCGCCGTGTGGCTGTTGATATTCCCGGCGCAAAAAATGGTGCGCGAAATTCAGCTTTTGTCACAGTCCGATGCGCTCGGTTTTACGACGGTCGAGCTGCGCGATTCGAGTCAGGTCGAATGGTTGGTCGCCAATTCACCGGATGAGCCGATTTTCAGCAATTGGCCGTTTCCTATCTGCCTGAACACCGGACAATATACGCAGCTTTCGCCCGCTGCTGGCGGCGTTGAGCGTGCCATTCAAACCTTCGAAAACGCGACTCAAAATTCGCTCATTTTCGTCACCTTCAAAACATCTGACTCCCGATACGCAATGACGTATAATGTAGAGGAGTTAGCGACAACATTTGAAATCGAAACGATACTTGAAAGCGAAAATGGCGCGATTTACCGTCTGACGCGCCGCGCAAATTAGTAAAGGATTTTTATGCAACCCAATCCCGTTCTGCGAAAATTAGGACTTCGTGACGATGATCGTGTCGCCATTATCCATGCCGATGATGTTGGCATGTGTCAGGCCAGCGTCAGTGCCTTTGCTGATCTGGTGGATTTTGGACTCGTTTCGTCAGCCGCGACAATGGTTCCGTGCGGTTGGTTTTCCGCGTTGGCAGGTTACTGTCGCCAACATCCCAGCGCGGATGTAGGCGTTCACCTCACCATAACCTGCGAATGGGACACCTATCGCTGGGGGCCGATTTCGACTCGCGATCCTCAATCCGGCCTAATGGATGACGAAGGATTTTTTTATCGCAGTTCGAATGATGCCGCCGCGCATGGCGACCCAGCGGCGGTAGCGGTGGAAGTGAAAGCACAGATCGCACGTGCGCTGGCTAGCGGCGTGGACGCGACCCACATCGACACACATATGGGGACGATGACCTATCCCCCGTTTATTCCACACTACATTCAGGCGGCGCTGGAACATCGACTGCCGATTATGTTTTTCCGTTGGGGTGAGGAACAACTTCGCGAACGCGGATATGACGCCGAACGTGTGGCGCAAGCACTGCGGCTGATCGAAACGCTCGAAGCGCAGAACATGCCGCTGATCGACCATATCGCCGGGATGCCTCTCGACGGTGAAAAACCGCTGGAACTGGCCCAGCAGACTTTTGCCGCGCTCGAACCGGGAATTACCCATTTTATCCTTCATCCCTCGCACGATACGCCGGAGCTACGAGCGATTGCCCCGGACTGGCAGGCGCGAGTGGCGGATTTCGAATTATTCACCAGCGAAAAATTACGCCAATTTATTCAGGATGCGGGCATTCACGTCATCGGCTATCGGGCGCTGCGGGACTTGCTGCGCAGTGAAAATCATTAACGCGCTTGCTCTAAAATCCGGCATCACAGTACAATCACAGTTATGACGAAACTAACGATTATCGACACCCTAGATGATTTTGAACGGCGGAAGGCCAAGTACGCGCCCGTTGCCGAAGCATTGGCCGAAATGTACGGCGCTCCACAGTGGCGTAAGGATACGCCAGCGATGGATGAATTGATAAGCTGCATCCTGAGCCAGAACACGAGCGATACCAATCGAGATCGTGGTTTTGACGCGCTTAAAGCCCGTTATCCGACCTGGCAGGAAGTCATTGACGCGCCCGAAGATGAAATGATTGCGACGATTAAAGTATCCGGCCTGTCGAATCAAAAAGGGCCGCGTATCCAGGAAGTGCTGCGTTTTATTCTGGCTGAACGTGGCGAATTCAATATTGATTTTCTGGCGGATTTACCGATGGATGAGGCCAAAGCATGGCTGACACAGTTGAACGGCATCGGGCCAAAAACAGCCGCGATTGTCCTCTGTTTTTCGTTCAATCGTCCGGCTTTTCCGGTGGATACGCACATTCACCGTGTCGGTCAGCGAATCGGCTTTTTGCCAGAAGGCATCAGCGCCGACAAAGCGCACCCAGTCATGGAAGCAATTGTCCCGCCGGACGATCATTACGCTTTCCACATTAATCTGATTACGCATGGACGCACCGTTTGTCAGGCGCGAAGACCCTTTTGTGAGCGCTGCCCGGTGACAACGTATTGTGATTATTATCAGCAGGTCACGAAAAACTAATGAACCCGAATCCCAATAACCGCGTTAACGAAAAAGAAATTGCCAATATGCGCCAGAACGTCAACCTGATGCGCAGTCAGGTGCAGTCTGGCAACATTGATGCTGCGTTTCTCACGCGGCAGATTGACAAGCTGACAGATTTGCTGGTGCGGGTCGAGGACGATCAAAAACAGCGCAAAAAAGAAGGCCGTTTTGAGGCGCTGTATAACGTCAGCCGTCTCATCGGCTCATCGCTGGATTTGCAAACGGTGCTTGACCAGGTGATGGACGCTATTATCCGGCTCACAGGGGCGGAGCGCGGTTTTTTGATGCTGCGCGATGATGATGGCGGTTTGGCGGTCAAGGTGGCACGTGGGATCGACCAGCAAACGCTCGGCAGTGACAATTTCCGCTTCAGCCGGACGATCACCAATCAGGTTCTCGACAGCGGTACGCCCGTTGTAACCACCAACGCCGCCGAAGACCCGCGTTTCGTCGGGCAGGTGAGCATTGTCGGGCAAGCGCTGCGCAGCATTATGGCGACTCCGCTACGGGCGCGTGGCAATGTGATTGGCGTGGTTTATGTAGACAATAAAATTTTCACGGGCTTATTCGGCGAAGATGATCTGGCAGCGCTGGATGCGCTGGTCGGTCAGGCCGCTGTCGCGCTCGATAACGCGATGCTCTTTAGCGCTACCGATCAGGAATTGTCCGCCCGTATTGAGGAACTCCGCCAACTCCGGCGTATGGATCGGCAGTTGAACGAAACCCTCGACGCTGACAAAGCCATGCAGTACACCATTGAATGGGCCTGCCGACTTTCTGGCGCGGCCAGCGGCTATCTGGGATTGGTCGAAAAAGACACTGGCAATATCATCACGGTATGCCGATATGGCATCATGACGAGCGATAATCTCCCTGCCACACTAGATCAACTTTTCCCCGAAGCCACTCACGTTGCCACCAGCGGCAAAACCCAAACGCTCAATGCCATCGGTGGTCAGAGCGTACTGGTCGTGCCAGTTCGCCGCGAACAGGACGTGATTGGTGTCGTGATCCTCAAACATGAGGGCGATCAACGCTTTACCCCCGACCAGCAAGACCTGGTTGAGCGCGTCGCGGCACGTTCCGCTGTCGCGATTGAAAATGCCCGTCTATACGCCGCTGTACAGGCTGCCGATAAAGCCAAAAGTGAATTTGTCGGCATCGTCGCGCATGATCTGAAAGCACCCATGACGAGCATCGCCGGGTACGCCGATCTGACATTGTTTATGAAAGACACGCTCCAAGAACGACAGATTGAGTTCATCAACAAAATCCGAAATACCGTCAAACGTATGGAAATCCTGGTTTCGGATTTGGCCGACATCAGCCGTATCGATAGCGGTCATTTCTTCATGAACGAGAGCCATGTCAAAGTTGCGGACATCGTTCAGGCCGTCAACGATAATACCCTGCCGCAAATGCAGGAACGCGAGCACTCATTTATCGAGGATATTGAGCCAAATTTGCCGGAAATGTGGGTCGATTACTACCGTTTGCTCCAGGTTCTCACCAACCTTGTCAGCAATTCCTATAAATACACCCCCAATGGCGGCACAATCACATTAAGCGTTCGGCGGGTCAATAATCGAATTTCATTCTGTGTGACCGATAACGGTATCGGCCTCTCCAAAGAAGCCATCGTCAAACTGGGGACAAAATTCTGGCGTGCAGAGGATGATTACACCCGTTCGCAGCCCGGTACAGGTCTCGGCTTTGCCATCACGAAAGCACTGGTCGAGCAAATGGGCAGTTATATCGAAATCGAAAGCGAAGTCGGGCAGGGCAGCCGTTTTACCTTTACCGTCGCGACCACTAAAGACTAAAAATGATCCATTTATTTCTGTCCCCTCACCTGGATGATGCCGTTTTAAGCTGCGGCGCGACAATTCACCAACTCGTGCGTGGGGGTGATTCGGTGATAATTCTGACGGTGACGGCGGGTGATCCTTCGGAATCGACGGTTGATACGCCGAAAATTCAGGATTTACACGAGCGCTGGCAGGCAGGCGAAACCCCGACTGCTGCACGTCGTCGTGAAGATGAAGAGGCAGCGCGTATGCTGGGTGCGCAGATCATCCATTTGCCGATTGGTGACTGTATTTATCGTACCGCCCGCAAAGGTGACGCGGTGATTCCGCTGTATCCCTCGGAAGAATCGCTGTTTGGCGAGGTTCACCCGAACGACAGCGCATTAGAAGCATTGCTAGCAACCGAGATTCCGCAGGCCGACGTTTTATATGTGCCGCTGGGAGTCGGTCATCATGTCGATCACCAGATCACGCGCGATTGGGGGCTGGAATTGAAAAACCGCACCCCCGCGCTGGCGATGAAACTGTATGAAGAATATCCTTATGTGAATAATAAAATCGCTATAGATCGCGCATTGTCTTTCTATGCGCCGCAAACGCTCACCGTAGAAGAGCGGCTGCTGGAAGACGAAGATGTGATGGCGAAAGTCCATGCGATTGCCTGCTACAAATCGCAGATCAGCACCTTCTGGAAAGGCCTGGACGCAATGGAAAAGGCCACCCGCCAGTCAATGATGACCGCCGAGAACGGCGCGTTGGTTGAACGCTATTGGTTGATGAGCAGTTAGGGTATAAAAACATGGCAAATGAATCTTTGGCGCAGGCACAAGCGCTGGTAAACGAACTCCTCGAAGCGGCGAAATCAGGCCGTATTATCCCCATCCGCCTGCCGGGACAGGTGGAAGCCATCGCCAATGCGCTGATGCAGGCCGACGCGGAAAGTCAATCCAGCGGTCAGGGTGCAGCGGTATCGGCTGATATTGAGGAATTCCGCCAGGAGCAAGCTGAATTTATGTCGGTTGCCATCCATGAACTGCGCGTCCCCATGACCAGCATTCGCGGCTATGCAGACATGCTCAACACCCCCGGCATGGGCGAACTGAACGACATGCAGAAACAATTTTTAAGCACCATCCGCGTCAACGCTCGCCGTATGGAAAGCCTGCTGCGTGACGTAAGCGACATCAGCAAAGTACGCGGCGGGATGCTCAAAATTACGCCCAAGATGGACTTGTATAAGAACATTATCATGACCGTCGAAAAAGCCATGAATCCGGTAGCCGAAGAAATGGGGCGAACGTTGACATTTGTCCCGGTTGAACAGGGCTTACCTTTATTGAACACCGATGGTCAATGGCTGGCAAATGCACTCAATCGTCTGGTCGAAAATGGCTTGCGCTATACCCGTGATGGCGGTCATGTCACCGTTAGCGCCAGGGGCGAAAATAACCGTCTGCATATCCAGATTCAGGATGACGGAATCGGCATGACGATGGAAGAAATGGCGCAGCTTGGAACGCCTTATTACCGCGCCGACAGCGATCATGTGCGCAACTATAAGGGCAGCGGCCTGGGCATTCCCATTGCGTTTGGCATTATCGAAGTGTTGGGTGGTCAGGTTCACGTTGACAGCGAGCCAGACCAGGGTACGACAATTTCCATAACATTGATGGGCATGACGTAAATGGCGATGCTGAGTGTCAAAAATGCTGCCGAAATTTTAGAGCGTTTAAAACAGGCTGCTCCCCCGGCAACGGCTGCGAAAATCGCACAGATTACGGTACTCATCGAAAATTTGTCACAAGAAAATGCCTATCTGAACAGCCTGATTTCGGAAGATAATATGCTGATCGAGCCTTCGTCGCCACCTGCGCCGAAAGCCGAACCGGAGCCTCCACCGCAGCCATTGTCGAAAAATGAAACCCTTTCTGGCGACACCTCGGCGATGGATTTGCTGTCCGGCGTAAATGATGCCCTCCGTGCGCCGCTGGTCGCGATTCGCGGACGCGCGGAATTGATTCAAGCGGGGCTTCTGGGGCAGATCACCACTGAACAGAAACAATGGCTGAATGCGATCCACGAAAACACAGGCCGCGCCTTTACGCTTCTGGACGCGGTGCAGCAGATCATCGCCATGCACGAAGGGCAGATGCAGATCGAATGGAGCAATTTTATCGCGACGGATTTGCTGGAAGAAGCCCACGAACGCATCCGTGACCGCGCCGCCGACCAAAAGCATAAAGTCATCATCCAGAAGCCGGTGTCCAGCCCAATGGCACACGGCGATTTTTATCAATCGTTGATCGTACTGACCCATTTACTCGAAAACGCGGTGTGCTATACGCCGCCCGGTGGTCAGATTCGGCTGTCGGTTGATAACCTGGGAACGCATGTTTTATTCAACGTGGCAGACAGTGGCATCGGCCTGACTGCTGAAGACATGCAGTACGTGGGGCAACCCTTCTGGCGTGGCGAACACCACCGCCTTGTGCGCCAACATCCCGGTACAGGCCTCACGCTCTTTTTGGCGAAGCGTACTCTGGCGTTGCAGCGCGGCGAACTCATTTTCTCTGGCGAGCCAGACCTGGGCAGCACTTTTAGCTTCACACTGATGATCCCAACTTGATAATTTCTATGACATTGATGATCGCAACGTGACAATTTCTATGACGATGTTTATACAGTTTTCACTTTACATCTGATTTTTTTCATGCTACATTACAGAACATCATGATTTAAATGGATAATGACCAACTTTAGGTTGGAATTTAGCACAGCGTTGGCTGTGTTTTTGTCAATTGTGCTAGAAATTGCTAGCGCAATTTTTCATTTAGGTAAGGAGAATTTGCGATGGTAGATCAACCGCAATATTTAACCCCCGAAGGCTTTAAAAACCTTGAAAACCGATTGCGGCATTTACTCGACGTGCGCCGGGCAGAAGTAGCCGAACGTTTGCGCCACGCGCTGGAAGAAGGCGGCGACCTGAGCGAGAATGCCGAATATGAAGACGCGAAAAATGAGCAAGCCTTTGTCGAAGGTGAAATTCTGCGCCTGGAAACGATCCTCAGCAGCGCTCAGGTGATCGAAGAGACAAAAGGCAAAAAAGACGAAGTGGTGCTCGGTTCGCATGTAACCGTTGTCGAAAAAGGCACCCAGGACAAAGAAGTCTATCACCTGGTTGGCTCGGCGGAGGCACGTCCCAGCGAGGGCAAAATTTCGCTGGAAAGTCCACTGGGCAAGGCGCTGATGGGCGCAAAAGTTGGTGATAAAGTCAAAGTCAATGCCCCGGATGGTGAACTTGTCTTCGTCATTAAAGAAATTGCTTAACTGCGCACACCCCTAGCCTCAGATATTCATTCTGGGGCTATACACCTCTCATTTTCGCCTAACTGGACAGCTAACATCGCGTGTGCTACAGTTCAAGTCATCAAAATCGAATAACGAATTGAGAAGATGTCAAACGTAACTGGTGAGCTTTTGTTTCTGTTTCTGTTGACTGTCGCCAATGGCATTTTTGCCATGTCTGAAGCCGCGATGATCTCTGCCCGCAAAACCCGTTTGCAACAACGAGCAGAAGCTGGGGACGCAGGCGCACGCGCTGCCCTCAAATTGGCTGAGTCGCCCAATCGTTTTCTATCCACTGTGCAAATTGGCATCACCCTCATCGGGATTTTATCCGGTGCGTTAGGCGGGTCAACACTGGCGCAAAATCTCGCTCCGGTTTTTGAGCAGATTCCAGTGCTGGTACCCTACAGCGAAGCCTTGAGCGTAGCCGTGATTGTTCTGTTTATTACCTACCTGTCACTGGTCATTGGCGAACTCGTCCCCAAGCGTCTGGCGCTCAATAACGCTGAAGGTATTGCCGCCGCTGTCGCCAGACCGATGAGCTTTTTATCCAGAATCACATCGCCAATCGTCAGCTTTTTAGGCTTTTCCAGCGATCTGGTTCTGCGACTGCTGGGTGTCAAGATTTTAGACGAGCCACCGATCACTGAAGAAGAAGTCAAAATCATCCTTGAGCAAGGTGAGGAAGCGGGCGTTTTTGAAGAGGCCGAGCGCGAGATCATGTCGAACGTATTTCGCCTGGGAGATTGGCGCGTCCATTCGATCATGACACCCCGCACCGATATTGTCTGGCTGGATTTGGACGACTCGTCCGAGGCTAATCGCAAGAAAATTACAGAGAGCCGCCACACCGCTTACCCAGTCTTTAAAAAAGATCGACAGCATTTGATGGGCATTGTTTCGGTCAAGGATTTGTGGGGGCAGGATGTCCAAACGATGAATCTGCAAGCTGCCCTGACTCAGCCGCTTTTCATTCCTTCCAACACCCCCTCATTAAAAGCATTGGAATTATTCCGTCAGTCCGGCACACATATGGGCATTGTCATTGATGAACAGGGCGATCCCGAAGGCATCGTCACGCTGACTGACCTTATCGAAGCGATCATCGGCGATATTGCGAGTGAACACAGCGAATCCCAGGCCGTTCAGCGCGAAGATGGGTCATGGCTGCTGGATGGTTTGATGAATATCCATGAAGCTGAAGAAATTCTGGAAATGGACATTTTTCCCGAAGACGAGCGCAGCGATTATCAAACTGTCGGCGGTTTTGTCATGATGCGTGTCGGGCGCATCCCCTCGGCAGGCGACCATTTCGAATGGCATGAACTGCGCTTCGAGGTGATGGATATGGACGGGCGGCGTGTCGATAAGGTGCTGGTTAAGCAGCCAGAAAAAACTGAGCCGGAAAAGAAGGAATAGCGCATTGCAAACCCCCATTTTTGAGATTAAAGCGCCGCAGCTTTATCGCTGTCAGGTGTATCGCTATTTTAACGGCCTGTCACGGCTCTATCTGAGCGTGTTTAAACCGCAGCAGAATATCCCGTCGTTTTTCCTGCTATTTTCCGATGTCGGCTATTTTGAAGGCCCGGTCAACTGGCAAAGTGTCGATTTTTACGCCGCCCCTTCGCAGGAGTGCATCGCGCTGATGCTCAAAACAGGCATGATTGGGGAGGCTATTTTGCAATTTCCCGATGCTTACGCCTCGATCACCGACAGCGCACACCTCTATACGGTTGATTCACCCGAATCACGCATCAAAATAATCGCCAGCAGTGCGTCCATGCTGGAGAGCATTCCTGCGAACCTGTAGGGGCGACTCGACGAGTCGCCCAGCATTATCATTTCGACAATCAAGCCGAACATTAAATTTATCGGTTGACTCTCGGCGCGGATTATTCTATAGTTCCCCAAGCTGCAACACACTGTCGTCCGGTAAAAAGCCTTTATTTTATGCTCTCCAGCAATGAAATTCTCCTGATCCTCATCATCGTCGCTGCTATTTTTCTCATTCTATCGAACCGACTCCGTACCGATTTAGTCGCAATCCTTGTGCTGGTGTCACTCACGCTGACTGGCCTGGTCACGACTGACGAGGCGGTTTCAGGATTCAGCCGTTCCGCCGTCATCGTCATTATCGGCCTGTTCGTGATTACCCATACGCTGGAAGATACAGGCGTAGTGCAGGTGATCGCCAATCGGATTCGTTTGCTGGGTGGCACGTCGGAGATGCGCCTGATAATCGTATTTATGGCTGTCGGGGCGCTGCTCTCGCTGACTATGAACAATATCGCCGCGGGAGCCGTTTTGATGCCCGCTGCCATCCATGTTGGTCGTGAATCCAACGTGCGACTTTCTAAACTGTTGATTCCCCTGTCGTTTGGCACATTAGTCGGTGGCATGGCGACCTATTTCACCACCGCCAATATTATCCTCAGCGGCATTTTGCAAGGTCAGGGACTCAGCGGACTCGATATGATGGATTTCATCCCAACCGGTGGGTTAATCGTCGTGGCGACACTGGCTTTCATGGCCTTGATCGGAAGGCGCTTGCTGCCAGATCGCGAATCGGTTGGTCAGACGATCAGCCCGCGCCATCTTTCCAGCAAATTGCGCGAAACTTACCAACTGGACGAGCGCCTGTGGGAAGTACGTGTCCCCGTGACCTGTAAATTGGTAAATACTGCCCTCAGCCATAGTCATATTGGCTCCGATCTGGGCATCACCGTCGTCGCCATCTGGCGCGGACAAGAAGCGATCCTCGCACCAGAGCCAATTGAGATTATCAACGCCAACGATTATCTGTTGATCCTGGGACGCGAAGAACGAGTACGAAAACTGGCGGAATGGGGATTGATAGTCGGGCGCGAAAACGGTTATCGCAACGACAGGCACGATTATTCCGTCGATCTGACCGAAGTGATTATTCCGCCTCGTTCCAACGCGATAGGCAAAACGCTCAAAGACCTGCGTTTCCGCAACAAATATGGCCTGACCAGCGTGGCATTCTGGCGCGAAGGGCGCAGCTACCGCACCGATGTCGGCAATACGCCGCTTCAGGTGGGCGATGCGCTGCTCATGGTGGGGCCAATCTCAAAAATTAAATTGCTGGCGCAGGAGCGCGATTATTTGCTGCTGCAAAGCAGTCATGTTCACCAGCCACCCTATCCTGATAAGGCGAAATGGGCGCTGTTGATTACAGGTCTGGTACTGATAACTGCGATTTTTGACATTATCCCCCTCTCGTTGGCGGTTCTGGCAGGATGGGCGGCGCTGGTGTTGACGCGCTGTATGACGATGGACGAAGCCTATCGCTCGATTGAGTGGCGGGTCGTGTTTCTCATCGCTGGGATGCTGCCAATCAGTATCGCAATGGTCAATACAGGCCTGGCGGATCGTATTGGTTTGACGTTTGTCAACACGCTTACCCCATTTGGGCCACTGGCGCTGGTGGCGGGATTATTTTTATTAACCGTCGGAGTCACGCAGATCATGGCCGGGCAGGTCAGCGCACTGATTGTCGGACCGATTGCCATCACCGCCGCGCAGCAGATGGGTGTGAATCCGCAGGCAATGGCTGTTGCTGTCGCGATTGGCTGCTCAACGGCTTTTCTTACACCGATTGCGCATCCGGTTAACGTCCTG
This sequence comes from Anaerolineae bacterium, assembly GCA_022843745.1. Taxonomy (GTDB): domain Bacteria; phylum Chloroflexota; class Anaerolineae; order Aggregatilineales; family Phototrophicaceae; genus JALHNB01. The sequence goes on along the minus strand of JALHNB010000022.1, from coordinate 3,204 downwards.
ATGATGGGCCCGGGCGGATACCGATTCAGCGATTTTTTCAAGATTGGTCTGGGCATGACACTGGTGACATTTGTGGTACTGTTGATCGCCATGATGCTCATCTGGGGCATCCGGTAAATGCTGCGGCGTTCTAAAGCGCCACTCCTTCTGACCTGCCTGCTGCTTGGTGTTTATCTGCTGATCTATGTGCCAGCGCCCATTGACGCTGATGGTCAAGCGCTGCTGGCAGTGGCGGATACGGCTGTCCAACACGGGCGGCTCGATATGAACGTCATCGGCTATACCGAATGGCTGCTCACGCCGGACGGACGCATGGGCAATTTGGGCGTGGACGGCGCACTCTACGCCAAAAAAGGGCCAACCCCTTCCCTCGCGCTCATGCCACTGGTCGCCTTAGCCCACTTCACGCCCTGGCTGCCCATTCAGGCGACGGCGATGCTTTTCAACGCGCTCATCACAACCTTCACAGCTTTAGCGCTCTACACCTTTGCGCGTTGGCAAAATTATGACGAGTGGACGGCGCTTGCTCTCGGCCTGATTTTTGGATTCGCCACTTTCGCAGCCACCTACGTTAAAACGCTGTTCGGCGAACCTTTAGCTGGATTTTTGCTGCTATTGACTGTCATGTTCGCGCACAGCTTTCAGCGGTCAGCGATCAGCGGTCAGCTTTTGACTCAGCACTCAGCACTCAGCACTTTTAACTCAATTCTCAGTCCTCAGCACTTAGCCCTTATCGCTTCAGGGATGCTCCTCGCCCTGCTCATCGGCGTGAACACGGTTTATGTCGTTTTTGTGCCTGTGATCGCCCTCTATATATTCTGGGGACAAAAAATCCGCGTGCTGGATATGGCGAAATTTTTCGTGCCGATTGCGTTGGGGCTAGCTCTGCTCGGCCTCTATAACTGGGGGCGATTCGGCAGTCCACTCACCAGCGGCTACCACTTTGCCGAGGGCGAAGGCTTCAATAACCCGCTGCTGATCGGTCTTTATGGTCTGTTTTTCAGCCCCTATCGCGGCCTGTTCTGGTACAACCCGATTTTGATTCTGGCGATTCCCGGCTGGCTCATGCTGCGGCTACAAATACCTCGGCTAGCATGGCTGGCACTGGCGTTGATCGTGCTGCAAGCGCTGGCGTTCGCGTCGTGGTGGAGCTGGCACGGCGGTATTGTGTGGGGGCCGCGTTTTTTGCTGCCTGCGCTCCCATTGGCGACATTAGCCCTCGCGCCCATTATCGAAGCTGCCCGTAAATGGCGTTTTTTATTTGTGATTCTGGGCGTTTTTACGCTGCTGTCGATAGGCGTACAAGTGTTGGGCAGCCTGTACAATTATTTAACCTACGATGGCTACCTGCGCATCCACTATTGGCCTGATCTGTCAACCGCCAACGAAACCCTGCGCAACAGCCGCGTTATGTTCGACCCAGCGATCAGCCCAATTACCGGACATCTTGCGCTGCTGATGGCTCGATGGCGTGCGGAACCTATCTGGATTGCAAACGGCATAGATGTAGTTCATCTCATCTCGGCCTTAGCCCTGATCGCTATCGGGATATTCGCGACTTTTTCGCGGCGGCTGAATTCAAAACGCGCGTGGCTGGTCGGCGCTGTCGCAATTTTTGTCAGCCTGAATATCGTGGCAGTACGCCAAAATTCCGATATGGTGCGCGCGCTTGAACAAACCTTGCAGCCACCGGGGACTGTCGTGACGGTGACGACTCATTTTGATACGGCGCTGATGGATGTAGATAACGGCGCACGTATTATCGCCATAAATGCGCCCACATCGCCGGATGATGCGCTTGCGCAAACGCTGTGGGATTACGCACTGCATCAGAATAAAACGCTCTGGTATCTCACCTGGTACGGCATGGCTGATCCCGCCAACTGGCAGGAACGCCAACTCTGGCAGACAACCTATTTTGTGACCGAGCGCACCATCGCCAATCACCGAGCGCTGCGCTTCGACCTCACACCGCCAATTGAACTGGATCAATCCGGCGGCTGGCATTTTGGTTCGATTAAATTAACTTCGTATGCGCTTGCGAAATCGAGCGATGGTCTGCGAATCAGCCTGCAATGGTCAGCCCACCAGCCATTAGCCGAAAATGCCAGTTGGTTTGTCCATTTGCTCGATGCCAACGGCAACATTGTCGCGCAGCAGGATCGCCAACCCCAGGGCGGCTACGCGCCGACAAGCAGTTGGACATCTGACCAACCTGTTACAGATCGCCTCTTTTTCCCGCTGCCAGCAAATACGGATACTTTGCACTGGCAAGTGCGGATCGGCTGGGTGCAGTCCGGCGAACGCCTCGACGTTTTCGACCCTGGCGGTGCGCCCCTGTCTGAGGGATTTATTCTACTTCCTCTAAAAATTGACACGCCCTAAAACAGTTATAATAAATTCAGTATTCAACACAATCTTGATTGAAGGAGAGCATTTTGAGACGTTTTATTGTTATGCTGGTCGTGGCCTTATTTTTAAGCGTCCCGGTGATTCAGGCTCAGGAAACGGCACCTGCTGCCGAAATCAGCCCGGCGCTGTTGGAACAAATCGAAGGCATCGAGGATTATGTCCTTGAAACACGCGGATTAGAGGCCATTACCCCCGTAGAGCGACTTTTCCCATCCCGCCAGGAGGCGATTGATTACATCTTAAATTTATTCGAGCAGGAATACCCGGAAGAAGTCGTCTGGCAGTTAGCGCAATTTTACATCGCGTTCGATCTGCTGCCCCCGGATACCGACTACCTGGAATCTTATCTGAGCTTACTGAGCGCACAGATCGGCGGATTTTACGAGCCGGAAACCAAGCAGATGAACACCCTCTTGCTCAATGGCGAGATTATCGACGATGAACTACCGCTGCTGGAGCAAATCGTCTACTCGCACGAATATACCCACGCCCTGCAAGATCAAAATTTTGACCTGACCGCAACACAAGCGCTGGCAGGCGAGAATCGCGATCATATGCAGGCCATTTTGTCGCTGATCGAAGGCGACGCGACAGTCGTCATGAATCTTTATACACAGGCGATTGCCGAAAAAAATCCGTTTGGGACGATTCTGCAACTGCTGGCAGAGGGCATCCAGACCGACACTTTAACCTTGCCCGCTGGCACACCACCCGTTATAGAGAGTGAACTGCTTTCAGCCTATCTGGATGGCTCGGTTTTTGTGAGCGCCTTGATCGAAGCAGGCGGTTGGG
>JALHNB010000021.1 GCA_022843745.1 Anaerolineae bacterium | reverse complement strand
CAATTGCCCGATTTCATTCAGTAATTCCGTACTAACCCATTCCGTATTATAATAAGAATGTAATATATATTTAACCGTAAATTAGCTTGAAATTTTCGCAAAAAATAAATTCTTTCTAGAACGTAATAGATAATTATTATAGGTCAGAGATACTATATAAAGTGCAACAAGTTTTGGGTTTATCAATCCGCATTTTCCTATATAATTCCAAAATCATATTCTGGTTTAAGCTATATGAGCGAAAAGTGACTACTTTTTGATCTGGAAAATAAATACCAGAATTGTGCACAATAAAGACGACAGCCATGTTCTAAATGCCTGTCGTCTGACGGTCAGTCCGTTTCTATTCTCATTTTATGCTCTAGGAGGACATTTTGCATCTACAACGTCTATTCAGATTCACCTTAGCTTTCACACTAGCGGTGATTGGGCTTGCAGCTTTGCCTGCAATGGCCCAGGAAATGCCACCTCTGCCAGGTGAAGAAGTGGTAGGTGGTTTGAGCGCACCGCGCGGCCTTGCGTTTGATGCTGAAGGCAATTTGTGGGTAACAGTGGCAGGTACGGGCGGCGAAGTTTCCATGACTTTGCCAAGCCCCGATGGTGAAGCAGTTTTCCAGATGGGTTTAACTGGGCGTATCGTTACAGTTGCGCCAGATGGCACAGCTACAGATCGAATCAGTGGTTTCCCAAGTTACGCCGCCCCGACTGAAACCACCGGCCTGTATCGCGCTATTCCAAATGGCGACTCAATCTGGCTCGTGTTCAACGGTACAGGGTCGGCCACGACAGGCGCATTCTGGACGGACTCAGTCGTCGAATTAGATGCCACTACGCTCGCGGTGAAAAACATTCTCAATCTGAATGCTTTTGAAGCCGAGAACGACCCGGATGGCAACGGCTATGACAGCAACGTGGTTGATATTGACTGGGGCGCAGACGGCACACTCTACATTGTCGATGCCGGTGGCAACGATGTGCTTTCATGGACAGAAGATGCAGGTTTGCAGGTTGTCCAGGCGTGGTCGGATAACTCAGTCCCAACCTCAATCGAAATTGCCGAAAATGGTGATTTCTATATCGGCTTCCTTGGCGCAGGCCTCGCTCCTGGCGCAGGCAAGATTGAGCATTGGTCAGCAGCCGGTGAGCTGGTCGAAACCTTCAGCGGTTTGAATACCATCACCGACATCCTGTTGGATGGTGAAACCCTCTATGCAGTCCAGCTTGTAATTTTTGGTGAACAAGGGCCTGGGCCAGGCAGCGTTATTACTGTAACGTCAGAAGGCGCAACCCCTGTCGCTGAAGGTCTGCTTGCTCCATTTGGTATCGCCAAAGGGCCGGATGGCGCGATCTATGTCTCGTATGGCTCGGTTGCCTTTGCCCCAGGGATGATGGGCGGAGTCGTCAAGCTAACAACCCCCTAAACTGGTTTAGGTTTGAATTTCATGATTATCTACGGACATCTTCAAAAAGTGTCCGTAGATTCTATTCAAGGTAGCTTTCCATGCGCAATCTCTTTGCCTTCGTTGCCCTGTTTGTCCTGGTCATTACCCTGTCCGGGTGTGGCGCGGCTGCCCAGCCATCCCCTACACCTGAACCAACAGATGCACCGACGCTTGAACCCACTACTGCACCTGCCGTAGGCGATGCGGAACGGGGTCATCAGATTTTTACAAAAGGTCTTAACGAATCCCCACCCTGCACAAGCTGTCACATGGCCGCAGATGTCAATTTCGGATTTAGCCTGGGGCCGAATCTGGTTGGCATCGCTCAACGTGCTGCCACCCGCGTTGAAGGGCTGGATGCGGCAGCATACATCCACCAGAGCATTCTCGATCCCCACAGCTATGTCGTCGCGGGTTATCGTGACATTATGTATCCCGACTATAGCAAGTATTTTGACGAACAAGACCTTACCGACCTGATGGCATTTCTCATGACCTTATAGTTTAAAACACCCTGTGCGATGGTAGATAACCAAACGTGATTGTTATTCCACCATCGCGACTTTGCGCAGCCAACGATCAAAACGGGAACTCCTGGCATCCGTAATACGTCTATACTGGTGTGTATGGAAAAGGAGTAAACGACTTATGGATTTGATCGGTTTATTGATCCGGCTGTTTTTAGCGCTGTTTTTGGGTACTCAAACGACAGTCACGCCTTCAACCGCGAATGGCAGCTTCCGCAGCTACACACAAATTGAAAATGTTGAAGCGCTGATATTGGAATCTTTCCCCGCGCAAATTCAACTGAACATCGTTGGTGCGCAGCCTGATGGTTGTGACTTGCCGGTGATTGACGAGCAGCAGCGTGCAGAAAACACCGTGACTCTCGAAATTTATCGTCTGGGCGACCCGGCGATGATGTGCGCGGCAATGCTGATACCCTATCGGGAAACGATCAAGCTTGATGGCAGTTTTGAACCTGGCACATACACAATCATCGTTAACGATCACACGCTTGAAGTCGAAATATAAAGGTTTGTGAATATGCGAGAAAAAGGGGTTGTGAACATGCGAAAAAAGTGGATTCTGCTCATTTTAGTGGGAATTTTTATGCTCGTCCCGATGGTGAACGCTCAGGACAGCGACGGCGTTAGCGTCACCATTTATAACCAGGGAACGGCGTTGATCCAGGATCGGCGCACGTTTGACCTGCCAGAAGGTACAAGTACGCTCGATTTTACCGATGTGGCTGCCAGCATCGACTCGACCTCGGTCAGCTTCAAGTCGTTGACTGATCCACAAGGGACAACCGTGCTGGAACAAAATTATGTTTATGATCTGGTGGACAGCAGCGCCCTGCTGACGCGCTATCTCGACCAGACGATCCGCGTGACGGCTGAAGATGGAACCATTTATACCGGACAGCTTTTGAGTGGGCGCAATGGCGAAATCATCCTGCGTGACGAAGCCGGGCAGGTATCTGTTGTCAGCCTGAGTAAAGCGCGTGACATCAGCTTCCCGTCATTGCCCGATGGCCTGATTACGCGCCCAACTCTGCGCTGGCTGCTGCAAAGTGAGACTTCCGGCGCGCAGCAGGTCGAACTCACCTACCTCACAGGTGGCCTGAATTGGTCGGCGGATTATATCGTCCTGCTGGCAACCGAAAACACCTCGCTTGACCTGAACGGCTGGGTGACGCTGAACAATGTCAGCGGCGCGACTTATCGTGATGCGTTGGTCAAATTGGTGGCGGGTGATCTCAATCGCGTTCAGCCAGAGCGCGAAGAATTGTACGCAATGGACATGATGGCAGCGCCGACAATGACTGCGATGCCGACTCAGGGGGTCGAACAACGCGAATTTTTCGAATATCAGCTTTACGAAATCAACCGTCCGGTAACGATTGCCGACAATGAATCCAAACAGGTCGAGTTTGTCACGGGCGCGGATGTCCCCGCAAGCACCTATTACGTCTACAATTCCAGCATATTCTACGGTTACTACGGCCCGATCACCGACCAGTATTATGGCGTGACAGGCGTGACCGACGTACAAAGCTGGCTGGAATTTTCGACAGGCGAAGAAGAGGGCCTGGGCGCGGACTTACCTGCCGGGCGTGTGCGCGTCTATCAGGAAGATACCGACGGCGCGGCGCTGCTGATCGGCGAAAACACGATTGACCACACACCAGAAGGCGAAAAAGTCGAGCTTTACCTCGGCAATGCGTTTGATCTGGTCGGCGAACGCACGCAAACCAATTTCGTCATGCTCAGTGGCAATGTCCTCGAAGAAACCTACGAGATCAAGCTGCGCAACCGCAAGGACGACGAAACGGTTGAAATCCGTGTGCCAGAAAGCCTGTTCCGCTGGAGCAATTGGGAAATTATCGACGCTTCCGACCCTTACACGAAGACGGATTCAGCAACCATTGAATTCCGTGTACCTGTTGAGCCAGGGCAGGAAAAAGTGATTACCTACACCGTGCGCTATACCTGGCCTCGGTAGTAAGATAAAGATGAATTTGTAGGGGCGACTCGTCCCGCAGGGATTTCCTTCGGTCACCGAGTCGCCCCTACGATACCCGATCAATATTCCGCTTCAAGATGATCGCGCATGTAGATGTAGCTCTGATGCCGCCGTGCGCTGATCTCGCCATCGAGTACCGCCCGGACAATGCCGCAGCCCGGCTCATTGGTATGAGTGCATTTCAGACCGAACTTGCACGTGCCGACGAACGGACGCATTTCGGCGAACAGCAGCGCGACTTCCTCTGGCTCGACATTCCACAAACCAAACAGCTTCATACCCGGCGTATCAACCACCGTGCCGCCTTTATCGAGATTGAACATTTCCAGATGGGTCGTCGTGTGGCGGCCCTTGTCGATATTGGTGTTGATTTCGCTGACACGGATGCCGAGTCCCGGCTGAACGGCATTGAGCAAACTGCTTTTGCCGACACCGGACATGCCCACAAGCGCGGATGTGCGCCCGATGATGGCCTGTTCGAACTCGTAGACACCGACTCCAGTGGATGCGCTGCTCATCAGCACGGTATAGCCCATCGCGCGGTAATTCTCTACTTCGTCCAAAACCTCGGCCTCATCACGCTTGCCGCGCACGAGGTCAACTTTGGTGATGCAGATGACCGCCGGGACTTCGCAGGCTTCGGCACTGGCGAGATAGCGATCCAGCATATTCCATTTCGGCCTGGGCTGCGCTGCCGCGAACACGACCATAACCTGATCGACATTGGCGACAATGACCTGTTCCAGCGGCTTTGGGCCAGGAGCGCGGCGAGTCAGTGCATTTTTGCGCTCATGGACTTCCATAATCAGCCCGGTGTTGTCACCGTTGTCGATAAAGCTCACGACATCGCCGATTGCAACTGGATCAACTGCCTCAATATCGCGCACTTCCTGCACTTTCTGATGCGGCATGGATGACCGATCCGCCGTCGGCATAATCAGCACCTTGCGCAATTTGCTCGAAATCGCGCAGGTGATGCTCTGCCCTTCGACATTCACGACATAACTGCCGGTTGATTTTTTGAAGACGATTCCGGTATTCATTCGTATATTTCCTCCTCATCCTCTTCTTCAGGAGGCAGAGGCAGCACGCGCACACCATCAACGTAGCGTTTCCATAGGTTGTCGGTGATGGAGTCAGAGTCGCAAGATACGCCCTGACCGATGAAGTATTCACAGATGCGCTCAATATCACGTTGAAGGATGAAATAGGCCTGCCCGTTCGTGAGGCTGTTCGTCAGCTGCGGGAAATCAATCAGCGTAATTTTGCCCTCCCAGTAGAGGATGTTATAGGCCGACAGATCGCCGTGAATCAGATTGTTTTGCAGCATAAGTTCGATATTGCGCAGCGCTTCCCGAAAAAGTGGCACCGCTTCCTTGTCGGACAGTTCGACCTCATTCAAGGTGTGCGCAGCCATTTTCTCGTCGCCACAGTAGCTCATGAGGATGGCGTTTTCGCTCACAGCAAGCGGCTTAGGCACGGAAGCGCCAGCCTTGTAAAGCCGTTCAAGCGTCTGATATTCGTACATCAGCCACGAGGTATGTTCCAACTGCTGACCGAAATCGGTCTTTTTACCGATAGCCCGCATACTGCGATGATCGCTCCCTTTCACCGCTTTGCCATTTTCCTTGAGAATCTGGCGGCCTTCGCGGTACATCTTGTCATTGCGCAGATTACGGAACATGCGTGGGCGATAAACTTTCGCCGCGACCAATTCCATACCGGTTGATGGACGCGCCAGACAGCGATAGACGCTGGCTTCTTTGCCGCCCTTCACCCGCGCCAGCACATCAATGATGAGTTCCTGATCGTAAAATGCACGCAGCGACATCGGCAGCCATGATTGTTCGAACAAACCGGGTTGATAAGTGGTCTGAAAACCACCTTCACTCCCGCCGCTCTTGCTGGTAATTTCGGCAATGACCTGATGCTCCGATTTTTTCGGGACATGCTTGATTTTCGGTTTGCGCTTGCGTCGTGCCTGACGGTCTGTGCGCATCGGGTCAAATTCCTCTTCGTACTGCTCGTAATTCTCGTACTCGTCGTAGTTATTCAAGGTCAGTTGTCCTTTGATAGGTGTGTTATTAGCTTTGCGATAGGTTGTTGTCTGGTCGTTCAAGGTGTTGTTACCTGTGTGTTCGTTTGTAAATTCTGAGTAAGTGAATTGATCGGGTTTTCGAGAATGCCCACGACCTGAAACCAGTGAGGGTCAGGCAGCGGATTTTTCTCAATCGTCATACCCAAGCGCCGCATAACGGCCATTGAATTTTCGTTTTCGTATTCCGTCCACGCCAGAATACGCCGTAGTTTCATTTCATTGAAAGCAAATTCGATTAGTCCCTGTGCGGCTTCGGTGGCGTAGCCTTTTCCCCAGTGTTCCTTCAGAAATGCCCAGAACAGGCCAACTTCGGGGATAAAGAGTCGCTCATCGCCCGCAAAACCGTGCGCCTTGTAGTAGGAAAGCTGCCCATATGGCGCAAGTCCCGGCACAATACCCACCGAGCCGATCAGCCGTGTTTCGCCTTTGAGCGTCACAGCGAGATCACCATAGGGTGGTTGGTATAGATTGGCGAGTGCATCGTAATTCCGCACTGACCATTCCAGCCATGTTTTGCGTTTGCTCAAAGATTGCTCCGGTGTGTCATTAGGGTCAGTCCAACCCGCATCAACATAAATCTGATTGCTATCGTTCAAATCTTCCATCGTCAATCGGCGGATGGTCAGCCGTTCAGTTTCGATTGTCTTCATCGTCGCTTCTCCTCCTTCAGACAGAATCAAAATCAGCCATGTACGAAACGCGCATGGCTGAAATAAAAACAGCCACGAACGTACCCGGTGTGGCTATCGGAGAATCAAATAGCCACGAGTCACGAGTGCGCTGTGGCCGTTAAATTGTCTTAGTTAGGAAAAGGACGAATTTAGCGGAGGGTTGGCGCACTCAAAGCAAATGCAACCACAGTGGGTTTAGCAGAATGAATGGTTGTCATGCAATGCGCCTCCAATAACTTAGTTAAGCAGATCAAAATAAATCTAACATAATTTCTTGGGATGTGTCAAGCAACTTCTAAAATCTGGATGCAATCCGCGCGTAATCCCCCTAAAATAGAGGCGTATTCAAGGAGTAAAAAAATGAGCGTTGTGTGTTTTGGTGAATTATTGATTGATTTTGTTGCGTTGGAAAGCGGTGTGACAGTCGGTGAAGCATCTGGTTTCCAGAAAGCCCCCGGCGGCGCTCCAGCGAATGTGGCTGTTGCCGTGTCGCGGTTGGGACATCCGAGCGCGTTTCTCGGTCAGGTCGGCGATGATCCCTTTGGGCATTATCTGGCGGGCGTGTTACAGGCCGATCACATTGACATAAGCGGGCTGAAATTTTCGACTGAGGCGCGGACTCCGCTGGCGTTCGTGTCGTTAGGGCCAGGGGGTGAACGCAGCTTCGTTTTTTATCGCCACCCCAGCGCCGACATGCTCATGCGCCCGGAAGATGTCGCGCTCAACGTTATCGACCAGCACAAAATCTTCCACTTTGGCTCGATCACCCTAATAAACGAGCCTTGCCGTTCGGCAACGCTCATCGCCGCGCAGCACGCACGCTCTCGCAATAAGCTCATTTCATACGACCCAAATCTCCGACTGGCATTGTGGCCGGATGCCGAAATCGCGCGTGAGGGCATGTTGACGGGGTTGAATTACGCGCACATTGTCAAGATCAGCGATGAAGAACTCGAATTCATGAGTCCTGGCAGCGATGTAAACGCACTCTGGCGACCAGAGATGCAAATCATCGTCGTCACACATGGCCCCGGTGGCGCGACTGTTCATACCCGCAAAGAGAGCATCCAGGTGCCAGGGTATAGCGTAACCCCGGTTGATACAACTGGTGCGGGTGATGGTTTCGTCGCCGGGATGCTGGTGGGCATTCTCGAAAATTGGGATCATTACCTGACTGATATGAAGAAAATTTTGTGCTTTGCCAATGCTGTTGGCGCACTGGCGACGACTCAACGCGGCGCGATTCCTGCCCTGCCGACACGCGCTGCTGCCGATGCCTTCGCGGTCTGCCCAGAGTAAATCCGAAAATTTACGAAATTTGCATATGCCTGTAGGGACTGAAAGCACCTATGGGCATATACTGAAAATAGAGTAAACGAAGCGGAGAAAGCGGCATGAGCGACGAATTAACCTGTCCACAGTGTGGCAAGCGCATGAGATATAACTTTCAACAAAGTAAAATCATGTGCCCGAACTGCAATTATTCGCCGCTGGACGCAAAAATGACTGAGGCACAGGCACGTGGCCCACGCCCGGAGATCGACATCACACACCGAGGCGAAGTCAACCACAACGCCATGTCTGCTTTCCGCACAGGCCATGACCTACTCTATAACGGTGACAAACAAAAAGCGCTCGACTCATTCCGGCGGGCGTTAAATTTTCAGGCGGATTTTGCCGACGCGCACTTGTGGATTGCTGAACTGACTGAAGATGAAAAAATCAAGCGCGATCACCTGGGTATCATACTGGCTTATGATGCCAGCAACCCAGAAGCCCTACGCAAATTGATGATTTTAAACGGGCGCTTGACACCGGAACAAGCCACACGTACCCACCACTACAATGATCTACCGCTTCAACAGGTCGCCGAACCCGTGAAAACCGAGACTCAGGTGCTGCTGTGTCCGGTTTGCTCCGGTAATCTGACGATTGATGACGAAAGTGGGCGTGTCGAATGTCGATTCTGTGGACATGTCGAGCAGCGTAAGCCACGTACTCTAAATGATGATGGCTCGGATTCGCTGGCAATGGCGCTGATCGAACGCAAGGCGCGAGGCGTTAAATGGCTGATCGGCGAACGACTGCTGCATTGTAACGAGTGCGGTGCGGAACGCACGATTCCCGCACGAAAACTTTCGGAGGATTGCCCATTTTGCGGTTCGACCCACGTGATTATGCAGGATGCGCTGAAATCGTTCGAGCAACCGGACGGACTGGTGCAGTTCAGCATTTCACGCGAAGAAGCAGCGGCAAATATCAAAGCACAGTTGGGTGGTGTCACACAGCGCATCGCCAATTTATTCGATAACAACCGTGTCAGGTCAGCCTCGCTGGACGGCGTTTACCTGCCGTTCTGGGTATTTGATGCGATGGCGGATATTACCGAAACGCGCACCTATAAAGGATCACACCGTGACAGTCGCTTTGTGATGGCAAAGACGCAGACTCGCTCAACTTACACCGACGGCATTTTTAATCTTGAAGTGTGCGCCGTAGAATCGCCTCCCGAACGCATCACCGAAAAATTGGGCAAATATAAATTCGATACCGTAATCCCGTATGAGGCAAAGCTGCTGGCGAAATACCCAGCGCAGCTTTACAGCATCGACTTTGACAAGGCATCGCTCGCAGCCCGCAGCAAAGTCTCGAACCACATGCGCGAAAAACATAGCCGCAAGGAAACAGGCGACGAGCAGGTTCAGATTTCGATTTTTAGCGCGGTTCGGGATATGAATTTTCGGTTACTGCTCCTGCCAGTTTGGGTGGCGACGCTGACGGAAGAAGACGGCGATATTCGCACCGCACTGGTCAACGGTCAAACTGGCAGGGTTGTCCTGGGCAAAGCGGAAAAGAAAAAATAGGGGCTAGATGCGCTAGGCTGAGAACAGCTTTACGCACTAAGATGAGATAGATTTATGCACTGAGCTTAGGTGTTGGGCATTCCGTGCAAGTCATTGCATAGCGCTCCTCAAGCTGTTCGCCCCAGGTAATGAGCTGGCGGCCCAAAGTGGCTAAGGCATCGGCATAGAACGGGCTGTCGTTCTCATGCCCTTCCATCGCGGTTTGTGCAAGAGTTTGCATTTCCCGTTCGTGGATCAGTTCTTTGTGACGCTGTTCGAGTAAAATATGCTGTGAGTCAAGCATGGCACACCTTTTCTATTTACGTTTGTTACATAACCTGCTATAATGCTTTTACTGGTTATAAGTTTAGCAGAGGCTATCTAACCTGTCAAGGTTATTTTGACGGTTAAGCGTGAGGCTCATGGACGAATTAGCGACGGAATCAACAAGGTTTGACTTTAGCAGCGGATACCTTTGCCTGGATTATTGCAACACCGCCGATGGAAATTTAAAGCGCGAATGGAAAGAAAATCTGCACACCTATGACGACATTGTCCTGTGGGGTAGAGAAGCTGGCATCATCAGCGAAAATGAAGCCGAGCAGTTAACCCGCAGCGCATCTGAATACCCGGCGGACGCCATCCAAACACTGGAAAAAGCCCGCGCTCTGCGTCAAACAATGTACGACATTTTTTCGGCTATCTCCGCCGGGGAGCAGCCAGAATCAAAGGATTTAGCCGCTTTCAATGCCTTTTTAAATGAAGCGGGGTCGCGCGGGACGATTTCAGAAGGACTTCAGTGGGAATGGGTCAGCGATTCGCTCGAAAAACCGCTGTGGCCGATCACCTGGTCGGCGGCGGAACTTTTACTTTCGGAAAAACGCGGGTTAGTGCGGGAATGTGGCAGCGAAACATGCAGTTGGATGTTTCTCGATACCAGCCGCAACCACAGCCGCCGCTGGTGTGATATGAAAGGCTGCGGAAACCGGGCAAAAGCGCGCCGCCATTACGCACGGGTTAAAAGCGCTGAATGAATTGCTGACAATCCCTCGCGAAATCGACTACAATAGCTACAGTATTTATCTTTTAGGTCATCATTAGCGACAGCGTTTATCATTCAGGTGTTTATGAAGCAGTCTACCATTCTCGTTGTCGATGATGAGCCGACCATCCGTGAGGTCGTGCGCCGCTATCTCGAACGCGACGGCTATAAGGTGAATGAAGCCGCAGATGGCAAAACCGCCTTAGCCATGCTGGAAAACGAGCTACCCGATTTGATGATTCTGGATATTATGCTGCCTGGGATTGATGGGCTGACAATCACCAGCCGCCTGCGTGATGGTGACGGCTCTAGCACGCTTGTCACCGAACGCGAAGTCCCCATCATCATCCTGACCGCCCGAACGGGCGAACGAGATCGCATTCAAGGTCTGGAACTCGGGGCTGATGATTATGTGACCAAACCTTTCAGCCCACAGGAACTCGTCGCACGGGTGCGGGCTGTTCTGCGGCGCGCGCACCCCAGCCACACTTCCGAACGTCCCTTGAGTTTTGAACGCCTCTATATCGACCCACGTACCCGCGAAACCGCCGTGAATGGTCGCTCCGTGGCGCTGACCGCCAAAGAATTCGACTTATTATGGTTTTTTGCCAGCAGCCCGCGCCAAGTATTCACACGTGACCAGCTCCTCGACCAGGTGTGGGGGTTTGGATTTTATGGCGACCCCAGCACGGTAACGGTTCATGTCCGCCGTTTGCGCGAGAAAATAGAGCCTGATCCGACAAAGCCTATCTTCATTCAGACCGTATGGGGTGTAGGCTATAAATTCGAGGCGTGATTGCATTTAGGCAACCGCAAGTCAGGACGCATTACCCTTGAGCGTAGTATGTGAATAAAAAGGCAAGTCTATGCGACGTGTTATCTTTTTGATCGCCAGCGTGGCGGTAAGCGCCCTCTTTTTGTGGTTGACGCTGCGAGGTATTCCGCTGGCTGACGTTGCCCAGAGCATTCGTCAGGCCGATTTGTTGTGGGTCTTGGCAGCACTGGGTTTCATCACTGCCGGGCTGTGGACACGGGCTATTCGTTGGCGTGGGCTTCTCGGCGGCAAGGTCGAAACCATGCAGGCCTTTCACATGCTCAATATTGCCATGCTCCTGAATCAATTACCGTTCCGCGCGGGTGAAGTCGCACGTAGTTTGCTCGTTACACGCTCTGGTGTGCCTTTGTTCACCGCCGCCACCAGTATTCTGGTTGAACGACTGCTGGATACGCTCCTGGTCGTCATCTGGCTGTCGATTGCCCTCACCCAGCTTCCCGATGCTCCCGCAGTAGCGACACAGGCAGCGGCACTTTTCGGCGTGGCGGCAGTCATCGCGTTTATCGTCCTGATTATTTTCGCGCGTTACCCGGCTATCGCGCATCGAACGCTGGCATTTTTCGAAAATTTGCTACCTTTTATCAAAAAGCTCAACCTGGGGCGTTTGCTCGATCATGTTTTAGACGGCATCAAGCCGCTGACACAGTGGCGCAGCGCCCTTCATGCGATTGTCTGGACGCTCATTTCATGGAGTCTGTCACTGGCGACATTTTACTGTCTGGCAGTGTCGATTGGTGCACAGGACAACCTTTTCCTGATGACGGTGCTTTCGATTACCTTAGCTTCCTTCAGCATCGCGATCCCCCTCAGTGTAGCCGCGATTGGCCCATTCGAAGGTGCTGTGCAGACGGCAGGCAACGCCGTTGGCATGGAACGGCTGTTATCAACGTCGCTCGGTTTCCTGTTTCATGGTGTCACCATCCTCGGTTATATCATCTGGGGAACGATTGGCCTTTTGGCGTTAGGCGTTTCGTTGAGCGATGTGCTGAAGGGGAAAGACGAGAATTCAGGAAAAGCAGCGGTTAGCAGTGAGTCGGCGGTGAAATAGAAGTGATGTTATGGCAAATTGCTTATCTCCGCTGACGAGTAGGAAATGTTTTTCCAACTCGTGCCGTCGCTGATCCAGATCGAGATAAAACGCGCCTGATAGTCAAAAGCCTGCCCGTCGTTCGTGCCTGTGGCCTGCCATACGCCAAGAACTCTTGCCATGCTTCCATAAATTTTCACGTCAAGCTGATCGACCTGCGCTTTGTCCCAATGTCGATTTCCCATTTGATATGAGGCCAACACGTCGGCTTTAGTTTCAATTTTTCCACCCGGCTGAACAATGACATAATCCTGATGAAGCAGGTTACTGATCGCTTCAATATCCATTGTGAGGTGCGCATGGGCAAGCGTTTTTTCAGCCTGAATGATGAATTCAATATCATGAGATTGCATAATCGTTCCCGTAAAAATTCGACTTTCAGTGAGAATGTCATAGCATAATCTTCGTGATTTGCAGCCAGTTCGTATAAACTACAGGTGAAAATTTTAGCTTCTATGCGATGGATAAGGAAACCAACTGATGCCTTTTGCCGACCTATCCACTGGCGCACGTTTACATTATGAAGACCTCGGCAGCGGTGAGCCGATTATTATGATTCACGGCTTGCTGGGGACGGCACACGCCGATCTGGGGCATGTCATGGACTGGTTGAGCGCCGACTATCGCGTTCTCGGCCTGACCCTGCGCGGCTACGGCGAATCGACACCCAAACCGCGCGATTTTCCGCCTGATTTTTATCGACGCGATACGGACGATGTGTTGGCGTTTATGGACGCACTCGGCCTGCAAAAAGCGCATATCATGGGTTATTCCGACGGCGGCGAGGTTGCGCTCATGGCTCCCGGACTGCAACCGGAACGTTTTTTGTCAGCGTCGTCGTGGGGTGCGGTAGGCTATTTCGGACCAGAAGTGCGGCCTGTGGTGCAAAGCCTGTATCCGCCGACCTGGGTTACAGAAGAAGAAAAAGCGCGGCATGGCATAACCCAAATCGAGCCGATCATTTTGCAGTGGATTCAATCCATGAAAATGACAATTGATTCCGGTGGCGATGTGAGCATCAGTCTGGCGCACAATATCACCTGCCCGCTGCTGCTGATGCTGGGCGACCAGGATACGCTCAACCCGGAAGCATACGGGCGTACTTTTATCGAGAAAATACCTCACGGCAAACTGGTGATGTTCAAATGCGGCCACGCCGTCCACAATTTGCAATGGGAAACGTTTCAAAAAGTTGTGGGCGATTTTTTAAAGCGTCGGTAGGGTTTTATTTTTGGGCTGCCCGCAGTTTGCTCCAGTTTTCCACCGACATGCTGTAGACAACCGCATCGACGTAATGGTCATAGAGCCACTCAAGCTGCGGCACAACCCCTTCTTCCGTAAAGCCCAGGCGAACGGGGATCGCGCGGCTTTTGGCGTTGGCAATCGCGGAGCGAATCTCGACACGCTTTAAATTGAGCGTATCAAAAGCGTAGGTGGTCAGTGTTCGGCAGGCCGCCGTCATCAGGCCTTTGCCCTGGAACTGCGCACCCAGCCAGTAGCCGAGTTCAGTTTGTCGTTTTTCGCGGCTGACATAATTGTAGCTGACAACACCTGTGAGATTGGCCTGATGCCAGATGCCCATGTGAAAACCGTTCTCATTTTCCTTCTGGCGCAGCCCGGCGCGGATAAAACGCCGGGTGTCTTCGAGCGTGCGCGTATCATCGACCCAGGGCAACCATTCGCGCAGATAATGGCGATTCTGGTTGGTGAGCGTAAACAAAGCAGCGGCGTGCTCATCCTGCAACAGCCGCAGTTCGGTCATATCGTCAATTTTAAGACTCAGCATTGTGCCTCTAATCGGCTGCGACAATCAAACTATGTTGGGCAGCCAGGTTTTGTTCAACATAAACCGTGATGTGCAGCGACGCTTTATTCTGCGTTGCGTGATCGCGCGTTGAGAGGATGGCCTCGCCTTCACGATTATAAACAACGGCGTAGAGATCAGGCACGGTGTCCCTACCCAAAATCTTGACCCCATCATCCGATGTACCCAGCCTGTCATCTGTAAAATCCTGGGTTTTGTAATGAAACTCAAATTCACCAAACTTATTAGTCGTACCCGTACCCAGTGAGTCATCCTCTGAATTTTCATCTCGATCAAATAAGCCGACGTTGACGCCGATCACAGGCTTTTTGGAGTCAGCGATCAGCACACGAACTGTGGTGACGTATTTCATGGATTCCCCCTTCAAACAGCGCAATATGGGGCAATAGTATAACAATTCTTTAAAACGTTGCTAGAATTTGCGTAGGGATTCCGTTGGTCGAGCGCGTGGCGAACATTTATTGATCTCCAGCGTGGGCATGGTAAGATAAACCCGTAATCCTGTTTGAAACAAAGGAGTGTATCAGGATGAACAAGAAAACAAATTTGACCATTCTATTCACGCTTGTGGCGCTGTTTGTTATGGGAATCGTCCCGGCGCTGGCAGGTGGCGGATGGTCAGTCTATCTGTTTGAAAGCACAAGCGGCGAGCTACTGCGCGTGTATCAAGATGGTACGCAGGAAAGCCACAATATCGGCCTGGGAGAAAATCAGTTTATCAGCAGCCGGGACATTGCGTTTAATGCCGATGCGTCTCGCGAGGCTTACTGCGTCACGACCTATCCACCGGGAACTGCTGAAGCCCCCGGTCAACCCTTCTCGACATTCTATCTGCGCGATCTCGCGGCTGAAACCAATGTGCTTGAGGTTGAATTTGGCAGCGCAATCGGCTGCCGAACGGACAGCAACTCGTTTAATGCTGATTTCAGCCAGATCGCCATAAGCGTGGTGAATTATTTCCCTGGCGACGCAGCAGCAGATACCAGCAAACCATCCTGGCAAATCCAGATCATCGATACTGCGACAGGCGCGATTGTTAACGAGCTGAATTCAAATTCACCAGCCGTCGCTGCACAAGGGATGATTCTGGATGCCCCCGTTCTGCCAGATGTCAATTTGTTCGATAGCAGCCAGGTTGTTTTTGCTGAAGTTCCTTACGGCATTGGCGGCATCCCATCGGTGAATGCTTTCCGCTGGCAGCTCAGTGATGGTACGCTCACGCCAGAGCCAGATGGCCCACATAACCACTTTAACGTTGATAAATTAGAGGCGACGGGAGAATCCGTTTGGGCAGCATTCGACCCAGGCCTGCCCGCCGCCGCGCCGGATGGCCCTGTTGGACAGTCCAACGTCATCATTCTGGCTGATGCGAGTGGTGCGCAGCGCGTGATCTACCACAATGGAGAATGGACTCCCATAACAGCGAAATTCATTGAAGAAGGCCAGCGAATCGCCATCCTCCTGTTCCCAGCCTATGATCCGAATCAACCAGTCGGCGCACAGCCGAGCAAGTGGGTGGCGCTGGATCGCACGGGGAATATCACCGATTTGCAGACCGATCTCGAATATTCGGACATCGCACCCGCACCCGGAGGCTATGCTTTCCTGCGCACTCGCCTGCCGCAAACCGAAAACGAAATGGTGCGTACCAGCCTGGAATACTATTCGGATAATACAGGCACGAATATGGCTGAGTTATGGTCAGGCGAGGGAACGACCATCTGGGAAATCACCTGGTCAGGTCCAATGACCGCGCTTGATAATCTTCCACCATTCCCGACATTCGTTTCAGCTTCCAATGGCTGATATGCGGCCAAAGAATTGAATCCGATCTGCGAGGGCGCACCGCCGTGCGCCCCTACAAAACCGATGCGTTACTAAATTAAAACGTTAGATGCATATGCGGGTAGGCCCAAAACCTGCCCCGCCCATTCCCTTTCACAAATTCATCTCCTGCTCATGCGCTATTGAAGTTGCCATTATCTTTTGCCCTTATATTTTGAGCATATGCAAATGAGGGGAATAGGTCATGGGCATCAGTGTAAAATGGGACAATGACGAGAAAACCATTATCCAGTATGTTTTTGATGGGCGATGGACGTGGAATGACCTTTACGCTGCACTCGACAAAGTTAAGGAAATGTCCGGCAGTGTCGATCATCGCGTCGATGCGATCATCAACTTCAGCAATGCCGACCTGATTCCTTCCGGTTCAATTTTCAGCTTTGACGGCAAGAAAAACGCGCAGAAATTGGCACAAAAAGCAAATGAAGCGCGTGGCACGATTGTGATCGCGGGCGCGAACGGTTTTATAAAGGGTATTTACGATACATTCCGCCTGTTTGATAAGCATATCAGCTCCGGTGTGCATTTCACCGATAGCGTCAAACAAGCACGTTCGTTTTTACTCGACCAGCAAAAAATCGAGCCAGAAACCACCTCATAGCGTTGCATAAATCCAGTTTATTGTAAGCTGAGTCTGTCGCGAAAGCCGAGTTTTATTGTAATCACAGGCTCAGTTTTTATTCAATCTCCGACACATCCCAAACCCGGATAACACCATCCACGCCGCCAATTGCCAGCCGATCCCCATCAGGCCGCCACTCCAGCGAACTGATATAGCCCATCGAAATCTGTTCACCAATCAGCTCACCACTCAGTATATCCAGAAAAATCACACCGGACAGAATTTCGACGGCAAGCACCCGATCATCAGGTCGCCATGCGAGTTTTGGCGCGTACCATTGCGGCGTATCATAAACCATGACCAGTTCGCCAGTTATGGGATCATAAACCCGCAGCGTATAGGCATCATTTCCTCCTACACGTAGCGAATGCGCCACTCGCGTTCCATCGTTGCTCCAATGCAGCGTTGAATCAAAACCGCTAATCTCCCCGGATTGAATGGCTACAATCCGTTCACCTGTTTGTGGCTGCCAGATTTCTATGGTGAATTTCGTGGAATCGCGATTCACACTTAAAGTGGCGATTCGGCTACTATCAGGACTCCAGCGTATCGCGTGGATCGTCCCACGCGCTGTTTTGATGGAGATGTCGCCAGGGAGTGTGATCCGCTGCCCATTTGATATCGCCTTGAGGGTAAAATCACTGTTCCAGGCGATGATGCCTTTGGCTGGCGCTAAATCCTGCGCGATAACGCGAACTGAATCCCCGTCGCTTGTATCCCAGGCACGAACATCGCTGGCATAAGTTCCACTTGCGCCACCCGTGAAGATTTCGCGACCATCTGGAGTCCATGATAGATTGTTGACAACTTCTGGCTGAAAATTCAGCGCTGAAGTCTCGGAATCACCGTCTATATCCCAGATATGGACGGTCTGATTCGCGCCGCTGCCCGCACTCGCCAAACGTTCACCATCCGGACTCCACACCAGCAAACGAACAGGCGCGGTAAACGCATTTTGTTGAGCGAGGATATTGCCGCTGCCCGCATCAACATTTTGAATCAAGCCGTTGTCCAGCCCGACAGTTACAGTAGATGTGCCGTGTTTCCAGGCGGCAAAACTGGCACGCGTAATAATCGAGCCGCCGTTCTCGCTCCAATCAAACACATAGGCCAACGAGGGTGCGCTGCCATCTGGAACGGAAACGATAAAGCTGAAACGATTTTTTTCATCATTCCAGCGCAAACGGCCTAAATCACCCCATTCGCCGGGATGCCGCCATAACAGCACCTTTGAATCAATTTTCATGCCCGTTCGCGCGTTGAGGCGGCACATGCTGACCACATAGGTTGAGGTGTCGTGTTCGCTGCATAACGTCAAAATGCCATGATCTGTCCATAGCAGCGTATCGCCGTAATCCTGATTAGCAGTCGTGAGCATTTTTCGCTGCGATGTGATGTTCCAGATCGACAGATTTTCCGCATTGATCACCGCCAAGCGTTCACCATCCGGCGACCAGGCCGCTGAGCGCCCCGGCAAATCCTTCAAAATGACACTGCCATCCACATTGATGACGCTCACAGTTTGCGTGAACGGTGACGTTATCGCGAGAAATTGGCTGTCCGGCTTCCAGGCGATTTTGTCCGCGCACTCGGACGACTCGACCAATGCACGTTTCGCGTCCACATCCCAGATTTGCAGCGTACAAGACTGCTCAATAATCGTGCTGGTGGCGAGTTTCTCGCCGTCAGGACTCCACGCCAGTGCTGTAACTGATTCGTCAGAGAGGTGCGCGGTGACGCTCAAATCCGCGTCGAGCAGCCATAGGCCAGTGCTGCCGCCAACCGCTAACACTTCGCCGTCAGGTCGCCAATCGAGAGCGTTCGCCGTACCGCGCCCCAGTCGGAGAATTTCACGATTTTCTTGGGCGAAAGTGGATGGAAGAAAAAGCAAAAAACTTAACACAAGGGCGCAGAGCAGCAGAGGCGTGGAGAGGAGTTTGGGAATTTTCATTTATGGCTTGTTAACTTGCCTCAGCGATGACTCGCACCTTTGTGCCAAGCTGTTCCAAATAACCCGAAAGCACCTCCCAGGTTAGCGGAAAGCCAGGGCTATCACCAGCACCGATATACATTAAAGCATCCATAACCAGTTTTTCATTGGGAATGTCGATGTCGCTTTCACTGAAAGCAACAAACGCATCTTCAGCCCAATGAACCAGTTCCTTTTCGGTGATTTCACCATTCAAATGGGCGATAATTTTCTGAGTAACTATTTCCTGCGTAATCATCTCTATTCCTCTTCTATCGGAACATCCTGATGTCCAGTATCCACTGGGTACTTTTGATGAATCGCAATTAAACGTCCGGCATCATCATAAACTTCTTGGACAATACTGATTGTGATTTCATTTGCGTCTACTTGCTTGACATAACGAGCGTAGCCAGCCACTTTTCCCAGTTTAATCTCATAATAACGCCGTCCTCCATACGGTAGTTCATCCCAATTAGGAAAGCGCCTTTCGTTTTGTTTACGAGTTGCCACTTAGTCCACCAGCGCTTCCCACGCGGTCATCGTCTCGTGGAGATCAGCCTCGGCCTGGGTGTACTGCTCGCCGAGTTCACGGACTCTGGCAGCGTTACCCTTCGAACTGGCATCATTGATCGCGTTGTGGAGGTCTTCGATTTTTGTTTCCAGCGCCTCAATCTTCGATTCAACTTCAGCAATCTTCTTCTCCAGTTGGCGAGGATTCAGGCCGTGTTTCTTCTGCGAGACAGGTTTGACATTGGCTTGTTTTTTATCGCCATTTTGAGCGCGTCCGTTGACTTGAAGAGCGACATTCGCAGCAGCTTGCTTATCACGCTCGGCGACATATTCCGAATATGTGCCTTCGAAAACCTTCAACTCGCCGGGGTTCGCCGCCCAAATTTGCGTTGCCAGCGCGTCAATCAAATAGCGATCATGACTGACCAGCAAAATCGTCCCGTCAAAGCTATCGAGAACCGTCTGCAAAATTTCCTGACTGTCGATGTCAAGATGGTTTGTCGGCTCGTCCAGCAGAAGCAGATTTGAGCCGGAAAGCGCCAATTTCGCCAGCGCGACACGCCCGCGCTCCCCGCCGGAAAGTGTTTCGATGGGCCGGAACACATCATCACCTGTGAACAAAAATTGCGCCAGATAATTACGCGCCTCGCTGATGGGCATGGCCTTGACCGTCTGGATTTCGTCGATGATAGGCTTTTTCGGGTCGAGCAATTCGTGAGCCTGGGCAAAATAGCCGATTTTCACTGCTGCGCCGATCCGTGTTTCGCCGGACAGCGGCTGCAACTGGCCGATAATTGTTTTCAAAAACGTACTTTTACCGACCCCATTCGGGCCGATCAACGCCGCCGTTTCGCCACGATAGAGCGTAATATCTGGCGACTGGAACAAGGGTGCGTCGGCATCGGGGTAGCCAACCGCCAGGTTTTGGGTCATCAGCACCTTGTCGCCGCTGCGAACCGTGCGACCCATCCTCAAAAACATGGTTTTGCGCTGCTTCGGGCGGTTGAGAAATTTGCCGCGCTTTTTCATCGTTTCCAGGCGCTTTAGCTTGCCTTTCGCCTGCCGCGTATTCTGCCCGGCGATGTTGCGGCGGATATATTCTTCTTCTTTCGCGAGGAATTCCTGCTGCGCTTCATATTCTTTCATCCGGCGCTCGTAACGTTCCTCACGCTGGCGGGTGTAATGGCTGTAATTACCGCGATAAGTCTCAATCGTGCCGAAATCGAGTTCCCATATCGACTGCGCGAACGCGTCCATGAAATAACGATCATGACTGACCGCTAATACCGCCCCGGAAAATGACTTTAAAAAGCCTTCCAGCCATTCGACAGCCTGAATATCCAGGTGATTCGTCGGCTCGTCCAGCACCAGCAAATCGGGCGAATCCAGCAGCAGACGCGCCAGCAGCGCCCGCGTTTTCTGACCACCGGAGAGCATCGACAGCGGCTTCTGATATTCCTCGGACGTAAAGCCCAGACCTTGCAGCACCATGCGAATACGCTGTTCATAAAGATAGCCATCTGCCAGTTCAAACCGTTCTTGCAGCGGGCCATATTTTGCCAATGCTTCGTCATGGAGTTTTGGATCAGCCATCGCGTGTTCAAGCTCAGTAAGCTGGGCTTCCATGCGGCGCACATCGGCAAACGCTGATAACTGTTCCTCCCACAGGGTATGACCGCCCAATAACTCTGGGCGTTGTGGCAGAAAGCCAATGCGCGTATTTTTCGCTACCGAAATACTGCCTTCCGTAGGTGTATCCGCGCCAATCATCAGATTCAGCAGAGTCGTTTTGCCAGCACCGTTTGGGCCAACCAGAGCGATGCGTGCGCCATACGGGATTTCGATACTGATGCTATCGAAAATATCATCGGGACCAAAAGATTTCGCGAGATTATAGGCTGTAAGAAGTGACATGGAGATATAACCAGAAATTCACCGGACAAACAGATCAGATTATAGCATAAGGCGGGGGTAGCGTGGACAGCATCAGATTGTATTATATGACGGGTGTAACATGGACAACATTCGTGTCCTTTAGAGGTTGAAGGCAAGTTCCTGAAAGCTAGTAGGGTTCTCCATTGTCACGGCGGCGTGCGATGATCGTGCGGGCCTCTTCCACCGTTCGTGCCACAAATACTTTTTCAGCAAATTCGTGATTCAGAAGGCGAAAGATTTCGGTCAATGAGCGAACAAAACCGCTGCTGTTGGTGATAATGACATAATCACGCGAATCCATCATTTCCATCGCGCTGCGGGCATGCGGCAGCGCACCCATCGGCACATTCCCGCTTTGTTTAAGGTCGAAAATCGCCGGAACGCAAGGATGGTCGATCACCGTTGCCCGCATTTCAAGGACATAGCGGGTTGACTCGTACCATTCCTCCCACGTCCATGCACCTTTAAACTCCCAGCGCACGATGGTCTTTTCATCATTGTCCCATACGACTTGAATATGCTTACTCATATCAGCTCCGCCGTTTGAACAGATTTCTATAGAACGCTCCGCTTACGAATCTACATGATTATATTCAAACGCCAGCAGTATAACAAAAAATGTTACCGTCCATACATGAGACGCTCATCAGCCATTCAGGAAGGCTATACAAAGACGCTCATCAGGCGTTCACGAGGCGAGTTCGATCACATCTATCGCAAAGGGCAGACGCGGTGACACAGCGGAAACAACCAGCGAAAAAGAGTCGAAATTAGCCACATAGAGCTTGCCATCACGATAGTCCACATCACTGGGGCTGCGAAACTGGCCTGCGACATATTCGAGTTCGCCATCTTTGAGCGTGACCACGCCGTTTTGAGCCGTTGCCGCCACATAAATTGTGCCATCGGGCGTAATAACCACGCCATCCAGCCCAGGCGCAAATTCGCGATTTCCATGTTCGTAAAGGACTTCGGCGCTGGCATCAGCAATCGAAACGCGATAGATCACATTGAGGTTGCTGTCGGTAACGATCATCGCATCGTTGGCGGCATCGTAAGCTAATCCTGTTGGAACGTGACGTGTTTCACCCGCTGCTTCAGGCGGAATCCACCAGACCTGAGCATTCCCACCGTCTGAATCGAAACGCCAGATTTCGCCAAGACCTCGGTCACTCATATAGACCCGACCCTGCGAATCCAGCGCGACATCATCCGGGAGGCTGAGTCCATCATCCATTACAGCAAAATCGCTGATCGTGCCGTCCAGCGCAATTCGTTTGAGTGCGCCACCGAGTGTACGGGTATCAGCATCGAGTTGATCGACAATGTAAATCGTACCGTCGGGCGCAAATGTGATGCCGGAAACCGCGCCAATCGCATCACGTGTGCCGGGCAGTTCAGCAACATCGCCAGTAGAGTCAATTGACCAAACCGCACCTGTGACATAACTGCCGGTATAGACTCTTCCGTTGGGAGCAACCCCTACACTAGCGGGATAGGCATCGTTATCTGGCAGTATCGCAAATTCACGTACAGACACGCCTTCCAGCAGCGCGACGGCAGGTTCATTTCCGCCTGCATTGAGTGTGAGCAAAGATAGCAGCACTGTAACCGCAATCAGCGCCATCAACGCGCCGCCGAAGATCAAAATAAAAATGACGATCCGCTGACCGCGCCCCAACCGTTGAATATTCTGTATCATAAATCGTTCCTAAAACCCCGCCAAAATCGTTCCTAAAACCCTACCAATCGGCGCAGCCCCAACAGCAGCAAAAGAGCAATGCCCCAGACGGCATATCCCAGGATCAGAGTGGGTACAAGCGTCCAGCCAGCCCGCGTCGTCAAAAACACGACTGCCAAAAACAATACTGTTGGGAAAATACCAACCAGCATCCCCTCGCTAAACTCGATCCGTGTTTGCGAGTCATTTTCCGAACCAGAAAAAACAATCCACATTGCCAGCGGAATATTGATAGGCATGGTCGCCGTAACAGCCGCCAGTGTTTTCGAATATTGGCGTATGATGGCAACGCCAATAATAACCACAATTGAAACGATAACAGGCAAAATTCGCTGCCAGGCTATTTCCATAACATCATCCAATTCGTTATAGGGGTTCTTGGATAATCGGGCGTATAAAACACAAAGGCACAAAGAACCTTGAGCAGTCATTAAATGCTGTGATCTCTGTGCCTCTGTGGTTCAACTCAATCAGCGGAGGAGGCGGGATTCGAACCCGCGACGGTGTTACCCGTACTCGCGTTCCAGGCGAGCGCATTAGACCAGCTATGCTACCCCTCCTGACGGAGGACATTATAACGATAACCTGCTTAATTGCCTATGCCGAAACTTAAGCGCGCAGTTAACTACGCAGCTAACCGCGCAGTTTGCCAACACCGGGCAAATCCGGCTTGGAGGGACGATTGCGAGTTTCGATAAACTGAATAACCTGCCACGCGAATACCTCCGGCGCTTCGACATGCGGCATGTTGGCGCAGCCCGCAATCGGGGATAGCACGGCATCGCCTAACGCGCCCTTGATACGCTCGGCCTCTTGCAAAGTCACAATTTCGTCTTCAGCGCCCCATAAGAGCAGCGTTGGGACAGGTGGTGTGCGCTTCTGGGGCATCGGATGAACAGCCAGCAAGCGCATCATTCCAGCAAAACCGGATAAATTAGCCTGGACTTGCGCAGCGAATGTATCATTTAATATATCCTGAGCGCGAACCAAGCGTGCCAATTCAGTAGGGGATAATGTTGAACGTGCCAGTAAATAAAAAATGCTGCTGCCGATGATCGGAATCCGTGACAGCGCACGCATCGCTGGAGGGATATTGGGTATCGTGCCGCCATTAATCATAATCAAGGCCACGACATAGGGAGGATATGCCGCCGCGAAAAGACGGGCCAGCAGCGCTCCGAAGGCGTGACCACCGAGCGCAACCTGCTCAATTCCCAGTGCGTCTAAAAATTGCTTGATCCATTCCAGCAGCGCTTCGACGCTCATGGTCGGTAAGGCAGCCGTCGCGCCAAACCCCGGCAAATCGGGGGCGATCACGCGGAAATGCTCGACCAACGCAGGCGCTCCCGGCGACCAATTGAGATAGGCATCCCCGATCCCGCCGTGCAATAAAAGCAGAACACGGCTGTTCGCTTCACCGTCCTGCCAGTAACGTACCGAACGACCATTCACGCTTATGGTTTTCTCGTCAAATGTCATTGCAAACTCAATTACGAACTATCAGAAACAAATTGGTGTTTTTCTAACCATGCGATCAGTTGCGCCATTGTTGGCTCTGTAATCATATCGCCCCTGTCAATGCCGCGCGGACTCATCCCTTTGGGCAGCGGCGCTGGCTCTTGCACTGGCAAACCATCCCCATTTTGTGAAACGACAATGGTCGGTACAGCCAGAAAACCCGTCCAATCCAGTACACGTTGTTTGGCATCCGGGTCTTTGTCGATAAAAACTTCCTGATACGATACAGAATAGTCGCCTAGTACGCGCTTCGCGACTGTCACATAGGGACAGCCAGAAGTACGCGAATACATGATTAATTCCTTCGGCACAAGTATTCCTCTCTCAATTTGACGGCGAAGCAGGTGTCACGGTTGGAGGCAGTTGGCGCGGCTCAAGGAAACACAAAATGCCACTCGTAATGGCCTCAGCCATCACATCCGTTTTCTCTGTTAAGATGTCGCGATCAGCCAGCATAAATCCGAGTTCGATAATCGCTGCTGGCGTTAATGGGTGAATCTCGCGGAAAGTGTGGTAATCGGTCATATCTATCGTCAGTTCCGCACGACGCTCCAGACCAGTCGCTGGTTGATAATATTGCGCGATACATTCTACCAGAACATTATCATTGCCTCGCGCCGTTACCCGTGCCGCAGCAGCAGCAATCAGGAAACCTGATACCACCTCACCCGGCCAAACCTGGCAAGTGTTAGAATGAACAGATACCAGTGCCGCAGCCTGATAATTTTCCAAACGGGGGTCAAATTCATCCAGCAAGTCCACCGAATAGCCTAATCCTCGCAAATTACGAACCACCGTCTGCGCAACGTTAAAATTGATGTCGGCCTCTTTCAGGCCATCCGGGCAAACAGCCCCGGGATCATTTTCTGGCCCCCGATGACCCGAAACAATACCGATGCTCCGCATCCAGTTCGGCGTTGGTAATACCGTCGCTCTGGCAGCGGCAGGCTGATTAGTCGCCTGAGCAATACTCAATTCATCGCGTACACTGCTGGCGATAAACTGATTCGGCGTAAACCACGTGAAAATAGTCGCTATTAAACCAGCCGCCGCGATCACCACCAGAAATGTCCGAATCAACCCGCCGATTGTACTGACAGCCTGGCGACGGCGTTTCGCTTTGCGGCGCTGTACTCTGCGGATGCGTTCTTCATCCATTGCTACGGCATAACGACGACGATCTTCGGGTGTCATCGGAGGCGCAGGCGCTTCCTCCGCTACAATTTGAGAGGATACCAGCGCTTCCTGCATGGGAGCTGGCTCTGGATAAGCGGGTTGATTGGCGGCAGCAGCACGGGAAGCCGCCTGGCGCATCATCTCCATGAATGTAACCGAGGCCGGAATCTCTGGCTCATCGGTATTTTCTGAGTGACGGGAAAGATCATCAGGCATATGAATTGAGCGCTCTCTGATCTGGCAGGCGTTTAAAGTACACTTAGTTTAGCCTGTTCTGGCAAACTCGGCTAAATCAATTTCGGTATATGTTGCAGTATTGTTACGCCGTAATGGTAAAAGCAAAGCGATTGATTTCCTCGTCTCCCAGGTACAAGCGCACTTCGTAACCACCCGGCAGATAGCCATCTTCGCTGCCGAAGAAGAAAAAACTCGCGCCATTTTCACCCATGCTCCATAGATAGGCTTGTCCCTGGACGGCCACATCGTCACGATATAAAACGCGCGTCCAGGCGACCCCATCATCCATCGCCTGATAATTCATAAACAGGTAAATGCGTTTCACACCCGCTGTAAACGTCGTTCGCGGCTGTAAAGGTGTTTTGCTGGCAGAGATCGCTTCGTCGGCAGCGGTGATCTGAATGCTGGCTTCAGGACGTGCGCGGCGCGTCGAAAATGGTGGTGTCAAACGCAGGACGCTCTCGTAGGTAGCTGTTGGTGTCGGCGTGATCGTTGGTGTCAGCGTTTCGGTTGGTGTCAGAGTCAGGGTTGGCGTTGACGTCGAAGTGGGTTCAGGAGTCGGCGTTGACGTTATTATTGTGGGCGTCAATGTTGGTGCAGGAGTCGATGTCACCCGTGTCGTGGCTGTTGGTTCGGTTGTTTCAGTGCTGGTTGAGGTGATGGTGGGCAGCGCAACACCTTGCAAAACAGGCGCATTGGGCGCAAACAGGTTATTAAGTCCCCGGAACGCTATCGCTGTCAGTCCGCTATAAAATGCCAAAGCCAGCGCGACGCCAAATAATACCAGCGATGTCAGGAACAGCTTGCCGCCAAACTGCCCAGCCTGCCGCCGTATTCGCCAGTATTGCCCGGTACGCCCACGTCGGAGTTGGTACAGGGACAACAAAAACGAGGCGAAAGCCAGCAGAAACAGGCCGCCGATAAGATAGGGTAAAAGTGTTGCGATTTGTTGAACAGTCATGGAAGAGGATTATAACCGCGATTGATGTAGATTTCAGCGCGGAACGAGACTCAAAACTGAAAACCAACCCGGAACTTGACCAGTTTACGTCCGTAGCGCATGGTGTAAGATTTTAAGCGATCCTCCAGCACACACCACCGTTCGCTCTGAAAAATCTCCTGGGCAGTTTCGAGATTTTCAGTCACAAATTCCATCTGGCGAATCGGATAATCACCATAAGCGATATTCCAGACGCTGTACATATAATGGCCCATATTCTCCAATTCAGGCACAAACTCCCGCAGCACGTAGTAATAATACTTTTCCAGTGATTCGGGTCGAATATCGTAGGTCAGCAGCAGCTTATAGTTGGGGATGATGGTATTCGGCGGCATGATTTTTCGTTTCCACTGTTTTCTTAAATTCCATTTTACCATGTTTATTTTTACAGTGATCTTTCGCAAACCAAATTCTAAATTTTCGAATGTTTTGCAGCTTCACCCTTGTCGCGATTGGCGGAATAGGGTACTTTTCAACACGGTAAAATGAGGTCGAGGTGTAAGGAATTTGCAAAAACGACTGGAAGACCTACGCCGCAGGCTGCGCAGCGCGTCCGACGATGCTGAAACTGTTTCCCAACTTGAACGGGAGGCACGGGCGCTTTTAGCAGATGCTAAGAACACACCGAACGAACCGGCTGCGCAAGCTTTATTTGCGGAGTTGGCACGGATGAGCAATCCGACCTCGCCGACAGCGGCAACAGTACGCGGTCTGCTGCGCCGAGCGCGAATTCGCATTGAAATTGCCGGGGACGACGAAGACATCGACGAAGCCATTGATATTTTGTCCGAAGCCCTGACGCTCGATCCACAAGAACCCAATACCATTGAAATGCTGCAACAGGCCGCCAGCCGCAGCCAACAAGCCGCGCAGCGTGTTCGCGATTTATTTGAGCGCCATAATGTCCACGAAGAAGTTGTGCCGACAGAAGCGCCCGCAGAACCCGCCGAGCCGCCTGCCCAACCGCCTGCTCCGTCAAGCTTTCCGACATCGGCTGGTTATCCGCGCCCGGAGGAGCAAATTTATCAGGAAGCTCCCACGCGCCGCGTACCAGGACAAGGACCGATGTACACTGGCCCGGACATTGACGAAACACTCTCAACTCTCACGCAATCCTATTATGCGGGTGACTATCAGCAAACCGTTGATCAGGCCAATCGCGTCCTGGCACAGCAACCGGGCAACCCCACAGCTTTAGAATATCGCCAAAAAGCCGAAGACAATCTGATTCGCGGTGTCGTGCCGGATCATCGTATCCCCTTTGATGCGCGTGTATCCTATAACCGCGCCAATTCGCTGGTACGCGCGGGCAATTATGACGAAGCAGAACGGCTGTATCGCGAAGCGCGTGATCTGGCCGAACGTGCCGGGATTTTAAGCTGGAAAGATGCCGAGCAAGCCATGCTCGATATTCAGGATTTAGCGTTGGCGCGCGAACTCCTCAACGAAGGGGATCGCCTGCTGGCATCCGATAACTGGTCGGAGGCGCTGCGCAAATATGAAGGTGCGCTGCGGGTGGTCGCAAATGATCCGCAGGCTGAGGAGCGCATCGAACTGGTGCGCCGAGTCCAGCAGGATACTGATCAGGTCGCCGTACAATTGAGTATGCTGAGTGGGTCGCTGCAAGATCAGGCCGCGCAGTTGCAAAATATTCTCGGAATTCTGACGCGCGTCCGGCAGCGTTTACCCAACAGCGAACGCCTTACACAGTTGCTCCATCAGGCGACACAACGCCTTACCGGGATCAAAACGCAGCTTCATGACCAGGGGCAGGCCGCGCTTTCCCGCGCAAATGGCGCAAACGCACTCGAAGAACGACTGACATTGACCAATGACGCGCTGAACTTACTGGAATTGGGTGTCAAGCTCGATCCCAGTGATAACGCGCTCTCCGATACGCTGCTGGGCGCACGCGCTTCTGCCAGCGATATGCAGCGGGCGCGGCAAATTATCGAGCGTGCTTCGGCGTTGATCGCCCAAAATTTTGATAACGAACTTTCCCATGCGCGATCCATGCTGGCTGGGCTGCAAAGTTATGCGCCGGATTCCCGCTATCGTGCCGTCGTCGCCGATTTATTAGCGCGTTATATGGAACGTGCGGAGGTCGCGCTCGAAGAGGGCGACCTCGACGAGGCGCAGACATGGCTCGATGCCACCCATGATGAGCCGTTTAATATTCTGGGCCGCCGCGCCGAAGTTCAGCGAATCGAAAATGGGATTCGCAACCAGCGCCGGGGCAAAGGCCTGCGCATTGCGACAATCGCATTCGTTATTTTCATCTTTGGTGGCATCGGTGTAGCATTAGCACAGCCCGTGTGGTATCCGATGCTGTACCCACCAGCAACGGGTACACCTACCAATACACCAACACCGAGCGACACGCCCACGCCGACGGATACGGCAACTCCCACCATGACATATACGCCAACAGCGACATCTACCGAGACGCTGACACCTTCACCGACGATTACGCCATCCTATACGGTAACAGCTTCGCTCACGCCGACACACACGGCGACTCCCACCCATACGCCAACGGTGACAGTAACTTATACGCCCACCGACACGCCGACGACGACGCTAACACCGACGATCACACCGACAAAAGATGTGTTATGCGAAGTCTTTATCCCCGGCCCGGAATCGGCGAATGTCCGCCCCAGCCCATCGGTACAGGCGGCGCGAATCGGTGCGATCCCAGCCGGTACAGTTGTGGCAGTGACAGGTCAGCAGGTCGGCAGCCAAGACGGACGCTTGTGGTATCTGGTGACCGCAACTATCGGCAGCGCAACGGTCACAGGCTGGGTCCGTTCAGATGTTGTGACTCCAGTGAATGAATGCCCACCACTGTAAAGCATATTTCGGGAAATTTCATGGCTTGACAACATAATTCTCACACGATTAACCCTAAGATAGAATCAATTTAGGGTTAATCGTGTATTGAGGGAATAGCGTCAACCGTGTGCCATCTTTGTCATTTCAACCACTCTGAAGATCGTTCACACCCAGCAGAAGATCGATCACCATGCCATCAGCCATTTCTGCGTTCAGAAGGATGTCCGCCTATTGAGCATTTTGGCTTTACTGTGGCGCAGCAGTCGGGAGATTGGTCGGAATTGCTTTCGCGCGAGCAAATGGCGTTTGCCCTTAGTCAGGTGACAGCCGCCCATATCCTCCCACCACTCACCGTGCTTTCGTCCGGCAGTGATCTGCTGGATTACAGCGTCAATCTCCGCGACCATATGGACGCATCGCTGGTGCGCGAACTTTCGCTGATGCTGAACGCGGATTGGCGCGATCTGGGGTGGGAACGGGTCAACGGCTCGACCTATTTATGCGTGGTCGGCGCGGGCGTGGCAGGATGCATTGACGCCGCCCCCAATCAGGAGCGGCTTTACCTGCGCTATGCCAGTTCACTCGAAAATGAATTGTATCTTGCCGGACGCGCTGTCGATCTCCCACGCAGTCGCCTGTTTTTGCAGACCGCGCTCTATGAACGCATTGACAGCCTGCTGGTCGAGGTAGGGGCGCGCGCCTGGCATTGGATTTATGGCTAAAGCCCCTGGGGTGGGAATGTTTTCCGGTACAGTTGCAGCGCCGACATAATCTCTTCTTTGGCTTCTTTAGCGCCCGTCCAGCCTTGATTCGTGACTTCGACGCGCTCTAGCTGCTTGTAGGTCATGAAGAAATGAGCGACTTCGTTGGGGAAATGCGCAGGCACATCGCTCAGATCGAGATAATCGTTAAAAATGGGGTCTGTGGCGGGAACTGCCAGAATTTTATAGTCGATCTGCCCTTTGTCGATCATCTTGAACATCCCAATCGGACGCGCTTCGATCACGCAGCCGGGGAACGTCGGCTCGTTGAGCATCACCAGAATATCCAGTGGGTCTTCATCGCCACAATAGGACTGTGGGATAAATCCATAATCACCCGGATAATGCAGCGAACTGTATAAAACGCGATCCAGTTTAATCACTCCGGCGCGTTTGCTATACTCATATTTGTTGCGACTGCCCTTTGGGACTTCAATCACGGCGTAAACAATATCGGGCGGATTTGTTCCCGCCGATAAGTCATGCCACAAGTGTATTGCCATTGATTACTGCTCCATTCATGTGATCCTCAAACGATACCACAAATGGCGCGAATATGCGTGGGCGATTTTTGAGCTACGATCAGGCTACGCTGTCGGGTAAGCGATATTTTTGGGTGTATGCTACGAGAAACTATGGCATCGCCATTAAATTGTATTGAGAAAATCAGCACTATGAAAAAGCAAAAATTCTTCGGA
Organism: Anaerolineae bacterium; assembly: GCA_022843745.1. Lineage (GTDB taxonomy): Bacteria > Chloroflexota > Anaerolineae > Aggregatilineales > Phototrophicaceae > JALHNB01. The sequence continues at coordinate 87,273 of JALHNB010000021.1, read as the reverse complement.
ACTGTGTTTTATTACCTGAGTTGGGTGTTATTCCTACAGGTGATGATTTCAGGTTCAGCTCATGGTGAGATCATCCCGCCGGATATGATAAACGTGATTGAGTGGAATCCGTCTCAAGATAGGATTGCATTGGGTCGATGGAACGGCACGGTTGAAATCTGGAACGTCGTGAGCAGCCAATTACTTTTCACATTGAACGGGCATACGGATTATATCCTTGGGCTTAGTTGGAGTCCTGATGGCAGTCAATTGGCAAGTAGCAGCGCAGATCAGTCAGTTCGCGTGTGGAACGCAACTAACGGTCAACTGATACAAACACTGAATCACATTGATGCTGCTTGGAGTGTGGCTTGTAATTCAAATGGTAGTCGAATTTTTAGCAACTCAGAATTGAAACCTAATAACTTGAACATCTGGAATGCTTCAACAGGGCAACTTATAAACCAGTACAGCATTAACGGTAGTCTTGCTGAAATTATCTTAAACTCAGATAAAAGCAAAATGCTCCTTGTAATACCAAGGAATGTGTTTGAGATATGGGATACAACAACCCTTACTCAGCTACATCGGTTTAGACAAACTAATTCATCTGATGGCGATTTAGTTGGAGCAACCTGGAGTCCCAATAGCGCTTCGATAGCCACAGGAAGCTACACGGGCAAAGTCAAAATTTGGAATGCAACCACAGGAGCAATCACAAATACACTCCAGGGGAATGAAACAGCCTACTCTGGTTTCGCGTCACAGGCTATACGGGCGCTGCAATATAAACAACATGCTTGCAATCTCAATTTGTTTGCCGTTAGTACGGATGGTACGCTACGCGGCTGGAATACATCAACATGGCAAGTGATACAAAATACGCAACTTCCAGGGTCAATTTCGGCTGCGGCTTTCAGCGCAGATGGGAGTCAGTTGGCATATACGGATGATAATAATCGTGTCCAGAGTGTCGATGTTTTTCAAGACGATGCTGACGGGTGCGGGCAAAATGTAAATAACGGCGGTGACGTGATCGCTGTCGCCTGGAGTCCCGATGGCACACGCATTGTCGGCGGCGGGAAGGATGGTTTGCTGCGGATATGGGATACCGAAGGGCAAACGCTGCTCGACATCACAGGTTTGACGGGTTTTGTGCGTTCGGTGGATTGGAGTCCCGACAGCACGAAAATCGTAAGCGGCGGCGATGATGAGACAATACGAGTATGGGATAGCTACAACGAGGAGCTTCTAGCCACACTTGCAGGGCATCAGGATGGTATTCAAGGCGTGGACTGGAGTCCAGACGGCAACCTTATTACGAGCGTGAGTTTTGATGATTCAAAAAATTTGCGAGTATGGGATGGCAAAACTTATGAACAGATCGCAGTAAGACATACAGGGACATTATTTGAAATAACCTGGAGTCCAGATAGCACCAAATTAGTTACAGCAGCCGAAAATGGCGCTGTGAATATCTATGATTCAAATTTAGATACCCCCAGCGGGCCACGTACCGATGGGGCAAAGTTTACGGCAAAGTGGAGTCCGGACGGAACAAAAATCGCCAGCGGTGATTCAAATGGGCAGATTCATATCTGGGATGCATCCAACTATGAGCATATTTCGATACTCACCGGACATACTGACCGTGTAGATGCCATCGCTTTTCGGCCTAATGGCGAAAATCTAGCCAGCGCGAGTAACGATGGGACAATCCGAATTTGGGATGTCGCAACGGGTGAAACGATAGCCACTTTCCCCAAGCCTGTTATTTTCACAACCTCTATTTCCTGGAGTCCCGATGGCTGTCGATTGGCTTTCGGCGGTGAGAACGGCGCTGTCGAAATTGTCGATGTTTTTCAAGACGATGCTGGCGTTTGCGAATAAAAGTCGTAAGCGCTGCTATTTCTTCCCATCTTTTTTATCGTCGTCGCGCCAGTACGGAAGCGGCGGGCGAATCGTGCTATTCGAGCTTGGCGCGGGCGGCGGAGCAGGTCTATTAGGTTCACCCTGATCGTTCACACGCGCATCCTTGCCCGTTTCGCCCGCTGGCTCTTGATTCTCCAACTGCGGTAGTTGCGGCAGTTCAGGCAGTTCAGGCTTGGCAGGTGCTTTCTCCGGTAATGTCGGCGGTGGTGGCGGCTTTTGACGCGCTTCCCGCATCGTTTTGATGAAGTCGGGTTCTTCGGCAGGCGGCATCACGCTGGTTTGATCGACAAATGGGCGAGTCCGCTGCGTTTCTTCTTCCTCCGGCAAACTGGTTGGCGGCAATACAGGCAGCACAATCTCATTGAAAAACGGCTCATCAAAGCGCGTCAATGGAAGCTGACGCAGGCGCATCGTAACCATTTGCTTGAGAATTTCCGCGCCTTCCTCACGCATCAGGCGATATTCTGCCTGAGTGCTGTCGCCAGCATCGAGCTTTTGCAGAATTTTGTCCATCAAGCCTTGCAATTCCGTCGGCGCAAGGGCGCGTGATCCCTGTCGCTCAACCACGTAAGGCGCGACATATCCTGCCATGACCTCGATCACACCCCGCGCTTCGGCATCGAACATAATCATGAGCGTGGCACGGCTGTAGCTGTAGTATGAGGCATCAATGCGCGGTGGCAGCGACGAAAACAACTGCTTTGCCAGCAGATGGTAAAAACGCATATAAATTTCGCCCGTTTCGCGCACGTCAACGGGGTTATTTTGCGGCGCATCGTTATCACGCGCTCCCAAAATCACCAGAATGTGATAATTGGCAAGCTCTCGCGCGAAAGTATAAAGCGGTTTTTTGAGATCGCCGGACCGCTTCCAATCCTGCGGAACTAAGTTGGGGGCAAATTTTCGAGCAATATTAATGAGAATCAATTCAATAAAAGGATCGTTGGGCAAATTTTGTGACATGCTGGCTCGTGGATGACTAGACGCGACTGCGTCCGGTTGGAAATTTATAACAAAATTATTATAACATCAAATGCTTGAACAAACTAATAGGGCGACCTGATAAGCCGCCCTAATTTCGTAAATTTTAGTAACGTTGAATGACTAGGCGATAGTCACATCTTCGCACAGATAGACATCCTGGATAGCATTGAGCAGTTGAACACCCTCTGCCAGCGGGCGCTGGAAAGCCTTACGTCCGCTGATGAGGCCTGTACCGCCTGCACGTTTGTTAATCACCGCCGTCTGCACCGCTTCGGCAAAGTCATTCGCGCCACTTGCGCCGCCAGAGCTAATCAAGCCCGCGCGTCCCATATAGCCATTGGCGACCTGATAGCGTGTCAAATCAATCGGGTGATCGCTGGTCAATTGGGTATAGATTCGTTCATCCAGCTTGCCGTAAGCCGATCCACCTGTGTTCAAAGCTTTAAACCCACCGTTACTGGTCGGTAATTTTTGCTTCAGAATGTCGGCTGAAATGGTCGCGCCGAGGTGGTTGGCCTGCCCGCTGAGGTCAGTCGAGGTTTCGTGATTCACACCATTGACTTTAAATTCCGGGTTGCGCATGTAACACCACAGCACCGTTGCCATGCCCAGTTCGTGCGCGTAAGCGAATGCCTGCGCCACTTCGACCAGTTGGCGTGTGCTCTCTGCCGAGCCGAAATAAACCGTTGCGCCAATAGCGACTGCGCCCATATCCCAGGCTTGCTTGACGGTGCCAAACATCACCTGATCAAATTTATTCGGATAGGTCAGCAGTTCGTTGTGATTGATCTTGACGAGGAACGGAATTTTATGGGCGTATTTACGCGCCACCGAACCCAGCGCCCCAAATGTAGACGCGACGGCATTGCAACCGCCCTCAATCGCCAGCTCGACGATTCCTTCCGGGTCGAAATAGCGCGGATTTTTGGCAAACGACGCGCCCGCCGAATGCTCAATCCCCTGGTCAACGGGAAGAATCGAGAGATAACCCGTTCCACCCAGACGACCATGATCGAACATCTGTTGAAGTGACCGCAAAACACGCGGGCTGCGATCACTTTGAGAATAAACACGATCCACGAAATTTGCGCTCGGCAGGTAAAGATTATTCTTGTTGATCGTGGTCGAAATGTGGTTGAGAAGGGAATCCGCTTCACTTCCCAAAAGTTCGACAATTTTGTCTATGGTGTAGTTCGCAGGAATAGCTATAGCCATGTAGTTTGACGCTGAGAGTCGCCCACGCGACTTAATGATGCGTCTTTGCTCCTTTCAGGTAGCTTCTATCGTTCATTATTATATCGGAAAAGAAGCGAACTTTATTTAGTCAATTTACTGTTACAATTCAAAAGAAGAATTATGCGTATTTCACATAAGGATGTTTGCAATGTCTTTTGATCGGGGCACACATCACTTGACCGGACTTGAACGCCTCGGTAAGTGGTGGAATCGTGTCACAGAGCCAAAAGAAACTATCCAGGATGCTGAAGAACGCCGGAGTGCAAAGCTGCTGGCCTCACTCTTGCTCTCCTTTATTATTCTGAATCTTCTGACCCTGATCTCCAATATTGTCTTCGATCCTTATTTTGAATTACCATCCTTCATTGTTTGGGCAGCCTCAATCTCCAGCCTGATAATCCTTTACCGCCTCAGCCGGATTAAACATTATTTCTGGGTTACAGCCTCGATCATTGTTTGCAATTATTTAACTGTTTTTTTATTATTCGCGGCAGACACGAATCCCGATTTTACAGGCGATCCTCTCATTTATCTGGTCGCATCAGTTCTCGCGGCTAGTCTGATATTCTCTGCCCGGTCAACCGCCATCATCATCGTCACTACGGTGATCTATACTGCCCTTATCATCCTGATATTCGCCCCACCGGACGCCATGAACGTCGCTATCGCGAAACTGCGATTGAATTTTATTGTCTCGGTGCTTCTCATCCTGGTATCCATTGTTCGGCAACGGGATCAGAGTCAACTCAAACAACAAACCGAGGAATTGGCTAAAGAACGCAATCTGCTGCGCCAGGTCATTGATGTCATACCAGACGGGGTTTACGTAAAGGACACGCAATCCCGATTTCTGTTAGTCAATACAGCGACACTGAAATATCTGGGTTTGAGCGATCTGACCGAAATTATCGGCAAAACCGATTTCGATTTAAATCTTGCAGGCGCACCAAAATATGTTGAAGAAGAAAAAAGGTTGTTCGAAGAGGGTCACGCTGTTATCAACAGAGAGTATGAGGGAATACATTCTGATGGCAGGCATGTCTGGATTTCGGTTTCCAAATTACCCTTTTATGATAGTGCTGGCAAAATTATAGGCATGGTGGGAGTCAACCATGACCTCACCGAGAGTAAATTATTTGAAAATCAGCTAAAAGAAGAACGAAATTTATTCAAGACCGTCATTGACAATATACCGGATCGCATCTATTTGAAAGACCTTGAAACCCGATTCATGCTGGTCAACCAGGCGACGCTTAAATGGCACAACATGACACATCCGAATGAGATTATCGGCAAAACAGATGACGATTTTTTTGGGCCGGAACTTGGTGCGGAATATCGCAAAAATGAAACGCGAATTTTTGAAACCGGGGAGCCACTCATCAATTATGAGATACTTTCACAGATTGGGCCGAATAATGCCCAATGGATTCTCATCACCAAAGTCCCCATTCGCGATAGCACTGGCAATATCATTGGCCTGTTAGGGGTTAACCGAAATATCACGAACCTCAAGGAAGCCGACCAAGCGCTAAGGGAAACAAATGCCCGCTTTAGTGTGGCAGCCGAAAGCAGCTTGAATGCGTTCTTTATCCTGGAAAGCGTGCGCGACCAACAGGGACAGATTATCGACTTCAAAGTCGTTTACATTAATACACGGGCTGAAAAACTGATTGGGATGTCTCGGCAAGATGTTGTGGGGAATAATCTGTGCGAGCTTATGCCGTTCACACGCACTGCTGGTTTTTTTGATAAGTATGTCCATGTGGTCGAATCGCGAGAGGTACTGGAAGAAGAATTTCAAATCCCAACGCCCGCAATTAAGGCGAACTGGTTGTACCATCAGGTCGTACCATTGGCTGACGGCATCGCGATTACCACCCAAGACATCACCGAGCGCAAATTGTTTGAGGAGCAAATTCGTTACCACGCCAACCTGCTCGATCAAATTTCAGATGCGGTGATTTCGACTGACCTGGAATATACGATTATCAGTTGGAATAAAGGCGCGGAAAGAATTTATGGTTGGAGCGCTGAAGAAGCAATTGGCAAAAAAATCAATGAACTGATTCCTGCTATCTGGTTAAATGACACCCCTGAGGATGTTGGTCAGCACTTTCTGACACACGGATACTGGGCAGGCGAATACCAGCAGAAACGTCGCGATGGTGTCGTTATCGACATACAGACATCCACGACAGGCATATCTGATGTCAGTAGCAAGCCAATCGGTGCGGTTGCCGTTAACCGTGACATCACTGACCATAAACAGGCTCAACGACAGCGTATGGAACTCGATTTAGAGCGTGAGCGCGTTCGGATTATGCAGCGTTTTATCAGCGATATGTCGCATGACCTCCGAACACCGCTTTCCAGCATCAAACTCAGCCTCTATTTACTCAGTCGATTTATGGATATCCCTCTCAAACGGCAGCAGCATCTTGAAGTTTTAAACGCTCAATCGGAACGGCTGGAAAATATGTTGAACGATCTTTTGAGCATGTCGCGCCTCGACCAGGCTGCTGAAGAATTTGTGTTTACGTCGATCAACCTGAACACGATTATCTCGCAGTTGGTGCTTGACCATGAGCCATTAGCGAACCGGCGGAATCAGACGATAAAAGCTGAAACCGATGCAAACATTCCAAATATCCAGGCTGATAATCTGAAGCTCAACCGTGCATTGACGAATCTGGTGGTCAACGCGCTCAACTACACGCCAGAAGGCGGCGAAGTCATTATCCGCGCCTATCAGGAAAAGCAGGAGGTGGTGATCGCTGTCCAGGATAATGGGGTTGGCATTGCCCCAGCAGACATCGCTTTTATTTTCGAACGTTTTTACCGCGTAGACGCATCGCGAAGCACAGGAACAGGCGGTACCGGGCTTGGGCTATCAATCGCCAGAAGAATCGTTACCGCACACGGCGGCGACATTACTGTTGAAAGCGTCCCAGGCAAAGGCAGCACTTTCAGTATTCATCTGCCTCTCGTCCAGATCAACAATGTTAACAGTGAAGATAAAGCCAGCCAAAATCGCTAAAACCCCCTAACAATTGCTATCCGCCGAGAAAATACACCCAGATTATCGCTACCGTATCCACCATGAGAATGCCCATCATGAGTATTCCCAGATTATGAGCCTGTTCTGTCTCATATATGGCAGGCTTACGATTGCCCCTCAGCACGTTGTGCCAGCTTGCGGATCATACCGGAGAAGATCAAGCTGTGGAGAGGGTATAGTCCATACCAGTACAACAGGCCAAACAATCCTTTGGGGGCAAAAAATGCGATCTGGGTAAGCTGTGTAGTACCATCTTCCAAAGGTTCTGCCTTGAATTGCAGCCAAGCGAGTCCAGGCACTTTCATCTCCGCACGCAACCGCAGCAGCTTATTCGGCTCAACAGCTTCTACACGCCAGAAATCGAGCGCATCACCGACACGCACATCCACAGGATGTCGCCGTCCGCGCCGCAGCCCAACCCCACCCACTAGACGATCTAATAGCCCTCTTAAATACCATGCCCAATTAAAATACAGCCAACCGTTGACACCACCGAGGCTAGTAAAAGCACGAAATACAGAATCGGGTGTCGCCTTGACAAATTGCTGCCGCTGTTCAAGGAGCATTCCCTCGTGAGTGGATAACACCGCTGGAATCTTATTGGGTTGGCTGCTCACCAATGCGTCAGCCCAACTGGTTTCAACTTGACTGGCTTCTAACTGCTCCAGTGCCTGGCTGACCGCTACCGCAAAAGTCATTGGCTGAATGTTTGGGAAAATCTTTCGGGCTTGATCATCGCGCACAATAACTTCGTTTCGCAGACCCTCAATCAGCGGGCCAGCAATATCGCTGGGGATAGGTGTCACCCAATGGACCCAGTAGGAGGATAAACGCGGTGTGAGTAGGGGTATAGGGATCATGAAGCGCCGTAGCCCTCGAACGCTTGCATAGCCAAACATCATATCGCGGTAGGTAATAATCTCCGCTCCGCCTATTTCGATAATTTTCCCAACGCTCTCAGGGGTATTGAGAGCGCTGACCAGATATTCCAGCGTGTCACGGATACCGATAGGCTGAATCCGTGTAAAGACCCAGCGCGGACAGATCATGATAGGGACACGTTCAGTTAGGTAACGAATCATCTCGAATGACAGACTGCCCGAACCGACAATTACCCCAGCACGAAATTCCGTAACCGGAACAGCCGACTCGCGTAGTGCATCACCAGTTTGTTGCCGTGAACGCAAATGCTGCGATAACTCGGTGGTTGTATCCCCCAAACCGCCCAGGTAGATAATGCGCTTTACTCCCTGACGTTCCGCTGCTGCACCGAAGTTACGTGCTGCTTGAATATCGCGCTCATGAAAATCCTCCCCGCCTCGCATACTGTGAATGAGATAATAGGCAACATCAATTCCTGCTAACACGCTATCCAGTGTATCGGCATTAAGGACATCGCCCTGCATCACATCAACCTGTTCCAGCCAAGAACGTCCTTGTAACCGGATCGGATCACGCGCCATAACCCGTACCTTACAGCCCGCCTCCAGCAATAAGGGAAGGAGTCTTCCGCCGATGTATCCCGTAACACCCGTTATGAGTATATGCTGAGACGCAGCATGTGAAATACTATTCATGGTTATAACCTCGACCAGATATTTTATTCATACAATAGGAACAAGTACTGGCCTATACGTTGCTCCGATCAGGAAATGCTTGATATTCCGATTGAAATATGAGGACGATAGCGGTAGGAATGAGATTCAGAAGTCGTCGGACAAATTATCTGGCATCTTCATGACCAGTATAGCAGGAATAGAGAAGGTTCTCGCGTTTATCTCTCCGACATAATCAACTAACGGCACAAGGATCACACTTTAAGTCATGCTGTATCGACCTTACCCCTTTACGTTTATACCTATCATTTGATGATAGTCTGAGAAAAACTGGATAGCAATCGCAATGAAAATCAGGATAGCAATTATGATATGGCGTTGGAAAATCATGCTTCAAAAATGGTTTTTGATAATATGCGTTCTTTTGATGATCTTAACAGGCGCTTTCCCGAATGATGTTCGCGCCCAGGCCGCGCTCGGTTACGATATTGGCGCACCACACCTGACGACCATCTATGTATCCCCCACAGGCAGCGACAATGATGACGGCTCAAGCCGCGAAAATGCGTTGCGGACGCTGACAGAAGCCTGGGCCAGAATTCCAATTGGGCAAAATCTGGAAAATACCGGATTCCACATTTTGATGCTGCCGGGAATATATGCGCCGGAAGATGCGCCGAATTATTGGGAATCGCGCTATGGGACGTTCGAATATCCGATCATTATCGAGGCGGCAGACGGGCAAAACACGGTATTTTTGCCGAGTCTGAATCTGTTTGACGTGCGATACGTCTATTTTATCAATCTGAATATCGAGGTGGGAGCAGATGCTTTCCACTGTGAAAACTGCGATCATATCCTGGTGCGTGGGATGCGGATGGTCGGCGCAGAACCGGATACTTATAACACTCAGGAGACCGTGAAGGTCAACCAATCGCAATATGTCTATTTCGAGGATAACGACATTTCCGGCGCGTGGGATAACGCTGTTGATTTCGTGGCGGTGCAGTACGGGCATTTTCGTGGCAACAAAATTCACAACGCCGGGGATTGGTGCATGTATCTCAAGGGCGGCTCGGCCTATTTCCGCGTCGAGGGCAACGAATTTTACGACTGCGGGACAGGTGGATTTACAGCGGGACAAGGGACAGGCTTTCAATTCATGGTCGAACCCTGGATTCAGTATGAAGCCTATGACATCAGGTTCGTCAACAATCTGGTACACGATACACGCGGCGCGGGCGTGGGCGTACAGGGTGGCTACAACATTTTAATCGCCTACAATACGTTTTATCGGATCGGCGAAAACAGCCATTTGCTGGAGGTTGGGTTTGGCTCGCGAAGCTGCGACGGTCAATCAGGCGGTGAAGGCCGGGAGCGCTGCTCTTCGTATCATGCAGCAGGAGGTTGGGGCAACAGTGTGGGCGCTGATGGGACGAATTATGTCCGAATCCCGAATAAAAATGTACTGATTTACAATAACATCTTTTTTAACCCACCTGGATTCCAGAGCCAATATCAGCATTTTACGATTTTTAGCACCTATGACGGCGGGTTTCAGGCGGATTCAAATGCCCCTGTGCCGACATTGGCAGACGATAATCTGCAAATTCGCGGCAATGTGATCTGGAATGGCGGCGCTGATATGCCGTTAGGAATCGAGCCAAACCCGGATTTTCCGGCGGGGTGTCAGAATACGACCTGCAACGCGGAACAACTACGGGCTGATAACGCGATCAACACGATGGAACCGCAGTTCGCGGAAGCGGCAAAAGGTGATTTTCGATTGGCAACCGAGGAAGGACTGACGACCTATTCCATTCCCGATTTTATTTGGGATGTGCCTGTGCCACAGGGCAATCTGAGCAATGCAGTCACGGTTGATTTTGATGAGCGCCCGCGCGAGGCTGGGGGAGTGCCGGGGGCGTTTGGGGGACAGTAGAAAATGACGAGCCAAAGCAGTATGATCATTGATAAGCGCAGGGCAATGTTGAATAATCAATCCCTGAGCAGGCGGCAAGAAAAAACCCGTCTGGCGTTTATGGATGCTTTTTTACGGCTTGTCATCGAGCACGGACTCGACCATATTAGCGTGACCGATATTGCGAATGAAGCTGACTACGGACGTTGGGCATTTTACCAATATTTTGAAAGCAAAGAGGATGTCGCCTGGGAAACCTTTGTCTACTGGATGACACAGCTTGATACCTATGTTGTCCAGGCAGTCAGCCATCTTCAATCACCGCAGCGTGAATACGAATCGTGGCGCATTATTTTTCGGGCTTTCCAACAGCAGAAAGATTTTTTGACACGGCTCGATAGCCTTATCGCCTCCAAGTGGCATGTCAAAGCCAAAGAATTCCTTTTTCAGCAGTTTTTTCAACATTTACGCAATGGTCATTTTGCACTCATGGACGGCGTCCGCCCCGAAATTGCTGCGCGGCTGTATGTGGTAGCTTTAATGGAACTGCTTGAATATTGGGGACGCAACCCCGATCTCGGCGATGCGGATAAGCTGGTGGATGAATTTTTCAGCTTTATTTTCAATCAAGTACCGCCTAAGCACGACAAAAAGTAGACAAACGTCTATTATCACACAGTTTGACGCAGCATGATGAATTTCCCTAGACTGGTTGAAGTTAACGGTGTTGAAGGAAAACTGCATGATAACCAGAATTGCGAAGCTTTTTATCATTTTTATGGTCACACTTGTTTTTGCACTCAGCGGCACACTACTGGCGCAAGAGGGACAAGGTGAATCACGCCTGGAGTCGGAACTGCAAAGCCCGATTACGCTAAACCCCTCAGCAGGATCGGAAATCGGATCGGTATATGAAGCGTTCCTGAGTCCGCAGCAAGAAGGCGGTGAGGAAGAGGAAACACCAGCGCTCATTCCACCGCAATTCCGGTCAACAGAACCTTCCGTACCGCGCAATCAACGTACCTCGCGCGGTCACGGTGTACTGCAATTCACGAAAGATTTGAGCAAAGCTTATGTGTTTCTGGCGGTTGAGAACGTCAACCCGGAAGATGTGGTGATGCTGCATATCCACTGTGGTCGTCCGGGGCAGCTTGGCCCGATTCTGATTGATTTCGCGCTGGCCGGGAATATCAACAGCTATCTTGAGGACGGAGTTTTCAGCATCGAAATAACCAATGAGGATATTGTGGCGGCAGCCAGTCATGGTCACAGCCTGATTGATGCCTTCACATCAGGTTGTCCGATCATCCCGACTATCCCGCCAGATAAAGTCAAAACGATTGCCGGAATGGAGTTGATCGCGCGGCAGGGTGAACTTTATTTCAATCTTCACACCGCAGGGCAGGTTTATTTCGGCGATATTCGCGGGCAGATTTATCCGGTGGAGGCAGAATAGATCACCAGATGCCAGGGGCGCACAACCATGCGCCCCTTATAGAATGCCCATTTTCGAAATTTATGGACGCAGGTCGGTGAAGCCCTGATCGATCATCCACTGGCACAGTACGAGTTCGCCAGATCGGTCTGCCTGGGGGATGCCAACGTCACGCGGGAGACCATCGTAGCCGCGCAAATAGCCGAATGTGCCGTCGATCTGTTCACGGGCGGCCTGTGACAATTCCAGATCGCCAATCGCAATCGCGTGAATATGGATCGGCGATCCAGCATAAAGCTCGTCAGCTTCGCGCAGCCAGGCCGCGAAACCCGCGACACGCAGCGCACGGATCATGAGTGGAATCTGATCGGTCTGGATACTGAAATCCACCAGACTGCGCACAGAAAGATCAACCGCCCCACCACCGTCGTGAGTCCCAAAGCTGGCAGCGACAAACCCATTGTTATAGCCACCCTGGGTGATCGCCTGCCGGAAAACCATCGTCCCGCCTGCTGCTTCGTAGAGTAATTGGGCATGATCGAGCATCGCCAGTGTGCGGGCATTAAAATCCGCGCTGCCAATCGTGATGCGAGTGTAATCGTCCGGTGGTGTCTGGCAGTCTGTAGTGTCAATAAAATTCTCAGGCGGCGATACGACAGGTATTCCGGCAAGTGGCTCAAGCCAATATTCACGAGTTGCGAGATTCCCCTCCGCGACCCAGCCAGTACGCTCTGTATAATTCACTTGCCACCAGTTATAGCCATCGGCGCAGCGCGGGCCGTCCAGAACATCAAAAGCCGCACCCGCAGGAATCTGATAGATTAACGCGCCAGTGATAGTCGATTCCTGACGCAGATTCATCACATTACCGGATACGACACGCGCTCGGCTGCCCACTTCTAAACGCGGCACGAGCGAACACGACGATAATTGAGCATTCGCAGCGCCGGAAAATAGGGTGCAAATGAACAGTAAAATTAAAATCCGTTTCATTAATGCTCTATCCTTCGATTTGAAAAAAACGAACGATCTACCATAACAAGATAAATTTCACTTTATATTGAAGTGTCCGGGGCTACCTGACGGCTTGGCAACGGAATCATAACAAAACGCATCTCATTGATTAATAATGGCAATCCCGCGCCATAGTGCGGCAATCCCGTGCTACAACCAGCCATTTAGCGACAAAATTTTTCCTTTATTCTGATAAAGACTTTACAATTGACTCAGATACTTCTCATTGCGCAGGCGTATCTTTTGAAAGCACGAATAATCAGTTTCAAGCGCTTAAACACGCTGAAAGGTTTTAACGAATGTTACACAACTTCAAACGAAAAAGTGCGCTTCTCCTCAGCGGCGCATTTCTGGTTGTTTTCGGTTTTATCATCGGAACAGCCGTAATCCCCAGTCTGGCATACAATCAACCTGCTGCGGCAGTTTATGAAGTACCCGCGCAGCAGCCCATTGACCTCACGACACTGAACCTCACCGATCAAGAGGAGCTTTATGCCTCGCTCTATAATCAGATCACCCCATCGGTGGTCTCGATTAATGTTGTCTCGCGCGGCCCCAGCGAGTCTTCCCTCCAGAATGATGGCGGTTTCGCCTATGGTTCGGGTTCGGGCTTCGTGATCGACACAGAAGGTCACATTGTCACCAATAACCATGTAGTCGATGGCGCGACGAGCATCGAAGTCAATTTCTATGATGGCACAATTGCACGTGGCGAAATCGTCGGGCTTGATCCCGACGCTGATCTGGCAGTATTGAAAGTCAATATTGACGCTTCAAGCCTGCACCCGGTCACATTTGCTGACTCCGATCAGACCGTCGTTGGTCAATCCACCATCGCGATTGGCAGCCCATTCGGTGAAGAATGGACGATGACGACGGGCATTATCAGCGCGTTGAACCGTACCATCCAGGGCCTGACCAATTTCTCAATCGGCTCGGTCATTCAGACGGATGCTGCGATCAACCCCGGCAACAGCGGCGGCCCGCTTCTGAATATGAACGGTCAGGTGATCGGCGTGAACTCGCAGATTATCAGCCGCACACAGAGCAATTCGGGTATCGGCTTTGCGATCCCCAGCAATCTCGTACAGCGCGTCGTTCCCGATCTGCTGGTGGATGGTCGAACAGAATACAGCTACCTGGGTATTAGTGGTGGTCGCGTTGACCTGGCACTGATGGAAACGATGGGACTCCCGAATAACATGAGTGGTGTCGTCGTTCAGGAAGTCGTCTCTGGTGGGCCAGCGGCACAGGCCGGTCTGCAAGGGCCAACCAATGTGCGTGTGGTCGATGGTCAGCAGGTTCCTGACTCCGCTGACATCATCACCGCGATCAACGGCACATCCGTAAGCGGCATGCCCGCGCTGGTTTCGTACCTTGCCGCCAACACCAAGCCCGGTGACTCGGTGAGCCTGACGGTGTGGCGCGGTGGGCAGCAAATCACAATCCCCGTGACTTTGAGCGCTCGTCCTGGGTAATTGCTAACCGATAAAATCAGGACTTGGCGCGCCAAGCTTTAATGTCAACACAGACCCCGATTCGTCGGGGTTTTTGTTTTAAAGAACTCTTAAAGACGCTATAATCTCCGATTCTCAGTCCAGTTGGGAGGTTGACGATGGTTAAACGTAATGTCGTTTTACTGGCGGGGCTGGCCGGGTGGACGGCGTACCGCGCCCGCCGCCGGGTGATCGCGCCGCTGCTCAAGCTACCACCTGCGCGTTATCGAGTCGGCGTTCGCCATCATGTGCGCGTGCCGATGCCGGACGGCGTAACGCTGGCTGCTGACCATCACTACCCGATGGCGGAGGGCAGTTTCCCGACGATTTTGATTCGCACACCTTATGGACGGGGACGCAGCGGCGGCATTTCTGGCCTGAGCGAGAGCTTTAAGGCGCAGCGATTTGCCGAACGTGGCTATCATGTCATTGTGCAGGATACGCGCGGGCGATTCGACTCGGAGGGCGAATTTGAGCCGTTCGCTAACGAAGCCGCCGATGGATTGGCGACGCTGGAATGGATAGCCGCACAGCCCTGGTTTAACGGCTCTGTCGGCATGTGGGGACAGAGTTATCTGGGATATACCCAGTGGGCAGTCGCCGCCGATGCACCCCCATGCCTCAAAGCGATCATGCCCGCGATTACAGCTTCGCAATTTCGCACGGCTGTTCACGCTGACGGTGCTTATGCGCTCAATTCTGGCCTGCGCTGGGCATATCTGACCGAATTTATCGGCACACGGCGCGGTTGGGTCAACTGGCGCACACTGCCGCATACCCGCAAATTGATGCGAGGGCGTATTTTTGAAGCTGCTTACCGCCATTTGCCGCTGTCCGAGGCTGACCATGCGGTGATTGGCAGGCCGATGATCCCCTATCGCGATTCATTTACCGAAGTCGAAGCCGATTCACCGCGCTGGAAGGCAATCGACCATAGCGAATCAGTAACGCGGGTTAAAATTCCGACGCACCTGGTTTCTGGCTGGTACGATGTATTTCAACGGGAACTGCTCGGCGATTATGCGCGGATGGTCGAGGCCGGACACCAGCCGTATCTGACGATTGGCCCCTGGGGACACGTTGAC
This sequence comes from Anaerolineae bacterium, assembly GCA_022843745.1. GTDB lineage: Bacteria > Chloroflexota > Anaerolineae > Aggregatilineales > Phototrophicaceae > JALHNB01. The sequence continues at coordinate 71,574 of JALHNB010000021.1, read as the reverse complement.
CCGCGTATTTATCGCGTGCTGCTGAACGAAGGTCTGGTGTGGTTTGATGCGCATCTGAAGGGCGATTTCAGCCAGCTTCGCAAAAAACCAGTCAGCGTCTACGTGATGGGCGCGAATCAGTGGCGTTTTCTCGATCAGTGGCCGCCACCTGCCACCCAAACCCGCTACTATCTCCGGGAGAGCCGCTGGTTATTCACTGAACAGCCGACACAGGAAGTTTCGTGCGACCATTACCGCTACGATCCGGCGAACCCCACGCCATCCATCGGCGGCACGATGATTTTTCCACCTTCTGGCCCAACGGATAACACCAAACTGGAAATGCGTCCCGATGTCCTGACCTACACGACAGCGCCGTTAAACGCACCTGTGGAAATTATGGGCAATGTAAAATTGGAACTGTACGTGCGTTCCAGCCTTGCGCATACCGATTTTTTTGGGCGGCTGTGCGATATTCATCCCGACGGTGAATCAATCAATATTTGCGATGGTTTATTCCGCATCGAGCCGGGGAAAGGCGAACCGCAGCCGGATGGCAGCCTGAAAATCACGATTGATCTGTGGTCAACGGCGCATCGTTTCCTGAAATATCACCGCATCCGCTTACAGGTATCCAGCGGCGCACATCCACGTTGGAGCCGCAATCTGGGGACAGGCGAACCGCTGGCAACTGGCACACGCATGATCGCCGCCGACCAGACGATTTACCATGACGTATCGCATCCTTCGGCCCTGGTGCTGCCAATGGCAAAATCGTAGAAGATCGGACACACTGTTTTCAGGGCGCGAGGTTTTACACGAGATGAATTTGGCGGCGATCCCCCATCAACGACCTGCTTTACAACGGCGAAGCAAAGTTTTTTCGCGGGTAGTGCTGGCGGTGCTGCTCATTGTTCTAGTCGCACTCGTGTATATGGTTTATCGCCAGAGAAATGGGCCGATTTTTTACGTGATGACGAATCCGCTTGCCCCCGTGCTGCCAACCTGCACTGAAGCAGAAATTCAGGCAGCAGCCCTCCCCGCTTATATCCCCACAGACATGACGGATTTTGCGCGACTACAGGATAGTCAATTTTTCGTCAGCGATGAACGCTATCAGGTGCGCGGCGTGAATTATTTCCCAGTGCGCTATCCCTGGCGACGCTTTCTAACGGAATCCGACCTGACCGCAATCAATGACGAATTTGCGCTGCTGCGCGATGCTGGCTTGAACACCATCCGCACATTTTTATATTACGAGCCGATGTTTCAATGTGCTGGCAGCGGCGCTGTGCCAAAGGTTGACCCGTTTATAAGGCTCGATGGCTTGATTCATGCCGCAGCCGCCAATGGAATACGCATCATTCTGACGCTGAATGACACGCCGGATTTTGTCGATTACCCGCTTTACACCAATCCCGCACATACGCAGGCACAAACACAATTTATTGTCGAGCGCTATCGCGATGAGGCCGCGATTCTGGCGTGGGACATCCGCAACGAGGGCGATATTGATTACAGCATTGATCGCGGGCGTTTTCCGCGCCAGCAGGTTCTGGATTGGGTCGCCGTCGCAACCGCACATGTCCGCAGCCTGGACTCGAATCACCTCATCACGGCAGGTTGGATGACGGATGCCGAATCGACTGCGCCTTATGTCGATTTCATCAGCTTTCACCACTGGTGGAGTGCCGAAAATCTTCAGGAGCGAATTGAAGGAATGCGTAAAGCCACCGATAAGCCCATTTTGCTGCAAGAGTTCGGCTACAGCACACTTCGGGTGAGTGAGGATGACCAGGCACAGTCGATCCTTAACGGCCTTGCAACGGCTGAGGCGGAAGGCTTGCTCGGCTGGATGGTGTGGACGGCGTTCGATTTCCCGGTGGAATCGACGTGTATGCCACCGCACTGCCCCGATATTGAAAACGCGGAACACAATTTTGGCATCTGGTACGCGGATTATACGCCGAAGCCCGCCGCCGGAGTGGTGATAACTTTGTTCGGTGGAGATGATTGAAGAATTAGCGGGCGTAAGGTCTTACGCCCCTACGTTTTTGACAGTGTGCGATATACGCCCTTCTAACGTTCACGGCTCTCTAACGTTGTTCTAGTGCTAAAATGGCTATCATATGGAATTATTTTAATCAATGAGACGCGATATGAATGACGTTACACGCCATGTGCTGGATAACGGCCTGGTAGTCCTGCTCAAAGAAGTCCACAACGCTCCAATCATCAGTTGGTGGGTACTGTATCGCATCGGCAGCCGCAACGAACGCTCCGGCCAAACGGGGATTTCGCACTGGGTCGAACACATGATGTTCAAGGGAACCGATCAATTCCCAGCGGGGTATCTGGACAAAGCGATTGACCGTGAGGGCGGCAACTGGAACGCGCAGACCTCAATGGATTACACGGCTTACCACGAAACGCTGCCTGCGGATCGCATCGACCTCGCCCTCCGCGCCGAAGCTGACCGGATGATGAACGCGCGTTTTGATGCCGAGGAAGTCGAATCCGAGCGCACGGTGATTATTTCTGAGCGACAGGGCGCGGAAAATTCACCACTTTTCTGGCTTGGCGAGGAAGTCCAGGGCGCGGCGTTCCGAGTGCATGGCTATCACCACGAAATTATCGGCGATATGACCGACCTGAAAACCATGACGCGCGATGACCTCTACAACCACTATCAACGTCACTATATGCCCAACAACGCGATTGCCGTTGCCATCGGCGATTTTGACAGCGCGACCATGCTGGCACGAATCAACGAGCTTTATGGCTCAATTCCCGCTGGCGAGAAGCCCAATTTATTCTCGCGACCAGAGCCGGAGCAAATGGGCGAACGCCGCGTTCGCGTGGAGCGTCCGGGAAATGCCTCATTTTTAGATTTTTCGTATCGCGCCCCAGCCGTGACCCATGAAGATTGGTTCAAGCTGATGATGCTCGACAGTGTTCTCAGCGGCCCCGGTGGGCCAGGTGGCGGCAATGTCGGCAACAAAACCAGCCGACTCTATCAAGCACTGGTCAAAACTGAGTTAGCCGCTTCTATTCACGGTGGTTTGTCAGCGACCATTGACCCGTACCTGTACAGCTTTAATGTCACAGTACGCAGTGGCCGCACACTGGAAGAAGTGGAAGCGGTGCTCGAAGCTCAAATCGAGCGCGTCCGTGAAGAAGGCATCACGGCGGAAGAACTGGCAAAAGCCAAAAAGCAAGCCCGCGCCGCCTTCGCTTATGGCACGGAAAGCGTGAACTCCCAGGCATATTGGCTGGCACGTGCCGAAAATTTCGACAGCTATACATGGTTTACGAATTATGTGGCGCGTCTGGAAGCGGTGACGGTTGAGGATGTTCAGGATGTGGCGCGGCGCTATCTGCGTCCACAAGCGCGGACGGTGGGATGGTTTGTGCCGACGAATGGGAAGCAGTGATGCGTGATGAGTTTAAAGTGACGAGTCAAAAAAGCGGAAACAGTTTGCGTTATTTTGAGGAAACAGGTTTATGAGTAATCGCACAAATTCACTGCCGGGGCCGGACAATATCACGCGGGTTGAGTTGGAAAACGGCATCACCGTGCTGGTTTATGAGAATTATGCCGCGCAATCGGTGGTCATGACGGGAACATTTGTAGCAGGCAGCATTTTTGAAGACCCGGCGAAATCCGGTTTGGCTGCTATGACTGCCGCCAGCCTCATGCGCGGGACACATACGCGCGATTTCGATACAATTCACGCTGGGCTGGAAAATATTGGCGCGAATTTGAGTGTCAGCGGTGGCGTTAACCGCTCCAGTTTTTACGGCAAATCGCTGGCAGAAGATTTATCGACGCTGGCGGATTCGCTGAACGATGTGCTGCGAAATCCAGCTTTTCCAGTGGAACAGGTCGAACGGCTGCGCGGCGAAATTCTGACCAGCTTGCAGATTCGCCAGCAGGATACGCGCTATCGTTCCAGCCGAGCGTTCCGCGAAAATCTCTACCCGAACACGCATCCCTATCATCACAGTTCGCAGGGTACACTGGAAAGCATCCCCGAAGTGCAAATCGCGGACATGGAAGCATTTCACCGCAGGCATTACGGCCCAGCGGACATGATCGTCGTGATTGTCGGCGCGGTGAATGCGCAAGCAGCTATCAACATCGTGCGTGAGCGATTAGGCGATTGGCGCAATGCTGACCAACCTTCTGCGCTGCCTATCCCCGATCTGCCACCTGTTGAGGAAACGCGGCGCGTGTCGATTGGCATCCCCGGCAAGGCGCAGTCGGATATTGTGATGGGTGTGCTGGGGCCATCGCGTAAGGCTGATGATTTCCGCGCGGCCAGCCTCGCCAACAGCGTCCTGGGACAATTCGGGATGATGGGGCGCATCGGCGCGGAAGTGCGCGAAAAATTGGGATTGGCGTATCATGCTTCCAGCCGGATCGACGGTGGTCATGGCCCCGGCCCCTGGAGCGTCAATGCAGGCGTTAACCCAGCAAATGTACAGCTTGCCACAGATCGTATTGTTGACGAAATCCGGCGTATCACGGCTGAACCCGTAAGCGCCGAAGAATTGGCGGACAATCAGGCTTATTTCACCGGGCATCTCCCGCTGCAACTGGAAAATAATGACGGTATCGCCGGGTCGCTCCTGAATATGGAGACGTATGATCTGGGTTTGGATTACCTCGTCAATTATGGCGGTGAGATCAACAAGCTGACACGCGACGATCTGCTGCAAGCGACGCGCCGTTATTGGAATCCTGATGCGTTCGTGTTGGCGGTAGCTGGCCCGGATAATGTTTCGTAACACGTGACGCGATTTGATAACTTGTCATAAACAGACCAAAATCTACAGTGGACTGTGTAGATTCTCGAATATTTTGGTAAACTCCGTTTTATCTATTGTAATACTGTGAGGTTTCTATGCGAAAAATCATTGTGAGTATTGCGTTACTTGTCGTCATACTGTTAACCATGCTCCCGGCTCTGGCCCAGGACAGCGGCGAAGTCGTGACGCAATTGAGCAGCCCGCCTGCCCCATCCTCCATGCGGCTGGAAGAAATCGTAACTGGAATTTCAAATCCGATCTATCTGACCAGCGCGGGTGATGAATCAGGGCGGTTATTCGCGCTTGAGCAGACCGGCAGCATCCGCCTCATTAAAGATGATGCCCTGCAATCGACACCATTCCTGGACATCACGGATCGCGTGAATCAGGATATTCGCAGCAGCTACTCCGAGCGTGGCCTTTTAGGGCTGGCTTTTCACCCGAATTACGCTGAGAACGGCCAATTTTTTGTCCATTACAGTGACACGGCAGGCGACACGGTGGTCGCGCGGTATCTTGTCTCGGCGGATAACCCCGATGCTGCCGACCCCAACAGCGAAGAAATCATTTTCACGCACAAACAACCTTACCCTAACCATAACGGCGGTCAGATTGATTTTGGCCCCGATGGTTATCTGTATATTGGTTTAGGCGACGGCGGTTCCGGCGGCGACCCCCTCAATAATGGTCAAACACCTGACTCGCTGCTCGGCAAGATTTTGCGAATCGACGTGGATGGCGAAGCACCTTACGCTGTGCCGGCTGATAATCCAGCCAACGGTGTCAACCCTGACCTCGCACCGGAAGTCTGGGCATGGGGGCTGCGTAATCCCTATCGCTTCAGCTTTGATAAGGCTACGGGCGATCTCTACATCGCTGACGTGGGACAGAACCAATGGGAAGAGGTTAATTTTCAGGCCGCCGACAGCACAGGCGGGGAAAATTATGGCTGGAGAATTTTTGAAGCCACCCATCGCTTTTCCGACGGCGCGGAACCTGCTGATGCGGTGATGCCTATCGCTGAATATGACCACAGTAATGGCTGCTCGATCACGGGCGGCTATGTTTACCGGGGTGAGGCAATTCCGGCCTTGCAAGGCGTTTATATCTTCGGCGATTGGTGTTCCGGGAAAATGTGGGCCTCGTATCGTGATGACAGCGGTGCATGGCAAACAATTCCATTTGGAGAATCTCAACGCCAGATCACCGCGTTCGGCCAGGGTGACGACGGCGAGCTTTACCTTGTTGCTTATGACGGCGGCATCTGGAAATTTATGCCAGCTTCCTAAAGCATTAACAATCACACAAGTCAGTAATTCCTCTCTTCCTGTGGTTAGGTGGAGAGGAATTGTATTGAATAAGGGGAGACAATGTCTGGAAGGAGCTTACCAAATAGAACGACTTTGAGTGAGGTTTCGTCACTGATAAATGAAATTCGCCATCATGCGGATGACTGCGAATGGGTAGCACAAAATATCGATATGTTATTTGAAGTATTTGCGCGTGCGATTTATTTTCAACAGATTGCGGTCACTGCTATTGAATTCTTGAACAAGGCGTTTCCTTGTATTATCGTTCGTGACGATTATCGACGATGGGAGCCAATCCTATTCGAAGCTTTGACACATGCACAAAATTTGAAGGACAGCGAATTTCAGATGCAGCTTTGGGCAGAATTAGGACAGAATTATTTACAATTTGGGATGCGCCGGGAAGCTTATGAAGCCTTTTCAATGACTTCAGAACATGGAGAAGATTCCAAATCCCCGGAAATGGCTTTGTTAGGAAAGCTAGGACAACTTAAAACTCATGCCTTCTTTGACCGAGGATATTTCAATGACCTTGTGAAGGATGTTCTCAAATTAGCTCGACAGATTGACGAACCCAGTGTGTATGGCAGAGCGCATTCTACGTTGGCACTAGCCTATGCACTTCGTGGAGAAACTGAAAAAGGCTTAGGGCACGGACTAACAGCTTATGCCTGGTGGCACCACCTTCATAACCCTGCTGAATGTGCTGATGTCGCCTTGACAATGGCTGAAACGTGTCGATGGGCTTCTCGTATTGAACAGGCGGATCGGTTTCTCAACTTGGCCGAAGAACTCTTGCGGAATACAAATCATTCTCATAAATTGGCAGTACTCGCCTATAACAAAGGCATCTGGTATCTTGCCCAAAAGAAAAATTTTGAAGATGCAGAAAACTGGCTGCAAATCGCGCTCAATAATTTTAATCGCCTGGATTTTCCCTATCTCACTAACGCAGCATACCATGCTATAGCTCTAGCGCAGATCAGGCTTGGAAAATACAAAGAAGCCTCTGATAACCTGCGCATCGCACTGGTCAAATGGCGTCAGCTTCGAAATCAATACGAAGTCGCTAACGCCTCTCATGCTTTGGGCTTTTTGTATTTTCATCAGCAAAATCATGAGAAAGCACGCCGCTGGTATGACCGGGCGATTAAATTGTGCGAAAAAATTCCTGACTCGCCTCTGTCGCAAGCTTTAGTACGCAATGTGGGTGAAGATTTGTCGAAGTTAAATGATACTGGCTGAATAGGCTCTTTTAAAAGTTAGTAGTGAAGGCGCAGGGTACAGCACACTGCACCCTGCAGAAAATCACTTATCTTAAACATAAACCCAAAAACTATTTGCCTTAACCACCAGGTGGGATAGTTGGGACAGGAGGATCAAACATCACATACATCCTTAACTAAAATATTTTACACTGAGATTAAATATGTCCGATTTAAAAATTCAGTTAAGTTTTTGAGATGCGGAGAGAAACACCTGGCCTACCACGAAGATAGGCCAGGTGTTATACATATGAGCCAACTATCGCGGGCCAGGGCCAATGATAGGTGGTTGCGGGTCAAAGTACTGCATCGCCGAACTCCTTGAAACTGATCGCGAACGATGCGATCAGCATCTCAGAGTCAGAGGGTGCAACTGTGTAGTTTTCGGACAGGAAACGGACAGGAAACGGCAAAAGGGGTTAGAAAAAGCTAATCGACCATGAGCGTCCTGGCAAATTGAAAAGCGGCGTAGCCAAGTATCAGCGGCAGCATCAAGGGGATTAACATCGCTGCCGCGATATGCGCAAAGAGAAGTCGATTCAGATTGCGCATCATCATGAACAAAACGAGCGCGATCCACGATAACCAGTAAGCCAACACCGCACCAACAGTGAAAGTATGGGCATTCAGGCGATCCTGAGTAAGGCTGGCGCAGAGAAGCCCGACCATACCGCTGTAGTACATCTCAGCGAACGGCTGGGCGATAATCACGAACGTGCCACAGATCAATAACAGAAACCACGATTGACCGGGAATTTCGGCATACGTTAGCCCAAAGACCAACATCCCAATCACCAAAATTCCCTGAAGCAGACGATAAAAAAGCATCACCCAGGTACGACTAAGCTGGCGGATACTCGCGATCCAGAGGCTTAAGAGAACCTCTGTTGTCGTGAAGGGTGCGGTGCGTACCAAGTCCCAGGTTGACCCGGCGCGTTCGGCATACACTTTGTCGGCTGTCGCCAATGCAACCTGAAGTAAAACCACGAGTGAAAACAAAAAATAGAGCATCGGCAGGCTTAAACCGCCGAACAGGAGAAAAAGCCCAACCACAACGCAAAGGATCAACAAATTAAAGCGCATGAGCAAGGGCTGACGCAGATAACGCTGCACAATCGGGTGATCGGCGCGCATCCAGGTTGGGGAATGTTGATTGATATTCATACTGAAATTTTAACTGGCAATATTCAAAAACAGACATTTAGTGAACAAAGTCGCTCAAATTTACACAAGAAATTGACAATCCCCTGTTATTGGGGGTTTTACGCGCCGCCGGACTCACATGCTATTTATCTACATCCTGTAAATTGAGGGCGATTAGTTTCAAGTCCATAAATTCAGAGGAAATGTGAATATGTATTGTCCAGTTTGCAAGAATGTTGAACTCAAAATGTCGGATCGCCAGGGCATTGAGATTGATTATTGCCCACAATGTCGCGGAGTATGGCTGGATCGCGGTGAGCTTGACAAAATTATCGAACGCTCGACCTCGGTAGAAGCGCGGCCACAAGCTGAACGACCAACGAACGATGCTGCACGACCAACAAACGATGAATATTACTATGACGATGACGATGACCATCGTGGTGATAATCGTTATCCACAAAAACGTAAGCGGAAATCGTTCCTCGGCGATATGTTCGACATTTTCGACTAGCTAATCAAACGTTAAAAAACCGTCCCAGAATGTGTGGGATTCTTAAACGCCTCTTGCGGGATAATGTGGTATAATCCCCCAATAGTTGATTGGCAAGAGCGTGGGGTTACAACGCATGTTCTGGGGCGAATTCTCACATCATCTCGATGAAAAAGGCCGACTCATTATCCCCGCCCGCTATCGCCCGCAGCTATCTCAAGGCGCAATCCTTACGCGAGGGCTGGATCGCAATCTGGTCATCTATCCGCAGGATGCGTGGCAGAATGTCTCCGAACGACTCAATCAAATGCCTATTACTCACCCTACCGCGCGAGCGCTGCGACGACTGCTGTTTTCGGGCGCAGTTGAATTTTCGCTGGATCGGCAAGGGCGAATGCTCATCCCCGGCTATTTGCGCGATTACGCCTCACTGGACGGTGACGTACTGATCGCTGGCATGGAAACCTTTCTCGAAATCTGGGAGCCATCAAGCTGGCGGCGAACGCTGGAAGGTGTCCCTCACGCGCTGGCGGAAGCCAAGCACATACTCGAACTCGGTATCTAAACCATGTCGCACATTCCTGTTTTACTTCAACCTGTGCTGGAGGCACTGCTTCCGGCGACTCGCGTCATTGACGGCACGCTGGGCGCGGGCGGCCACACAAAAGCGCTGCTTGATGCTGGCGTGAGCGAGGTTCTTGGCCTAGACCTTGACCTGATGGCGCTGGAAATTGCCCGTGAAAAACTGACTGATTACGGCGAACGTGCGCATCTGGTTCACGCCAGCTATGCCGACATGACGAAGGAAGCGCAGCGGATCGGCTGGGATAACGTGGACGGCATTTTGCTTGATCTTGGACTGTCGTCCATGCAGCTTGATCGACCAGAGCGTGGTTTTGCGTTTATGCACGATGGGCCGCTGGACATGCGCTTTGACTCGAATGGCACTCGTGCAACTGCCGCTGAAGTCATCAACTACACGGATGAGCGCGAACTCGCACGGTTATTTTTCGAATATGGTGAAGAAGCGCAAAGCCGCCGGATCGCACAGGCTATTGTCCGCGCCCGCCCATTGGAAACCACGCGCCAATTAGCGACGGTGATCGAACAGGCCGCACCGCGCCGCAGAGAAGATAAAATTCATCCGGCGACGCGCGTTTTCCAGGCGCTGCGAATCGCGACCAACGATGAACTCAGCACCGTTGGGAACGCCCTGCCACTGGCAATTGATTTGCTGCGCCCCGGAGGACGGCTGGCGGTAATTAGCTTCCACAGCCTGGAAGACCGAATCGTCAAACAAGCGTTCAAACTCGCCAGCACCGATTGCATTTGTCCGCCAAAAGTGCCAATATGTGTGTGTGGACATAAAGCCAGCGTGCGGCTGGTCAACAAGAAACCGATTATCGCAACAGATCGTGAGATCGCTGATAATGCCCGCAGCCGCAGCGCAAAATTACGGGTGGTGGAGAAGCTTGATTAATGGCCCTCACAAACTGGTTTGAACATACATTTAAACGGCGACCCTGGCGTACCCAACGGCAGGCTATCGCCCTGGTGACACTCAGTTTTTTTGTAGCGATCATCATCGGTGCGCTGTATCTGGCGCAGGCTGCCAACGTTTCGACCACAGGCCGCCAATTGGAAGACCTGATCCTCCAGCGCAACCAGCTCGAACAATCCAATGAGCAAATTCGCGGCGAGATTGCCCGGTTGCAAAGTGTCCCACGACTGCGTGATCGAGCGCGTGAACTGGGTTTTGTCGATGCGACTGTCGGCTCTATCGAATATCTGCCTGTTCTCGGCTATAACCCAGACCGCGATGAACGTCCTGCGATTGTGATCCAGCAACCGGAAGCCGACGTACCTGTTTATGACGAAACATTCCTGGGCTGGTTACAGCAGCAGTGGGATGCTTTCACCAGCCAGCAGCCCACTAGTTCCGAGGGACAACCCTGATGCAGCAGCAACAACAAATACAAGAGGAAATGTTCAAACGGCGATTACCAGTAGTGATCTTTGGGCTGTTGATCGTCAGTATTTTTTTGCTCGGACGGATGGTATCGTTTCAATTTCAGTATCAATGGGCACCCGAAGTGATCAATTATCTGGAAGGCTTGCGAAACTCTGGCTACAGCCAGACTCTCCGGCTGGCAGCCGCGCGGGGGACGATTTATGACCGGGGACTGCAAGCGTTGGCGGTCAACACGTTGGAATATCGCGTGGGGATCAGCCCCAATCTGGTTTCCGACCCACGTCAGGTCGCGACACAATTAGCCGCTCTGTTGAACCTGGACGAACTGGACACCTTCGAAAAACTCAGCACGAATGAGCCATATGTGCTGCTGGCAGCGCGTGTGAGCGCCGAAATCGGACATCAGGTTGCCGAACTGAAAAAAGATATACCCGGTATCAATATCGAACCTATCGCGCGACGAAGCTATCCTCAAGGCACGCTCGCCGCCCAAGTCGTGGGGTTTGTCGGGGGCGATTTAGAGGGGTATTACGGTGTCGAAGGGTTTTATCAGGAACAGTTAGCGGGGCGCGAACGGGACGAGCAGGTTAGCAACATCCCATTTGATCTGCCGGTAGATCGTGAAGAAGATCACGGCGGCAATATTGTGCTGACAATTGACCGCGACATGCAATTCCTGGCTGAAAGTGAGCTTCAGACGGCGATTGCCGAATCTGGTTCCCGAAGCGGCACAATCCTCATCATGAATCCGCGTAACGGCGATATTCTGGCGATGGCAAGTTACCCATCGTTTGACCCGAACACCTATTTTGAGGTCGATGATGCCTCACTGCTGATTAACCCAGCCATCAGCCAGCAGTATGAGCCTGGGTCGGTCATGAAAGTATTGACGATTGCTTCCGCGCTGGAAAAAGGCACGATCACCCCGCAGGATACCTATGTTGACCAGGGGAGCATCGAAATCGGTGGGCGAACGATTGAAAATTGGGATCGGCAGGCGCATGGTGTCGTCGATATGACGCAAATTCTGGTGCAGTCATTGAATGTTGGCGCGGCGACGGTCAGCCTGAGAATGGGGCCGAGCGATTTTTACAGCATGTTCCGGGCGTTCGGCATCGGGCGGCCTACAGGCATTGACCTGCAAGGCGAGGCCGCTGGCACGATGTATGTGCCGGGTGACGAAAACTGGAGTGAAAGCAACCTGGGCGCGAACAGCTACGGTCAAGGTGTTGCTGTAACGCCGCTGCAAATGCTGACTGCTGTATCCGCCATCGCCAATGATGGATTAATGATGCAGCCGCATGTTGTCCGCCAGATTATTGATGGCGATATTGTGCAAACGTCGCAGCCTTCGGCATTAGGCCGTCCGATCTCCGCCGAAACTGCCGAAATCGTGACGAACATGATGGTTGCAGTGGTACGCGACGGACTCGACGGTAATGCCTCCGTCCCCGGCTATACGATTGCTGGGAAAACGGGTACTGCCGAAATTCCATCGCCTGTCGGCTATGAGCCGGGCGTTTCGATTGTGTCATTTATCGGGTTTTTGCCCGCCGACGACCCGCAGGTCAGCATTCTGATTAAACTGGATCGCCCTTCCGGTTATTGGGGCAGCCAGGTCGCCGCACCTGTTTTCCGGCGATTGGCAGAACGGCTGGTCATCCTGCTGAAAATTCCGCCGGATGATGTTCGGGCAGCGCTGGCGGAGCAAGGCGGAGTCGTGAGTGAGATTGATCGGTGAAAAAGCATTTCAGCCGGTCAGTATTTCAGCTTGCCAGCGGGATGGTTCGCGAATCGCCCTACAAAGCAGCGTTAAATAATCGAACCATTGAGAAAACAGAACATTACTCAGCGAGAATAGGGATTTTATGGGGCTTCCGTTTGCATTAACAATTGGCGCGATTGCATTTATCCTGGGTGTAATCTGGGGTGGGCCATTCATCGAGATTTTGCGCCGTCTGCGTATCGGCAAACAGATTCGTGTCGAGTTGAGCGAGGCACATCAGAAAAAAGTTGGTACGCCGACGATGGGTGGGATTATGATCGTGCTGCCTGTGTTTCTCATCTCGCTCGGCCTGAATATTGTCAACGTGGTTCGCACCGTAACCGGGCTGAGTATTTTGCTGCCATTGGGCGTGATGATGGGTTTCGCGCTGCTGGGAGCAGTTGACGATTGGGAAGGCATCATGAAATCACGCGGGCCGCGCGGAGAAGGCTTGTCCCCGCGTGTCAAATTTGCAGGCCAATGGGTATTAGCGCTCATTGCAGCGGCGATCATATCTCTCTATGGCGGCGGTTTTTCATTCGCGAACGAGATCAATTTACCCCTGATTTCGATTGCTATCCCGGTTAGCCCGATTATTTTTATCCCTCTCGCCGCGTTTATCATCGTGGCATTCTCAAACGCGGTCAATTTTACCGACGGTATGGACGGTCTGGCCGGGATTATTACAGCCAGCGCATTCGCGGCATATGGCGTGGTTGCGTTTTTACAACAGCAAATTTTTCTGACACAGTTTTGCTTCATCCTGGTGGGCGCGTGTTTCGCCTTTCTGTGGTACAACGCTCATCCGGCACAGCTTTTTATGGGCGATACGGGTTCATTGGCGCTGGGCGCGGCGTTGGCAACAGTAGCGATTATGACAGGTCAATGGCTGCTGCTGCCTGTGATTGCGGTTGTGCCTGTGGCGGAGACGATTTCGGTTATCCTGCAAATAGCATCGGCAAAATTCAGCCGTCGCTATTATGGCGTGGATCGCCGCATTTTCCGGCAAGCGCCGCTGCATCATCATTTCGAATTGGTCGGCTGGAGCGAGACGCAGATTGTGCAGCGTTTCTGGCTGGTCGGACTTTTGAGCGCGATGGTTGGGATCGCGCTGGCGTTGATTTAGTCATTAGCTTTTAGCGGTTAGCCATTAGCTTTTAGCTGGCATGTTGAACGAAGCCGAGGCGATCTAAGCAAAACAAGTCGGCAAGATTTTGTAGGGGTGCAGCGTGCTGCGCCCTTGATTAAGACGGCTTGAGGTTCTGAAAAAAGATAGAAAACAACATCCAAAAGGAACTTTATTCTGAATTCAAAAGACGGTAATCATCTATGCTGAAAGACCCATTAAATGGGAAACGTGTTGCAGTTTTAGGATTCGCGAGACAGGGGCGGGCTTTAGCACGCTGGCTGCCGACGGTTTGTGACAGCGTCGTGGTCAGTGATCGCGGCACGGTTGACCAGTTTAACGGCGACCTGGCAGCCTTTACCGATGTCGAGTTTATCCTGGGCGGGCATCCTGAAAGCTTGCTGGACGGCGTTGATCTGCTGTGTCTTTCCGGCGGTGTCCCGCTTGATCTGGAAATCGTACTCGCGGCGGTGCAGCGCGGCATTCCCCTCTCCAACGACGCGCAGCTTTTTCTCGAACGCTGCACCGCCCCGGTGATCGGCATTACAGGCAGCGCGGGCAAAACCACGACGACGACACTTGTCGGGCAAATGGTTGAAAGCGCAGGCTTTAAGACGTGGGTAGGCGGTAATATCGGTTATGTGCTGCTGGACGTGCTGGCCGATATTAAGCCCGAAGACCGTGTGGTCATGGAGTTTTCCAGCTTCCAACTCGAAATCATGAGCAAAAGTCCACAAATCAGCGCTGTTTTAAACATCACGCCGAATCATCTTGATCGCCATGGAACAATGGAATCCTATTCACGCGCAAAGGCACAAATTCTGCTGCACCAGGGCGAAAAAGACGTGGCGATTCTCAACCGTGATGACGCAGGCAGCCGATCGCTGGAAAATGCCGTCCCTGGCGATGTGGCGTGGTTCAGCGCGAATGAAATGGTAGCTGATGGCGCATTTATGGCGGGGCAGAGGCTCATCGTCGTCGGGCATTCCAGCAAGGACGGCCTGCCGCATATCGTTTGCGAACGGAACGAGATTCAACTGCGCGGCGATCATAACGTGTTGAATGTGCTGGCGGCCTGCGCGATTGCAGGCGCAAGCGGTGTGCGGCATGAGGTCATGACCTCGGTGATTCAGGCGTTTAAAGGTGTCGAGCATCGGCTGGAAACTGTGCGAGTTCTGAATGATGTCACCTATGTCAACGACAGCATCGCCACCGCGCCGGAACGGGTGATGGCCGCGCTGCACAGTTATACCGAACCGCTAATTTTGCTGGCGGGCGGCAAAGACAAAAATCTGCCCTGGGAGGAAATGATCGCGCTGGCGCTGCAAAAATCGCGGCACATTATCGCCTTCGGTCACGCGGCGGAATTGATCGTCGAGACGACACGCAAGGTATCCGGCAGCGATAAAATGGTAATCCGAGTCGAAACGCTGGCAGAGGCCGTCGAAACAGCGCATGAAGTGGCGCAGGCCGGTGATGTCGTGCTGCTCTCACCCGGCGGGACAAGCTATGATGCGTATCGCGATTTTGTCGAGCGCGGGGAACACTTTCGCCAACTGGTCATGCGGTTATAATATGGATAGTGGTTTATCGAAATAATTTTGTGGTCGTACAGCCGTGCGCTCCCGCATTCTCAATGGGGTTGTGCAGATGTGCGCCCCTGCATACTCAATGTAATCTTATCGGAATAAGGCATAAGAATTATGGCAGATCAACCTATTATCGCTCCTACATTTATCGACGTTGACATCCAGGAGGCTCAAGCGCCGCTGAACACGGTCATCGCGCCGCCTGTGTGGACATCTGCACCTTCATCCACAGCCGAAGTGCGACCTGCTGAACGGCAGAGGCGTTTCGTCGCGACGCTCGACCCGTATCTGATCGTGGTCGTGACCGGGTTGATGGCGATTGGCCTGATGATGGTCTACAGCACAACGTTTGACTGGAGTTATCAGACCTATGGCAGTGATTTGACGATCTTTTTCCAGCATGTGCGTAACATGATTATCGGCGGCGTGATTATGGTGCTGCTGATTTTTATTGATTACCGCATCTGGAAGCGATTTGCCATCTGGATGCTGCTGGTCGTCATCAGTATGTTGATCGCGGTGTTGATCTTTGGTGATGACACATTTGGTGCGCGGCGGGCGCTTATCAACGGTTCGTTCCAACCGGGCGAGGCCGCCGAACTGGTGATCGTCATTTATATGGCCGCGTGGCTGGGTTCACGACGCACCCAAATCCGCAGCATCACTTATGGTTTGATCCCCTTCGCGATGATTGTCGGTATTGTCGGTGGTCTTGTGATTCTGCAACCCGACCTCAGCACCGCAGCGATTATTTTTATCACTTCCGGCATCATGTTTTTCCTGGCGGGGGCGGATTTAAAGCAGATCGCCGTCGCGGGTATTCTGGCAGGAGTCATCGGTTTTGTGGTCGCGCAGTTGGGTCTTCTGCCCAGCTATGCCGAAGATCGCGTCAGCTCGTTTATTTCGGGCATGAATAACCTGACCCAAGCACATTATCAGGTGCAACAGGCCGTTATCGCTTTCCTGAACGGCGGCTGGACAGGGGTTGGGCTGGGTGAGGGACGACAAAAATTTGGCTTTCTGCCTGCACCACACACCGATAGTATTTTCGCCGTCATTGGTGAGGAATTGGGTGTTATTGGGGCGACGGTGGTCGTGCTATTATACGTAGCGTTCGTTATTCGCGGCTTTCAGATTTCGCGCCGCGCCGGTGATCCCTTTGGCGCATTGTTAGCCGCAGGGATGACCGTCTGGGTCGTCTCGAAGGCCTTGCTCAATATCGCAGTGATGACGGCAGTTGTGCCACCTACGGGCGCGGTGCTGCCATTTATCAGCTTTGGCGGTTCGTCACTGGTGGTGTTGATGGCTGGCACAGGTTTGCTGCTCAGTGTCGCCAGAGTGCGGATACGCCAGAATAATGCGCCAGAACGGAGAAATGCCGTTACGAATTATGAGAGCAGCGGGCGGAACAGGCGATCACGTTCAACCACCCGGTGATATTGGCGGTAAACGTCTTTCATAATCGCCACAATTGCCTCGTTCTTTGCCGTCAAATTTTTGACCAATTACCCCGTACATCGGGAGCCTGAGTAACGGGTTCTCGATGTGATCGGTGTGTGCCTGTTGTTGTTCAGTTCTCAATCTACGCCCATTCGTCACACGGGCAATCTTCCCCATTCTCATCTCGCACACTCATAGGTCATAGTTTAAGAGCCGGGTCTGTCCCCTGAGATACGCCGTGCTAAGGTGAAATTCTGCGGGGTATTCAAATTTTTCCGTTGGTTTGATAAAATCAAATATGGGGTCATAATGGGTCAGGAGATATTGATCGTGGGGATAAAATGGAAGTAGAACTGGACAACTATATCAAGCATCCCTTTGAAGATGCCTATCTAAAAGAACATCAACAGTTGTATGGTCAATTGCTGTTCCTGAATACCAGCATCTTCTATTTGGAAAGGCTCAGTGATTTCCAATCCGATATTTTTCTCGCATCAACGGAGCGAATTTTGTGGCAAAACACGAAGCGCGTATATGTTGAACAGATTTTGTTAATAATTGCGCGGATTGCGATTGATAAGGGTAATCCGAATGACATAAATAAAGATGTCGTCTCTTTTCCAAGATTTAAACAACGGATGATAAGCGAATATCTACACTTGCCACTTACGCGAGAAGTCGCCGAAGGCTTTAACGACTTTGATGTGCGATTAAGCAAGCAAGTTGTCGAACCGTTTAAGAAGATACGTGACAAATATCTAGCTCACCTAGATTATTAATTACACGTCCTGCCGAATACACAAGGTATTCCCCAAAATCCGCCGCAAATACAGGTTGATCTAAAGCAGATAAAACAAGTCAGAGATGCACTGATCTCTATTTTCAACGTACTAAGCTTTAATCAATACTATTCACTGTGGTATTGGGATTTGTCAGAGAATAGACGAGATGGTAGAACAACGGATATAGACCTTGTATTGGATGGTATTGCCAAAGAGCATTATCTCATCAAACAACCGCCACCTAATTTTGTGGATTGGTTTGGCATCCCTAAAGATTTGTCAGACAAGGACTTAGATGTGATAAACGATTATAGAGAACGATTTGGACTTGATAAACTTCGTCGCTAGAAATAAAGAACCCAGCTCAACATAGAGCGGGTTCATTTGTTCTCCCAAAACACCTCTCCTATTTTCCTTTAACCGCCTCCCCTGTTAAAATAGTTTCTGTAGGGAGACTGGCGTTTTTATATGAAGCCAAACAATAAGTTGAGAATTTTGTTCGCCAGTGGCGGTACAGGCGGGCATGTGTACCCGGCATTGGCGGCGGCAGAGGCAACCGACCCACAAATCAGCTTGATTTTCGTGGGCAGCGCCGGGCTGGAACGCGATCTGGTCAAAGAATCGGGCGTGGCCTTCGATTCATATATCGACGTGCGCGGCGGCCCGATTGCAGGTGTCAGCCTCATCCGAAAATTCATCAGCACCGCGAATCTGATGCTCGGCACTGGACAGGCACTCCTCCTGATGGCATGGCAGAGGCCGGATTCGGTGTTATTAACGGGAGGATGGAGTGGCTTGCCAGTCGCGTTGGCGGCGTGGATATGGCGCGTACCGATTTTGATTTTCCTGCCGGATATTGAGCCGGGTTCAACGATTCGCCTGTTTCAGCGATTAGCGCGGCGCGTGGCATTGACCCTTCCCGAATCGAGTGCTTATTTTCCGCCGGGAAAAACAATTGTGACGGGGTATCCACTGCGGCAGGAAGTGGTGGCGGCAACGAGAGCTGAAGCGATCAGCCATTTCAAGCTCGATGCAAACTGCAAAACGCTGCTGGTTTTCGGCGGCAGCCGGGGGGCACGCAGCATTAACCGGGCAATTATAGATATTTTGCCAGATTTATTGGCTGAAGGTTTGCAGATTATCCACATCAGCGGGACGCTCGATTGGCCGGAAGTCGAGGCACAGCGGGCAAAGTTGGCGGATAATCGTCATTATCATGCTTATCCGTATCTCCATCATGATATGGGGCTGGCACTGGCAGCGGCAGACCTCGTGATTAGCCGGGCAGGAGCAAGCACGCTGGCCGAATTTCCACTGTTTGGGCTGCCATCAATTCTCGTACCCTATCCACACGCATGGCGCTACCAAAAGGTCAACGCGGATTATCTGACGGAGCGCGGCGCGGCGATAACCATGCAAGATGAACACATGAAAACCGATCTACTCACAACGATCCAGGCACTCCTGGCAGATTCAGGGCGATTATCACACATGAAAAAGCAGGCGGCAGCGCTGGCACGACCTGATGGCGCGAAAAATGTGGCTCAGGAATTGGTGCGTCTCGCCGGAGGGGTATCTTGATCCAGTTGTCGGCTGTCCTGGTGGTTATGGCGCTTTTCTTTGCCATCATCGGTTATTTACGCGGCTGGAATAAAGAGTTGATCTCTACTGCCGGGATCATATTAGGCCTGTTCGCCTTGTTCCAATTCGATGGCATTCTGCGCGGCGTTTTGCTGCGCGGCGTGGCTCGTGACCAGGTGTTCATCGTGCAATCCGCGATTTTCATTGCGATTGTATTTTTTGCTTACCAGACCCGGCGGTTAGGGCGCACCGATAACCCCAGCGGACGTGATAGACTGCAAGAAGGTATTCTGGGGGCAATTGTTGGCTTCCTGAATGGCTATCTGATCTGGGGGTCGATCTGGTATTTTATGGACATCAACGAATATCCGCTTTCACCGTTTGTGATCGCGCCTGCCCCCGGCTCACCCAGCGATCAGGCGCGTGAACTGCTGCCGCTGGTTATCCTGGGCGGCGGAGTCAATGGCAACGGTGATGTGCTGGCGATTGCGGTTATTGTCCTGTTTTTGTTCGTCCTGATTGTGATCTGAGAGGCGCATCATGCGTTTTGTTCCAGGCCAGCACGTTCATCTCGTGGGTATCGGTGGCTTTGGCCTGTCGGCAATCGCCCGTGTATTGCTCGAACAAGGTTATTATGTTTCCGGCTCTGACCGCAGCGCTAACGCCTTAACCGATGCACTTGAAAAAGAAGGCGCAGTCATCTACAAAGGCCATGATCCCCAGAATGTGATGGGTGCAGAGATGGTCATCGCATCGTCGGCGGTGGCTTCTGACCACGTGGAACTGGCAATGGCACGGGCGCTGGGAATTCCAGTCTATAAACGCTCCGACGTGATGGCCGCGATTATGAGTGGATACACCACCATTGCTGTCGCCGGGACACATGGCAAAACAACCACCAGCTCGATGGTCACGCATATTCTGATGGAAGCCGGACAAAGCCCCACCTATATTATCGGCGGGATTCTGCGCAATACGGGGCGCAACGCGGGCGTGGGCAGCGGCAAAGCGTTTGTGATTGAGGCCGACGAATACGACAATATGTTTCACGGCCTGCGACCCCAAACCGCCATCGTGACCAATGTCGAATTTGACCACCCTGATTTTTTCGCCACGCCGAGCGAGATGACCCAATCCTTTTCAAAATTTATCGGACTTTTGCCGCAAAACGGCCTACTCATCACCTGCGCGGACGATCAAACGACGGCGATCTTGGGGCAAAATCGACTGGTAAGCGGCCTGCCCGTGACGATGTACGGCATCGACAGCCCAATGGCGACCTGGCGTGCTGCGAATGTGCATGAAAACGGTAAGGGACAAACCGAGTTCGAAGTGATAAACAACGGCCAATCGCTGGGTGAATTTCGGCTGCTGGTTCCCGGCAGATACAATGTTCAGAATGCGCTGGCAGCACTGATCGCCACCGAAACACAGGGCGTTCCTTTTGAAGTGGCGGCGCAGGCATTGGCAAGTTTTCAAGGCGCGGGGCGGCGCTTCGACCTGCGTGGCGAGGTCGGCGGCGTAACGGTGATTGACGATTATGCCCATCACCCGACGGCGATCCGCGTGACATTGGAAGCGACACGCCAGCGTTATCCCAATCATGCGATCTGGGCAGTCTGGCAGCCTCACACCTACAGTCGCACCCAGGCACTGATGGATTCCTATCTAACCTCGTTTGACTTTGCCGATCATGTGCTGATTACAGACATTTATGCGGCACGTGAGGAGCCGATTCCAGGCGTTTCCGCCGACGAGGTGGTTAAGGCGATGAATCATACCGATGTGCGCTATACGCCAGGGCTGCGGGATGCCACACGCGCTTTGCTGGCGGATGTTCAGTCGCCTGCCGTAATCGTCATCATGAGCGCGGGGGATGCGCCTTTGATCGGTGTCGAATTCTTGAAAATGCGCCGGGGCAAAGGCGATGACCCATCCGCAAAAGCGCCAGGTCATGTTGATGAGCAACCATCAAAAGAAGCGCCAGGTCATATCGATGCGCCAACTACAAACCCTGCTGGGTGATCGACTGCTGGCGGGTGAACCGCTGGCAAAATATACGGCGGCGCGTTTGGGCGGCCCGGCGGAATGGCTGTACATTGCCAAAGATTCTCCCGACGAATTGGCGGAAGTGATCTCGACAGCCTGGGCAGAAGGGTTTGCGGTACGGATACTCGGCGGCGGCGCGAATGTGCTGGTATCAGATGCGGGCGTTCACGGATTAGTCGTCATCAATCACAGTGCCGAAATCACGTTTGGCGAGTGGCATGAGGGGCGCAATGTGGCGGCTGGCAGCGGCACGAGCCTCACGGTTCTGGCACGAAAATGTCAGGCGCAGGGCTTATCCGGTTTAGAATGGGCGGTCAGCGTGCCGGGGACAGTCGGCGGCGCGGTCATTAACAATGCTGGAGCACATGGCGGCGACATCGCTCAAAATCTGTGTGAAGCGGTTATCCTGGATGCCGAACACGGTGTCAAACTCCTCACGAAAGCGGATTTGCAGTATGATTATCGTTTTTCCAGCCTGAAGGCTCGTCATGACCGACGTTACGCGGTGTTGATGGCGATATTCGCGCTCACGCCGAATGATCCGGCAGCGATTCAGGCGCGTATGGATGGATTTATCGCCCATCGCAAGCGCACACAACCGCCGGGGGCAAGCCTGGGGAGCATTTTCAAAAACCCGCCGGGGAATTATGCGGGTGCGTTGATCGAGTCTGTAGATTTAAAAGGCTATAAAATCGGCGGCGCACAGGTATCCCCGATTCACGCGAATTTTTTTATCAATACCGGTAATGCAACAGCCAGCGATTATTATGCGCTTATCCAGCATGTGCGCGAAACCGTAATGCGCGAGACGGGGGTTGCCCTCGAAATGGAAATTGAATTGGTTGGCGAAGGCTTCAAAATTAGCGAACAGGATTAAATGAGGTAGAGAGTGTCTTGCCGCTACTGGACAGAGCGACGGGTTTGACATATAGTTTAATTGTGGGTTATTGTTGGAAATTTGGGAAGGGCATTGATGACATCGCGTTCGCATGAAGGACGACGGCGATCTCTCCGTTCACCTGGCATCTGGCGAGGGCCTGTTGCGCCTGCCGAGGATCGCGCACCCGTACAACATGGTGAGCGTGAACGTGCGCTGATCGGCTGGCGATTCTTCAGCGGCATCATCATTATTGGCCTGACATCGGTACTGTTTTTATTTTTTAACGCGGATATTTTTTACGTTCACAGCGTTGCCGTCGGCGGCCTGGAATTCATGACCAAAGAAGAAGTTTTCGCGTTGAGCGACATCGCCAACATGCACATTTTCTGGGTAGATCCCCAGGAAGTGCGGAAATCCATTTTGCGCTCACCTACCATAGCCGATGCCACAGTCACCGTCGGTTGGCCGCCCAATATGGTACAAATCATCATCGAGGAGCGACAACCCGCGCTGGTCTGGGAACAAGCTGGGGTAGCAACATGGATTGACGTGCAGGGGCGTGTCATGCAGCAGCGCGAAGACCGCCCGGAACTGCTGCGGATTCAAACCGATCCGATGATAGATGAGCCGTTAAGCCCCAACGTGCGCATTGACCCGGAGGCCGTTACGGGAGCGCTGCAACTGAAAACGCTGTATCCTAACATTGAAGTGCTGCGCTATCATCCTGAAAAAGGCTTGGGCTATGCTGACGGGCGTGGCTGGTCGGTATGGTTTGGAAGTGGGACTGATATGCCAGAGAAAATTCTGGTTTACAATGCTATCGTTAATAATTTGTTGTCGCGGACTATTTTCCCGGTTGAGATTGATTTGAGCAACCTTGACGCGCCATTCTACTCCGTGCAGCGAGGGTTTTAAGAAATATGAGTGATCTGGTCGTCGGATTAGACGTAGGAACAAACAAAATCTGCACGATTGTCGGCGAAGTACGCGCGGACGATGTTTTCGTTGTCGGGGTCGGGATCGAGCCGAGCCGAGGCATGAAAAAAGGCATCGTCAGTGATATGGCGCAGTTGACAGCCGCGATCTCGGCTTCGGTGCATAAAGCCGAAAAAACCAGCGGTTATGACATCAGCCGGGCATTCGTCAGCGTGGCAGGCAATCATATTGCCTCCATCAGCAGTCGGGGCATGGTCGGGATTATGGGTCAACGCGGCGTGACTCACGACGACCTCGATAAAGCGATGGATGCTGCCCGCGCCATTGCGATCCCCCACAACCGCGAAGTGCTGCATGTTGTCCCGCGCAGTTATTCACTGGATGGTCAGGACAGGGTACGCAGCCCGATTGGAATGCACGGCTTCCGGCTGGAAATGGAAGCTCACATTATCACGGCATCTTCGACCTGCATTGCCAACCTGGAACAATCGGTTGAGGCGGCAGGTGTTCACGTTGACCGCTTTATTCTAAACCCGTTGGCATCCGGCGATGTCGTTTTGACACCACAGGAACGCGAAATGGGCGTGGTGGTCATTGATATTGGCGGCGGCACAACCGATCTCGCCATTTTTATCGAAGGCACGGTCTGGCACGCGGCGGTCATCCCCGTCGGCGGTGACCACATCACCAACGACATTACACACTGGATGCACGTCCCGTTTGAGCAAGCAGAAATTGTCAAAATTCAATACGGTCATGCACAGCGCCGTGCGGTCAATATGCTCGAAACATTTCTGGTACAGCCCTTTGGCGAGGGAATGCCGACTGAAGTTCAACGCCACGCGCTGGCTGAGATTGTTGAAGCGCGTGTGTCCGAAATTTTTGAATTTGTGCAGCGTGAAATTAAGCGTTCCGGCTACGATGGCCTTCTACGTGCCGGGGCGGTCATTACAGGCGGCAGCGCACAATTGGCGGGTATCCGCGAAATTGCCGAGCAGACATTGGGCTTCCCCGTGCGAACTGCCAAACCAGAGCGCGTGACGGGTATGGCAGATGCGCTGCGCAGCCCGGCTTACAGCACGAGTGTGGGCTTGCTGCGGCTGGGCTTGGAAATGGATTCCGCGCCGATCATCGTTAGCGGCAGCCAGAACCCCTTCATTCCGGGTATAAAAATTGGCAGCTTGATCGGCGGGTTCTTCAAACGGCTGCTGCCAGATGATAATGCGTAGGTGAAATTATGACGGTTCAGGAAAAGTTCTACACCATTGAAGAATTTTGGGAGATTGCCCAAAAACCGGAAAATGAGAATAAGCGCCTTGAACTCGTCAAAGGAGTCATCTATCAAATCGCATCATCGAATAAGAGGAAAACAATTATTGCCGCTCGACTTGCATCATCTTTGCTTCCGTTTGTAGACGAACATGATCTGGGCTACGTTAGCGGCGCCGATGGCGGTTTTGAATTGAGTGATGATGAAGTACGGCAGCCAGATGTCGCTTTTATTGCTAAAGATCGGGCGGCGGGTTTAGAAGGCACAACTTTTCCGACTGCGCCTGATCTGGCAGTTGAAGTTATTTCGCCAAGTGAATCACCGCGAAAAGTATTTGACAAAGTTCGGGCTTATTTACTGGCCGGAACAAAACTTGTCTGGACAGCCTACCCCGATGATGAAATTGTCGATGCTTCTCGCATGGGCGAAAACGGCAGTGTGATTGTCGATACGTTTGGGATTGACGATACACTTGATGGTGGTTTGGTTTTACCAGGTTTTAAACTGCCAGTACGGAAGATTTTTCCGAAGTAGATTACATATAAGCGCACGATCCTAGTTGCCAACTGCAAGGTTGCGAGTACAATAGGTACTTAATTCTGGGGAGTTTTCGACAAGCACGTTTTTACAGGAGAAGTTTTTATGGATCTCAACGATTTGACACCTGGGGAGAGTTTTGCCCAGATTAAGGTTGTGGGTGTCGGTGGTGGCGGTGGCAACGCTGTCAACCGAATGATTAACGAGGGTTTGGGCGGCGTCGAGTTTATTTCGATCAATACCGACAACCAGGCATTGATGCTGTCGAAAGCCAAAACCCGCGTCCGTATTGGTGATAAGCTCACACGCGGCCTGGGTGCAGGCGGCAACCCGGAAATCGGGAACAAAGCGGCTGAAGAAAGCGCAGATGAGCTTTACGAAGTGCTGCGCGGCGCAGATATGGTCTTTATCGCTTGCGGCATGGGCGGCGGTACAGGCACAGGCGCATCACCGATTGTCGCGCAGATTGCCAAAGAACTTGGCGCACTCACGATTGGTGTCGTGACACGTCCGTTTACATTTGAAGGCGCACGCCGGACACAAGCTGCCGAAGCTGGAATCGAAGCTCTAAAAAGTCAGGTCGATACACTCATCGTCATTCCAAATGATCGCCTCGCCCAGATTGCCGATAAACGCGCGACGTTACAACAGGCCTTCTCGCTGGCGGACGATGTGCTGCGGCAAGGTATTCAGGGCATTTCGGAACTGATTACTGTCCCGGCTCTCATTAACCTTGACTTCGCGGATGTCCGCACGATTATGTCGGAAGGCGGCGCGGCGTTGATGGCCGTTGGTCGCTCGACTGGCGATGACCGTGCGCGTAAAGCAGCCGATGCCGCGATCAGCAGCAGCCTGCTGGACGTGACGATTGACGGTGCGCGTGGCATCCTGTTTAACATTACAGGCGGCGCGGATCTGACGCTGTTCGAAATTAACGAAGCAGCAGCGATCATCAAGGAAAGTGCGCATCCTGATGTCAACCTCATTTTTGGTGCGCAAGTGGACGAAAGTATGGGCGACGAAGTACGTATCACCGTTATCGCTACAGGCTTCGAACACAGCCGGGTTGCCCGCCGTATTGACGCACAAAACGCCATACCGCTGCGCCAGCCTGTACAGCAACCGCGCACTTCTGCTCCACAGCCACAGCAGCCACAACAACGTATGGCCGCCCCGCTGCCTCAGCAGAACGAGCCGTCTCCACAGGAGCGCCCAATCCAGCAAACGCCACCGACTGCACCACCGCAGCGTGGGCCGCAGCCGCAGCAGCCAACGATTTATGACCAGGACGACATTGAGATCCCGACTTTCCTACGCAAACGCCGCTAAGTCTGTCTGACCGTCTGAAAAACTCCCAATAGAAACGACTGAAGCACAGAGAGCAATCTTTGTGCTTTAGTGATTCAATTTATTCCCTCCCGAAGAAAACTTTATCGCCACTGATGCCGCTTCAGATACAACCCCATTACTTCTTATATCGCTTTAAGTACAACCCTATCACCACAAGCGTTATCAGGGTTATGCCGACACCTGTACTGAATCCTGGCGGCTGGAAACGAAGCGTATAGGTGTGCATCCCTGGAGACATGAGAATCCCCGTGTAATTGCCAAGCGGGACAGGCTCAACCGGGACCTGATCGATAAATGCCTGCCAGCCGGGGAACGGCCTTTCCTGCACAATTAAATAGAACGGCGCAGCAGTAGGGTCATCCGACGCTGTCGCCTGAATGGTGATCGTATCCTGCTCATGGGAGAACACCTGTGCAGGGTAAATTGTTTCATTGGTGATCGTATCCGCCTGCCGCAAAAGCGTAACCTGCGGGACGACAAAGGTGTACGGGAGTGCGTCTGTCAAACGGTAAAGAATCGCACCATTATGGCTGGTCAGGTCGCACGGGTCTTCTCCTGGTGGCAGCAATGATTGAGGCACACAATGAATTAAAATATTCGCCTTGCCTTGCAGGGTTGACTGTGCAAAATCATAAGATGCGCCACCATATTCGTTGGAAGCGATCAACCATTCGGAAAGATAGGGTATCTCCGGAGCACCGGGTGGAATCAAGCTGATAAGCGGCTTTGGAGTCCAGCCTTCGTTGAGAAACCAGTTGCGAGTCTGGGCATA
Source organism: Anaerolineae bacterium (assembly GCA_022843745.1). Lineage (GTDB taxonomy): Bacteria > Chloroflexota > Anaerolineae > Aggregatilineales > Phototrophicaceae > JALHNB01. The sequence goes on along the minus strand of JALHNB010000021.1, from coordinate 44,523 downwards.
ATAGCCATCAAAGGCAGACGGCGAAAACGGCTCAAAAATCGAAGCGAAAGGCATTCGCGAGTCGCTGGTTTTGGTGAAGGGATAAAGGCGACCAAAATTATGGATCGGCGGACCAAATGTAATTAAACGGGCATTGACCTGCATCTCGTCTGCCAGTGCGCTTAGAATCAAAATAAGCAGCCCAAATTGCAGCAACCGTGTACCGAGCAACTGCATGGCAGGCCAGAAAGCTTGTATGACACGAAAAAGCAGGTCGGGGATCAGCAAGAGCGTGTCAAATGCAAGCGCAAACAGAATCAAGAACCATAATATCTCACCTGCCTGCGGAAAAGAGATGTATAGCCTTTCATTCAGGAACTGATGAAGATCAGGATTATTCAGAGCCATAGCCAGGCGTGTTGAAAGATTGGCTGTGCTATAAGTAAAAAGATAGACCCATACAACTACAGCCAGAGTCACTATGCGAATCAGCCGCACACGGTTATAGGCAGCAAATTCGGGTGATGTGTGCAGTACAGCAAATGACATTCGCCAAAGCGCATCAATGCCCAACGCTGCCAGTACAATCCACCATAAAGCAGCGATGGAATGGGCGCGTCCCACGTATCGAAACTCAGCGAGCAGGGAAATATTGGCGTACAGATAATTCAAAATCGGGGTTTGCGCCGCGCCCCACACCATCATGAACAGAGCCAGAATCAACGCTATCCAGGCCGCGCGTTTAAAACGAAAACGATAACGGGTAACCCCCAACCCTGCGATGAACAAAAATGCTGTCGGGCCGATGTAGGCGTAATCAACGACGACATTCATCAAAAACGGCGCATCTTCGAAAATCCGCCAATTTTCCCAGGGATAAGTAAAGTTGGCGATGGCCTGTGACATATCATATTGAGAATCAATCTGGTTGGTGAGCTGGTCGAATCTCACGCCCTCGTGATCGACAAAATCACGCACTGCCCAGATCGGCATAAACTGGATCATCGACAAACCCAGCGCGAAAACGCCCGCGATACCAACGCGCTTGAGGCGATCCCATCGCCCACGCTCGACCAGATGAAACGCGACAATGAGTACACTGCAAATCAACACATGCAGTGTGTAATAAATATTTCCTGCGAAAAACATGAGGGTAAATGCGACGGCGGTTAACACGGGAGCGCGGCGATCTTGCGAATTGAGCGTCCACCATAGACCTGCCAGGACTAATGGCGGCCAGGCAAGACTCAGGCCAAGTTGAAAATGGCCGGTATGAAATTTGGCGGCAATCCCTCCACTCATCATATAGAGTGCGCCTGCCGCGACCCGCGCCACACCGCCGACACCAATCGCTTTCGCCAGCGCCCACATATTGTATCCGGCGAGCAAAAGCGCGACGCACATCGCCAGCTTGCTGCCCTGCACACCGCCGAAAATCAATACAGGTAGACTGGCAAACGGATTAAACAGATAATTAAACGCATCGTTGATGATTGGCGTACCATTTCCGAGATAAGGATTCCAGGTGGGGATATGGTCGTAACCGGACGCTTCCTGCGCCAACCCCAGCCCAATTTGAATCGGCACAACGACCCCGGCGAGGCGCTCATGTTCCAGCCCAGATAGACGATTATCGGGACTCAGTCCGTAGAGAAATAAATCACGCTGACCGATAGGCCGGGCCGAGAAGAAAAAGCCCATGTATAACAGGCCGATCAACGTTATAGCCGACAATTCGAGTACGGCGGGTCGTGTCAAAAGGCGAAAAATGGCAGCGCCAAAATTCGGCCCATGTTGGATTGAAACCTTCATCAATCGTCAAACCTCGTATCGCTAAAATCTCAATAAATTTAGCATTTATAGTCCTATCAAGTCACATTTTTATGCTATCTCTACGCATTATAAACGATGTGGGATCATGTGGCTTATCGTGGGAAATTCGTAACAAGTACCTACGTTTTTCTAACCAAATCAATCCCGAATTTTAGTAGACAAACTATTCGCCCCGTGCTAAAGTAGCCTATATCGTTAAATCTTGAACACAAATTGAGTCAATCCTTAACCCCCATAGAATTTTTTACGGGGGTCGTCTAGTCTTTTGCAGTCGATAACGAACACATATTCTAATGGATAGCCCATGAACTGCCCATATTGCGGGGCTGAAGACTCAAAAGTCATCAACACGACACACGATCCGCAAGGGGGTGTCCGCCGCCGCCGTCAATGCAAAGTCTGTGAACTACGCTATACCACCTATGAGCGTGCGGTTTTGTCTACCCCACTGCTGGTCAAGCAGGATGGTACACGCGAGGAGTTTGATCGCGATAAGCTCATTCACGGTATTCGTATGGCGTGCGCCAAACGCCCGGTGCCAACCGTCGCAATTACGCGGCTAGCAGATAAGATTGAGACCGCGCTTCAACAAATGGGCGTCGATGAAGTGCCAAGCCGAGCTATTGGCGATATGGTCGTCTGCGGCTTGCGCGAACTCGATGACATCGCTTATATCCGCTATGTGCTCATCTATTACAAATTGAGCGATCTGGGCAGCATTCGCAGCGAGATCGATAAGCTGCTGAACATTCAAAATTCCTGAACTGCTGATAGCGTTACAAACGTTGCGGAGAATCTATTATGCTCCGTATAAAATCGTTTCATTTCGATATTTCTATGTGACCTGGAGGAAACATGGTTCAACCCAAGACCGAGAAGAAAAATGCTTTACATGAATTGGGCTACAAGATATTTTTAGATCGCTACGCCCAAAAAGATATGACTCGCTCCACGTTGGCAGTGGACGATACGGTTATTGTGGTGGTGGACTCCAAAACCGGGCAGCGCGAAATTGGCAAAATTACCGCGCTGGAACTGCCGCGCGTGACGATTGAACTGCTGGATGGCACGGTGGTGACGCGCGACATCGAAAATGTCGATAAACCGATTGAAGTCGATCCCGGCCAGATGATGGATCGCGTCGCTGCGGGTGTCGCGAAAATCGAAGCAACGCCGGAATTGCAGCGCCAGTGGGCAGAGCGTTTCCGCTGGGCGCTGGAAGACTGGAAATTTGTCCCCGCTGGTCGTATTTTGGCGGCAGCAGGTACGGATCAGGCGCTCACTTATTATAATTGTTATGTGATCCCCTCCCCCCGTGATTCACGTGGTGGAATCATCGAAACACTGCGGCAGATGACCGAAATTATGTCACGCGGTGGCGGCGTGGGCATCAATGTTTCCAGTCTGCGTCCACGTCACTCTTACGTTAAGGGTGTGAATGGTCGTTCGAGTGGTGCGGTGTCGTGGGGCGCTCTTTATAGCTTTGTTACAGGATTAATAGAACAGGGTGGGAGTCGGCGCGGCGCTTTAATGTTGATCCTCAACGACTGGCATCCCGACGTATTCGACTTCATCAACAGCAAGCGAAAAGCCGGGCAAATCACGAATGCCAATATCAGTGTGGGCGTAAGCGACAAGCTTATGGAAGCCGTGAAGGCCGACAGCGATTGGGATTTGATTTTCCCGGATACCAGCGATCCCGCTTATGACGAAACCTGGGATGGTGATCTCACATCATGGGTGAACAACGGTCATAAAGTGATGACCTATCGCACCGTCAAGGCGCGTGAGGTGTGGAACGCGATCATTGAAAGCGCATGGGCAAGCGCCGAGCCGGGCGTGTGGTTTAATGAGCGCTCGAACAAAATGTCGAACAGCTATTATTTCAACCCGCTTATCAGCACGAATCCGTGCGTGACAGGCGATACGCTGGTTTCAACCGAATTCGGCTATACAAAAGCGCGAGATTTGCAAGTTGGAATGCGTATTCGGACACCTGCCGGATTAAAACCGATTGAAAAAGTCTATAACAATGGTGTGCAACGCATTTACCGCGTTGAATTTTCAGATGGTGGCTCTTTAGAAGGTACTGCGGATCACAAGTTAAAAGTCGTTCGCGGTAAAAAGTACGAATGGATAGCAATTTCAGAGTTACGAAAAGGTGATAAGATTCTCGTTTCTCCCAATGAAGCTTTCGGCTCTCCACGCCGTTTACCTGAAGAGGCTATCAATTACATCCAAAAACGTGGATTACAGGTATCTGAATTTTACGATCAGACACTTGGTTTTCTAATTGGTGCCGTTATAGGTGATGGTACACTACGAAAAGTAGCCAATCGAAATAGTTATGGCTATCAATGTAAGGTAGCTTTCGGCGCTCACGAAGCTGACTGGATGCAGAAGTTTCAAAATCTTGTCGAAGAAATAGGGATTCATACTACAGTTAGCCACGCTAAAAAGGGTATCCCACAGCCTGATGGAACAGTTTTAGTTCATCAATCTGTAGCATTGGAATGTTACAAACTCTCTACTTTGCTTGCCAAGATAGGAATGACACCGAACGTAAAGGCTCCTGAAAAAGCGATCCCTGAAACCTTGATGGAACTTGATCGAGAGTTTTTAAGGGGTGTTTTAGACGGCCTATTCTCAACTGATGGGAATGTCCTTATGAAACAGGACAATCCGATGCTGCGGTTTAGTACATCCTCGTATAAATTGGCGCAGCAAGTTCGATTGTTATTGCTGCAATTTGGAATTCATGGACGTGTCTACACTGTCAAGCGCGATGAAAATCTCCAGTATGATGGACGGTCAATGTATGGCACAGGCATAAAGTATGATGTCGTTATTATGAATGAGGGTATTCCTCGTTTCTACAGCGAAATCGGTCTCAGCCACCCGCAGAAGTCCAATCGCCTTAAAGAAATAGCTGAAAACTGGCACTATAACGGCGCTACTTGGTTGGCTAGCGTGATTTCGATCCAAGACACTGAACGTGATGAAGAAGTATTCGATGTATATGAACCTAACACGTTAACATGGATAACTAATGGTTATGTAAGCTTTGATTGCGGCGAGCAACCACTTCCAGGTTGGTCAGTTTGTAATCTTGGCGCTATTAATCTCGCGAAATTTTACGATGAAAACAAGCAGGATGTCGCCTGGGATATGCTTGGCGAGACAGCGCGTTATGCGACCCGCTTCCTGGACAATGTCATCGACACCACGCCCTACTTCTTCGACGAAAATTTCAAGCAGCAGAGTGGCGAACGGCGCGTCGGCCTCAATAACATGGGGCTGGCGGAGTTGATGATTAAGCTGGGCATTCGCTACGGCAGCGACGAGTCGATTGCGTTTATCGACAAGCTGTACGGCTTCCTGGCGCAGGTGATCTACGAAACATCGAGCGACATTGCCAAAGAAAAAGGCTCATTCCCGCAGTTTGATGCCGAAAAATTCGTCCAAAGCGGGTTCATGCAGTCGATGCCAGAGGGCGTTCGCGAGAAAATTTTGAAAGATGGTATACGGAATGTCACGCTCCTGACACAAGCGCCGACTGGCACGACCGGAACGATGGTCAACACCTCTACCGGAATCGAGCCGTTCTTCTCGTGGGTGTACTATCGCAAGAGCCGACTGGGGCTGCACGAAGAACAAGTGCCGATGGTGAAAGAGTGGCATGAGGCTCACCCCGGTCAAACCAAGCTGCCTGATTATTTCGTCACGGCGATGGATTTGACACCGGAAGAACACGTGCGTGTGCAGGCAGCGATTCAGCGCTGGGTGGATTCGAGCATCTCAAAAACGTCGAATGTGCCGAATCACTACAGTGTCGAGCAGGTGAGCGATCTCTACAAATATATGTACGAACTCGGCTGCAAAGGCGGGACGATTTACCGCGATGGCAGCCGCGACGAGCAGGTTTTGATGCTCAAGGGTGACGAACGCGCCGAAAGCGAAATGGCGGCGAAATCCAAAGAGTCAGAAAAACAACCGGAAAAATCAAACGGTGGTAATGGCGCTAATGGCAGCAACGGTAATGTCGCACAGACAACGCCGCACAAGGTTTACGCGCGTCCGAAGCAGCTTTCCGGCGTGACGGTCAGCCGCAAGACACCCTTCGGCACTGCGTTTATCACCATGAACAGCGATGAAAATGGCTGCCCGTTTGAGGTGTTTGTCACGGTTGGCAAAGCCGGTAGTGATCTGCAAGCGGACGCTGAGGGGCTTGGACGTATGCTCTCGCTGCAACTGCGCACGACAGCGCCACAGAATCGCATGGAAATGCTCAAGCTGATTATTGACCAGCTTCAGGGCATCGGCGGGTCGCGCTCGGTGGGATTAGGGCCGCAGCGTGTGTCTTCCCTGCCGGATGTGGTGGCAAGCGCACTTCAGGCGCATTACTTCACGCAGAACGAAGCCAAGCAGCTTTCCCTGCCGATGAATGGCGACTCACACGACCATGTTGAGCCGGAGCAGCCAAAAGCGCATACCAACGGGACTCATGCTGACGGCATCATTTCCGGCGCTGATCTCTGCCCAGAGTGCGGCACTGTCAGCCTCGTGAAAGCCGAGGGCTGCGCTGTCTGCTTAAGTTGTGGATACAGTGAATGTTAATATAAATATTAATACAACAAGGCGATAGAAAAAGGTGGGGTTATTTAAATACCCACCTTTTGACTATCGGTAAGATTCTTCTATCTTTAAGTTTGTATGACAAGTGCTACTACATGCCTTGACGAAGAGGAACTTATGTGCTATATTAAACAGAATTTGTTGGAAAGATAAAACCCGAAGTATAAACAGCCTTCGGGTCTTCCAACATGAATCACATCAACGTAATTTTGTTTAGTTTGTTCAATTTTACACGAACGGTGTGAAGTTGTCAATTTATTTGTGTTTCTTATCGACAGAGTAGGCGGTCTGACATTCGCAACTTTCAGTGTCTTTAGTGTATGCGTAGCCTTAGAGGAGGTCGCCTGTGAAGCGATCAATTCGAATACCCTACAAGATCACCTACACTCAACCCGTTATCAAAGTTACAAAATCAGGGGAACTGTTTTGTAACTATTGTAAGACACGGAATGAAGTGTACGCTGGTCAAACCAACCCTATTTGCGGTAAGTGTCGCAATCCCTTAGCGTAGCGAAAGCTATCTAATATCGGGTCAGACCGCCTACTCTGTCGATAGAGATTTTTATTATACAGCAGGAAAATGACAGCAAGCTAAAGATTGCATTTGAAATTCGTTCATATCAAATACTGTGATTTCTTCGAGGTAATATTATTCTTCTCATGTATCGAGATGGGTTGAAAATATGATATCCAAATCACAGCGATAGTATAAGTATTGATAAGTTTAAAGTTGGAATTTTCATAATTAATCCTTACAAGTCTTGCGAACTCAATAACCGAGGTTGGAAATGTCTAAGGTAAAACAACAGCATTACGTCCCACGATTTTATCTACAGAACTTCACCCATAATGGCGACGATTTATATGCTTTTGATAAAAAAGATATGCGCTCATTCAAAACGAATATTACCAGAGTTGCTCAGGAGAGATATTTCTATAATACCAACTCTGAAGATGCTGCATTTCTCGAAAATGAAATTCGACAAGGGCCGGAACAATTTTTAGAAAAATTAAAGGCTGTTATTCTGGAAAACAAAGATGAATGGTATATCAAGCAATTTCTTAAGGAAATTGAACAACCAGACATTCATGAACAGCTCTTAGATATGGCTACTAACCCTCAGTATCTCGAGACGAAAGTTCTAGGAGATCATGAGCGTAGGACTAATCACCTTTTTAAAGAGGTATTTCGAGAAATTCAAGTGCGTAAAAGAATCAAACAGGGTCATAAAAAAGATCTAGCACTTGCAATAGCAATACAAGCTTTAAGGACACCCAAGTTTCGTTATGAGACAATAGACTTACAAGAAAAAGTGATGAATCAAGCAGTACAAGATGTGGTGTTTAGGGGCGAAGAAAATGACGTGCGCCTAACATATAATAGGGACTTTGAAGATAGAATTACTGCGCTAGCGCTTACTGATCCTGACTTTGTTTTTACACTTGGGGAAATATTCTATAGTCATATTTGGCGAATAGGTGTAAATATAACATCTCAGCCGTTTTACACATCTGATGCTCCAGTAGTTAAGTATGGGCATCTAAATAAATTCATACAAGGTGTAGGATTTGGATCATTAGGTGTTGAGGTTGCATATCCGCTATCACCTCAATATATTCTCATTTTGCATGAGAGGGAATATTTTAAAGATAAGATTACACAAGAGAATAGGTGCATCACGCTCAATGAAGAACAAGTTGAAGATTACAATCTAATGCAAGTTACCCAGAGCCGCCGTCAACTATATTGCCCAGTAAATGAGTTTGCATTAGCTGTAAAATTGTGCAATAAATTCCCAGAGATTCGTGATCCAAACCGATCTAATATTGAGACGGGGTAATTGAACTCCTATAAACATTTACTTCCCCGCCACACGATCCACGAACACACCGGATAAGCCCGTATACTGCACCGGGTCGAGCAGCGAGTCGATGGTTTCAGCCGTCAGATGTTCCATAACCGCCGGATTTTGCTTGAGCAGGTCGGCAAACGGGACGCGCTGTTCAAACGAGGCCATCGCCGACTCATAGATGATGTCATGGGCGTGCTGCCGTCCTATATGCCCGCCAAGCGTCAGCATCACCCGTTCCGCCAGCAGCAAGCCATTGGTGGCGTTCAGATTGCGCATCATATTTTCGGGGTAAACGATCAGGCCGCTGAGAACGCGCTCCGTCATGACCATCGCGCCGTGAGTCATCACGCACAATTCGGGGATATACGCCCATTCCATCTGGAAACTCGACCAATCACGCTCGTGTTCGTGGAGCATCGCGTCAATTGCCGTCGTCGCGTGGCGGCGTGTGAGACGAGCCAGCGTCAGAATCGCCTCGCAGATCATCGGGTTGCGCTTTTGCGGCATGGTGCTGCTGCCGACCTTGCCCATTTCGAACGGTTCTTCGGCTTCGGCAACTTCGGATTTTTGCAGGTCGATAATTTCGTGGGCGATTTTGCCCATCGTCGCGCAGATCATGGCGATGACGGACGCGAATTCCGCGAAGCCATCACGCGCCGTATGCCAGCCAATTTCCGGCACATTCAAGCCCAATTCCGCGCACAAACCCGCGTTAATTTCGATGCCTTTCTCGGTGACGCTGGCGAGAGTCCCAGCGGCACCTGCGAACTGCCCCATCAGGACGCGCTCTTTGCAGGCTTCTAACCGCACTTTGTGGCGTTTCATTTCCGACAACCAGACGGCAACTTTGAAACCAAATGTGATCGGGAGCGCCTGCTGGCCGTGTGTGCGTCCGGCCATCGGCGTGTCGCGGTGTTCACGGGCTAATTTTGCCGCCGCGTTCATGAGATCGTCTAAAGTTTTTTCAAATAAAGGGAATGATTCTTTAACTTGCAGAACTATCGCCGTATCCATCACGTCCTGTGTGGTCGCGCCCCAGTGAACATAGCGTCCAGCCTCACCCTGACACAACTCAGAAAGCTGCCAGATGACCGAAACCAGCGGGTGAACGGTTTTATCGACACCGCGTTTGATAGCGTCGGTATCCATGCTGGCAGCCTGTGCCGCACGGGTGATCTCGGCGGCAGCTTCCGGCGGGACGATCCCGACGGACGATTCGGCACGGGCAAGCGCTGCCTCATAGTCCAGCCATTTTTGCAGGAGATTCAGGTCATCAAAGACCTCGCGCATCGGCTCTGAGCCAAATAAATCTTTAAAAAAAATTGAGTCAATAACGTGAGCAGGCATGTTATTCCTTAACTTGAGCAGACATGTTATTTCTTACGGATGCTCGGCGATCAGATATTCACGCACGCCGACAAGAGTCTGTTCCATATGATACACAATGGCATCACGCAGCGCTTTACTATCGCGGACATGGCAGGCATCGAGAATGGTGCGATGCTCAGATTGAATAATTTCGCCCTGATCTTTAAGGAACATATAGCGGTAGCGGTAGCGCTCGGCCAATTCCCACAAGCTGGCAATCATATTGGAGAGATAGCGGCTTTCAGCAGCATTATAAATGAGAAAGTGAAACGCACGATTCTCTTTCATAAAACTGCGATACTCATGCTGTTGAAGCGCAACGCCCATTTTGTCGAACAATTCGTCCAGCGTTTTCAGATGGTCATCCGTCAACTTGGTCGCGGCGTGGTAGGCAGCCTGACCTTCGAGAATCTGGCGAGTAAAATACAGATCACCCATATCATTCATGGATGCCTGGGTGACAAACGCGCCGCGCCGGGGGATAATCTGGACGAAACCTTCGCCTTCAAGCGTTTTCAGCGCTTCTCGCACGGGGACGAGGCTCACATTCAGATCGGATGCAAGCTGATTCTGATCAATGCGCAGCCCTGCGGGTAGTAAGCCATCCAGAATGGCCTGACGTACCCGTTCCTGCACCATTGCGGTAATGGTTTTCTTGGTATCTTCTATCGGTTGAATGCGATTTTGAATCACGATTATACTGACTCCACCTATGTAACGCTCAGGGTATTGCAAGTTTGTTGATTGTTGATAGACTATAATTTATAATTTTTTGGACTTACGCGCAATCCCCAGCGTTGAGGATAAACTCATGATCCGTTTTGGTCAAACTATACATTTACGCCCGGAAGCAGAAGAAGAATACAAACGCATTCACGTAAAAATTTGGCCTGAAATCGAAAAAGGCATTCGTGATTCAGGCATAACCAATTACAGCATCTTTCTCAAAGATGGGGTAATGTTTGCTTATTATGAGTATGTTGGCCCGGAAGAAGAACTCGACGCGCGTATGGAACAGCTCGCCAACGCGCCGCGTATGCAGGAATGGTGGGAAGTAACCAAAGCCATGCAAAAGCCGTTAGAGACCCGCGCTGAGGGCGAGTGGTGGGCGAATATGCAAGAAGTATTTCATCAGGATTAAATATGACCGATGTCGTTTTACCCAATTTGGGATTTGGAATGGAAGAAGGACGGCTGATTTCCTGGCTGAAAGCGCCGGGTGATGCTGTTCGAAAAGGCGAACCCCTCGCTGAAGTTGAGGGCGATAAAACCACCGTTGAACTCGAAGCGCTGGTTGAGGGCGTTCTCGATGAGATTCTGGTGATGCCGGATACCGTTGTGCCTGTGGGAACGATCCTGGCGCGTATTCGCGGCGCGGGAGAAGCATCCGCACCAAAGCAACCATCTGCCACATCGAGCGCAGCCAGTGCGCCGGAAGCCGCAAACAAAGTTGTGCGCATTTCGCCCGTCGCCAAACGTATCGCGCAGGAGCACGGCATTGACCTGGACAAGCTGAGTACAACCTGGGAAGGGCGCGAGATTACACGTGAAGATGTGGAAGCACTCGTCGCTGCCCAGGCACCCGCGACCAATGGATCAAGATCAGGCCGCGCTTTGGCTGCCCCGGCAGTGCGCAAACTGGCACGCGAATATGAAATCGACCTGGCAACCATCAGAGGAACAGGCGCAGAAGGCCGCGTCACCCGCGCCGATGTCGAGACTGCAATTGAAACACCCGCCGCGCCTGTCGCACCCGTTGCACCCGTTGCACCCGCCGCGAAACCGCAGGTTATCGAAACACCTGCTCCTGTGGCAGCAGTCCCAGCAGTCGCACCGATAGCGGCAGAAGTCTATGGGAGCGAACGCGAAGAAATCAGCCTCAGCCAGATGCGCAAGGCGATTGCTCGCCGCCTGACACAGAGTATGCAGGAATCGCCGCATTTCTACGTCAGCGCTGAACTGGACTTCACCAACGCGCTCAAAGTGCTGCCAAAAGCCATTGGCATCAATAACCTGCTGCTGTATTTAACCGTGCAGGCACTCAAGGATGTCCCGGCGCTGAACGCCACCTACGAGGATGGTCATCTTTACAATTACAAGCACATCAATCTGGCGATGGCTGTAGCCCTGCCCAACGGCCTGATTACGCCTGTGCTGCATGGTGCGGACGATTTCTCGCCATCCGGCATCGCGAACCGTGCGCGTGAACTGGTATCACGTGCTCGTGAGAACAAATTGAAACCCGATGACCTGCAAGGCGGGACATTTACGATCAGCAACCTGGGTGTCGTCAAACAGATTGACCATTTTACGGCGATCATCAACCCACCCCAGGTCGGCATTCTGGCGATTGGCGCGGTGCGGGAGCGTCCAGTAGTAGTGAATAGCGGCCTGCATGTGCGGACAACTGCGCATCTCACGCTGTCCGCCGATCATCGCATTGTCGATGGTCTGATTTCCGCGCGCTTTATCGAAGCATTTGACGCACATTTGCAGGCGTTCAAGGGTTAAATCTGAACCACAGAAGCCATAGAGAATCCAGCATTAAGATTTTCTGTGGCTTTATTTGAATTTGTAACAGGTAACTGAGTATTCATATTGAGGACGATGTTATGGCTGAAAAACTGAGCGTGGAAACGCGCCAACATATGCTGAAAAAAATGCTGGAGATTCGCTACTGCGAAGAACGTATCCAGGAATTGTTTCTCGAAAATGTCATTCGCGGCACGACTCACCTGTGCATCGGTCAGGAAGCGGTTTCCCTGGCGATGGCAGCCAACGTGGATGCGAAGCGCGGCGACACCGTCACCTGTACCTATCGTGGACATGGTCACGCGCTGGCGCTGGGTATGCCCCTCAAAAGTATGATGGCCGAGATGATGGGCAAAGCATCGGGATGCAGCAAGGGCAAAGGCGGCTCAATGCACCTGACGGATATGGAGGTCGGCCTGATCGGGACATTCGCGATTGTCGGCGCAGGTTTACCTGTGACCAATGGCGCGGCGCTCACGGCACAGATCAAGAAAACAGGCGCGGTGTCGATCTCGATTTTCGGCGATGGCACACCCAATATCGGCGCGTGGCACGAAGCTGTCAATCTGGCTGCGGTGTGGAAATTACCCGCCGTTTTCCTCTGCGAAAATAATCTTTACGGCGAATACTCAGCCTATGGGGATACCGCCCCTGTCCCGAATGTGGCGGATCGTGCCTCGGCTTACAATATCCCTGGCGTGATCGTCGATGGACAGGATGTGGAAGCGGTACACGCGGTCATCAAAACAGCCGTCGAATATGCTCGCGCTGGCAATGGGCCAACCTTGATCGAGGCTAAGACGTATCGCTATAAAGGTCATTCCCGCAGCGACCCGGCGGCTTACCGTCCGGCAGGCGAATTGGAAGAATGGCTTAAGCGTGATCCGATCAACCTCCTCGCTGATAAGATGAAGGCTGACGGGCAGTTGACCGATGATCAATTGGCAAGTATGCGTAAGGCTGCCGAAAAAGAAGTTCAGGATGTCACTGAATGGGCACTGGCGGAGCCGTATCCGTCGCTCGAGTCGGTCTACGAAGACATTTGGGTATAAATTCTAAGTGATGAGTAATGAGTGATGAGTGCTTTAGAGAACTCATTACTTTCTGCTCATCACTCATTACTAAAATTTGACCTCTCAGTTAGGAAAACTCTATGCCTGTTATAACATATCGTGAAGCAGTGGTGCGGGCGCTGGATGAAGAAATGGCGCACGACGAAAATGTAATCTTTTTTGGCGAAGATGTCGGCAAGGCGGGCGGCGTTTTTAAAGTCACGCCAGGGTTGTACGAAAAATTTGGCGGAGATCGTGTGCGCGATACCCCGATTTCGGAAAACGCGATTATCGGCGCGGGTGTCGGCGCGGCGGTGACAGGTCTGCGTCCAGTTGTCGAGCTGATGTTTGCGGATTTCGCGGCGGTGACGCTCGACCAGATCATCAATCAGGCGGCAAAATTTCGCTACATGTCCGGCGGACAGTTAAAAGTGCCGCTGACGATCCGCGCGGCACAGGGCGCAGGCCAGGGTTTCGGCTCACAGCATTCCCAGTGCGTTGAGGCATGGTTTATGCACGCGCCGGGGTTAAAAGTTGTCGTTCCATCCACCCCAGCGGATGTCGTTGGTTTGCTCAAGTCCTCCATTCGCGATGATAACCCGGTTGTGTTTTTGGAACACAAAAGCCTGTATACCGAAAAAGGCGAAGTTCCCGATGGCCCGGATTTCATCATCCCGCTGGGTGTCGCTAACGTCGTGCGCAAAGGCACGGATGTAACAATTGTCGCCACGCAGCAGATGGTAAAAGTCTCGCTGAAGGCTGCTGAAGAACTGGAAAAACAAGGCATTTCGTGCGAAGTGATTGACCCACGCACGCTCGTGCCGCTTGATCTTGAAACGATTGTCAACTCGGTCAAGAAAACCGGGCGGCTGATTACAGTCGAGGAAGCCCTCCACGCAGGTGGTTGGGGTGCGGAAGTGGCGACACAAGTCACAGAACACGCCATCTGGTATCTGGAAGGGCCTGTTATCCGCGTAACACTTGGTGCCAGCATTATCCCATTCAGTGGGCCGCTGGAGGCATTCTTGCTGCCGGACAAAGACGATGTGATTAAAGCTGTTCATCGCGCGATGGAGCCGTAACAGCCGTAACCGATATACAATAGACATATATCGGTCAGGCGGAGCAAATAACATGATCCTTGAGGAGAAGCTTTACACGGCGGAGGAGTTCTGGGAAGTCGCCCAACTGCCAGAGAATGAAGGGCGGCGATTAGAACTCGAAGATGGGGTAATCGTTGAAATGGCATCTTCTAAACCCATTAATACAGTGATTGCCGGGCGTGTAATTCATTTCCTGAACGCTTTTGTGATCCCGAAAAATCTGGGTTATGTAACCGTGCCAGATGGCGGGTTTGAGCTTAGCCCTAAAACGGTATGCCAACCTGACGCGGCATTTGTCTCCAAAAAACTTCTGCCCAAGTTGCCATCAAATTTCAAACTTGCACCTGACCTAGCTGTCGAAATTGTGTCGAAAAACGAAGATGTTCTTAAAAAAACCAATGAATATTTTCGTGCAGGGACACAGATCGTGTGGGCGATTTACGCTGATGAAAAAGCCGTCTACGTCTTCCAGCTAGACGATGATAGCAACCTGCGCGGAAAAACATTCGGCATCGACGATATTTTGGACGGTGGCGATGTGCTGCCTGGATTTTCGCTGCCTGTGCGCGACATTTTTCCTGATTAAACAGATTCGATTAACATGAAAACGATTGTTCTCGACCAACCCGGCCATTTTACCCTCACCGATACGTCTTATCCTGCCGATCCCGCCCCTGGTGAGGCGTTGGTGCGTGTACGGCGCATCGGTGTATGTGGCACGGATCTACACGCCTACCGAGGCAGGCAGCCATTTTTCAGCTATCCGCGCATCCTGGGGCATGAACTTGGCATCGAAATCGTTGCCATTGGCGCGAATGACCGGGGGTTGGCGGTAGGCGACCACTGCGCGGTTGAGCCGTATCTCAACTGCGGAAAATGTATCGCCTGTCGTCGCGGGAAAACCAACTGCTGCACAACCCTGAAAGTTTTGGGTGTGCATACCGATGGGGGGATGCGTGAAGTGATCGCTGTGCCGATCCACAAGCTGCATAAATCCACCATCCTACCGCTGGATTCGCTGGCGTTGGTCGAGACGCTGTGTATCGGCGCACACGCTGTTCGACGTGCGCAGCTTGACCCTGAAGAATTCGCGCTGGTCATCGGCACCGGGCCGATTGGTCTGACGGTTATCGAAGCGCTGCGCCAGAGCAACACAAAAATCATCGTTATGGATGTCAACCCGGATCGGCTGAACTTTTGCGTCAAACATCTCGGCGTGAAATATGTGGTTGATGGGCGTGAGCCAAACGTCGTCGAACAACTCCTTTCGATCACGAACGGCGATTTGCCAACGGCGGTTTTTGACGCGACAGGCAACCCCCAGTCGATGATGGAAGCGTTCAAGTATCTGGCGAATGGTGCAAAGTTGATTTATGTCGGTTTGTTCCAGGGCGATGTGACTTTTAATGACCCGGAATTTCACCGCAAAGAAGTCACGTTGATGAGCAGCCGCAACGCCACCGCTGCCGATTTCGCCTGGGTGATGCAAAAACTGGAGTCCGGCGCGATCAACCCCAAAACCTGGATCACGCATCGTGCGCCATTTGATGATATGATTGGCGCGTTCCCTGGTTGGCTCGACCCAGCCAACGGAGTGATTAAGGCAATGGTCGAGTTTTAAGAGAAACTCAACATGGACAACCAACAGGACGATTTATTATCAGGGCTGACGCTGCTGGGTCATGAAACGCCGCGCCAACCCTCCCGCAAGCTCGAAACCTTTCCCAACCAGCACCCAGGCCGTCGCTACACCGTTACGCTCCAAACCAACGAATTTACGTGCGTTTGCCCGATGACCGGACAGCCGGATTTCGCGACAATCACGATTCGCTACATCCCCGACCAGAAAATCGTCGAATCCAAATCGCTCAAGCTATATCTGTGGTCGTACCGCAACGAGGGCGTTTTCCACGAGCATGTCACCAATCAGATATTGGATGATCTGGTGGCGGCACTCGATCCGATTTCGTGCGAAGTCACCGGAGCATTCAACATGCGCGGCGGCATTGCGCTAACGGTTGAAGCGAAACACGAAAAATCTCCCCAAAATTCTTAAGGAACAGCCTATGTCTGATGATATTCAGCGCGTCCACGTTATCTTTAAGACGCATCTTGACATCGGCTTCACCGATTACGCGCGAAACGTCACGCGGCAATATTTTGACGACTTTATCCCAAACGCGATCCGGTTGGCGCGGCGGCTGCGTGATACCAATGAACGCTTCGTGTGGACGACTGGCTCATGGTTGATTTATGAGTATCTTGAGAAGGCAACTCCCCCACAGCGGAAGGCGTTAGAAGATGCCATCGTCGCAGGTGATATTGTCTGGCATGGGCTGCCCTTCACGGCGCACAGCGAATTGATGGATGCCTCGTTGTTTCGTTACACGCTGAGTCTTTCGCAAAAACTGGACGCAAGATTCGGACATAAGACGATTGCCGCGAAAATGACGGATGTCCCCGGTCACACACGCGGCATCGTGCCGCTGCTGGCGGAGGCGGGTATCCAATTTCTGCATATCGGTGTCAATTTTGCTTCTACACTGCCGAGCGTACCGCCTGTATTCGTCTGGCGCGACGAGGCCAGCGGCGCGGACGTGATCGTCATGTATCACCCGAATTACGGCGATGTGACGACAATTCCTGGCCTGAGTGACGCGATTTCCGTCAACCTGACCAACGACAACCTCGGCCCTTCGTCCGATTCCGGCGTTCTGGAAATTTACGCCAATCTGCGCACGATGTTCCCAGGCGCTGAAATTTTTGCCTCGACATTAGACGCTTACGCGGCGCAGTTGGTCACGGACAAAGTGCAGCTTCCGGTGCTGACCGCCGAAATTGGCGACACCTGGATTCATGGTGTTGGCACCGACCCAACCAAAGTCAGTCAGTTTCGCGAACTCTCTCGTTTGCGACAAGATTGGGTAACGGCAAATCCTGAAAATGAAGATTTGGGGACATTCAGCCGTTCGTTGATGATGGTGGCGGAACATACCTGGGGCATGGACGAAAAAACGCATCTGGTCGATTACACACACTACGATGCAGAGGATTTTCAATCCGCCCGCAAGCTGCCAAATTTTCAGAAATTTGAGGCATCCTGGGCAGAACAGCGCGAATACATCACCGATGCGTTGACAGCACTTGGCGATACACCATTCGCGGACACCGCAAATGCGCGTTTAGCGACGATTGCACCCTCGATGCCGGATAAAACAAGCTATACACTCCGCTCTGATTTTTCGTTTGACACGGCGCATTTCAGCGGCGAATTTGACCCGCAGAACGGCTCGATTATTCGATTAATGAGCAAGCAGACTGGACGCGCGTGGGCAAATCCAGAACATGCGCTGGGGCTTTTCAGACATGAGCTATTTTCCGCCGAGAATTATCAGCGCTTTTACACGCAGTACATCCGCAACAAAGAAGCTACGAAAGAATGGTCGGTTGACGATTTCACCAAGCCGGGACTTGAAACGCCGGAATATCGATCATGGCTGCCGACTCTGAAGAGTCTTTATCGCCGTGTTGATGCAAACGTGCAAACTTTTTTGCTGGAAATCAATACGCCGGATACCAGCAGCCCGCGTCAAATTTATCTCGAAGTCACCTTTCCTGACGACGAGGCAAGAATCGTGTTCAACCTGCAATGGTTCGATAAACCTGCTAACCGTGTGCCAGAAGCACTGTGGTTCTCATTCAATCCTATCGTTTCGAACGCTGAAAGCTGGCAGATGAATAAAATGGGGACGCTGATTTCGCCGCTAAAAGTGTTCGAAAATGGCAATCGCAGTTTACACGCTGTTGAAGATGTACGCTGCTATCACGGCGATCATGTCGAAGTCACGCTGGAGTCGCTCGATGCGCCGTTGGTCGCGCCAGGAGCGCCATCCATGCTGAATTTCAATAACGCGCAACCACCGCTGGAAAACGGGATGCACTTCAATCTTTATAACAACATCTGGGGGACGAATTTCCCGATGTGGTTTGGCGATGACGCACGTTTCCGGTTTGTGGTTCAGTTGGATGGTTAACGAATTCCGTTCGCGGTTTTCATCGCGAAAATTTCATCAACCGCGCGTTTGTAGCCGCCCGCATTCCGCAGCGATTCGCCGACTTTGGTCGCGTTTTGCCGGAATGACGGATCGGACAGTACCCGCGCGGCAATCTCCCGCAAACGCTGCGCCATGACCTGATTATTTGGCAGCTTGACACCCGACCCGAGTTCCTCAACCCGACCCGCGACATAATTCTGTTCCACCTGCTGCGGGACAAGCACCAGGGGCACGTTGTAATAGAGCGCCTCGTGGACGCTGTTCAGGCCAGCGTGGGTGATGAACAAAGCCGCCCGCTGCAAAATATCAAGCTGTGGCACAAAATTGCGCACGATGAAATTGGCCGGAATCTCGCCCAGGCTGGCGATGTTGGTGCGCTGTCCAACGGACATGACGACCTGATAATCACTGTCGCGGAACGCCTCAATACTCTGGCGATAAAAATCCTGATTCTGGTTGATGACCGTCCCCAAGGAAATGTAAATCAGCGGCTTTGTGCCAAGCTGATCGAATGGAAAGCCGCTGGTATCGGTGCGCGGGGCAATAGACGGGCCAACAAATTTGATCGTCTTGCTGAACGACTCGATGCTCGGCTGAAAAACCGACGATGTATAGTTGATCGTGATCGTACCCGTGCTGTTGAGAAAATCGGCAAAGGACGGCACATCAATTCCGTATGTCCGCTTGATTTCGCCGCTGATCTTTGAAAATTGGCGCAAGTTGGGAAAATTGGTCAGCATCTTGCCCATCATTGGTAATAAAGCGCCGCTTTTGATGAGGAGCATAGGCGTAAACATCAGCAGGCTCATGGACGATACCGACGGGATTTTCAGCGCTTTCGCGACCAGCCCGCCCCAGGGACACATCGAGTCATGCAGGATGTAATCCGGCTTTTCGGCACGCACCATCTCGATCAAGCCGGGAAGAATTTTCTGGGAAGTTTTGGTCAATGTTCGGGCTGTCAAAAGCGGATTGCTCCCATCCAGCCCACTTTTTTCAAAATAATCATCATGAATGAGATCGTAAGCGCGAAAGGTCGCCCCGGTAGCTTCGATTTTGGCACGATAATTTTCAGTGAGGCAGTAAATCACATTGTCGCCGCGCTGCACCAGTTCCGTCGTGACGGGCAAGGTCGCGTTGACGTGTCCCTGAGTCGGAACGTTAAAGAAGATCGCTTTTGACATCGTGCTCCCTGTTTTCAATCATAAAAGCGCAAAGTTTACCATAATCCCTTTGCGCTTTTACATTCCATTTTCAGACGATGCGTTTATCGAACTTTCGGCACAGCCAGCGCATCAATCACCTCGGCGGCGAGATCGTAACGCCCAAATGCTGGGATGATGTATGCGCCCTGCACCATGCCTTTCATGCTCATCAGCAGTTCGCGGGCGACGTTTACACCTTCCTGCGCCGCGTTGTCGCCTGCATCTTCAATTCGCTTGAGAATCGAGTCAGGGATGATGATGCCGGGGACTTCGTTATGCAGATAGAGCGCATGTTTGAGGCTGAACAGCGGCATCACGCCCATTAACACGGGCAGCGTAAACGGCTTGCCTTCGAGTTCCTCGTAGCGTTTGTGGAAGCGTTCGATACGCTCTGGCTCGAATACAGCCTGACCGAGCGCGAAATCTGCCCCGCCTTCCAGCTTTTTGCGCAGCACGCTGATTTCGTTATCAATGTCGTTCGCACACATATTGAGCGCACAGCCAACCGTAAACGAAGTAGGCTGCCCAATCGAATTACCTGCTTGGTCAACACCTTTGTTCATCTTGTTTTTAATCAGATGGATCAAGGCTGAAGGCGCAACATCATAATTATCCATCGCCTGGGGATAGTCGCCGATTTTGGTCGGGTCGCCCATGACGACGAACAGATTGCGCAGGCCGAGCGCGTGAGATGCCAATAAATCTCCCTGGACGCGCAACAAATTGCGCCCGCGAGTGGGAAAATGCAGAATCGACTCCATGCCGACGCGAGTCTGTAAAATGTGGCAGATCGCCCAGGGACTCATGCGCATCCGGGCGGTAGGGCTATCAGCGACATTAATCACATCCGCGCCGGATTCCTGCAAAAGCTGCGCGGCTGATAGCAATTTTTGCGGGGTATAGCTGCGGGGCGGTTTCATCTCGACGCTCACGACGAATTGCCCACTCGCCATTTTGTAGGAAAGTTCCGTCGGGCGTTCGGGAACAGCGTCTTCTTCCTCACTGTGATGCTCAATCATGTGAATATGGGGCAGCGGACGGCTTGGATCGTCCAATGCCTGACGCATGGCGGCGATATGTTCCGGAGTTGTGCCGCAGCAACCGCCGATGATATTCGCACCGACGGCTTTCAACGTCAGCGCAGAATCGGCAAAATAATCGACTGTCGCCGGGTACATCATGCGTCCGCCAACCGATTCGGGGAAACCCGCGTTCGGCATGGCGGAATAGAGAATCCCCGGCACAGCCTGACGCATGGATTGCAGCACACGCGAAATCTGCGAAGGCCCACCGCTGCAATTGACACCAACGATTTTTGCACCCGCATCACGCAGGTCACGGGCAGCACGCCCCGGCAAATGTCCGAGTAGAGTCCGATCATCCGAAGCGAAAGTCATCTCGCAAATAACGGGAAAACCAGGAGCGAGTTCCTGCGCCGCGCCAAGTGCTTCTAAAATTTCGGCAAGATCGGTGAAGGTTTCCAGAATAATCGCATCGACTCCGGCTTCGATCAGTGCGCTAATCTGTTCACGGAAAGCCTCACGCGCTTCGTCCGGGTGGACTCGCCCATAAGGCTTGAGGCGTATGCCCAGCGGCCCCACTGAACCAGCAATGTAAATACCTTCACGCCCACTCTCTTCGATCACCTGCCGGACGAGTTTCACAGCCGCCTGATTAATTTCAGCGACTTTATCTTCCAGGCCGTGTTCGGTAAGCTTGTAGCGGTTGGCGCTAAAGGTGTTGGTTTCGATCAGTTCCGCTCCAGCGTCGATAAATTCACGATGAATGCGCGAAACCTCGTCGGGGTGAGTCAGATTCAGCTCATCAAAACACCCATCTATCGAGATGCCATGTTGGTGCAGCATAGTACCCATCGCGCCATCCGCTAATAAGGGTTTGCTCTGATGAAGTCGTTCGAGAAACGCTAACTTACCCATAGACTTGAATTCCTCTACTTCTGCTTCTGCTTCTGCTTTTCACTTATTGCCCACATCGGCTGGAAAGATTGATCAAACTGCCCTGACCGCTGGGGGCTTCGTCAATATCCCAGGAATTCGTGCCGGAGCCGCGCCCAGCATCCTCTTTAGATAACCTGTCCAGATTATCGAGATACCACTGGCGCACCGTTTCGACATCATCCGGTGAATGGAGCGTCATTTTTGTGACACCCATCCCGCGCGGACGGATGAAGTTATATTCGAGTGTAACCACTTCCGAGTTCGGATAGATGGGTGTCCACCTTTCAATCGTGCTGTTACAAACGACATCCGCCACCCCAAAAAGCGCCGCCGCAATGCCGACAATGATGCCAATGGTCAGCAATATGGGACGCACAGCCAGCCAGATTTCACGCCCGATGCTCTTTTTTGCTGTCATCAGTCCTGCCTCAGTTTTATGATGACCGTGAGATTTCATAAGGGCGCACACTCCCACAGGGATTTCTGCTAGTTACTGTGCGCCCGATGCCTACCCTTCTAAAATCTGCGCGACGCGATCCAGATTGCCGACGGAATAATATTTCGCGTCGGGGTGATGGACAATGATCGCCGCTGTACTTTGCTCCGGCACGAATTGATACGATTCGGTCAATTGGAGGCCGATTTCACTCGCCGCCTGTGGCAGCAGTTTGAACAGGGTTTCGTGATCTTCCAGGTCAGGGCAAGCCGGATAGCCCCAGCTATAACGCTTGCCCTGATTGCCGAGGATATTCATCCCTTTGTTGACGACCTGACGATGAACAAAATTAGCCGTCGCTTCGGCAGCCTGCACCGCCAGCCCGTGAAAGAAATAGGCTTCACTGTAGTTATCAGCACGCTGCAACTTATCGAATTTCTCACTCGCGGCCTCGCCAACGGTCACAATTTGCAGCGCGACGGTATCGACCAGCCCGCTATCAACAGGCGCAAAGTAATCGCTCAGGCAGAGATATTCGCCCTGGGTTTGACGTGGGAAGCTGAAACGCGCGACTTCGACTTTTTCGGGCGAACCGCCATTTGTCCCCACAAAAGCGGCGAAAGATTGATAATCCCACACGATCAGGTCATTGCCGTCGCTGTTGACCGGGAAATAGCCGTAAACAGCCTGTGGCAGCAGCGACTTATCACGCAACACCTCAGTGGTCATCTGTCCCAGCCGCTTCTCAAACTCGGCTTCGAGCTTGACCCATTCTTCGCCATGCGTGTTAGTCGCTCCCCATGAAAGGCGATACAACTCCGGCTTGTGCAGATATTTCAGCACCACTTCCAGCGGCATCTCGGTGATCGTTTTCGAACCCCAGAAAGGCGGCTGCGGAATATTCGGCGCGGGCTTTACCGTCTTGACGATAATGTCTGGCCCTTTGCGGACGCGACGGGCAGGTTTGCCCATTTCTTCGGTAGCTTCATCAATCGTTTGCATCAGGAAATCTTCGCGCGTCGCCGGATCGACCAATTTATCCATCACGGATAGGCCTTCAAAAGCGTCCTTGCAATAGAAAACACCCGGCTCGTAGGCTGCACCGCCATCCTCCAAAAAGAGGATGCGCCGCCCAAATTTGCGGTTAATCGCTGCGCCGCCAATCAACACAGGATACGTAAGCTTGCGCCGCGCCAGTTCGTTGACGATGAGTGGCATTTGCTTGGAGGTACTGACCAAAAGTGCGCTCAGACCAATCGCGTCAGCCTTGTATTCCTGAGCCTTCTCGATGATCGTGTTGGCCGGAACCTGCTTGCCCAGATCATGAACCGTATAGCCGTTATTGCTCAGAATGGTTTTGACGAGATTCTTGCCGATGTCGTGAACATCGCCATAGACTGTCGCCAGCACAACCGTGCCTTTAGTCGAGCCTTCGACTTTTTCCATGAACTGTTCCAGATAAGCGACTGATTTCTTCATGACTTCCGCGCTTTGCAGCACGAACGGCAAAATCAATTCACCAGCGCCGAATTTATCACCGACCTCTTTCATGGCAGGCAGCATGACGTTATTCAGCACTTTCACCGGGTCTTGCCGTGTCAGGCAGTCATCAATCAGCTTTTCAACGCCCTCTTTCTTACGATGGACGATCTGCCAGTGAAGAGCCTGTTCGCTGGTCATACCGGCTGTCGGGTCTTCGACCTCTTTGGTATTGGAGGCAACATTATTTTTCTCAAAATACTGGATGAAGCGCGGCAGAGCGTCCTGATCGCTGTTGAAAATCAGGTCTTCCGCGATTTTGCGCTGGTCGTCGGGAATCTCGGAGTAGGGCGTGATATGCGCCGGGTTGACGATTGCCATATCCAGTCCGGCCTTGACCGCATGATACAAAAACACGCTGTTCAACACGCCACGCGCCGCCGGAGTCACGCCGAAACTCACATTGCTGATGCCAAGCGCTGTCATCACGCCGGGGAGGTCTTCTTTAATGAGGCGAATGCCTTCAAGCGTCTCGACGGCATCATTGCGCAGTTCTTCCTGTCCGGTTGTCAGCGGAAAGGTCAGGGTGTCGAAAATTAAATCTTCCGGCCTCATGCCGTAATCATCAATAGCGATGTTGGTGATACGTTCGGCAATCTTAAATTTCGTTTTGCGGTCATGCGCCATGCCCACCTCGTCAATGGTCATCGACAGCACCCCCGCGCCGTATTTTTTGGCGATAGGCATAATTTTGTCGATACGTTCGCGGCCATTTTCGAGATTATTGCCGTTAATGATTCCACGCCCTGGATAGACCGAAAGGGCGGCTTCAGCCACAGGCGGGTCGGTCACGTCGATGACGAGCGGTACTTCGACAGCCATCGACAATTTTTTGACGAGTATTTTCATCTGCTCGGCTTCGTCGTTGCGCTCGGTCAGCGCGACCTGCACATCGAGCATGTGTGCGCCTTTTTCAACCTGGTCAACGGCAATCGGCACAATGCTGTCGTAATCATCAGCCAGCAAAAGCTGCTTGACTTTACGACTGCCCTGGCTGTTGACACGCTCACCGATCATGGTTGGTGCAGGCGTTTGCATCAAAGGCATGGCTTTCATGCCGCTGGAGGCTTTGGCTTCATGCAGTGGTTCACGGCTCTTGGGACGGCGGCGGACAAAGCTCGTATTTTGCGGATCGTCCTGTTTGCTGTTTAAGAGCGCATTGAAAGGATGTCCATTTACTTTGCGATACAGCAGCGCCATGTGTTCGGGCGTTGTGCCGCAGCATCCACCAACGACATTCACACCCCATTTGGCAAATTCCGCGACCATATCGCTGAAAGGCTCTGGCTCCATCGGGTAGACAGCCTCACCATCAACATTGATCGGCAAGCCTGCGTTGGGAAGTACACTGATCGGCAGGCTGCTGTTTTCGATCAAATATTGAATCGGCGCACGCATGTATTCCGGCCCTGTCGAGCAGTTCATGCCAACGACATCAATCGGGAGGGCTTCGAGCGTCGTCAAGGCGCTGCCGATTTCCGTCCCGAAAAGCATACGTCCAGAAACATCCAGCGTGATCTGCGTTTGCAACGGTACGCGCTGGCCGGAGTCGGCAAAATAGCGGTTGATGCCGACAATCGCGGCTTTGACTTCCAGAATATCCTGGCTGGTTTCGACCAGCAGCAAATCCGCGCCGCCTTCGACCAGACCCTGCGCCTGCTCATAAAATATCGCGGCTAATTCTTCAAACGTGATGTTGCTCAGGTCTGGGTCGTTGCCGCTGGGCAGCTTACCGGACGGGCCGATGCTCCCGGCAACAAAGCGCGGGATTGCCGTTTCTTTCCCGAAGCGATCACAGACACGCCGCGCGATCTGCGCTGCCGCCCGGTTAATTTCGAGCGTTCTTTCGCCCAGGCCATACTCGCCGAGCGTCAGACGATTGGAGCGAAAGGTGTTGGTTTCGACCACTTCGCTGCCAACAGCCAAAAATGAGGCGTGAATGGCTTCGATCACGTCCGGGCGGGTAATAACGAGATAATCGTTACAGCCGTTGTAGCGTTCGCCGCCGAAGTCTTCGGCAGTGAGATTATATTTCTGGATGCTCGTTCCCATCGCGCCGTCAAAAATGACGATATGGTCGTCGATGGCATCTAGATAGCGCCGATTGGTGTAGGTGAGGTTGTGTCGGTTGGTCATATGTTGTGTCGTCTCCATCTTTGCTGTCTGCTTCATTGTCGCCAGAGGTTCAAACCTCCGGCTATATTTTCAAAGTCCACTCAAGTGGACTGATCTAGCTATATTAACTTCGCGGCTCATTTTTAGGTGGTTTCCTATCCCAAAGGTTATGTTTCCCAATAATTAATGATGATTCAGGTTTATATAACGCGAAAACATCCTCAAAATTAATCTGATCGACATCCTTATTAAAGTAGCTACAAAGTGTGCTAAGAAAAGATTTGAAATCTTTTGGTTTATCAAGCGATTTGCTTTGAATAGTCTGTAATATTCCAAATGCTGGTTCATTGTTAAGACACAAAGGATATATCGGAAGCTCTTTTACTCCCTGTCCTCTTCTATCCTCATTCCTTTTCCAAAAATAACCGATTTCAAAGTTAACCCATGTGCTAATCTTTGAAGTTGAAGAAACCACTACAATTAAGGCATGAGAGGTTTCGAGATTAAAAAGAATATCTTTAAGCCATTCGTTACTAATTTGTATTGCTTCCGAATCACTCGTTTCAAATACTCTAACGTTATCTAAAACAGTTTCAATCTGCTGTTTTAAGATATTTACACGTTCGCTATCTTTTGACGAATGACTTAAAAAAATCACTGGCTTTTCACTCATAACTCGTTACTCATCACTTTACACCTAACTTCCCCTCGACCATCGCTGCCACATCCAGCCATGATGCCGTATCACGTGCTGCGACATCTGCATCCATCCAGAAATTCATGTTGATTTGCTGGCGGACGGTCAGCCCGGTTTCGGCATCAACCTCGTCGGCGTTCTGAGTCAGCCGTTCCCAATAATCGGGATGATGGCTGTAATAAAAATCCATCAGGTCGGCCAAAATTACGTTAGCGGTGGCGTTGGTGATGAAGCTGTAACGCTCGAACACTGTATATTTCCCCTGCACCGCCCGCGCCAGATCAAGCACCGCGCTGATAAAATTGCCGCATCCCGGACTCGGAAACTGAGCAACCGCATGTTCCGGCAGGTCATTGGGCGCGGAGGCATAGGACACCACCGTGAGAAATAATTCGCGCACCCAATTTGCTTCCGGGTAATAATGCTCAAAACGCGGCAGATGGGCATGAATACGCGCCGCCGGAATTTCGAGCGCGAGAATCGGCTCGGATAAAGCGAGCAGGCGCTTGAGCGTATCCTGCAAGGTCGTCCACTCACGCTGATGCGCAGCAGTTTGCAGGGCGGTGAGATCATCAACCATGATGAGCGTCACTTTGTACAGTCTTAAGCTGCCCTGTTTGCAGCTTGGTCGATTCCTCTATATTCGTATTCATGCGCGTCAGGTGGTTAATCAGCAATTCCTGCATATCGTCAACCTTGTTCCGCAAATCGCGAATTTCCAACTCTGCCTTGATATTGACATCATATTCGATGTCATTGCGAATTTTATCACGTGCGGCCTGCCGATTCTGGCTAATCAACACAAACAGCGAGAGAAAAATGGCCTCCAGCGACACGATCATCGTCAACAAGCCAAACGGAAAGGGATCAAAAGGTTGCAAGTTCGGGATGAGTCCCAGGTTGATCGTCATCCATATGGCAAACCACAAAAAATTGAAGTACACAAATCGGATGTCCCCGGCGACCATGGTTAGCACATCGGAAAGGCGTTCGCCAATCGTTCGTGGGGCTGGCATTTCCTCATTGGGATTTCGCGCGACCACTCGTTCACCGACCAAACGATCCGCTTCACGAATACGCTGACCGAGCATTTGCATCATGTCGAGCGCCGCGTCAGGATGCGATTTAATCAGCATTTGCAGATCGTGGCGGTCAACAATGAACAAAAGTGTTTCCTCAGTTGCGATGGCGCTGGCGGAGCGCATCTGGTTATCTAACAAGGAGAGTTCCCCAAAAATTTCGCCCTTTTCGACGTATCCTAAACACACATGCTCGTTGTTTCTATCCTTGATGAACAATTCCACCCGCCCAGAATGGACAACGCACATTGTCCCGCCCTGATCCCCCATCGAAAATATCTTCTCGCCCGCCCAGAAATGCTTTTGGTCAAGCTGCTGCGCCAGCGCGGTCAATTCGTCGGTGTCGAGCAGTTCGAAAAGCGGGATGGTGCGCAGCATGTATGGGTTGATAATGGGCATAGTTACATGGCCTCAATTTGGGTCTATCAGCAATATACAACCGAATCCCGATGTCTTATCAGAGCGCTGCGCAAGCTTCAACCGCCAACCAGAAAAGCTTTTCGCGGTTTGAAAGTGTTCCACGCCAATCACGATGATCCCACTCATCGCCGCTGATGTCATCGCCACCATAAAGGATTTGAGCGAAAGTCACACCCCGGAACTGCGCCACCGCGAAAAATGTTGATGCCTCCATTTCGACGGTGACACAGCCTTCCGCCTTACGTCGCTCCATTTTTGTGCGGGTTTCACGATATATCGCGTCCGTCGTCCAGGTCTTGCCCAGGATATAGGACACATGATGTTTTTTGAGCGTTGCCTCAATCGCCGCTACGCCATCTGGATGTGCTGAGACTTCGCGCGAGGGCGGCAGATAATGATAGGATGTGCCTTCATCACGCACAGCACTGGTTGGTACGACGACATGCCCGACAGCAATTTCACGATTCAAAACGCCCGCACCACCACAGGCAATAAATTTGCGGCAGCCAAGCGCGATGATCTCATCCAAAAATCCGCCTGCCAGCGGAGCGCCAACGCCAGGGTGCATGATCGCCACACGCTTGCCTTCAAACTCGATCTCATAAATGGGATGATTCCCCATTTCGCTGTTTCGATTGGTGACAAATTTCGCTTTGCCGTCGCCACATACATCCGTGATTACCTCTTGAAAGAAGCACAGGACACAGTTCTCCGGGATGTCTATCGGCTTGATGAAGCGCGTTGGCTCGATGATGGCTTCCAGCGCGGGGTCATATTCAAGAATCGGGTAGGACTCCGCGCTCAAGAAATTCTTCAACTGCTGGGTGTGTTCTTTACAATCGTTTCCCAGGCCGATCATCCAATTGGTATATCGTATGTCCGATAGACGTTTGTCGGTGGGAATGGACTCGGCGTGACTTGTAAAACCGCGAACTAATCCGCGCAGTTCGGCAACTGTCGCATCCCAATTGAGAGTGGATCGTGCATCCACCACCTGCGTGTTAAACGAGTCGTCATCATAGTGGAGGTCACTTTGATCGCCAGAGTCATAATCGCCATAGCGCTTTAGCCCCTCGGTGATCCAACCACTGAAGTGTGCGAGAATCTGCTTGGGCGACCACCAGCCACACGCGCCGGATTTTTCACGCTTATCGTCGGGATAAGAGTCCAGCAGCGCGAACAGGTCGTCATACGCCGCACGGAAATCTGCAAACTTCGTCTCAAAATCAGCCATTTCTGCGCCTCCCGCCAAATAAAAAACGCCCCTTACCAAAGTAGAAGGAGCGCGTTTGTTCGCGTGGATCGCTCGTCATCTACCAGGGTATTCCCTGTCGGATTTGGCACCTTCCCGACGCTTCAGGGGTTGCCGCGAGTTCATAGGGCCGTTCCCTCCCTCGCTCTTGATGAGTTAAGTTGTTAGCTCAAATGTATCATAATCGAACAAGTGCGTCAAGATAGGCGATGTTCAGATCAGTTGACAAATCTGAGCGTTTGATTTTTAATAATCTTACTTGTTGCAAGGAGAAGATAAAATGTCGATTACGATTGTCAATACCTAAGCCTGTCCAGGGCTTACCCTTTTGCCAATCAAGTTGATATTTTTGATTCCAGAGCATTTCGATGTGTTCACCACGCGGATAGGGTATGCCTGCCGCCTTTTTTATTGCCTATTCTCGAACACACTCGAAAGAACACTCATGACCATCGTTTCAAAACCCATATCCGATCTCAAGGATTTACACCGTATTCACCAATTCGCGCTTGAGTATCCCGAACAATCTTTTCATATTGTTGATCTGGCTTATCGTTTATGTTCCCCGGCGGCGCAGGATTTTGACAATGTGCGCATCTGGGTCGATGAAATAGACGAACTCGTCGGTTTCGCAGTTGTCCAACTTCCATTTTCAACGGTGGATTATGTCATTCATCCTCACTTTGAACACTTAAAAGATACGATGCTTCAATGGGCGACAGGTCGATTAGAGGAAGTCGTCAAGCTGCGCGGCGAAGCTTTTGGCTTTTTGCTGGACAGCCGAGTTGAAGATGATGCTAACGCTCTGAAATGTGGCTTTGTGCTGGACGATTGGCACATGCGCAATCTCGCGCTGCCGCTGAGTCACGCTTTAGAAGGGCCGGTGATTCCCGCAGGTTTTGAAATTCGCCTGCTGAATGGCAACGCTAGTGGATATGCTGATCTTCATCGCGCCGCTTTTAATACGAAGAATATGAGCGTGGATTGGCGCGAACGAACGCTGAAGCATCCGACATATCGCCCTGATCTGGATTTGGTGGCTGTCAACAGCGATGGCAAGCTGGTCGCGTTTTGCATTGGCTGGGTGTGCGAGGTCAACGGTCAGAAAATCGGGCAGATTGAGCCGGTTGGCGTGCTGCCGGAATTCCAGAAAATGGGATTGGGTCGCGCGATTCTGCTGGAAAATCTGCGGCGAATGCGTGAAAGCGGAGTCGAGACGATTCTGATCGACGCCGAGAGCTATAATCCCGCCTCGCAACATCTTTATGAGAGTGCTGGATTCCGTGATATTTCGCGCGTCGTCAAATATTTCCGATGGTTCGAGCCGATTATCGCCATCTAGATTGACGGCAAAAATACCGGGCGAGGCAGTGCCTCGCCCCTACAAAACGGCGTATCGGTTAGATGCGTTTAATTCTTGAAATAGGCAAAACTGAAACTTGCCTCAGCTTATTTCTCAACTGGTCTGACAACTGGTTCTTGACAAACCGGGGGATCGGATTTATGTTTATTCGGAATTAATTTATTGACTTAAATACACTGTTTTTGAGAATAAATATGTCTAAAACGATGCAAGCCGCTTTTGTTAAAGCCCCGTTTGAAGTCGAGTGTCGCGAAGTTCCAATTCCCACAGTCAAAGAAGGTTGGGCGCTGGTCAAAGTTAAGGCCTGCGGCGTCTGCGGCACGGATATGCACATCGCACGTTCCGAAGCGACGCAATGGCAGGGATTTGGTCATGAAGTCGCTGGCATCATCGCTGAAGTCGGCCCCGGCGTTAAAAATGTCAAGGAAGGCGATACCGTTGTTCTGGAAAGCTCGTCTTACTGCGGCGTTTGCGACCAATGCCGGAATGGGCGGGTTGACCTGTGCAACAAAGCGCCGAATTTCTGGCGTAAAGATTCGATGGGTTTTGCCGATTACATCCTCGCCCCCAAAGAATGTCTCGTCCCGTTCAACAATCTGAGTTTCGAAGTCGCCTGCCTTGCCGAGCCGCTTGGTGTGGCGCTGGACATGACCTATACCGCCGACATCGCGCTCGGAAATGACGTGCTGGTGTTGGGGCTGGGGCCAATTGGTTTGATGTCGATTCCGTTGGCGCGGCTGAAGGGTGCAGGGCGGATTTATGCCGTGAACCGTTCCGGCGGGAAACGTACCGAACTCGCGCGAGCCTATGGCGCTGACGAAATTTTGTCGAGCATGGATGCAGCCGTCTTTCGCAAAGGCGGCGTGGATCGCGCATTGGTTTCTGCCCCACCCTCTACGATCACCCAGGCCATGAAGGTCATGAATTACGGCGGCATCATCGCCTTTATCGGCATTGAATATGGCCCTGGCGCGACAATCAGCTTTGATGCCAACGATTTCCACTTTAAAAAGACCCAGCTTCGTGCTTCACACGCCTCACCTGCCATTTATTATCCAACCGTGCTTCAGCTTTTGCAGGATGGTCATTTCGACGGAGAAGCGATCATCTCCCATGTCATGCCGCTTGACCAGATCGGTGAGGCTATTCGAATCATGCGGGATTCCCGCGAAGACGTTCTCAAAATCGTTATTACACCTTAAAAATTTTAAAGAAGGAAGGGCATATGCCGCTCAATGTAGGGATTATTGGGGGCGGAAATATCGCCTCGCATCATATTCGTGGCTACCAGCAGACCGATGCAAAAATCGTCATGGTCGCCGATGCCCAGGAAGCAGTTGCACGGCAGCGCGGCGAAGCACTCAACTGCGAATGGACAAGCGATTATCACCAACTGCTGAAGCGTGATGACATCCAGGCGGTTTCGGTCTGTACGCCCAATTGGATGCACTTTGAAGTCGCCAAAGCTGCTGTCGAGGCTGGCAAAATCGTGCTGTGCGAAAAGCCGATGACGACCACGCTGGCGGATGCCGAAGCGCTGGTCAAGCTGGTCAACGAGAAGAAAACCTATTTTCAAGTCGCTTATATGAAGCGCTTTCACCCCGTGATGAAGAAATTTAAAGAATGGCTGCCACTGATCGGCACACCACTGATCGGCCTTGTTCGCTGCTACCAGCCAATGCCCGAAGATCGATGGGGCGACTCCTGGTTTTTCCACAAAAATAAGGCGGGCGGCGGCGTTTTGACGCATGGTGGCAGCCACACGCTGGATTTGCTGCACTGGGTATTGGGCGATGTTAACGCCGTGACTGCCTCAATTACACAGCGGCCTGGGAAAGATATTGATTGGGTAACGGGCGGCATCATGGAAATGGCGAATGGCGCACAAATGCTGCTGGAAACAGGCTGGGTCGGACACCTGAACGCCGGGCCGAACCGAGACGGTTGGGACGAGATGATCCAGATTCGCGGCGTAAATGGCATCCTGACGCTCTCCACGACGTTCTGGGATCGTCCACTGCTCGTACCCTCTGTCGAGTGCTATGTGGAAAGCGAAAAGACGACTCGAAAATTTGCCGAAGGCCCAGTCGATCCATTTGTCGAGGAAATTAAAGAATTTGTCCGCCGCGTGACAAATGGCGAGAAGCCTACAATTACCGTCGAAGATGGCTATTGGGTCGATAGATTGCTGCACACACTTTATCAATCCAGCGAGCAGCACGCACGTATCAGCTTAATTTAAAAATACGAGCAGTGAATTGTTCTGCTCTACCCTATTTAAAAATATGAGCAGGTGAATTGTTCTGCTCTACCCTCATAACGAAATTGAGTAAACCTGAGAGGAGATTATAAGGCAGCACACATTTTTTCTAGTTATATCGCAACCCTATTTTGAAAATTAAGGAGCAGCATCGAAATGAATATTTTACGTCTGAAAAGACAGCGGATCGTCCTTATACCCCTGATGGTCATGGTGGCCCTGATCGCTACATTTTCAACCGCCACGATAGCCACTGCCCAGATGACTGGCAACCTGACCGTATGGTGCATGAATTTTTCGCCGCACGTTAACGGCTGGACGAACGTCATCAACGCATATATGGAGAAAAATCCCGGCGCGAATATCGTCCTGGAGCCACAGGCAGGCGCAGGCTTGCTGGCGACCTATAAAACGGCGATGGTCTCAGGACAGGGCGGCGACATCTTTACGACAGAAGGCCCGAATGTCTATGAATGGTCAATCTCTGGCCAGATTTTGCCCCTCTCACCTGAAGTGATGAGTTACGAAGATGCAAAAGCGCAGCTTTTCCCCGAATACATCCTGCAATCTACCTACAACGACCAACTCTGGGCAGCCGGAATCCCTGATCCCCCTGGCGATGCTGGTTTGATCGCGAATGTTGGCGCGTTGGAAGAGGCGGGTCTGGAAGCGATTGGTCAGTTCGAGACGCGCGAACAAATGTTGGAATATGCCAGAGCGCTGGCGAAATATGACGGTGACACGCTGACCACTGGCGGCCTGAGCTTCCAGGAAAGCAACAACGGAGTCTACTTCTACAGCTACATCCTCGATCAGGGTGGCTCGTTCTGGAACAATGAAACCCAGCAGTTTGATTTCAACACACCAGAAGCTAAAAACGCGATGCAGTTCTTCCTCGACCTTTATAATGTCGAAAAAGTGGATTCATTCGCGCTGCCTACCGCCATTGATGGCCTGCTCAATGGGACTGTCAGCATGGGACTGATGTGGCCGGAATTCCTGCCTTTCTCGGCAGAGGCCGCCCCGGATAACCGCTACACGTTCATCATGAAACCGTCATTCAATGGCGACACCCCTGCGACCTTTGGACACAGCGATACCTGGAGCGTGGTTGTTCCTAAATACACCCAGAACGCAGACCTGGCTTACGATCTGCTGCGCTTCCTGATGTCGGAAGAAGGCCAACTTTTGTTCCTGGATGCCAACCCCGGCCTCTCACCGCTGCGCGATCTGGTACTCAACAATGATTACTATGTCACTGGCAAGGGTGCCTATTTGCAGCCCGTGATCGAGGCCATGCGCGCAGGACGTTTGCGCTTCTATGGCCCCTGGCTGGACGGCGGCACACTGCAATATGATATTCTGTGGCCCGCGATCCAGGAAATCATGAACGGCACGACCTCAATTGACGATGGCCTTGCCCTGATGACCGACCTCGCCAATGAGCAAATTCTGATCTCGCGCCAGCGTTTGCCGGACGCGCCCGATACAATCGTGTATTTTGACGCGCTGCCGGAAGAACTGGCAATCAAGTAAAATTCTTCCAATTAGGCTGCGTTTGCCCAATAGCAGACGCAGCCTTTCTTTTCGCGCTATTTATTTATTTGCGAAGTGTTTATTTTATGAGTATTGAAACAAGCCTTTCACGCCCGCAATCGTCGGTGCGCTTTCGCCCGATCCGGCGACCAAAATCCTGGTTTCCGTACATCGTGCTGACACCGATGCTGATCTGGTTCCTGGTGTTCGTGCTGTACCCGGTGGTCTATTCCCTGTGGACAAGCCTTCACCTATGGATTGTCGAAGACCCTTCAAAAAGCATATTTGTCGGCTTTCAAAATTATGTTGATTTATTCACCTCAGACCGCCGTTTTCCAACCGCGCTTCGCAATACCCTTGCCTATGGGTTTGTCGTCACGGCATTTTGTGTGCCAGTCGGCTTTCTGGCTGCGGCGGCGCTATCGCGAGTGAAAAGCCTGAATCAAATTTATATTTTCACGTTTTTTCTGCCCAGCCTCGTCCCTGCCAGCGTGATCGGGGTTGTTTTCGGGTTTTTCTATCAGCCGACATTCGGGACGGCCAATTTTCTGCTGCAATCAATGGGCCTAAAGCCTTTGGTCTTCCTCAATGACCCCAATCTTGCCATCTGGACGATTGCGACGGTAGAAATCTGGCAGCGCATCGGCTTCGTGGTGTTGATCTGTTACTCCGGCTTGATGGAGCTGCCCCAGGCATTGCTCGAAGCAGCACGGATTGACGGCGCGAACAGCCGACAGATTTTAACCAAAATCATTTTGCCGTTGATGACGCGCGTCCTGCTGTTTGTGTCAGTAGTCACGCTGATCGCCGCACTTCAGGCGTTTGATCTCATCTATGTCATGACGCTGACAGGCACTGGTTCCAGCATCGGTGGCCCCGGCATCAGTACCTATACGCTGGCGTTACTGGTCTTTAACGAGGGGCTGACCCGTTTCCGATTTGGCACAGCGGGCGCAACGGCAAGCGTTCTTTTCATCATCATTTTTATCGCCACAAGCATTCAATTCCGTTTCTTTCGCACACGATGGGAGAATGAGTAATGGCGACTTCATCGAGTGCGCTTTCGCATTCAGAGGATTCACCGCGTTGGCAATTTGAATGGCGTGAGCTGATCTGGCATATTCCCCTGCTCATTTTCGCGCTGATTCTGTTCTATCCATTTATATGGATGCTGCTGTCATCGTTTAAAACAACGGCTGAGGTGCTGGCGATCCCTCCGACGCTTCTGCCACAAACTTTCACGACGAATGGCTATGCCGAGATTCTTGAAATTGGCTCTGTAGGGCGCAATTTTTTAAACACAGTGATCGTCGCCCTTTCAGGCACAATCCTCTCAGCGATCATGTCGTCGTTGGGTGGGTTCGTCTTTGCCAAGTATGATTTCTGGGGTCGGCGATTTTTCTTCTTTTGCATGATCTCACAAATGATGATCCCCGTTGCCGTCACGATTTTGCCACTGTTCACACTCATGAGCAGGACAGGCCTGCTGAACACCTACACGGCGCTCATCCTGCCTGTATCCATGAGTGGATTCGGCATCTTTTTGATGCGCCAGTTTATGCAAGGGCTTCCCAACGAAATGTTCGAGGCTGCACGAATCGACGGCGCAACTGATTGGCAGATGTACTCCAAAATCGCGCTGCCCCTGACACGCAGCTCGCTGGCAGGTGTGGGCGTTTTCACATTTCTCTTTATCTGGAATCAGTTTTATTGGCCGCTGGTGATTATTTCCAGGCCGGAGATGCGGACAATGACACAGGCTATCGTACTGGCGGCGAGCAGTATCGGTCAGCGTTACGATGTGCTGGCGGCAGGCGCGACGATTTCCGTGCTGCCGATCATTATCGTATTCGCGCTTGCCATGCGACAAGTGGTTGCCAGCGTCGTCTTTACCGGATCAAAAGAGGGCTAAAACGATGCTCGATTCTGAACAGGTTCATCAATTTCGACAAAACGGTTACACTATTGTACGCGGCCTTTTTTCGCAGCCTGAAGTCGATAGCTATAATCAATTTTTTAGCGATCTGAATGCAAAAGACATCGGTGGCTTTCAACTGGACAGGTTGGTGCAAACCACCGATGACCCGCTGGTGCGTTACAGACGCATCGTGAATATGCACCGCGAATACCCATCTATAAAAGAATGGCTGCTCGATGATCGCCTGCGAGAATGCCTGATCGCGCTGCTGGGCAAAGAGCCGTTTGCTGTTCAGACCATGTTTTATTTTAAGCCGCCGGGAGCGCGCGGACAGGCGCTGCATCAGGATCAATATTATTTGAGGGTGCAGCCGGGAACATGCGTGGCGGCGTGGATGGCGGTTGACCGCTGCGACGAAGAAAATGGCTGTCTATGGGTCGTACCCGGGTCGCAGGATTTGCCCGTTTTGTGTGAAATCCCCTCCGATACCTCACAAAGTTTCACCGAAATTACCGTTCCGCTGGCAGCGTGGATGAAACCCGAACCGATGATTATGAATCCAGGCGATGTTCTGTTTTTCAACGGGCAGGTCATTCACGGCAGTCAGCCGAATAAGACGACAGATCGCTTCCGGCGGTCATTGATCGCGCATTATGTCGAGGCGGACGCGCAAAAAGTCGCGAAATTTTTCCAGCCTGTGCTTCGGATGGATGGCAGCGAAGTGGCGATGGAAGCCAGCGAACAAGGCGGGCCATGTGGTGTGTGGGTCAATAAAGATGGACAAGCTGTGGTCGAAATGGCAGGAAATGACACCTTAAAGGAACTTGGCAATCATTAGGTTGTGTTGACATTTGCTCATCCTCACCCCCGCCCGCTGCGCGTCTCCAAAGCATTGGAGAGGGGGAGTCAAGCCGATTTTAAGCCCCTCCCCATTGCAATGGGGAGGGGTTTGGGGTGGGGATGCCAGGAAATTACATCACTTGGCTGAAATGTCAACAGAACCTAGTTAAGAACTTGGCAATCATTAGTCATTAGTCAGGGAGGTTTCTGATGAATAATATCGCTGAAAAGAATAATATCCTCGAACAATATGAGCGTGATGGTTATGTGATTATCCGCAATGTGGTCGATGCCGATTTAATCGCCGAATCGATTGCGCATGTCGAATGGCTGCGCAAAAAATTCCCGGATATGCGGCCTGAAAAATTCTATCTTCCCAACTATATCGGCGAAGACCCGTTCTGGGTACGGATCGTGGCTGATGATCGCCTGCTGGATATTGGCGAACAATTCGTCGGGCATAACATCGCCCTTTTCGCCTCGCACTATATCGCCAAAACGCCGTTTGATGGTCAGCCTGTGCTGTGGCATCAGGATGGTTCGTACTGGCCGCTGGAGCCGATGGAAGTCACGACGCTGTGGCTGGCGCAGGATGACTCGACACCTGAAAATGGCTGTATGCGTGTCATACCCGGCAGCCATCGTGACCGCCTGCTCGGTTATGAGGAATTGCAACGACGCACGGATATTCCCAATGCGCTTGATTCAGGAATGGATCCAACGCTAGTGGACGAAAGTCTCGCTGTCGATGTCATCCTCAACGCGGGCGACGTTTCGATTCATCATCCCAAGATTATTCACGGCTCGGAGCCAAATAACTCTCCCCGCTGGCGGCGCGGTTTGACGATCCGCTATATCCCCACTTCGACGCAAATCACCAGACCAAACTGGCCGGGTGCTTTTCTGCTGCGTGGTCGCGCTGTGCCGGGGATTAACGAAGATGTTTATCTGCCCTGGCCGGATTATGTTGCAGGCCAACACATGCCATTTAAGGGTTGCGAGACTTGGGTTAACCGAAGCGCT
Source organism: Anaerolineae bacterium (assembly GCA_022843745.1). Taxonomy (GTDB): domain Bacteria; phylum Chloroflexota; class Anaerolineae; order Aggregatilineales; family Phototrophicaceae; genus JALHNB01. The sequence continues at coordinate 6,472 of JALHNB010000021.1, read as the reverse complement.
AAGGCATAATTCGCGGTGAAAATAAATTTCTGGCTCAGACCTGCATAAATGGGCGACGCGGTGCATCGCCCCTACGCGAGCCAACCTTTAAATGGGAGGAAATATGGGTGTTTTGGATGGAAAGGTCGCGATTGTCACAGGCGCGGCACAGGGCATAGGCCGGGCGATTGTCGAGCGTTTCGCACGTGAAGGCGCGTCGGTCACGCTGGCGGACATCAACGATACGCTGGGGCAGGAAGTCATCAGCGGTGTGACAAAAGCCGGTGGCAAGGCGCAGTTTGTCCACTGTGATGTGGCGCTGGAAAAAGACGTGGATACGATGGTCGCGAAAACTACCGAGGCATATGGCGGCGTGGATATTCTGGTCAATAACGCCGCGATTGCTATCTATAAAATGATGACTGATTTCGAGCCGGAAGAATGGGATCGCGTGATTAGTGTGAATCTGCGGGCAATTTATCTGGCGGCGCGGCGCTGCATCCCAATTATGGCGGAGCGCGGCGGCGGGAGTATCGTCAATTTTGCCTCGGTACATGCCCGCGCGACAGCGACAACCGTTACGCCTTATGTCGCCAGCAAAGGCGCGGTTGTCTCGATGACTCGCGCGATGGCGCTGGAAGGCGCACCGCAAAAAATCCGCGTGAACTGCATCCTGCCGGGTGCAATTGCCACCCCGATGCTGATGGAAAACTGGGGCGATATGGCCGCTGACGCGCATCCCCTCATCCCACGCATCCCGCTGCGGCGTTTTGGCGACCCGGATGAAATCGCGCGGGTGGTTCAATTCATGGCATCCGATGAGTCGTCATATATGACGGGCAGCGATATATTGGTGGATGGTGGGCTGTCCGCCCATTTTGACTAAGTATTTATACCATAAACCCTCACCCCAACCCCTCTCCCTCATGGCGAGGGGCTTTAACATCGAGGTCTACGGGTAATTAGACAGACTAAACTGACTCACTGACAACAAGGATTCAAAAAATGACCACCCAATTTGAAGAACTCACACTAGAACATGGTGTGCGTGCCGTGCGGCTTTCGAACCCGCAAATCTCGGTGACGATTTTGCCGGATAAAGGCGCGGATATTTATTCGCTGGTGCATCGTGCGTCCGGCGTGGATGTTTTATGGAAATCGCCGCTGGGCTTACGTGCGCCGGGGCGAGGACGATTTTCGAGCGACAGCCAGGTCGCATGGCTGGAAATTTATGAAGGCGGCTGGCAGGAATGCTTCCCGAACGGCGGCAATCCGGTCATGTATAAGGGCGTGGAGTTGAGCTTTCATGGCGAATCCAGTCTGGCGGCGTGGGAATACAACGTCGTCACGCAAAATGATTCGGAACTCGTCGTCGATTTCATTGCACAACTTTTCCGATCCCCCTTTTCGCTGCGCCGCCGGATGTCGCTCAAGAGTGACACAGCGACACTGACGCTCAACGAAGAAATTATCAATCTGGCAGCCGAGCCGATGGATTTCATGTGGGGTCATCACCCTGCTTATGGCGCACCGTTCCTTTCGGAACATACGCGGCTGAATACCAACGCGCAAACCATTCTGAGTTCGGGCAGTGAGGAAGCTCCAGAAAACCCACTAAAGCCTGACCAAAAAACCGCGTGGCCAATGGCAGCGGGAAAGAATGGGCCGTATGACATCCGTGTCACCCCCGGCGAAAATGAAAAACATATCATGATGGCTTATCTGATGGATTTCGATGGTACGCCCTGGTACACGCTCATCAACGATCAACTCAATGTCGGCGTGGGCTGCTCGTGGTCAATCAATGCCTTCCGCTGCCTCTGGTTCTGGCGCGAAATGCACGGTTCAACCGGGTTTCCATTCTATGGGCGCACCTACACGATGGCGCTCGAACCCTGGAGCAGTTACCCCGGCAATGGCTTGCTGAAAGTCATGGAAACGACCAAAACCCATCACACGCTTCAACCCGGCGAGTCCATCACAGGCGAATTGGCGATCACGCTGTTCGAGCCAAAGGGTGAAGTCAAGCGCATTGAAGCCGATGGGACGGTGGCACTATGAAACGACTACAGGATCGAGTCGCGATTGTAACCGGCGGCGGCGCGGGTATCGGGCAAGCCTGCTGCGAAGTGCTGGCGGAAGAAGGCGCGAAAATCGTCGTCACCGACATCAATGACCAGACTGGGCAGGCCGTCGCTGATGCGATCAATGCCAGCGGCGGGCAGGCAATCTATGCTCACTGTGATGTGGGTATTGAAGACGACATCGCCAAAATGACCCAAGCCGCGCTGGATGCCTTCGGCACGATTGATATTCTGATTAACAATGCAGGAATCGAGTTATTCAAAAATGCGCTCGACACCACCACACCGGAATGGGAGCGCTGCATCAATGTTGATCTGCGCGGTGTGTGGCTGTGCAGCAAATACGCGCTGCCGACCATGCTGGCGAAGGGCAAAGGCGCGATTGTCAATATCTCCAGCGTTCATGCTGTCCAGACGATTCAGAATATCACCGCCTATGCCGCCGCCAAAGGTGGTGTCGTCGCCATGACCCGCAATATGGCGCTGGATTATGCTCCGGCAGTGCGAATCAACGCGATCATGCCCGGTTTTATCGAGACGAGTCTCTGGCAGCGTTTTGTCGCGCTTTCAGATAATCCGCAAAAAGTGGTTGACGACACCAATGCGCTCCAGCCGATGAAACGCATGGGGACAGGTCGCGATGTTGCGCTCGGTGCGATGTTCCTCTCCAGCGATGAGGCCGCCTGGATTACCGGGACAACGCTGGCGGTTGACGGCGGCTTGACAGCGCGCCTGCACAATTAAGTGAGTAAAAAGTTCAAAGTGCTGCGTTTAAAGTGCTAAGGACTAAGGCTCACACATACAGGGCATATTTTGTAGGGGCGCACGGCTGTGCGCCCTGGCTATAACCCAAAAGCCAAATTAAAGCAGGGCAGCCCAGCGGGTTGCCCTTACGAATCGGTTAGGAAATGGTGAATGGAAATTCGATTTGATGGAAGGGTCGCGCTCATTACCGGGGGCGGCAATGGAATTGGACGGGAAGTTGCGCTTGTACTCGCCAACAGCGGTGCAGACATCGCGATCACCGACCTGGATCGGCAAAGTGGCGAAGAGACGGCACAACTGGTGCGGGCAGAGGGGCGCGAATGTCTGGTGATCGAGGCGGACGTGAGCATCCCGGCGGATTGTGAGCGAGCCGTCGATGAAACGGTACGGAAATTTGGTCGGCTGGATATTCAGATCAACAATGCGGGTATCTCGAAGCCGACACCTTCGATTGAGATGTCGCCGGATTTATGGAATCGGATTATCTCGATTGACCTCAGCGGCGTATTTTTTAGCAGTCAGGCGGCGGCGCGGCAGATGTTCAAGCAGGGTGGCGGCGTGATTATCTCGCTGGCATCCATGTCCGGGGCGCTGGGTTTTCCGGGACGTGCGCCCTACTGCGCGGCCAAAGCAGGCGTGATCTCACTGACGCAAACGCTCGGCTGTGAATGGGCATCGCAAAATATCCGCGTGAATGCTGTCGCTCCTGGCTACGTGATGACGGCGCTGGTCGAGCGCAATGTCGCAAGCGGCGCAGTCAACCTGGATACGGTCAATCAACGCACACCACTGGGACGGGTAGCCTCACCACGCGAAGTGGCGAACGTGATCGCGATGCTGGCTTCAGATTATGCGTCCTATGTCACGGGCGAAACGGTTTATATTGACGGGGGATGGACGGCATATGGTGGATGGTAACACGATTATCGACTCAATTGATGTTTTCTATGTTCGCGTGCCGCTGCCAGAACCACTCAAAGTGCTGGGAAACGTGATTAAATCGCGCGATTTTATTTTCGCGCGGGTACATGCAGGCGGAAAATGTGGGACAGGGTTCGGGCTGGCACGACAGGCTGGAATTGACCAGATCATCCGTAAGCATATTGTGCCACGCGCGGTTGGAAAACCTGCCAGCGCGATCCGGCAAATCTGGAATGAATCACGCGATTCGGTGCGGATGATCGGCGAACAGGGCATTTTTGCGCGTGGGTTGTCGGTGGTCGATATTGCCCTGTGGGATTTGCTCGGCAACCTGCTCGATACGCCCTTATGGCGCTTATTAGGCGGAGCGACTGCGCAAGTCCCCTGTCTGGCGATCACGGGCTACTATCGCGAGGATGATCCCGCAGGTGCGGTACGGCGCGAAGCTGAAAAACTCGTTGCCGCTGGCTATCGACAATTCAAATTGCCCTTCGGCGCAGGGACAGAAATCGATGTGAAACGTCTGAGCGCCATCCGCGAGGTTGTCGGCGAAAACGCGCTGGTAGCGGTGGATGCCAGCGCTGCATTCGACAACATCAAACAAGCATTGGATGCGTGGCGACCTGTCGAAAAACTGAATATCGCGTTTTTAGAAGACCCGTTTCCTGAATCAAAATGGGAACTGGCGATTCGCTTCGCGCAGACCACAGACGTTAAAATCGCGTTTGGCGAATCCATGTCCTCCCCGGCTATTTTACAGCGATTGGGCGCGGCGGACGGCGTGGATGTTATACGCCCGGACGCGACCCACCAAATGGGCATTACGGGCTATCTGCAAGGCATTGCCCCGGCGCTGGAAAACCGTGTGCCGATTTATCCTCATTATTTTCCCGATATTCACGCACCGCTGGTTGGCGCACTCGGTGCGCCTGTCGGCGTGATGATCGAGGAATCGCCTGTTGAGTGCGATACCGTTGGCTTCCGGCAGCTTCGTGCTACTCAGCCGGATATTCGCGACGGCATCTGGCATTTGACGGAGAAACCCGGGCTGGGCATTGATTGGGATGAGGACGCGCTGAAAACTTTTCGATATGAGGGTTCATGACCAAACGAAGCGTCTCCTTACCCGTTAAAATCGCCGAAGATATGCTGCATCGCATCATCTCGGAGGAATATCAGCCGGGTCGATTCCTGCCTTCGGAACGTGAGCTGCAAGAAGAATATCAGGTCAGCCGGACAGTCGTGCGCGAGGCGATCAAGCTGCTAGCGGCGAGAGGTGTCATTTCGATCAACTCCCGCCAGGGCGCTGTTGTTAACCCTGACCTGATTAGCCCGATCACGAACGCGCTGCTACTGGCCTGCCTCCGTTCACGCGCCTATATCGAGGATGTGCTGGCGATCCGCCAACTACTCGAACCGCAAATCGCGATGCTGGCGGCACAGAGCGCGACGGCGGCACAGATTCGCGACCTCAAAAATCTGGTTCAAAATCTGGAAATCACGCTGTTTAGCGACGATGAAGACCAGCAAAATAAAGCCGCCGAAAGCTGGATGATGCAGGATACCCGTTTTCACATTTTGCTGGCGGAGGCGACGCAAAATCCAGTGATGGCGATTCTGATCGAGGTGATTGTCGGGCTGCTCTGGCGACAGTCAAGCATGATTAAGCGCACACTGTACCCCGATCATCGCGCCAAAGTGATCCAGCAGCACGCCGCGATTGCCGAGGCCGTCGCCGCCAAAGACCCCGAACGCGCCCACCAGACAATGGTGGAGCATCTGAACTACACCAAACTATATATCGCCAGCCAGAAGGACAGTTTGCTGAATCTGGATTGAAGGCAGCGCTGGTTAAGTAAAGAGGACACGATAATGCTCTGTCCCGCAAATAAATCGGTAATCGCAAACCGTCTTCGTAGGGGTTTGATGTATCAAACCTTTTTCGTTGTCCGGTTTGCCTGGGCATGATGCATCATGCCCCTACATCGTAGACCGTATTAATTTCTTAATCTGCATCATCGTGTCCCTACGAAATTCGTTAACTACGATCACGCGCACCCAGTCAAAAATGTCTGCCAATCCAGGCCAATAATCTGGTCAGCGACAGCCACGCGCAAAATGCCATCGCTACCCAGGTTGTACCATAATTTCGCGCGATCATCGCCATAAATCTGGGCGCGGTTGCAAAGGCCACCATCGGCATTGCGGATCGCGATCAGATCGCCATGAGTCCCGGTGAGCAATAAAATGCCGTTATCTATGGTCAATTCGGTCAGCCCGGTCACGTTGGGCAGTTCGATTTGCCACAGCAGTGCGCGATTCGAATCGTAAGCATAAAGGACATGCGAGTCGAACAAAAACAGGCGACCATCATCAGCCTGTTTCACCGCGCCGGAAATGCCTCCAATCGGCACGATTTCCATCAACGGCGACCATATCCCGTCCGTGAGAATCGACCACAGGCCGCCGCGCGTATAGGCGATCAACGTGCCATTTTGCGCCGAAACAATGCTGGCAGGTTCGCGCAGATTCGCGCTGTCGAGTAGTTCGCCTTGCGGCGAAATGGTGAGTTGTTGGTTACTTTCGGTGATAATGCCGATGAGTTGTCCCGTGAATTGAGCGCGGATCACGGGCTGAATATTTTCCAACTGCCAGCGGATTTGCTGACGTGCCGCATCAAAGGCCGCAAGCGCGTTATCCGGCGTATGGAAAATCAGCGACTC
>JALHNB010000020.1 GCA_022843745.1 Anaerolineae bacterium | reverse complement strand
CCCAGGTCAACCAGCAGGTCATCACCGCTCAGGGACAGGCTGATCTTGCCGGGACGCAGGTCGCTGATGCCAACAACGCGCTTGCCAATGTTGTTCCAACGCTGACACAGGTTGCAGTATTAGTGCAGCAGGGTGAAGCTCAGATCGACTCTCTGCGGCTTGCCAGTGCAGCGGCGAACATCCTGAGGGATCCCGATGGGAATGCTGAAGTTGCGGCTCTGTTGAGTATCCGTGCGCTGCAAAATACTTATATACAGCAGGCCGATGCAACGCTGGTAGAAGCCCTCGAACGGTTACAGAGCCTGCAAGTATTTGGGCAACCTACAGGAATAAGGATTTTTACAGTCGCTTTAACGACGGATAATCAGTATGCGATTACAGGTGGGCAGGATGACAAAATCCATATCTGGGATGCACAAACCGGGCAAGTTGAAAGAGTCCTTGAGGGGCATACAGAGGATGTTATTACTCTTGCGGTATCCCCCGACAACCGCTATGTACTGAGTGGTAGCTATGATAGGACAACACGTCTGTGGAACTTGGCCACTGGCCAGGAAATCGTGGTCCTGGATCTAGAAGGGTACGTCGTTACAGCTGCATTTTCTTCAGACGGCGCACAAATGCTAACCGGTGATGATTTGGGCAACGTTGTTATATGGGATGTAGAAACACGCCAGAAGGTGCATGAATTTCAGCATTCTGTGGGATACCAAACAGACAGTATAAATTACGAGGCGCGTTTCTCGGCTAATGGAAATTATGTAATAACTTTTAATGGCGGTATTATGCTTTGGAATACTAAGACAGGTGCATTTGTCCAGAATTATCCAGCAGCCGAGGCCTTTGACATTCTATATAATGGCGGTCCTGAGATTATGATGATCGATTCTGAGGGAAAGGTGCAGGTATTTAACAGAACAGAAGGCTATGAACCGGATATGATATTTATTATAGGGGATATTAGTACCGCAGCCTTTGCCCCTGATGGCAGCGTCTACGCCCTTGGGTATTGGAATGGCAATGTTTACCTTTATTCTACCGAAGACCAGAGTCTCATCAGAACTTTAACGGGGCATGGCAGCCCAATACTCACAGATGCCGGTATCACGGATCTGGTTTTCTCTCAGGATGGACACTATCTCTTGACCGGCAGCCAAGATGGAACAGCACGGCTGTGGCCCGTTGAGTACGAAAACCCCAATGAATTATTCCAGATGGTCAACTTGTCTGATTTCGCGCCCAGCCATGATGGTCAGCTCTTAGCAGTTGGGGGGTATGACTCCTTTTCGGTGATCGACACAACAACCCGTGACATTAAATACACTAAACCTATTTATGGGGAGACCATTCTCTTTTCACCAGATGATCGCTATCTTGGTGTCGCTACGATCAATGGAGAATCCTTTGATGTCGCTGTACTCAACGCGAAAACCGGCGAGCAACTCCATCATCTACAGGCCGCGCACAGTAATCCGGTCTCGATCATTGCTTTCTCGCACGATAGCCGCTGGATGCTAACCGCGAGTTCCGTTTCCTATGATAATCAGCCGCTGGATACGACTATCGGCGTATGGGACTTGGAAACAGGAGAACTTGTCCATCGAATTGAAACAGGGAACCCCGTTTATATTGCCGCGTTTTCCGAAGATGACTCGCTTATCTTTACGAATTATGACCGCATGATGCATGCTTGGAACATCGAGACTGGACAAGTGATTCAAGATTTCCCATTTGTCGCCATAGGTTTTAGTCAGGACGGTAGATATGCCATTGCCAGAAATAACGACTTCAGTGTAAGCTTGATTGAAATTGCGACTAGACAGGAGCTTATGAGCTTCATCGGGCACACTGCTGGTATTTTCAGTGCTCAGGTTTCTAGTGATCTGAAATATCTACTCACAGGAAGCAATGATTCGACTTACAGAATCTGGGATATATCGACAGGTCATGAACTGCGGCGGCTAGAAATTGCATTAGGCGGCGAAATAGCGTTTTTGCCACCTGACAATAATTTTTTCATAGGGCCGGAATATGAGGATGCAGGTCTCGCACGGTTGCGCCTGTGGGAAACAGATTACAACGAACTTATTGAGAAAGCCTGTAAAAGGATTTTTCGTGATTTTTCAGCAGACGAACGGGAGCAGTATGAGATTCACGATTCGACACCTACCTGCCCACAGTTCGACAGCAATTAGCATTTGCACTGAAGAACGAGACTCGCTCATATGGAGAGAGTCTCACAGCACCCCCAAATCCGTCTTCAGCCGCCCCACCAACCCACTATAGCGCTCCGACACCTGATTATTCTGCACAGCGAGGTGCAGCGCTTTGCGTGTCCCCACCAGCACGACGACTTTTTTCGCGCGGGTGATCGCCGTGTAGAGCAGATTGCGCTGAAGCATCATGTAGTGCTGCGTCAAAAGCGGCATCACGACAATCGGATATTCCGAACCCTGGCTGCGGTGCGTGCTGATGCAATAGGCGTGCATCAATTCTTCGGCTTCCGACCGCTCGTAAAACACATAGCGCTGCTCGTCAAAGACGATTTCAAACGTCTGCTCCTCGAAATCAATCGCGCTGATGCGTCCGATGTCGCCGTTAAAAACGTCCTTGTCATAATTATTGCGCGTCTGCATCACCTTATCGCCCACGCGGAAAATGCGCCCGCCGATCTGCTTTTCGGCGTTGCGTCCGGTGTTATTGAGCGCTTTTTGCAGCGCCTCGTTGAGCGCGGAGACTCCCGCCGCCCCGCGATACATCGGCGCGATCACCTGCACATCGTTGATCGGGTCGCATTGAAATTTCGCGGGCAGCCGATTGGTGACGACATCCACGACCATCCGCGCAGCCGCCTCCGGGTCTTCCTCGTTGAAGAAGAAAAAATCGCTGCTCTGGTTATCGGTCAGCGGCGCTTCACCCTGGTTGATGCGGTGGGCATTGACCGTGATATAGCTGCCGCTTTCCTGCCGGAAGATAAAATTCAGCCGCGTCACGGGCGCGATCCCGCTGTCGATCACGTCGCGCAGCACATTCCCCGCCCCCACGCTCGGCAGTTGGTCAATATCGCCGACCATCATCAGGTGACACGTCGCGGACAGCGCCTTCAGCAGCGCATCGAAAAGCTGCAAATCGAGCATCGACGTTTCATCGACAATCACCATATCGACTTCCAGGTGATGCGATTCGTCATACAAAAATTCGCCCGTTTTGGGGCTGAATGCCAGCAGGCGGTGGAGAGTCGCCGCCGTACAACCTGTCGCCTCGCCCAACCGTTTCGCCGCGCGTCCGGTGGGACAGGCCAGCGCGAACGAAAAATCCAGCGCCATCAGCGATTCGATCACCATTTTTAGCGTGGTCGTCTTGCCCGTGCCGGGGCCGCCTGTCAGTACCGAAACTTTATTCGTCAGCGCCGCCATGACCGCGCCTTGCTGCTGATCGCTCAGGCGGATTTCGCTGTTAATCGTCGCCAGATTCAGCTTTTTCGCCGCTTTCATCAGCTTGGAAGGCTCGGAAGCCAGCACGCGCAGTTTCCAGGCCGCGTTCGTTTCCGCCTCATGATATTCCGGCAGATAAACAGCCGCGTTGCCCATGCCATCACCGCGCGTGACACTTTCCAGAATCAGCTTGCCCTCTTGAAGATGTTTCTCAAGAATGAGATCAATCAGCGATGTGGGCGTATATCCCGTGTCTTGCGTTTTCTCCCCTCGCTCCTTGAGGGAGAGGGGTTGGGGGTGAGGGGTGCTTGGTGGGCTATCTTCAATTTTGAGCAATTCGGCGGTGGTGCGCAGCAAGCGTGTGCGCGGCGAATAAACATGGCCTTCTTTGGCAAGCTGCGTCAGCGCGTAAAACAGCCCGGCGGCGATACGCTGCGGCGAATCCTCCGGCACGTTCATTTTCAGCGCGATGTCGTCGGCACGCATGAAGCCGATTCCATGCACATCGTCAGCCAGCGTATACGGGTTCTCTTTGACCGTTTCGATGGTTTGCGAGCCGTATTCCTTATAAATTTTGGCGGACATGCGGCTGGTCACGCCGTAGCCCTGCAAGAAAATCATCGTCTTGCGTCCGGCGTAATTATCCGCCCAGGCGACGGCCAATTCTGCCGCCTTTTTTTTGTTCAGCCCTTTGACTTCCGTCAGCCGTTCCGGGTCGCGATCCAGCACCTTGAGCGTATCCTCGCCAAAATGCTTGACGATTTTCTCGGCGGTGCGCGGGCCAATTCCCCGAACGAGTCCGCTGCCGAGGTAATTCATAATGCCGATTTTCGTACTCGGCTCGACGGGCATCACCGTTTCGACCTTGAACTGTGCGCCATAACGCGCGTCGTTAATCCACTGCCCGCCGAATTGCACCGTCTCGCCGACGCTCAGTTCCGGCATCACGCCAACGACGGCGACTGTGCCATCCCGCGCCACCGCACTCAGCATGACCGCGCCGTCCGGCTTGACCTTGACGACACCGTAGCCATTTTCGGCGTTAAAATAAGTGATGCGCTCGATTGTCCCTGTGAGGTCTTCCATCAGCTTGCTCGTGACCATAATCGGATCACTATCCTTGATTTTCACTACTTATGAGGATAACGGAAAGCGGATATGGGGTCAATTGCGAAGGGCAGTTACATCAGTCTATGCCCGATAACTTAGATATTATACTTCTAAAACGGGTATCCTAATTCCATAAGTTCGTTATCAGATAGTAGTTCAACACATTTATTCGGGTTTTCTATAATTTGCTCTACAAATTCATCAATTTCCATACCAGTCATGCGATCAACAGACCAATAGTGGTTGACAGTTGCCCCTGGCTGAAAACCTATAGCAAAATCCTCAAGCATTGATTGTGCGTCACTATTGCTCAATCTGAGCTTGATAACAGAATTTTGATCAAGAAAGGGGCAAAATAGATATGGCTCATTACCGGTTGGTGAGCTGACATCACCCTCAATACGAAGTTTAAACGCATATTGAGCTAACACACCCTCATCGTATGCGACAGTCAGAAACACGCGCTGTTGCCCGCGGCTGATGGTGAGATATGCCTGCGGTAAAGGTGGCATAATTGATAGTAGATGTGGCAACTCAAAAGTTTCATCTGGTAGCCACTCTGAAGGGTCACTCAAAATTATTTGGGTCAAAGATGCAACCGCATCTGTTATAATTACAAGAACAGAGAAAATAGGTTGCTGCCCTCTTCTCTCACTGAAGAAATATTCACTATGGCGCCGTGTACTAAAGTCCACACCAGGTTCTAAGAACCCAAACACCTCCGTTGCTGATGTGTAGCCAGGTTTAATTCCCCAGAAACAGGGCAACTCGCAAAATTCGTCTACTTCTTGCAAAAGCGTCTGAATATCCAAAAGTGTTTCAGGGTGTTCTGGTAGAGGCATCTCCGTTGGGATAGGTGTTAATGTTGAACGTGGATCGGCTTGCCCGATTGCCTTCTCAGCGGACACCAACGATAGAAATGCGCCTAGCAGAATCGCGAATACAAAAATAACAAAGCTTTTCAAAATATTTTACCCGATAGCTTCATTCGTGTTTTCGCCTTCAACAGAGTCATCATGTCGTCAGCACGAATGAAATCGTGCATCTCCAGTTCTTCGTCAAATGAGAGCCGACCCTCGCGATTTCGCGCCAGCAGTTCCAGCGCCCGTTGTTCGAGTTCGCCGGGAAGTCGATACGCGAGGATAGATTCTGGTGTGGGGTCAGAAGCCAGAAAATCCGTGATGACATCAAAAACGGCGCGTGTGGGTATGTTTTGCATATTGGCGATCCATACTCTCTAATCAGCATTATTGTAGCCGAAATCGTGCGGCATCATGTTCCAATCATCGCCCGGAGGTTGATATTTAAGGTGGGCAGTCAAGTTCACTGGCAGTCCATCCGTCACAGAGAGTCAATGCCGAGCAGAAGAACAAGGGTGTCGGTAAATCGGTACAACACCAGAAATGAAGGCGTTTTATCGTCTAGAGGTGGGGTTTTAAAAACTCGTATGGTGGGATGCGGGAAAATATCCATCGAGATACCTTTACGGGGTCAGAAGCGAGTGCCCAGGTCAAGGCTGCATGAACGCTGTCCATATCAAATTCGGGGTATTCCTCCCGTAAGGCATCGAATTCCGCCGTAAAGTGAGGTTCTTCGACAACATCCCTATACATCTTCCATCAAACCCAGTTCGACAAGTTTGCGCCGTGCCTTTTCCATATCTTCAGGAGTTAAGGGTTCCTGCCACAACATATAAACAGCCTGCCAGGGGATGGCTTCGCCAGGGTGAACAATCTGCCAGGGCAGCAAGTCCTTTTTCCAGGGCGGATCAAGAGCCTCGATTTTAGCGATCACCTCTTCTTTGGGAGTCGTTGCTAAAAGTTCCCGTAGCGCCTTTGGCATATTTTTGCTGGTGATAACGCCGGAAAATTGATCATCGCTCATGTCGTCGGCTTCAATGAGTGCCAGGATGTAATCGGTAGGGTTTGCATAGCCACGTTCACGCGCCAACGCTTCAATATGCTCTCGCTGCGCGTCGGGTAATTGGATGAGCATGATTGAGGTCTCCTTGCTCTTTACTTGGCTCCAGTTCGTAAAGCAAAAAATCAGGCTGACTGCATCGTGTAAATACCTCTCATCGCAGAATGATACTCTGGAACGGATGTACTTGACACACTTCATTATAGCCGAAACAACGAAGGTTCACTCCCCCACCATCACCCGAAAGCCGACATTGAACGCGCGGGTTCGCGGTGTCCGGCTGCTGCGGAAACCCACATACGCATTTTTCTGAGCGCTGTTCGCCGCCTTTCGAGTCGTGGAACAGCGCCGTTTGTCACACATGAATCCGTTTATGGGTCGTTGCGACGAAAAAGCTGCGAAATGCCCAACGACGCATCGTTGAGCGCGGTGAAAAAGTCGTCCACCGTCACGATCACACCACTGCTGCTGCTGCTATTATTGTTACTGCGAGAGGATTCCACGCTGTAGATTGTCCCGTCCTCTGTTTTAATACTCGCCAGGATTTCCTCGTCGGTAAGCGGCTCAATTCCCAATCCCACCGCATAAGTATTGGCGAGTATCCCACTCATAACTGTGCCGGGATGGAGTCCATCCAGCAGGCCGTTATGTGGGTCATCGCCGGTGACAAAAGGATCAACCGAAATGTCGCCGACGACGATCTTGCCATCCACGATCCTGCTAAAAACATCCATCGTGTTCGCCACGCTGTCGATAACCGTCACGTCGCGCTCGGCAGCCATCGCAATCAATCCCTCGTTGACCACTTCAATCGCATCGGTCACGCGCTGGCGTTTTTCAGCGTCGGGGTGGTTGCTAAGAATTCTCGGCACATTATTCACGTCCGGGATCGTTACCAGAACCGTATCGACGGGCTGCACGGTATCGACGGCGGTTGTAATATTGACAACAATATCGTTCAGCCATTCATCTAGCTCTTCGCCCGATAAATTCCCATCATAGATTCTGTCATAGTTATTCAAAAAGTCGTTGATGCCGACGGAGACAAACACAAGATCGACATCCTGCGCCGCCAACCCGGTATGCTGGCCGGATGTGAGCAGCGACTCCGCAGTCGCACCACTCCGCGCCCAATTGCGTTCATAGCCCGTGCGCCGGGGTTCGTCATAATTTCCCCACTCACCCAGATCGACGCGCCCCGCGCGGACCAACTGCTCGACCCAATTGAAGGTGACAGCGTGGTAAGCCCCTCCGCGATTATCCGATCCCTGATATTCATCGGTGCTGCTGTCGGAAAGGATTCCCAGCCGCACAGGGGCATCTGGGGTATCTACAGAGGCATCCTGCGCCTTCACAGAAACACTGACGATAGAAAACAAAAAAGCGACAAACAATAGAATTCGGGACATTTGACCATTTCTCCATAGCTGACATTGGGGCAAAACGAGGTTTGAAACAGGGCTTCTGGCATGATTCTCCTGTTCAAAACACGCTTTTACCGCATTTCATTATAGACGAAACGACCTTGCATCGTCCGCACAACGCTGGTCAAACTGCTCTGTCCTGCAAATAAATCCAGTAATCGCAAACCGTTTTCGTAGGGGCATGATGTATCGTGCCCTCTTAAATCGGTATCCGTGTTTAACTTTGAAAAGGCACAACGATGGCTATCTACCGCACAACGCCGTTCAATGTATGGATCGCGATCTGCTGCGTCCGGCGGGCGAGTTCGGAAATCCGGTTGTCGCTGTGGTGCGCCACCATCGACATCAGGCGGTCATTCAGCGGCGCTGTCCAACGTGAAGGAATTTTTGATGCCCCGTTGAGAACGCCCAGAATCGAGCCAACCGTCGCCCCGTTGCAATCGGTATCCATCCCGCACATCGCCGCGATGGTGAGCGACTTTTCGAAATCCCCTGCCCCCTGGATCAGCGCATGAATGACAATTCGCAGATTCGGCAGTACATGAATCCAGTCGTAATCGGCGGACTGCTCAAAAATGAACGCCGCGCCGTCCTGCCAGCGCGAGTGATTCCGGCTGAACTCAGCGGTTGTGCGAACAGCTTCGGCTGCCCGGCTTTGCGCGGGGATCACCGATAATCCGGCTTCAATCACCGTTTCGATGTCCGCCGTGCAGAAAGCGGCGGCGATCATCGCGGCGACCATCATCTCGCCATACATGCCATTTTTAACATGCGAAATTCGCGCATCCCGCCACGCCCGCTGTGCCGCCACTTCCGGCAGTCCCGGCGACGTATAACCAAATAGATCGCCGCGAATCTGCGCCCCGATATACTCGCGAAACGGGTTGCGATAGATCGCCGAATCCGGCGGCCCATAATTATTGACCAGATTTCGATAGGCGATATGTTCGGCTGTATAGGTGCCGTTATAAGGGAAATTCCACATCCAGACATGCGCCAACTGCTCGGAAGTCGCATCCCCGCCGAACTCTTCCAGCGCGATCAGATTCAAAATCGGATAATCGAGATCGTCATCACGCGGTGCAAAGGCGATATGTCCGCGCAGGCTGCGGCGGATATGGACTCCCTCCCCGTGCGAGGCGGGACGCGGGATAATTTCCGGCACGTAATCATTCAGCGGGTACGCTCCGCCGCGTGTCAGCAGCGCCTCGATGGTCAGGTACGAATTGCGCTCCGACTCCAGATTTTCCAGAGGCCGCCCCAGAACACAGCCCGCACACCGCCCCAGCCAACCACCATAAATGCGATCATAAAGCGTGTCCGCCATGAATGCCGATTGAAAGCGCATCGGCCCCGATTGAGGTCGCTGGCTAACGATCCCATTCCAATCCGACGGCTCGACATAGCGATAATCACCGCGCATCGTCGTTTGCTCAAGTTGAAAACGCGCCTCTTCCACTTCATAGATATTCGGCTCACCCTCGATCATGGATTTCACCAGCGTTTGCAGGTGTTCAACATCAAAACCTTCCTGCTGCCGCTGCTCAAACTCCACACGCAGAAGATCAATCTCCTCGTCGAGATCGCGGATCGGGCTGGGCTTCTCTGCACCATACCCGGCGCGCACGGTGTAATTGCGGTGCGGCGCGGTCTTAAAATTGTGGCGCGGTGGTTTATAGTTCAGCTTTTCGGCGACTTCCAGCACACGCTGAACCGTTTCTTCGCTCACCCGCCCGTTGCCGGAAAATACAAACGATACGGCTGTCGGCGAAACATCCGCCATTTCCGCGACGTGACGCATGGTGACGCGCTGTTTCTTGAATGCTTTCTCGACCATTCTTTTACCAATCTCTATCGCGGCTTGTTCTGTTCGGGGTATGGGTTAAAGGCGAAATATACCTAAAGACCTCTTATGACCCATCAAAAGCCATCCAAACTAAATTGTCAAACAGTATTTACTCAGGTTCAACCCCTCCCCCGACCTTTCCTTCGGTCACCCATTTCGCAAGCTCATGGAGAGGGGAGTCATGCGCTCTTCAAGTCCCTCTCTACGAGCGAAGCGAAGTGGGGAGGGATTTAGGGAGGGGTAAGATTCTGCCCCTCCCTGAGTAGTTACGTTAAATAACTCATCTTGCTGCAATCCATTTTACCAGTTTTACAGCACTTTGCTAAATATATTAGCAGATTGCTTGACTTTGCTAAATATTCACGCTAAATTTGCAGTCTAATGATTCTTTTCCAATAGTTTGTTTAGCAAAAAGGGTTATATCTTGAAAAAGAAAAATTTTCGCTTACTTTACATGATCGTGGTTGGCCTGCTCTCGCTGCTGGCCTTCCAACCCCTGCGTGCCCAGGAAACAGTCACGCTGGACTTCTGGGATTTCGGCGGTGTCGAGATGGAATATATGGACAGCCTTCTCATCCCAGCCTTCGAGGAAAAATTCCCCAATATCCAGGTTGAACATCTCGGCATTCCGGAATCTGACTATAACCTGAAGATGGAAACTGCCATCGCCAGCAACCAGGTGCCAGATGTCGCCCTGCTATCCTACAGCTACAAGCTCTGGAAAGCCGGTCACGTGCGCCCACTGGACGACTTTATGGAGCGCGATGGTTTTGCGATTGACGATTTTTATCCCATCTTCCAATCATGGGGGACGCTTGATGGAGTCGTCTATGCTTTTCCGGCGGATATGCACCTGTGGGGCATGATTATCAATGTCGATATGTTTGAGGCTGCTGGCCTGCCCATACCGACAGTTGAAGAGTCCATCACCTTCACCCAATGGCTGGATTATGCACGGGCTTTGAACAAGCCGAGTGATGATTTCAACACCCGCGTCTGGGGTTCGGTTCACTTTGTCCCCAACTGGAACGCGATGAATAACTACATGAGCGATCCGTATATTCTGGGGGCAGACGGACGCGACTGTCTGCAATCCGCGCAAACCTCGGATTGGTTGGATACCTGGTCGGCGATGTTAACCGCCTATAACGAGCAGTTGACCCCGGACAGCACCCCTTCGCTCACAGCGGATTTTGCGGGCGATTACTTTCAGGATGGCAAGGTCGCCATGAGTTATGGCACTGAGTCCGGTGTGATCTCCGCGCAGGCCGCTGGTTTGAATGTCGCATTTGTCGGGCAGCCTGTCGTCACACCGGGCTGGCAAGGCAACGTGGGTGCGTGGGCAACCAGCTTCGGCATCATGAGCCAGTCTGAACATCCTGAAGAAGCCTGGGAATTCATTAAATGGCTCGGTACGGACGGCGCGGTCTTGCTCTCACAGTCCGGTGCCAGCAACACCAATATCGAAGCCAACAGCAGCCCGCCAACCTACCGCCCTCTGGCAGAAGAATGGGCTGGCAGCGATCCTTTCCGTCTGGAAGTGCTGGCGCTGCAAGAACGTGTTGCGCCTCCCCCCTTCAGCCCGGACATCTGGACTTCGGTAGAGCCATTCAGCACAGCCTGGAATCGCATCACGCAGGAAGGCGAATCCATTGAATCAGCGATTGCCTTCGCCGCCGAAGAATGCCAGTTCATCACCGACGATCTCTGGGACACGTGGGAGTTCCTGGGCAGCTAAAGTGTATTTCTGATCTCAACCTCGCCTGCATATTCAATTGACTTCACTCTGCCTGATTTTGCTCCCCCTCTCTGAATTCGGAGAGGGGGTTGGGGGGGTGAGGTTGCGCCCAAAATCCACCTCAGTTATGGGATGGGGTTGAGCTTCATGATTTCAGAATAACCGTATGGCGTTCGCGGTCAGCCACATAACTCAGGCAGGCAAGAATGTCATCATGGGTCAATGTGGGGAAATCGCTGAGAATTTCGTCAATGGTCATCCCAGCAGCGAGATAAGAAAGCACATCATAGACGGTAATACGCAGTCCGCGAATACAGGGTTTACCAGCGCGTTTACCTGCTTCAAGCGTGATGAGGTTACGGAAATCATTCATGTGAGAATGCCTTTAAGAGTCATTGATTTTCACAGTATATCATGTAAGGTCGGCTGGCTCTAAGCCGAGCAGTTATCTTCGAGGGAGTTCTCAATGGCAGACATCCAACAACTGTCGGTACGCGCGACAACAATCGAGAAAGAACCGAAAAAAATGCACCTGGCACGACGTGAGGCCATCGCCGCTTACCTCTTCATTTCACCCTGGATCGTCGGCTTCGTGCTTTTTCTGTTAGCGCCCGTTGCCATATCGCTCTACGCCAGCTTCACCCGCTGGACGCTCATCGGCCCACCGCCGCGCTGGGTCGGTTTCGAAAATTTTGAGCAGATTTTTACGCGGGATCGTTACTTCTGGTCGTCTATACGCATCACGCTCGAATTTATCCTGCTCACCCTGCCCCCCGGCCTGATCTTAGGCCTTTCGCTGGCGCTGCTGCTCAACCAGAAAGTGCGTGGCATCCGGCTTTTTCGGACCATCTTTTACATCCCCGCTGTCGTCTCCGGCGTGGCTGTGTCGATCCTCTGGCTCAATCTGCTCAATTCCGAAGTCGGCGCGGTCAACCAGATTTTACGTTCACTGGGTGTTGTCGATCCTCCAAACTGGCTGAATTCCACCCAGTGGGTGCGCCCCGCTGTCGCCATCATGAGCCTGTGGGGTGTTGGCGGTACGGCGGTCATTTATCTGGCTGGCCTCCAGAATATCCCGATTCATCTCTACGAGGCGGCGGAGATCGACGGTGCATCCTCCTGGCAGGCCTTCTGGAAAATTACACTCCCTCTGATCTCGCCAACCTTGTTTTTCATGCTGATAACCGGGCTGATCGCCTCTTTTCAGGTGTTCACCCCGGCGCTCATTCTCGGCACAGGCACAGGCGGTTTTTTCTCGCCATCGCCAGAACTCCGCTTTTACCTCGTCCATCTGTACACGGTGGCCTTCCGCGAAGGCAAGCTGGGTACGGCCTCGGCGCTGGCCTGGATTTTCATCATCCTGTCAGGCATCGTGACGCTCGGTGTCTATTACATCTCGGAAAAATGGGTTTATTACGAAGAATCGGGAGTCAACAATGACACAAAAACTTAGCGCCGTTCCCTTGTGGCAGGATCGCCGTTTCCGGGGCGCAATCTTCAATTTCTTCATTTACGCCATCCTCATCGCTGTTGGCGCGATCATCCTCCTCCCGCTGTCGTGGATGCTCACCGCCGCGCTGCGGGGCGAAGGCGAAACCGTTTTCACCGTCCCCACGTCGTGGTTTCCGACGGAATCATTTCACTTTGAAAATTTCGCCCGTATCCTCACCTATGAGTCCTATCCCCTGTGGCGGCCCACGCTCAACACGCTCTTTCTGGTGACTCTCAACGTTATCGGCACGGTGCTGTCCAATTCGCTGATCGCCTTCGCGTTTGCCCGCCTGCGCTTTCCGGGTCGTGATCTGCTTTTTCGCATCATCGTCTTTACCATGCTGCTCCCCGGCGCGGCATTGCTGATCCCGTCATTTTTGCTGTTTAATCAGTTGGGCTGGTATGGCACCTATTATCCGCTGTGGGTGCCGGCGTTTTTCGGCAACGCCTGGAGCATTTTTATCACGCGCCAGTATATGCGCTCCTTCCCGCGTGACCTCGACGATGCCGCCCGCATCGACGGCTGTGGCTACTTCGGCATCTATCGCCACATTATCCTGCCGATGAGCAAGCCCGTGCTGACGGTGCTGGCGGTGTTTACCATTGTCGGTGTCTGGAACGACTTCACTGGCCCGTTGATCTACCTGAGCAACAGTGACCAATTCACGCTGGCAATCGCGCTGGATTATTTTCGCCGAAGCGCCTTCTCGACCATGAGCGTGAATACGACGAATCTCGTCATGGCGGCATCGCTGCTGTCGGTACTGCCCATTTTAATCCTCTACTTTTTCTTGCAGGAATACCTGATCGGCGGCATCGCCTCCGTCGGCCTCAAGGGGTAGATTTTAGTTATTTATTCGCCCAACCCTGAGAATCTTACCCTCACACAGTGCGTTTTGCTCCCCCTCTCTCGCTTGCGGAGAGGGGGCTGGGGGGTGAGGTTGCCCGCCCCCTACCCCCGATCCGGTCTGGCCTTCGACCACCCAATCCGCTATAATTGCCATCTTTCCACGTGAAGAATCTATCAAACCGTAATCGGCCTCTGGCTTGTCAGGAGAATCAGGAAATGACCGTTCGCGCGGGATGAGTTTTACCTTGTAGCGTATCTGACTACCGGCTTCCGTGCTTCACTATTTCTTGACCGCGACAACCAAGAGGAATATTCCCATGCAAGCGATCCCCAATGCCCATTTGACTCAACAACTCCACGACGAAGTGAGCCGCCGCCGCACATTTGCCATCATTTCGCACCCTGACGCGGGTAAAACCACGCTGACCGAAAAACTGCTGCTCTACGCGGGCGCGGTCAATCAGGCCGGGTCGGTGCGGGCGCATAAAAACCAGCGCAGCGCCACCTCGGACTGGATGGAAATGGAACAGCAGCGCGGTATCTCCATCAGTTCGACGGTACTCCAATTCGAGTATCAGGATCGCATTTTTAACCTTCTGGACACCCCCGGCCATCGCGATTTCAGCGAAGACACCTACCGCACCCTGATGGCAGTCGATAGCGCGATCATGGTGCTGGACAGCGCCAAAGGCATCGAACCGCAGACCAAGAAATTATTTGAAGTCTGTCGCCAGCGCAATATGCCAATTCTCACATTTATCAATAAGCTGGATCGCCCAGGTCGTGACCCACTCGAACTGCTTGATGAGATCGAACAGGTGCTGTCACTCCGTGTTTCGCCGATGAATTGGCCGATTGGCAGCGGTGTGGATTTTCAGGGAGTTTACGATCTCCAAAATCATCAGGTGATGCTGTTTCAGCGCTCGGTACGTGGCAAATTCCGCGCACCCGTGCAGGTCACAGACCTGTATGATCCCCTGCTCGAAGAAACCATCGGTTCGCGGGCTTATCAGCAGCTTCGCGACGATGCCGAACTGCTGGCAGGTGCAGGCGCACCATTTGACCAAACGGAATTTTTAGGCGGAACGCTGACCCCGGTGTATTTCGGCAGCGCCCTGAACAATTTTGGCATTGACCCGTTCCTCGAAGCCCTCATCGAACATGCGCCGTCGCCCCGCGCACGTGACAGCAGCATCGGCGTGATCGCCCCCACGCGCGAAACTTTCAGCGGCATCGTCTTCAAAATTCAGGCCAACATGGATCCGCAGCACCGCGACACGATGGCGTTTCTGCGCGTCTGCTCTGGTCGCTTTGAAAAAGATATGATGGTGAATCACCCGCGTCTGGGGCGCACCGTCCGCATGAGCCGCCCGCATCGCCTGTTCGCGCGGGATCGCGAAACGGTGGACGAGGCTTATCCCGGCGACGTGATCGGCTTCAGCAACCCCGGCATTTTCAGGATCGGCGATACCGTCTCGGCAGGCGAATCCTTCCAATACGCGCCCATTCCGCCCTTCCAGCCGGAATGTTTTGCCATCCTGCGCAACCAGTCGATGGAGAAATACAAGCAGTTCAATAAAGGTTTGGAGCAGCTTCGCGAAGAGGGTGTGGTTCAGGTGCTCTATTCTGCCGATGGTGCGCGGCGCGAACCGTATCTCGGCGCGGTGGGCGATCTGCAATTCGAGGTTGTCGTGGCGCGTCTGGCTGCCGAATACAACGTTGAAGCCACCATCGAACGGCTGCCCTACAGCGATGCCCGCTGGGTACTCGGCGACGAAGCCGACATCAGCACCATGTATCTGCCCTTCCAAAGCCTGCGCACCCGCGACCAGGATCAGCGCACGGTGATTTTGTTCCTCTCGGCCTGGGACATGAAATACTGCATCGAGAAAAACTCAAAACTTCAATTTTGCACGATCAGCGAAGCCGCCGGCACATCCTGGGAGAGCCTTGCTGTCGAGCCTTAAGTACAACCACAGAAATCATGCGGTAAGTTTACCGTAGGGGCGCAATATATTGCGCCCAACCCCGCCATTCGTGCTAAGGTTAAATCAAACCGAATTAACAAAGAGGACACCCAATGGATTTTTACGATCTGATCGCCAAACGCCGTATGGTGCGCAATTTTACCGATGAACCTGTCTCCGACGAAGCCATTGACCGCATTCTCGACGCGGCTCGTCGTGGCCCCAGCGCGGGATTCACGCAGGGGCAGGATTTTATCGTGGTCACGGACGCTGCCATGAAACGCCAACTCGCGGAATTCTGTGGCGAAAGCTTCTACACCGAATCCGGCTTCGACCCGTTCATCTCCAAAGCGCCGGTGCTGATCGTTCCCTGCACCAACGAAAACGCCTACCACCGCCGCTATCAGGAAGCCGACAAAACGGATGATTCCGGCGAAGAAATTGAATGGCCTGTCCCCTACTGGTTCATGGATGCGGGTCATGCCGTGATGCTGCTTTTGCTGGCGGTGGTTCATGAAAATTTGGCGGCAGGATTCGCGGGCTTTCAGGATTTACCCGCTGCCCGCGCCGCGCTTGGCATCCCCGCCGAAGTCACTCCCGTTGGCGTGATCCCCATCGGACACCCCGCACCGGATAAGCGTTCGCCATCCCTGAAACGAGGCCGCCGCACCGATCACATTCACCGTGAGCGCTGGTAACTCCGTGTTATACTCTGTCATAATATATAGACAGACAGGAGAACGAGATGACCTCAGAATCAGCCACCCTACTCGGCAGTGCAACGCGCCTGATAACCTCTCAACATACAGGCCGGGAATATCGCATCACGATCAGCCTTCCTTACGCCTATTCCAAGCCACATGTTGAAGGTTGGCCGTTTGACGATACGCCTGACAAATGGCCTGTTGTGTACTTACTCGATGCTAATTGGTACGTCGGCATGGTCACGGATATTGTCCGTTCGATGGCCTGGTGTGGGGGAACAAGCGATGCCATCGTTGTAGGTATTGGCTATCCAGTAGATGAAAACCCTCAAGCGGCGTGGCTGGAAATGATGGCTCGTCGAAACATGGATTTCACACCCGTTCGTAGTGAAGAACGTGAAAAGCGCATCGGGGAATTTACGAAACGTCCAATACGGACTGGTGAGGCGGATCGCTTTCATAAATTTATCAAAAATGAATTAATACCTCTCATCGAGCAGGAATATCAAGCGGATTCGTCCAGGCGCGTTCTGGCGGGTCACTCGCTGGGTGCTGATTTTGCAACCTTTGCCTTATTTCATGAGCCTGAGATTTTCGATACATTCATCATCGCAAGCCCTGGCCCTGGTGATGAAGATCGTTTTGCTTTTAAGGCCGAGGAAACGTTTGCCAAAGAACATACGAAACTCGCGGCCAAAGTCTATCTTTCGGTAGGCGGGCTTGAAGAAAGCGTAGATAACACGACGGTCACAGATACCCTTCGTTTTGCTGCGGTACTCGAAAGCCGTAATTACGACGGTCTATCACTGGTCAAACAGGTCTTTGCGGATCGCAACCATTGTGAAGTCATTGCTCCCGGCATTCAGGCGGGATTGATGTTCGCACTCAAAAAGTAATTATCAATCGTCCTATGCCTTTAAGGAAAGCCCCCCATGCCAGACCGCATCCTGACCCTGCGCGAACTCAACCGCGCGACCCTCGCCCGCCAAATGCTCCTGAAGCGCGAGTCCATCCCCATCCCGGCGGCTATTGAGCGACTCGTCGCGATGCAGGCGCAGCTATCGTCCGCGCCCTTTGTCGGCTTGTGGACGCGGCTGGAAAATTTTAAGCGCGAAGACCTCGCCCAGTTGATCGAGAATCACGCCGTCGTCAAGGCCACCATGATCCGTGCCACGCTGCACCTCGTCACCGCCGACGATTTTTTGCGCTTTCGCACGACGCTTCAGCCAATTCTCTCCGGCGCGTCGGAATCCATCACCAAAAGTCGCGGTGTCGAGGTCGATATGAACGCTGTCATCGCCGCAGCAAAGGAATTTATCGCCGCCGAGCCGCGCACCTTCGCCGAGATCAGCGCCATGCTCACGGAAAAATGGCCGGATGTCGATGTCGGCTCGATGCGCTACACCGTGCGGACGACTCTCCCGCTGGTGCAAGTGCCTGTCAGCGGCGGTTGGAGCTTCCCCGGCAACCCGAAATTTACACTCGCTGAATCGTGGCTCGGCAAGTCCGTTTCCGACGACGAAAATCTGAAAACGCTGATTTTTCGCTATCTGGCGGCGTTCGGCCCGGCATCCGTGACTGATATGCAAACGTGGTCAGGCTTCCCTAAGCTGAAGGAAGCCGTTGAAAAGTGGCGCCCTGAACTGGTCACGTATCGCGACGAACGCAAACGCGAATTATTTGGCCTGCCCGATATGCCGATTCCCGATGCCGACTCCCCTGCCCCGGAGCGCTTCTTGCCGGAATTCGATAACCTGTTGCTCTCGCATGACAAACGGACGCGCGTGGTCGCCGACGAATATCGCAAAAAAGTCTATCTCCCCGGCCTGCGTGTCGCCGCGACCTTTCTCGTGGATGGATTCGTGCGCGGCGCGTGGAAAGTCGAAAATAAGAAAAAAGTCGCCACCCTCACGCTTGACCCATTCGATTCGCTGACGAAACAAAATCGCGATGCCCTGACTGAAGAAGCCGAAAGATTGGTGCGCTTTGTTGAGCCAGAAGCGAAAACGTTCGAGGTCAAATTTGCGGACTAAATCACTCAAGTTCAAAGCTCGTTAATCTGAGCGAAATCTTAAGTCATTTGTGAGAGATAGAAATGAATTATAAAAGTGAAGATGAATATCGGGATGCGTCACTCGGATGGTTTGATAATGGATATCTTGATGAAGCTATTGCAGCAAGCTCTGAAGGGATTGGAAAATATCCAGATTTTTCTGATCTTTACCAACTTAGATGCACATTTTATGATGCTGCTAAAGAATATGACAAAGCGATCAACGATGCTGAAAAGTTCATTGAACTTGAGCCGAATGGGCCGTCGATGTATCGTTATCTTGGATATTTGCTTCAGCAGGTAGGACGTTTACGAGAGGCCGAGAAGCAGCTTTCAATTGCTATTGAAAGATCTCAAAATGATCTGTTGGCTCATCTTCATAGAGCAGAAGTTCGTCTCAAATTGGGGGAAATCCCCTCCGCAACAAGCGATTTAAGACACTACTATCAATCGTATGGTAGAGATAATGTTGACGAACTAATTCAGAAACATATTTCAGCTAACAGAGATACAAATTAACTAAGGCTTTTGAGGTCAAATTCGCGGGTTAAATCACTCAAACTCGCGAATCACGGCCTCAACCTCAGGAATCGCGAGTCCGGTAATATCTTTGATCCGCTGTGTCGTACGCCGCATGAAGGCAAAATCCGGCGGGATCGTTTCAGCCATCTCGCTGCGCAGCCCCAACGATTCCGGCCCAGCACGCAGCGAGATAACATCGCTGACAAGATTTTTGAGGTAGCTGACCACATCAAAATAATCCAAATCCTCGACAGGCCGCCCGGATGCGTCAACATAATGTTTGAGGATGCCCTCCCGCCATCCCGATCCGCCGTATTCGCCCATAATTTGCAGCGTCCACGAGAGGTCGCAGCGGAAATCCGAAACGCTCAATTGTGACCAATCAATGACTGCCATGCGCCCATCGTTCCGCAGAAAAACATTATTGGCATGGAAATCGAGATGCACGACGGCGGGTTGCACTGTGATCGTCGTTTTGTGTGCGTCCAGCCAATCGGAAGCCGCCAGAAAACCCTCAAGCTGATATTTCAGGTACAACTGGCGCGGCTGGTCGATCATATCATCGAGAATCGCGATGGGATTTGCATCATAGCGGGCAAACTGCGCCGTATAGGGATGCCAATCCATGCCATGAAGCTGTGCCAAAAGGTGGCTGAATCGCCGGATCAGCCGATCCAACTCCTCCGATTCCGCCACCACCAGTAGAGGCCATAGATTCTGCCCATCCAGCTTCTCCATGATGATAAACGGCCTTCCCAGAAGTGTGACATCCTCTTCCGCCAAAAACATCTCCGGCACAGGATAGCCCGCCCGATGAAGTTTCCGTATACCGTCGTTTTCCAGCCGCGCTTTCTCCACGCCGCCCTGCCCCGCGTAGAGCCGGATGATGAATTCGCGCGGCTGTCCCGCTGCGAACGCCATTCGGAAAGCGTAAATATCGCACTCCCAACCGCTGGTGAGGAAGCTGAATTCGGAGAACATGACATCGGGATAATGTCTGATCAGATAACGTTGCAGGTCAGCGGCGAGATCGTTCGACATCCAGCGCACCTTTTTATTGCGAAACAGGTTCTCCCAATCTACACGGGTTTTTAAGACAGCGCTATCAGGGTATCCGTTAACGCCTTACATCATTTACTGCACTGTTTTTTCTAGCTGATTAATGCACTGTTGCAAAGATTGTTTTTCGCCGCCGTAGGCTGGAAGCCATACGGCTAAGAATAGAAAGCCCGCTGGAAGCGGACTGGTCAAAGCATCTGGAACGCAACCAGTCGCCTTTAGGCGGCTTTCTACCCTTAGCCAGCGGGCTTTTAGCCCCTGGTGTGACATGCTTTGCAAAACTCGCCTCTACCGCACGATCTGCGCTATCCCCTGACCGCCCACGTCCGATGCGCCCGTCCAGCGTCCCGATTTTTCGTCCAGCACCGCCGCCTGCACCAGACCGAGTTCGCCGTAAGACGTGAACAGCGATTGAATCGGGTGTTTTTTGCGCACTTCCGCGAGGACAAATTCGGGAATCCGGCGGTGCGTGTAAATCGTCTCACCCTGGCAGTCGAAGCGCGGCGCAAGCACGGCCTCATGGACGCTCATGCCAAAATCGACCAGATTCAAAATCGTCGTCACTGTCGAGGTGATAATGCGGTTGCCCCCCGGCGCACCGATCACGGCTACAGGCTTGCCATCGCGATACAAAATCGTCGGAGCCATGCCTGTCGTGCGGGCTTTCCCCGGCGCAATCGAGTTGGGATGACCGGGATACGGGTAAAAATTAATCATCGAGTTATTCCACATGAAGCCCGTTCCCGGCGTGATAACCCCCGACGACGAGCCGAGCGAATTGGTCAGCGCCACGCACATCCCCTGCGAATCGACGACGGTCACATGCGTTGTCCCCGGCGAGGCCGCGTTCAAAGTCGATTGAATCGGCTCACCGCCATCAATTTTTCCACGCCAATACTCGCCACGCGCCTTGCTGGTGATCGTGTCCAGCGGGATCGGCACAAAGCCGGGATCGCCAAGCGCCGAATTTCGATCCGCGAAGGCCGCTTTCATCGCCATCGCCACGCGATAGATATAGTCCGGCGAGTTATGCTCCATCGCGCCCAGGTCGTAGCCTTCTAAAATATTCAGAATTTCCAGCACCGTCGGCCCGCCGTGTGGCGACTGCGAGGTCGTAATCGTGTAACCGCGATACGTCCCGGTCAAAGGCTGCATCTCGTCCGGCTGGTAATTTTTCAAATCGTCGGCGGTCACAAAACTCCCGTTCGCCGCCAGATCAGCGCTCAAACGCTGTGCCAGTTCGCCCTGGTAAAAATCTTCTGCCCCGTGTCGCGCGAGATGTCGCAGCGTGGCGGCGTAATCCGGGTTGCGAATCGTCTCGCCCATGTCTGGCACTGCGCCATCAGCTTTCAGATAGACCCGCCGCGCCTCGGCATTCGTCTCGATCAGCTCAATCCAGCTTGTCTCGGCCTGGCTCTTGAGCCGCAGCCGAAAAGCCCACGCCAGCGCGTTATGGACGACATAGCCATTTTCCGCGACTTCCACCGCCGGAGCAATCGCCTGCTCCCAGGAAATCGTTCCCCAGCGCTCCAGAATTTGCGCCAACGCACGCACCGTCCCCGGCGTACAGATGGATTCATAGCCGACGGAATTGCGCCGCCCGTTGACGGCAAATCCCCATCCAGTCGGGCTGAGTCCGATCACATCTTTTTCAAAAACGTCCGGTGTCACCTTTGCGCCCGCCCGTGCCGGAGCATCAATCACAATCGGATGACCATCGCCAGCCGGGTCGATCTGGGCAAGCAGATAGCCGCCGAGTCCATTCTGGTGCGGATCGACTACGCCCTGCACGAAAGCGGTGGTCACGGCAGCGTCGATGGCGTTCCCGCCTGCGCGCAAAACTTGAGCGCCCGCGT
This sequence comes from Anaerolineae bacterium, assembly GCA_022843745.1. GTDB lineage: Bacteria > Chloroflexota > Anaerolineae > Aggregatilineales > Phototrophicaceae > JALHNB01. Next base: position 103,281 of record JALHNB010000020.1, on the reverse strand, counting down.
TAACGGCTTCCGGCTGCGGCGCAATGATGATGCTGGGCATAGGGTGTTCTCCTTTGATAGAGGTTTTGTAGGGTCGCATAGATGCTGTTTAACAATTAAATACGGATAACCACCGCGCCCATTTTCGTAGGGGCACGATGTATCGTGCCCAATCGGTATCCGTCCTGATTTGTTAATTTTCATCTATGCGCCACGATTTTGACTCGCGAATCGGAAATTACAAGCTGCTTCCATGCAATTTTTGCCGATGCTGATAATGCAGCGCATAATTTGAACAATTGAGTTTGGCAAAAGGTTCTGTACATGGTCAACGTTGGCGATATATATCGAAGCTCAACAGCACTGGAAGTTGGCATTTGGCTGGCAATTGCTGCGCCAGTCACCATCTCTTACACCAGCATTTTGCCCGCTAACGAGCCGTTCGTTGTGACCGATTTATCTGCTTATTTTGGTGAGGTCTGCTGCATCCCCGAAAATTATGATGCGTTACATGACTATTTCGTCGATAAAAAAGAGCGTGACCGCATAAACCGCGCTTATTTCAATCGCTACGAGGGCTACGTTCTCACGATTTCGCCGGATGTCATCGAGAAATTATGCGAACGGCTTGAAGTAGATGATTCAAACCTTTGAATACTGGCTCACCATATGGGAATTCAGGCTGGCAGTGCAAATTTGCTAACGAAGACAAGCAACTCACTGATAGTGAAGGCTTTCGGCATTTGACCAATCACAAAAGAGGGAAACTCATAAAGGTCTACATCGTGCGCCGTGAAAACAATAATCGGAGTATGTGGCTCCGGCTCCCGGACATAAACGGCAACAAATTCTGAGCCTGTCATAACAGGCATGTCCATATCCAGAAAGATTAAACTATATCGCCCTTGCCTCACCGCATCGAGCGCCAACTGCCCGTTGGGAACCGTCGTTGCCAGATAGCCTTCCATCTCCAAAATTTCCATAAAGATACTACTTAGGTCAACATTATCTTCGACCAGAAGGATGGGTAGCTTCTTTGTCATAGGCAGAAATAGCAGGCTTTGTCTCATAATAATTTGCCGAATGATTGGAATAAATTCCTCCAGGTCAAATGGCCTGGATATGACCTGGATATCCCGCGATGCTAAATAACCTTTAATTTCGGCAGGCAGCACCAGTATTGGAGTGGAAATCACGATTGGAATAGCGGCTGTGCTTTCCTCCATCTTGAGGAGTTGTAGAAATTTCCAGCCTTCTCCAATCTGCTCTTTGATAAAGTCCAGAACGATCAGATCAGGGTTAAGCTTTTGAATCGTAACGAGGTCGAACTCCGCGTAACTGTAGTCGAAGACTGTCCAATCTTCATGTTGGGCGAGCAGGACAAACATCGCTCGTACAGCTTCATCATCATCAATTACCACAATAAGTGGAGACATGATCATTCCATTTTTACAACAATAATTTACAGACTATGTCATCTTGTGTTGTCATTGCAGATGGCAGCTATACAGGAAAACTACTCAAATTTCGATTTCAGAATGTTAACTGGAAAGGTGCTCGTCAGGGCTTGTAAATGCAGTCCCGGAAGTGTGATCTACATTCCCATACATAATCGCATTTACAGCGCTGATCAAATCCTTTCCTTCAAATGGCTTGCGTAAGATCGAAATTTGTTTCGTTGCCAGGTAGCCGGCAATCTCATGGGCTAATCTTACAGCCGTCGTGCAAATCAGGACGGGTGTACTCGCTGTCGCGTCATCCATTTTGAGCAGTTGCAAAAATTCCCAGCCGACCCCTTCCCGACCTACGTAGTAATCGAGAATGATCAGGTCAGGATTAATCTTGGAGACATCGCTTAAATCGGAGTTTAGGAAAAATTGGGTGAACACCTGGCAGTCGTCTGTTGTTAAGATTTTCTCAAAAAGCGCCAGAATGTCGTATGAATTGTTAATGACCAGAATCCGTGTTGCCACCTTACGCCTGCTTTCTGTTACAGCTGGCAAGGCAGTTTTTGCCTTTGGCGCAGTGGCACACATCGGTTAAAAAGCATATGGAAGCTGTTAAAGGTCGTTCATAAGTCACTATATCAGTAATTCGTTAGAATGCTATCATATAAAATAATATTGGGCATCGCTTTAATACTCTGAGCAGCAACTTCAGACCTCCCAATATATGAAACCTGGATTGCATTTTGCATCGAAATATGCCCATTATCTGACGATTTCACCCGATGTCATCGAGAAATTGTGTGTAATTGGAGTCGGGTGATCCCAATACCCGAAACCGATTTAATTTTCGCTATACAAATCTTTGCGTTCTTTGCGCCTTTGCGTTAAATCTTTGTCCTGGATTTCTTTGATTGCCACCCCACAGGAGCTTACCATGACCGATCCCCTAGCCGGGTTTGACGAATACATCGCCGCCGAAATCGAAAAATATCACACGCCCGGCCTCGCCGTCGCCATCGTCTACAAAGGCGAAGTCGTGCTGTCCAAAGGTTATGGACTGCGCGATGTCGATAAAAATTTGCCCGTCACGCCGGAGACGGTGTTCGCCATCGGCTCATGCTCCAAAGCCTTCACGACGCTGGCAATGGCGCAGTTGGTCGAGGATGGCAAACTCGATTGGGACAAGCCCGTTAAAAACTACATTCCGTCATTCAAGCTCTATGACCCGGTTGCCAGCGACCACATGACCCCGCGCGATCTGGTCTGTCATCGCTCCGGCCTCCCCCGTCACGATTCCATGTGGTACGGCGCGGCTTTTTCCCGCGCGGAACTTTTTGAACGCCTGCAATATCTCCAGCCGAGCCAGCCGTTTCGCTACGTTTTTCAGTATCAAAATCTGATGTACATGGCGGCGGGCTATCTGGTCGAAGCTGTCGCGGGCATGTCGTGGGAAGAATTCACACAAAAGCGCATTCTCGATCCACTCGGCATGACCAGCAGCAATCTCTCGGTGGAAGACTCGAAAACGCTCGAAAACGCCTCCCAGCCTCACGCCTATAAAGACAAACAGATCAAGACCATCCCCTTCCGCAATCTCGATGCCATTGCCCCGGCGGGGTCGATCAACTCCAATCTGGTCGATATGCTCAAGTGGCTGAAAATGCACATGGCGGGCGACGAAACGCTGCTCCCCAAAGACAAATTGAAGGCGCTCTACGACCCGCACGTTTTTATGCCCATCCTGCCGGAAAACCCCGTTTACGGCTACAACGAAATCGGCTACAGCAGCTACGCGCTCGGCTGGGCGGTGCAGATGTATCGCGGTCATCAGATGATCCGGCACACAGGCGGCATTGACGGCTTTATCACCTCCGTCTCGTTCCTGCCGGACGACGACCTGGGCGTGATCGTCTTCGGCAATGAAAGCGGCACGAACCTGCCCGTCACCGTGACGCTTAATATTTATGACCGATTTTTCGGCCTCGATGTTATCCCCTGGAGCGAACGAATCCAGCAAAAAGCCGACGAAGCCGAGAAAATGGGCGCACAAGCCAAAGAAAAATTCGCTGCCGCACGGGTATCCGGCACGCAGCCTTCGCATCCGCTATCCGACTACGCTGCTGACTATGCGCACCCCGGCTACGGCACGGTCAGCGTGACCCAAAACGGCGACGCGCTGCAAGCCAAATTCAACCATTACAACCTTGCCGTGACGCATTACCACTATGACACATTCGAAATGAATAATGACGACCTGAATCTCGTCGGCTCATTTTCGACTGATCCGGGCGGCAAAATCGCGCAGCTCTCCCTGCCGCTTGAGCCAACAGTCGCGCCGATTGTGTTTACAAGGGCGAATTAAATACCCCCTGTGAGGGTGATTGAGTGGATAAAAATAAGTATGGGTGATTTATACTTTGCTACGGATTGGGTAATCCAATTCGTGGATAAATTTGGGGGGACATTTAATCACTTTCGTAATGTAGCATCTGAATTAGCTGGTGATTTTGTCGTCATTCAACCCTCTAAAATGACGCGAGATGGCTATGAGGCTGTTGGATTTGCTATTCGAATTCCATCAAAGGATGCCCTTGATTTGTTTGATAATAGAATTGGCAAAACATCCGGCCTAACTGACTGGCAACCCATATCAGAAGAAGAGTTTGACCGAGGGAAGCCATCCTTACTTCCTGATGATCCCTATATAGGGATTAAAATGATAGAGGGGTTGATAGAGAGCGCAATTGCAAATGAGAACAAGCGGAAACAGGATAAACTCAATAAATAAGGGCTAAAAAGACGCTACACTCCCCTCTCCATGAGCTTGCGAAATGGGGAGGGGTCAGGGGGAGGGGTTCTTATCATGACCTTTTCAACACCCACTACCACCTCACCCCGCGATCACCTCTCCCAAAATACGCACCGCCGTTTTGATGTCGCTCAGGGGCGCGAAACTGTAGGTCAGCCTGATGTTGTGTTTACCATCGTCAGGATTGATGAAATAGCCCTCCCCCGCTGCCAGCATGACACCGCGTTTCAACGTCTCCGCTTTGACCACGCTACCCTGCATCTCACCCGGCAGCGTCACCCATACGAAAAACCCACCCGATGGCGTTGTCCAGCTCACTTCCGGCGACATATATTGGCCTAGAGCCGTCAACATGGTATCGCGGCGCAGGCGATACCCACGTCGCAGATGCTCAAGATGCCCGTCCCAATGACCCCGCTGACAATACTCCGCGACAATCTGCGCGGCCAGCGGACTCGCGCCACCGCCCATTTGCGTCGTTCCACAGAAGACGAAACGGTGTATCGACTCCGCCGAAGCGATCACCCATCCCAGACGGAGGCCGGGGGCAAGCGTCTTGGAAAAACTGCCAATCTGGATCACATTTTTGCCGTTTGCCAGCGTATAAAAACTGGGCGGAACAGCCGTATCAAAAGCCAGATCGCGATAGACATCATCTTCTACGATTGTGAAACCGTACTCCTGCGACAGCCGAATAATTTCCAGGCGGCGTTCCAGCGAGGTGCTGATGCCCGTTGGGTTGTGAAAATTCGGGATCGTATAATAGAGGCTGGGTAAATTATCCTTCTCCGCCAACTGCTTCAAAAGCTTTTCGAACGCCTCGATCATCACACCACCCTGATCCATCGCGACGGAATGAAGCGCCACGCCATGATCGCGAAAAACGTGTAACGAGTCCGCGTAGCTGGGCGATTCGACAATCACAGCGCCGCCGGGCTGCGTATACAGCCGAGCAATCATATCGACGGCATGGGTTGAACCCGCGACGATCATCAGATTTTCGCGTTGCAAGGCAAGCTGCTGTTCGCGGTTAATTCTGTCAACAAGATACTCCATCAGCGCAGGATGCCCCGGCTCATCGCCGTAGGCCAGCGCAGCTTGCGGCGAGGCCATGACGTGCTGAACCGCCGCCTGGAACTGCGGAGTCGCCAACGTTGCCGGGTCTGGATGCCCCAGCAGCAGCGAAATGCTATCGGCTGTCACGCCCTGCGGCAAAACTGGATTGTCCAAGTGCGCCTCCAATATTTAACCAGAGCTTGTTATTTTTAAAACCCCGTAGGCTGAAAGCCCTACGGCTGGGCTTTAAAAGCCCTCTCAAAGAGGGCTAATTCATGAGCAGCGTTCGGTTTGCAGCCTGCTTCGAGCAGGCTTTGAGAACTTAGCCAGGGCGCTTTTAGCCCCTGGCGATGCCTAAAGCGCAACAACTTCTAGCCAACCATAAACGATAGAAGATGACCCACTTTTGTGTTCCCCGCAATCACATAATTCACCCCCGCAGCCGCCCCGCCACTTTTACAGCGAGTCCCCGCACCCTCGTATCAGCATCATTGTCCATCTGCTGAAGCGCCGCTTTCACGTTTTTACCGCCAAGCGATGCCAGCGCATTCACCGCCGCGAACCGCACCTGCCACTCGGCATCTTCCAACGCACCGATCAGCGCCGTTTCAGAATCGCGGCTGCCGATAATGCCCAGAATTTCCGCCGCCTGTTCACGCACCTGCCACTGCTCATGCCCCAATGTCTGAATCAACGGCTCAACGGCTGCTTCGCCAAATCCTTCCAGCACGTTGACGACCATAGATTGTATGTCAGGATTTTCGCTGCCGAGCAGACCAACCAGCGCCGGGACTGCGCGATCATCACCGATCTGCCCCAGCGCAAGCATGACTTTCAACTTCACGGTGATCTCGCTGTCCTGCAAAGCGTCGATCAAACTGCCTACCGCCCGCGCATCGCCAATTTTTCCGAGCGTGTGCGCCGCGTGATGGCGACCCGCCGAGTTTCCATCAATCAGCAGGCAAATCAGCGGCAGCAGCGCGACATCGCCCATTCGCACCAGCGCCCACGTAATATCTTCGCGAACGGCGACATCCGTCTCGGCAGCCAGCGCCTGGATCAGCGCATCCACCGCGCTCACGTCGTTCCCCAGGTTGATAGCCGCGCGGCTTCGGATACCCGCATCTGGATGGTACAGTTCTTCGAGCAGGACTTGGTTCATTTTTCCCTCGATATAGCCTCTAAAAATCTCTTGTGACCCACCAATTTTCGCACATCTGCCGCGCGATAAAAAGGGAAAATTTCGTCACATCGACCCCTCATCGGATAATCACTAGAACCAATCTTCAAATTTTGTTGATTATTCCGTTGCGTTCTTAGACTCTATGCGTTTAAATCTTACGCCTCACCTACCGCGTCTTGTAGGGGCGAGGCATGCCTCGCCCTCTCTCAATTTGTTCAGGAGCGAAAATAGCCATGTCCCTCACCGACAACCTCGCCGGGTTTGACGAATATATCGAAAACGAGATCGAAAAATATCAGGTTCCCGGCCTCGCCGTCGCCATCGTCCACAAGGGCGAAGTCATCCACATGAAGGGCTACGGCCTGCGCGATGTGGATCAAAATCTGCCCGTCACGCCGGAAACGCTGTTCGCCATCGGCTCGTGCAGCAAGGCGTTCACAGCGATGGGCGCAGCGCTCCTGATCGAAGAAGGCAAGCTCGATTGGGACACCCCCGTGCGCAACTATATGCCCTGGTTTAAGCTGCACGACTCCGCTGCCAGCGAACAGGTCACAACACGCGATTTATTATGCCATCGCTCCGGCCTGCCGCGTCACGATTTCGTCTGGCATAACTCAAAAATGCCCCGCCGCGATATGGTCGAAAGCCTGCGCTACCTGGAGCCAAGCAAGCCGCTGCGCTATCTCTACCAATATAACAATCTCCTGTTGATGACCGTCGGCTACATGATTGGTGAGATCGCTGGCACGAGTTGGGAAGAATTCACCCAGAAGCGCATTCTCGATAAACTCGGAATGGGCGACACGCGCTTTTCAATCCAGGACATGAAAAAATCGGCCAACGCCTCACAGCCTTACGCCGTCCGCAACGGGCAGATCACCCATATTGACTATCGCGATCTGGATGTCATCGCGCCCGCCGGGTCGATCAATTCCAATCTGGTCGATATGGTCAAGTGGCTGAAAATCCACATGGCTGAAGATGGTCAATTTGTGCGCGAAGATTTGCTGAAAGAGATGCACACGCAGCAGATGGTCATGCCGCTGGTGCCGGATATGCCCGGTTACGGCTACACCGAGATCGAGCGCGTGTGTTACGCCCTCGGCTGGCGCATCCAGACCTATCGCGGACACAATCTCGTCTGGCACACAGGCGGCATCGACGGGTTTATCACCATGACCTCGTTCATGCCCGACAGCGATTTCGGCGTGCTGGTTTTCAGCAACCGCAGCAATACCTTCCTGCCGATTACCATCACGCTCAATATTTATGATCGCCTTCTGGGGCTGGACGTGATCCCCTGGAGCAAGCGCATGAAAGAAAAAGAGGATAAGGCCGAATTGGACGAACGTGCCGAAGCCGAAAAACGCGCCGCTGCCCGCAAATCCAACGCCCCGGCCTCACACCCGTTGGATGATTATGTCGGCGAATATCGTCACCCGTCCTACGAAAAGCTGACGATCACGCGCGACGGCGACAACCTGAAGATGACGCGCAATAATATCGACTACACGCTCACCCATTATCACTACGACACCTTTGAAGTCGGCAATACGGATATGGGCATCTCGGCGCTGACCGATTTTTCCAACGATCACGCAGGCAATGTCCAGCAGTTCACCATGCCCTACGAGCCAAGCGTCGATCCGATTGTGTTCACGCGCGTGCGGTAATTTTTTCACGCAGGCCATCGGGCTTTGTAGGGGCGCAATAATGCAGATTAAAAAATAAACCGGAGTACGGATTTCGTGGGGCGCACAGCCGTGCGTAGGGGCATGATACATCATGCCCGATTTCCCCAACCGAAATGTTCGCCAACAAGCGCGTGTTCCTGGTAATGGGTGTGCATCATCCAGCAGGACACGATGTATCGTGTCCCTACAAAAACGCCGCCGTGTTATCCGTGTTTAATTTTGAAACCGCATTATTGCTCTGTCCCGCAAATAAATCGGTTAACGCATTGCTGTTTTTGTAGGGACGCAAGGCTTGCGCCCAGACGAACCCGTTTCCGGCGTAATTATGGGACAGAGCAATTATTGCGCCCCTACGGAAAAATGTTCACTTTCCCTGCGACCCTTTGCGTTCTTTGCGCCTTTGCGTCAAATCTTTTAAATCATCGCTTCTATAGGAGATTCCCCACCATGATCGACCAACTCACCGGATTTGACGACTACATCGAATCAGAAATCGCCGAATACAACGTCCCTGGCCTCGCCGTCGCCATCATCCACAAAGGCGAAGTCGTGCATATGAAAGGCTACGGTCAGCGCAGCATCGCCGATAATTTACCCGTCACGCCGGAGACGCTTTTCGGCATCGCCTCCTGTACCAAAGCCTTCACCGCCATGTCCATCGCCATGCTGGTCGAGGAAGGCAATCTCGACTGGGACACGCCGATCCGCCACTATCTGCCCTGGTTCAAGCTGTATGATCCAATTTCCACCGAGCAGGTGACGTTACGCGACATGGCCTGCCACCGCACCGGCGTTCCCCGCCACGATATGGTGCGCTACGGCTCGGATATGTCCCGCCGCGAACTGGTCGAGCATCTGCGCTACCTTCAGCCGAATAAACCGCTGCGCTACCTCTACCAGTACAACAACAATATGTACATGACACTCGGCTACCTCGTCGGCGAGATCACAGGCATGTCGTGGGAAGCATTTGTGCAGGAGCGCGTTCTCGACCCACTCGGCATGTCGTTCACCCAATTTTCGGTGGAAGACTCGAAAAAATCGCCGGATGCCGCCCTGCCCTATTCCTGGCGTAACAAGCAGGTCAACGCGATTCCGTATCGCAATCTGGATTTGGGCGCACCTGCCGGAGCGATCAATTCCAATCTCGTCGATATGCTCAAATGGGTAAAAATGCACATGTCCGGCGGCAAATATGACGGCGGGCAGCTCATTCGCGAAGACCTGCTCAAGGAGATGCACACGCAGCAGATGGTCATGCCCCTCGTGCCGGATATGCCCGGTTACGGCTACGATGAAATCCAGCGCGTGAGCTACTGCCTCGGCTGGCGCGTCCAGACCTATCGCGGACGGCAGTTGGTCTGGCACACAGGCGGCATCGACGGCTTTATCACCATGACCTCGTTCATGCCCGGCCTGGATATGGGTGCGCTGGTCTTCAGCAACCTGAGCTGGACGAATATCCCCATCACTGTCACCATGAATATTTATGACCGCCTGTTTGACCTCGACGTGATCCCCTGGAGCAAGCGCCTCAAGGAAAAAGATGATCGCATGGAAGCCGAGCAGCAGGCACAGCTTGAAAAACGTGCTGCCGCCCGTATCCCCAACGCGCCGCTGACTCACCCGCTGGACGATTTCACAGGCGTGTATTGGAATCCTGGCTACGAAAATCTCACCATCACGCGCGACGGCGATAACCTGATTGCCTCCCGCAACGGCATCGACTTGAACCTCACACACTATCACTACGATATTTTCGAGGCGTCGCACAAGGATTGGGGCGCAATGATGCTCGTGCCGTTTATCATTGACAACGCAGGCAGCATTAGCGAAGTTCACATGCAGATCGAGCCAGCCGTTGACCCGATTGTGTTTAAGCGGGTGAAATAATACTGTCCGCTGATATATGGATTTTGTAGGGGCGACGCATGCGTCGCCCCTACGGAAATTACCCGTTCCTTTTCTCTGCGATCCTTTGCGTTCTTTGCGCCTTTGCGTCGAATCTTTGACTTCGGTTTTCGATAATCGCCACTTTTACAGGAGCAGCCCCATGCCCATCACCGACCAACTCGCCGGATTTGACGATTACATCGAATCAGAAATCGCCGCCTACAACGTCCCCGGACTTTCCGCAGCGATCATCTACGAGGGCGAAGTCGTCCATATGAAGGGCTACGGCCTGCGCAATATCGCTGAAAATCTGCCCGTCACGCCGGAAACCTTGTTCGCGATGGCCTCCTGTACCAAAGCCTTTACCGCCATGTCCGCCGCGATGCTGGTCGAGGAAGGCAAGCTCGATTGGGACACGCCCGTCCGCCATTATCTGCCCTGGTTCAAGCTCTACGACCCCGTGACAACTGAGCAGGTCACGCCGCGCGACCTCGCCTGCCATCGCACAGGAGTCCCGCGCCATGATTATGTGCGCTACGGTTCGCCGCTTTCCCGCCGCGAAATCGTCGAGCATTTGCGCTACGTTCAGCCGAACAAGCCGCTGCGCTACCTCTACCAGTACAACAACCTCATGATCGTCACGCTCGGCTACCTCGTCGGTGAGATCGCAGGCATGTCCTGGGAAGCGTTCGTCAAGCAGCGCATTCTCGATAAACTTGGCATGTCGTTTACCCAATTTTCCGTCACCGACTCACAAAAATCATCGGATGCCGCCCTACCCTACTCTCTTGAGAAGAATCTAGACGAGGTACTTCTCCCTTCTCTAAGAGCGAAGCGAAGTGGGGAGGGGTCGGGGGAGGGGTTCATTAAAGCGATTCCCTTCCGCAACCTCGACAACGGTGCGCCTGCCGGGGCGATTAACTCGAATCTTGTGGACATGATGAAGTGGCTGAAAATCCATATGTCCGGCGGCAAATACGCGGGCGGCCAACTGATTCGCGAAGATTTGCTCAAGGAAATGCACACGCACCAGATGGTCATGCCCCTCGTGCCGGATATGCCGGGGTATGGCTACGACGAAATCCAGCGCGTGAGTTATGCGCTTGGCTGGCGCGTCCAGACTTATCGCGGGCGGCAGATGGTCTGGCACACAGGCGGCATTGACGGTTTTACGTCGATGACCTCGTTCATCCCCGGTCACAACATGGGGGTCGTCGTCCTCAACAATATGAATCACTCGAACCTGCCGATTACCGTCACACTGAATATTTATGACCGCTTATTCGGCCTGGACGTGATCCCCTGGAGCAAACGCATCAAGGAAAAAGAGGATGGTTTCGCGCGGAACGCAAAAGCCGCCCTGGAAAAACGCGCTGCTGCCCGTAAACCAAACGCGCCGACCACCCACCCGCTGGACGATTATGTCGGCGATTACTGGCATCCCGGCTACGAAACGCTGACCATTTCCCGCGACGGCGACAGCCTGAACGCCACGCACAACGGCTGGATTTACGCGCTCAAGCACTATCATTACGATATTTTCGAGGCGACCAATTCGGACATCGAATTTTCGGTTCTCGCGCCGTTTATCATGGATAATGCAGGCAAGGTCAGCGAATTCCGCTTGCAGTTGGAGCCGCTGGTCGATCCGATTATTTTCAAGCGCAAGAGTTAACATGAGGCGAAATATGAATCCTAAACCAATTGTCACGGATGCCGAACGAGTGCGGGCAGCATTAGGCGATTTGATCCTAGATAGAGTAGACTCCAGCGACGATATAGATGAGGATACTTTGATGAGAGAGATCAAGGAAGCTTTTCGCGGCCAACCACCTCTTTCAGATGACATCATCGCCGAGAGACATCAGGGGCCATAGGTTGATTGCTTCGTGACGGATCTATCGGCGGTTATTATCGCCTTCATCGCCACCAATATCGACGACATTTTCCTGCTGACGCTGTATTTCACACAGGTCAATGACACCTTTCGCAAGCGCCACATCATCCTGGGACAATATCTCGGCTTCGCGGCGATTCTGGCGGTCAGTGCACTCGGATTTTTCGGCGCGCTCGTCATCCCCGAACCCCTCATCGGCCTGCTGGGAATCGCGCCGATTTTCATGGGCCTGCGTCAGCTTCTCACGCGAAACGCCGACGAAGAAACCGCCTTGCCAGCACCCGTCGCAAAATCCAGTTCCCCTTTAGCCACAATTTTCAGTCCGCAAACAATCAGCGTCGCGCTGGTGACATTCGCCAACGGCGGCGACAATATCAGCGTCTATATTCCCCTGTTCGCTGGAAAAACAATTTCCGAAATGGGCGTTATTTTCGCGGTATTCGCCGTCCTCATCGCCGTAATGTGTTACATCGGCTATCGACTCGGCAGCTATCCGGCGTTGGCGCGGCTGTTTGAGCGCTACGGAGACATCATCGTGCCGTTTGTGCTGATCGGCCTGGGGCTTTATATTCTCGCGGAAAGCGGCACATTTGCGCTTGTTGGGGACTTGTTTAGATGACACGCGCCTATGCAAAAAACCCGGCTCACGGCAATTGAGTCGGGTTTAGGCTGTCAGAAAGTTAGGGCTGACCATTATAGTCAACACCACCATTCACCCATGAAGATTAAAGATCAGATATTGATGTCGCTGCTCAGGTAAATTTGTTTGGATACACGATATGGATGAGCGGGCTTGAGGGCGAGAGCTTTTTTCAGCGTTGAGTTGACTGCGACTTCTTGCATCGCTAACAAGGCCTGTTCAAATTTTTCTTCTTTTAAGTCTTTTACTGCGCCTAAAAATGCGATATTCATCATAATTTTCCACTTTAACAACACTATTTTATATAATATCATTCATGAATCCGTTTGTCGTCCCACTTTAGTAGCATTTATCGTGGTCTGTCATCATTATTAATAATTGAATATGGGAAAACGTAACTGACGAGGTGCAGCTTTCATTTCGTGCTGCACCCCGACAATAAATTACATGGTTGATTTACGAATCGGAGTAGGCGCGGCCATCGCGACCTTTGTTAGCGGCGATATTTACAGGTTTCGTGTCGCCCGATAGAGTCGCCGGAACTGTAACAGGGGCGGGTTTACTCCGCAGGGCGCTCATCCAGCGATGCTCAGTGGTGCGCGAGGCATAGAACAGCCCCCCCAGGATGACGATTGCTCCGATAATCAGGGTGGTACGCGCTTCACTCTGGCTCAGGGGGTCTACACTCGCCTCAAGCCGGGTGTCGCTGTCGGCAATAAATTTCACATTTGTGCCGCGTGCCACCGAAAAGACATTCGTGCCGGGGGGTAATTGAAATTCAAGGACCTGGGTGGTCGCGCTGCCACTACCTGTGCGCGTTGACGAACCCTCGACTCCTGCAATGGTCTTTGAGATGGTAAACGAGCGCGAACTCGTGCCAACCAACTGCACAGGCACAGCCGTATCGGACGGATTGGTCACGGTCACAGCGCCTGATCCGATGCCAAAATTGAGATCAGTGCCGCTGTAAGTAGTGGTGCGAACAGAACTTATCACCCAAAAGGCTGCGACAACAACCACGACTAATGCGATCAAAGCTTTAAAATTGATTTTCATAGACACCTACTCCATAACATAATTTGATGCAGACCTACGATGTCATAAGACACGGTGGCCGCAATCGGTTGAGAGTTAGGTCTTGGGGGTTATATTTGATGAGCAAGGGATGCCTGAATTCGCTTAGACGAGAGCGGATATTCAACGGGCATCATCAAACTTAAATGGGGAAAATGTGATGAAGGAACAAGGAGCAAGAATTTTTAGGTGAGAAAGATTATTTTTATGAAAGTTCCCTCTTATGTGTATAGTATATGCTACTTTTGTGGAATTGTAAAGCATGTCATAAATTATAAGAGAGCGAATTATTGCTTAAAGCGCTTGAAAACTGAAGCTTCTAGGACATACCGCCTGCAAATCCGACGGATCGCCACAATTCGTTTGCGCTTCGAGGCAGCTTTGCGCATCGCCCGCAGCGCCTGCCGCAAGGCATCATCGTCCATATCCTTCATTGCCCCACCAAATGCGATGCTCATCTTATTTTCCTGCGATGCTCTTTTGTTTTGCTGCGATGCTCTTTTGTTTTGCGGAGTTGATTGTTATCTGAATATTTTCAACGATTACACCGAACGGCACATCTATCGAAAGGTGTATTTTTGATGCGGGTCGCGTCATATCCCCTCGACAAAAACGATCAGATCAAGCACTTCCTTAGCAGCATTCTCTCTCGTCAAAGCCACATACTGGCGCAGGTCGGCGAGGGCTTCTTCATACTTGCCTTCTATGAGATAGGCCTGCGCTCGGTAGACATAGACCATAGCGAGGTCGTCGAGATAGTAGATATTGTCCGGGGCGAGTTCTACGGCGTGGGTCAGGTCATCAATCGCCAACGTAAATTCGCTGTCAGATTCATGGGTGCGCCCGCGATCATTGTAAGCCGCCGCATCAAGGCACGATTGATCTTCCTCGCCATTCTCCCCCTCCTGCGCTGCCGCCTGACGATTCGCCGCGAAAATGACCGTGAACACCATAACCAGTAAGAAGACAAACCCGTGCATCATGAGCAATATCCTTCGCATTAAGTGCTACGTCCCATCGGTAATCGCGAACCGTTCCCCTAGGGGTGCAAGGCTTGCGCCCATATGAACCCGTTTCCGTCGAAATTATGGAGCAGAGCAATAAATTTGATCCTATTAAACCGCCGTTTCTTATAGTTCCAGATTTTTGGAAGTTGAATATTTTGGATATAATATTTGTTTTCGGAACATTTCATGGCTCACTTTTGGGCACAGCATGTTTGACAAGCTTCTCTCGACGCTCAACACCCTCCTCACGGATACCGCTTCAGTTTGTGCGCAAATGCCCTCTTTGGGTGAAGTTCTGGGCGAGATTCGTGCAAGCCGGGGGCTGACCCAGAAGCAATTGGGCGATCTGATGTCGCGTTCCGAAGCTGAGATCAGCCGCCTGCTCAATAACCAGATTCCGCAAAAGTTTAGCGTCACCGAAGCCCACGAAATGGCACAGCAGCTCGGTTGCAGCCGTGTTGAACTGGCAAAGCTGGTCGGAGCATCCGTGTGTTATCTGATGAGCATCCACGACCTTATTGACCTTGATGTTCTCTAGTTGCTACCGTTTGATGTTTTCTGGTTTCTACCGTTTGATGTGTTATAGGTAACTGGCTATCTGATGAAATACCGCAAGAGAAGTTTGCAAAGTCTGCTGCAAGCCAGCCAGGATTTTTTGGATAATCCAGAAGATGAGGCCAAGTGGCTTGTTTTCCAGAAAGCGCTGCAAAGTGTCGAGGCTGCCGAAAAAGCAGAATCATTAGCCGAGCAGCCGGAAAATCTGCGGAATCCAGAAACGCGCCAACTGCTTCGGCGCTATTATGAGGAAGATTTCAAGCTGCGAAATCGCCTTCTCTTGCGTGTCACCAGCCTCGCCGCGATCATTCTCCTCCTAGGATTCCTGGGGTTGGCGCTCTCCAATAACAATGGCCCTATACTTGCATTTGGTTTAGGAATCCAGCGAATATTTGGCGTTGCGACTCCCACACCAACAGCAACACTGACGCTCACGCCCGTTTCGACGGCGACATTCACGCCTTCAGCAACGCCCAATGCAACCAGAACGCCAACGGCTACTGCCACCAGTTCCGCCACATCATCACCAACTTCCACGCCAACCGCGACGCTCACCCTATCGCCCTCCCCTGCTCCCACCGCGACACACACACCGCAACCAAGCAGGACTCCATCGGCTACACCGACGATCATTCCCATGCTGACTACCGAGAGTATCACCGGAAACCTGACCAGCGATCTGCCTGCCCAGCGCCATGTGTATCGAGGTCAGTTGGGCGACATCATCACCATTCGCCTCGACTCCGATGACTTTGATCCTTATCTTTCGCTTCAGAATTCCGATGGGGAAGAAATCGCCTCAAACGATGACTGTGGTTCCCTGCGACGTGCCTGCATCGGCCCGATTGTGCTGCCAGACGAAGATGTTTACGTCATCATTGTAGACAGCTATACCCGCCAGGGGACAGGCGCTTATACCCTGGATGTTGACTTGACGAGCCGCGCGAACTGCATCGCCGAACTGCCCAGAGTCATCGTCACGACGCACGAAAGCATGGTCAATCTACGCAACGGCCCCGGCCAGAGCTATGCCACGATCAGCCCGATTTACCAGGGCGAATGCTTCACGGTCATCGGGCGAAACAGCAATAACTCCTGGCTGCAAATCCGCATCCCATCCAGGCGGGCGGGATGGATACTCGCCAATCTGACGCAGCTTCAGGGTGAACTGGATACCGTGCCTATCGTTGATGGATAGAAACTCAATGATCGGTCAGCGCCGTGTCGTGAACAGGATGTTCCGCAGCAGCCGCGTTCGCTGAAAAGTGACCCCTTCGCCCTGCCCGCAACAGCCACATAAACAGACGCGCAACAATATAAGGTCGATCATCGTCTTCATAAAAATCTTCTTCGGGTTTTCCGTGCTTCCCATTTACTATTCGGTTAACAGCCAAACACTCCGTCACAAAAAGAGGGTTATTGTTCTGCATAGTTTCATCTCCAGACTGCACATGACGATGTTCATACAATAGCAGTCAGGGGGTTATAGTGTCCTCTACTGAAGGGAGTAGTTTTTGGGAAAGAGGGGGTAGAGATTAAAGCAATCCTATTTCGCGGGCGTGAGTCACCGCCTTAACGCGATTGGTCACATCGAGTTTGCCATAAAGCGCGTTGATGTGCGTTTTGACCGTCCCGATGGCAATGAATAAATGATCAGCGATTTCCTGATTTTGCAGGCCGTCAGCAATCAGTCGTAGAATTTCGAGTTCGCGTTTCGTGAGCGCTTCGGGCAATGTAGGGCTTGCGGTAAAAGCTACTATAGATGCTACGGGTGTGGATTTTTCTGCCAGAATACGCTTGACAGTCGCCTCCAAATCCAACTTCGCACCGCGCTCCCAGGCCGCTGTGAAGTCATCAGCATCCAACTTACGTTCCAGGTTGGATCGTAGCTCAGTCATCAAATCCCACTTGTGCAGCCAGCCTGTTTTCGCATTCGGGTGGCCGAATGCCAGTGCCAGAAGCTCACATGCCCAGGTTGTTTGACCCTCGTGCGCAGCCAGTAGAGCGCTCACTGGCAGCAAAGAAAGTATATTTCGTTGATTATGATGTTCTAGGAATCCGGTGAGCGCAGCTTCATGATTCCGCCGAGCAAAGTCATAGTTTCCCATGCCAAAGTTGGTGATAGCCTCTGCTGCCAGTGTCCGGAACTCAAGGATTGGGTCATTGTTGGAAAACACACGAGCATCTTTACAAAAATGCTTTGCCTGCTTATAGTCGCCCTCAATACACGCCAATTGGGCAAGCGTTAATAAGGTATGACCACCCGGATATGAGTAGTTGTGCATTCGCGACAGATTGAAGCCTTCTTCTGCGAATGCGCGGGCGGCTGAAAAATCACCTTGGAGCAACAGGCGCAGTGCCTGTCCATATTGTAGTGTACTAATTCCAGCATAAAAATCCGTCGCTTTAAAAAATCGGTAGATTCGTTCTAGCTCACTATCATAAGCGTCGCCAGAGTGAATTTGGAGTTCGGCCCACGCTTGTCCGATCTGATCGCCAATTTCTTGACGAATCTCGATACTTTCCTGAAAAGCGCGGCGTGATTTGTCCAAATCACCAACATATCCCGTAGCCAAACCTGTTATATAGAGACACCAGGCGAGATTATAAGGGTCAATAAGCGCACGATAAAATTCCACTGATTCTTCAAGGCAGGCTCGTGCTGCGCTGCTATCACCTTCACCGGCGAATAAACTAAAACCCAGCCACTCCAAACAGAAAGCGATCTCACAAGGGTCATTTTCGGCGCGTGCGATTTCCAAGCATTCCTCAAGAAACGATGATGGCAAGAACTGTTGGCCGAAATAACGCCCCTTAACGCGCCACCAAAAGCGATATATCTCGTGGCTCTGATTGGAGTCAAGGGAATTCAGGGCATATTGCATCATCGTTTCCCTAAAAACGAAACGATACTGTGTACGCAAATGGTTAACGAAGATAAACAGCGTGTCCAGCGCGCCATCCAGCTTTTCAATATTCCTTACATCCACGCCCCGCAGCCATGCCACGCGAATATTCTCAAAATCCGCATCAATTTCGAGAGTCGCCTCCCGCTGCCGCCGCCCTTTGACATCCGGCAGCCGTTGCGCCAGAAAATCGAGAAAATAGGCACTGTGAGCGTCTCTCGTGTTGTCCGCTTCCTCCACAAACGTCAGCTTTTCCTCGCCATACTGCCGCAGCAGTTCGTGGATACTATAACGTCCGGCATCATCAAAGTGGATCAGCGACTTATCGACCAGACTCGCCAGCATCCACAGCGATGCTCCGGCGACCTTTTCGGCGGCATCCAGCGCAAATCCACCCCGAAACACCGATAACCGCGCAAAAATATTCTGCTGTTCCGCGCTCATCAGCTTCCATGAGTGATCGAATACCGCGCGAATACTGCGATGTCGGATGGGTGCATCACGGGCGGGCGACACCAGAATATCGAGATTGCGCTGAATCTCGTCGCCAATCTGCCTGCACGTCAGCGTTTTCAGCCAGCCCGCCGCCAGTTCTACCGCCAGCGGCATCCCTTCCACCAGACGGCAAATACGAATCACATCTGGCGCTTGAGTCAGAACATCAAAATCGTGCCGCACCCGCCGCGCTCGTTGGGCAAAAAGCTGCACCGCGTCGTAATCGCCAAATTCAACATTATTTTCGTCGTTTGGAAACGGCAAACCCTTCACCTGCCACAGCCATTCGTCTTGCAGATTCAGCGGCTCGCGCGAAGTCACCAGAATTCGCACACCCGGCGCGGCCTGCAAAATCTCCGCGACCAACCCTGCCCCGTCCATCACATGCTCGAAATTATCCAGAACCAGCAGCAGTGTTTTATCGCGCAGATAATTCAAAATCTGAGTCCCAGCGTCCAGGTTAGCATCGAGACTGATATTGAATGTGCTGGCAATGGTTGTCGGGATATTATCGGCGCTGCTGAGGGGCGCGAGGGGGACAAAAATACTGCCATCCGCAAAAATGTCTGATTTTCGCGCGATCATTTCCAGCGCCAGCCGCGTCTTGCCGATCCCGCCGGGGCCGACCAGCGTTAATAAGCGCGACGTGCCGAACAGCATCCCGATTTCGGCAATTTCGCGTTCACGGCCAATGAAAGCCGTACTCTGGCTTGGAAGTTGAGCATTGATCTCCATGCCAGATATTATATCAACATTTGATGTTAGCGCAGATATTTTTTGAGTGGTAAATATAGGTTATGATCGTGCCTACAACTCGCCGATCACGACGACATTTTCGGACGACTGCTCGCTGCCATCTTCCGACTCGGCGGTGATACGGACCCAGGTCTGGCGATAGCGCCTGCTCCAATTCTTCATCATCCCAACTTTTCATCGCGCCCAAGAATGCGATACTCATCGAATTTTCGCCTCCACTGGCCTATCAATCATCCTGAATTTCGTCTGCGCCGTGATCCATGTTCCGATGGGGATCAGATTTTCCGGCACATAATCCGGGTTGTCGCGGACGATCAACGAGCAGCAATTATCCGCGTCCGGGTCGTTCAGATGATCGCGCAGCACTCCCAACACGCGGAAGCCATATTTCAACTGCGTCGAGAGTGTCGGGCAATAAGACTTGCCGTTCGCCACCTGCCACACAAATTCCTCAACGCTCATCTCGTCCCGATAATCTTTGCACCCCGGCAGCATCCCGCCTGTGATCTCGCCGCGCAGATTCAGCCGCCGCACCAGATCGCGCCGCGCCGCATACAACTGTCCGCCAATGCCTTTATGCCGATAATCCGGGTGGACTTCCAGCCCTGCCCCATACAGCCATTCCCCCTGCGGATCATGACGAGTCAGCCAGCCCTCAGCGCTGATGTCTCGAAATGCGTGCTGGGCGTACAAAAAATTGAACGAAATGCGAAACGTGCTGGTCGCGCCGACGATTTTCTCCTCACCATTCATCGACGCGATGGCGACAAACTGACCCTCGGGAAACAGTGTGAGATGCTGATGATATTTGGTGAGTGTGTATCGCTCGCACTCTTTCAGCATTGGATACATCATGCGCTGAAAATACGCCAGCTCCGGCAGATTGGAAAGCGCCGTATTCACAATGCGGATTGAAGGTGACTGAAATGAACCATGTCCATTTTTTATCATGACCGAATCTCCTGATGCGCGTGATTTGCTGAGATATACTGCGATTTGAGGTCAAAGTATTCTCTGCTTGCTCCTGATGATGCTCATACAATAGCAGGCAAGAGGGTGTAGTCGGCTCAACCAAAAGTTGTACTTTTTCAGCGGAGCAGGTGTATTTAGGAAAGTAATACCAGGTCGCGGGCGCGGAATTCGCCTGAAGTCTGAACCGATGCTTCAGGCGAATTGACCTTATTACGACTTAAAGTTGTATCATGTTCCCAATAACCGGATCGGGAGACGTGAGTTCACCTCTGGCGTTGACCTGCTCAAAGAAGTTGTACCAGCCCGCGCCCTCAACCGTCTTTTCGAACTGGTGAACAAGTTCTTCGCTCGGCATCTTCCAGACGGCAATGTAGCTGTAGTCTGCTGCATACGGTGTATGGTCGTTCGCGACAGCCCAGCCCACTAATTCCACGCCCGCGCCCAGAATACCCGCGATTGCTGGTCGAAGTTGAGCCATATACTCGCCTCTTTGCTGCTGCGGAAGCGCCAGCCAGGTGGGTTTCGGATTCCAGAGTTCGACATACAAATACATGATTTAGCCTCAATTCGAGATAAGAAATTCGATATGAATGGGTTATTGCAGTTTTTAACGGCTCATAGTTTTGAGGAGGCCCTGTCCCTCTGCCTTCCCAAATCCCCAACCCTCACAATCCGTCCACTTTAATTCGGTGTCAAAACCGCCCGATAGCGTACCTTGCCCTCACGCAGCCTCTCGTGCGCCAGATTTGCATGATCGAGCGCATAAGTTTCCGTCATCGGACGGATATTGTTCTGAACCGCCAGTTTCATCAGTTCCTGAAAGTCGAGGCGCGATCCGACCAGACTGCCAATGACGCGCTGTTCGGCAAACAGCAGTTGTATCGGGATGATCGGCAGCGGATCAGCGGTCAGCGCCGTCAGCACCATTGTCCCTTGCGGCACTAAGCCCTGCATGGCACCTGTAATGGCCTCGGTGTTGAGTGTCGTTGACAACACCACGTCAGCGCCGCCCATTTCCCGCAGCTTTTTCCCCGCCTCAGCGCCAGTGGCATTGATGGTGTGATGTGCGCCCAGTTCTTTGGCAACCGATTGTTTCGCTTCCGTCGAGGTAATCGCGATCACTTCCGCACCCAGCGCTTTGGCAATAGGGATCGCCATGTGTCCCAACCCACCGATCCCCAGGAGAGCAGCGCGTTGCCCAGGCCGCAGCCCAGCGTTTTTGAATCCACTGTACATGGTCAATCCAGCGCAGAGAAAAGGCGCGGCATCCACGAAATCCATTTCATCGGGCAGCGGAATGGCATAGTCTGCATCAACTGTAAAATATTCCGCGTAGCCGCCATTTTGGGTGATGCCCGCATACCCATGATTACCTGTACAGATCTGCTCTTTGCCGGACGCACAGTAGCGACAGTGACCACAGCCAAACGACCAGTATGCCCCCACCCGATCTCCCGGTTTGAGATGAGTCACCCCAACGCCAATTTGCGCAACCTCACCGACAATTTCATGCCCCATAATCAACGGAAAGGGATCAATCCCAAGCCCACCCAGCAGTCCTTCAACAATGTGTAAATCGGTGTGGCACACCCCACACGCACGCACTTTAATCAGCACGTCGTTAACCCCCACCGAAGGATCAGCCACATTCTTAATCGCCATCGGTTGTTGCGCCTGGTCAAGTACCGCAGCTTTCATCATCATTCTCCAATTTTCCTGAAGTTGCTTGTCCCTGGATCACCTGAGTTCAGGATAAGCAATAGACATAGGATAGCCGCCGCAAGGGGGTCGTATCATTGACCGATTGGTGTATTCCGTTTTGGAGAAGGGGGTATTTGTGGAGCTATTAAATGGAGACGGGGTATTTGTGGAGCTATTAAATGAGGCCGAGTTCGTGAGCGCGGACAACCGCCTGCGTGCGATTACTCACGTCGAGCTTGTCATAAATATTGCGGGCATGTACCTTGACTGTGCCTGCGCTAATGACCAGCCTTTCAGCAATTTCAGGGTTAGAAAGACCCTGCTCCAAAAGCCGCAGCACATCGAGTTCGCGTTCACTCAGAGGAACACGAAGTGAAGTTCCCACATTCGCGTTTGGCTGCGAAGTTGAAAAATCTTCGGTCAAGGCATTTGTCCCGTCCGCTTCCGCAGCAAACGTGAGCAATTCCAGAACATCAACGACTTTCCGCGCGAGGACGTGTGGATCAGGAGCTTCTGTCGTTTGTGGCATCGCATGAGGGAATTTGGCCTCGAAAGCGGGTCGGAGCGCTAAAACCTGTTGTCGGAAGTGGTATTCGCTTAACGGATGGTCATACACCACCTGACAGAGTTCCAGTCCGAGCGCATATTGACCTGCCTGCAACAGAAGCTCAGTGACCTGCGCAAAAACGATCATAAATAATGCGACATTTTTTAGCTCGTGCGCAATCACGAACGCCTTCAAAAAGCAATTTCGAGCTTCACGATAGTCGAGCAGCTTGCAATAGCAACTTCCTAAATCGCTGAGGCAGTCGGCAACACGATAGTCAGCGATTGATGGTTCCATAGCACTCAGGCAAGTGAGATAGGCTGTTTTTGCACCTTCAAAATCGCCTTGTAAATAAGCAATATTGCCGAGCAATTGATCACACCACGCTACTGTCCCTTGCATCTTGATCGTTTGCGCCATAACACGTGACTGCTGTGCCAAGTATCTCGCTTCCTGATAATTTCCTTCGTAACAGGCAACTCTGCACAGGTTAGTGAGGCCGCCAACTTCACCATATTTGTTGTTCATTTCACGGCAAAGGGTAATCACTTCCTCTGCAAGCTGCCGCGAACGGACGTAATACCCCTGCCGAATAGTGTGCGTGCTTAGATTATGTAAACCTTGCGCAATCCACAATTTGAAATCGAATTGACGGGCGATTGCCAGCGCTTCATACGTCAATTTCTCGGCTTCTGCATAATCATCTGCGACTTGAATCAGAATGTTGAGGGTATAAACGATTTCTCTGTTCGGTGAAATCTCACGCAGAATCGCGAGAGCTTTTTCCAACAGCGGTTTTGCTTCTTTGCCGCGAGATCGGTGTACCATACACCCCGCATATCCCGTCAGCACGAAGCCGAACACTCGCTGCTGGTTTTCATCAACCTCCTTCGTTCTCTGGCTTCTAGGGCTACTGTAGACGATTGGTTCGATGGCCTCTACCGCTTTGCCAAAAACCTCAACGCCCTCATGATCCAGGTCATAGATTTCGTAAAAATGCCACAGACTTTCGAAGGATTTGTCGATGTTGTCCAGATGACCTTGCTGCGCACTCCGAGCGAACGCGCTCCGCACATTGTCAATTTCGCTCTCGATCCTCTCCATGCCTTCTTTTTGCCGATTGCCAAGCAAATCGTCGCGGCACTCCAGCATGAAATCGGAATAAAACAGGCTGTGTAATTCCCGTATGCGAAGCGCGTTGTCAGGTTGGTCATCCAGTCTTTCTTCACCATACTGCCGCATCAGTTCGTGGAGATCATAACGGCCTGAAGCGCTGACCCGAAGAAAAGATTTGTCCGCCAACTCCGCCAATGTATGGAGCGATGCGCCTGCCACAAACGCCGCAGCCTCACGACGAAAGCCGCCTCGAAAGACCGATAATCCGGGGAAAACCGTGCGCTGTTCATCTGTGAGCCGATGCCATGAGCGCTCAAACACCGCCCGCATACTCTGATGTCGCGCTGGCGTATTTCGCACGCTGGTCGTCAGGAAATCGAGGCCTTTTTGAATTTCGTTCGCGATTTCCGCACACGCTAATGCCCGTGACCAGCTTGCTGCCAATTCAAGCGCCAACGGCATCCCATCCACCAGTTGACAGATCAGTTGCACATCCTTTTCGTGACCCGCCAGTGCAAAATCTGCGCGAATCCGGCGGACACGCTCAACAAACAAGCGTACAGCGCTGTATGCGTCAATGTCGGTGATATTTCCATCCCAGGGGACTTGCAGCCCGACGACCTGCCACAGCCACTCCTCCTGCACATTCAGCGCTTCCCGCGACGTAACCAGCAGTTTGATGCCTGCCCCGCTGCTCAAGATCTCGACCAACAGATCGACTTCGTTCAGCAGATGCTCAAAATTATCAATGACGAGAATGAGTTTTCGATTGCGGAGATAAGCAAGAAGCTGCAGACGGGGATGCTGCTCCCCATAGAATTTCATGCCAATCGCGGTGGCGAGTGTCGTCACAAGCTGGTCGGAGGTGTCGAGGGGTTGAAAATCGACAAAATAGATGCCGTCAGAGGACTCACCGGACTCCGCGATGTGTTTGGCAACTTCAATCGCCAGCCGTGTTTTGCCGATCCCGCCGGGGCCAACCAGCGTCAAGAGTCGGCAGGCAGGCTGAACGAGCAGTGCCGCGATTTCGGCAATCTCACGTTCGCGCCCAATAAAAGGCGTTCGCTGGCTCGGAAGATGCGCAGTGATTTCCATACCCGATATTATAGCAAGAAACGATATTGCCGATAATACTTTCGGAGCGAAGTCGGGTTATCCGCTACTAAAGGTCTATCCTCACCTCAAACCTCTCACCCATAGCAATGGTTTACGATACAACACTTTCGGGGATATGAGGTATTTCTTTAAAACTGTCGTGTCATAAGTCATTTTGTAGAGAGGGGAGTCAAGCCGATTTTAAGCCCCTCCCCATTGCGATGGGGAGGGGTTTGGGGTGGGGATTGGTAGTGTAAGTGACACTTCGTAGCTACGTGTGATTACCCTGATCCGAAAATATGGATCGTGACTCCGCCTACAATTCCCCGATCACGACGACATTTTCGGACGGCTGTTCGCTGCCCTCTTCCGGCTCGGCGGTGATACGCGCCCAGGTGAACTCGTCAATTGGCTGTGCGCTGTGGAACAGCAGTGCGCCGTTGCCGTCCTCGTCGATACGGAACGTCCCGGCGCTCACCCGCACATCACTGCGCGTCAGCCACAGTTGATACGTCATCCCCGGCTCAAGCTGGGGGAACGCCCGTGCATACATTAACCCAATTTCGCTGGCAGCGTCCCACATCAGGAAAGCGTTCGAATCGGCCTCCTGCTGCGAAGGTGGCAGCCGTACCCAGCGCAGATTGGCGGTGCTGGTGAGGACAAAAGCCGTGTCGTCCGGCGTGTGCATCGCGATTTCCAGTTCGCGTTGACGTTCGGCGAGTTCGTTGACCTGCGTAAACCAGAAAATATTGGTAATCACCAGCGCCAGGATCGCGGCAGCAGCAGCCAGCCATGCAATATTGCGGCGCGGCTTGGGTACAGCAACAGGCGTAACAGGCGTGGCGATGGGTGCAGCCGATGGCATATGTGGCGCAGGGGATTGCGGACGAATGTTGATGCGTTCAGCGGGCGCGGCTGGCACAGCAATTGCCGCCATCAATTTTGCCTCTAAACCCACTGGCGGCTCAATCTGCGGCACTTCCTCGCGCATTTCTTCCTGTAAACGTCGGTAATCGGCAAGGTCGGCGGCGGCCTGTGGGCAAGCGGCGAGATTCGCTTCAACCAGCTTCGTTTCTTCCAGGCTGGTCAGCCCAAAAGCATACTCCGGGATGAGTTGTTGGATATTCTCGCAATTCTGCGATGATTTAAGATCGTTATTCAGACTCATAGCTCACATTAAGACTCACGTTCTTTAACAATGATACGCCCGTTTATCACGGTGTGGATGTTCGATTTACGGATTCCAGCCATAATTCACGCAATTTTTGTAATCCTGAGCGCAGCCGGGTTTTGACCGTCCCCAGCGGAATTTGCGTGGTGTTGGCGATGTCGTTGTGGGTCATGCCTTGAAAGAAGGCCATATCGATCAGCCGTGATTGCTCATCGGGCAGCCGCGCGATCAACAGCTTCAGAACGGTTCCGTCCTGCCAGTGCGCCTCCCCGCCCAAAATATGCGTCTCCTCCGCTTCCTCAATCGGGTCGGGATAGAGATGCGGCTGGCGGCGTTCCTGGCGCAGGCGGTCTATCGCCGTAAACTGCGCAATAGTCAGCAGCCAATTTTTAAGTTTGCCTTTATCGGGGTCCCAATGCGCGGCCTGTCGCCAGACCTTTAAAAAAGTGTCCTGGGTGACTTCCTCAGCCAGCGTCGAATTTTGCAAAACCCGATAGGCGAGGCTGTAGATCGCTTTGCCATACTGTTGATAAAGTGCATGGAAAGCCTGCTGATTCTGCCCAGCAATCTTTCGCATGAGTTCGATTTCGTCAAGTGGTGAATTCATAAATTTCGCTCCAGCTATGAGTCTATCAGGCTTATCTACCATACGCAAAGATTTTTCTATCGCCCTCAGAACGAGTATTTATTCACGTATCCATGATTTTTGTGTCGCTTAAGCGGCTGACGCTGCTCGTAGGGGCACGATGTATCGTGACCTCTTAGGTAAACCTCATGAATAGGTGAATAGTTACCAGAGCGATTGCATTAATCCCCAAATTAGTTCATAATAGGTCAAAATGGTTCTGTAGGGGCGAAATATATTGCGCCCTCACCACTAATCGGTCTTTTGTGAACCATTAAAACCTATTGTGATACCTGCCGCGATTTTGATACGTTTGCCCTGATATCACCCTCCCGGTCTATTGACGCGCATGGCATTTCAATCAATCGCTTGTGACAAACAAGCACTGGAACTATCTTTATTCTTGAATTAAAGATTTAAAGGTGATTTACCGGAAGCGAGATTTTCCATGACCCAGAATATGCTCGAAACATTAAAAGCGCTTGACCCTGCCCTGCTCACAGATGTCGTCCGGCAAGATCAACGCAGTGCTGCCTTTGAAATTACGGAGTGGACAGTCAATCTCTTAAGCGACAAGGGCATCGTTAACCCGGAAGGACTTTTCTTGTTCAGCGGCCAAGGATACGACGAGCGCGGTACAAGATCGTGGTCAGTGGCACTGAAATATATGAAAGACCCCGGCGAAGAGCAAAACCTCCACGAGATATATTACTGGAAGCGTGAGGCATTATTAGCCCAGACTGGACTGTTGGCAAGCCTGCCCAATGGTGGCATAGCCAGACCACGTTTTTATGGCGCTACGGAACGCGAAGGGTGCGTATGGATTTGGATGGAGCATCTTGTCCCATCTAAGACTCATTGGACAATCGATGACTTCGTTTTCGCGGCGCAGCAGATTGGTCGTTTTAATGCGGCCTGCCTCACACTAAACCCGATGCCTGACTATCCCTGGTTGTGCCAGGGACATCTCCGCAACTGGCTGGAGCATGAAACGAAGGTGAATGCCTTCTGGGAAAGCCCATTCGCAAACGAGGCATTTTCCAGCCACCTTCGCGAGCGCTGGGCTAAGCTCTGGGGTGAGCGCGAGCGCTTCCTGAACACTCTGGATCGATTGCCACAAGTCTTGTCGCATTTCGATCTCCACCGCCGCAATCTGATGATCCGTCAGCAGGACAGTAATCGAGAAGAAGTAGTCGCCCTTGATTGGGCATTATGTGGATATGGTCCGCTAGGGGGAGACGCCTATGCTATGATCATAGCCACCACCACCCTATTTGATGAGATGGAGCCGGCGGATTTACCTGAACTGGAGGCAGCCGTTTTTCCAGCTTACCTGGAAGGTCTGCAAAACGCCGGATGGCAGGGCAACCCGGAATTGGCGCGCTTGGGTTACACGGCCTGGACAGCGATATGGCAGGCAGCGGCTGCCCCGGTGCTGGTTGCCCTCTGGAATTCGCATAACACGCAGCCCCTTGCACCTCAACTGGCTGGACGCTCACCTGAAGCGTTCGCTGCGGCCCAACTAATGATCTATGAATTTGCACTGGATCGTGCCGACGAAGCAAGGCAGCTTATGGATCGGCTCGGTTTTTGAGAGCTTTGGGATGATGCGATGACCGTCCTGATGATCATTTCTTGGGCGGGCATCACCTTGCATTTGCTCTGATTAATTTCAGGCATCTTTTCGCAGATGAGTTTGTATCAGTTCTCTTTAAATCGGCTGGCGCAGGTATTTTCACATTTCGACTTTAA
This sequence comes from Anaerolineae bacterium, assembly GCA_022843745.1. Taxonomy (GTDB): domain Bacteria; phylum Chloroflexota; class Anaerolineae; order Aggregatilineales; family Phototrophicaceae; genus JALHNB01. The sequence goes on along the minus strand of JALHNB010000020.1, from coordinate 74,910 downwards.
GCGGGACAACTTGTTTATACGGCTGTAAAGATTCTGTAAAATTTTCGCTTCTGTATTTTCACTCCAATCCAAACCCCGTTTTCTGATCGTTAAACTCAATAGATAGGGTATTTACCCATCAATGACTTCAGTTTGGCGCATAGCGATCAGCTTTCGACTAAAGACGCACTTTAGAAAAGAGCTAATCGCGAACCGCAAACAGCTAATAACTTAGGAGGAACTATGTTCAAGCTGCGTAATTTGGTTATTTTATTGTGTCTATTGTTATTTGTGGCGCCAGTCTTCGCTCAGGATGGCCCGCTGGTCAGCCTCGGCAGTTCAGAAGAATTTGGCAGCTATCTGGTTGGTCCAGAGGGAATGACCCTGTACAGCTTCCCGCCAGACTCGGTTAACACCAGCGTCTGCTCTGGCCGTTGCCTCGAAAACTGGCCCGCCTTGACGGTTGAATCCGCCGATGAACTGACCGCTGCCGAAGGTATCCCTGGCACACTCGGCACGATCACCCGCGAAGATGATGGAACCATGCAGGTCACGTACAATGGTTATCCCCTGTACTACTGGGTGCGCGACGAAGCGCCAGGTGACACCACCGGCAACCGTGTGGGTCGCAACTGGTGGGTCGTTCCCCCCGCAACCGTTTACGGTCAAAAAGTCACCGATCTCGGTAACGTTCTGGTCGGCCCCACCGGCATGACCCTCTATATTTTCACCAATGACGAACCCGGTGTGAGCAATTGCTCCGGTGAGTGCCTCACTAATTGGCCTGCCCTGACCGTTGAGAGCGCGGACGCAATTGTCCCCGGTCTGTATCTTGGTGGCGAACTCGGCACGATTACCCGCGATGATGGCAGCCTGCAAGTGACCTACAACGGCTGGCCGCTGTATTACTTCGCCAACGACGCCGCCATTGGCGATGCGAACGGCGAAGGCGCTGGCGAAAAATGGTATACCGTTGTTCCCGAAACCGTCGCGGTCAGCACCAGCGAAGAACTGGGCGATTTCCTGACCTCCTTCGATGGCATGACCCTCTACACCTTCGCCAATGACGAAGCAGGCGTGAGCAATTGCGCCGACGAATGCGCCACCAACTGGCCTCCATTCACCCTGGCAGAAGGCCAACGTCTCGCTGCTCCCGCTGGCGTTGAAGGCGAACTCGGCACGATTACCCGCGCTGACGGCGGCATCCAGGTGACATACAACGGTTGGCCGCTGTACTTCTGGAAAGATGACGCTGCCCCTGGCGATACACTCGGACAGGGCCTCGGTGACGTTTGGTTCGTCGCCGCCCCGTAAGACTTTGTAGGGGCATGGCGTGCCATGCCCTGTATTGAATGTGATGTTCGTAGGGGCGACCCGGCGGGTTGCCCTTACCAATAAAAATCTAATTAAAAAAACTTGTTTATGTAGGCCTCACTTCGCTCGCTATTTCCCCCAGTGGGCTGTAAGTGAGGTTTTATTTTGTGTTATGGAAACCCAACCCCATAGCGCAGCGGCGCGTGCATGAAGCGAATTTGCTGCTGAAATTCGCCGAGCGTGCGGTTGCTGAAATATTTGAACTCCCGGCTCAGATGTGCCTGATCCGCAAATCCGTATTCGAGCGCCAACGCCAAAAAATCAGTTTCCGGCTCACCGCACAAGCGATCACGTACCTTCTCAAAACGCATTCTACGCGCCAGTGTTTTCGGCGACATGCCCACCGCATCCTGAAATTTACGCTCCAACTGGCGACGCGAAAGATGGCAGTCATCCGCAAGATCGGCAATTTTGATGTCCCCGCCGCTGGCAAAAAGCATCTGCGCCGGATTTTGTTGCGCATCCGACTGCACACCCTGCTCCGCGCCCGAAACATATTCCTTCAGGTGATCCTGTATCTTCGCAACAGCTTCATCGTCACCAACATGTTCAATCCCAGCGCGAAGTTGTTGCCAGTCATCCGCAAGTGGTTGGACACATTTATTCAGGCTGATCCCTGTCAGCGCGGAAAATCCCCAGGCGAAAAATCGAACACCTATCGTTTTCAAGACACCACTCGTAGACAGCCGGAAGGGTTTTTCCAGCAAATTCGCGGCATAACATGGGGGCAGCGGTGCGTCATCAATGTGGCAATCGTTGCCGAAATTGAAAATCACTTCAATATAGCTGTCAGGCAGCACATCCACGCTGCCATTGAGCGGCTGGAAATCGCGTTCAAGTATCCATATTCAGCCGCGATATTGCGCATGAATGCCGTCAATGCCGCTTTCGCCGCGCTGGAGGCAATTGTGTTTTGCAAAGTATGTGTCGCCAGATTGCTTGCCATGTAAATGAGCCGTCCCGATTGCTGCTTCACCATCAGCGGCAGCGCTGCTTGCGTCAGATCAAACGCCGCTTTGAGTTCATTATTGACGACATTTGAAAACTCCGGCCATGTCAACTGATCGAATGCCTTTTCCATCCAGCCAACCGCCGCATTGCTCACCAGAATATCCAGCCGCCCATAAGTGCGCTCGATTTCCGCCATCAGTCGATAAACCTGTTGGCTGTCGAGTACATCCACTTGAAAAGCGCGGGCATCCCCACCGATTGACTCGACCAATTGTTCCGCTGCGGCCTGATTTTGCTTGTAGAGCGTGATAATGGTCGCGCCGCGTTCTGCCAGCAAACGCGCACATGCGCCACCAATTCCACGTGTCCCTGTGATGAGCGCAATTTTTCCTTGGAGCATCATAGCCATCTTAGCATCCTTTTGCGTTACTTTACGATGAGGTCATTTTCTCATCACCTCACGAGGATGTCTTGAAAAAATGCGACATGATTGTTACGGCGTAAACAGTTTCCAATGGCCTTCGGAGACAATTTCGACGTTGCCATCCACCCATTTAATGGCAGTCTCATCGTCCATCGCGTACCCCGGCACGTGCAGTCCGGCGGCCCATTTTTCCGCGTGTGCCATCGAATGCTCCGGCAGCGTCGGGTAATCCAGGTGCGGAAACATCTCAAAATCGACGAGTCCCAGCGTTTGATTACCACCGTTGGGCGGAGTCCAGTGGACGAAATCCTTCCAGATGCTGGGGCCCATCACAACGCTCCCCGCGCTCAGTCCCACGTAGACCGTCTTCGATAGCGACGGCAAGAGGTCTGCCAGCCCGGACTGCTGCATCCAATAGCCCAGATACAAGGTGTCGCCGCCAGCCACCAGCAGAACGTCGATCTCCTCGACCATCGGAACCCAGCGTTCTTTACCGAGGCTGGGCAGCGCGGTCAGTTCCAGTACGCCCAGCGACTTCCACCCCAGTTCGCACATGGGGCATTCTGTCATCGGTGAGCCGCTGATGAACTGCTGTGCCAAGATAGCACCCATAGCCCCGCCGGGATGGGCGTAAACTGCGGTGGGGATGCACAGGGCGCTGCACTCGGCAATCGGTTTGCCCAGCAGGTCGAGCAGCGCGTTGTGGATGCTTTTGTTTCTGATACCAGCAGACGTAAGCAGAAATTTCATGATTGATCCCCCCATCAAGGTGTAAACAGTTTCCATTTGCCTTCGGAAATGACTTCAACATTTCCATCAACCACTTTGATGGCGGACTCATCATCCATCGCGTACCCCGGCACGCCTATCTCGGCAGCCCATTTTTCCGCGTATGCCATTGTGTTTTCCGAGAAACCGGGATAATCCAGATGCGGAAAGATCGAGAAATCGACAATGCCCAGCGTTCTGTCGTCGCCACCGCCGGACGGCCTCCAGCTCACGAATTGGTCACCGATCCGGGGAGTCATCACCATGCTTCCGGCGCTTACCCCCACCCAGACCGTCTCAGTCAGCGATGGCAGGAGATCGACCAGCCCGGACTCGCGCATCCAGTGGCACAGGTATCCCGCGTCGCCACCGTCCACCAGCAGAACGTCAGCCTCCCGAACCCAGGAGACCCAGCGATCTTTATTCATCGTGGGCAGCGCGGTGAGTTCGAGTAGTCCCACCGACTTCCAACCCAGGTCGGTCATGGGTGCCGGACTATTTCCGGAGATAAAGTTCCAGGCCGAGTTTGGTGTACACCAGGGGTGGCCCCACTCTGCTGTGGGGATGCAGAGGGCATTACATTCGGCAATCGGTTTGCCCAGCATATCGACCAGCGCTTTGTGGATACTAGGGTTTTTGACACCACCGGAAGTGAGCAGAAGTTTCATGATTGATCTCCTTGAGAATTTTATAGAATCAGAAAGGATGTTCTAGACCCTTTACTGATACTTTAGCAGAACTTCCCCAGAGAGACAACTCTCACTCTTTATTACTCAGCGCCTCACCCACCTCGAAAACATCCATCGCCTCATAAATGCGATCCAGATGCTTGAGCCGTTCCTGCGCTGTACCCGCATGGCGCAAAAACAACGCCCCAAAAATCGCGTTCAAAACGGCGAACGATGCCAGCGAATTACCGAACGACCACAGACGAAACGGCACGATCAGCGCCAGATCAGCGCGTTTAGCGGCTGGTGAAAGAGTGCTGTCGGTCAGCGCGATCACTTTGGCGCTGACCGTTCGCGCATAATCCATGCAGCGCAGCGTATCGCGGACATAGCGCCCATATGCGATGCTGAACAGCACATCATTTTCGCCCAATTCTTCGAGTTGGTCAGCGAGTGTTTGTCGCCCCGGCTCAAGGACGCGCACATCCGGGCGGATATAGCGCAGCAGAACGGCAAAATTAAGCGCCAGTGGCAGGGAGTTGCGCATCCCGATGATATAAATCCGCCGCGCCGCGTTAATCGACTCAACCGCCTGGTCAAAATCGGCGACGGGAAGCTGTTCCAGCAGCGATTCGAGATTTCGGATTTCCGTCTGCACCATATTGTGCAGCACCGATTCGCCACCTTCTGCCATCGCTTCGGTAAGCTGCTTGGAGCTGATCTGGAAACGGTCAGCCGGGCTGGTGTGCCGCAAAAGCTGATCCTGCAACGTGGCTTGCAGTTCCGCGAAGCCTTCAAAACCCAGCGCCTGCGCCGTCCGCACCACCGTCGAGGCATTGACCCCCGTCATTTCCGCGATCCGCGCCGCCGAAAGATAGACAACGCCGACCCCGTGAGTCAGCAAAAATTCGGCAACTTTCTGCTGGCTCTTGCTCATCGAGTCGTAAGCGGTGCGGATATGCGTGGTCACGTCGGTAGTCATCGTTCGCATTGTTCACCTGATCTATCGCGATGAGTCCTCAGCGCTTTTCACTCATCACTTTTGACTCATCACTCATCACTGATTACTCGGCACTTTTCACTAATTTCTCCTGCAACAAATCGTGTAAAAATATTTGGTTTGTGCATCTCTTGTTGCTATAATACTCACATTGCGAATTTTCGCCAGAATTTCCGCTTATTTAGGAGAACTAAAATGGTCAGAAAGTATTTATTGTCGCTAGGGTTCGTCGCCCTACTTATGCTGGGAGTTCTCAGCGTCACTGCGCAGGAAGGCACGGGTGGTATACTGGTTGTCCCCGATGCCGCTTCCAATGTCCCGCTTGATCCCTTTGTCACATCCTGGCACAGTACGCCACATTACGCGCTCTTTTCCACCTTGTTCCAGAAAGACATGGATCTCAACTATGTCGGCTACCTGGCTGATACCTGGGAAGCTTCAGAAGACGGCACACAGTTGACCATCACGCTGGTCGATGCCACCTTCAGCGACGGCACACCAGTCGATGCCGAAGCCCTCAAGTGGAATATCATGAAATATGCCGACCCCGAAGCCACCGCTTCACAGGGTGCTGACCTGCGTGGTCTGGTGACAGACGTAACCGTCGTTGACGAGAAGACCTTCACCATCGTCATGACCGCTTCCTACGCACCACTGTACAATACACTGGCTGGCCTGGAAATCGTTTCGCCAACAGCCTATGATACACTCGGCCCCGATGGTTTCGAAGCCAATCCCGTTGGCGCTGGCCCCTACCTGCTCAAGGAAAAGAACGCTGGTAACTTCGTGAGCTTCGTCCGCAACCCGGATTTTACCTGGGCACCTGAAGAAATTTACGCCAGCACGGGCCCGGTCAGCCTGGACGGATTACAAGTGAGCTTCGTCGGTGAGGATCAAACCATCCTGGCAGCGTTCGAAACGGGCGAATTCCAGATTATCGGCATTCCGCCGCAGAATATCGTTGATGTCGAAAGCAACCCCGATGTCACGCTGGTCACGCAGATGGAAACGGGCATTCGCTATTTCGGTTTTAACACATCAAAAGCACCCTGGGATGATGTAAAACTGCGTCAGGCGTTCAACTACGCCATCAACCGTGACGAATTTGTCGCGCTGGCCTGGGATAACCGCTGCGAACCGCTTTACCAGCCCCTGCCCCCTTCAATCTGGGGTCACAATCCTGAACTGGACGCCACGTCCTATCAATACGATCCCGACAAGGCCAATGCCCTCCTCGATGAACTCGGCTATGTCGATGTCACAGGTGATGGCATTCGCGAAACCCCCGAAGGTACAGAATGGGTCATACCGATGGCTGTGCAATCCGAAGGTGATGAATGGAAACGCATGGCTGAAGTGATTGAATCCCAGCTTCGCGATGTCGGCATTCCATTGACCATCGAGCTGATGGAACGACAGGCACTCATCAACCTGACCACCACAGGCGAACATGACCTGTTCCTGCTGCAATACGGCCAAACCGATCCCAGCATTCTGACCTACTTCTTCGATCCCGAACGACGTGGTGGCAGCAACCGTACCTGGTTCGTCAACGACGAGCTGACCGCTTTGTTGAAAGCAGCGGATTCCGACCTGAACCAGGAAACCCGTTACGAAACCATCACCCAGATCAGCCAGATGGTCATTGACCAGTCGCCCTGGGTGTTCCTCTGCACACCTGTTAACACAACAGGTATTCGCAACGAGCTTCAGGGCTGGAATCTGCATCCGCAGGACGGCGTTCAGACCTGGAATGCGTTCATCGGCGGCTAATCCCGCATCTCTCGCGATGTTATGTGTAGGGGCGCAAACTATTGCGCCCCTACTCAATTGCTACCGGCTAACGGCTGATCGCTAACGGCTAATTTCTATTTTTGAGGTTACATGAACAAATATATCCTGCGCCGGATCGCAATCGCCGTTCCCCTCATCCTGGCAATTATGACGATTGTGTTCGTCATGCTGCGCGTCGCGGTCCCTGGCGACCCGGCACTACTGTTGGCTGGCGATCAGGCAACACCGGAATTGATCGAAAAAATCCGCGAAAGTCTCGGCCTCAACCGTCCGATTTGGGAGCAGTATTTGATCTTTCTCCGCAACGCAGCAATGGGCGATATGGGCATTTCCATCATCCACCGTCAGCCCGTCATGGACATTATTTTTAGCGCATTTCCGTTCACTGTCGCGGTCACATTCTACAGTGTCACCTTCGGCACGGCCCTCGGCTTGCTGGTCGGTATCATCACAGCCATTAAACGCGGCACCTGGATTGACAACCTGTTGATGGTGGTGATCGTCTTCTTTTATTCCATTCCGACATTCTGGCTGGGAATCATGTTGATTTTGATTTTTGCCGTCGGTTTGCGCATACTGCCTGTGCAGGGTGCGACGACGTGGCAGCATTTTGTTCTGCCCGTCGCGACACTCTCGGTAGGGCAAGCGACATTGATCGCCCGGCTGACACGCTCCAGCATGATCGAAATCCTGAATGCCGATTTTATCCGCACCGCCCGCTCAAAAGGATTGCCGAGTCGCAAAATCATTTTGGTTCACGCGCTGAAAAATTCGCTCATCCCCATCATCACCGTCGTCGGCTTGTCGGTAGGCGGGCTGCTCGGCGGCGCGGTCATCACCGAAAGTATTTTTGGTTTACCCGGTGTCGGGCGGCTGGCGATTGAAGCCATTGGCAATCGCGATTACCCCATGATTCAGGCGACAGTGCTGATGGTGGCGATCACCTTCATATTCGTCAACCTGATCGTTGATCTGATCTATGCCTTTGTTGACCCGCGCATTCATTACAGTTGAGGACGTATGACAACTTTGAAAACCTCCGCCTCAACCCCTGTCCGGCTGGCTGATGAAAATATCGAGCCGAGTCGCGGCGGATTTTATGCAAAAGCACGGCGCGAATTTTTCGGCAACAGGGCCGCAGTCATCAGCCTTATCTGGATCATTCTGGTCATTCTTTCGGCGATATTCGCGCACGTCCTCACACCCTACGACCCGCTGCAACGCGAGGCTGAAGTGCGCCTTATGGGGCCATCCGCCGAACATTTGATGGGGACGGACTCGTTGGGGCGCGATATTCTGGCGCGTGTACTCTATGGCGGACGGCTTTCACTCCAGGTCGGCTTCTATTCGATCATCGCCGCAACCGCTTTTGGCGTGCCACTCGGCCTCATGGCGGGCTATTTTGGCGGCAGAGTCGATAATATTATCATGCGTATCATGGATGTGATCCTAGCGTTCCCCGGCCTCATTCTAATTATCTGGCTGGTGGCGCTGCTTGGCTCGAATCTGACGAATGTGATTTTCGCCATCGCGTTTTTCTCGCTGCCCACTTATTCGCGTCTCGTGCGCGGTGTGGCGCTTTCCGTCCGCGAGATGGATTACGTCATGGCGGCGAAAAGTATGGGCGCGGGCGCTGGCCGCATTCTCACGTGGCACATTTTCCCCAGCGTGATCGGCCCATTGATCGTGCTGGTGACGCTCAGTATTTCCGGCGCAATCGTCACCGGCGCGAGTCTCAGCTTCCTCGGCCTGGGTGTGCCACCGCCAACGCCCGAATGGGGTTCGATGCTAGCGGACGGACGAGCTTATCTACGGAATGCCTGGTGGATGTCGGTTTTCCCTGGTTTCACGATCACGCTGCTGGTGCTGGCAGCAAATATTGTTGGCGACGGCCTGCGCGATGCCCTCGATCCGCGCACTCAAAAATAAAAGGATGATCTCAGCGCAGCAGCATTTCTGTAGGGGCATGATTCATCATGCCCTCGCTAAAAGCTAACGGCTAAGAGCTAAAAGCTAAACATGATTACCTATCGCGAACTCGAATCAACCGACGACCTGCAAAAAGTCGTCGAAATGGAAATGATCGTCTGGGACATGGAGCCGATTATGGCTGTCCCGCATAACTTCCTCATGGCACTCATCCATGCGGGCGGTGTCGTCACGGGCGCGGAAGAAAACGGCGAACTCGTCGGATTTGGGCTGGCGTTCCCGGCGCGTCTCCCCGGCGGATGGGGCTTGTGGTCACACATGGCAGGCGTTCTCCCGGCATACCAACGGCTCGGCATCGGTGTCGGCATCAAATTCGCGCAGCGAAAATGGGCGCTGGCGAATGGCTACGAAACCATTGGCTGGACATATGACCCGCTTCAGCGCGGCAACGCCAATTTTAACATGCGGCGGTTGGGCGCATTCAGCAAACTTTATCACGTCAATTTTTACGGTGTCATGCTCGACAGCATCAATGCCGGGATGCCTTCCGACAGGCTCGAAATCACCTGGAATCTGAATGATGAGCGCGTGGTAACGGTAGCCAACAACGAACCACTGCCGCTGATTGTGACCGAATTTCCAAAGGAGCATTTTTTGCTCTACACCAATGACAACGGCGAACCCTGCCTCGGTGATCTGAGTGTGCCCCTGCCCCCGCTCCCCCACTTCATCGAGATTCCCTATCATCTCGCGGCGCTCAAACGCGATAGCATCGACAAAGCCAAGCACTGGCAGATGCTGCTGCGGCAGGCCATGCAAACCTCGTTGAGTCAGGGCAGCGCAGTAGCCGATTTCGTGACCACTGAAACACGCTGCTGGTATGTGATGAAATAGCGGGTCAGCGGGTCAGCCCGATGTGCAACTTTTTATCGCCAGACATTAAAATGTCCGGCTGCCAAAATCTAAACGCACTAAAGGCGTTGAAAAATACCTCTTATGACCTGTTTTGAACCCCTTCAGTGGGTTTGTATTTTGATAGCTTGGGGTTTCAACCCTAAGCGGCAAAACGTCAGCAATAGATAAAGCCTAGTTCAGGGGGCTTTTTCAATTAGCCGTATGGCTTCCAGCCTACGATGGCTAAAATCTTACCTGTGGTTATTGCATGATATGGCTCGTTTTGGCATCGCTGTAGGGGCGCAAGGCTTGCGCCCAAACGTCTTTTACCTCAATCCTAATCCCTGACTCAGCACGTCCCTTTCAGTCCTCAGTTCTGTCTTTTACTCAGCACTCAGCACTTTCTACTCATCACTCATCAATCTCCCGCTTGACATTTTCCCAAAACCCGCATACTATAACCGTGACAGATATATCCGTCGCAGATGTATATTGAGGTTTAGAAATGTCGAATACCACCATGCAGCCGATGACTCCCCTCACACCCGCTGTTTTTCACATTCTGCTGGCGCTGGCAGACGGCGAGAAACACGGCTACGGCATCATGCAGGAAGTCACCACAATCACCAATGGTGAGGTGCGGATGGGGCCAGGGACGCTCTACGGCACGATCAAACGAATGCTGGAATCCGGCCTGATCGAAGAAACGGAAGAACGCCCCGACCCCGCGCTCGATGATGAACGCCGCCGCTACTATCGCATCACGTCATTCGGCGAACGAGTCGCCCACGCCGAAGCTTCACGGTTAGCGACGCTGCTCAATGTCGCGCAGTCCAAAAGGCTTGTGGGAGGCGCAACATAATGAGTCAGACTCCGTTGATTTCACTCTCGACACGCATTTATGGGGCTTTGCTCATCCTGTACCCCGCCGACTACCGCCTGGAATATGGCGCGTTGATGGTGCAGGTCTTCCGTGATGTCGCCCGCGATGCCTATCAATCGCAGGGGGCATTAGGGTTGGCATTCTGGTGGTGTGCGACGTTACTCGACCTCACTCGCACGGTTATCGAACAACGAAAGAAGGTCACGATGTCTAAATCCACATTAATTCATCTATCAAGCATTCTGCTGGTCATTGGCGGCGCTTTCTGGGCGCTGGCAGCCTTCAGCCAATTTCAGCCGGATGACCATTACACCTATTACGGCATCTATCAGATTTTGATCGTACTGGCAGCACCCGGCATTCTGCTTATCGGCCTGGGGTGTATCGGGCTGGCGCTGCGTTATCAGCAGGCACTTGGCACGTTAGGGCAGTGGACTCTCTATCTCAGCAGCTTCGGCGCTCTGGTGATGGCAGTTGGCATCGTCGCTACCTCGATTCAAGACTCGCTGTGGGGCATCTGGATGGCTGGCAGCATCATTCATGTGATCGCGCTAACCGCCTTTGGGCTGCTGCACCTGCGCAAGCCCGTGCTGCCGATTTTCCGCGCCCTGCCTCTTCAACTCGCATCGGGCTGGCTCATTCTGATGTCGGGTGTGTTCGTCGGGCGTTTCCCCCAGACTACCTCCAATCTGCTGTCATTTCTCATGTTTTTTGGGATGGGGCTGGTGTGGGCGGCGATTGGGTTAGCAGTTCATCGGCAGCAGTCGCAAGCCGTCCCGTCAGTAGCATAGGTTGTGTTGAAATTTGGCATCATAGGTTGAGGACAGGACACTTTTCGGCGCGGTTTGTTCGGCGCGGTTTGTAAGGAAGTATTTATCCATGTATCCGTGATTTTTGCGTCGCTCAGGCGGGTTACACTGCTCGTAGGGGCACGATGATTGCTCTGTCCCGCAAATAATTCGGTTATCGCGAACCGTTTTCGTAGGGGCGCACAGCCTTGCGCCCTTAACATCCATCAGGGCACGCTCTTAGCCTTTACGATATGATAGGGATTTCCACGCGAAACTCGCTGCCCTCCGCGCCCGTTTTTTCGAGCTTGAGCTGTCCATTCATACGTGTCGTGAGGGCAAGCGCCAATGGAAGCCCCAAACCTGCGCCTGCCGTCGTCACCTGGGGACGATCCTCACCGCGCCAGAAAGGTTCGAAAATATGGGGGATATTGCCCGCCGGGATACCGATGCCCGAATCGCGAACACTGATCGCCCAACTGCCGCTAGTTGACCACTCTGACTCGACCCAGACCGCGCCTGTTGATGTATAGGTGACGGCATTCCACAGCAGTGGCAAAACCACCCGGCCAATCGCTGCCGCATCTCCGATCAGAGATCCAGGGACGCTATCACTGGTCGTCAGATGCAGTGCCAGGTTTTTTGCTTCGGCGGCCTGCTGCACCTGCTCACCCCACTCCGCCAGTACCGCGCGCGGGTCAAAGGGTGCGCTTATGAACTCCACCTCCCCGGCTTCGGCCTTAACATAGGTGATAAAATCGTCCAGAATAGCCAGCACCCGCCGGCTGTTGCGGCGGATGCGCTCATTCGCGCGGGTCTGTTTGGGCGTCAGCGCTTCGTAAATCCCTTCTGCCATCATGTCACTGGTCGAAATCACTGACCCCAGCGGTGCCCGTATATCATGGCCCATTTTGCGCAGAAGTTCGATCAAATTAGCCGAGGGTTCAGGCTGCATCATTCCACCATTCTACTAATCCACCATTCCAGCGTTTTACCCTAAAGCTTCATCCATGCATTGATTAATGAGTTTTAGAAGTTGATCGTTGGAAACCGGCTTGGTCAAAAGGGCGTCCACTTTTGACGCAATAAAATTCGTATTGCCCATCATCTCAGGATGTCCGGTTGCGACGATAATTTTGGTACCAGCCAGGGGCTTGTAGCCGCGAACAAAGTTGATGACGAGGCCCCCCGGTTCTCCAGGCAGGTTGAGGTCAAGGATAATCAGATTAGGCCGAAAACGCACAACATTCTGGATAGCTTGCGACGCTCTCGGAACGGAAATAATCTGATGACCCTGAGCTTCCAGCAGGTCGGTGTAGGTTTCAACCAGATCGATATCATCCTCGACAATCAAAATTTTGACCATGATTTTTATTCACTTGTGCCGTATAACGTGAGCGGACCAGTCTGACTGCGGATGGAAAGCATTCTGGATTTTTGCACCAGATACCGTTTAATGATGGTCAACAACTGCTGGTTGGAAACCGGCTTGGTCAGGACGAGATCGGCCTGATCGGTCACACTGGTCATTTCGGGATGTCCGGTCACGACGATGATGATCGCATTCGGCATCTGATTCGCCTTGCGCATCGAGTCAATGACATTGTAGCCATGCGCGTCGGGAAGATTGAGATCCAGGATCACCAGATCGGGTCCTTCTTGCAGGATCATATCAAAAGCCTCAACCACAGTCATGGCACAAGTCACCCTGTAGCCGTCCGCTTCCAACAGATCCGTATACGTTTCAACCAGATCGTAGTCGTCTTCTACGATCAGGATATTCGACATGCGTTGGGTCATTATTCCCCGACAATTCCTTGAAGTTCACGGACGAACGATGTGGCATCCAGCGGCTTGGAGAAATAGGCGTCAAAGCCCTTTTCAATCGCCTGGTTCGCGACCTCAGCCGTATGATATGCGGTGAGTGCCACACGCGGGATATTCGAAAGTGTGCGATTGCTTTTCAAATGGCTCAACAGCCCCCAGCCATCAATGCCGGGCAGCGCGAGGTCAATAATAATAAGCGTCGGCCTTTCAGTTTCCAACAGTTGCAGCGCTTCTTCACCACTGGTCGCACCAAAGCAATGAATACCATGATGTTGCAGAAGCCCCTGCACCAGTTCCATGCTGTCCACTTCGTCTTCAACGACCATGACGTTCCAGTTTGTAATTCCCATGTTTCATCTTTCCTTTCGTATATCGCGCTATTCATACAGGGCAGATCATCATCCGCCCCGTTTGCATCAACTTAACAAATTTACTCATCGACAGATGGCTCAACCCACCCGTAGGGGCATCCTGCCTTTGCACAGTTTCTTGCTCCCCTCTCCATGAGCTTGCGAAATGGGGAGGGGCTGGGGGAGGGGTTACTTTCCAGTACCGTACAATGCTATTCAGAGCGCCGCGCCCTAACCCGTCGTGCGTTCTTTAAAAGCGGAACGCAAATCCTTGAGCAAGGTCGGCACATTCACCGGCTTGGTCAAATAGCCATTAAAACCCGCAGACAAAGCACGCTCGGCATCACCGATAATAGCGTGTGCTGAGAATGCCAGCACGGGGATCGTTTGCGTTTGTGGGTCAGCCCTCAGCGCCCGCAGTGTCTCCCAACCATCCATCACGGGCATGGATAAATCCATTAAGATCAGGTCGGGCAGCCAATCCATCAATGCTTCCAGAGCGATCCGCCCATTCTCGGCTGTTCTCACGCTCATGCCATAAAATTCCAGCGATTCGGCAACGACTTCGATATTGTCCGGCTCGTCATCGACCAGCAGGATGTTCCATTCGGTAATATTGTCCCAATTTAGCTCCATCTCTAGGCACTCACTTTCTCTAGCTGCTGGCCCATCGGGAAGTTTTCTCTGGTGACAATCGGGAGGGTGACGGTGAATTTGCTGCCTTGCCCCATCTCGCTGTCAACTGAAATTTGACCGTCCATCATCCGAACCAGGTTTCGCGTGATCGCCAAACCGAGACCGCTGCCTTTATACGCCCGCGCCGAACTGCCATCGACCTGCCGAAACTCCTCAAAAATGATGCTCAACGCATGTGGCGGGATACCAATTCCGGTGTCGCTGACACAAATACCCCAGGTGTTTTCCTTCGGGTTGACCAGCAGTTCAAGAGTCACCGCGCCTTCGTCGGTAAATTTGAACGCATTCGAAAGCAGATTGACCACAACCTGTTCGATGCGCTGTTCATCCCCGATCAGCATATCCGGCAATTCGGGATCAATCGTCGTGGTGAGCGTCAGCTTTTTCTGTTCGGCGAGAACATTCATCTGCTCGGTCAGGCGATCTGCCAGTGCATTGGGTGAGAACGCTTTTGCGTTGATCTCAATGCGCCTTGCCTCGATGCGCGTAATGTCCAGTACATTATTAATCAGGGTCAGAAGCCGCGTGCCGTTTTCGCGCAGGCGTTCCATTTTATGCTTCTGCTTGGCATTCAATTCGCCGGACATACCCATGAGCAGCATGTCGCTGAAACCAATGATGGCGTTCAGCGGTGTGCGCAGTTCGTGAGAAATATTCGCCAGAAATTCACCTTTCACGCGGGCGGCTTCTTTGGCTTTTGCCGTCGCGATCCGCAGCGCGTCGTTGGCCTGGTTCAACTCATCAACACGGTTGTCGAGTTCATTAATCGAATTGACCAGTTGTCCGGTCATTTGATTAAAAGTGTTAGCCAGTAAACCGATTTCGTTATTCTGATGGATGTCGGCGCGTTCCGTCAGGTTGCCACTCGTGACCTGGGAGGCGACCTGCGCCAGACTGACAATCGGCCTGGAAATATTGGTCGCGGCGTAAAAACCGATCACACCTGCCGCGATTGCCAGCACAATCACCAGGCCAACGATAAGTGTCGAAGTCTGTGTGATGATGATTTGGGCTTCAGCCTCACTGATTTCAGTCATCAGCCCTGCCTGAAGTTCCGGTATCCAGCGGTAGACTCCCAGCACGGTCACAGGCGTATCAGCATAATTGAGATAAATGCCGGAACCGTTTTGTTCCTGGAGCACGCTGTCAATACCCTCGCTGCGGTAGGCGCGCTGCATCGAATAGCCCTCGAAGCGGCTGGGAGTCAGCAGATATTTATTTTCGATGCTGACCAGATACGTCTCGCCTGTCTCGCCCAAACCTGCGCGTTCAGCCGTCACATCGCGCAGCACGTCGATATTCAATCGCCCGCCGACGACACCAATGATCTCACCTGCCGTGTTCTGGATCGGGTGCGTCACAAACATGGTGAGTTCGCTCGTCACGATATCGTAATAAGGTGGTGTGACGTGTGCGCTCTCCAAACCTGGCCTGAAATACGGTTGCAGGGTCACCACTTTGCTGATGGACGCCGCGTTCGACCCGGCCAGCACATGCCCATCGCGGTCATAGAAGATGATTTCGTCAAAAATCGGCTCACCTTCTGCCTGCGCTTCAATGTTATAGCGGAACAAATCGCTGAGATTACCCTTCGCTGAGGTGGACACGCGGCTGTTTACCAGCGCAAGCATTTCATCTCTGACTTCAGGATCAACGATAATGAGATTCAGCGTTCGCTTGCCTTCATCAACCCAGCGTGTGATTTGATTTTGCTTGAGCTGTGCAATCGATTCAAGCTGGTAAAACGTCTGCTGTGTGGATTGATTGCGTACCTGAATCAGCGTGAATGTGGTCACAATCCCGATCACACCAACGGTGAGGATCACAAAGTAAGCGGTCAGGCGTGAGCGCAGCCGCTGCCAGAAGGGAATTACGAGATATCGATTATCAATCGGTTGTTGGATGTTCATATAAGTCTCAATCATGAATAGTTACGCGAAGAGGTGATCCATCAGATCACCCCTTCGCAGCGCGATTCTCTTCGAAAACCCTACTTAACAGTGAAGATCTTATTCAGGAAATTCATCGTATAGGCCTTTTCCAAGTCGAGCGCCTCGGTCAGAATGCCCGCATTCGAGAGGTCATGGTAGATGCTTTCCCACGTGCTGGTATCCATCATAGCGACCTGTGTCTGCGCAGGCTGAACCAGCGGAATGGATGCCTGAATGCGCCGAAGCTGCTCATCCAGAACAAGCGTATCGTTGTAACGTACCGTGTATTCTGCGGCCTGTTCCGGGTCATTGATGACATCCTGGAGGCCGGAGGTCAGGGCGCGGACAAAATGCTCGACCACTTCGGGCTTATCCTGGATCATCTTTTCAGTCGTAAAAATAAGAGCGCTGTAATCGGGAATACCATAGTCGCTCAACAGCATGAAGTTGGGTTCCTGTCCGGCTTCGCGAACCTGAACGCCTTCGTTGATGATCCAACCTACCAGCGCGTCAACCTCACCATTGAGCAGCGGATCAACCCCCCAGGTCACGCGCGGCACAATATTGACATCCGCCGCGTCAATCCCCTGCAAACTCAGCATCGAGTTGAACCGCAGCGTAGCGCCGCCATCGGCAACCGCGATAGTTTTCCCAATCAGGTCCTGCGGTGTTTGAATATTCGCATCGGCCAGGGTGATAATCGCACTGGGGCTGCGTTGAATCAGGTTGGCAATCGCGACGATAGGCTTCCCTGCTTCTCTGGCTTCCAGCAGCGATTGCGCACTTGCGGCGCCAAAATCGCCTTGACCTTGCAGCACCGCGTCAATCGGCTCCACATAACTTCCATCCACAAACCCGCCGGCGATAAGCTCGACATTCAGGTTTTGTTCTTTGAAATGCCCATTAATCTCAGCGCTGTAAAAGCCCGCTGACGAATAATCATGCGTCCACGCAAGCTGAACGGAGAGAGAGGTCGGCGCAACGGGTGTTGAACTGGCCGAGGCACATCCCGAAAAAACGAGGGATGCCATCAGCAGCGTCAGTCCGAGCTTGATAGAAAGATAAATTCGCGACATATGATTTGATCCTTAACATAGTATTGGTCGTAAAGCGACCAATAAATAATTGATGTTCTGGTTAATTCTACACAATTCACTGCGGCACAAGAATGAATGCCACAAGTTTCTAGTGACAATTCACAACTCTATTTTATATACAACATGATTGTTTTAAATATCAATTAAGGATTCGTAACGATGAGTGGATTCATGGGAAATTCGTAAATTGGGGTCGTTTTCTCCCTATTTGGACATTCACTCGCAATATATAATCTTTTGTAACTGATTGTTGATGGGAGAATTTATCCAGGTGATTGAACATTCAGGCTTTGTGATGTGGTTTACGGGGCTTTCCGGCGCGGGCAAAACCACGCTCGCCGTAGCGCTGGAAAAAGAATTTCGCCGACGCGGTGTGCGTGTCGAGTTGCTCGATGGTGACAGCGTGCGCCAGAGTTTGACCAAAGATTTGGGCTTTTCGAAAGAAGACCGCGACAAAAACATCGAGCGCGTGACCTACGTCGCCAAGCTGCTCAGTCGCAACAATGTCGTTGTGCTAGCCTCTTTCATCTCCCCTTACCGCGTCATTCGCGACTATGTGCGCAGCGAAACGACCAATTTTATCGAAATTTTCGTCGATGCCCCGTTGGAAGTTTGCGCCGAGCGCGACGTAAAAGGCATGTACGCCAAAGCCTTTCGCGGCGAGATCGCCAATTTCACGGGTGTTAGCGATCCCTACGAAATCCCGGAACGCCCGGATATTCACGTCCCAACCAATCTGGAAACCGTCGAGCAATCCACGCAGCGCATCCTCACCTGGCTGGAAGATCGCGGCCTGATTCCACGATAACGACTATCCGCCCGGCGTGACCGAGCCGATGGCGATAAATGTAAAGATGAGTACATCCTGGCAGAAGTGGATGAACCAGGGCCACAGGAAGCCCTTCGTTTCCAGCATACTCTTGCTCAGAAACCAGCCCAATATCCCTGCCATGACCACGCCCACGACGCCATAAGGCACGCCGTAAAAATGCGCCAACCCGAACCACACAGCAGTGAGCAGCATGGCGTGCTGCTTGCCAACGGCAGGATAAAGCGGTGCGAGGAAAGCTGCCCGATAGCTCATTTCTTCGCCAAAAGCATTACACGCAGCAAAAAACAGGATGACCGGAAGCAAAGGTAATATCTGCCTCAGCATTTCCAGCGGCGGCTGTCCGGCGATCCACAAAAAGACGAGTGTCCCCAGGCTGATGCACAGCGCCAGAATCCAGCCTAACCGCGCCCAGCTTATCGGCTTGTCAATCAGCCAGCGAATTGGATCGGCGGGCGCACCCAACTCCCCTTTCACCAGGAAGAAATCGCTCCGACGATACTTCATCGCCAACAGAGTGATCATGAGCAGCGCCACAACCATGCGCGGAAGCTGCACTCTCAACATTTCACCGCTAAACGAGTCCTGATTGATGAAACCTTGCCAGTTCACCAGATTTATCAATGCTTCGACCAGCGACAGCAGCAGAAAAATAACGAAAAACGGGCGCAGCGGCTGTATAGGCTTCCAGCCGGAACTCAACACAATAAACACAATCAGCAGAAAAATCTTTGCCCAGAATAACCAGATAGGGGATTCACCCGTCATTTCACGCCACACAATCGTTGGCAGAGCAGAAATCAGGAGTATCGAAATCCACGCAAAAATTGTGATCGAGGGCAGCGCTAATCGGAGTTTTGTTTGCTGAGATTTCGTTTGCTGAGGTTCTGTTTGTACTGTGACCATTTTATGCACATTCGAACTTGCCAGAACTATTCTATCTGACCACTTTTGCAGAATTTGCCTGAACTACCTCAACACTATCACACCCTGTCTGGCAGCAGCAGCGACAAGCATCCTCTTTTCGGCGTGATGTCTGGCCAAGGCTTTTGAATGGCATCTAAATTAAAAGTTCTTGTGTTACCGCTAAATTGGCATTAAACTGGATATTAACCGAATACGAACAGGCTGCGAAAATCCGAATGCGTTTACCCCTCCGGCACAATAAACTTACTCGAATCCTCGTCCTGACAGCGCTTTTGACGCTTTTATTGTTACCCGGCGCGGCTCATGCCGATACGATTCTGGTGATGGATTTTGTTGATCCTATAGCGATATCTATGACGCTCGATAGCACCGGGACGGCCTTTATTGCCTATCGCGATCAGGCTGGCATAGCCGGGCCAGCAGGTGTAGCGCTTTTCCGCTGTAACAGTGTGACCTTATGCGATGTGCCCACAGTTCAGGCCATTGACGCAGATTCAGTAGCCTCAGCGCTTTCAGTGGCGCTCGACAACCAGAAAATTCCAGCGATCAGCTATTCTGATGAAGATACCAAGAGCGTGAAACTTGCCCGCTGCAACTCAAATGCCTGTGACGCGCCAACAATTCACACTTTAGCCACTGCTGGCGGGTTTACTTCCGACGTGACCTTCGACAGCCAGGACAAGCCCATTGTCGCCTATGTTGACGGGATGAATGCCGATTTGAAAATTGCTTTTTGCCAGGATTCGGCTTGTTCGACATGGACAACGATTCCATTAGATGACAACGCTGTAAGTATGCAGAAGCCTTCCTTGGAAATGAATAGCAGCGGATACCCGGTCATTTCTTACTATCGCCATGTGGATTCGCCTGTGAACTCGGTTAGCCAACTCCTGCGCTGCCACGATGCCCTTTGCGCGGATTTCACGATTGTCGATTTGGCTGCTTCAGTTGGTAATGCGTTCACAGGGACAATGAGACTCGCTGCTAGCGATATACCTGTGATGCTGCATTTCACTCAAAATCTCGTGAATCAGTATAACGCGGTGAAATATGTCCGCTGTAATGATTCTCTGTGTTCCAGTTTACAGGTTGAGATTATCGCGGAAGGTGCCTCTATCGAAATCGTGTCAGATACGATGGACTTAGATAGTCAGGATCGCGCTTATATCGTATATTTTGATCGTATTCATGGAACGACAAATCTGGTGCGCTGTGTGGATGCGGATTGCGAGAATGTAGAAGCGGTATGGGCCTATCAATTCACCAATCAAAGTCCTGGGCCTGCTCACCGTCTTGAACTGCATGGCGATATTCCCGTTTACAGCTTTGTTACGCAGACATTACTTGAGTTATATCTCTACAACGGCCACAATAATCCGCCGGAACTGGAAAACAACGTCCCGCTGCTAGTCGATTACAACGCGACACGGGCGATCAATCAGAATGTGTTGAAAGCCACTGATGCCGATAACGCGACCCCTCAAACGCTGACTTACACGCTTCTCGATGCGCCGCAGCAGGGCGATTTGACGCTGGGCAGCACATTTACGCAGACGCAGATCAACGCCGGAGCGCTTTGTTACACCCGTACAGGCGCGGCAAACGACGAATTTACGTTTACGGTTTCCGATGGTCAGGAAACGATTGGCCCATTCACGTTCACGCTCGGCAGTTCGACGCTCGGCAATATCCCGCAGCGCAATAATTTTGAGGTGGAGAGGCCGACTCTGACGTGGAGCGCTGTCAACGACGCGATTCAATATCAGGTTCAGATCAGCACCAGCCAATCCTTCGATCCGCTGATTTACAATGACTTTGTCGATGGCGCTGAACTTTCGTTCACCATGCCAATCAACCTCCCGGATCGCCGTTATTACTGGCGAGTACGCGCCAAAGACAGCGACCAGCATTGGGGCGCATGGAGCCGCGCGGAAGCCTTTTGGGTTGACGCGGAATAAAAATCAGCCGTATTTTTCCTGGTGCGCCTTTTTTAACCGCATATAGTCGGGATCGGATTTCGCCTGCTGGTAGCGCTCATAAAAGATTTTCGCGGACTCGGCTTTAACCGGGTCTTCCTCGCGCGGCAACACCTCACCCGCCTCATCATATTTGCGACCACTTTTATGATTGGCGTAGCGGCGTGAGCGCGTATAGCCCATTTGCAGAAATTTCCGCGCCATATCCATGCCAACAAAATCATTTTGCGCTTTGTAATCGAAAAACAGCGCTAAGATTTTATCGGCGGACTCTCGTGCGATCTCCGGCGTTTTGAAGCGCCAATGCGGAAGAATCTCCGATTTATACGGCTCGACCAGCAAAACGCCCTGCTCGCCCTTCCCCACCTGATAGCGCTCCGGCTGTTCGCGAAAATTGATGGTCGAAAAATCCTGATCGTAGTCAAAAGCTTTCATGTGGTTTTAAGACCCGGCAGATACACTTTGCTTATGCCTCTGGTCAATCGCTGTAGAGTCGATGCGATGATTGTAGCATCCGTGACATAAGACTTATCTTAGCGGCGAGGCTGCCCATTTATAAACAGCCTCGCCAGATTTCCAGATTTGCCGCAACTAATTAGCCCGCAGTCGGCAGCAGACCAAGCTGTGCCATCAGCCCCATCAAATCCCAGTTGCTCCAGGTTTCAGCAATTTTGCCATCCTCAATGCGCTCAATGCTGATTCCGGTGATGGTATATTTCCTGCCACTTCCAGGCGCATTCAGGAAATTGCCCGTATGTGTGCCACGCGCCGTCCAGCGCGTGATGACCTTATCGCCATCTGCCATCTGGTCTTCAATCGTATACTGGATGTCCGACGAGGCCGTATGATAAGTCTGGGCGAGTGCCTCCGCGCCTGCCGTACCACGCGGCCAACCGCCGGGTACAATTTCCTCATGATGCGTATACGTTTTCGAGAACAGACTGGCGATGAGTGCGATGTTCTTCTCACTCAAGACCTCCTGATACCAGCGGCGGACGATCATTTTATTGTTTTCTGCGGACATTTTGCGATCTCCTCTTATTTGAACTCACTTAAAATCACGACTTTACGAAGTTGCGCATCATCACGATTTCGTGAATATGCTTATAATCACAATATAGGGACAGCGTGATAAAAGCGTGATAAAAATCAGCTCATGCAAAAATTGGAACTTGCTTTTCTCGGCTCGCCAGAAATTCGGCTTAACGATCAAATCATCACCCTTCCAACCCGCAAAGCCCTCGCGCTTCTGGCTTATCTCGCGGTGGAACGCCACGCACATTCGCGGGAGCAGCTTATGGCGCTCCTTTGGCCGGAAAGTGATTTGAAACGAGCACAGGATTCGTTGAGGACGACCCTCGCCTATATTCGCAAAACCCTGCCCAATGCACCATTGGTGATCGAGCGCGACTCGGTTGCGTTCGAATCTCACGACCAAACCACGCTCGATATTGATTGGCTGCAAGCAGCATCCCTCTCCGCATCCCGGCTTCCGCTAAAACAATTCGCGCAAATCACACCGCTGCAAGGCGTTGCGCGGCAGATTCGCGGCGATTTTCTGGCGGGATTCAACATAAACGATTCGTCCGAGTTTGATGATTGGATGGCAGGCCATCGAGAACATTATCACCAGCAGATCACGCAAATTTTCGAAACTTTATCTCGCCTGCAATTGGAAGCCGGCTTTATAAATGACGGCCTCGAATCAACACAGCACTGGCTTGAACTTGCGCCACTCGATGAAAACGCCTATCTGCGCCAGATGCAGCTTCACCTTGCCAATGGTAATCGTCTTGCGGCACTTCAGACCTATAAATTGTGCTGCCTGATGTTGACGAAAGAATTTGGCTTACAAGCGTCCCCACAAACCCATGCACTGGCACAACAAGCCCAAAATCATCTCGATTCGGAACGTCGTGTATTCGATTCTGAAGCCGAATGTATCGCCTTAAATCGTATGGCGACTGCTGCTGCTCAGTCATCCTACGATCTGGAAACCGCGCTGAATTTGCTACGTCAGGCGCTCTCACTCGCCAAAAAACTTGAAAATCCGCTGCATCTCGCCGAAACCAACTGGAATTTATCGCACACCTATTTTTATCAGGGCAATCTGGAAACCGCGCTGCTGCATGGCGAAACTGCCGTTTCCCTGGCGCGTTCCATTCAGCGCGATGATCTGCTGGGACGCGCATTAAACACGATTGCCTATGTAAAACTATGGAGTGGCAGTTCAGTGCAGGCAATTGACACGATACTGGATGAAGCCATTGCCATTTTTCAGCGTTTGCATCAGCCCGGTATCGAAGTCGATTGCCTGACAATCAAGGCGAATGTCCGGCTATCTTATGGCTATCCGCAGGAAAGTTTGCTCTACGCGCAAGAAGCTTTGACACTAAGCGAACAAATTCAGAATGATTGGGGCTATGCCTCGGCCTCTTATAATATGGGGCTGGCACTGCTCGACGCGGGCGACATTCGACAGGCCGCTGAGATTTGCGAAAAAGGCATCACGAAAGCGCGGATCGCCGGACACCCACCGCTGGTATTTTTCAACACGCTTGTTTTAGGCCATATTTATCGAAGTTGGAATCGTCTGGATGCAGCGTTCGATTTGCACAAAGAGTCTGATAAGATCGCTGATACGCTGAAATCGCCCTATTTCCAACTGCTCATCATGACCGAGCTTTGTGCTGATTACGCCTGCCTCAACCAGTGGTCAGACGCAGCTCGATGTGCGCTCCATGCAGGCAGCATTCGTCTGCGCGTCCCTTATTCCGATTACGCCCGTTGGCATGAAATCGAAGCGCTGTTTCATGGCGGCTACGAGGATTTCGCACTCGCCGAATTACAAGCGATGCGGGAAAAAATCATACAGGAGCCAACACACCGACGACTGCCCTATTTTCTGGAACGTGCGCTGGCTGTGCGCACAGAATGGCAAAATCAGCCGGAGCAGATGACCGCCCATTTAATGGAAGCAGAACGATTGGCAGGCGACTTTGGCTTTCTCACCGAGCAGAAAAACATTCGCAAATTGCTGGCCTCTATTTGATGTCAATTGAAAAGAGGCACGCCAACTAAAAACTGTCGGGCAATCCACCCAACATATCCTCAATTGATTGGAGCAGCGTGGCTTGATTCCGAGACAATGTTCCAGCTTGTCACTAGCGGAAGTCTATCCCACTAATATTCTGAACGAGTTCATTGACGAAAATAAAAGCGGTGAACATGTTCATGCTCACCGCTGGAAAACCTGTGATTTCGTTACGCTTAATTCTTGGATTCAAGCCGCTTATTCGCAGATTGAATGTTGATGAGTTTTGGCTGCGCTTCCGGCGATTTTGGCAGTGTCAGGGTTAGGATGCCATTTTCGTAATGCGCGTCCGCCTGCTCAACATTCACCCACTCCGGCAGCACGATGCTGCGGCTGATGCGCCCAAACGCTCGTTCCTGCACCAGCCAGCGCGAATTCTCTGGCAGCGTCAGCGGAGCCGCCTCCGCACTGATCGTCAGCGTACCCTGATGCCACTGTACATTGATCTGGTCGGGATTCACACCCGGCAGTGTCGCAATGACCGTGTAGGCATTGTCCGACTCATAGGCATCTATCGAGAGTGAGCCACTATAGAGCATTGTGCCGTTATTCCCGGCTTGCCAGACTGTGCGCCATGTCTCATCAAACATGCGATCAAACGCATTCTGCATGGACGCGATTTCACGGATCGGATTCCAACGAGTAGCCATAGTTTTGACCTCCATAAAACCTATACATGAATGAGTTTGTGTCATCTGCGCGAGCGTTAATCATCGTCGCGCTCTACTCCTGATATAGCGCATCCCGTATAAGAAATATGAAAACGCTGTCTTAAAAATAAGTAAATTTTTGATGACTTTTTAATTCCTTTAGAACCCGTCTGAAACTTCATTTTCTGCCTGGCCCCAGCTAAGAAAACATCGTCTTGCTCCCCCTCTCCAACGCATTGGAGAGGGGCTGGGGGGTGAGGTTGAGCGAATATTCAGACAGGTTCTTAGCCAGAAAATCAAGCATAAAAAGAGGCACGCCGATGCGTACCCCTTCGCCACACTAAAAGCTGACCGCTGAAAGCTTTCCTACTTCCCCCGATATTCCTTCCAGCCGAGTTCATCCAACTGGTGAAAATCTTCGTCGCTCAGGTTGATGCTGGCGGCTGCCGTATTTTCTTCCAGATGCTTGACCTTGCTCGTGCCGGGGATCGGCAGCATCACCGGGCTGCGCTTCAACACCCACGCCAGCGCGATCTGTGACGGCGTTGCGCCCAGCCGTTTCGCGATTTGATCGAGCAACCCGCCCTCTTTGGCTAAATTTCCTGCCGCCAGCGGAAACCAGGGGATAAAAGCGATATTCTCGGCTTCGCAGTAATCCAGCACCGCCTCGCTCTGACGCGCCGCCAGATTATAGAGATTTTGTACACTCACCACCGGGAAGAATTCCTGCGCCGCTTTAATCTCATCGACGCTCACTTCGCTCAGACCCACGTGCCGGATCAGTCCTTCGCGCTGCATGTCCGCGATCACCTGGAACTGCTCTTTCCGATCTGTTTTCGAGTCGATGCGATGAAGCTGCCACAGGTCAATGCGCTCGACATTGAGCCTCCGCAGGCTCATCAGCACACATTGGCGCAGATATTCGGCGCGCCCCAGCGGAACCCATTTACCTGGCCCATTCCGTGTCTGTCCGCCCTTCGTGGCGATCACCACATCCGTATACGGATGCAGTGCCTCGCGGATCAAATCTTCGCTGACATCCGGCCCATAGGCATCCGCCGTGTCAATAAAATTGATGCCCAGTTCCGGCACACGCCGCAAAACTCTGAGCGCTTCGTCACGATCTTCCGGCTCACCCCAGATTCCCGGTCCGGTAATCCGCATCGCCCCAAATCCGAGGCGATTCACGGAAAGATCGCCGCCCAGTTTAAATGTGCCGCTGGCAGTTGCTACAGTCATATTCACTTTCCTTTAGAGTTTATGTATTTATG
Source organism: Anaerolineae bacterium (assembly GCA_022843745.1). Classification (GTDB taxonomy): domain Bacteria; phylum Chloroflexota; class Anaerolineae; order Aggregatilineales; family Phototrophicaceae; genus JALHNB01. The sequence continues at coordinate 48,810 of JALHNB010000020.1, read as the reverse complement.
AGGTTATGTAAATCCACTACGCATTTTGCATCGAAGTGAAAGCTCTATCATTGACTGCCCAAGATGGCGAGAAATTACCTGGTTGCTCACATGGGAATAAACGCTGAAAGTGGGATTCATAACGGTTTCCGGGAACGTGCGTTTTTCACACTTACATCGATATTTTGCTTAAGGGAAATATCGTCTCCATGGCGGCAGCTTAGGTTAAAATCTATTTCCGCGAATCCAGGGAATTTAGGACAGCTTTCATACCTTGGCTTTTAAAAGCTAGGGCCTGAACAAGTCCTGTGTTCCAATTTTTGAATAGATTGAAGTGTTTTTCCCACTCAGTCCCTAATACCTCATCTACCCAAGCTTGAGTCTCTGGGGTATTTGAGTTCCACCCGTGTGGAAAAGTAAGTTTGACCAATCCTAGTCCAGCAGCGCCGTTGATGTTCAATAATTCTTTACAAGTTCTGATAGCATCACGAGTCGACCACACTAGTGGCCCCATGTAGTGAAGATCAACATATAACGCCAGCGATCTTGCCGATTTTGGATCTACTTGAAGTGCCTGTAAAAAAGCTTTCTTGGCTTTTCTGAACCATCCATAAGATGCATACAGATCGCCAAGATAGTAATATGCATCTTCACGTTCAGGGTTTAATCTAATGGCTTGCTCGTACCATGATACAGCCCTCTTGAATACAAAACGAGCTTTCGACGAACGAAGTCGGGCTTTCCATAACTGACCTAGTATGAGCATATACTGGTAAACTAGAGAATCATATTGCTTTGCAAAACGTTTATTAGCAAGAGCAGAGGCCATTTTGGGGCAAAGGATAATGGCACGTTCAGCAAGGTCATTGTCACTTGGCACCAATGGATCCGTACCATAATGTGCGAGAGCGTTGGCTAGAATCCCTATGACCTCTATGGTTTCTGTTTCAATCCAATCGTGCGCTTCTCTAGTAATAGCTTGCTCAAAAAGTTTATTTTCTCCGTACAAAATATCCTGAGCTAATGAATCGATCCTGCTAAGTCGTTCTTTGCCATAGACATGATAAAATTGAAATGCATCATAGGCTGAACCACCTTGAGCGTTATAGTTAAGGAGAAACCAGATGTAGCGTTCCAAGATTGTGATTGCCTGGGCGATTATTTCAGAATTGCTAATTTGTTCTTGTGAAATACCTCGCTCTTTTAAATAGGATAAATCTCGTAGCAAGTAATCTCGTATTTCGGGTACGAACACCGACAAAATTCGAGGATCGATATCTCGATCCACAAGCAATTTTATAACGCCTGGCAGAGTACGTTCCCAATAGAATTCACGTACTCCTGGCTTGAAGGGTGCTTGTACAAAACCTTGCATCAAATAGATTGTCTTTGATTTCATCCGTGTCGGCAGCGAAAACAAATTGGCAATGGGTGCAACCGCCGAAGTCTCACTGCTGAGGCTTGCGAACGGCCATAAATTAGATGTTGATGTAACTAATGTTCTCTTGAGTAGAGCTTTAGTTTCATAAGCATTTTCAGCCAATTCGACCATCCGAGCATCGGATTTATAGCGTTCTAACGCCCAATCACGAATAGCCTTATACGTATTAAGGGGTTGTCCTGTTTCCCAAATTGCCAGCGAGTAAAACATCCGTAAAACAGCTTTTGCGATTTGTCGCTCACCACGAAGTATGAGTTCATTCCCTTTGTCATTCTTGGAGTGAACAAGTCCCCAACCATCCGCTCGATTAGAAAAACCGCTTGCAAGATCCCGTGATGCCACCAAAGCTAGTTCAAACCATTCGGTTTCTGAAAGCTTTTCAGGCAGTTGGAGATTAGCAAACACATTTTCCCCTTCTAAAACGATAGCTGTTGCACATTCGTAGTGCATCAAAACATCGTTGGCTAAACCGCTCCAACCATCAAGGGCTAACAAATCATAGGGTGTGGATGATGTGAAGTGATCTTCATTGCTTTTGCCGTATTTATACGATCGGAGCATCCCAAAAAATCCGCCTATCTCGTTCACGGGACGATAATTCTCATACCATTCAATTGGCTTGTGCCAAAGATGTAGATCGGTGTGACTTGGGTACTTCTCTTGAATCTCAGTTTCTAAGTCATGTAAACGTTTCTCAATTTGTTGTCGAACAGGCAAGTTTTTATACAGAACGAGTGGGATAAGAACAATTAAGTCGATATCAGAGTAATCATTACATTCTTCAGGGTTGGTAAAACTTCCAATCACAAAAAGCGATCGAGCAAAATGACCCGAGTCCATTGTCGTATCATCAAGTCCGATCAGATATTTTTTCAAACCTTCAACAGCCCCAGAAGCCTTTGGGTGGGAAAGTATTTCTTCACGCGTTTTTTTTGGAACTTTGGCTGATATATATGGGTTCATTTTTGTATATTCACAAATACTACTAGGATGAAGATTTTAAGTAATTATACAACATATCAAATCCCGTATCTTACAGAGCATTTTCGCATCTCGGTTGCAGAATAGACTATTAAATCAAACGGGCGAACCTAGTAGGTCGCCCGAAATATTGCATAGCAAAATAACCATCAACGTTTTAGTTATTCCCCCCGCTGCGCCATCCCTCGGATCAACACTTCGCTCACCTCTGGCCGCGTGAATTCTATCGGCAGCGGTTCGCCCGCCGTCAATTTCGCGCGAACCTGCGTGCCGCTCAGGTGCAGCCAGTTCGATTTGTCGTGCGGGCAGGTTTTCGCCGTGACGATCTGACCGCAGGCGTTGCAGTAAAAAGCGTGTTCGAACATCAGCGGGATAATGCCGATCAATTCCGGGTCGAACTCGTCGAAAATCAACTGCGCGTCATACGTGCCGTAGTAATTGCCCACCCCGGCATGATCGCGCCCGACGATAAAGTGCGTGCAGCCGTAATTTTTACGCGCGATGGCGTGGAAAATCGCCTCACGTGGCCCCGCGTAACGCATCGCCGCCGGGAACGCCGTCAGCACGACACGCTGCGCCGGGTAATATTTTTCGAGGATGACCTTGTAGCTCTCGACGCGGATATTCGCCGGAACATCGTCGCCCTTCGTCTCCCCCACCAGCGGGTGCAGCATCAGGCCGTCCGCCATTTCCAGCGCGACTTTTTGCAGATATTCGTGGGCGCGGTGAATCGGGTTGCGCGTCTGGAAAGCTGCGATCCGTCGCCAACCACGCTCGGCGAACAACGCGCGGGTCTGCTCCGGTGTGCGGTAAATATCCGGGAACGCGGGCTGCGGCAGTTCGAACAACCACACCGGCCCCGCCAGATACGTGTCGCCCTGATTCAAAACGCGGGCAACGCCGGGGTGCGCCGCTTCGGTGGTGCGATAAACTTTTTCGGACTCAACCGTTTTGTCGTAGCCGAATTTTTCGCTCAGTTCCAGCAAGCCGACAATCTTCCCATCGCCATCAGTCAGCGCGACATCGCTGCCAATCGCCAGTTTTCCGGCGGTGTCAGCGTCCACAGGCAGCGTGATCGGGATCGTCCAGGGCAGGCCGTTGGTCAGGTGCATCTTGTGGACGACAGACTCGTAATCGGCGCTTCCCATAAATCCGGTCAGCGGGCTGACGACACCCGTCGCGATCAATTCGAGGTCGGAGAGCGAAACTTCAGACAGGCGAACCTGGGAGGCGGCGGCGGCGCGTTGGCGCACTTCGGCACTCCCGTTTAGTCGGTTAATAAGCGTGCCGCCATGCGGAGCAATCAGGCGCGGGCCATTCAAACTCATGGTGATTCTTCTTCCTTATTAGTGAACATGCAGTGATGCGGAAGATTGTACCAGACTTCACAGACTTCGCGAGTGCCATGTATAGGATGTGATTTGTGGGGACGCGCCGCAATAACTCCACATAATAGTGTGGTCACGAGTTCTTACAGGCAGTATCGTCGCTTAAATCCATCATTTGAGCCTTCGCGAACTTTCTTACTCCCCTCTCCAAAGCATTGGAGAGGGGATGGGGGTGAGGTTGACCACTACCGCGCTATCGTGTACTCATATCACCACTGTGCGCCCTTTAATTGTTAAAGATACTCAATACCCCTCGCACTACCCCGCCTTTTTGCCCGATTTTTTCAGACTCGCCAGCGCGGGTTTAATCACGTTTGCGTCTAAAGTAACGATCAGTTCATCCAGATTTTGATACGTGTGACACGGTAAAAACCAGTCATATCGCGCCAGGTCAATCATCATCGCGAACGGCTCCTGCCCGCGCTGAATGATCGGCTGGACAGGCACAGACGGCAGAGTCGGCACAATGGATGCCAATTCATGCGGCACGCTCCGGGGATCGGTCACGTCCGCGATGATAAATTTCGACATCCGCGCCAGCGTCGTCACCGTCTCGGTGAAATTGCGCTCCGTCGGCTTGTCAAAATCGAACACGATGGGGACAAAATCATATTTGCGGAGTTCCTGCCGGATCGCGTCGAGTACCGCTTTTCGTTCGTTGGTGAAGCGCCCCAGAATGAGAACGGCTTTGGTCGTGATCGTATCAATCACCGAGCGAATGCGGTCATTATGAAGCAGCACATAAATAAATTGCGCGATTTCTAAATTGTCTACAGTGATCGTCGGCTCATTCCAGGGCGTAATCACGATGTCTTCCTGCTTCGCCCCGTCCAGCATCGTGTTCCAGGCCGCCACGCCATAGACCTCGCAGCGGGTTAAATTTGCCCCGGTCAGGTTCGTGCTGCACAGCATCGCCTCCACCAGTTTCGCCTCGGTCAAATTCGCGCCGCTAAGATCGGCACGTGTCAGGATCGCCTGACTCAGATTCGCCCGATTAAGCCGCGCCCCTCTCAAATTCGCCCGTGTCAGCGTAGCATGGCTCAACGTCGCGTCGCTCAGGTTAGCGCCTTCCAGATTCGCGAGATTAAAATGGCTGCCACCCGCCTCGGCATGTGAAAGATTTGCGTGATACAGGCTTGCGCTGCCCAGACTCGCCTTATAAAGATCGGCTTTGTGGAGATTCGCGCCAATCAGCCTCGCGCCGGAGAGGTCAGCGTGTCGAAGATTGGCCTGCATGAGATTCATCCCCGTAAGATCAGCGCCGTGCAAATCGGGCTTGATTTCAGCGTTGCGCTTCCGCCAGCTATTCCAGCCCCATACCCCTTGTTTCAGGATTGCCAGATGTGCAGGGTCTACCATTTTCAGTCTCCCCCAAAACTACCAAACTCCCCAAACTCATCTTAGCATGTTATTGATCGTAACTTTATTACAGTCGTGTAATAGCACATTACAATCAAGAATCAATTTCACAATTTTGACCTGCGTGACAATTTGGCCTGCCAGCCAATCTCATATACAATTTTAGAAATAAATTTTTCATTAGAGCTTTTCACGATGGATTCCGAATTCCTTCTCCACATCGCCGCTGAGTTGAATAACCTGGCTGTTATTCGCCGCTTCATTCAGGAAAAGGCCGAGGCGCTACAGGTCGATTCAGACACCATTTCCGATGTAGCGCTAGCCGTTGACGAGGTTGTTAACAATATCATCGTGCATGGCTATCATAATCAGGGCGGCATGATCGAAGTGGTCGTCATGCGGCGGCAAGACCGTCTCGTCGTCTCCTTGCGTGATCAAGCGCCTGTTTTCGACCCCACCGCCCTGCCCGCGCCGGACATCAATCTGCCTTTGGAGAAGCGTCCGCTCGGCGGCATGGGTGTCTATCTGGTCATGGAGCTGATGGATAAAGTCTCGTACCGCGTCCCCGACCACGGCGGCAATGAATTGACACTCGAAAAACGCATCGCCAGCAAAAACTAATCCATGCCCCATAAAAACGCTGATCGTGGAAGATCGGATTGCTTGTAGCTATCACGGTCAATGCAGGTTTCTTCGTCAGCATTCATCTAGAATTTTCAAATCAAATATATAATACATAGAGTAAGTAATCTTAATATAGGATTATATATTGATAATGACGGATGATTTTATCCGTAATCCTGAGCGTCTGGCGGCCTTACATCGATTATTACTCCTCGATACGCCCACAGAGCCTGCTTTTGATCGCCTCACCCGGCTTGCAAGCAGGATTCTGAAAGCACCTGTGTCGCTGATTTCGCTCATTGATACAGATCGTCAATTTATCAAAAGCGCGGTCGGTATTTCCGAGCCTTTGGCATCACATCGCCAACTCCCACTCTCACACTCGGTCTGTAAACACATGGTGGCAACAGGCCAACCGCTGATTATCGAGAACGCTTCCGACCACCCACTCGCCTACGACAATCCCTTAATCCCGGAATTCGGTGTCAGGTCATACGCAGGCATTCCACTGGTGATACCGCCGCAGGATATTGTGATCGGCAGTTTTTGCGTGATCGATGTCGTGCCGCGTGTATGGTCAGAAGATGAAATCGCGATTCTGCAAGACCTTGCCGCCTCTGTGATGAGCGAGATCATCCTCCGCAGCGAATTGATCGAACGCAGGCAGGCGCAGGAAGCCATGAAAGAATCCGAGGAGCGCTATAAAGCCCTGTTTGAACGTTCGCTGGATGCCGTCATTATCACCGATTTTGAAGGCAATTTTACCGACGCGAATAACGCAGCGCTGCAACTTCTCGGCTATACTAGAGAGGAGTTTTTAGCCTTCAGCCTCGCTTCTATCCTCAGCCAGGATCAGCTTTCGGCAGCAATTGATATTCTGGCTGAAATCGCTGAGACTGGCTTCCAAAAAGAAGTAGGCGAATTCCGCGTCCGCACAAAAACCGGTCAGGAAATTATCGCTCATCAGTTGGCATCTGCCATTTATCACGATAGCAAGCCCTGGGCTGTTCAGACCATTGTTCGCGATGTCACCGCGCAAAAGCAGGCCGAGCAAACCTTACGCAGCGCCTATGACAAAGAAAAAGAACTCCGAAAACTCCGATCCGAATTCATGTCAATGTTATCGCACGACTTCCGCACGCCGCTTGCCATCATTCTCTCCTCTGCCGACATCCTCAAAAATTATGCAGATCGACTGACCGATGCCCAGAAATCGCGCCACCTCAACATAATCGAAAACCAGGTCACACGTCAGCTTGACCTTCTCAATGACATTCTCCTGTTGAACCAGTCCGAGTCAGTCGGCCTCGGTTTCAATCCCGCGCCGTGCGATCTGGAAAAATTCTGCTGCACTCTGATTGAGGATCATCAACTGACGGTTGGAACGCTCCACCCGTTGGTCTTTACAAAAATGTGCGAAGACACCAACGCCCAGATCGATGAAAAGCTTCTGCAACGCGCCATCTCCAACCTGCTTTCCAACGCCGTCAAATATTCGCCAGAAGGTGGCACAATTCGGTTGAATTTGTCCTGCGAGGGTGAGTTCGTGGTTATCGCTATTCACGATGAAGGCATTGGTATTCCCGAAAGCGATTTGGAACACTTATTTGAGCCGTTCTATCGCGCAGGCAATGCGGGCGGTATCCAGGGTACAGGTCTGGGCATGGTGATCGTCAAGCAGATGATTGAGGCTCACTCCGGCACGATTACTATCAAAAGCGAACTGGGTGTCGGCACAACCTTTTTCATCACCCTTCCCCGGACGCAGCCCGTCAATACACCCTCAGCCCAATCGCAATTGCCTGTTTTATAAACTTTCGCCGCGCCTTCAGCGTGACACACCCTCATCGAAAGTTCACGATTTTAAGGCGCTTTTCGATAAAATTGCCCTGTTTCTTCGGTGTATAATCGGAAAGAGAATCATTTATTTCGGCAACTGTATCACTTAGTATCGATCCTAAGGTTCGGTATCTCCGTTAGGGACGCAATGATGGTGTGAACAAAATAAATCGGCAATGATCCGCGTGGGGGCATGATAATGCTTGTGAACAAAATAAATCGGTAACGCATTTCGTAGGGGCACGATGCATCGTGCCCCATATGCACCAACTTAAGAACGATCTTGATGCCGATGAATGTCATTATTACGTTGCCAGGGGCTAGAAGCCACCTGGCTAATGGAAGCAAGCCTGCTCGAAGCAGGCTGAAAAACCAGATTGCGCCAGGTAGCCCTCTTTGAGAGGGCTTTGAAACCTAGCCGTAGGGCTTCCAGCCTACGGCGGACGGGGCAATCGGCGACTGCTTGTTGCGAGAGGATGCCCTAAATTCCCTTAAGTTGGTGTATATGGGGCACGATGCATCGTGCCCTTACACTCAATGTTGACGACATTACCGAAATAAATAGTTCATTGGCATTATTGCGCCCTTTTAAACCGAATTTACGAATATACCCATATGATGAAGGAGAGGCTTATGACATCGGCAGCTATCGCCATCGAAAATTATTGTTTCACCCACCAGCGCCTTCTGAAATACCTCAACAAAATGACCGACGACCAATTTTATTGGCAGTTCAACGCCAGAACCAACTCGATTGCGTGGCACGCATGGCATCTCGCGCGATGGGCGGATTATTTCCAGGCCAGCGTCCCCGGCATGACACCCGAACTCAGCCGCCGCCTGCCGCCGGGAGTCCAGATTTGGCACGCTGATAATTTGATACGTCGCTGGGGTTTCCCGGCGCAGTTGGGCTATGCCGAAACCGGGATGGAAATGCCGGACGAGGTTGCGCTGGCACTCCCCTTTCCCGCCAAAGCCGAACTTCTGGATTATATGAGTCGGGCATTTGCGCTCGCGGATCAGGCTGCCCAGGCCATTGACAATACCCAATTTCAGGCCGCCGAACAGCCACAACCGCTGACCGAAGGCATCTATGGAGAAAATAGTGTCGGTCATGCGCTGATCGTGCATATCACCCATGAAAATCGACACCTGGGCATGATGGAATGTCTGCTCGGTCTTCAGGGTGTGCCGGGTACTGTCAGCATATAATGTTGATTTGAATCGACAAGGATAGCCAACCATGCTGGAATTATTGCCGGGTATTTTTAAAGTCAGCCGTGATGAATCTTCCGGCGGCTGGGGGTATTCCTACTTCGTCAAACGAGCCGAGGGCAATATTTTATTCGCACGGATGGCCCAGACGGCATCCATCGAAAACGAATATGAGGCTATCGAGCGCGTGGGTGGCATCCAGCGCATCTACATTACCGACTATCATTTCGCGGGCGAACACGTCGAGGATGTCGCCAAAAGATTCAACGCGGGGATTTATTGCAGCCGGATCGAAGCGCCGAAAATCAAAAAGCGCGGAGTCAATGCTGTCGTCGCCTTCGATTTTGTGGGACACGAAATCGAACCTCATCTGAGCGTCATCCCCACACCCGGACATACTTCCGGCGGCGTGTGTTACCTGCTCACCCTCAACGATAAACGTTACCTGTTTACGGGCGATTTTCTCTATTTTGACGGTCAAAAATGGATCGTGGGCAGCAAAACCTATGCCAAAGTCAAAGCAAGTTTGGGGCATTTGCGGGCGATGGACTTTGATATCCTGGTCGGCTGCGGCGATGATTCATCCAGCATCCCATACATTGAATTAACACCCGATACAAAAGGCGTATTTTTCGAGACGATTGTAAAGTCGTTTGATTAGAGACCCGCAATGATTCACAAATACGACTCCCGTAGGGGCGAGGCGCTGCTTCGCCCAAACACTGCTTGAAATAGTTCACGGCAAAATATTCCGCACCTGCTCCGCCAAAATGTGCGTTCCTGCCGCCGTGAGGTGTACTGGGCTGTCTGTAAATTCCGCCGCGTCAATGCTGTCCCACAGATCGACATATTGCCAGCCGTTCACACGCGCCTCTTGCGCCAACAAATCACGATACTGGTCATACGCCCAGCGCGGATACCAACTGTTGTAGCGCAGATCGCTGTTTTCTCCTTCGCTGATAAAAATCGGCTCGTTGATAATCAGCACAGGCACATTCCCTGCCCGTTCGATGCCCGCCGCCAACACATCAAACGCCAGATCGTCAGCCGTCAGCGTTGTCGGCACATCAAAATTCTGCCAGCTTTCGTCCACCTCAAAATCCGACTGCCGCAGCGGAATCTCGTCAGGAATATACTGGTCGATTCCCGTCGCCGCCCACGAAAATCCGTATAACTGCAAGCGCAGCCAGTCCGCCACGTCGCGCCGCTGACCAATGAGTGTGCGCCCAAAAAAATTCGGCTCAATGAGTCGGGATGCTTCACGATCATTGATGTTGTCGGCGATACCAGGATCGCCATTTTCTGGCTCCCCCTCTCTGCTTGCGGATACGCGAACGCGGTTGGGGGGTGACGTTTGGCCTACATTGTCAACGACCCGCAAATCATAAGCCTCCACCAACCGCCGGATTCGCGCGGCATTATTTTGCACCAGCGGCGGAAAAAGCTGCTTCTCGCGCGGAAATGATTCCAACGTCACCAGCCACACGATCATATCCGGCTGATAGCGCATCGCCTCGTCCAGCAGCAGCAAATCCTTCGTCAGCGACATGATGGGATAGGCCACATTATAAACAACCACCCCACTCTGCTCCACCTGTGACGCAAACCCAACGGGTTGTAGGGGCATGGCGTGCCATGCCCTTGTCTCCATCGCCTTCATCTGTAGGGGCACAGCGTGCTGCGCCCTTATGAATTGTGATATCGTGTAATCACTGCTCTGACTCCCCTGACTCCCCTCTCCTTGCAAGGAGAGGGGCTGGGGGAGAGGTTCATTCATCACCCCCGCCAACGTATCCCCATTCGCCAGAAACCACCCCCACACGCCGGAATCGCCGATCAGCACGACGCGAAATTCGCCCTCAGCCTTCGGACGCGAAATCACATGGCTGGCGAACATCGCCGGAATATTATTGAGACTCAGGCTGTAGGATTGCTCAGGGTTTTCGCCGTAGGGCAAGCGTTCACGCCCCGGCAGCAGCGTGTTATACAGCGAGACTCGCCCCAACGCTTCCAGCGGATTGAGCGCCGCGTAAATCACGTTGCACAGCGCGAACAGAATCGCCGCCTTGACGACGACCCGCAGCACAAATCCCCACGTCGCGGGTGATTTTTCGAGCCAATCCCATTTTGCCATTTAGGATTTATTTCTTGCGCATTTCCAGATAATTCAAAGCGATATCGAGCATATTTCGGATACTTTTGACATTCTTTTGTAGTGCTTTAATAGCTTCTTGATGTTCTTGTGGAAGGTCTTCTTCCAGGATTGCCACAATAGCTTCAATAGAACCAAATGGCAAACGAAGGTCATTCTGAAATGCGGCGAATGCCTCCTCAGCAGGTATTGAAAGCAACTCGTTTAGTGTTTCGGATGTGTCGGGTGTAGCTAACACAGTCTCTTCTTCCGCAATCAGATCAGCCGCCAAAAATTGAATAATTCGCAGTTTATTAACGCGATCCACCTTATGCAGTTGCTCAAGAAGTTCATCCGTTATCATTGCGCCTCCCAAAATCGAATTATAGCACGAGCGTGACCCCCACCAGCCGCGCTAATACCCTCACCGACTCCCCCACATCCGGCAGCCCGAACCACACCCAGCCGATCACCACAAAATGAAACGTGACGAACCACGAAACGACCATCACTGCGCGTTTTTGCCGATCACTCAGCCGCATATACCGCGCCCGCGTGCGGTCTGTCCACTGCTTATGGACGAACAACCCCATCCCATGCCACACACCCCAGATCAAAAAATTGAGCGTCACGCCATGCCACAAGCCGATCACGCCCATCGTCGTCATCTGCGTGATGAAAACGACCTGTGCGGACTTCACCTTGCGCATCAGCAGCGCACGGGACAGCGGCGAAAACACGTAAAACCGCGCCCAACTGCTCAACGTCATATGCCAGCTTTGCCAGAACGCCGCCAGATTCGTCTTGAGATAGGGACGATCAAAATTCTCCGGCAGCTTCACACCGAACAGAATGCCCATGCCAATCGCGATGTCCGAATAGCCGCTGAAATCGAAAAACAACCGCAGCGCATATCCATACAGCAGCGCCCACAGCGCCAACGTCGAACTCGCCTGTGCCGCGTTGATAGCGTTGAGCGCCGCCCCCTGCGCCAGCGTGTCTGCGATGACGAATTTTTTGAGGATACCGATGGCGATGCGCGTGATTCCTTCCGTCCAGCGACCCGCATCGAAGCCAATTTTTTCCCGCAGTGCGCGGAAATCTTTGGCGAATCGTTCGGCACGGTCAATCGGCCCTGCCACCAGCGCCGGAAAAAACACCAGATACGTCACCGTTTCGCGCAGCGTCAGCGCCGGGAGTAGCCCGCTTTGCCGATCTCGCATCATGTGAATCAAGCGAAAAGCGATGTACGAGAATCCCAGCCAATTGAGGTCGATCATGCTGGCAAGCGACATATCTTGCCCAGCCTGCGCCCGCAGCCATCGACTCAATGCCGTCGCCAGCGCCTCCGTCTTGAACACCACGAAAATCAGCACAATCAACAAAATCATGCCCGTCAGCACCCGCCGCTGCCGCGAGAATATTTTTTGTGTGCCATCGACATCTGTAGGGGCAGGTCTGAGACCTGCCCACACCGACACCCCGACCACACTCACCCCGACCACCACCAACGCCGCAATCACCCATAGCGGCTCCGGCGGGCGCGAGGCCGTCAGCCGGAAATCCGCATCGACGAACCGCATCAGCGACATCCCCACCACCAGCGCCGCAATCACCCCCAACGCAATCCGATCCTCAGAGGCAATTTGTAGGGGCGCACGGCTGTGCGCCCTCGCAGATTCGTCATGTTCCGGCTTTCGCGTCCCCCACCAACACACCACAGCGATCACAATCGTCGCCGTCGGCAAAATAAAATCGAGGTAGCGAATCGGCAGCGCGGGTTGCAGGCGATAAATGGCGATCATACTGGCAATCATCAGCGCCCAGCCGCGCCAACGCGCCGGGAGCAGCGCAGTGTAAACGACGGCAGCGATCACCGCAATAAAAATAGCGAGGAGGTCAAAAGTCATAACAATCCAGTCAAAAGTGCTGAGTACCGGGTACTGAGAAAACGCAATTTCTGAAACTCAGCACTCAGCACTTTAAACTCGGCACTTAGAATCCCTGATAAATCCACGTCGGGGCGCGGTCACTGGTCGCGATCAGCACCAGAATCACGATCACGCACAGACCCAGCGCGAAAAGATTTTCCCGCGAAAAAATGCGCTTCATCATGACTCCCACACGAAATGTTCAAATTCGAGATAGCGCGTCATGCCCAGCGCCTCCGCCAGTTGAACCGATGGCACGTTTGTCGATTCGACCTGATAGCGCGGAATGTACCCTTTCTCATGCAGCGTCCGCAGCGCGGCGGCGACCACGACCCGCCCATAACCTTTGCGCCGTGCCGATTCCAGCGTCCGCACACCCGCGATCTCCCAGATATTGGCGGTATTCTGATAGGCGAAACACCCCGAAACTGGCTCACCGTTATCGTAAATCGTGAACGCCAGCGCATCACCCGCGAAAAGCGCTTCCATTTTCTCGCGACTGTAACCATTCGCGGCGTACAAACCCATGCAGGCTTCATCAAACTGCGCCGAGATTTTCACATCCGAAGAATCCGGCAGCGCCGCACTGTCACCAATCGCCAGCGTATAGGTGTAAAGCGTCCGAGTCGGCTTCAGATCGAACGCCGCCCGGAAAGCCGCTTTCGCCACAGGTTCACAAAATTTAAACACGATACCCGGCGCAAAATTCGCGCGCACATCCTTCACCAACTTCTCAGCCGCCACAGAATCGATAGCCGCTGGCAGCAGCATGATTTTAAAGTTCGGATACTCTTTCACGTCCCATAAAGTCACTTCGGTTGGCAGCGTCAGCAACACGCCGCCATCGACGGAAAACGTGCGAACCTGCTCCCCATACAGATGAATATATTTCAGTTGGACGATGTAGCGCAGGCGATCCGCCTCGTAAAACGCTATCGCCTCCCGCAATGACTCGCGCATCTTACTACCTCATGGGCAATTCAGCTATCAAGTTAAAGCCCCTCGCCATGAGGGAGGGGGGTTTGGGGTGAGGGTTAGCACACTTCTCAACGACTACCGACTATCGACTTAAAAGCTGACTGGCTAATGCGCTGAAATGCTGACCAGCTAACGCCCTACCCCGCCTCGCCGCAGTATTTCCACTCGCCGTCTTCCTGCGCGACGCTGTACGCGGTCAGCGGGAAAGACGTATTTTCCGTCCCATAGGTGGCGACAATCTCGCCCGTACAAGTGACCGTATTCCCATCACTTTTGCAGGCCATATCCTTAATCTCAACGCCCGACACACTCTCGAACGTCCGCGCCTCCAGGTTAAGATCGGCTTCCATCGCCGCGCACAGCAGCGGGCGCATCGCATCGGCATCCGCCTCGACTTTCGCCTGCAAATATTGCTCCACCGTTTTCGCCGGATCGCCGCCATCGCTCGACGCACACGCCGATACTACCAAAATCAAGCCGATTAAAATCCACTTCAGCATAAAAATGAAACCCCATCCTTGTAGGGGCGCAATATATTGCGCCCTTCTCTGTTGACATGTAAAGTTCCCAAACTCGCTGCTTCCCGAAGCACCGACAAGCTAAAAGCTAACGACTAAAAGCTAACGACTATCGACTTCCTTACCCCATCCCCACTGTCCGCCGAATCTCATCCATCATCCGCAGCGACAGCAGATTCAGCAAACTCGTCCCGTACCACGACTCATGTCCGCTATCATATTTCAGATTCGTCCACCCGCTGTGCTTCATGTGAATTGCGTCCGCTTCCAACCCATAGGCGGGCAGCGGGCGCGAGGCCACGAACAAATTAATCACCGGAATCTGGTATTCCGCGCCAACCTGAATCAGCATGTTATTAAAATCCACCGACTGCCACCACAAATCAGCATTCGGATCGGTACTGAACGTATTCAACACCGGAATAATGCCCTTTTCAAGTGTCGCCTCGACGATCATTCGCATCTGAACGCCAAATTCGTCGGCGGTCATGTGGCGCACATCGTTCGGCCCGAACAAAATAAACGCGATGCTTGGCTGCTTGCGGCGATATTCGCAGTCCAGCGGCGACTCGCGCGGCAGGCAGAACGCTTTATCGGCCCACGTCGGGTCAAAAACCACATACGTCGTCATGCCAATCCGCGCCGCCACACTGATCGTCAGCAGCGATGGGCCGAAAAATTTCAGCGTTTCTTCCAGATCATCATACGGCCCCAGTTCATAATTATCCTGAGCGAACAGCGGGCCAAGATAAAGCACGTCCGCGCTCATGCTGTCGCCCACTTTGGTAACGACATCGGCGTGATTGCCCAACGACTGCCCCAACTGGTAAACATCGACCATTGCCGGGCTGACGGTTGGGATCACCGGCGCGCTGTAAAGCGGCTGAACCGATAAAAATGGGATGTTCGCCGGGTCGCCATCGGCAATCGTCGTGTTGACAGGCACATCGCTAAAGCTCAGATTCGGGTCGAGATTCAGATAGCCCGTCATCACCCAACCATCGACAATCGCGCTGCCATCTTCGCGCAGCCGTTGGATGTGCAGCCAATTGCCAACGCGGTTGCGCTCGATAATTTCCACCTGCAACCCAGCGGAAAGCGGACTGAGTTGATGAAACGAGTCCCCCGGCCCCGCATACACCACCGTATCCGTATGTGCGCTGGTAATCGTCGGCGGCGGAGTCGGTGCCTGCGCCTTTATCTGCGTGGTCAGCAGTGGAAAACAAAGTAGGATAACAATAAGCCGGATAGCAGGCGCGAAATACCGCATAAAATTTCTCTCTTGTATAGTTACATTTACTTCGGGTGATTTTGCCGCGTACAACTCATAAATCATATACAATTTTGAGCGTAATGGCTCACCTACCCAATCTCCGCCAGCAAACCCCGCAGCGCATTGACCGCCGTCGTCATCCCGCTTGTGCCACTGAAGCCACTGCTGTGTCCCGCCACCGCCAGATGTGGTTCAAGCGACAGCACGCCGTCAT
Organism: Anaerolineae bacterium; assembly: GCA_022843745.1. Taxonomy (GTDB): domain Bacteria; phylum Chloroflexota; class Anaerolineae; order Aggregatilineales; family Phototrophicaceae; genus JALHNB01. The sequence goes on along the minus strand of JALHNB010000020.1, from coordinate 32,939 downwards.
AATGATTCGCCACCAACTTGAGCAGCAAATCCTTGATTTTTCCATCGCCCTCCCCCGCCGCCTTCACGCTGCCATCACTCAGCAGCGCGTCTTTGATGTGGATGTAGCCGACATACGTGCCAAGCGTGTCCCAGAATTTTTCGATCTGGTCATCCACGCCCACTTGCACGAAATTCGCCGGGTCCCAGATAAAGCGCAGGCTCAGGCTGTTCACGCGCCGCAGCAAACCCAGGCAGCGCTCCGGCGTATCTCCCACAACTTCTTTTTCGTTTTCCAGCAGCAGCAAAAATCCGTTTTTCTCGGCTAACTCGGTCAATTGTGCCAGCCGCGCCGCCGCTTCTTCGACATACTCGTCATAATGCGCGTTGGTGCTGGTGTCCGGCGGGTAAAACGAAAAAATACGAATGCGCTTGGTGTCCAGCATCGTCGCGATTTCCATAATCCGCCGCAGATTGGCGAGTTCGTCCTCAATCGGCCTGATGATCGGCGATTTTCCAATCGGGCTGCCGATACACGCGATCTCGACTCCATATTCTGCGCAGATTTTTTTGACTCGCGCCACCTGCTCGTCGCTCATGCGCAGCACATTCGTGTCCCACGCCGCGCGTAAATCCAGCATCCGCACATCCAGCGCGACCAGCAGTTTCAATTGTTCTTCAAGGTCGCTGGCGATCTCGTCGCCAAACGCGCTCAACGTAAATGCCATACAAAGCTCCTTTTTAGGGTTAATATTCCGCTTGTCAGCAGTTCAGCTTTTAGTACCGAGTATAAAGTGCTGAGTGCTGAGTTTTCAAACTGTTTTCTACGCATCACTCATTACTGCTTTGACTCAGCACTCGGAACTCAGAACTTGGCACAACTGTCTCATACTCAACACTTAGCACTTTATATTCATTACTGCTTTGACTCAGCACTTTATACTCAGCACTACTGCCTAATCGCTAAAAACCAATCGCTGCTAAAATATTTACACACCACTTTGCCACATAGCTCTTACCCCATAACTATATCAGGAAGGCCAGCGATGTCGAAAGATACCTTGTTGCTCGTGATTGGACTTTTGGAAGGCGTATTCTGGATACTCGCCTATATCTTCATTGTCCGCCGCGCCTTTAAGGACAAAACTTACGGGATGCCCGTGATCGCTATGTGCGGCAACATCGGCTGGGAGCTGATCTACGGCCTCAATCTCTACCCCGTCTGCCCCATTTCCTGGCCGGACTGCCCACAAACCCTATTCCAGATGCGTGATTTCGCCGCTATGTTCGTTGATGCGCTGATCCTCTACACCATTCTGCGTTTCGGCGCGGCGCAGTTCAAGAAATTCCCGGCGATTCAGAAATATTGGATACCATTAGTCATTTTCGGTGTCGTCGTCGGCTTCGGCCTCGTCTATCTGATCGAAGGCACATTCTACGTCCCCAACGTTAACCAGATTCCTGTCAACGGCAGCATACCGGAATTTCTGCCCATCGCGCTCCAAAGCGGCCTCTATACCGGCTTCGCGCTGGAATTCGATATGGATATTTTATTTATCGCCATGCTGCTGGTGCGCGGCAATCTGGCGGGGCAGTCCTTCTGGATCGCCGTCACCAAAATGATCGGCACGATTTTCGCTTATCTGTTCGTCGTGGTGCTGGGTGACCAGACGCCGCTCATCAATCTGATGATGGCCGTCAGCATGATTTTCGATTTCACCTACGTCGTGCTGGTCTACCGAAAATGTAAGGAACTAGGCATCAACCCCTGGCGCAACGCCTAGAGCCTATTGAAAGTTCATCTCACTTTGACACGACACTTTTAGAAAAACGTCTGCAAATATGGCCTGTAGGGGCAGGTCTGAGGCCTGCCCTGGCACAAAAATATGGATAGGCGAAAATTTGAACTTATCTCCGTCACGCCGACTATTATGAAATGAATTGAGGTCATGACGGAGGCAAAATTGAGCCAATCGCTCAAACAGCGCATCCTCTCCAACCCGCTGCTGATTCGCGAGATGCACCGATCTCCAAACCCCACTCTGCGCTTCGCTCTGCTCCAGAGTTTTATCGCAAGCGCGGCTTTCGGCTATTTCATCGGCATCTGGACAAACCCCTACAGCGAGATTATCCGCCTGATCGTCATCCTGTTGCTTGCCGCGATTGCCTTGATCCCACCCTATCTGTCATACACTGCGGCTTTCATCGTGGTCAACGACATGCGCAGCGAGCATGTTGACCTGCTCCACCTGACAAATCTTTCGAACGCGCAGTTCGTCATAGGCTATATCGCCAGCACATACTACCGATGCAGACTGCTTTTATGGCTGGCAATCGCCTTTGCGCCCCTGGTTCTGATAAGGGCAGTCGTCGTTTCAACGCACGAAACCTACTTCAGATGTATGGTGAGCGCTGTTTTTAGCCACTGCACTTCATTTCCATCACCGCTGATGGTATTTTCGTTTATCGCAATTTTTATGGTTTTGGGGGGGAAATTTTTGCGCAGTGGGTTTACTGTCTGCCGCACTTGGGGTTCTCTGCGCGGAATTTTGGCGGAATCAAACAATAGCGATATTCACGGCACTGACACTGCCACTCATACCACTGGGGATTTTCGTCAACGCTTTCACCAATGCCAACCCGCTTGAGATACTGCTGGGCAATCTCGTATTCCTGCCGATCAACGCCGCCCTGTGCCTGACCGCCATTTTTCTGGCGCATCAGTTTGCGCGGCAGAACACTTGACGCACTATGCGACAGCCTCGCGGATCGTCTTTTCGAGGACATCAATCGTGATGTTTTTGTAGATGCACGTAAAAGCACCCGCTTCCTGGACGCTCTGAATCAGGTCAGGCTCAACGCTGCTGGTAAGCGCGATAATCTGTATATGCGGGTATTTCTGGTGAATAATTCGCGTGGCACTGACACCATCCATCACCGGCATCACCAAGTCCATCAGCACGACATCTGGACGGTGTTTTTCGACCAGTGCAACGGCTTCGTGCCCGTTTTTTGCCTCGCCCACCAGTTCTATATCATCGAATTCTTCGAGAACCATTGATAAGCCTCGACGCACTTGCGCATGGTCATCAGCGATTAATAATCGAACGATTCTGGTGTGCATAAATTCATTCTTGGTTAATGAGCCAAGTCCAGCAGCAGAATTACTCTGGTACATATCGTCTACATCTTTAAATCTCTTATGTCACTGATATAAAAATCAGCATATCCCGGAAAAAAATTTCCTGCATGACCCATCGGAGGGAAAAGTCATAGGACAAGTAGCTTTCTTTGTGCAATTCTGTACAAAAGCAGGCAGTACGAACATTACCTGTGAACGCTTGACAGCCACGAACTAATGTTCTACCATCACATTCAAATCGACGTTCAGCCAGGGAATTGACCATGATCGCAAATGAAATTGAAAGCCTTTATCACGGGGTTTTAGGTGCTTGGAACAACCGCAGCGCCGAAAATATGGCTGCGCTTTTCGCCGATAACGCTAATGTGGTCGGCTTCGACGGCAGCACCATGAACGGACGCGCGGAAATTGAGTCCACCATGCGCCAGATTTTCGCCGACCACCCCACCGCTGCCTACGTGGGCAAAGTCCGCGAAGTCCGCTTTTTGTCGCCGGATGTCGCCGTTCTCCGCGCTGTCGTCGGCATGATCCCGCCCGGAAAATCGGACATCAACCCCGCCGTCAACGCCATCCAGACGCTTGTCGCCTTGAAGGAAAATGGCGAGTGGCGCGTCACCGTTTACCAAAATACCCCCGCCGCTTTTCACGGCAGGCCGGAGATGAGCGCCGCCCTCACCGAAGAACTGCGGGCACTGCTGTAGCATTCTTCGCTGACTTTTGAAGTTTTTGGGAGCTTATACGGCATTTTAGATTGACATCCACTGCAAAGAATCTGTTTTGACTCCCCTCTCCAACGCATTGGAGAGGGGCTGGAGGTGAGGTTGAGCGAATATGCAAACAGCTTCTGAGCCTTCATAATTTCTGACCCAACCAAAGGCATCCCCATGCACCAGCGCATTCAAATCGGCATCAACGCGCGTCTGTTCCCGACCAACTGGCGACCCATCCTCGAAGAAATCGCCTTCTCGCGCCAGCATGGTTTCGCCGCGATTCAATTCCCCGGCAGGACAGAAGGCCTCAACGAATCCCACCTCGGCACGTCGTTCACGGAAGTGGCGGCGGCGCTGGAGGATGCCGGATTAGCGCCCATGATGGAAATCGTCGTCCGGCTGAACCCGGATGGCAAAACGGGTGATGGTCAAACGCCGCTTGAGATTCTCCGTGCGAATCTGCCCGCCATTCTCGCGTTAAAAATTCGCTGCGTTCACTGGCATCCGGTTTCAGCCACGCCGATAGACAGTGCCACCAATGATGCGCTTGAACAGCGGGTTATCCCCGATTTTCGTGCCGGGGTCGAGATCGCTGCCAGACATGGCTTTCGCGTTGGCGTGGAGCATAACGAGCCGGAGGAAATGGTTTTCGCACAACCGTCGCATGTCGCTGCCCTGCTCGATGCTGTGCCGGAGCTGGGATTTGTCTGGGATTTTAACCACACCCATCCTGACCATCTGGCGGCATTTAAGAAGCTGATTCCGCGCATGACCATGCTGCATGTATCCGACACGCCGCTGCCGGAAACGAATCATCATCTGCCTATAGGGATGGGGAACGTTGATTTTATCGATTATTTCCATGCTCTGTTGCAGGGCGGTCTCACGGGCGCGGCGATTCTGGAAATTGGCGGGCTGCCCAAGTCTGGCGGCTACGGACGCGACACCGATGCCGCACTCGTCGATTCGCTCCATCGGCTACAGAAAGCGCTTGAATCCGCAATATAGCCCTCAGCGGTATGGGCATAATTTAATATGCTTTTTGCTCTGTCCCGCAAATAAATTGGTAATCGTGAACCGTTTTCGTAGGGGCGCACGGCGGTGCGCCCTTAATCTCCCCGGCGCACAAACACCAATTTCGTCTCCCTCAGCTACTCGAAATCACGCGCACATCGAAAGCCGTTGACATTGTTCGTGACCGTCGGGTTATCAGCATCGCGGATGGGGCCGCGCAGATTGGAATCGGAATTGGCGAACGCCCCGCCCCGCAGCACCCGCAGCGTATAAATCGGCAGACGCGCCTCAAATTCTTCAGCCGTCTCATCGCTCTCACGCCCATCGTCGGCGACATACGGATACGGGTAGAGCATCTGATAGTCAAACAACTGACGCGAAAAATCGACATCATCGTAGCGTGTGCTGACCCATTCCCACACGTTACCAGACAGATCAACCGCGCCCACCCACGATGCCCCTTGCGGACGCAGCGGGTTTCCGTCGGCATCCATCACAGGCAGCGGCCCGGCATCAGACGGACGGCTGAAAACTACCCTATCGCTGAGGAATATGTTACCCCAGGGATAAGTCAGGCTGTCCGGCCCGCGTGCAGAAAATTCCCATTCGCGCTCTGTCGGCAAACGCGCATCACGCATCCGGCAGAAGTCACGCGCGTCGAACCAACTGATGCTGTCTACCGGATTCAGGTCGTCCGTAAACATGCTCGGCGGCTTTTCCCCACTAATCGCCGCATATTGAGCGTTCGTCACCTCAAATTTGTCGATCCAGAACGGCGCGTCAAAACATTGGAGGTGAATCGGCTGCTCATCACCACCCGCCACGCTGCCCATGTAAAAGCACCCTTGCGGCACTTGTACCATCGCCACATCAAATGTGTCGGTCATTTCGACGGGTATCCACTCGTTTAATTGGGCGACCTGCGTCAGCGTGGCAACATATTGCGTCGGTTCGGGTGTGGTGGATTCCGGCGGCATCACAACCGCGCCAGCCGCCAGCGTCCCAACACGATTTTGCTGAAGCACGAAAAAAGCGCTGTCAGCAGCTAATTGGGTGCTGCCTGCTTCAACCGTCATCCCCCGATTCAGCGCCTCGCCTTGCGCGACCATCGCCGCCGCCGCCAGCTTCGCCGAATCCACCGCCTGATTGAAAGCCGTCACGGTTGTCGCGACTGCCAATCCGCCAATCACAGCCAATACCGCCGCCGTCACTCGGAACTGCCGGATTCTGCGTTCACGTTCCGTCGCCTGCCGCTTTAATTCGTCCTCGACTCGTCGGCTTTCCGTGATATACGCCCGCTGGATCGCTGTCGGCTCAGGCTCTTTGCCCACGCTCTGCGCCAGCCACGTTTCGGCAAACGCCAGATTGTCGCCGCTCATCAAAAAACTCGGATTGCGGTTGCTCCGTTCCCACTCCAGCGCATCGCTCTGATAGCGGGTATGCGCCTTAATATGCGGCTGATCTTCCTCCAATGTCAGCAGCAGCGCATCGAATTCGCTGTTGAAGCGGGCAACGTCATCGAAAAATATCCAGTTCAGATGCCGCAGATAAGCCCAGTTGTCCTGCGCCCGCTGCGACCAGGGCAATTCCCCCCATGCGTCCGTTAATCGCTGTTCGACATCGCCTTCAACCTGCTGCCAGATTAGCGGCAAGACACGCTTGTTATTCTGCCGTGCATATGCAAGTTCGTTGTGGCAGATTTCGCTCGCGAGCCAGTGTTCGCTGATGATGCAGATAAACGCATCCGCGCCCTCGACACCCAATTGAATTTCGCGCCACCAATCCTCCGCGCGGGGGATATTCTGCCAATCGACCCATACGACACGCTTCGCGCCGACGAAAGCCGTGCTTAAACGCTGGGCGAATTCACCATCTTTACGCGAGTAGGAGATAAACACATCAGCCATAAAGCGTCTCTTATACTGAATCCGAGCGAGTTCATTTTAGCATGATTTAATCGCCTACCCGGAGTCGTTCGCAGCGCGAAACTTCTAAAAACGCCTGCAAAATGTGACCTGTAGGGGCGGGTCTGAGACCTCCCCTTTCGCAAAAACACCACGAATTCCTCGAAAGTGTCGTAAACCCGCAGTCTGTGAGAGGGGTTCAACGACCATACGATCCTAGCAGACACCAACAGGCATGTAGCCTTATGGTGCTTAACATTCATTCCTGCGATTTTTCTTGCCGCCGCTTTTCCACCTCTGCATCAATTGCCCGGATCATTTCCTGAAACTGGATTTCTGGTATGGGTGGCGGGACGATGAAAATTCTGCCATCCTCTCCTTGAAGATATAACAGAGCAAGAGTCTGTATGATGTTGGGATTGTAATCACTTTTACTTTTCTCTTGGGTCAGATAATCCCATATCACTTGAAGGCGAATCGGGTCTGGCTGATTCGCTTTTTCACTCATCGCTAAAATCTCGCTCTCCTGATATTGCACCCACTACCAAACATACCTACGCTCTCTCTTGCTCCCCTCTCCAAAGCATTGTAGAGGGGTTGGGGGATGAGGTTGCATCTTCAGTACCGGACTGCCCCACTCACTTCCCTTGCAACTTCGCCAGCAGCGCCGCGTAAGCCTGCCGTTCCACCGGAAACTCGACAGGCTGCCCGGTGTGGCTGGAGTAATTGATCGCGTTCGCCAGTTCCAGGCCGTAAATCCCGCTTGCACCTTCGGCCACCAGCGGCGCACCGTTGACAATCGCGTCATAAAAATTCTGGTGAATCGCCTGATGATCGCCGCCACCTGTCCCGATTTCGACTTCCTCGGCGACCAGCTTTGGCGCGGCAAACGGCTTCTCGCTGGTGCGTAAAAAGGTGTCTACAGGCACATCAAATCGCTTGAAATCCAGCTTGCCGTTGCTGATCGCCAGATAGCCGCCCGTGCCGATAATCTCAAAACGCTGCGGCTGTCCGGCCTCGGCGGTGCTGATATGCAGCGAACCGAGCGCCCCACTCGGCCATTCGACCATCGCCTGAATCGTGTCCTCCGCCTCGATCTGGTGCTGAGTCGTCCGCGTCCAGCCGAAAACCCGCGACGGATTCCCGATCAGATGGCACACCAGATCAAGCTCGTGCGGCCCTTGATTCATCAGCACCGCGCCGCCCTCGCCCCACCATGTCCCGCGCCAATCGACCATCGAGTAATACAGCGCCGTCCGCGTCCAGGTAATCTTAATATCGACATGCTGAATTTTGCCGAGATACCCCTCGTTAATCAATTTTCGCGCGGCGATAATTTCGGGACGGGTGCGCTGTTGAAAATTCACCGCCAACAGCTTGCCCGCTTTTTTCGCCGTCTCGATCATCGCGTCGGCTTCGCTCACATCCAGCGCCATCGGCTTTTCGACCAGCACGTGAAATCCAGCATTCAGCGCGTCTATCGCCATCTGCGCGTGGAGATAATGTGGTGTCATCACGACCACCGCGTCGGCCTCCACGCTGTCGAGCATCGCGTGAAAATCAGTAAACGCCGGGCAGCCCCATTCAGCAGCGGCTTTATCGGCAGCAGCGCCGTTGATGTCCGCCGCGCCGACGACCTGCGTGGTCGGCAGCTTGAGCGCGGGGTTGTGCATACTGTAGACATTCGAGCCAACGCCGACGAGCGCGAGGCGGAGTTTGCGAGATTCCATAATGAAAATTACTCCTGAAAATGGAAAAACCTTAACGCAAAGGCGCAAAGAACGCAAAGAGCGCAGAGGGGATTTCAAAATTCGGTGGCATGATGCAGAGAAAGTGAACCCCATGTACTTAACGCAAGGACGAGATAAAACCTATCTGATTATTGTTATCGTTGCCTTGCTGTAGATGGATTTTTGCTCCCCTCTCTGCTTGCGGAGAGGGGTTGGGGGTGAGGTGAATTTTCAGATACGTTCTTATGCGTCCATCTCCCGCCCAACCTCTACTGATCGACTATCGACTATCGACTAAAAGCGACTTGCGTTATCATTATTCGAGGCTGTGGGATCGATGTCTGGCGATATAGTCCTCGGCATCTTCAATGGTATTGACCATCACGGTGCCGTTCACCACTTTGGGCATCAGCCGCCGCATCAGCTCGTTAAACGCGCCGATGATCGCCTGGGTAGCGACCACCACCACCAGACCCTGATTTTTGGGGATCATGCTTTCGACATAATTGCTGGCGGAAAATAGATTAGGGGGCAGTTTTGTGAGTTCCGTGTACGTGATGATGAGGTCAACAGTGTGTTCGACGGATGTCAGAAGTTGATTGGAAAGACGCGCAGCCTCGCGCCAGTCATTGGCAACCACGTCTTTACCGAAAGTCTGTAAAACAATCGTTTTTTCATCGTTGTACCACGACACTTTTACGCTCATGAAACCCCCAGTTTTTCGGCCTTGTCAAATGTAATTATACAATGAGATCGCTTATTAGCGAAAAAATTGAAAGGACTACCATGTTAAAAATTGCCGTGTTTACGGTTATGACCCCCGACCTCACGCCGGAAGAACTGGTTCAGGAGCTTCGCGCCAGTGGTTACGACGGCGTGGAATGGCGCGTCACCACCACGCCGGAAAATCGCCTTCAGGAAAAACCATCCTTCTGGGGCAACAATCTGGCGACCCTCGCGCCCAGCGAAGGCCAACGCGCCCGCGCTCTGGCGGATTCCGCCGGACTCGCCATCCCCGGCCTCGGCACGTATATCGAAGTCGGCGACATGGCGGGAGTCGAAGCCGGGATGCGCTTCGCCCAGGCCTGCGGCGCGAAGCAGATTCGCGTCAATGCCGGACGCTGGCCGCAGGAAAAATCCTATGCCTCCGCTTTCGCCGAAGGCCGCGAATTTCTGAAAAATGTCGAGGGGATGGCGCGGCAGTACAACGTCAAGGGCATCATCGAGATTCATCACGGCACGATTGTGTGCAGCGCGTCGCTGGCCTTCCGCCTTGTCGATGGTTTTGACCCGAATTTTATCGGTGTGCTGCACGACGCAGGCAATATGGGACACGAAGGCTACGAAAATTATCGCCTCGGCCTGGAACTTTTAGGGCCATACACCGCGCATGTCCACGTCAAAAATGTCGGCTATCATCACCATTTTGGCGGCGGAGTCTGGAAATCCGACTGGTCGCCACTGGAAGACGGCGTGGTCGATTTCGGCGCACTGTTCAAGGCGCTGCACGGTGTCGGCTATGATGGCTGGGTCGCGCTGGAAGATTTCAGCCAGTACCGCCCCACCCGCGAAGCCCTCCGCGCCAATATCGCCTTCGTCCGCGCCGCGATTGTGCGGGCGTATGGGGGATAGTTAGTCAGGAATGTACAGCCCACAGTCGGATCGTGCCATCGTTGCTGCTGGTTGCTAAAAGATTGCCGTCAGGATGCCAGCTTAACGAAATCACCTCATAAGCCGGAATTGAAGCAATCAATTTGCCCGCATCCGGCTCGTAAATATTGATCGCAGTGGTTGAACTGACGGCAATTAAATCGCCATTCGGACTCCAGGCGATGCCAGGGGGCGTGTATTTTCCAGGGAAATAAAAATCATCTACGGGGATAGAAACCCCCTGATAGAAGGTAAGCTCATATGCTCTTTCATTTGGAACGCGATATAAATGCACATTAATCGCTTCGCCGGCTGAATTATCCCACGCGATTGGCGCTGCAATCATTGAGCTATCAGGCCGCCATATTAGAGATGGTACACGGTAATAAATACCATAGACCCGTGTGACGATTTCAAGTGTCTGAGTATCAATGACTTGAATATCATAGACCTCGCCGTTGCCATAAATAACAGCGATAAATTGATCGTTGGGACTCCACTGAATGCGCTGAATACGGTTATGATCGCCTATGGCAATGGGATAGATTTGGCCTGAAGAAAAATGGATTGTATTGCCTTCCCCCGCCCTCGCAGACTGAGTAGCATCACTGTTGTAGGCAATGGCCGGAGTTTCAATCAGTCTATACTCGACCAATTGGCCTTCACCCTGAAATAAGGTTTCCGATTTCGCTCCGATTTCTGTGTTCCAACGCTCAACTTCGACACGGATACTGCTATCAATTTCTTGCTGTCCATAAGTAACGATCTCACGGCTATGCGGTATCCACTGAATCTCGTCCACCAGCGTTGGCGAAAAAGTTGTGACTGGTTTTTCTGACAAATTTCCATTTACCGTATTCCATATATTGACTGTTTTAGAGTTGCCATGATCGAAAATGGAGGCTAACCGCCCACCATCGGGACTCCATTCGACAGACAACGCGATAAGTGAAAAACGCGCCGCTATTTCTGGTCTATCTTGGCTATTCTGTGCGATTGGAATAAGAGGTCTATCATTCGACAGAAATTGAATGAATTCCCCTGTTTTTGCATTCCACTCACAAAGTGGCGCAAATCCTTCTCTCTCTTTATCACACGGTGCGGTGATGCGCGTACCATCTGCCGACCATTCCGGTCTGCCGAATTGCTCTTGCTCCTCAATACCGAATAATTCGTCGCCTGTAGCGGCATTCCAAATGTGTAGCGCGAGTACATTTCCAGTCAGTAAATATTGCCCATCCGGCGACCAGATCAAAAACTCAGCACCAACGAAATAGGTTTGCGGCAGGTGAATCACTTCAGTCACAATTTCGCCAGTTTCAATATCCAGAACGTAAACAGCTCCGTCGTGATTTATTCCTGGCTGCACCAGACGATCCCGCAACTGTGCAGCGAGACGTGTTCCGTCTGGATTCCACCCCATCTGATTGGTGCAATACGCAAACTCCCGCCGCAAATTTGCCCCACTATCCTCAGCGATCTCCCAGATGCGCAGCAAACATCGGTCGATCAAAATGCTGGACACGGCGAGTTGGCTGCCATCTTGACTCCAAAGAAGATTGCGCACGTAGCCCGCGTTTTCATCAAGCGGCGTCATCTGCTGACGATCTCGGTCATGCAACCAGACACCCGTCCCGCTGCCCAAAGCCAGTATTTTACGATCCGGCTGCCAGGAATAGCTGTTAAATGTCCCATGACCAGAAATAGCGATTTGCTCGATGCGGCCCGCATTTTCAGCTGTGATAATTTCCAGAGGTTGATCATCCTGAGCCAGCGTAATCGAAAAATGGAAACACATCAGAATGACAAAGAGGAGTTTTTTCGCTTGCATCATGTTTGCCCAGACTGCTCTTATATACATCCTGATTGTATGTGCCTTTTCGTAGGAGATGGGCGATCACAGGGCAAGCGTCCGATAGAGCAAAATTCGAACACAAGCGTTATCATCGCTGTTCAAACTTAATTCAAAAAAAGGCATCCCTCCCATGCCAAACCAACTCCCCCGCAGCGCCCTCGAAGCACAGAACATCGCGTCCGGCGCAATTCTCAATTGTGATGGCCTCATTATTAAGGCTCAATGACACTCACAGGCAACTTGTGGCGATAATGTTGCGCCTAAGTTATCATAAAATTTCTTACTTTTTTAAACTATCTTCATATAAAGAGGCATCATATGAGTGAGAGGTCGCGTCAAGGCATGGAAAGCGATAACAGCAATCGTATTCGTAAGGCAATGATGCAGGCTGCGCTGGAACAAAAAGATTATTATGTCCATGCCTGGGCAACTTTTATGCTCTACTTTCTGGGTTGGCTGCCTGGCCTCATCTTCAACCTGCTCGTACTCAGCCGCGCCAGAAAAGATGGTCGCATCATCGGCAAGGGGATGTCCGGTGTCGGCTGCCTCTGGCTGTTGCTAATTATGAACGTGGTCATCCCGGCGCTGATCATTCTGTTCGTCACCAGCGGCGCGACCATCATGAATATGCTCAACAATCGACCAACATTTTAAAGCTGTTACCCTGATTGCTAGTCCTCAGTATTTATGCACGTATCCGTAATTTTTGCGTAGCTCAAGCGGCTGACGCTGCTCGTAGTGTTTAAAAATTCAATACGGATAACGCGACCACGTTTTCGTAGGGGCACGATGTATCGTGCCCTCTCAGGTAAACGTGAATAGTCACGAAAAGTCCCCTCTCCATACAATGGTTGAGGACAGGACACTTTTCTAGCGCGGTTTGCAAGGAAGTTTCGATAAGCTCAGAACGACTTTCAGGAGTCCACTTTCAGTGGACTTGATTTTCCATCTAGCCTGGGGTTTTGAACCCCAGGCGGTGCAAACCCAAAATCTGTCCTGCCCACTCCCTTTAAGATACAAGGGGTTTGGGATAGGGATAGAATTTGATGCGACTCGCAGCGCACGAAATGACCATCATGAGGGATTGCGCGGTATAATCGCCACAATATTTTTGGTAATGCCAAAGGAATCCCTCCCATGCCAAGCCAACTCCCCCGCAGCGCACCCGAAGCGCAGGGCATCGCGTCCGGCGCGATTCTCAATTTTGTCGAAGCCATCGAAAAAAACGTCAACGAATTTCACAGCTTTATGCTCATGCGGCACGGCCATGTCGTCGCCGAAGGCTGGTGGTCGCCCTACGCGCCGGAACGCCCGCATATGCTCTTTTCCCTCAGCAAAAGTTTCACGTCCAGCGCCATCGGCCTCGCCGTCGCGGAAGGCCGCCTGACCGTCGAGGATAAAGTCATCTCGTTTTTCCCCGACGACCTGTCTGCCGAAATCAGCGAAAATCTGGCAGCGATGTCTGTACATGATATTCTCGCGATGGCAACCGGACACGCCGAGGACTCGACGGGTTTCATGCGCGAAAATTTTGATGACAACTGGGTCAAAGGTTTCCTGGCAATGCCCGTCGAACACCAACCCGGCACACACTTCGTCTACAACAGCGGCGCGACCTACATGCAGTCAGCGATTATCCAGAAATTGACCGGAATGCGCCTGCTGGATTATCTGACACCCCGCTTGTTCAAGCCCCTCGGTATCGAAGGCGCGACCTGGCAGCAATCGCCACAGGGAATTGACACAGGTGGCTGGGGACTCAGCATCAAAACCGAGGACATCGCCAATTTTGGGCAGCTTTATCTGCAAAAAGGTCTGTGGCAGGGCAAACAAATTTTGCCGGAATCGTGGATCGACGCGGCGACTTCCTGGCAGGTTTCCAACGGTGATGACCCGGAGAGCGATTGGTCACAGGGCTACGGCTATCAATTCTGGCGCTGCCGTCATAATGCCTATCGAGGCGACGGCGCTTTCGGGCAATATTGCGTCGTCATGCCCGATCAGGACGCGGTTCTGGCGATCACCAGCGGCCTCGGCGACATGCAGATTCCGTTGAACATCGTCTGGGAACATCTGCTCCCGGCGATGGGAGACGCACTTCCCGCCGATGATGCCGCCTGCGATTCGCTCAAGCGCAAACTCTCATCGCTGGCCTATGCGCCGCCACAAGGTCAAGAATCATCGCCCCTCGCGGCAACAATCTCTGGCAAAACCTACACGCTGGAGCCGAACGACTCAAAATTTGAGTCCCTTTCGTTCGACTTTTCGAAGCCGGATGCCATCGTCACGTTTCAGACCGCATATGGCGCTGTCCCCATCACCTGCGGAAGCGGAACGTGGCACGAAGAATCGACGATGTTATACGGTGAGCCGTCGAATATCGCAGCCAGCGGCGCATGGACTTCCGACGACACATTTCTCGTCACAGTCCGGTTTTATGAAACGCCTTTCATCAACACCATGCCCTGCCGTTTCGACGGCGATCACCTCATCATCGACGGCAGCTTGAATGTCTCCTTTGGCCCAACGACCTTTTCCCTGCGCGGTCACACAACCTAACCGCCGTCTCGCAAATAACGCGAACCGTTTCCGTAGGGGCGCACAGCGGTGGTAGCACCAAATGATAGCGTGATCTCGTTTTTCTAACCCTGTTACGACCTTTTAACGGTTCTCAAAAGCTCGCAACAGGTCTGGAAAGCCCCCTCTCTCGCTTGCGGAGAGGGGGTTGGGGGTGAGGTTGCTTTCACCACGCTATTCTGCATAGCTACCACACGACAGCGTGGTAACGATTTTCTAACCCTGCTGCGACCTTGTAAACTGTTCACAAAAGTTCGCAACAGGTCTGGAAAGCCCCCTCTCCATAAGCTTGCGAAATGGGGAGGGGGTTGGGGGAGGGGTTAAGCCCATCACGCTATGCTACGTATCCATCACTCAAACCAGATGAAAGGCTGTTTGGCGACCATCGAGATAATAGATGCCCTCGCTGGTGAAGGCCGCATCCTGCTCAAGCGGAAACCGCACCGACTGATTGCCCCATTCTGGCACACTCGCGTTGACACTCAACTCCACCGTGTAGCAAGTCGAATAATTCATCGTCACGTCGCCGCGACCTGGGCACTTTTCCTGTTCCCAGGGCAGTCCCATCAACGGGCCGGGTTCATGCAGCAAATGCCCGACGGAATGCGAATAAATACGCGGGTTGGTCAGCCCTGCTTCATGGGCGCGACCTAACGCCCGTTTCAGAATTTCATTGCCACTCAATCCAAACGCCCAGGTGCTGGTGAAAATATCCTGCAAACGGTTGCATTGCGCCATACCAGCGCGCAGACCTGCGGGCGCTTCCGTTTCGCCGGGGCGCAGGATATACGCCAATTCCTGATGATCGGTAATGAGCCGCAGATATTGGACACCAACATCGCAGTGAACAACATCACCAGGGCGCACGACTCGGTCATCCTTGCCCCATTGATTTTGCGCTGCCTCGCTGCGGATGAGGCGATAAAATGCTGGAAATGACAGCGGTAATCCTAAATCGGTTGCCTTCTGCCAGTACCACCATCGCAGATCATCAATCGTCGTGACACCGGGGGTAATCACCTCTCGCGAAAAACACGTCTTGATCAGCCAGTGACCAATCGCGCAGGCGTGTGTATACAGGGTCAATTCTTCGGGGATCAGCGTTTCCAGCCAGCGAATCGCCAGCGGCTCTGCCGATTCGAGCCTCGCAGAGAGTTCGCCGCCCAGTGTGTCGATAATTTTCGCCTTCAGGCTTGCGGTCAGGCCATCAGCGCCCCAGATGATGTCAGACGTGTTGATGCCAATGCGCCGGGGATTTCGTTCCTCGACCACACGCCGCAAGGCTGCCCACTGGTCTTCACCAGCATCAGGCTGCCACGCATCGGTCATCAACCCCTGCATATCGGTGCGGGAAATATTCAGCCGTTCGACGCTCTGGCCAAGATCATAAAAAACGACGATCTGCAAAATCGGTGCCCAGCATTCCCAGGGGATAAGCGTATTAAAAATGGGGTCGTGGTTGTCTTCATAGCAGACAATCAACCACATATCAAAGCCGGTTTCCCTCATGACGCTTGGCAGCAGTGTCTCCATGCGGCTAAGGGTGAGTTGATTGACGACGCGGGCGCGCTCTCGCACGCCGAGAACTTTCGGTTGGTGATGCTCGATAGTCATAAGCGTTACTTTCACAAATAAGACAAGGCTAAAATTTTGAGTTAAGAATTTTTATCAGCGAGCCAACTGATGGTCGCGCGGTTGTCGGGCAATGCGAACAGCCCCATTCAAATTGTAACACCGTCCAGGCTTCCACCCAAAATAGGATTGAACACCCCTTTTGGTTTGCTGTGTTTAAAACGCCATAGGGGCGATTCGCTGATCGCCCCTACAATTTTACCTATTACATTGTGTTTTGCCTTTGCCTTTGCCTTAGCTTTAAGCTGAAATGCTGACCGCTGATCGCTGAAAGCTAATCGCCCTACGCCGCCTGCACATTCTCGAACTGGCTGTTGTACAGATCGGCATAGAACCCGCCGCGTGACAGCAAATCCTCGTGATTCCCCTGCTCCACAATATCGCCATCCTTCATCACCAGAATCAGGTCAGCGTTGCGGATCGTAGACAAGCGGTGCGCGATGATGAAGCTGGTGCGGTTCTGCATCAGATTATCCATCGCCTTCTGGATCAGCACTTCGGTACGTGTATCAACCGAGCTGGTCGCCTCGTCCAGAATCAGAATTTTCGGGTCGGCCAGAATCGCGCGGGCAATCGTCAAAAGCTGCTTTTGCCCCTGCGAGACATTCCCGGCTTCCTCGTCCAGCACCATGTTATAGCCATCCGGCAGCGTGCGAACAAAATGATCGACGTGCGCGGCTTTTGCGGCCTCGATCACTTCCTCGTCCGTCGCGCTCAAACGTCCGTAGCGGATATTTTCCATGATCGAGTCGTTATACAGCCACGCATCTTGCAGCACCATGCCGAACAAGCCGCGCAGGTCATGACGGCTGAAGTCGCGAATATCATGCCCATCCACCAGAATCGCGCCGCTGTTGACATCGTAGAAGCGCATCAACAGCTTGACCATCGTCGTCTTGCCTGCACCTGTCGGCCCGACAATCGCGATTTTCTGGCCGGGATGCACAATCGCCGAGAAGTCGTTAATGATGATTTTGTCCGCGTTGTAGCCGAACTGAACATGCTCAAACTCGACGCTGCCTTCCACGTTAGCAAGATGGATCGGGTCAGCCGTTTCCTCGACTTCTTCGCTTTCTTCTAGAAATTCGAAGACGCGCTCGGCAGCGGCAGCCGTTTGCTGGAGGATATTCGAGACATTGCCAATCTGCGCGATAGGCTGCGTGAACAGGCGCACGTATTGGATAAACGCCTGAATGTCACCGACGGTAATCTGTCCCTGAACCGCCAACCACCCACCCAGCAGCGTCACCGCCACGTAATTCAGGTTGCCGACAAACGACAGAATAGGCATCAGCAGGCCGGAAAGAAATTGCGATTTCCAGGCTGAGTCGTAGAGCGTGTCGTTATACGAGTTGAATTTCTCAAGGCTTTTCGCCTCGCCGTTAAACGCCTTGACGACATTGTGGCCGCTGTACATTTCCTCGACATGCCCGTTGACGTGACCGAGGTAATCCTGCTGTTCCTTGAAATATTTCTGCGATTTACCGATGACCGCCGCTATAATCCCGAACGACAGCGGGATCATAATGATCGCGACAATCGTCATCACCCAACTGATCGTCAGCATCATAATCAGCACACCCACCAGCGTCGTCACCGAGGTCACGATCTGCGAAAGGCTTTGATTCAGTGTTTGGCTGACGGTATCCACGTCGTTCGTGATGCGCGAAAGCACCTCGCCGTGATTCGTGCCGTCGAAATATTTCAGCGGCATCCGGTTGATTTTTTCGGCGATGTCCTTGCGGAACTGGTAGGTCACTTTCATCGACACGCCGGACATAATCCAGCCCTGAATGTAGTTGAAAATGAAGGACACCAGATACAGGACAACCAGCAGCACAACGATATTGCCGATATATTCAAAATCGATGCCTGCCCCGCTGCCGGACATCTGACCGACAACGCCTTCAAACAGCTTGGTGGTGGCCTGTCCCAGAATTTTCGGCCCGACAATCGAGAACACCGTCGAAGCAATCGCGAAAATCAGCACGACGACGATAGAAAGCTGGTAAGCGCGGAGGTAAGCCAGCAGTTTGCCCATCGTGCCTCGGAAATCACGGGCTTTTTCGCCCTTCATCTGAATGCCCATGCCGGGGCCGCCGCGTCCGCCAGCGGGTGACTGCCCTGGTCTTTGTTGTGCCATAAACATTATGCCAATTCCTCCATGCTCAACTGCGACAGCGCGATTTCGCGATAAGTTTCGCAGTCCTCCATCAATTCGTTGTGCGTGCCTTTGCCGACCACGCGGCCTTCATCCAGCACGATAATCTGCTCAGCGGTTTTGATCGTCGAAATACGCTGTGCCACGATCAGCATGGTGCTGTTGCCCGTGTTTTCCTTGAGCGCTTTGCGTAGCGCGACATCGGTCTTAAAATCCAGCGCCGAAAAACTGTCGTCGAAAATATAGACGGGCGGTTTTTTGACCAGCGCACGGGCAATCGAGAGCCGCTGCCGCTGACCACCGGAGACATTCGTGCCGCCTTGCGCGATCTCCGTCGCCAACCCTGTGGGCTTCTCAGCGATAAAATTCGCCGCCTGGGCGATACTTGCCGCTTCGGTCAGCAGTTCCGCGCTGGCGTTTTCGTCCGCATAGCGCAGGTTGCTGTCAATCGTGCCGGAGAACAGGTTGCCTTTTTGCGGCACATACCCGATCTGTTCGCGCAGATCGCTCTGCGTAACCTCACGGATGTCCGTCCCGTCGATCAGGATCGCGCCATCCGTCACGTCATAAAAACGCGGTATCAGGTTGATGAGCGTCGATTTTCCAGAACCTGTCGAGCCGATAAACGCTGTCGTTTCGCCCGGTTGCGCCGTAAAGTTGATGTTTCGCAGCACATCTTCTTCCGCGCCGGGATAACGGAACGATACATTGCGGAACTCCACCGTGCCTTTGAACGGCAGCGGGAAGCGCTTCGGATTTTTCGGGTCTTGAATGGTCGGTTCAATTTCCAGCACATCCGCGATACGATCCGCCGAGACCGAAGCACGTGGCAGGATAATGAACATAAACGACATGAACAGGAAGCCCATCACGATCTGAATGGCATACTGCATGAAAGCGATCAAATTGCCTATCTGCATCTGCCCTCCCGCTACCTGATGCGCCCCCACCCAGATAATCAGGACGCTCACGCCGTTCATAATCAGCATCATAAACGGCATCATTGCCGCCATGACGCGGTTGACATACAGATTCGTATCCGTCAGATCACGATTGGCCTTATCAAAACGCTGCTCTTCAAAATTTTGCGTGTTGAAGGCGCGGATCACCATCATGCCCGACAGATTTTCGCGGGTGACGAGGTTCATGCGGTCAACCAGTTTTTGGATAATTTTGAATTTTGGCAGCGACAGCGAGAAGATCGCGACGATAAAACCCACCAGCGCGGTCACTGCCAGCGCAATCGTCCACCACATCGAGGCATCGGTGCTGATCGCTTTGATAATGCCGCCAACCGCCAGAATCGGCGCGTAGATCATCATACGGATCAGCATGACGATCAGCGTTTGAAGCTGCGTGACATCGTTGGTCGAGCGCGTGATGAGCGACGACACCGAGAATCTGTCAAATTCGCTGTTCGAAAAACTCTCAACTTTCTGGAACACATCGCGCCGCAGGTTTCGTGCCATCCCCGATGCTGCTTTCGCCGAGAGGAAGCCCACCGCGACAGTGCTTGCGCCGGAAACCAGCGCGATGCCCAGCATGATGAGGCCTGCCTGGATAATGTAGCTATTCTGAAGCGAAGTGGTGTCCAGCCCCAGCGCCGCGTATTCTGTCTTGACCGCGCCGATTGCCGCCTGCTCAATCATGCTCTCGCCCATCGCGTCAAATCGCGCGTCAACCTGGCTGAGTATGGCGGTGCGCATCGCTTGTGGCAGCGCCGAAAGCATGGCGAAAACGTCCGTGCCTTCCGGCAGCGCGGAGAGATCAAAGCCGGAGCCTTCCCCCAGTGCCGCTGCTTTTTCCGGGTCAGCCATCGCCTGTTCAATGCCTGTTACGGCCAGAAATGCCTTGCTCAGGGCGGGCTTGATAGCGTTTGCTTCGTCGGTGCTGATCGTGTTGAGGACGTAAATCGGCTCATTTGCGAGTGCCGGATAGTGCGTCACTTCCTCGTCATACTCTGGCGAGTCCTGGTTGACCAATGTGTAGGCGGCGAGCGTTCGGGTTGTGTCGTCCTCGCTCATAAACAGCGTCAGCTTGTCCATCTCGCTTTCGCGGATGGCCTGGGGGACTGCGCTGTCGATACCGCCCTGTTGAATACCATTGTTGACGATTTTCGCCATATAGTCCGGCAGCGACAGATCCGCCATCGCCTGCACAAACAGCAATATAACCGCCAATGCGATCAAAGTTGAAAAGGGTTTAAGGTAACGCGCTAACCGAATCATCGTGCTATTTCTTCCTCTCGGATGGTCTGTTTCTCAGAACGTGTTTGAAAATTCATTTTGCGTTGATGCCCGCCACAAAAACTTGATTTGCCTCCCCCTCTCCAACGCATTGGAGAGGGGGTTGGGGGGTGAGGTTGAGTGAATATTCAAATAGTTTCTTACTCGTTTTTATCGGTCTCATCTTCTCTTACGTGCTGCGTCAGTACACGGTGGAGTCCCGGCAGAAAAATCTGCGCGGCAGCCATCTCCTCCGGTGTCAAGCCATCCATAAAGCCGGTCATAAAACTGGCGATCTGATGTTTGGCCGCGTCTGCACGGGCTAACCCTTCAGGCGTGACTTCGAGCAGAAATTGGCGGCGGTCATTGGGGTTGGCGACACGCTTCACCCAACCGCGTTCGACCAGCGCTTGCACCAGCACACTGGCAGACTGAAGGCTGACCTTGCGTTTCCGTGCCAGATCGCTGGCGGTGATCGGCTTTTCAAGCAAAAAAAAGAGCGCCCTCACTTGCATAAAGGTCGCTTCTGCTTCGTCTTGCATGTGCGATGCGATCAGCCTGCCAATCACTGGGAAGACGCTTATCAGTTCTTCAGCCGCCTCATAAGGCGTCCAGGGTTTTTCCAAATGGTTCAAGCTCCTTGATTATCAACCACATTGATAATCAGTTTAGTTGATATATTTTGCGCCGTCAATAAGCAGCGAGTCCATTTTCACGTGATCTTCACATTGGGCGCTGGGATTGATGAATAAATTCGGGCTACTGCGCGTTTGTAAACCCGATTTAAACATCAAATTTCCCTCTGCTGATACGATTGACCTTTTCAAACCACTACCCCGTTGACCATGTTTGAGGGAATGCTGTCTGATGCGTCTTGCGACCCCTCTACCCTTCTCGTGCTGAACGCTGAATTTTTCTGCAAGCCGATTTGTCGCACCATTCGTGAGCGACAATTGTGATATATGCTTGCATAATGCTTGCATAATGGAATATGTTCTAATGTCCCTTTTGACTATAGGAAATCTGGCAGATCCCCCGATTCGTCGTTCACGGGGTACTTTCTACCACCATTTCCCCAAATCCAACCCCACAAGCGACTTCACCACCAGACTGGCGTGGCTGAAATCCAATACCTGCGTCATCCCATTCGGCACAGCCACACAAAAAATCCCTGCCTGTCGCGCCGCCATCACGCCATTCGGCTAATCTTCCACCGCGATCACATCTGAAGCCTCACAGCCCATACGCTCCAGCGCCCTGAGGTAAATTTCGGGGTTCGGCTTGGTGATGTTCCTTTTCTTTCGGCAATAATGGGGCAATACCCACAACTTGGATATGATTATCCCGACAACAAATTCAGGGAGATGCCATGTCCCTCTTTATTCGACCTCTCCAACAGCAGGACATCGAACCAATCGCCGCCGCCTTCACCGCGATTGGCTGGAATAAACCCGCCTCCCAATATGCCCGTTACCTCGCCGAGCAGGAAGCCGGACGGCGCGTCATCCTCGTCGCCCTCATGGATGACATTTTCGCAGGCTATGTGACCATCAACTGGCAGCCGGATTATCCACCTTTTCACGCGGAAAATATTCCCGAAGTGCAGGATTTCAACGTCCTCCCCCACTTTCGGCGGCAGGGCATCGGCAGTCGCTTAATGGACGAAGCCGAAACAATCATCGCCCAGCGCTCCCCCATCGTCGGCATCGGTGTGGGGATGTACGCCGACTACGGCACAGCCCAGCGCATGTACGTCAAGCGCGGTTACATCCCCGACGGGCGCGGCCTGTTTTATGGCGATCATGTGGTGAAACCCGGCGAATCCGTCCCTGTTGATGACGATCTCGTGCTGCATTTTACAAAGAAATTTGAGGCAAATTGATGATTCATTTTTGCGCTGACACCCACTTTGCAGAGTTCGACGCACCACACCTTTAGAGAAACGTCTACAAATGTGGCCTGTAGGGGCGCAAGGCTTGAGACCTCACGAACCCGTTTCCGGCGTAATTATAGGACACAGCACTAAGCCTGATGCCCGAAACTACGACTCAGGCACATCCGGTTTCGGCAAATCGCGCGACATACTTTCATCCGCAATCGCGTCCATCATGTCGTCAATCGCCACCGCAATCGCGATCATCAGCGGTGCATTTGCGCTGTCAGCCACTTCGATGCCATAACTTTCACGAATCGCGAACCATTTTTTTGAAATCTCAGCCAGCGTTGCCCCGTCCCGCTGAATTTCATACTCATGATCGAAAAGACCGCCCTTCGCAGTCAATTGGCCGCCTGCCGTGTGGATCGTCCAGCGATCATAAACGGGCGAAATGAGATTTTTCTGGACGCTGGCGATGACATTACCGCCCTGTTCGATCTCGATTGTCCGATGGATGTGCAGCGGCTTGTGCTGAATCTTGAGGATTTCCTGGTTGTTTTCGTCCAGCAGCAAATACGTTTTGCGCAGCGCCAGCAGTTTGTTGTCAACGTAATAGACGTTGCGGTCATGATCGTCCTTGACCCAAAAATCCTGACCGAGTGCTAATATTTTCCGCTGCATTAAAAATCGTTTCGACATGATATTATCCTCTTTTATGACGCAGATTACGGTCTCAGTTTATCACCATCCTAACACCACCGCGTCAAAAGTCGCACGTTTTCCGCCAAAATCCTTGACCAGCGAAGAATATTTGTGTCATTCTAATCTTATTGAATATCTGTCGTAGATTGGAAAATCAATGTGACTGACTCACGTCTCCCCGATTTTGACGCACTCTGGGACTTCAATAATCCAGCCGCTACCGAGCAGAAATTCCGCGATCTGCTGCCTGCGGCGCAATCATCCGTCGACATATCCTACCTCGCCCAACTGCTGACCCAGATCGCCCGCACCGAAGGCTTGCAGCGCAAATTTGACGACGCGCACCGCACACTCGATCAGGTTCAGGCCATGCTCACCGCCGATCACAAACTTGCGCGGGTGCGTTACCTGCTCGAACGGGGGCGCGTTTTTAACTCGTCCGGCAATCGCGCTGATTCACGTCCACTTTTTCTCGAAGCGCTGGAAATCGCGCAGCAAATCGGCGAGGACAACTATGCTGTCGATGCTGCGCACATGCTGGGCATCATCGAGCCGCCGGAGTCCGCTCTCGACTGGAATCTCAAGGCGCTAGCGATGGCGGAATCCAGCACACAGCCTCGCGCACGCAAATGGCTTGGTTCGCTCTATAACAACATCGGCTGGACCTACCACGATATGCAGGAATATCAAAAAGCGCTCGAAATTTTCCAGAAAGCCCTGAAATTTCGGGAGCAAGCTGGCGACCCCGGCGCAATCCGTATCGCGAAGTGGTGCGTCGGGCGAACGCTGCGTTCTCTGGGGCGTGTGCAAGAAGCACTGGACATTCATAAAGCGTTACTTATCGAACATGAGCAAGCGGGTTTAAAAGATGGCTATGTTGATGAGGAATTGGGCGAGTGTCTGCTGGCGCTCGGTCAGCCGGATAACGCGCGTCCCCATTTCGCCCACGCCTATGCCGAACTCTCACAGGATGCGTGGCTGGTCGCCAACGAGACCGCCCGTCTGGAACGACTCAAACAACTGGGCGGCGAATCGTAAATATCTGACGCGATTGTTTGGGCGCATCGCGATGCGCCCAAACATAAGTGCTTCGTAGGCGCACGGTTGTGATATCCCACAAGATAGGTGGTCACAATTTTCAGACCTTCACCTAACCCCCTCCAGGGTCACAAAAGTTTATGACTCCTCTGGAAAGCCCCCTCTCCAATGCAATGGATAGAGGGTCAGACCGATCTGAAGCCCCTCCCTATTGCTATGGGGAGGGGTTGGGGTGGGGATGTTCCTTAATTTACGGGTGAGGTTATTACCGGTGATTCGTCGCGACTTCCGCCGTCGGCTCGACCACATTATCGGCCTTGCGCCAGTTCACCGTCGGCATAATCAGCCGCTGGTCAATGCGATCCTGATGCTCCACCGTCAGGCTGATCATGCGCTCGACTTCGGCATCATCCAGCAAATGCGGCTCCAGACCCAGGTCAAGCAGCTTGGTGTGGACGGCATTGTAATAGTGTTCTTCCAGTTCCACGCGCGGATTCGGTACGCTGTCGAGCTTCACATTTAGCCCCATCGCGTTGCCCACCCGCTGCACACGTTCCGCCAGATCGTTCACCGAAAATGACTCGGTGATCTGATTAAACACGCGGAATTCGCCCTGTTTCGGCTCGGACTGGATCGCCAATTCGATGCAGCGCACCGTATCCTTGATATTGATATACCCGCGAGTCTGCCCACCGCGTCCATAGACAGTCAGCGGATGCCCAATCGCGGCCTGTACGCAGAAGCGGTTGAGCGCGGTGCCATAAATCTGGTCATAATCGAAGCGCGTCGCCAGTTCAGCATCCAGTTCGGTTTCATACGTGCCGGGGCCATACACCACGCCTTGATTCAAATCGGTTGAACGCAAGCCCCAGATGCGACAGCAGAACATGATGTTGTGCGAGTCATGGACTTTGCTCAGGTGATAGAACGAACCGGGCTGCTTCGGGAATGGCAGAATATCCTTGCGACCCTTATGCTCGATCTCGATAAATCCTTCTTCGATGTCGATATTCGGCGTGCCATATTCGCCCATCGTCCCCAGCTTGACCAGATGGCAGGTCGGCGCGAAATCCTTGATCGCGTACAGCACATTCAGCGTGCCGATCACGTTCGTATACTGCGTATAAACGGCGTGTTCGCGGTCAATCATCGAGTACGGCGCAGCGCGTTGTTCGGCAAAATGTACCAGCGCTTCCGGCTGAAATTCCTGAAACGCCCGCGAGAGCGCATTGTAGTCCGTCGTATCACCATGATAATTAACGATTTGCTTGCCGCCTGTAAGCTGATTCCAGCGTTCAATGCGTCGGTGAACCGTCTGAATCGGGATAAGGCTGTCAAAACCATGCTTCAGGTCAAACTGCCGCCGCGCCAGGTTATCAAATACGGCGACCTCATGCCCCTGCTTCGATAAATACAGCGCTTGAGGCCATCCCAGATACCCATCTCCACCAAGAATCAAAATCCGCATGGCATCTTCTCTCCTTTTGAGTTTGCACACCTGTCATAACAAACGTGCGCTGGGGAAGTTACGCCATCTCCATAATTTTAAAGTGATTATCACGTTTGGTCGATTTATGCGTTTTGGATTTGTGGATTTTGACTATCGTGATTTGTGGATTTCGTGGTTTATGGATTTTGCCCGTGTTCGATCTCGCAGGTCAATCGGTCATCACGATGGGATGGTGAGTGTTAAAATATAAATCCCAAATGAGGTTAGTCACGCTGCTCCACCGATTCTTCAGCCAGATCAAGGCTGTATCGGCGAGAGTGATAGAATGATTGAATCCCCTGCAGCATTTCACGGATTTGAACAGCGAATGTATCGAGAGCATGTCGCAGCGAAGTCGTTACAGGGATAGCCTGCACGTTCCATTCGGCCTCCCTTTTGAATATGTTTTGTTCCGCTTCAATTCTCACTCGTTCGGTCAATGGCGACATCGGTGGATGCACAATATTTCTCCTTAAAATCGTCACATAGGCGTGTCGAATACTGGCACGGTAGCAAACAGCGCCAAGTCAATCGGTCAAATAATGGTTGTAGGCTGCTCAATCGAGCAAACGGAGTTCATTACACCAGACGAGTGAGATTATCGAATTTGGTTTGGTGGAATATCGATAATCTCATAGTGAGTGGTAGGATTGATTTTTTGCGCCAAAGTGCTTCCCTTCTTGAATGACTTATGACACCCATCATAAACCTTCAAGTCACTTCAAAGTCAAGACACCTGTTCTGAAAACAGGAAGTGCTGGGTAGCGCGTGCTGAGTACCAGGTACAAAGAAATTCTAGAACTCAGCACTCAGGACTTTAAACTCAGCACGATATTTACCCAGTCCTCAGCCCTGACATGTTGACTGGCTGAAACGCTAACCCGACTACTTCTCGTACTTTCCCATCGCCGCCGCCAATGCTGCCCGTTCCGCCGCCAGATAATCGTTCGTGCCGAGGTACTGCTGCGTCATCAGCAAAATCTGCGCATTGGTGTTGATGCGCTCGACGGCATCGTAGGCCATGTCCAAATCCTTGCCCATTAAAAACAAGCCGTGCCAGGGCGCAATCGCTCCGGCGGCCTGCTTGCTGATGCGCGATTCCTGCCCCTTCAGCGCATTCGCGATGTTATCCGCCAAATCCTGGCTGTGCGCGGGCGCGTAATCCACGACCTGAATATCGCCAAATTTGACGGTCTGCTCCAGCACAGGTGGGATCGAGCGATTCATCGCCGCAAACACCAGGATGTACTGGGCGTGGGCGTGGATCACCGCTGTGCCAGAGTCGGCGTAGGTGTTATGCAGCTTGAGGTGGACTTTCGTCTCGCGGGAGAGATCGCCCTTCCCTTCCAGTTTGTTGCCCTCGCGGTCAATGACGAGCACATCTTCCGGGCTAAGCTGCCAGCGTTTGCGCTGCCCGCTGTAACGTGGCGAAAGGCAGATGACATCGCCCACCCGGACGCTGATATTGCCGCCGCCCGCGTCCGTCAATTGGCGGTCATACATCAATGCGCCGATCTCGGCGATCTGGAAGCGTACTTGTTGAATGGCTGTATCCATTGTTGATTCCTGCATTCCTTATGTGGTATATGTGCTATAACGCGGCATATTATAGCGCGTCAGCTTTTGGGCGGTTAGGCATCAGCATTTTCTTCAAACCTTGCTATCTCCGCCCAGGTTATCAAATAGAGCCTTTATCGCGACATGCAAAGCAGGCAGTTTTTCGACTGCGCTCCAGGCAATCGACTAAGTCAATACTGTCCTACTGATGAATGAAGAAGCCACGAAAACCTTTAACGGCTTTCCAGTTGTGACTTTAAACACGGTCCTTAGTCCTAAACCCTCAGTCCTGCATTTACTCCCGCGTCCAGTACCCATGCTGCTCAAGCTTGTGCTGCAATTCGTCCAACCGCGCGACGCTGAAGCCCTGCACCGTCATCGGCGCGTTGATGTCGCGGGAGAGAAAGTCAATACAATCCCCCACCGTTGTGATACCCGCCCGTACCGCAATCTTGAGCGTCATCTCAGACAGGTCAAGCTGCTCGACGGGGATGTCGTAAAGCTTAAAATGCTTCGCCAACGGGTCAAAAACACCCCGCGCGATCTCGGCGTACAAAAGCGCCTGCTGCCAGCGGTCACTTTCCTCGACCATTTCCCCCGCCGCGTTCTTGAACGTCCGTGCATAATAAATATCCGGCGACAGCAGCTCCGGCACGAAGCAGATAAAATCACCGGGATTTGCGTTCTCTAAAAATCCGCGAAAACTCCGCCGCCACATCTCTTTAAAATGTTCGACATATGTCCGATCTTTGCCGTCGCCAATATCGACCTGCATTGACCCCGGATTGCCGATGCGCCCGTGAATGAACCGCACCCGCTTAAAGACCGGCTCCATGAACGCCCATTTATGTTCGATGCCGCCGTAAACCATTTCCTGCCCGGTGTACCAGTGCGAAAAATCGCCGTTGAAGCGGATTTCCGGGAAATTCTCGACCAGATCAACCGTCCGCCACATATCCTGGGTGATCGTCGCGCGGTGCGTCTCGATATACATCGGAATATCGTGTTTTTCCGAGGCTTGCAGAATATCCTCGACCAATCGGTAAGCCTTATCTGTCGATTCCATGCCCCAGCCAACGTGCAGCGTTACACATTCCACGCCGTGCGCTTTCATATCCGCCGCCAGCTTGTCCGCCTCGCCAACCTCGTTCACGCGCCCGCCGCCCGTCACGTGCAGGCCGAGTTTTTTGCAGATTTTCAGATCGCCACCCTGAACACCCGCGTATCCGGCATTTTTTGCTGCCTCGTGCAGCGCCAAAGCATCTCCCTGCGGCGCGGTGCTGTAGGCTGGCAGCCCCGCCAGATTGCCCATATTGATGTCGATTCGCAAATACGGCGCGTTCTGTGTGCCGTCATTCATATTTTTAACCATGATTTTCCCCTTCTCTGTTCCTGATATTGTACTACGTTCGCTGTCTCCGCAAACGGATTTTTGAATTTGGTGGCTGTGTGGATACATTTGAAAAGCACGATCAATGTCGTCAGGCAAGCGTAGGCCACCCGCCCCATGACTCTGGCGCGTGTTCGTAATATGATTTGAAATGAATCGCACGTAAAGGAGATAGATTCATGATCCGTAAAATATTGCTAATTTCGCTGCTCACGCTGCTTTTCAGCGCCGTCGCGTCTGCGCAGGACATCACCGCGCCGCTGATCGTTGTCCCGCTGGAAGGCGATACCAATTACATTTTTGAAAACGGCCAGTTTAAGCCGATGGATTTTTGTCTGACCGGAAACAGGCCGTCATTTTTTGCTTATGCGCCAAGCGGTCAGCAGTTCGCCTTCCTGGGAATGCCCGATAGCGACATCTGGGTCTGCAATTTACAATCCCGTACCGCGCAGATGATCGCCGATAAAACCCCGTTGGCGCGTTCACTGCCTGTCTGGTCGCCGGACGGCACGCGCATCGCCTGGGCGCAGAGCGATCAGGCCACGAATAATATGCAGGTGATCGTCCACGATTTTGCATCCAGTGCGCAGTCCGTCCTCTACGAGCGCCAGGAACGTTCCGTCGCGTTTGTCGTGCCGTCGCTGGATTGGGCTGCGGGTGGTCTGGTCTTTTACGATCTGCTTCAGCCGGAAAGCGGTGAGTCGCAGGCCGTCGTCGTCACCATTGATACCAACACCAACACCGCCACACCGATCAACCTGCCTGCCGTCGGCATCGCGGATTTCGCCCGCTGGATCGGCACTGACGAAAAAGACTATATCCTTCTGCGTCACACGCCAGAGGGCGAATTTATCGTCATTGACCCCGCCACATCGCAAGTGACTTCGCTGTATGGGCAGTTGGCTTTTTACAGCCGCACCGCGCCACAGGGCATCAACATTTATTCCACCCGCAGCGTCGAGATCGGGACGTATGAATGGGCTGTTGCCGGGGCGGATTTCAGCGCCAGCCTGAGCGTGACGGGCAACGAATACGGCATCGCGATTTCGCCGGATGGAACGCAGATTTCGTTCGTCACGTTTGAAAGCTACCCCTGGGGCGGCAAAGTCTATGTGATGAACAGTTTCGCCAGCTTCCCGCCACCCGCCCAGCGCGTCGATAATCTCAACGCCGCTTATGGTCAGCCGGGGATTCTCTATGTTTTCTGGTCGCCGTTAGCCATCCGCATCATGCAGTAGGCGGTTGAAGTAGTCTTGGAAGTCTCCTCCCCATTTCGCAGGCTTATGGAGAGGGGAGTCATGCGCTCTTCAAGTCCCTCTCTACGAGCGAAGCGAAGTGGGGAGGGATTTAGGGAGGGGTAAGCCTTCATCACGCTATCGTGTGCCAGTACCACAGCCGTGCGCAACCCGCGCCCCACCATCCGCGTATAGGAATATGAGGAACATGACGACAAAAATGCGATCCCTTTTTGAAAGGCGTTGAAAAGATGATCCCCCAATTTCAATCTCCCAACTCACGCCGCGCCGTGAATCTGTTGGCAGCCTTGATGCTGCTGGCGTTGGTCGCTGGCATTTTCCTGATGGCCGCGCGTGGTGGTGCGGGAGCTTCGGCGTTGATCCTGGGTGGCGTGTCCCTATCCGCGCTGATTTTAGGCATGATCGCTTACGCCTTCGCTACCGGAAACGCCGGAAAATCGAAGCCCAAGCGCGAGGGCGAGGATATGTACACGCTGATTGATCGCCTCGTGGATGATCTGGACGACGACGAGCGAGCCTACCTTCAGAAACGCCTGGACGAAAACCACACGGTCAAAAATGATGATCTTGCCGAGTCGGTTGAAAGGCTGCTCGAACGCCGTTCCCAAAATCACAAACCGTGAACATCGTCAACGTCGGCTACGACTCGACCAATTATTATTTTCTCGCCGATGCCAAACTGCTCGTTGATGTTGGTTTTCCGGGGACACTCCCCAAATTGCAGCATCAATGCAAACGCATGAGCATCAATCTCGGCGATCTCAAACATCTGCTCTGCACCCACTATCACCCCGACCACGCCGGACTTGCGCAGGAATTGAAGCGCATCGGCCTCAAGCACATCGTCATCGACACCCAGATTTCGGCTGTCCCGATTTTAAAGACTTACATGAAACCGCAAAACAATTACGTCGATATTGACCTCGCCGACAAGATGACACTCAAAATCACGCTCGAAAAAAGCCGGGAATTTTTAGTACGACTCGGCATTCGCGGCGAAATCATCAGCACGCCCGGTCATTCTGACGACAGCGTGACCCTCATTCTCGATTCCGGCGCGGCCTTTACGGGCGATCTCCCGCGTCCATTGGAGGAACACGGCACGGTTTTTGAGAGTTGGCAAAAGATTCGCGCTTTCAATGTCAAAACCGTCTACCCCGGTCACGGCCCAAATATTTCACCCAATCATTTTTGAGAATTGTGCAAACTGCTGGATGGCCCTACTCCGCTTACATTCATAGGTCAAATCCCAAGTGGCGAGTGCCTTGATTTGACATTCATGAATACACAGTTTCTTGTATAAGGAGTATAGAAATGATAATCATTAGAAGTTATTTTATGCTGATACTGTCAAGCATCACTCTTGTGGTTATCATAATGTTTTCAACTGAGATAGAAGGGGGTGACACACCCACCCCTACGCCGCCCCCGGAAATATTCGAGTTTCCTGTCGCACCTCCATCTGAAGAAACTTTGCCTATTGTCAACGACTTACTAGCCGTCGATAAAGACTGTTTGCTACCTTGTTTCTGGAGGTTTCATCTGGGTGAAAGCTTAACAAAAGAAACAACAGACTTTGTTATCCGCAGTTTCCAGCAAACTCCTTCAGTCTCCTATGCCATTGAACGCCGTGAAGTTTTTGCTGAATCAGAATTATCCAGCAATCGTGGAATAGATTTTTATGAAACTTTACTTCCGTTATCGGATGGTCAATTGCAGGTCATTTTCGGGTCAACAGATGATGTCTTATTAAGGGTACATGTTCGATTGTATATGCCAGTGAATTGGCTTGAAGAAAATCCGTTTATTTTGTCAGAAGTGCTTGACACCTATGGCGAGCCAACAGATGTCTATATGCGGTATTCAGGCGCACCCATTATTGGTTATGTTCTAGCAGTCGTTTATGAGGATCAAGGCTTTATTGTTGAATACAGATTTGGTAATGATTTGTCGTCTAATCAGCGGCTTATGAATGAGCGAATAACCAAAGAAGGACGGTTGTTGATTTGCGATGAAGACGCTACATATGACTCAATTGACCTGACTCTTCAAATAGACGGTAATCCAACGTCACTAATAGATGTTCTGCAACCTTCTTTAGATGATCCATCTGTCTTTAGACCGTTCTGGAATATTGAAGATATGACAGGCTTAAACATTGAAGAGTTTACGGAAGCATTTGCGGGTAATCCAGCTGCCTGTGTTGAAGCATTCTCATTATCAGAGCTACGAGAACAAGGGTATGAATAGGTTCTTTATCATACTTGGCGGCTATATAAGTATGCGCATATCCGCCCAGCCGTAGGCCACTTCGGTAAGTTCTGTGTCCTCGTCCAATGGGTATGTTTTTTCCCCGACCAGTTCACCGCCCAATTTTTCGTACATGGCGCGGGCAGAATTGCCCTTGATCGTCCACAACATCAGCGAAGCATGTCCGGCATCCGTGTAATATTTCGCGATGGCAGACATCAGCGCCGTCCCATGTCCCTGTCGCTGATGATCCTTCAGAACGTGCAGCGCACTGAGTTCGCAGTCGAACTTTTCATCGGTCAGCAAACGCCCCACCGCATAGCCCAGGACGCGACTTTCATTGTCTACTGCCACATACAGCGGATCGTGATCTTCTTTCGATAACAGATCAATCCAATCCTGTGTCTGTTCTTCCACCGTCATGTGAGCGTAAAAATTATCGGGCACCAAGCCATGATACCCGATGCGATAACTATCGATCTGAACTTTTGCGATCCCCGCGCCGTCCTCAATTGTGGCTGGACGTATACCCATCATCAATAATCCTTTTAAATTTAAACAAAATATAGTCTGAATCCGCTTCATAATCCTTTTAATCTGCGGCGGCGGATGCCATGCTCAGACCTTTGATAACCTGAGTTATTTATGACCTATCGAGTAGATTTTCTCCCCTCTCTGAATTCGGCTATACATTACCCACATCTTGGGGAGGGTGAAAAATAGACCAAGTTTGGGCAATGTCCTGGAGGCGTGTCCAACCGCGCCACAGGACTTTAACGCCCGGTTCACCATCGGCAGTGCGA
>JALHNB010000019.1:57058-126024 GCA_022843745.1 Anaerolineae bacterium | reverse complement strand
TCCTCGTAAGAATAGCGTTCCAAAATGGTCTTATGAGCAGAACTTCCCATTTCACGAAGAAGGGTTCTATCAATATCTAACTGCCTTATGTTTTCTGCCATTTGCACGAGATCCCCAACCGGAGATAACAATCCATTTGAGTGATGAGTGATAGTGGCGGAGGTGCCACTCACCTGTGTAACGACTGGAACTACCCCTTGCGCCATCGCTTCCAGCATTGAAATACTCGTTCCTTCGAACTCGGAAACCAATATACAGATGTCACTGCTTTTCCAGATTTCTTCCATCTTATCAAATGCAACTGTGCCTTTGAAAGTTACCTTTTCTAATGCTGATGCAGGCAGTCTCTGCATTTGCTGCCGTAACAAATCTCCTTCTGGTCCATCTCCTACAATTTGGAGTTTAAAATTAACGTTTTTATCATGAAGTTGTTCGACCAGAGGGACTAAATCCAGGATGCATTTCTGCTGTTGAGCTAAACGGCCAGCATAGGTGATTCGAAGTGGATGATTTGAAAGAGGATAAACTTTTGAAAGCGATGGGGATACGTTTACTGCATAAGGCTTTACAATAATATCCTTGTGCCGGAAAGGGATATATTCCAAAAGATGCAGGCCAACTTCACGGCTTACCGCGACAAATTTATAAATGATAGGTTCATAGTACTGGAGTAACTTGTAATAATAATCATCATCTGTGTGCGCATATCCGATTACCCTTAGTGAGTTAGGGTCTGACTTCAGCAGATGAGCACATGTCGCATATGCTCCGGCTGACCAATTGGGTACGATGGTGGCAGGGGTGATACTACTATAGACAGGTGCATAAAGGCTTAGATCGTCTTGTTGATAGTAGTAAGCAGGTCTGCCCCCACACTTGAGGTTAGAAAGCTCGTATTTTTCAAGTGTTTCCATCGATTTATAGTGATTTTCATCTGTCGTGTGTTCAAGAATAAATGATTTTACGCCTCGTCTTTGTAAAAGCTTACACATTTGTAAAGACCATGTCGTTGTACCGCCCAGGGCATAGCCCTCTGGCAGCACAAAAGCAGCGGTTCTCATCATGCGAAGTCGATTTAACCACCTCTTACCCTGGTTAGTCCAATAGGTTTCCTGTTCATGGTAAGGTACTTGAGGTATCGTACTGCGTCCTTGCGGCCAGGAACGCGACGGAGCGTTGATAGCAGCATTAAATATGGGAGTTATTTTTTCGGCGTAGGTGGCTAAACTGAAATTTTGCGCGGTTAAATGTGCCTCATAACGCATTTGATTGAGAAAGTGCTGCTCATGATGAAGGAGTTCAATCCAGTGCGCAGCCATTTCTATATTTTTGACTGGAAAAACAAAGCCATTGATGCCGGGTTGTAACACATCACCGCCAGTGCCACTCACCTGGGTAACAACCGGCACAACCCCATGAGACATGGCTTCCAGCATTGAAATACTGGTGCCTTCATATTCAGATGTTTGCACAAAAATGTCGTAATTCTGCCACAATGGGTCCATCTGAGTTGGCGCAATCATGCCTCGCAAAAAGACAATGCCCTTGTCAATATAATCTTTTAGAGCGAGTCTGAGTTCAGGGAGTTCAGGGCCATCTCCAATAATGTCCAATGTGTAGTTCACCTGTTTTTCAGTAAGCATTTTAACAAGTGGAATAAAATCGCGAACTCGTTTTTGCGTCTGTATCACTCGGCCAGCATAAACTAATTTTATGGATTCCTTTTGATTGATTGCAGGTAGGTTAGGCGGAACGGGTATCGGATAAGTCAGCCTCTTTATATCGGAGATACGATGTGGCATTCGTCTTTTTAATTCGCTATCGCATTTGTTGCTGACACTAATAAATTGATCAATCTGGGGTTCGTACCAGCAAAGCGGATTATAATATTCGACCTCTGTGTCACTGTGGCATATGCCTATAACTCGAATATCATTGCCTTCTTTAATTAAATTAATGCATATAGGAACCAATTCAAAAAACCAATTAGGAATGACAATCGCCTGATGGAATTGTTTGATGTTTTCAGAGGCCATTTTTAAGCTTGGAGCAAAAAGATCGAATCCAGGCGAAGGTTGATGTACTGCAACCTGCATCAATAAAATTTTGTAGATTGGGTGATTACTAAAGGCCTCTCGCAATCGAATGGCCCAGGACGTTACACCGCTTAGTCCGCCTATAATAGGCACAATTACTGGAATCCTGGGATCAAATTGTGAGAGCATAGGGGGTTATCCAAGAATTAAAGGCAAAACTTAAGATAGATTTTAGATTCTACCATTCTTTCTAGAGAGGTCTATATTGCAATAAATTTAACAAATTAATAATATATATTAATATAAAAAATCCTGAATACAAGCCATGTGATTACTTCCTGGTTTGATCGAGCATAGGAAAAACTTCATAGAGGCGTTGATCAAAACCACCTATATTTGACACAATCTGTTCAATATCCTTAGAGCCAATCTGTTCACTAATGAAGTGCATATAAGTTCGAAGATGTGCTCCACGCGCTTCAAATTTCAAGTAACTATTATCCCCTTCCAATATTTTTTGGGAATATTGAAAAGCCGCCTTGATCTCTCGAATTGAAAAGCTTTCCAACTCACACGCAGTCACAGCGACCTCAATAGAGATTTTCTGGATGCAGCGAAATGCTACCGTAGGCCCATCCTTCACTGAATAGGCTGGCGTTAGATAATTGCGCAAGCGATACATAATCAAATGGATCCAAAATGTATAATAATGTTTATAATCCTGATGAAGAACCCAGGATAAACCAGGAACCAAATGAGGAAAAAATTCTTTTGCAACGTGCGTAGCAATCGACGGGCTTTTCATTAAGTCGACAAACAGGTATTCAATTTCCCCACCGTTCCAGGAACGATTACAGATATCTCCGGGGAAAATTTCTGCTCGATCTGACCAAGGTGCAATATGTTTGTAAAACATGGGCTGGAAAGATTGACCGACTTCGATTTGTGCGTTTTTATCGAAATTGGTTTTATAAATGTTCGCATCTGCGGCTGTCCATTCGAAGAAATCATAAACTTTGAGAATATGTTTACTAGCCGCCTGATTGAGATTTTTTGACAATCCACTAAGCGCCGCACTTGTTGAGCCTCCTAAGAAACTGCCAAGTTCCACAGCCTCACCTTGACCTGTGAAAATATTGTTCATATGCCAATGGATATAAAGTCGTTCAGAATAGCTCAACATCGCGGGAATATGTAAAACGTAATCTTCGATCCCTGTATTAAATTTTGCGGCATCCCAAATCTCAACATTCACGATTTCAGGCGCTTTAATTTCTACAGGAGTAGATGGGGCAGCATTAACGTGCGCAAAAGTCTCGGCATATTGCTGCTCAAATTTTTGGCGAGCATAATGATAGAATTCATGTTCAGGTTGCGTAATTTCCTCAATAGATTGAATAATCTCTGGCGCTATTGGGTCTGTATTTTTCCCCTTGTTTTCGTATGGAATGTTTTTAATTTCAGAAACACCCATAAGCTGCAAAAATAACTTAACCGACTCTGGAAATAGCTCAGTCATGCCAATAAACTTAAAACGACTTAAATTATGTTTTGCAATAGAAAGCAAGTCACTTATGTGAAGGTTTCCGGGATCATCTTGCCATAGATACCCTGCCAATTGGCGAATTTGTCCTTCTCCGTAGAATCTCATGACATCGGGATCACGAGCAAAATCCAGTAGTGACCAGGCGTTTTTTTCAATCTTTGTTCGGAAATATACGTTAGAGGCGTGATCTGAATTTTTAATGTAATAATACGAAGATACCACTCGGTCTGTGGGGTTACGCAACACGGTGAAGGGAACAAAAAATGAGCTGCGTCTGCATATACTAAAATCCAGATGGCCGCCAGCAATTGGAAAACCTCTGAGCTTATTTAAATCGATTCGTTTGTGAAGATGATAAGCGCCTTCATCATCATTCAATCCTACATGATAATACTTTGCACCAAAAACATTTGATAACAAAGTCGTGAAACTTGTACCAGCAGTTTTCGGGATATGCAAAAATAACAAAGTCTGTTCAGGATTTGATAGAGCAGCGCTTTGGGTTTTCATATCAACCACTTTCTTTCACGTTACAGATTAGTATA
The DNA here is from genome assembly GCA_022843745.1 of Anaerolineae bacterium. GTDB lineage: Bacteria > Chloroflexota > Anaerolineae > Aggregatilineales > Phototrophicaceae > JALHNB01. Next base: position 121,897 of record JALHNB010000019.1, on the reverse strand, counting down.
GGTATATGCTTTCAAGATTGTCCTTATGAAGACGCTATACCACACTCTGGAATCAATGATTTTTTCGCGCTGACGCTGCAAATCACAAGATAAACATAGAGCGAGGTCAGGCGGGAGAGGATGGGAGTCGAACCCACCGCGGCCTGCTCTGCGCAACCCGCCACCGATTTTGAAGATCGGGGCATCCACCGGGACACATCCCCCCCCATGACAAACGGATTATAGCAGGTTCGGACAACACCGAGTAATCTATATAATCCCCCTTTTATTGGGGCGAAAGGTTTATGTTAGGTGTGGTTTAGTTGAATAGCGTTACAATTTTTATAATTGTTTACACAGGATAATTTCAATGAACACGTCTCTACAACAAGGTGAGTATCAATTGGGGCGCTATAAAGCACGTTATGCCAAATTCTCCGGCCTGGGCTGGGATAATAACGGCCCCTGGATGCGCGTCCTCGTGACGAACCGCCGTGTCATCCTTCTTGCAGATGATGTGCGCGACTCTCACGCAACCTCAATCATCGCGCGTAATGATATTGTCCGTGTCTGGAACGTTTGCCTGGGTAAACGCGACGGCATGATTATGGCGCTTGCCAACGGTCAGCTTCTGTATTTATTCGTGGATTGGTCACAGAGCGCAAAACTTGTGAGCGACATTCGCGAAATGCTCACGCCCCCGCTTCAGCCGAGTATTGCGCCGCGTGTACCGGGTAAGCGCTACGTCAATTAGCGACGTTTTCGTTGCGCTGGTTATCATTGTGTTGGTTTCAGGATATAACTTTGATTGAATAAATGCCTTAAACCTCAACACGTTCTAGAATAGAGAAATAGATGTTGAGAAAATGAGATGACGGCGTGGCAACCAGCGACATTCAACTTTTACAGGGTGAGCATCGATTCGGGCAGTATCAATTACAGATTGCCCGGTTGACGGCGACTGGTTGGGTTGCAACTGTTCCACCCCTCACAGGTACGGTTACAAACTGCCGATTGATTCTCAAGCCACAAACCCGCAAACCCCATCCCCCCGCCAGTCTCCCGGCAACCTATATCACCAAAGTGAGCGCCGTAAATCTCGGTCAACGTAGCGGCGTTTTGATCGCCTTAAAAGTTGGCTACCAATTAAACGTCTTTGTAGGCTGGGGGCAGGTTGAGCGCTTCACCGCTGATCTCACGAAAATGGTCACGCCTTCGGTTCGCACCCGCTTCATGCCGAATCTGGCGCAGGACGATCTGATGCGTCTGATTGAGGAAATCACCCGACGTTAAGCCAGCCCTAAAACCCGCAAAAAACAACCTGAAACAGTCCTAAAACAGCGAAAGCTGCTTCGGTGGGCCACTGGGTTTGTCATCATCCTTTGGCTTTGGCGGCGCTGCCTCCGATGACCTCATCGTTTTGACTTTTTCGACGACTTCCAACAGGCGTTTGATGTCCGCCTCCATATCGCGGCGAAGCCCTGGATTACGTAATACCGCCGCCGGATGAAAGAGGGGATAGTAGGCACGACCTTTTTCGTCGTCGTATTTGGGTTGGCCGTGAATCTGGGAAATTTTCGCTCCTGGGAAATATCGCGCCATACTGAAACGTCCCAGTGTGGCAATCACAGATGGATTAATCAGCTCGATCTGATCGTCCAGATAGCCTTTACAGGCGATCATTTCGTCAGGCAGCGGATCACGGTTATCAGGCGGACGATGCTTGACGACATTGGTGATAAAAACCTGATCGCGATTCAAGTCAATCAAATTTAAGAGATAATTTAAGTAGTCGCCAGAGCGCCCAACGAACGGCAAACCCTGTTTATCTTCGTTAAAGCCAGGGCCTTCGCCGATAAACATAATGTCGGTGTAAATATTCCCCGCACCCGGCACCGCGTTCGTTGTACCTTTATATAAATCACACTTGGTACAGGTTTTCACCTGGGCGGCGATGGCTGCCAGCGCTTCTGCGCGATCCTGAGTCATGGTGAGCGCTCCTATTGATCTGAAATTTATCCGAATTCTAATCTCAATATTCTAATTGTGCAGCAAGTCCAGATTATGATATGCTGGACTTAATATCAAGCCAAAAGTTCGAGGACAAGGGTTATGCCCTCCACCCGATATTTTTTCATTTTGTTCGCTCTTTTGTTGCTTTCAGTCGGCATCCCGGCACTCATTCAGGCGCAGGAAGATTCAAATTGTCCGGCGTTGGTACAGCAGGCGCTTGAGTCGGTGGGCAATAGTTGCACCAACCTGGATCGCAATAATGCCTGCTATGGTTTCAACCGCGTGAATGCGACTTTTGCCGAAGTACAGCCAGAAGATTTTTTTGATGCACCCTCTGACCGTACCAACCTGACCGCATTGCAAAGCATTCAGACCGCGCCGCTGGATTCGCCCGAAAACATCTGGGGTATCGCCGTGATGAATGTCCAGGCGAATGTGCCGGGGAGTTTGCCGGGACAGGCCGTTGTCTTTATGCTGCTGGGTGATGCAAAGGTGGAAAATGCGGTTGATCCCGCCGACGCATTCACGCCCGTCGAGCCGGTTAATGTGACCGTGCTGACAACTGCCAACGCCCGCAGCGGCCCCAGCACCAACAATAATGTCATCAGCAGCGTACCACAAGGCACTCAACTACAGGCAGATGGTCTGAACAGTGATAAAACCTGGGCGCGTGTCTTGCTCAATGGCGCACCCGCATGGATCAGCCGTGATCTGTTGCAACCTGAAGTACAGGGAACACTCGCCGCGCTCCCCATTATCGACGCGAATACGCTCACGCCGATGCAGGCTTTTTATTTTAAGACCGGGGTCAGTGATGTAAGCTGTACTGAATCGCCGCCTTCGATTCTGGTCGTACAAGGGCCTGAAAAAGTCAAAGTTAATTTGACGGTGAACGGCGCGAACATCGAAATGGGTTCGACGATTGGGCTGATGACCACCGAGTCGAATCGTATGGTAGTGATGACCATTGATGGCAGCGTTACAGCAGGTGGGATCGAAATTCCGGCTGGCTTTGCGCTCGAAGTACCGTTGAGCGAGGATGGCAAAAGTCCGAACGGTCCCTGGACAAATTTCCGGTCATTGACACCGGAAGAATTGAACGCGCTCGATCCATTGAAAAATTTGCCACCGGGATTATTTCATTACCCAATTGATCTGCCAACGCTGGGTGAAATCGCGCAGACCCGCGCAGCGATCAGCGCACCTGTCATATCCGATGTACCAGAAACAACGCCCGATCCTGATGGAAGCGAAGCCACGCCGGAGGCATCTGAAGCCACGCCGGAAGCATCTGGCGAAGCGTGTACCAGTTTAGTAGCCACTTCACCACTCGATGCCGCAAATGTTGGCAACCAGACTTTTACCTGGACATCTACCCCTGGCGCGGAAAGCTATCGCTGGGTACTCCTGGACGCAAATTCTGCCGTCCTCAGCCTTATTGAGACAGGTTTGCAGACAACATTTACTGCGAATCTGTTACCAACCTACAGTTCGGTCATTCAATGGGAAGGGCAAGCATTAGCCGGAGGACAGGTGCTTTGTTCGACACAACGTGTGATAATTCCCTTGATTGGTGGTGGTCAGTCCGCAGAGCCAACCCACACGCCTGAAGAAGAATGCGAAGAACGCGGGGGCGTTTGGGTTAATAATGAATGTCATCGTGAAAGCAGCTAAATTAACAAGGAAACGTACAAATGTCTGAACGCCGTTTTTTTATCCTATTTTTACTCCTCACTGGAATTTTGCTTCTTGTTGCCCCGACCCTGGTGCAAGCACAGGAGGTTGGCGATGAAACCTGCACGGCTTTGGTCACGCAGGCTCTTGAGGCGGTTGGCACAAGCTGCACCGAGATGGATCGCAACAATGCCTGCTATGGCTACAACAATGTCGCGGCCTCATTTGCTGATGAGACAGCAACCGGGGACTTCAGTGTCCCATCTGACCGCACAGCGCTCACCAATCTGACCAGTATTGAGACGGCAGCGCTGGACTCCGAACTCGCAACCTGGGGCATCGCAGTGATGAATGTTCAGGCGAACGTGCCGGGCAGCTTACCCGGTCAGGCCGCCGTATTCCTGCTATTAGGAGATGTCCAGGTCGATAACCAGGTTGCTCCTGAGGACGCCATTTTGCCGGGAACTCCCACCAACGTGCGAGCTACTGTGAATGCTAATGCACGTAGTTTGCCCACAACGACCAGTAATATTGTTGGCAGCGTTGTCAGCGGTGCGATACTGGAAGCAGACGGCTGGAATTTTGATAAGACCTGGGTACGTGTAAACCTCAACGATGCGCCCGTATGGATACGGGGCGATCTGCTTCAGGTCCAAGATTTAGAGGCATTAAACGCCCTGCCTATTGTTGACGGCAAAAGTTATACTCCTATGCAGGCATTCAAGGTGAGCACCAGCTTCGGCTCTCCCCAATGCGACGAAGCACCGCCTTCGGTTCTGGTGGTACAAGGGCCAGAGGATGTAACCGTCAGCATCAATGCCAATGGTGCGGACATCCGCATTTCCTCCACCATTGCCCTATATACAACGGAAGACAACCGTTTAGTGCTTCTGGTTATCAGTGGCTCTGCCAGTGTGGGCGGCTATATCATCCCGGCAGGCTTCATGATGGATGCGCAGCTCGATGAAAATGGTGAGGTGGATGGCCCCTGGGAATTCTTCCGTCCATTAACCGAAGCAGAAATCGCTGAACTGCTGCCACTTGAAGACATCCCTGAAATCCTGCTTCATTACAAAATCGTGATCCCTACGCCTGACGAGATTGCGCAAACGCTAAGAGCGCTGCAAGAACAGCAGCAAAATGGCGGCAATGGGACTAACGGCACGGATGGTACAACCGATCCCAATACGACAGGCGGCTCAACAGGTGGCGTACCCGCAGGCAACGGCACAGTGCCTAATCCTGGGCGCTACACACTGGTCAGCGGCAGTTGTGGTTTAACCGGCCAAGCGACGCTCTCAAATGTTGCACCGGATGGATCATCCTTCAGTTGGGGCGTTCTGCAAATGGTGCGAAACCCCGATGGTCTGTATATCAACGGCGGGATGTATATCCTGGTGTTGACACCGGATTCGGTTCAGGTCGGCGGTTTTGTAGCGGGTGACTGTGTTAATCAGTGGTCACGAACTGGCTAAATAATTTTCTCGTGGGGCAGGACTGAGACCTGCCCCTACAACATTTAAATCCTTCCCCTCGCGCTTCCACCTGAAAGAATCCATATGCTTACCCACCCCATCAGCGTCTATATCAATTGGGCGAGTTACGATGAATTATCCGATAATGTTGAGCTGGACGAGGCGCTGGCGATGCGTCAGCTTGAAGAACTGCTCCGGTTGCGTGACCTCGGTGTGCGTTTCGATTACTATCTGATGGATGCGTTTTGGTTCGCGTTGGATGGCGGCTACCGCACCTGGCGCACACCCCATTGGCCGGATGGGCCGGATCGCTGGCTGAAGCGCTGCCTGGAAACGGGCGTGAAACCTGCTTTATGGGTCGCCAGCAACGTCACCGTTCGCAACAAGCTCAATTGTCACCCTGTGTGGCGCGATTCATTCGACGAAACAACCAACGCCATGTGCTGTTTTTACGGCGGCTTTTTGCAGCATTTTATCGAAACGCTGGAACTATGGTATGAGCGCGGCGTGCGCATGTATAAATTTGACTTCGCGAATTTTGGCGCTGCTCCATCTCACCTGCGTGAAACAATGCTGCCATCGGAAATTCGCGCAGCCAATATTTCGGCGTTTCAGGGCGCGTTAAAAGCCTTCCGCCGCAGTCACCCGGAAGCTGTCTTGATCGCCTACAACGGCTTTGAAGAAATTCACAGCCAATCGCGCACCGACCAACCGCTGCGTAAGTCGATTGACCACCGCTGGTTGGATACGTTTGATTCGATCTACTGCGGTGATCCACGTCCGGCGGATGTGCCTGCGATGAATTTCTGGCGCTCGAAAGACGTGTATTCTGACCATATGGTCTGGTTTTATCAGAATAACAATGTACCGTTAGAACGCATCGACAACAGCGGCTTTATGATCGGCACGACAGGCACCTGCTACCATCGCGGAACAGCGGCATGGAAAGGCATGTTGATCCTCGGTCTGGCGCGTGGTGGCTGGGTGAACACCTATTACGGTAATCTGGAACTGCTCACGGCTGAAGATGCTGCATGGTTTGCCCAGGTGCAGCAGCGATTCTTACGGTTACAAAAACATGGACACACCTTCTCATTTGGCGGTGTGCCAGGGAAGGGCGAAATTTATGGCTTCGCAGCACTCCAAGAAGATACCAGCGGCTTCATATCCGTCGTCAATCCGTCGCAAAAAATCGCCTCGATTGAGATTCCTGCTCAGGGGCGTGTGATCTTCTGCGACGCAGGATTTGAGCCGCAGCTTGATGGGATCACTTTGACATTGGGGCCGGAGCAAATGGCGCTCGTCGGCGTTGGAGCAGCTTACACGGATATTCCTCTGGGCAAGCAGCAAGACGTAATTATCCCAGAATCCATCACGCCTATCGAAGCGAATTTCACGCCCGATGGTGATAAAGTCATCACCACGAAATTAAATATTCTCCCTGAAAACGGCAATTTGCGGTTTATCATGCGCCAGAAAAATGCGTGGGGTGAAATTAAGCGCACAACAGGCGGCAGCCCACCAGACGGGATATCCTTAGGGCAAATTTTCAAAATTGAAGTGTCTCAAAATGATCACCTGATTCCGGTAACGATTCAATATGACAAGGCCATCTGGAGTGGATTATCGTGGGCTGTCGGCGAAGTGGATTGCTCGTTATTGACGCGCGATTCTGCTGTGTCGATCCGCCTTTCCACAACCGAGCGCGAAAATGTCACCCTGAGTGGCGAAATCTATCATGTGGTTTACCGTTGATGCCGGAAAAATTTGTGGTAGGCTAATCGCATTTGGCGATTGTGGCAGAGGATACCTATTGACCTCACCGCAATCCAGGTATGGCGAAGGAATGACATGCGGTCAGGACGATTCATCATTATCGGGGCGGTGCTGCTGGTCATCATCGTTGTTATTCTCATCGCGACCCTCGCGTTTATCCCACAAAATGCTAACCCCGCTTTTGCGACAGCCGTCGAATTTACGCAGGCCGCTGGCGAAGGCAATGATGAGGCGGCAATGGCACTGTTGGATGCCGCTTTGCAGGAATATGTACAGGCGAACTGTCCTGATGGAAGTATCTCTGCCTGTGTGCGCGGCTATACGCCCTCGGACTGGGGTCAATTCCGCAGCGCCGTTTTTCGACGCTCAGTGCCAGACGGCACAGCCTGGGATATTGATTTGATTGCCACCTATGAAGCTGGAAAAGGCGCAAGTGGCGTGTGTATCTACAATCGGCTTGAGCAGGACGAGAATGGCGCATGGCGCGTGACAGCATGGGCGGGCTTCGTCCACTGCGCTGAAGCGGATTCGCGCAATATGGCGACCAATCCCGATACGCCGAATCGAGCGCCATGAAACGAAGCGATCAGCTTGTCAGCCTGTCAACCTGTCAACTAAAAGACAAAGATTCAAGAAAGCAAAAAATCTTTGTGTCCTCTGTGACTCTGTGGTTCATATTTTTCTTGTTTGCATTTGCAGGGTGCGTCCCGGCTAAAGTCCCGCCACAGTTAGCGACTACCCCAGGCGCAGCAGTGGTCATCACAGAGCAGGATTATGACGCGGGTGCATTCAGAGTACGTTATCCTGCCGGGTGGCGAGTGATTACCAGCGCGGCTACCAGCCCAACCACTGTCATTTTCGCGCCGACAGATAACGTGGCGATCATGCTGTTTGGCGTGGACGCGACTGAAGCTCCCATGCCAGAAAATGAAGGGCAAGTCCGCACCGAAACGCGCGAAATCACGCTGGAAAATGGCATCACCGTGACGGCGATTCTCAACGCGCCTGCTGATACGTGGGAGACATTTGCAGCGCTGTTCGAGCAGGCCGTCGAGTCGCTCAATTAAAACAGCCGTCTCAAAAGGCGGCTGAAAATGTTCATATTTTCTTAAGTGCAGATTCGTCAGCAGGACGAGTAGAAATTCACCGCATTCAAAACCGTCGAAAGAATCGGGATTTGATCCCACAGGCAAGCCTGGTCGATGATGACAAGGCCGACGACTGTCGCGCAGCAGCAAAACAGCGATAAACCAACGCAGCCGATCAAAACCCAGCGCATCGTGTTGTTACGGGGTTCTTCCTGACGTGCTGCGTAGGGGTCATAGTCCGCGTCGTAGGGCGGCGCAGGCTGCTGCTGCTGGCCGTAAACCGGCTGCGGCGTATAGCTGTAGGGCGGCGGTGTGGGCTGATTCTCGATAGGCGGCGCGGACGGTGCTGCTGCCGCTGGCTGGCGAGCGTATGGGCTGGCCGCAGGGCTGGGTTCAGCACTAGCTGCTCCACGCGCCATATTCGCCATCTCGTAGCCCAGCGTGACCGTTTCACCTAAACCAATCATGTCGCCGTTGTTCAGCGGTTTTGCCCCGGTCAGGCGTTGACCGTTAATAAATGTTCCATTGGTTGAGCCGAGGTCTTCTAATGTAAATCCACCCGCACCGCGCGTAAAGCGCATATGATGGCGACTGACTTCCGGGTCGTTGATCACAATGTCATTCGTGATGTCTCGCCCAACCGTAATAATGTCCTTGTTCAGGTCATAGGTCTGGTTAGGCTGCGGTCCCCGGCGGACGATCAGCCGAAAGCTGTCGTTGCCCTGCTGCATAGTCGATCCTCCTCAAGCGGATGAATTCCCCCATTTATCATAGCATGGGGAGTATAGTTGTAGAATTAATCGCTGTCAAATTGCAGACTACACTACCTCCAGCCTGTGCGCAAGGCCTCGTCATCAAGTCGGCGTATGAGCGTTGGTTAAGCGTATTTTAGCCGGATTTATCAGTCATGCAGGCGCTTAAATCGCGCATTTTAACACCTTACTCGCCTAAGAAAATGTCTCCTTGCGGGTCAGGCGTGAATGGCAGCAGCCATCTGCTCAACGGCAATAATCACCCGGCGCAAAAGTTCGTTCAGGTGGGCGAGCAGGCTATATCTCACCGCAAACCGACGCGTACCAAGTGCTTGACAAGGTAATTGATTTTGTCATATGCTAATCGCGATAAGGAATAATGACCGCAAAATTATAACTTATAAGACGCAAACAAAATTACCCCTCGTGATGAGTGGTTTAGTACGAAAAGAGATTGAAATGATCACCCCCAGCCTGCAAATCCCCAACCGTGTTTGGATTGAGATGTATGATTCACCCGAGCGCGATGCTTGTGATGTGATTATCGAGACCGAAAGCGGTGTCATGTATACGGCTGTGTTTGTCACTCTGGCCTATCTGAAACGCCAGATGGATCTCAGCTACCAGATGAGCAAACAACTGCCGGACGCACCCCCCGTGCGCTACGCGGCGCTGGAAACACCCCATGTCCTGGTCGAGAACTGCGAACGCGAAACGATTGAGGACACAATTGATAATCTGCTGGCGCTCGAAGTCTTTGAAGGGTTCTTTACCCGCGTCACCGAAGATGAGCGTGATGAGCGTGAGGATGGTCGAACTACGAATAACGGCAAACGCGCTACGAGCGAGGTAGCGGCGGTTGTTATTTCGGACGTTCTCGCCGTCGAAGAAGATTAGTGTAACAACCGCTCCCGTCTCGTGGCGGAGATTCTGGCATTCAGCAGGAATAAAGTCGAATTTATTATCCCCGCGCCAGTGTGCGTTGATACCCAACGCCAGGAAATACCCTAATCAACTTTGATTGATTGGCAACTGTGCCTTATAATCCCACTCCTAAAGGGGTAGGATTCAGGGTACATTTCGATATTGCTCAGACTCGTGTACACACCCTTTCGGAGAAATTATGTCACAGGAACGCTACGAAGATAGCCAACTCTATCGTATCCGTCATTCAGCCGCGCACATTATGGCCGAGGCGATGCTCGAACGCTTCCCCGAGGCGAAACTCGCCATTGGCCCGCCGATTGAAGACGGTTTTTATTACGATTTTGAACTGCCCCGCTCGATCAATGAAGAAGACCTGAGCTGGGTCGAAGCACGCATGAAAGAAATTGTCCGTGAAGGCCATGATTTCAGCGGGCGTGAAGTCTCCCCTGATGAAGCGCTGGGATTCTTCAAAAAGCAAAATCAGCCTTACAAAATCGAGCTGATTAACGATCTCGTCGCCGGACGTGTGGACGACAACGGCAAGGAAATCGCGAAACCTGCCGACAAAATCACCTTCTGGACGCAGGATACGTTTACGGATTTGTGCCGGGGGCCGCACGTCAAAAATACGCGCGACATCAATCCCGATGCCATCAATGTCACCTTCAAACCACCAGCGGGCGCTTACTGGCGCGGTGATGAAAATCGCCAGCAGTTGACACGCATCTATGGTACGGCCTGGGAAACACCGGAACAGTTGCAGGAATATCTGAATCTGCTCGAAGAAGCCCGTAAGCGCGATCACCGTATCATCGGTGAACGGCTGGGGCTGTTCACGATTAGCCCGCTGGTCGGCAAAGGTCTGCCGCTGTGGAAGCCTTATGGCGCGGTGCTGCGCGATACGTTGGAACGCTGGCTGCGCGATACACAGATCGAAAACGGCTACCTGCCTGTCGTTACGCCGCATATCGGCAAAATTGACCTGTATAAAACGTCCGGCCATTATCCGTACTATAAGGACAGCCAGTACGCGCCGATCAAGGTCGATGACGACGAATTTCTGCTCAAGCCGATGAACTGCCCGCACCATATCATGATCTACAAGAGCGAAATGCGCTCGTATCGTGATCTGCCCGTGCGTCTGGCGGAGTTCGGCACGGTTTACCGCTATGAGCAGTCCGGCGAACTCAACGGTCTGACACGTGTGCGGGGTTTCACCGTCGATGATGCCCATCTTTTCGTCGCGCCGAATCAACTGCTGGACGAATTCAAGAAGGTCGTCAGCCTGATTCAGAATATTTTCAATTCGCTCGGCCTGACCGATTTCCGCGCTCGCGTTGGTACACGTGACCCAGCCAGCGACAAATATGTCGGCGAAGATGCTCTTTGGGATCGCGCGACGGACGCTATTCTGGAAGCCTGTGAAGAACTGGAACTGCCCTACAGCGTCGAAGCTGGTGAGGCCGCCTTCTATGGGCCAAAACTGGACTTCATGGTTCGCGACGTACTGAAGCGCGAATGGCAGCTTGGCACGGTGCAAGTTGATTACAATCTGCCGGAACGCTTTGACCTGGAATATGTGGCTGACGACAACACGCGCCCGCGTCCAGTGATGATTCACCGCGCACCCTTCGGCAGCATGGAGCGCTTTATCGGGATTCTGATCGAACATTTCGCTGGATCGTTCCCGGTGTGGCTTGCGCCTGTGCAGGCCGTTATCATCCCGATTGCGGATCGCCATATCGAATATGCAGATGGTGTCGCCAAACAGTTGAAAGCGCAGGGCATCCGCGTCGAAGTGGACAAAAGCAAGGCGCGTATGGGCGCGAAAATCGTCCATAACCGCGAACGGCACGTCCCCTACATGCTGATCGTCGGCGACAAAGATGCGGCGGCAGGCGCGGTGAGTGTCCGACTGCGCACGGATGAGGATTTGGGCGCGATTCCAGTCGCGGATTTCATCACGATGGTGACGAATAACGTCGAAAGCCACTCGCTCGATTTGAAATAAGCGCCTGATTTGAGATTTTTGAATGGGACAGCTTAAATGGTTGTCCCATTTTGATTCTGGTCCCTATGATTCTGTTGGAAACCAGGCCAATAAATAATCCGTCTGATAATCGAGAATAGTGTTAGTCATTGTTTGAAGATCAACAATGACTGGATAGCGATCCATCAAGAAAGCAAGATATTGGCTATCCGGCGAGAAAACAAAAGTTATGGGGTTATTAAACTGGTGTACTGAAAAGCATAGATCATAGATTATATGCTCTTCTCGATCAGCCATTACTAGTCTGTCATCAATTCTAAAAAGAATCAGATTTGAGTCAGGCGATATAGAGTATGGTGAGTTTTCGGGATAGATCATTTCGATAAGTTGATTATCATTTGAGTAAAGAGCTAACGGGTGGTGTCCTATATATCCTGATCTATCCGACAACCAATCCCTGCCATTGTGAAGCCAGTTAGAAGTAATGGCGAAGCGCCCAGATTCCTCATAAATTTCCTCTGCCCTCTCAGGTTCTTCAACATCACCTGTGCGAGTATTCATAATATGTATTCCTGATAGTCCTTGTACCCAGCCTTGAAAAATGATTGATTCTTGATCAAACCAGTAGATTGGACTGATCCCACGACCTCCTGAGCCACTACGGCCCCAGTTCCAACCAGTCATTTCCCATTTATATGATTCAGATTTAGCCGGATCAGTGGAGACGATTTGAATCGCATCGGCGGTAATCCAATCAGCCCATAAGCCGCCGTATTGTACGGTTCCCAATGGATATGCAAACATCTTCCCATCAGGCGAAAATGTGCCTTCAAACGCAAATGATGTGTCACTGTCAAGCGCAACAAAATAAGATGTCTCGTAATCAGATCGAATCGCTCGAACACCTTCCGAGTTACGGCTGAAAATCACCCCTTCAAAACCCCACTTGCTTTGCGGCACGATAGGATAGGAAAGATTACTCATGCACCTTTCAACAACCGGCCAACCAGAGTCCTCAGCTTGAATTGTAGAGTTTACGTTAAGGGAAAATAGGAGGAGAAATAAGCCCGTTATCCTTATCGGAAGACCACGATAGTTTTGCATCATATACGCTTTCTATAATTTACGAATATGATATTCATTCTAGAGTACAAGTTATTTACTTTCTCGCTGGACACCTAACGATACACCACTGATTGACTAGAGGGCTGCAATGAACATCCAACAGCAAATTGAAGCCGCACTTGGCGCAACGCCGATACGCATCCACCCCCTTTCCGGCGGATGTATCGCGGATGTGTACCGCGTATGGCTGCCGGATAAGACCTCGATTATCGCCAAAGTCGCCGATGGGCAGGGTGTAAAGCTGGATATTGAAGGCGCTATGCTGCGCTATCTCAAGGATCAGAGCCGTCTGCCTGTCCCGAATGTGCTGCATAGTTCTGAAACGCTTTTGCTTATGGAATTTATCGAGGGTGACAGCCAACTCAACGACTCGGTGCAGCGCCACGCCGCCGAACTTCTCGCGGATTTACACAGCATTCGCGGCGAATTTTTCGGGCATGAGCGCGATACGTTGATCGGCAGTCTGCACCAACCGAACCCACCAACGGAATCGTGGATTGAATTTTTCCGCGACCATCGCCTGCTCTACATGGCACATGAAGCGGCGCGATCTGGTCGTTTGCCGGAAAATTTACTGAGTCGACTCGAAAAATTCAGCGAACATCTCGATCAGTGGCTGCTGGAGCCGGAATATCCGTCGCTGATACACGGCGATATGTGGACGACCAATATTTTAGCGACGAAAGGGCGTATCACCGGATTTATCGACCCGGCGATCTACTACGCGCATCCCGAAATTGAGTTAGCCTTCAGCACACTTTTTAACACCTTCGGCAGCGAATTTTTCACGCGCTATCACGAACTGCGCCCAATTCCACCCGGATTTTTGGAAATGCGCCGCGATATTTACAACCTCTATCCGCTGCTGGTGCATGTGCGGCTCTTTGGCGGTAGTTACGTGGGATCGGTTGAGCGAATTTTGCGGCAATTCAAGTTTTGATGCTCCTGTTTATTTAAACAGGCCGCCCCTGTCTATCTGCTGGTTTCTCGCAACCGCCTCTTGTGCCACAATGGGAACATAGGCAGTTGGGGGATTTTCATGACTGGCGACCCAGATTTGGATCAAGAGGGCGTAAAAGGCTATCAAGCGACGGCAGCAGTCGAAGCTGAACGCCGCCGCATGGCTGAACTACTCGATCAGCACGTGGTCAATCCTCTCAATTTGCTGCTGGCGCAAGCGAACGCCTATGAACAAACTTTTACGACCAATCCCCAGGCGCGTATGGCGGTGTCGGTGTTGGCATCACTTGCGCGTCAGGTCGTGCAGCAAACCCGCGATTTGCAAGCGAATCTCAACCCCACGATTCTCGAAGCGTTAGGGCTGGAAGCGGCGCTCGAAGCCGTGGCAAGCCAGCATACACGCACTTATGGGATGCCTGTTACGCTAAAAATTGAGCGCTTGCGGGAACGACTGCCGCCTCAGATTGAACTGGTGCTGTTTCGCGCGGCTCAGGCAGGGCTGGAACGGGCGAAACAGGTACATTCCTCAAAAGTGTCTATCTGGCTCGGACATCGCGACGAATCGCTGCTGGTTTTCGAGTTAGCGGATGATGGTGTCGATCTTGTTGGTTTCGAAGGCATAGATCGCCAGCGAATCGAACAACTCGGCGGCGTATTGGAAACGCAATCCAGTCTGCAACATGAAAGAAAATTGACGATCCGATTTGCGATTAAATCACCCGCCGAATTGACCACACGCGAAATGGACGTGATTCAACTCGCCGCCGAAGGGCTGACCAATAAAGAAATCGCTTCCAGGCTGGCACTCAGCGCCCGCACGGTAAATTTTCATCTCGACAATATTTATTCCAAATTGGGGGTCAGCACGCGCACCGAAGCCGCCATTTACGCGCTGCGGCAGGGCTGGATCAAGCGCCCTGGCTGAACAAACAGGCCAAGACCCGTTATCCACTCGTTCCTGCGAAGGCTCGATGTGCCTGACAATAGCAGCATCGAAACAGTTAAAGGAGATCAGAAAATGACGAACACACCTCAGAATACCGATGACCTCGGCCCGCTGGAAATTCTGCTACAAGACGATCAGATTTTGGAAATTCTGATTAACGGCTACGACAAAATCTATTTTGAGAAGCATGGCAAAATGCAAAAAGCCGATGTCCAATTTGATGATAACGATCACCTCATGGACATCATTCAGCACATCTTAACGCAGGTGGGCCGTAAGGCCGATGAATCCACACCGATTCTTGACATGCGACTCGCTGATGGTTCGCGCGTTCATGTGGTCATTCCGCCGATTGCTCTCACTGGCCCCAGCGTGACCATTCGCAAATTTCCGAGGATTGATATGACGATTGATCGCCTGATCGAATATGGTTCTCTCACTGCTGAAATTGCCGATTTTATTCGCGTCTGTGTGCAATCACACTTAAATATCGTGGTAGCGGGTGGCACAGGCTCCGGCAAGACAACCCTTTTTAACGTCTTTGTCAGCTTTATTCCTAACGATGAGCGAATCATCGTGCTGCAAAACGCTGGCGAAGATTTGAACTTACATCAGGAGCATATCGTCATCCTGGAAACACGACCGGCCAACCTGGAAGGCAAAGGCGAAATCACAATGTCTGATCTGATGGAGAGCGCGGTAAAGATGCGCCCGGATCGCCTTCTTGTCAGCGAAGTTCATGGCGGTGAGGTCTGGCATCTCTTGCAGGCCATCAACAATGGCTATGAAGGCTCGATGTTTAATATGCACGCCGCTGGTGTCCGTGATGTCCTGACACGCCTGGAAGTAATGGCAATCGAGTCAAATCCCGCGCTGCCCCTGCTGGCAATCCGCCACAACATTGCGACGGCCATTGACCTTATTTTGTATCAGGAGCGACTGCACAATGGCTCGCGACGAATCATGAAAATCGCTCAGGTCACCGGCATGCAAGGCGATTTTGTGACCACGCAGGATATTTTTGAGTTTATCCCTGGCGACAAAAGCGGCGGTGAATTTCGCTGGACTGGAAACATCCCGACATTTCTCAATCGACTTGAAGGTGGCTACCAGTTCGCGGATATATCGCAATAAGACTTCATGTTAGCGTCTTGAATAAAAAGCGAATCGACCCGATTTTTGTTGAAGAATGAGTTGAATATACTCATGCCTCCTAAATCGCGCCGATTCGCTTTGGTTTGTGTATTAACTTGTGACCCGGTAAATTAATCATACCTCATCTTGAGGAGAAATGATAGGTACTTACCGGGAAAACGGTGCTAGTCGTTTCCAGGTTCGCTCTCCGGGTCTGGCGTTTGCGATGGCGGGATATAGGTTGGCGTTGGACGTGGCTCAGGCGGGTCTGGCGGTGGCTCACGCGGGATCGTCACACGCGGTGTGCTGCATACCACCTGCCCATTGAGGAGCGCATCCACGTTCCAGGTAAAACTGAAGCCAAAGCCGATACCATCGATGGTCACATCCGCTGTCAAATTGCTGGAACTGCCAGCGGCGGGGAACGAGAATGCGCCACTTTCGCCAGAGATATTCACACGGTAGCTGGTCGCGCCGGGAGCGCCATTCCAGAAAAATGTTGCTTTACCATAGGGCAGGCCATCCAACGGCGATGTTGCCTGGAACGGTGTGCAATCAACCTCTGTGAAGACAGGCTCCTCAGTGATAATGCCGGGTGGCTGGAAGACAAAATTTCGCGGTTCCTGAGCGCCACAGGTGATGAGAAGCTGCTGCCCCGCAAAAATATTAGGTGTCGTCAGATTATTGGGGACTGCAATCGCGCCTACAGAGGCACCATAACGCTGACCGATGCCAAACAGAGTCTCGCCGGGGGAAACGACGTGCGTGAGCTGCTGCCCAGGAGTACAAACACCCGGTTGTTCAAAACTCTGGAATGCTTGCAAAACAATCTGCCCAAGCCGAATTTCTTCATCATTCAACAGCACAGGCAGCAGCCATTTGCATTCGTCAAAAACTTCCTGATCGTTGTCGTCGTCGGCAGTCCCCAGTTCTTCCTGCTCGCCGAGGCAGCGCTGCGTGGTCTTGCCCGCTGGCACATGCACTTCATCAGGTGTACCGGGTTCGAGCGTCGCCTCACCCTCCAGCGTTATCAACTGCATGGCATTGCCGGGGGGAAGCACGCGCAGCATGATTAGCGAGCCAAGCTGAATATGAGCGCCGTTGGCTGTCAGGTCTACTTTGATACCTTCAGGGCTTTGGATTGCCAAAATCGAGGGCGCTTCATCGCATTCCAGATCATTAAACGATGTGCGGAAATAAAATGACTGCATCGGCGAAGGGCCATCGCTGCGGACGGCGGGCAGACTGCTGATGTCGAGAATCGGATCAATGGCGTTACGATCCACAAAAGCTGGGCCATCTTCGAGCGCGAGACGGATCCAGGCACGATCTTCACTGAGGCCGACAGCCGGGAGTTCCGTGCCTGCGGGGATAATCCGACGAATATTGTTATTATTGCCCGGCCCGGTGAAAAGCGGTGTTTCTACGATGGTGGTGACAGTCACCGTTTGAGAATCAGGCAAAACATCATCCGGCACAACGGCATTTTCCACTTCCGTATCGCCCAGCAGCATAAATGTTACGGCCTGACCCGGCAAGCTGCTGGGGACATTGGCCTGCACATTCATCACCGCGATGCCCCACTGGTTCAAAAGCGTATCCAGCGGCGCTGTTGTGATTTTCTCAAGATCGACCAGCCCTGCGCGATCTGAAGGCTGGCTGAAGTTGCCTGCGAGGGTATCTTCAACAAAAGTGGCATCAACACGGTTAAAACCATAGCATACGCTGTTACGATCCAGACCATTACAGCTATTGCCGATCTCCGTGATCGCCTGCTCGACAAATTCCGGGCAAGCACCATCATCGGTTTGTGCCTCTACAATTTGTACCGTTAAGAGCAGCATAAAAATAAGAATGAGGTATCGCATTCGCATGAGCTATTTTACCCCCGCAAGGAAATTACTACTTAAAGCATTACACTATATAATGAAGCGGCATCCTTAATGTTGACAAATTGTTATAATTTTTTAACACTCTTGAATCAAGAACAAAAAAAGCTCAACTTCGAGAATAGAAATTGAGCTTCTTTTGCCGAGAATCAGACTTGAACTGATGACCCTGCGATTTTCAGTCGCATGCTCTACCAACTGAGCTATCTCGGCGAGTGGGGTAAATATAGCACAGGCTTGCCCCGCCTGCAAGAGTCGAAAGGTCGCTTAATGGAACAGAATTACGGGCTGCCAGCCTCGTTGGTGGTGTCGGCGGGTGTCCGGCCGGCCAATTCGCGATCCAGCAGAAAGAGTCCGGGGCCAAAATCACCCACACGACGCAAATCTCTAATCACCAGATCGACGCTGGATTCTTCTTCAACCTGCTCATCGACAAACCATTTGAGAAAACTATTGGTGGCGTGATCGCTCTCAGAAATCGCCAGATCAACCAGCTTGTTGATTAACCCGGTCACATACTGCTCATAACGCAGAGCGCTTTCAAAAGCATCCAACGAAGACCCCCAATGAGTCGTCGGACCGGGGATGGGTTGCAGGAGAACACGCCCCCGACGACTGTGAACGAAGTCATAGAGTTTCATCGCGTGCATCATCTCTTCGTTAGCGTGGATGCGCACCCAATGGGCAAAACCGTTCAAATCCTGATCGGTAAAATAGGCGGACATGGATAAATAGGTGTAATATGAACTCAACTCGGCGTTGATCTGATCGTTGAGCGCCTGCTGCATTTTTTCGCTTAACATTTTTCCTCCTTCAAGGTTTGGTCTATTTTATCCTTTTCTTACAATTTCGTGTTAAAACATATTCGAATTTGAGAATTTCATAAGTGGAAGTGAATTATGGCTGAGACATTTGCATTTAAAGCAGAAATACAACAACTCCTTCATATTCTGGTGCATTCGCTCTATACCGAGCGCGAAATTTTCCTGCGTGAATTAATCTCGAACGCTTCGGACGCTTTGAGCCGCGTACAATTTGAGCAGCTTACCAATCATGAGGTGCTTGACTCGGACGCTGAATTATACATCGAAGTGAAACCCGACTCAGAAGCTGGTACGCTGACGATCAGCGATACGGGGATCGGCATGAGCCATGACGAAATGGCGGAAAATCTGGGCGTTATTGCCCACAGCGGCGCAAAAGGCTTCATTGAGGCGATGAAAAACGCGCAAAATGGTACAACGGCGCAGGATATCATCGGACAGTTCGGCGTTGGCTTTTACTCGGTGTTTATGATCGCCGATAAAGTGCGCGTCATCTCACGCTCCTACCGGACTGACTCGCAAGCCTATGTATGGGAATCAACGGGCGGCGATACCTATACGCTTGAGCCTGCCGAACGCGAAACACGAGGCACGGACATCATCGTTTACCTCAAAGAGGATGCGAAAGAATTTTTAGACGAGTGGAAGCTCAAGGAAATCATCCGCCGCCACTCTGACTACATTGCCTTTCCGATTTACGTCGGTGACAGTGAAGAAGCAGTTAATAAGCAGACAGCACTCTGGCGGCAAGACCCGAAAGAAATCACGCCAGAGCAGTACAACGACTTTTACAAAATGTTCACGCTGGATTTTCAAGACCCGCTGTATCACATCCACATGCGGGCGGACGTGCCGCTGCAATTCTATGCTCTGCTCTATATCCCAGCCAGCAGTGAACAGAATATGTTCAGCCTGCGCAAAGAGCCGGGCTTGAAACTGTACGCGCGCAAGGTGTTGATTCAGGAATATTCGAAAGACCTGCTGCCCGAATATCTGCAATTTGTCCAGGGCGTGGTCGATAGCGAAGATTTGCCTCTCAGCGTCAGCCGTGAAAATATTCAGGCGAACCGCATCCTGGTCAACTTGAAGAAAACGCTCACCGGCAAAGTTTTGAGCGAACTCAAGCGACTGGCGAAGAACAATTTCGAAAACTATCTGCAAATTTACACCGCTTTCGGGCGTTTCATCAAGCAGGGGATTGTGGTCGATCCAGCCGATAAAACCGACATTGAGCCGCTGCTCTATTTCGCCAGCAGCCACGACAATGACCCGGAAAAACTCGTGTCGCTGGCGGATTACGCGGGACGGATGGTGCAAAATCAGACCGATATTTACTACATCATCGGGAATGATTTTTACAGTGTAAGCCGCAGCCCGCACCTCGAAGCCTTCCGGCAGCGCGGAATCGAAGTGTTGTATTTCACCGACCCGATTGACTCGTTTATGCTCATGGGTTTAACGGAATACAGCGGCCACAAAGTGCGCAATGTTGATGAGGCCGAAATTGATCTGAGCGAAATTGGTACGTTGAAAGAAGATGAGGCCAAAGCCGAGCCGCTGCAAGAAGAAGCTTTCGGTACACTGCGCGACCGATTCGTGAAAGTTTTAGGTGGGCGTGTGCATGAAGTGCGCGAAAGCAAAACACTTACGGGCAGCCCGGCGCGACTGGTGAGCGATGATAACGCCCCACAGCGCAATATGTTCCGCATCAATCGCCTGATGGATCGCGATTATGAGCTTCCGATCAAAACGCTCGAATTGAATCCTCGCCACCCGCTGATTCATAACCTGAGCGCTCTCATAAGCAACACGCCGGATAACCCGCTGCTGGATGTGGTGGTCGAACAGGTTTTTGAGACGGCGCTGCTGCAAGATGGCATTCATCCCGATCCCGCAGCGATGGCACCACGCTTGCAGGTTTTAATGCAGGCGGCGACAGGCACAGCCGTTAGCAATCTGGATTTTTCGTCGATTGGCAGCCGACCCACAATCATTGATGGGGATGCTGATATGGAAGCAGAAATCGAGTCGGAATAGGGGATCAGAAATTGGTCAAAGCAGGCGGGGTGCTGGCTTTATTGGCATCATCTGAACGCCTCAGCAGTTTGTAGTGGCGTAGCGTGCTGCGCCAAGCAAAGTCTTTAGCTAAAAACCATCGACTTGTCACCAGAATAGAAAGAGGCCACTCAGTGAGCGGCCTCTTTCCGTGCGTGTGGAATTGATGTCTGGAACTAGATGTTGTTGATCAGGTTCGAGAAGATGTTGCCGATGGCCGGGCCGAGCAGCGCCAGGATGACGATGACGACGACGGCGACCAGAACGAGAATGAGTGCGTATTCGACCAGACCCTGACCTTCTTCACGTGGCATGTACAGCATTTTAGATGAACTCCTCATAATTGCAGAATAATTGAGATCGATATTTTTAAGATACCATGAAACCCGTTTCGGTCAATAAAGGAATAATTAAGGTAGTACCAATTTCCTATTCGAAAGAAATTATGTGCTGATCTGAGGCGGAATTTTTTCGAGGTGATCCTTAAGAATCGTCAATGATTGTTGGATGGCGGCATCTTGCAGGGCGGGCAAATCAATTAATGACGACACACGATAGACATCATTAAGGTTGCTGGCGTGGATCGCATTGATATTATTGCGGGTCATATGGCGCAGCAGATAGGGATATTCTTCATTCATGTGATGATTGATTGCCGCCAATATGACATCGACATTGGTATCGCGCCCGTCTACCCGTACTTTGATCGTTTTCAGCGCAGCAGCATCCAGCTTTAGTGCATTTGCTGCTTTGATGACCGCGCCCACGAGTCGAATGGCCTGCTCCATCCATTCTGATAAGTTCGCGTAAGGGTCTGGTGGTGGAGAATCGCCACGCAGGGTCATTTGCAAGGCTGTCCAGAAGGCGCGGATATAACGCATCATCAGAATTTATCGCTTTCGGCGTGAGCGACGAACAAATTCAAAACCAGCGACAGCCAGAAGCCCCACCTGTACCACCAGCGCAACTGCCAACCAGGGTGATGTACCGCTGCGTGTGATCGTCCCCGCACTCGAAGCAAGGAGCGCTACAGGCGTGGAAACTGCTGCTACAACGGTTGCATCATCTGTGGGCGACGGTGATACCAAAATCACAATCGCTTCCGGCATCGCGGCAGATGTGGCAATCCCCGGCATCGTTGGCGATGGAGTCGCAGAAGGATAAGCTGTCGGTGTGGCCGTCAGAGTTTCGGTAGGCTGATTGGGATCAGGAGTCGAAGTTGCATTTTCGCCGCCGGGAACGGGTGTATAGGTGCCATCATGCGGCGGTACGAGGAAAATCGCGCCGATTTCCAGCCCGCGATTATCGGTTAGACCGTTCAATTCCTTCATATAAGGAATATCGTCCCAGGTGTAACCGTAAATTAAAGCAATGTCGCCGAGCGTATCTTCCGGCTGAATTTCATGCTGGATATTGCCATGTTCATCCAGACCAACCACATACGAGGGCGGCGCAGATGGCCCAGCGTTATTTCCAGCGGCGGCGGCAGCGCCTGTTTGCGGGACGAAAGGCGGTGGCCCACCCGGATTACCAAAGACCATGACAAAAGTCGTTAGTTGACCCGTTGCAACGCCAATACCAACTTCCTGATAGCGGCTGTTGATCATTCCAGCGTAGTGAACACCCGAATTCACCCAAAAAGTCCAGGCGGTATCGGCTGTCGCGTTTGTCCCGCCGTAAATATTTTCGCTTACATCGGTTGTGCCATAACCGGCATTCACGGCGCGTGTACGAGGGCCAGAACCATCGGGACGATTATGCGAAACCGAGCCAGTCTCAGCCATCCACTGTGCTTGTGACTGGGCGGCGGCACTCAATGCCCCATTGAGGGTATAAGGCGGCAAATTCATTGAGGCACGTAAATTATTGACACGCGCCAGCAAATCTCCCCCATCCTGAGCATAGATCGGCGAGACGGGTAAGAGTAGAAAAAGTGTGAGAAAAAATAATCGTCTTAGCGTCATAAGGAGCTATTGTAACACAGCCCTATTCGACCTAACATAGGGTCAAATCAGGAGAGATGGACTTGTGTTAACGGCTTTATTGGTCATTCAAATTCTCGTTTTTGGTTTCGCAATCTGGTTTGGTTTTTTTCTGCTGGCGCGTGATATTCATAAATCAGGGCTGCGATTCGCGGGTTTGGGATTGGTGGCCTATGCGCTTGGTCTTGCGTTAGATATGCTGACACCTTATGCCGCACAGCCAGAAATATGGATGCGCTGGCGCTGGCCGCTGCTGTTCGTCCCGGCGTTATGCTGGTTTGGCGCGACGCTGTATCTGCTGCCGGAAACCAATCCGCAGTTAGGTCGTCTCGCAAATCTGGGGCTGATCCCAACGATTCTTTTTTTGTGTGGTGTCGCCTTCATCACGGACTTGCCCATTAACGTCAATCAACCAGAATATTGGATTCTCGCATTGGGTGTCGGATTATTGCTGGCGTGGGCGCTCTGGCAGACTCGCCGCTCCGCCATTCCGCGCAAACCGTTCGTTTGGTTTATGGTGGGAACGCTGTTTTTCGGCCTGGGCATGGGGCTTTTGCTGCTGCCCATCGGTTTATTCCCGGCAGAGATTATGCTGCTGGCAATCGGTGCTGATCTGGTGGTGCTGGGGTTGGTGATCGTCGCGCTTGATGCCTTCGATGAAGGTGAAGCACTGCTGCCGGATTTCATACGCTCATTCGGATTTTCATTTTTCGCGGTGCTGCTCTTTGGCGGACAGGTCGCGCTGGTAATGGTTTTGAGCGAAGGAATTACATTTCCATTGTTGACGCTTCTGTTGATTATCATCACGTCAGCAGTGGCGACACAAACATTTTCTGACCCGATTCAGGCACTTTTGGATCGTGTGATTTTCGCTCGATTCGCGCGTTTGCGGCAGGCGCGGGCAGAACTGCGGGCGGCGGGCAGCGCTCTGCCGCGTGTTAACGAATCGCTCGATTTAGAGATGTTGGATGAAGCGGAATTTGCGCGGCTTACGCGGCGGGCGCTCAGTCATTTTGGCGATTTGCAGCGTCTGGCATCCAGCCCCCTCACAAGATTGGCGATTATTGAGGCACGATTGGCTGAACGCGGCGGCAATGACAATACGCTCGAACGCGCCGCTGAACTCAAAGCGCTGCTAACCGAGGGAATCGCGCGACTCAAACCACGCGATAAGGGCACTTTCGGCACATCGGACGAGTGGCGCTACTACAACGCACTCTATTTTCCTTATGTGGTCGGCCTCAAGCCGTATAGTCTGAACAGCGATCACGAACTTCTCGACACGGCATCACAAGCAGCGCTGGAGTGGTTCCGTGCCAACGTGCCGGAGCGCACCCTGCATAACTGGCAAAATGCGGGCGCAAAACTGATCGCAAAAGACTTGCGGGAGCAAATCTGGCAGTGAATGGCAGTATTTTTCGTGGATTTGGCAGTTTTATCAGCCGTATTCTGAAAGCATCGACATTTTATACCCAACGAGGTTTCAAAATATGGCTACCCAAATCGTACAACCATCGGACATGCTGCGCCGGACTCTGCGTGGTAACAGCGTTTTCTCCATCGTCAGCGGGCTGGCGTTCACGTTCGGCGCTGCGCCAATCGCTTCGCTGATGGGCATACCGGATGCGTCCCTCATAATCGCGATCATGGGGATCGTCGTTCTGGCATTCGCCGCATTCCTATGGGCAATGACCACAAAACCTGTGCTGGATCGACAACTCGCTGTCGCAGTTTTCATCATGGATGTCGTCTGGGTTATCACTAGTCTGATTATCCTGGTGACGAACGCCTTTTCACTCAGCACCGAGGGGCGATGGGCTATTTTGATCGTCGCGGATATTGTCGCCGTTTTCGCGGTGCTGGAATTTGTCGGCTTGCGGCGGTTGCGCTAGTCGAATAAGATGAGTAAAGTTTTCGACGGTCTGCGCGATTGCAGGCCGTTTTGTTTGCCAATTATGAGTAAAATTTACAACCTTAAGATTTCAATCGTCACTCTAGCATTGAATCTGTGTTTAAATATAATGTACATTCAGGTTAAGATTTGATAATCTTTGTAAAATGATTTATAACATAGCATCGACAGAAAAGAGTGGTTTACCCAATGCAAAGTGAGATCACGCTCGCGATTGTGGTCGCTATAATCAGCTATCTGCTTGGAGCCGTTCCAACGGCCTATTTGATTGCCCATCTCAAAGGCATCAATATCTTCACGGTAGGCAGCGGCAATATGGGGGCGACCAATGTTTCACGAGCGCTCGGTTTCGGCTGGGGCATCGCCGTCTGGTTGATCGACAGCATGAAAGGCATCGTCGCGATTTTCGTTGCCCGTCAAATCATGGCGGACAACATGGCAACTGCGACGGCTGTAGCGGCTGTTTTCGCGATTGTCGGTCATAACTGGTCGATCTTCGCTGCATTTATCACCGGGAAATTGCGCGGTGGCAAAGGCGCATCGATTGCTTTTGGAACGCTGTTGATTATTGCTCCCCATATCGTCGTTGGGATCAGTCTGGTGGGCGGCGCGATTATCGCCCTGACACGCTACGTCTCGCTGGCGGTACTGGTGATGATCGCCATATCGACGGTGTGGATGCTCATTCTGGTCAACCAACAGCTTATGGCTCCCGAATATCGCACCTATTCGCTGCTCGTCGCCGCTATGATTCTGTATCGTTTCCGCGAAAACATTAAACATCTGCTGCAAGGCACAGAGCGCCGCCTGGGGGATCGTGCTTAGAAGGTTTTGTTCTCTGGCGATTTTTTGTTTAATCGCCGCTTGCAGCCCGCAGCTTTCACCAACACCTGAAATATCAACGTCATTGCCGACGAATGCAGCGCCGCTTGTTCCTCAAACGCTGCCACCCACTTGGACACCTACTTTTACGACGACACCTCTCCCACCAACAGTAACGCCAACCATCACGCGAACACCATCACCGGTCCCGACATCCAGCGCCCAAGACATTTGCGCCGGGTTCAAGCTGCTCTACGATTTTGATACCGGAAAACCGTTTCCCTGGGATGGCGCGATTACGTTCTATATGAGCAGCGACGCGCCAGAAGTCGTGATTCGCTTTGTGGCGACTCATCGCGCAACGGGCGAAAATCAAGGTGCGCAGTTCCCCGGCGGACAGACGATCATCGCTGAACTACCCGTGAACCTGCTGCCCCATGCTGGTTTATACAATTGGGAATTGAGCATCTACAGCGAAACCTATGGCGATTTATGCCCACGTGAAGGCACATTTGTCGTGCTGAGGCCGCAGAATGTTGAGGCCACACCGGAAGTTACAGCCGAGACGACACTGGAAATAATCGCAGAAGCGACCTTGGAAACTACAGTCGAAGTGATCGCCGAAGCTACATCGGGATCAGAAAATTAGCCGAATTTATCGGTCAGGCGCGTTATACTAAACTCCATTTAAACAAAACATCTGAATTAGAGGCAAAATGATGACGCACGACCCTTTACTCCAATGGCGAGACGAGTTCCCCATCCTTCAAAAATCGACCTATCTCATCAGCAATTCGCTTGGAGCGATGCCGCGCGGCGTGTATGACAGTTTGCGCGATTATGCCGATACCTGGGCGACGTTGGGTGTGCGGGCGTGGGGCGCGAAATGGTGGCATCTTCGCAGTGAAGTCGGTGATAAAATCGCGCCGCTGATGGGTGCACCTGCCGGGAGTGTGTTGGTGCAGGAAAACGCCAGCATCGCCAACAGCATTTTATTCAGTGGGATGGATTTCAGCGATACGAAGCGCAATAAAGCCGTCATCAGCGATATGGATTTCCCATCGGACATCTACACGCTGCGCCGGATGCTGCCGCAACTGGATATCCACATGGTCAAAAGTCGCGACGGAATTACACTGCCGATTGACGAACTGCTGGACGCGATTGACGAACGGACACGGCTGGTTTCGCTGAGTCATGTGTTGTTTCGCAGCGCGTTTATCATGCCCGCCAAAGCAATTGTCGAAAAAGCGCATCAGGTCGGCGCACAGGTTCTTCTCAACGGCTACCACAGCGTCGGCATTATCCCCGTAGATGTCACCGACCTGAATATTGATTTTTATATCGGCGGTACGTTGAAATGGATGTGCGGCGGGCCGGGTGGCGTGTTCATGTATGTGCGGCCTGACCTGATTAAAACGCTCGATCCAAAAATTACCGGATGGTTCGCGCATCAAAAGCCGTTTACGTTCGACACAGGCGACATTGCGCTGCGTGAGGATATTCACCGTTTTTCGAACGGTACACCGGGGATCGCGTCGTTGTATGCCATCCAGCCCGGAGTCGAAATTCTCGCCAAAGTGGGCGTGGATGCGATTCGCGAAAAATCGGTGCGGCAAACCTCGCTGATAATCGAACTGGCGCAAAAAGCGGGTTATCCGCTGAATTCGCCGCTGAATTCGGAAGATCGCGCCGGGACAATCACGCTCAAACCCGACCATGCTTACGAAGTCTCGCGCGAGTTGATCGCCCGCAATATCGTCGTGGATTATCGCGAGAATGCCGGGATTCGAGTCGCGCCGCATTTTTACAACAGCGATGACGAAATTTACCTGACGATGAACACGATTGAGGAAATTCTGGTCGATGGAAGCTGGGAGAAACACGCGAAGGATCGGGCGTTTGTGACGTAAGAGTGTGTCAGCTTGTCAGCTTAACTTACTACAGACTCAAATCTTGCAGGTGGTGTCTATAGTATGGTGCGATCAAATGTATTTAAGTAATCATTCTTCCACTTCGTTATTTCATCAAGTTCTGTCAGGGTTGGATGAGCTTCATAGTGATTACACAGGGTAAGAATAATATCAATATTCGCCATGACCTCCTCTCCACGATCTCCATACAAAGATTCTTCGGAATCCAAAGTAAACGTCTGCCGAATTTCATTAATTATGCCTTCAAACAGAGTGTACAGTACGTCATAGGCAGTATCACTATCGAAATTACGTGGGCCTATAGATGACATCGTTTTCTCCATTGATTTAAAATAAGATTATCTCTTAGCTGCAAAATTGGGAACGATATTTCTGATGAAGTTGATGAAAGCTGAAATGCTGACGGGCTGAGACGCTGACAAGCTTCACACCACCGGCTTGCGGCGTTCAAACAGTAGTGTTGGAGCAGCGATCCCGGCAGCAATTGCCATCAGAATCAGGCCTGTTTTGATGCCATTTTGACTCACTTCCAGCAGCGCGGATAAACCAGCCGTCGGGTCAGTCGCGCCAGCGAGGGTCAACAGGCCAAGCATGGTACGAAAGGCGAACACACCCGGCACGAGTGGAATCACGCCGCTGACGGTAAAAACAGCAGCGGGGGTTTGCCAGCGACGTGCGAAGGCTGTTCCCAATATGCCGACAACGGTTGCGCCAATGAGAGTCGCGAATTCCATGCTCAAGCCCAATTGCATAATCACGGAACGAACGACATGGCCTGCTGCACCACAGACCATGCACCCAAACAGTGTGCGAGTCGGCACATTAAATAAAATCGCGAATCCCAGCGCGGCAACACCCGACCAGATGGCATCATGCAGCAGCTGACCGATAAAATCGGATGTTATCATAAGCCGTCAATCCCCATCATCCACATCGCCAGCAGCAAGCCTAATGCGATTGCCAGCGCGACAAAAATTCCACTAATGCCCCGCACCAGCCCGACAACCATATGACCTTTTATTGAATCTTCAGCGGCGTTCACCAATTGTGCGCCGGGGATCAGCAGCAGCACGGATGCCGCCAGCGCAACCTGCGGGGTCGCGCTCAATTTCAGAACCGTTGCCGTACTCGCGATCATACCAGCGATGAAGGCCGTTACAGCCGTTATCAAAAGCGGGTTGAAATGCTGCTTGTGTAATTCCTGTCGCACGAACATGGCTGTCGATGAGGCGGCGAAAGTCACGAAAAAAACAGGCCAATCGCCATCGAACAGGCGGCTGAAGGCGGCGCAGGCCAAACCAACCACCAGCACCACTGTCCAACGATTATAGTGCGGAGGAGCATCGGTAATGCGACGAAGTTCGGAGCGCACGGTAAAGCGGTCTAATTCGCCATTTTCGACGCGGCGGCTGAGGCGATTCACCGCCGAAACAATCGTCATGTTCACGCCAATCGGAATGACACGGCGCGTTTTAGTGCGGAACTCATCAGCGCTGGTGGTCGTGACGATAATCGCGTTGGGCGAGACCAGAATATCCATCCAGTCGCAGCCCAGTGCTGTTCCCAGACGGTGAACGGTTTCTTCAACACGCTCGCTTTCCGCGCCATGTTGCAGCAAAAGCTGGCCTGCCCACAACGAGAGATCAATCACATCGCGGAGTTCTTCTCGTTCCAGAGGCCGTTTTGGGGTGTTATTCTGCACCATTATTCCACCTTTAATGGCTCATCATTATCCGCGCCACGCCACAAACAAACAAGCATTAATCACACTCTATAATTATTACGCTCTTTTTCGTATATTATTATCTTGGTGACAACGATTATAGGTAGCAAGATGCGACGGACACTATTTTATCTGCGATATGCGGCAAAAAATCTGAAAAACAGTGGGCGCTGGACGATGTTCGCCGTGCTGTGTGTGGCGGCGGGGGTAGCAACACTGGTGGCACTGCGCAGCCTGGGACTGGCGATTGGCGACTCGCTGCTGGCGAATATGCGCGACATCAATCATGGCGATGTCAACGCCAGCACGATTGGCGGTGGGCCATTTGCCTTCACTTTCAACCAGGATGCGTCTGAAGCCAGCACTTTTTCCGATTCACAGCTCGAAAACGCCCGCAGGCTGGCTGACCAGTACAACGCGCAGATGAGCACCTACAGTATCTACTACAATATCCAGATCACCACGCAGGATAAAAATCAGCAGCAGCGTCCGCAGATTATTAGCAGCTTTTTTATTGACCCGGAAACCTATTCGCCCACACGCGAGATTCGAGCCATTGAACCTGCTGGAGTCCCTTTGCGTGACCTTTTTACTGGGGGTCAGGAAATCGTTGTCAGTCAGAATTTCGCTGAAGACCAGAATATTAAAGTTGGCGACTCGCTGCCCATCAGCGGCACAGACGTGCAATTTATTGTGCGCGGCATCGTGCCAACCGATATTGAATCGAGCATCACGAATATTGCAGCAGCATTTTTTGGTTTCGTTTACATGGACTATCGACAGGCAGAAACCATCAATTTCAGCTCCGCGCCCAATTACATGAGTTTTGCGCTGCCGGATGGAAGCTCTTTCGCAACCATTGAGCAGATGGGAAGAGATATGTGGCAGCAGGTGGACGGCGTTCGTCGTGTCCAGACTACCGCCGCGCTACTTGAGCGCAATGAGGAATTGGCCGACATGCTTGGTCGATTTATTGTCGTGCTTGGGCTGGGCGCAATGCTGATCGGCGGTGTGGGCATCGTCAACACCATGCTGGTGATGGTCGGGCGGCGCACCATGGAAATCGCCTCGCTCAAGACATTTGGCATGAAGGGACGACAGATCGCACTACTGTTCGTCACCGAGGCATTCTTCCTGGGTCTGCTGGGCAGTATCCTGGGCGCAGTGATCGGTGTATTACTAAGCCTGCTCGTTAACCAATATGGGGAAGTTTTATTACGACAGCCTTTGACCTGGCGTTTTCACCCCGACGCGGTACTTTACGGTGTGGGGTTGGGCATGGTCGTCACGATGGTTTTTGGTGTGCTGCCTGTTTTGATGGCTGCCAAAGTGCGTCCCGCTATTATCCTGCGTCCCAGCGAGATTCATATCCCGCGCGCTAGTTTGCTGCAAGCACTGGGTGCGTTGTTCCTCATGATTCTGATCCTGGGATTCATCGCAGGGCAGATTGTCGGGCCATTGTTTGTACAGGCGTTGGGCGAATCACGCACACCTAATGTGACCGTCATCGGCGTGATCGGAGTCACGTTCACACTGGTGATTCTGGGGCTGCTGGTGGGTGTTTTGTGGGTCATTGTCTGGTTTGTGAGCCATCTCCCAACCTTCGGCAACATTGATCTGCGTTTGGCGCTGCGAAACATGACCGCGCGGCGCACACGCACAGCCACAACACTGCTGGCACTCAGCGCCGGGATGTTCGCCCTCAGCAGCATCACATTTTTTGGGCTGGGTGCGCGGCAAATCATGCAGTTTCAATTCGCCGAAACGCTGGGTGGCAATCTCCTGGTCGTTCCGCTGGTGTCAAATCAAATTGGTCAGGCGCTCGTGAACATGCAGTTTTCACTGCAAAGTGATGTAATCTATAACTCACATCTGCAAGCTTTTATGTCGCGCCTGGAATCTGTAAATGGGCAGCGAATCGAACTTGAAGGCAGTCGTTTTCCAGGCATCAATATCCCTTCGCTAGTGCGTGAAGGCAATAACCCGAATGTACGCAGTGGCGTTCTGGTGGCTGGACGCGACCTCGTACCGGAGGATCGCGGTAAGCAGGTGATCGTTCTGGCGCAGCAATCATTGGTCGAATCGGCTGTACGCGATTTTACGCTCGATGAACTAGGCATACAGGTCGGCTCGATTGTGACGATGCAGGCTGGTGGAAGACGAATGGATTTTGAGGTCGTCGGCATTGTCAGCAGCCCGAACGCCATTATCCCCAACCTGGGCGGAGCATTTTACCCACCGGGATTACTGAGTCAAAATGTTGGCCTTCAATTCAACATCCTGCAAGTGCCGCAGGAGCGTTTGAACGACGTGCTGCTTTCGCTCTCGTCTACACCGTTTGCGATTGCGGTTGACATCACGTTTCTGGATACGTTGATGACGCGGCTTATTGACCAATTGAGCGCGATTCCGACATTGGTCGGCCTGCTTTCACTGTTGGCGGCGGCGGTCATTATGGCGAACACCGTCTCGCTGGCAACACTTGAACGACGGAGACAAATCGGTGTTCTCAAGGCAATGGGGCTGCGGCGTGGGCGCGTTTTACGAGTCATGCTGCTGGAAAACACTTTAATCGGCGTATTGGGAGCCTTGTTGGGTATTGCGATCAGTGCGCTCGGTGTCTCGATCATGACCAGCCTGGGCATGGGTATTCCGATGTTAATTCCGGCAGAAGCGATACCGATTACGATAGGCTTGATTGTCGCGGCAGTATTGATCGCATGGGTAGCAACATTTTTGAGCGCACGAGTCGCCGTCAACGAGCATGTCTTGAAAGTGCTGCGGTACGAGTAGAAGCTTGTCAGCCAGTCAGCGGTTCAGCTTGTCAGCTTTAAGACAAAATCGAACATTGCATATGCTTCCTGTAGGGGCGCAATGCTTGCGCCCTTTTGTTTCTCTCTGCTTCTACGCCCTTTTGCCTCACAAGCCAAACCGTTTCAACAAAATAATCACTTATGCTGCGGAAGCGAAAACGAGTCGCCAGCCGTTCACATCTTCAATCTCAAATTCGCGCCGACCATAGGGTTGCGTCACCAGTTCGCGCATGATTTTCACACCTTTGGCCTGTAGTTCGGCATACAGAAGATCAACAGTCATTCCCACCGTGATATAAAACGCGCCAGATTTATCGGGTTCATCACTGTTCAGGAAATGAATCCGCACTTTCTCCGCTGACCACTCACCGCGTGAAACAATCGCAAATCGTTGACCATCGACGTAATCGGCATCAAATCCAAGCTTCTCCTGATAAAACGCGACAGTTTGAGCGATGTCACCCACACGCACAATAGGGTTAATGCCGAGAAAGGCCAATGTTCGCTGCGTCGTGATGGCGGTACGATTTTTCTGAGCCGCCCACTCGTCTGCCCGCAGCCCGAAAGTCAAAGTGTCGTGGGGCTTCGACTTATTCGGGAAACGCTGAAAGAAATGTCCATACAGGGTAAAGCCGAGCTTCGTCGCTAAACTTTGCGAGGCAATATTTTCGCGATCAATCCAGAGTTCTAACCGATTCAGACCCAACTTCGTAAAAGCATAATCCAGCAGCAAATTCCCCGCTTCCGTGCCATAGCCCTGACGCCAATAATCGGGGTGAATGATATAGCCCATGCCAGGAACATTCGCATCAATAAGACATACACCGCCAACAACCTGTTCAGTATCCTGGCGAATCACTGCCCACCAGGGTTCTTTGATCGCCAAAAACCCGCGAATCATGGAAGTTGTTTCATCAACATTGGCGTGTATGGGTGTATTCCAATAAACCATCGCGCGGCTGTCGCCAAAAATTGTGAACAAGCCATCAGCATGTTCCAGACGTACAGGCTCTAACCGGATTCGATTACCCGTCAAAACTTCGGCTATTATCATCAAAACACCTATTAAAATGTGAATATTTGTTCTATTTTAGTCAGGTATATCGACTTTTACAACCAAATAATGGACGGAGCGTATAATAAGAAGTGAGCAAATCCAGAAAGACAGGTTTGACAATGTTTTATTTGCAATATGCAGCTCGGAATTTATGGCGTAACCGCCGCTGGTCATCGTTTGCGGTATTTTCGATTGCGGCAGGCGTAGCAACGATTGTGGCACTGCGCAGCCTGGGATTAGCGATTGGCGACTCGCTGACTAATAACGTGCGCAGCACCAATCACGGCGATGTGACAATGACGCGCGGCTCTATGGGCGGTTTTATGGGCTTCTCATCACCAGATGATACGCCCGTATTTACAGAAGCAGAAATTGAACGCGTGAACGAATGGGTCAATGAGCGAGGTGGTCAGTTAAGCAGTTATATCAGCACCAGCGCTGTCCAAGCAACGGCTGTCGGAACGACCAGCGCTGGACGCCCCCAGTTTATCACTTCCTATTTTATCGACCCGCAAACCTACCCGCCGACGCAGGATATTCGGGCAGTTGATCCTGCCGACGTGCCTTTGCGCGATTTGTTCCAGGGTGGCAACGAAATTGTCATCAGCGAAAATCTGGCCGATTCGCAAAATGTCAGCGTCGGCGACATGATGCGCGTCAGCGGCACAACCGACGAATTTGTCGTGCGCGGCATTATCCCAACCGAAACTGAAGCGGGCTTAAATAATTTGCTGGCGGCATTTTTTGGTTTTGCTTACTTTGACATCGCACTTGCTGAACCGCTTTCGCTCAACCCGAATCCGAACAATATCAGCCTGACGCTACCAGAAGACATCGCGCCCAAAACACTGGATGAGGCTGGGCAGCTCAAAATGCAGCTTGATCAGCTTTTCGAGCGCGGCACCAATATGGAAACTGTGCCGGAACTGATCGACGAAAACCGCACGATTGCCGACCTGACAGGCCGTTTTATCGTGGTGATGGGCCTGGGTGCGATGCTGATCGGCGGTGTGGGTATCGTCAATACCATGTTGGTGATGGTGCGACGGCGCACGGAAGAAATCGCCGCATTAAAAACGTTTGGCTTAAAAGGTCGCCAGATCGCCATGCTGTTTATGTCCGAGGCGCTGCTGCTGGGGCTGGTAGGCAGCTTAGTCGGCAGCATCTTTGGCATCATCCTCAGCGTGTTGGCGAATGCTTATGGCGAAACCCTGATTCAACAGCGACTTATTTTCCGAATCTACCCAGAAGCGATTTTATTTGGCCTCGCGCTGGGCATGATCGTGACGGCAGTTTTCGGCATCCTGCCCGTGCTGACAGCGGTCAAAATTCGCCCTGGCATCATCCTGCGCCCCAACGAAACGCATATCCCCAAAGCAGGTGTTTTCCAATCCATACTGGCGCTGCTGTTCGTGGTTCTGTCGATGGGTATCATCGCCGGGCAGATTCTCGGCAATGTCATGTGGGGCGTAATTGGCGTAGCTGTGACGATGCTTATTCTCGGCATTTTAATCGGCATTCTGTGGATTCTGGTGTGGTTTATCGGGCGACTGCCAGCGTTTGGGAATGTCGATTTGCGGCTGGCACTGCGCAACCTCCGCGCCCGCCGTGTGCGAACGGCGACAACTCTACTGGCGATCAGCGCGGGGATGTTTGCCTTGAGCAGCATCACCTTTTTCGGCGCAGGCGTGCGCCAGATTATCCAGTCCTCATTGAGTGATTCGCTCGGCGGCAATGTGATGATTTTCCCCGTGCTGCCAGCGGCCATCGCCAACCCACTGATCGACAATCGCCTCAACAGCCTGGAAGGGGTTAATTCCCGCACCCGTTTTATCAATTATGAAGCCGATATTCAGGCCATCGACGGCGTTGCAGTGGATGCTGACAGCGCAGAGGAACGACGTAATCAGCTTTTCCAGGAGATGGAAGAGGCTGGAGAAGCGATGAATTTCGAGCGTATGGGGCAAATTGGCGAAGAATTAAGCACGCTGCCGGATTATACCTTAAGCCTCTCGATCCGTGATACGACAGCCGAAAATTTTGGCGCTAAAGAGGTCAGCCTGGGGCGAAATTTCATGCAGGAAGATCGCGGTCAGCGCGTGGCACTTCTGCAACAAAGAGATAACGTACCGAGCAATATCACGGTTGGCAGTATCGTCACGCTGGAAATCAATAACCAGACCTATGATTTTGAGGTGGTCGGTCTGATCGCAGGTGGCAGCAGCGGCAGTGGATTCCAGATGGATTTGGCTTTTGGCGACATGACCGTGCCGCCGGAATCGCTGCCTTCGGGTGGAAACTCTGATTTTCAACTCACACTCGCGGATGTCGAACCGGAAGCTCTGGACAATGTACTGCTGGAACTTTCAGCGCTGCCCCTGGTGTTCTCGATTGACATCACCTTCATCGACGGTCTTCTGCGACGATTTATCGACCAGTTCAGCGCACTGCCGATTCTGGTTGGCCTGCTTTCGTTGGGTGCGGCGGCGGTGATTATGGCGAACACTGTCGCGCTGGCAACGCTCGAACGGCGGCGGCAGATCGGCATTCTGAAGGCTGTTGGCCTAAAAGGGCGGCGCGTATTGTGGATCATGCTGCTCGAAAATATTCTCGTCAGTCTGTTGGGAGGCGTTTTGGGGGTCGGTCTGAGTGCGCTTGGGGTGGCATTGATGTCTTATTTCGGATTGCAGGACATCACGATTCTCGTGCCGGCAGATTCCACACCAATTGCCATTGGCCTGATCGTAGTGGCGGTGTTGATCGGCGCTGTGGCGACCTTCCTGAGCGCACAGGTGGCGATTAACGAACGTGCGCTCAACGTTCTGCGTTACGAGTGAGCGATTCAGGCGGTAAACAGCAAAGCATTAAAACAGCAAGGCAGCAAAGATGAGGCATGGTTAAATGATTCAATCCTCACGCTAGTCAGTTAATGGTGAACGCGGTAGACTTATTGGTTAGAAATGAAACCATTCACTAAAGAGCAGGTTATGGATCGTATCTCTGCTGCCGATAATCTCACAATCGAAATGCAAAGTGACCGCTGGCGGTTGCTCGTTAACGGCGACCAGGAAGAACGTATCGTCGTCGAAGCACAGGCCGGTAAGCCACTAAAATATATTCCAGGATTTGGCAAAAGCCGCCGCCTGCCGGATAACGGTTCCTTACCTGTCGAACACATCCAGCGCGTGGTTGTGGGCTGGTCAAACCAGGATGAAGCCTGGCATCTGGGACTGGTTTTAGGCTCAGAATTGGCACAAGCACGAGGCAGTCGCTGGTGCGAAGTTGCGCGTTGGCCTGACCCTGAAATTAACGTCTTTGTTGACACTGCTTCGCGGGCTGGCGAGGCTTTAGCACAGGCCGTCACACGCCCATTCTATCTTGTACCTGCGGAGGTCGAGGAAAAAAGCACGACTCCTGCCGCGCCGTCCCGTCCTCTGCCTGAATTGCCGCTGGGACTTCAAACCTGGACATTCGAGCGTGGCAACGGCGACCAATTCCAGTTTATCCGCGCCAAAAGCCAATCCCGCGCGGCTGTCCGCCGAATTTTGTGGTATACGCTGTGGACTGTCGTTTATATCATCCTAGTTGTGACCTCGTTTACATCCGGCATCGCGCCCGCCAAACCGGAAATTTTGCCGTACCTCGGCATTGTTTCAGCCGTGATGCTGGTCGTTTTGATCCTCAGCAACATTTATCATCTGCTGGTTGATCCCAATCGCATCATCGTTGATTCCGCTACCCATACGATACGTGCGCTACATGGACGGCGTGAGCGCTGGGGATTCAGCGCCGACCAACTTCAATCAGTCTATGTGACGTTGGTGACAGCAAAACCCAACCTCAAAAAAGGCGACCTCAAACAACCCGTTCATTACGGAGAACTCAACCTTGAGCTTGCGGACGGTAAATTTCATTATATTTTAGACTTAGAACAGGGTGGAACTTTTACTCCTGCCCCTGCCCATATCGGTGATGAAGAAGCTGTCATTGCGCTCAATTCGGATAATGCCTACACCGATTTACAAGCCGTAGGAGTCTATGTCGCTCAGGCTTTAAACATACCCTGCTGGTACGATCGCCGTTTTTGAGACGGAAATAACGCGATACGACATTTGCTGCATCCTGTTTCAGTAAATATCACTAGCAGTGCGCGACATGCGCAGAGGATGACCGACTCTGGATGATTTACCGAACCAAATCAACCGTTTAAAAGCCGAATTGAAGCACGAGATCGAACGTCGCCAGGCCGCCGAAGACAACCTGCAACGATATAATCGTGTGTTTGATGTCATGAAAGAATTCGCATTTTTCTTTCAGGTGGAGGCTGATGGTTCGCTCGTGCGGGAATGGTGGACAAAGGCTTTTGAAACAATCAGCGGTTTTGATACTTCAGAAGTCGATGCGCGGGGCGGTTGGTTCTATCTGGTTCATCCTGAAGACCGTGAATACGCGCTTGAACTCGTGAAAATGGCGATTATGGGGGATAGTAAAACCTCGGAGATTCGCATCAATACCAAACAGGGTGATGTACGCTGGCTGCGGGTCATTTTTTTCTCAATCTGGGATGAAAAGCATGAACGGGTCATCCAGATTTATGGAACAGGGCAAGACATCACACAGGAGAAAGCACTGCACGCCCAGCAAGCGCGGTTTGTCACCCACGCCATGCACGAATTTTCGCACCCGGTCAGCAGCATTTTGATGCGTCTGTATTTGCTGCGCAGACAGCCGGAACGCCTGGAAGAGCATCTGGATGCTTTGCAACCGGTTGCCGATCACCTCCGGCGGATGATCGAAGATATGCGTGAATATTCATCACTCGAA
Source organism: Anaerolineae bacterium (assembly GCA_022843745.1). Taxonomy (GTDB): domain Bacteria; phylum Chloroflexota; class Anaerolineae; order Aggregatilineales; family Phototrophicaceae; genus JALHNB01. The sequence goes on along the minus strand of JALHNB010000019.1, from coordinate 84,223 downwards.
CAGGGCAGCATCAGCTTACAGCGCCGCGAGATTGCACTCCAACAGTTATTGCATAGCGTCATCAGCTCTCAGGAAGAAAATATTGAAAACAGCAATATTCGACTGAACGTCCTGATGCCTGATGTTCCATTAGAAGCAAATGTCGATATGGATCGCATCCAACAAGCGCTATCACGTCTTTTCATGAACGCGATTAATCAGACATCGCCGGGAAATGAAATCACTGTGGAACTGCTGAGTGAACCGCCGGATAAGCCCGCCTATGCGGTTATCATGCTGCGGCACAAAGGCAAGGCGATAGAAGCTGACCAATCCAGCATTATGTTTCATCCATTTTATCGAGCCAGCGAAGGCAAGTTCACCCATACCGGACTGGAATTGACCATTGCGCAAGAAATTATCAAGCTGCATGGGGGAACCATTGAGTTCAGAACCGAGGCTGGAGGCATCAACGTGTTTATCATCAAACTAATGCTCGCTGATAAGCAGCGCATCACAGCCAACTGAGAGGATTTGCAGGCATAGATATGAGCGAAGAACGTCCGATTATTCTATTTACAAACGATGATGGGATCGAATCCCCTGGACTATGGGCAGCCGTTCAAGCCTTTACAGATTTGGGCGAGATTCTGGTCGTTGCCCCACGCGAACAACAATCGGGTATGGGCCGTAGTTTGCCTATCGCCAGTGAAGGTCGCATCCACGTTCAGGAAATGATGATCAACGATCAGAATTATACGGTTTATGCCGTCGATGGTACCCCCGCGCAGGCTGTCCAGCACGGCGTTTTAGAGTTAGCACCCAGGCTGCCATCGTTAGTCGTATCAGGAATTAATTATGGCGAAAACACGGGTAACGGCGTGACCATTTCTGGCACGGTAGGCGCGGCTCTGGAAGCAGCCAGCCTGGGAATTCCGGCCATTGCGATGTCCCAGGAAACGCCCAAAGACCTGCACCTTTCGTACTCTGTTGATGTCGATTTTACAGTGGCAGCGCATTTCGCCCGTCTGTTCGGCGAATGGCTGATTAAAGATAATCGCCCGGATGATGTAGATGCTTTAAAGGTCGATGTCCCCTGGGGCGCAAAAACGACAACTGATTGGCGAATTACGCGGTTATCGCGCCGCCGTGTCTATTGGCCTACCCGACCAGAGCGAGAAGCGCTGAGTGATATTGGACGGCTGGGCTATCATTTTGATGCCGATCCTTCGAAAGCCGAGCCAAATTCGGACGTTTATGCCCTGTATCAGGAAAAAGTAGTGTCTGTTACGCCGATCAGCCTGGACATTACCTCGCGCACTGACCCTTTCCGCCTCGCACAAATCATCAAAGGCGAACGGCAGTTGAGATGACATCAAGCATATTTTCATGTTATAAATAAGGAAATATGTAGTTGATACGGAGAAGCGGGTGAAGGCGTCACTTCTAAGTCTGGAAAATAATTTTGATCGGGATGATCAGAAATATTTTGAAGCTGAAGGCTTTGTTACATCAGCTTTAGATGCAATGTCTGCGCATATTGCTATTCTGGATGAAAACGGCTTCATCCTGGAAGTGAATAAAGCGTGGCGTGAATTTGCTGACGCAAACGGTTCGAACGACCCCACTTACGGTATTGGAACAAATTATCTGGATATCTGCGATATATCCGCGCAGGGTAACTCAAAAGATGCCATCAGCGTTGCCAAAGGTATCCGCGATGTGATGGGGTTACGAGTCAATGAGTTTTACATGGAATATCCCTGTCACAGCCCCACCCAACGGCGCTGGTATATCGTGCGAGTCTCGCGCTTTACCTGGTATGGGAACATTCGTTTAATTATTGCTCACCAGAATGTAACCGAATTAAAAGAAACACAGATTCAACTCTCCGAAAGCAGGGCTTATACGCAGGCCGTTCTTGATAATGTGGTAGATGGAATTGTCACTGTCGACAAAAGTGGCCGCATTGAAACGATCAACCCGGCAGCCGCCCAGATTTTCGGCTATGAAATGCAGGATTTGATCGGGCAAAAAATCGAAAAGCTGGTCGCAGGGCAATATCGCTATTCGAAAAATGGCTTTATGGTCAATTTCACCATCGACATCCGGCGTTTGGGACATGAGATTATCGGTCAGCGCAAAGACGGATCGCTCTTTCCGATGTATATCGCGATGAACCACATGCGGGTTGGCAATCGCGACATGTACACGGGCATTTTGCAGGACATCACTGAGCGCAAGCGCCTGGAAGCCGAGGTGCTGGAAAAAGAGCGTTTAAGTGTTGCGCTGGCTAAAGAACATGAACTGCGGCTGCTCAAAGATCGCTTTATTTCGGTCATGTCCCACGAACTACGCACGCCACTGGCCTCTATCCAATTAGCGAGCGACATGCTGAAAAAATATGGGGATCGCGCTACCGAAGCCGAAAAACAGGAATCGATTGAGGCGATTGAAACGCAGGTTCAGCATCTTTCAGAATTGGTAAAAGACGTACTGACGATCAGCAAAACCGAATTTATCGCGCAGGAACTCAACCTCGAAATTTATGATCTGGAAACGTATCTGCGCGATATTATCGAAGAACTGGAATGGACACATCGCAAGACTCACCGCCTCGTTTTCAAGGGTGTTAACCGCCGTGTAGAGGTACGGATTGATCGTAAACTGCTGCGGCACGCCATCGTCAATCTGATCACGAACGCGATCAAATACTCACCTGAAGGCGGCGAAGTCTGCATGACCCTGAAATGCGTAAAAGGCAAGGCGATTGTCCGCGTGTCCGATCATGGTATCGGCATACCTGCTGACGATCTTCCGCGACTGTTCGAAGCGTTCCACCGCGCCGGAAATGTCGAAAATTTCCAGGGAACTGGTCTGGGATTGGCAATTGCAAAACAAGCCGTTGAAGCGCATGACGGCAGCATCGAGGTCGAAAGCCAGATTGGTGTTGGCACAACCTTCACGATTCGCCTGCCGTTGGTCATCAAAACGCCAGCTCGTTAAACCTATGCTTCGCATTTTTGGCCTCCTCTTTTTTTTGGCTCTGCTTCTCCCCGTCACCGTCAACGCGCAGGAAGATGATCCGCTGGCGTTTGGCTCGACCATGACTGGACGGATAGACAATGCCAACCCAAGCGCCGTTTTTTATTTTGATGGCCTGCGCGGGGAGGTGATTTCGATTAATCTCCAGGTGACAGGCGGCGACCTTGACCCGGTTTTAACGGTTGTGAATAACCAGGGCGAGGAAATTATGAGCCTGGACGATGGCAGCGGTAGCCGTGTACCAACGATTCCGGCGCTGCGAATCCCAACCTCGGATCGTTATTACGTGACCGTTGGGCGTTTCGGCTATGCGTTGGGGACGACGGCGGGCGGATTTGAACTGGATATTCAGCGTGTCGGTGTCAGTTCCGCCTCCGGGAGTATGCTGCGCTACGGCGATCAGGTCATTAACAGCATTTCGGATATGAATCCGCAGTTGTATTACAGCTTCCGGGCGCAGCGCGGCGACATCGTGAATATTCGTATGCGGCGCGTCTCCGGCGATCTTGACCCCTATTTGCAGGTCGTCAATAGCGAAACGTTCGTGATTGCCGATAATGACGATATGCTGGGCGCGACTATCCCATTTGATGCCGGAATCGAAGGATTGGTGATCGAAGAAGATGGGCTTTATGTCATCATCGCCTCGCGATATGGACAGACAGCAGGACGCAGCGAAGGTAATTTTGTCCTTATCATTGAGGAAGCGGATAACAGCGGCCTGGGCAACTCGGTGCAAACAGCCTTGACGCTGCAAGTGGGCGAGAGCATCGACGGCATGTTGAGCGAAAATCAATTCGTAAATTATTATCGCTTCGAAGCAAGAGCGAATGATCTCATCACCGTTCGAATGAGCCGCGCGACGGGGAATCTCGACTCCTTCCTGGTGCTGGCGAACGCGGGTATGCAGGAATTGATTTTTGACGATGACGGTGGCGGAGGTCAGAACGCGGAAATCCGCCAGTATATTATCCCTGCTGACGGCATTTATTATATTATCGCCACACGCCTTGACCGCGAAGCCGGGACGACACTTGGTGGTTACCGTCTGGAGCTGCAAAATCTGGGCAATGCTTTCGACGGTGTACCCGAAGGATTACAGCGCATTGGCTTCGGCTCGACGGTGACGGGCAATATTGATGACACAACGCCAGAAGTCGTCTATGCGTTTTGGGGCGTGGAGGGTGAAGCTGTCACGGTATCGATGAATCGCGGTGATGGCGATCTTGATCCGGTGGTGAGCATTCTCAACAGCGATCAGCGGGCGGTGGTCAGCGACGACGACAGCGGCAGCGGGCAGGACGCGCGCATTGAACGCTATGTGATCCCCGTCACGGGAACATACTATGTGCGGGCGACCCGTTACAGCGGCGAACCGCCAGGAAACCCCAACACACGCGGCAGTTTTATCCTCGTATTGGCGCGACGAATCAATTAAAAACTCCTAGCAGTCATTCAATATACTCTTTTGATGAGTTTTTCACATTGCCTTAAGTTGTTTAGATCTATTTTGGATATATGATTCGCTGAAGATTAAGTTGCCCAGGCTAAGTGAAGAAATCTATATGTCGACTATCCTTGTCGTTGACGATGAAAAACAAATTCGCGATTTCCTGTCTGCCACACTGCAATACGCAGGATATGAAGTCATTACTGCTTCAAATGGATTAGCAGGGTCGCAGCTTGCTGAGGAGCGCCTGCCCAACCTCATCATTTCTGATGTCAATATGCCGCAGCTTAATGGATACCAGATGCTTGAAAATATCCGAAAAGTACCCAAAACGAGCACTATTCCGGTAATTTTTTTGACAGCAGAAAATAATTATCCTGCGATGCGCAAAGGCATGACCGGTGGGGCAGAGGATTATCTTACGAAACCTGTTTTACCCCAGGATTTGCTTTCATGTGTGAAAGTGCAGTTGGAAAAGCGGGCGGTTCTGGAGGAACAGCATCACACCACGCTCCGCTTACTGAGGAAAAATATTATCTATGCACTTCCGCACGAGCTTCGCACTCCCCTTCACATGATTTCAGGCTATGCCCACCTTCTTGAGATGGATCAGGGCATGAGTAAGCCGGAAGATATCGTGGAATTCGCCAAATCGATCAACGCAGCCACCTCACGACTGGAACGGCTTTTTGAAAATTATCTGGTCTATGCCCAACTGGAACTTCTTCACTTGGACCCCATAGAATTGGAAGCATTACGAAATCATCTTGTGAAGGATACCGCGACGGTGATTGAGTCAGCAGTGACCGAAAGAGCGCGTCAACTGAACCGCGTGAACGATCTGCAAATTGACCTATGCCATATCGCACTTCGCATCTCAGAAAAAAATCTGACGAAAATCATCTTTGAATTGGCAGACAATGCTTTTAAGTTTTCGAAACCAAACTCACCTGTGCTTATCAAATCGGTACGCCAAGAAGACCTCTTGTACATTTACATATGTGATAAGGGTCGGGGAATGAATGCTGAGGAGACATCCCTTCTGGGGGCATACATGCAGTTTGGACGCGAACTCTATGAACAGCAAGGCGTTGGGTTGGGATTTACAGTCGCAAAACGACTCATTGAGCTTCATGGCGGCGCAGTCAAGGTGGAATCGCAGCCCAGCAATGGAACCGTTGTGACCATTCGCTTTTCAGTATATTAGACCAATCATCTTATAACCCAAAACAAAAATCCTCCGAGCTGGAGGATTTTTCATATGAATTCTATGACCCCGGAAGGATTCGAACCTTCGACACAAGGATTAAAAGTCCTCTGTTCTACCACTGAACTACGGGGCCACTTGCTTATTAATTATCAAATTACTCAGGCAAAGGGGTAGATTTACAGGAGTAATGTTGACTTGTGGAATTATACACAACCCATTTTAGTTTTCAACCCGCAGTTGCGATAAATTACTCGTTTCTTGAATTTCCGTGTGATTGAAATAGCGTACCATGCTCTGATCGGGCAAATATACGGCATATTGGTCAATATATGGCGATAGATTGACATACTCATAGCCCACGCGAAAACGCTGCATCGTCTTCATATCCGGCATCACGGCGATTAGGTCAAAAGGCAGATGCTCGGAAAGTGGCAAGCAGGTGTAGATGCCATTTTCGCACAGGTGAGCGATTGTCTTGGCGACAGCGAGATCGCCCTTATCTTTGGTGATATGTCGCGCAGTTGCCATTGTCTGTTCCCCCGTAAAACAGAATAGAGTCGCTTATAAAGTAACATTATTATAGCACAAATTTGCGCTTTTAGCCGTTCGGAAACTGTAATCCGGTTAAAGATTAATTAAGTTGTCCCCGCGCATATTGAGTGCGCTGACTCCAATAGCCGATATGCTGTATAATTAAGCGTAGTCGGCGCAAATACTGTCAAACAATCGATATTTGTTTGACATGTTGAATAGACCGCCAATGGATTGAGAGGATTTTGCTTTGGCTAAAGTAATGATTGTCGATGATGACCGGACAACAGTGAAATTGCTGCAAACGCTGTTGGAGCTGGATGGCTACGAAATAGCTGTCGCTGGACGGGGCGCTGATGTTGTGCCAACCGCCCAGGAGTTTAACCCCGATATTTTCCTGATGGATTATCATCTTTCCGATATGGATGGCGTAGACGTGATCCGCACATTACGGGCAAGTGAGCAGTTTGCCACCACACCGATTGTGATGACCTCCGGCCTGGATGTTGAAGATGAAGCGATTGAGGCGGGTGCGTCGATATTTCTGGTCAAGCCGTTTGAACCGGACGAGCTGCCTGCCCTGTTTACCCGTTTAATCGCTGGTTAAATTCATCACCTGCTTGATAGGAGAATTTTCAACGTGGCATCCAAGAAAAAAGCGCGGATGCAGTGGTATCATATTGACTTACATATTCATACACCTGCTTCTGCGGATTATCAGGAATCCGAGATTTCATACTTAGATATTTTACGTAAAGCGGAATATCGCGACCTGCATGTGATCGCTTTTACCGACCACAATACGGTTTCGGGCTATGCCGCGATGCAGCGCGAGATCGAAAATCTGGTTTATTTGCAACAATTGGGACGCGCACAGCCCGACGAACTGCGCACATTAGCTGAATATCGCCGCCTGCTGGACAAGATTCTCGTTCTGCCGGGTTTCGAATTTACCGCGACCTTCGGTTTTCACATCCTGGGTATATTTTCGCCCCAGACACCCATCCGCCAACTTGAACATTTGCTATTAAGCCTGAACGTCCCGGTGGAAACACTGGATATTGGTTCGTCGCAGGTCGGCGCATCAGCCGATGTTCTGACGGCCTATCGTGTAATTAACGAGGCAGGTGGCATTTGCATCGCGGCACATGCCAACAGCACACACGGAGTCGCGATGGTCGGCCTCGATTTTGGCGGTCAGACCCGCATCGCCTATACCCAGGATCGCAATTTGCACGCGCTCGAAGTCACCGACCTGGGCAAACGAACCCGCAACAGTACGCAGCGCTTTTTTGATGGTACCAAGCCGGAATATCCACGCCGGATGCGCTGTATTCAAGGCTCAGATGCCCATCGCTTAAACGCGCTGTCCGAGACAAAAGTCACCAAAAACGCGAATGTAAATTTGGGCGTTGGGGATCGTGTCACCGAAGTTCAGTTGACCGAACGTTCATTTGAGGCCATGCTCGAACTCTTTCAAAGCGCGGATTTTTCACGCTCCAAGCCGCTGACCGCCAACCGCAAACCCTATGATTATGTGCAGGTGGCGCGTGAGGAAGGGGCAAGTCTGGTACAGGCCTTCCATGAAGGGATGAACCGGCGCGGCGGTCAACTTTATAACATCGTTGCGGATGTGTGCGGGTTTGCCAATACCAATGGCGGCACGATCTATGTTGGTGTCCCCAATGACCCGCGCCAGGAGCCTATCGGCGTAGCGAATGTCCAGGAAGAAATTGATACCCTGCAAGAGGAGATCAGCCGGATGATTTCGCCCAAGCTGGAAGTCGAAATTGATTCGCTGGAAAACCAGGGCAAAAATGTGATCCGCATTCAGGTGCCGTCCGGTGCGGAGCGACCTTACGCGATTGAAGATAACAAAATTTATGTGCGCGACGAGGCCGATACCAGTCTGGCAGTGCGTGATGAAATCGTCAATCTCGTGATTCAGGGATTGGGACGCGCTCACGAAATTATTCCCACGCCACCGCGTGAAGAAACGCCTGTCATGCCTGTGATCGTGGCCGATCCGCAGCCCATCAATCCCCTGCCCACGCCTGTTCAACCGCAAATCGAGGATGCTGCCCCGTCAAGCGGCGTTCCTGCGCCACGCGGCGGGGTCGAAATTATCGGCACTGAGCAGCGTAACGATACCCGCTATTTTATTTTGCGTGACTTGCGAAACGGTAACATTGTCAAAAATGTCACCCGTTCGTCAGCACGCCGCCTGTGGCACTACGCCATCTCGCAGCACGAATCAAATCCAGTGCGGGCGGACAAAGTACCCTGGCAGGGCGATATTGGCTTGTGGAGACGCTACCAAAAAGGCGGGGAAACACGCTATGACCTGGTGCAGCGCGAAAATGGTCAGGTGCGCGTCTATTATGGTGTGACGGACAGTGCAATGCAAGGTGCGTGGCAGGCATTTCTCGCACCAGAGGAAACGGAGCTACCTGTTCAGTGAGCACTTTAAGAGCTTCGTAAATTCGCCAACCCGCTAATCACCCTCCAGACGATGCGTTCACTGAATGTCTCTGGGGGAACGACATAGCGGGTGCGAAAATTTTCATCATTCATATTATAGGGTTCGCCCTCCGTGCCGATGCACAACCACCTGCTGGGCGGCACCAACACGGGTTCCGGGCTTTCGAGCGACTGGACATAGGTCGGTCTGTGCAGCCGTTTTGCCCATACCCCGGCGGCTTTATAATACGGTTGGCAGCCATTTTTCATTAAGTGCGCTTCAGCAGCGTTTGGTTTCCAACCTGGCTCGTCCCACTGACGATAGGTCTGGCTAAATAAATCGCGACGCACGGGCCAATGGTCATAGTCGTCGAGTTTTTCACGCGCCACATTACTGGGTGTATAGCAGATAATATCGCCTTTGCGGGCAACAAGCGTTTCCAGGGTGATCGCGATATTTTTGACATCCGGCAGGACGTGCGCCATCACCAGTCGCTTGGTGGGATAATACAATTTAAAATCTGCGGCGATGAGTTCCGCTTCCGTCCATTTTCGCTGCCGTAAAACGTTATTCACAACGCCACCTGGATCACAACTCCGCCGATAAGTTTTAAGCTGGTGTCAGATGTTCAATTTCTTTGAGGACGTTACGGGCAATGACCAAACGCAGAATCTCGCTCGTGCCTTCGCCAATCGTCATCAGGCGTTGATCGCGATAGATACGCTCAACCGGATATTCGCTGCTATAGCCGTAGCTCCCGTGAATCTGAATCGCGCTGTGGGCAGCTTTTTCGGCGACTTCGCTGGCGAGAAGCTTTGCCATCGCCGCTATTTTGGTGAAATTTTTACCCTGATCTTTCAACCACGCGGCTTTATAGACCATCAGCCGCGCGGCTTCGATCTCCATCGCGGCATTAGCGATCATCCATTGGATCGCCTGATGCTGGGCAATCGGCTTGCCAAAAGCTTCACGTTGGCGGGCATATCTGAGCGATTCGTCCAATGCGGCCTGCGCCAGACCGATACTCAACGCGCCAATGCTGATTCGCCCATTGTCGAGCGTCTCCATCGTCTGGTAAAAGCCTTTTCCTTCTTCACCGAGCAGATTTTCTAGTGGAACGCGTACCTGGTCAAAACTGAGCATATGCGTCGGTGAGGCTCTCAATCCCATCTTTTTTTCTGGCGACTGCACCGTCAGGCCTTCAGCGTTAGTCGGCACGATAATCATGCTGAAACCGCTTGTGCCTTTGTCCGAATCTGTGCGTACCAGAACCGTAATCGTCGCCGCATATTTCACGTTGGTGATCCAGGCTTTGCTGCCGCTGATAATCCAGCTATCGCCATCGCGACGCGCGGAAGTTTGCACGCCGCCTGCCAGATCGGAACCTGCTTGCGGCTCAGTGAGTGCCAGCGAACCGAGCGCTTCGGCATTCACCAGCGCGGGCAAATACGCCGCTTTCTGTTCGGCTGTTCCCCAATAAACCAACGGGCCACAGCCCAGGCCATTGTGTGCCGCCAGCGAGAGGCCGGTTGAGCCACAGGCACGTCCAACTTCCTCAATCGCAATTGCCGCGCTGATGGTGTCCAGCCCTGCGCCGCCGTATTCCTCCGGCACTTGCAGCCCGGTCAACCCTAACGCGGGCATTTTACGAATCGCGTCCCAGCGCAGATCGCCAACCTCATCGACTTCAGCAGCATAGGGTTTTAATTCGGCTTCACAAAAGTCGCGCACGACTCGCTGGTACATGCGCTGCTCTTCGTTGAGTTCGAAGTCCATTACGTCCTCAAAAATTGTTAACAGGGTAGGCAGATGCCTTAACGCTCTATTTTATCCGTTTCGAAAGTAAGCGCCAAACTTCCACGAGAAGGTCTTGGGGGTGAAAAGGCTTACGGATAAAAGCGTCGGCACCATATTGAAAAGCGGCGTCATGGGTGCCATTCGTGGCTGTTACAAAGATGAGGGGGATGTGTTCCGTTCGCGGGTCTGTACGCAGATATTGCAGCATTTCCAGGCCGTCCATGTTCGGCTTCATGATGTCAGAAATCACCAGAGAAATCGGCTGAGTCTGGCAGATTTCCAGAGCAGCATCGGAAGAGCGTGTTTCAACAAGCCTCAAACCATGTTGCTCGAAAATAGCCCGGTGCAGCGCCCGTGACATCATATCATCATCTGTTACCAACACGGGATACGAGGCGGTGAAATCCCGCAACAGTTCAATCTGAAAAGTCGAAAGGCGACGTTTTCCCACCAGGCTGTGCAGCGACAGAACACGATGATTTTGTTTTTCTGAATGATACACTGACATAGACAAAACTTCCTCAATTGGACAGCTTCATCATAGTCTAAAAAAGCCGATTTTCTCAAGGTAAATGGTACTAATTCTGATAAGCCACCCGGCCTATAGATTGGCTTCTTGTTGGTTTGAATTTCTATTGGTAACATTCGCAAGCCTGTTCTTACGAAAGGAATATCGTTATGTTTGAAACCCTCCCAAAATCGACTGAGGCAGTGAAAGATTGGTCATGGTCACAGTTCGAGCCGTATTTTCAGGATTTAATCTCGCGCGATCTGAATGCTGGAAACAGTGCTTCCTGGCTGGCGGATTGGTCACACCTGAGTGAACTACTCAACGAACTGCGTTCACGCCTGTATATTGGCACGACGGTTGATACGACGGATAAGGATGCGGAAAAACGCTTTTTCGCTTACCTGGACAATATTTTTCAGCCGATGGAAACCGCCGACCAGAAGCTCAAGGAAAAGCTGCTGGCAAGTGGACTCCAGCTACAGGGTTTTGAGGTGCAACTGCGCGATATGCGCTCGGAAGCCGAATTATTCCGCGCGGAAAACCTGCCTCTGCTCGCCGAAGATGACAAACTCGGCAATGAGTATGACAAAATTATTGGCGCTCAAACGGTTCAATGGGAAGGTGAAGAACGCACCCTTTCGCAGCTTGAGCCTGTTTATCAGGATGGTGACCGGGCTGTACGTGAGCAGGCATGGCGGATGGCCTCTGAACGCCGGTTAGCAGATCGCGGCACACTGAATAACCTGTGGCAGCAGTTCATGAGTTTGCGCCTCAAGCTGGCCTTAAACGCCGGACATTCGGATTTTCGCGCTTTCCGCTGGGTACAGATGAAGCGTTTTGATTACAATCCTGCCGACTGCGAGACATTTCACAAGGCGATTGAGGAAGCGGTTGTCCCGGCGGCCTCACGCATTTATGAACGCCGCCGCCAGAATCTTGGGGTCGATTCCCTGCGCCCCTGGGACCTCAGCGTTGACCCACTGAATCGTCCACCGCTGCGCCCGTTTAAAAATGTAGACGAGCTTGAAAGCAAGGCTGAGGCGATTTTTAAGCGTGTTGATCCACAGCTTGGCGACTATTTCGCGACTATGCGCCGCGAAAATCTGCTCGATCTCGACAATCGCAAGGGTAAAGCCCCCGGCGGCTACCAGATTGATTTACAAATGGTCAAACGCCCGTTCATTTTTATGAATTCCGTCGGTTTGCAGGATGATGTGCAAACGCTGCTGCACGAAGGCGGTCATGCCTTCCACTGTTTTGAAAGCGGCGAACTGCCCTACTTCCAGCAGCGCGAATTTGGCGCGGAGATGGCTGAAGTCGCGTCGATGTCGATGGAACTGCTGGCCGCGCCATATCTGTCTGAAAAAGAAGGCGGCTATTATTCCGAAGCTGATGCTGCCCGCGCACGCATCGAAAAACTGGAAGAAATGGTGCTGTTCTGGCCGTACATGGCGGTGGTCGATGCCTTCCAGCATTGGGTTTATACCCACCACGAGGCAGCCACGAATCCGGCTAATTGTGACGCGCAGTGGGCGGAATTGTGGGCGCGGTTTATGCCGGGAGTCGATTGGAGTGGCATGAACGATGAAATGGTGACGGGCTGGCAGCGCAAACTGCACATTTTCCAGGCACCGTTTTATTATGTCGATTATGGGCTGGCGCAGCTAGGCTCGGTGCAGGTGTGGAAAGGAGCGCTGGAAAATCAGGCGGAGGCGGTTGCACGTTATCGCAAAGCGCTGGCGTTGGGCGGCACACGCTCCCTGCCGGAACTCTATGCCGCTGCCGGGGCGCGTTTTGCCTTCGACACCGCGACGGTTGGCGAGGCGATTGACCTGATCGAGCGCACGTTGGCGGATTTGGAAGCGGTGTAGCGTATTGGCACGATGAAAGGGCGACTCGGCGAGTCGCCCCTACAGTCGGTCTTGCTCGTCGTGTTATGGGCCGATATTAAACCAATTTTTGATATAATCCCATGTTGCATTCTGAAGTACACCCGTCATAAACGGTATAACTATAGTGATAAACCCATAGATTTTTTGATACCAAGTAAAAACCCACCACCGACTTATAATCTCGTTTTGTTCACCTGATTCCTTTATACGTTTGGTTAACCAATAATAAACGCCAATCAGAATTGCACCAGAAACTAGTGGGCTAATCTGTATAAATATATTAATAGAATTATATATAATTATACTTAAAATAGTTATAATTATTTTTGGAATTAACACTTCATAAAAAATAAAACCCCTCTTCTTACTTTTGACTATCTTCTCATTTGCCTGATTCTCTTGAAGTTTTTCTAAGGCATCTAGTCTATCTCCCTGTTGTATTAATTGATTATTCTGTAAATCCATGCTTGCCCCTTGTTGTCGCAAGATTCTATCTTTTTCATCAAGAGATTTTCTCAGATCAGCATTTTCGGAGGCAAGTTTCTCACGTTCTTGCTTTTGTTCTTCGAGTGCTTTTTGCGTTTGAAGGCGTTCACCAGCTTCCGACTTAAGTTTTTCTTCAATAGATTCTATATGAGAACTTCGATTCCCTACTTCCGCCTGTAGTTGCTCAGTTTCAGCGTTTAGTTGGCTAATTAGGGCTTCCTTGACTAACTCTATTTGTGTCGCATCAGATGAATTTGGAGTAATACGTTGTCGTAATGTCGAATTTGTGAGTGTTTTCAATATAATTTCTTCCGACAAATTATCACTCGCTTCAAATCTAGATATTTGTTTCAAAATCTTAATTGTGGTTTGTTCAGTCTCGTAGTCCAAACTATCGGTTAAAAGTGGTCGTATACTGCTTAAGATGGCTTGTTCGAACTCAGCGGTACGAGGAACCCATAATTGAAGCATTTGTATTAGATTTGTGGGTAATATACATATAGGGGTAGAAGTAGTTAAAGAACGGCGCTTCTGCTTATCGAATTTTATTAAGCTGAAGTCAGTAGTTACTATCCAATATTCAGCCTCCATAGGGCTATCCATCACGAGAGGGCGTTTATCATTTGTAAAATGCCATAAGATGCAATCATGCTCAATTGCTAGAGGGTGTTTGCCCCTTTTCCGGTTGGATTTCTGTTGATCTTTAATAATTTGTTGAACATCAGTTTGTACTTTTTGCATTTGAGGGTACTGTTTAATTTTGTCATCATTATATAATTCCAAACCAGCTTCTCTAATTACAGCAATCATATTTGCAATATATGGAGCAAAATAATCTTCTGCTGAAATACTTCTATCTATATTTGCTTGAAATGAAAAAAATTTTCGCGCAAACCACTTACGTGACCACTGAGTAAAACCGCGCGAGAAAGTCTTTGTGTTGCGCGGATACTCATTAAATCCTCGGCTTCGTAGGATAATGTATCTCTAGCCTCTCGTATAGTGACAGGTAAAACATAGAGTTTTATATTGGCCTTACTCGTAAGCTCATCAATAGTGTGCTTTAAAAGATTTGATGCTTCTTTAAAACCACTATCATCTAAGTCGAGCAAATAAAATAAAAAATTAGTGTCAACAAATATTTTAAACACAGGTGATTTACCCATGATACGACTAAATGTCTGTACGCTTGTTTCGGAAAGATTACTCGCCTCGAGAAGAAATATAGCATTCAAATATTGAATCACGTACCTTCTTACCGTCGGATCGGTGGGATCGAAAAAAGCAACTATTGCCTCACGAATTTGAGGACGTTGCTCAATAGAATAGCGCTCAAGAAAGCTATGGAAACTTGATAAATCATTCAGTTCGATATTCTTACCTGTAAATAATTCATACATTTTTGCTCCCATATCTTGAATAAGGGGGAGTAAAAATTTTGTGTTAAATTCATTCCATAATTCATTGATTCGATCATCAATTCCACGTTCTACTAATTTCGCAATAAAATTATTTTTTACTTCTTGATCCTGTAGCAACGAGTTTTGATGTGTTTTATCCATTTGTTGCTTTTGTATATCAGAGATTTTGTATTGATTGTCATTTATTTGTAGAATCTTTTTATCATCAATTAAGTAATTTACTTGCATTAATACGCGCTCAGAGTCTAAACTCGCAGCAAAATCTGCCTTGATACCGTTCACAATTTCTTCTATTGAATAGGGCTGATCTGCAATCCAAAGATAAGCAAGAACAAGAGTCTCTGTTGTTTTATCCCACCAACCAGCTTTATTTAACTCTACATGCTGGGTAAATGAGAGGATTTCTGATCTTGCTTTCGGATTTTGCATCTTTGAGAACCTTGTAAGCACACGTGAATTTATTATTACATTTAATCACACTTCGCCTTTTTCTCCAAGTCAAACCTATAAGCAATATTTAAACGAATTTATTTGGAACTTGGGCAGCTTCATTCATTGACCCAGTAAATACCTAAATCATGTTTGCCCAATTGGCAGCTTGATCGTAAACGTCGTGCCTTTGCCCGTCACGCTTTCCACGTTGATCGTGCCGCCATGCGCCTCGACTAGGCCACGCACAATCGCCAGCCCTAAACCTGCCCCACGCTGACCGTCAAAATCGCGAGTACGTGCTTGTTCACCGCGATAAAAACGCTCAAAAATGTGTGGCAGATTCTCGGCGGGGATGCCTTCACCCGTATCACGAATCGCGACATTGACAGAATCGCCTTTTCGCATCGCCGAAACACGAATTTCACCACCTGCTGGCGTATAACGGATAGCGTTCGTGAGCAGATTGTAGAGAACACGCTGAATCTTCTCAGGGTCGATCTCCACCGGGTCAATGCCGTCGTCAACATGGCCTTCCAACTGGACACCGCGCTGTTCCGCCAGTGTTCGCAGGGCGCTCAGGGTATCGGAGAGTAAATCGCTCAAGGATGTGCGCTCAATTTTGAGGTCAATATGCCCGGTATCCAGCAGCGACAATTCAAAAAGATCGCTAATCAGTTCATTGAGGTTAGCGATTTCCATTTGCGCGGTTTTCAGGTAGCGCTGGCGTGTGGATTCATCGTCAGCCACGCCATCGACCATCGCATCCACGACCAGTCGGAGCGAGGCCAACGGCGTTCGCAGATCGTGACTCGCCCAGGCGATCAGGTCGCGGCGCGATTGTTCCAGGCGGTCTCGCTCTGCTGCCGATTCCTGTAAGCGGGCAGCCATCGTATTAAAAGTCATAGCGAGGCTGGCGATTTCATCATTGCCCTGTGCGGCGACACGTACCGAAAGATCGCCTGCCGCCAACCGTTTTGCGCCTTCGGAAACCAGGGTGATCCGTTCCGTCAGCCCCCAACCGATGAAGTAGCCGCAGCCAATCGCCGTCCAGCCAGCGAATAGAAGAAGTACGAAATTGAGAGTCAGGTCGTGGTATTCGATAAACATCTGCCGCGCCAGAAGCCAGGCGTTGAGCAAAGCGATCCCGATGGTCAGAATCGAGATACCCATCAGCGCATAACGGAGACTGCGGAAGCGGTTGATTATACCCATACGATACAGGCCATAAGAGCCAACAATGCTGATACTGCCCACAATGCCCATCATCACCAGCAGATAGAGGGCGTCGCGCTGGGGTGGGTTGAGCATGGGGATCGCCAGCACAAGGATCAACAGCGCGGCGACCAGCCATACGCTGACCACAATTTGCGCGATACGTGCCAGGTGCCATCGGGTAAGATCGGTTTTCTGCTGCATCTTTGTTACGCCTTTTCAACTTGCAGGAATGTTAACGTAAAATCCTTAAATTTTTGAGACGGCACTTTTTGTTCCAGTGTCTTATTAATTGTTGTGACCGGGAAATGGGATACAATAAGCATACAGATTTTGAATAGAAGACCTGCCTTGAGTGACCTAAGACCCAACATCTGGCGATTACAGGCGCAATTCGATACGCAAGGATTGATTGAAGCGCTAAATAATGACGACGCTAGCATACGCAAGCGGGCGGCGGCCGCACTGCGCACAATGGGCGCGACTGAGGCTATTCCGACATTGCAGCAGATGCTGAAGGTCGAGCAAGACCCGGATGCGCGTCATGCGATTACGGCTGCGCTCGATCACCTGCTGCCGGAACAGGGCGAAAAGGTGCCCGTATTGATCGCGCAACTTAAGAGCAGCCAGCCCGAAGCGGTTATTTATGCGGCGCGGGCGCTCGGCGAACTCAAAGACAAAACATCAGTGGAAGCGCTGGTCATGGTGTTCCATAATCCCCAGCTTTCAGGCCGCGTCCGGTTGGCCGCAGCAGAAGCGCTCATCAAGCTGGAAAGTGCGCCTGCTGTTGTGACCTTATTGGCAGCACTGCGCAGCGCGAATTGGCGTATTCGGCGTAATGCTGCGGCAGTCCTCGGTCAATTACAGGCAGATTGGGCGGTAGATTCGCTTGTAGCCTGCCTGGACGATGAAAATGAGGCTGTGGGCCGCACCGCACGCGCGGCTATCCGAAGGATTGGCACACCAGAAGCAATCGAAGCACTGGAAGCTGTAGATGGAGAGGAAATCATCTTGAACAAAGCCCAAACTGCTAAACTTCCGAAAACCCAAATACTCCGTTCGCCGGAGGAAAAGCCCGATCCTGCAACCTCGAAAACAGCCGCACCTCCACCAACCAACCCGCCTGTAGCTGCGAAAGTGGATGCGCCTCCCTCGAATGAATCGCAGTTATCACCAGTCGAAGCACCAAAGCTGGAAACGGTATCTGCCACTCCAACCGAAACACCAAGGCTGGAAACAGTATCTGCTCCACCCGCCGAAGCACCTCAACCAGAAGTCAAATTACCACAAAAGAGCGACACAAACTAAGGATAACCTCAGAAATCATGAGGGATGTCTTTCTATAGGGGCAGGTTTGAGACCTGTCCCTACAACCCCAAAATCAACGTGGTTCTACTTAGCTCTCACTGTTTCTGACAGTAGTTAACATCGTTTGCGCGTTCTCAAAAGCCGATGTCGCGTTTTGTGCGTTTTGTGCGCCTGCTGCTAACGCTTCTGCCAGATTATTGGCGTTGCAGGCATTTGTATATTGGCTCCAGCCCTGCCGCAGGAAACTTAAGCCGCCGTTAATCAGGTCTACCGCCAATTTGAGATTGGGTATGGCCTGGGCATCAATATCTGGCAGCACATAATCCGGCGGGATCGTTGGCACAGGCTGGTTACAACCTGCTCTTGTTCCGCTGGCACGAACATCACTCCAATATTGATTGAGAATAGTATTTGCGCCACGCGCAGCCTGCACGTTATCAACGATCTGACCAAGTGCTGTGAGATGACCTCGAACGTTAATTTCAGGCGTTGGCGTTGAAACGACAGCTTCCTGAGTGGATGCCGCTTGCGTAACGGCTTCGGTAGCGTCCACAGCTTCGCCCCTGGCAGCAGGCAGCGCCGCGTCAACGGCTGCCAACGATGTTAAAGCCTGAACGACCTGTCCCATTGGCGCACCCACTTCAGCAGCCGTAAATGGCTGACTATTCGGTGGGCAGGCCTGGTTGTAGGCTGCTTTGGCGGTCACAAGATTGCTATGGGCTGCATTCAAATCCGTAATAATGGCGACGATATCGGGTTCATTTCGGGCGCTGTCTGCGCTGTATTCGGAGGGGTTGTTGAAGAAAACACCACAATTAACCGTGCCTCCCCCTAGCACTGTTTGAAATTGGCTTTGCAGCCTTTCGACATCGTTGCGCACAAGCGTTAGTTGAGCAGTGATTTCGTTGAGGAGCGTATCGCGATCCTTTGCAGGAACATCTTCACTCTCATTATCATTAGAGGCAACAGAAGCGACAGCCGCAGTCTGATTCAGGATAGGCTTTAGCTTATCCCAAATGACAAAATTGAAAAGCAGCAGGAGAATGAGCGCGATCAGCAGCCCTAGGTTGATTTTTGCCAGAGTCGATCTGCGAATACTAGTGCGCCGTCCCATCTTGCCACGCAGAGCAATATCTTCCAGCCGCTGAACGACGGCATCGCGCTTATTACCGGCTAAACCCTGCTCTAATGCGCGAAACATCCCCAGCGAATATTCGGCGGTCTGGCGCACCTTTTTGTCGCGATCTTCTTTATAAACCTGGCGTAAACGGGTAATTGCGCGTGGGTCTCCCGCTTCACCCAGCCATTCGGCAGCTTTACGCCGGACTTTAGCATCCGTTGATGAAAGAAGCTTGATATTTTCGCTGACTTTTGCTTCAAAAGCATCCAATTCAGACATAAGTGAAACGCTCCGATAAAAGCGATAATTCATATGCTTTATGATAAAGCAACTATGCTTCTGGCGAAAGCAAAGAGTTGGGGAAAAGTAGGTTTTTATCCCATATATACCAAGTGGCATTATATGGTATAATTCGACAATAAAGTGAAATTTATCATTTATAATCCGCTTAAGACCCCGCAGGGAGTCATTTCCATGCTAAATCAGATCAGCCTCAGTATCCCTCTTGATCGCGATGGGGAAGAACCCATCTACCGCCAACTGATCCGCCACATTCGGATGCAAATTGAGAGTGGAACATTGCCCGCAGGAGTGCGCCTTCCCGCCAGCCGCGACCTGGCACGTCAACTGAATATCAGCCGTATCAGCGTCGTAAATGCATATGCCGAATTACGCGCACAAGGGCATCTGAGCGCACACGCGGGACGAGGGACATTCGTTTCTGGCGAGGCAAATGGCAACATGCCCACCAGTAACGGCAATGGAAGCACCCCTATTATCGAAACCCAGACCTCACCGGATCGCTCGATCCGCGAAATGATGCGGCTGGCGCGTAACAAGCCCGGTGTCATCAATTTTGGTCATGGCGCTCCCCCTACAGAATTTTTTCCCGTGCAAAATCTGCGTGATGCAATCAATACGGTACTGGATCGGGACGGCTCAACGGCGCTCGGCTATGAAGCACCGGAAGGATTTAGCCCACTACGCGCGGCTGTACGCGATTATGTGAGCGCACTGGGGATTCGATGTAATGCGGATCGCGTACTCATTACGGGTGGTGCGCAGCAAGCGCTTGATCTGGTGGTGCAAGCGCTGCTCAGTGAGGGCGAAGTCATCGTCACCGAAAACCCGACCTACCTGGGCATGATTGATATTGCCCGCGCCCGCCGTGTGCAAATTCACGGCATTAGCATGGATGATGATGGTATCCGGCTGGATGAACTCGAAAATTTCATTATCGACAATAACCCTCGCCTGATCTATGTGATGCCGACACTGCATAACCCCACCGGCAAAGTGATGCCGCTGCACCGCCGCCGCCAGTTACTCAATCTGGCGAATGAATATAACATCCCGATATTGGAAGACGGTGTTTATCATGAGCTGCGGTTTGAAGGCGAGTCGCTGCCACCATTAAAAGCACTCGACGATACAGGCATTGTGATCCACGTCAGCGCTTTTAGCAAAATGATGCTGCCGGGGCTGAGAATTGGTTACGTCCTCACGGATAACGGGCATTATGAACGTCTGGTGCGGGTCAAACAAGCCGCCGATATTTCGACATCCGGTCTCAACCAACGTGCCATTCATTTGCTGCTGGAACGGGGCTTACTCGCGCAGCAGCTGGAGCGCAATAACCGCGAACTCAAGCGCCGCCGGGATGTCGCGCTGGCTGCTGCTGAAAAATATCTGCCGCCAGGAACGCGCTGGAACGTGCCGGAAGGCGGCATCTACCTTTGGGCGCAGCTTCCAAAATCCGGGCCGAATGCCGCCGAACTCTACATTACGGCGATCCAAATGGGCGTGGCCTACGCGATTGGCAATGTTTTTTATACCAATGGCTGTGGCAGTCACCGGATGCGTTTGAATTACGGCACTCAAAAACCAGCCGAGATTGAAGAAGGCTTCCGGCGGTTGGGTCGGGCATGGCGCGAACTGGCCTGCGATTATTCAGACATTGACAAGTCGATGCTGCTTTAAGTCAGGACAGGTTTGAAACCTGCACTGCAAATATGATACAAATAAAAAAAATAGGGCAGCACACGCTGCCCTATTTTTTTTATTAATTTATCCGCGAAATTTTGCGGTGTTTAGACCGGATTCGTCAGCTTTCGCCAGCCTTCACGAACCGCATCCTTGAAATCTTCCCATGTACCCGAATATCGGTCTTCCCACTGACGGCGAGCGATTGGCTCAACCTGAGTCCAGTCGTAATCCCGGTAGGTATCGTTCATGCCCAACGAATAGCCATAACGATAAGCCGGGACGTATTGAGCGTAGGTATAACCACTGTTGACGAAGTAGTTGTCGTAGTGCGTGCGGAAATCACTCTCATAAATCTCGAACGACGGATACTGGTCGCTCAAGCCTGCCCGATAGCGCTGGCGCTCCTCAGCCACCTGATCTGGCGTATAGGGCTGCGCGGTGGAGTCATAGCCTGACCAACCCGCTTTGCGATATTCGTCAGTGCGATGTTCGATGTTCACTGGATCGTGCAGGTTAAAGACATCTTCAACACGCTGGGCATTCGCAGGTAACGTATGGACAATCACCAGCGTACCACCGCGACGAACACCTTCCGCATAATATTCGGCATCGTCTTCAGGGACACCCAGGTCAACTAACCCGGCTACAAGGCCGCCTGTCGCCGCGCCAACTGCCGCGCCAACACCTGCAAACAGTGCCGCCGCTAACGGGCCAGCGGCCAAAACAGGGCCGACACCTGGAATGAGCGCCACGCCGAGGCCAGTCAACGTACCGATAATCGCGCCAAATCCTGCCCCCTGGCCTGCTGTCACATTTTCAGCGCCAACATACTGGGTATATTCACCCGCTGAGTCATTGGCAACCAGGCTAATATCATCTCGTGAAAATCCCGCGTCAACAAGGTCTTCAACGACCCGTTGTGATGTTGCGAAATCATCAAAAAGTGCTACTACTGTCTCGTTCATGATTATTTACCTCATTATTCAAATTTTCGCTCAAACTAACCCGGAAAATATTTAGGTTGTCCGGCATCTGCTAGTTGAACGTGCTATAAAACAGTCTAGGGCATTCAACATTTCAAAAACAGTTACGAACAGGGGAATTTCACAGGGGTCAGACGGGCCAGGAAATATAGGCCGCCTGACCCAAGACGTAATAGTTTATGAAATAGAGGGTTTTTAACTCAAAATCTGCTTATCGTTTGCCAAGATGTCCTGCGAAATCCCAGGTTACAGCATTGCTCCAGCCGAAACCATGTATTGATCCGTAGACTCCACTTTCGGGGATTTGGCCGGGGGCAACCACATTATATTTCTCCCACAGGCAGCCCGTCGTCCAGAATACTTTTTCACAGTTTGTGTACCATTTTTCGCGGATGCGCATCGCTTCAGTCGTATAGCCATAACGGTCAAGACCCTGCACGACCAGCCAGGTCAGCGGTGCCCAACCATTTGGATAGGCCCACTGCTTACCCTTTTGCTCGGTCAATGTCGTCACCAGACCGCCAGGGAACTCGAAGCGCGGCAACCATTCACGAACGATGCGTTCAGCTTGTGATTCAGTCGCAAGCCCAGCCCACATCGGATAAAAACCCGCCAGCGAAGGATGAGAATTTCGTCGCTTGTTCTCAAAGTCATAGTCCAGAAAGAAGCCTGCTGCGGCATCCCACATCAATTCCTGCATGGTCGCCCGACGCTGTTCGGCGCGGCTTTTCCAACTGGCGGACATTTCGGTCTGACCCAATTGTTGATAAAAATCAGCCATGTCTGTTTCATAGAAGTATAAAATCGAATTCAAATCGACGGGCAGATACCCTAGCCAGTGACCATCGCAGCGAGTCGTATGATCCCATCCACTTTCGCAGGAGGCGAGATCGTCCAGAAAATTGATGTCGAAATAGCGCGAGAGTCCGGCATAGACTTTGCGATTATGCGGCTGCTGCGTACCCATCCAGACAGTTTCATATTCCTTCTCAGCCAGCGGCAGCATCCGTTCTATGAAAGCCTGCGCCTCAGCTTCGGATTGGCGGCGCTTAATGACTTCAGACGCTAAGACAATCATGCGCGTGAAAAATGGCGGCTGGCTGCGCGAGAGAAAATAGTAACGATTGCCATTGGGGATAAGGCCGAAGCGCTGCAACAGGTGCGCCATATTTTCGGCCATATCCACAATCAGCGTCTCATGCTCCGTTTTATCAACGCCGAGTCCCATGAAATAGGAATCCCAGTAGTACATCTCCTGGAAGAATCCTTCGTGGCTGGGGACGATATATGGACACGGTAAGCCGATGAGTGTCCCCGTATCCTGGGAATTCTGGCGAACAAGCTTCGGCCAATAATTTGAAATGTATTCCAGCATCGGCGTCAGGGACATGAGGTTTTCTCCAATTTAATTACGACATGGTCTGTTATGTAGTTTCCAGAGCCACTCGCTTGCCATCCTTGATGAACGGCACGGCCTGCGCCCAGATTTTGCTGCCGTCTTTGGTCATAATCGGCTCGGCGGAATACTGCGCGAGATAGCTGCGACGCATCCGGTCTGTTGAGTTGGGGCCGCTGCTATGGAAAGTGCGGCTGGAAAAGACAGCGATACTCCCGGCAGGCACGACAACCGTCACACCTGGGTCGTCTCCCCGATAGCCCACTTTGTCATTCGAGCCTTCTTCGACGGTGTGTTCGATCAGGTCGTCGGGCTTCATCCCGGCGCGTTCATAGGGCAAAACATGAATCGTGCCGTTTTCTTCGCTCATATCGTCCAGCGCACACCAGCACGAGAGATAGGGGCGGTGATAATGACCAATATAGCCAGAGTCCTGATGCCACGAAAATTTTAAGCCCACTTCGGCAGCTTTGACGACATACTGTTCGTTGAATAAATACACGTCGTCGCCCAACGTCGCCTGACAAACATCCGCCATCAGATCGCTGAATAAAAAGCTGGTGATAATCGAGCTTTCGGAACCACGATTGCTGATGAAGTAGCGCTTCTTATAGTGGTTGATGCCGAGCGTGGTCACGCCTTTGGCTTCCATCTCCGCTTCATATTTGTCGATATAACGCTGGCATTCAGCGCGCAGCCCTTCAAGCTGCTCATCAGTCATGACTTTTTCGAGAATAAAAAAACCCTGTTCGTGAAATTGTTTGATTTGTTCGGGTGTAATCAACATGAGCGTTTCTCCTCATAAACTTCAAGTACAATATATGTTTAATTCAAGTCCCAGCCTTTTACCTTAACAATACGACTGGCATTTAGCACAATTTCACCATGACCCTATTATACCGATCATTTTAAAGCAAATCTCACTTTGTCAAAAAGGAACATGCGTTTTGAGCCAATCGAGCGACACCATCGACACCAGCGATACTCCTGATATTTTCCCGGTTGTTGTGATCGGCGCGGGAATTGCCGGGCTGACCGCAGCGGTTCACTTAGCCGAGGGAGGTGTCCCCCCGCTGATTCTGGAAGCAGATCGCCTGTGGCCGGGGGGACGGTTGGCAGGCGGCGATGCCGATGTTTTTGAGCATAAAGGGCGCACTTGGTCGTTCGCATCGGAGCATGGTATCCACGCAATCTGGGGTGGCTACGAAAATTTACGCGCGATGATCACCCGTTTCACCAATACCAAACTGATCGACTCGCCGGGGGAGGAATGGATTAACCGTTGGGGGCGCGAGGTGCGCATGATCGAGGCCGGAAACGCGGTGCGTTCGCGCTGGTTGCCCGCGCCTTTTCATTATCTGCAACTGCTGTTCCACCCACAAATCTGGGCGAATATCACGCCGCTTGATTTTCTCTCACTGCCCGGATTCCTTTTCAGCATCCTGTGGACGGTGGGGCTAGACCCGCTCAAAGAAAAAGTCGCGCTCGACGGCCTGATGATGAATGAATATTTTCGCGGCTGGACACCCAATCTGCGGGCGACATTTACCGGAGTGGGTGTTAACCTGCTGGCCGCGCCTGTCGAAACGATCAGCCTGACCGCGTTTATCGCCGCACTGCGCTTTTACACCATGCTGCGGCGCGACTCCTGGCGGATGCAATATTTCCCCGACAACCCACATAATGCCCTGCTGCAACCCTTGATTGACCGCATCAAAAGTTGTGAAGGTCAGCTTTTGCATGGCGCAACGGCACAGCGTTTGGAGCGCGTGGGCGACAGCATGTGGCGCGTAGTCGTCGAGGATTCGGTGCGCGGAGGGATGCGCTCGGTTTTGGCGAAAGACGTGATCCTTGCCATACCGCCAACCGCCGCACAGCGCTTATTGATGAGCAGCCCGGATACCGATGCCGCAAAAATTCGCTTCCCCGGCGTGATCGGCAATGCCAGTGTGCGCCTGTGGTTCGATGCCAGCCCGCGCCCCGGCACACCCGGCGGCATGTTTACGGGCGATTTTTTGCCGGACAACTTTTTCTGGCTGCACCGTCTCTACGATAACTTCGCTGTATGGCACAACGAAACAGGCGGCAGCGCGATTGAAGTGCATCTCTACGCGAAGGGCAACGTGATTGACCAGCCCGATAATATTCTGATTATCAAAATTTTGGATGATGTGCAGCGGGCGTTCCCAGCGATCAAAGGGCATTTCGTGCATGGTGTCGTGCGGCGCAACAGCCTGAATCACCCGCTTTTCCGCGTACCAACTGCGGAGAGCTTGCATCTGGAAACGCCCTGGCCGAATATTCTGGCCTGCGGCGATTGGATCGGCTATCCTGCGCCGTCATTTTGGATGGAGCGTGCCTGTGTGACCGGGATCGCGGCGGCGAACCGGATTCTATCTGCGCATGGTCGTGAAACCTTCGAAATTCTCGAACCCCAGCAGCCGGAGATTCTGGCGCGAGGGTTGAACACAGTGGTGCGCGGTTTCCGCCAGACAGGTGGTCGCGTCATTTTAGCGTTGGCGCGAGGGCTGAGAAAATTGACTTAAATTTTCCTTCAACACTGTACAGCAACTAGCTATCCTTAAATCACGATACAGGTCAACTGGCTGTGCCTATTCCTTCCAGATTATGTTAAGATTCGTCGATTATTGACACGCAACGCTGAAATTTTGAAACCATATGGCAGCCAATCAACCCAACATCCTGTTCATCGTTCTCGACACCCTGCGGCGTGACCGCTTATCCGCTTACGGCCACACGCGCGAAACATCGCCCAATTTTGATTCCTTCGCGCGGGGTGGAACGCTATTTGAGCGAGCGATTGCCCCGGCGCAGTGGACAATCCCGTCGCATACGTCGATGTTCACCGGCCTGTATCCGAGCGCACACGGCGTTACGCAGGGTTACGCCCATATTTCCGGCATGAATCCAACATTGCCCGAAATTTTACGCGGCGCGGGCTATGAAACAGTGGGCTTCTGCAATAATCCGCTGGTGGGCGTACTGAACAACGGCTTGCAGCGGGGATTCGATCACTTTTACAATTACTGCGGCGCGGCGGTAAATCGACCATTTGATTCGGCGCACAGCCCGATTCGGCGCTATGTCCGCAAGCGCTGGCGGC
This sequence comes from Anaerolineae bacterium, assembly GCA_022843745.1. Classification (GTDB taxonomy): domain Bacteria; phylum Chloroflexota; class Anaerolineae; order Aggregatilineales; family Phototrophicaceae; genus JALHNB01. The sequence goes on along the minus strand of JALHNB010000019.1, from coordinate 57,879 downwards.
GGTTCGCACGTCCCACACAAAATCGCTTCGCGCAGTCGGACTTTTTATTCCGCGTGTCGATGAATCCGCTGTTTGTCCCGCTGTGGACGCGGCTGGTGAATTACAAAGGCCATACCGAACATTCGATTGACGACGTGATCGCGACGATTGGGCAGCACCGGGCAGGCGGCGCAGAAAAAACGCTGTTCACATTCTTGAATCTGATGGGCGCACATCTCCCCTATAGACCGCCACAGGATTATCTGGATCGAGTCGCGCCAAATGCAGATCGTCATGCGTACAAATTCATGAGCCGCTTTAATTCAGAGGCCTCACGCTGGGCCAGCCCTACCGACCCACCATTGGCGGATTGGGAGCAGCAGGCGCTGAACGATTTTTACGATGCTGAAGTTTTGCATCAGGATTTTCATCTGGGACGGCTGCTGGATTATCTGAAAACATCGGGTGCATTGGACGATACGATGGTGATTATCGCTGCCGATCATGGCGAATCACACGGCGATCACAATTTTTTCGGCCACAGTTTTGTCGTTTATCAGGAATTGGTACACGTGCCACTCGTGATTCATTATCCAGAGCGATTCCCGGTGGGTAAGCGCGTCAAAACGAATGTCTCGACACGGCGAATTTTTCATACGGTGCTGGACGTTATCGGGATCAAGCCGCCACTGGACGAAACTGACCCGAACGCGAATGTGACCGAACTCTCGCTGATAAAGGCGACCAATGGCGCGAAGGATACCGAGGGCGGCCTCGTTTTTTCCGAAGCGTTCCCTCCAACGACTTTTTTGAACGTGATCGAACATCGAAACCCGGCGCTG
>JALHNB010000019.1:0-57048 GCA_022843745.1 Anaerolineae bacterium | reverse complement strand
GGCGCTGATCGAGAAATTACATCTGCGGCAGGTGCGGCGCGGCGTTTATGATGGCTCGAACAAATTGACCGTCGTCCATGACCGCGTGGAGGCGCTCTATGATGTCGCCAGTGATCCAACCGAGATGCGCGATGTATCCGTCGGACAGGCGGCGCTCGTCGCAGATTTGCAGGGCAAGCTGAATAACTTCGTCAAAGTCACCGAGCGTGAAAACAGAGATTCGGAGTCATTTGGTGATGTAGACGATTCGATTCTGGATAATCTGAAGGCACTTGGATATATCGAGTAAAGATTATGACTCTCGTCGAATGTGAGACGCTGCTCGGTGGCAAAAAACAAATCCCTCGCGAGAAATTTGCTTTTCGCCCCAGCGTTTACGCAATTGTCGTTCACGAGGGAAAAGTTTTGCTGCTCACCAACCGCGAGACAGGCAGATACGCACTCCCTGGTGGCGGCATCGAAGTCGGCGAACCCCTCGAAGACGCGCTCAAACGTGAAGTTCAAGAAGAGGCCGGGATAACAATTGAAGTGCAGCGGTTCGCGCATTTCGAGGAGTATTTTTTCTATATCGACCCCATCGACGCGGCGCTGCAAATGTTTCTATTCTTCTATTTCTGCACACCGCTGACATTTGATCTCGCAAAAGACGATGAAGTGATCGACGAGGGCGATGAAAAACCACGATGGGTTGAGATCGCAAGTCTGAGCGAAACACAATTTCAAAGTCAGGGCAAAATTTTAATGGAACTTCTTCAAACATGATGAACAATATGCCCGAAGACGAGCGCATCCGCGAAATTTACGAGCGTATCAGCGAGGCTGCAAAAGCCTGGCCGCCCACCACGCTCAGTTATTACGAAGGTCAGCCGTTCAAGGCGTTGATCGCGTCCATGTTGAGCGCACAAACCCGCGAGGAACAGACGTTTAAAGCCATGAACGCCCTGTTCGAGCTAGCCGATAATCCCGTAGACATGCTGCAATTGAGCGATGAGCAGATACGGGAAGCGGTCAGCCCAGTGATGTATTTTGAAAATAAGGCCAAATATGTGCGCGAAATCTGTCAACGACTGATCGAGCATGACAAAGGCGTTGTACCGCGTACCGTCGATGCGCTTACCGAATACAAAGGCGTTGGCTGGAAAGTCGCCGTGCTGACGCTGGCAGTCGGCTACGGCATTTACGAAGACATCACCGTTGATGTTCATGTGAATCGCATCGGCAAGCGTTTGGGACTGGTCAACCCGGAAACCAAACAGCCGCCGAAAATCAGCGAAGAACTCAAAAAAGTTTTGCCGCGCGAATACTGGCCGTACTGGAACGGCTTGATGGTGCAGTTCGGGCGTGTGATCTGCCAGCCGACTTATCCGCAGTGCGCGAAATGTCTGGTTCGCGATCTATGCCCACAGATCAACGTCATCAAGATTGGCCCCAACCGCTTCAAAGACGCGGGCTACGCTTAAAGCCGCATTCCCTGAAATTTTGTTATAATCAGCCTATAGTCGAATTTGAGCGAGGCATTTTTATGAACGCGCGAAATGTGCTTATTTTGTCCGCCGCTGTCGTTGGTGGATTAATAATTCTGGGATTTCTCAGCACGATTTTGAACGCGATTGTGCCGCTGACGATTGTGGCGGTGGTGGCGTTCATGCTGGGGCGCATGTCCACCCATACAAACCTGCTGCAAGCGGGTATGAATCTCGCCAACCGCGCCGCCAAAAGCGCATCGACGGTTCAGGCGGCTGTGAAACCTGTCGAAGCCGCGCCTCTCCAACAAACCGCGCCAGAAGCACCACAAAAAGAACTCCCCAAAACCGGAAAACTGGCGCAGACTCAACGCCTGGATGCCGCGAAATTGAATATCAAGGATTTTGAAGAAATCAAAAGCAGCGAACAAGTCCTGGCTGAGACGAAAAAACTCGAAGATGAACTTACTAAGAAAAACGCTGAATACGACCCGGCTGCCGCGCTCGAAGAACGCAAACGCCGATTGCTCGGTGATAAGCCGGATCAGCAGTAAAGCATTGAAAGCGCAAAGGCCTATCATGATTGACTCATTACTCATTACTCAGCAGTTTCAACTTGTTGTATGAAACTGCTTTTCGTCTGCGCATCGCTCGACCTGACACAGCCCTTCAGCGCCACACCCGCCTGGTGGCAGCTTCTCAAAGCGCTTTATGAAATCGGAGTCGATGTCGTCGCTACGCCCTATCAAGGCCCGACGATTGAGTCGCTGTGGTGGCGTGCTGAACCCAACCCGGCACAGTGGCAGGGTGATGGATTCAAGGCCGCGCGTGATCTGTATCGCAAATTCGCGGGTGAAGCGCCGCCAGTACAATCCCCTCCCCTTAGCCCCTCCCCATCGCAATGGGGAGAGGTTAGGATGGGGACTGTCATTGATAATGAGGCATTTTCGGATCGCCTTGTCCGCCAAGTCGCGCAGACGGTGATCGCGCCATTGTGGGAGCGCCATCTGGATCGCATTCTGACCAAACAGCCGGATATTGACGCGGTGATTTTTCTCACCGTGCCGCTGAATCATCTGGTCGGTGTGGCGGCGGAAATTCAACGAAAGCACAACAAGCCTGTGATTTATTATGATGGCGACGTGCCTGCCAGCCTGCCGAACATGAGTGGATTCGCGTCGGGATTTCGCATTTATCAGGGCGCGAATCCGGCGGAATACGCGGCGTTCATCAGCAACAGCAAGGGCGGCGAATCGGCCTTGAAAGAACTCGGCGCACGGGCAGTTCATACCATCTATTACGGTGCAGACCCCGACGTTTTTAGCCCGGTTGATGTACCCGCGCAGGATATTGACGTGATGTTTTATGGGCATGGGCGCGAATATCGCCAGCAGTGGGTCGCGGATATGATTACTGCGCCGTCAAACGCCATGCCCGATTCGCGTTTTGCCGTGCGTGGCACGAAATTGGGCGATCTGGGACGGGCGAAGACGCTGCCCTATCTGAGCTTTAGCAAACTGCGCGAATATGCCTGCCGCAGCAAGATCAACCTGTGCATTACCCGCCGCGCACATGCCAGCGTTTATGGCTCATCATCGTCGCGCCCGTTTGAATTGAGCAGTATGGGGTGCTGCATCGTCGCTAATCCCTACGAAGGCATCGAGGAATGGTTCGAGCCGGGGAAAGAGCTTTTTGTCGTGAATTCACAGGAAGAAGCGATTGATCGCTATCGCTATTTGCTGGATCACGATGCCGAACGTCAAGCTGTCGGGCAGGCGGCGCGGGAACGGGTGCTGAAGGAACATACATTCCGCCACCGCGCACGGCAGTTAGCGGACATCGTGCGAGAGCATATTTAATGTGCGATTTTGTTTTGATTGACCTTTACTCGCAACGTGAAACCGCTTGTCGATATGTAGCGACATGGACAAAAGATGAAATCCTGAATTGGATGCAATGTTACGGCTCGGTGGAAATACTGTGGGTAGATCGGCTAATCGTCGGTGATGTAGCATCAGACTCCAATTTATTGCCGCAGCGTTATGTTTTTGTCCCAAACTGCTGTTATGATCTTCGCGCGGTCTTTTTATTTGAGGGCAATAATTTGATTATTCCGAATTGGGGGCGACTTTAATCTTTAGTCCATAACATCGGCAGCGCTTCAACAGCCCTCCATCCCTCACCCTTATTGATCGTTTTTGTCGTTAAGTCTGTGAAATAGTCATCCAATACTGCGCGTTCCTGCGCCAGCGGTGGCTTACAGTAACAATTTTCCTCCCAGGTCGCCCAACCCTCGGAGTCAATACGCGCGTTGAGCAAGCACTGCTGCAACTCGCCGCCGAAGGGGCGCATCTTGCCTATCTCGCCGCTGTCCAGATAGGCGCGTAGTGCTGACAGATCACTAGGCGGTTTCGCTTTGACCAGATAGTAAGCCATTTCAATCACCATTCAAATAAAACTATCGTATGATGATTATAGTGGCATATCGTAAAAATCCCCGCCGCCAACCCTCATAAATCATAGTTAGAATTCTCGTCAAACTGTAATGCTTTGTGCATAGTATATGAAGTTGATGCACCACAAGAATAGCCTAAGAATAGCGACTACATATTTTTTTATTCCGTTTATCAATTCTTTATTCATGATGGAGGTTTGTGAGATCGCTCCCAGCCCTCACAAGAGACGAAATTGAGCGACAAAATTTAATTTGTTCTTAAAGGAATTAACGATAATGGCATTTTTCACAAGTAACTATAGACAAAAGCCAGTTAAAAAGGCTTTGACTTCAATGCGAAACTAGGTATACTGACCAGTAGATAGCTGTGTGGAGTACCCAAAAATTATTTAATAAAGAATTCTTTTTTCCGCTCCACACACCGAAACCTAAACGCCTCGCACAACGCGAGGCGTATTTTTTGTTTATGCCTAGTTCATATCACTAAATATCTTTTGACATCTTCGCTGGGTCAGCGGCATAATGGTGTTATTGCCTAACGAGGAGAAATCAAGATGAGGAAGCAAATCCGACCCTACGGTACCTGGACAAGCCCCCTATCCCCTAAAGTGCTGGCAGGCAGTCTGCGCCTGAATGATGTTCAGTGGGACAGCGAAAGCGATACGCTGGTATGGCTCGAAGGACGCGGCGCTCAGGGTGTGCTGGTGGTACAGCAAGGTAATGATGCCCCTCGTGATTTGACTTCCGATCTTTCAGTGCGGGCGCGTGTGGGTTACGGCGGCGGCGATTTCACCGTTTCGCATGGTTACGTCTATTTTGCCGGGCCAAATGGTCGGCTCTATAAACAAGCCATTTCCGGCGGCAGCGCCAAACCGATCACACCCGCATTCGGTGCAGCAGCTTCGCCACGTGTTTCACCGGATGGACGCTGGCTGACCTATGCTCATACTTACGAACGCACGGATGGGCTGGCGTTGGTGGATACCAGCGGTGAGATGTGGCCTGCAAAAATGGCCTTTGGCACGGATTTCGTGATGCAGCCCGCGTGGCACCCTCGGGGCAAATATCTGGCCTATGTCGCCTGGAATCACCCACAAATGCCCTGGGACGGCACAGAACTTCGCATCTTCTCGATGGATTATGACAGCAACGGCACACCCGGCATTATCTCCAACCAGACGATTGCTGGCGATACCAAGACCGCTATTTTCCAGCCGGAATTTTCGCCGGATGGCCGTTATCTGGCTTATATTGGCGATGCGACAGGCTGGGGACAAGTCAATATTTATGATCTGGAAACCAAGACCCATACCGCATTAACGAGTGCCGAAGCCGAACATGGCGCACCTGCCTGGGGTCAGGGAATGCGGACATTTGGATGGTCATTTGACAGCCATTGTCTCTATTTCCTGCGCAATGAGCGTGGTGTTTCCAGCCTATGGCGTTACGATATGCAAAAGCGTGAAGAATCGCGCCTGCCCGGATTAGAAGATTACACCTTTTTTTCGCAGATCGCCGTTTCGCCACGACACAACGCTATTGCGCTCATTGCTGGCTCATCGCGCATTCCCTCGCGCATCATCAGCTATGTGCCGGATACAATGCCTATCCCTCAACAGCTTGCGCCGGATATACCGTCGATTCAGGTCATTGTCGATGAACCCGACGACAGACTAAAAATTCATCGCCGTTCCAGTGCTGAAAGCCTGCTGCCCACACAGCTTGCCGAAGCCAAGCCGATTACCTGGACGGGACATGATGGTGAAACCGTACACGGCCTGTATTACGCGCCGACCAATGATAGCTTCGAAGGTGAAGGCTTGCCGCCGCTGATCGTCAGCGTACACGGCGGCCCAACAGGACAGGTCACGACCAGTTACAGCGGCGCGGCGCAATTTTTCGCCAGCCGGGGATTCGCGGTACTCGAAGTGAATTACCGGGGCAGCACTGGCTATGGCAAAGCCTACATGAACAAGCTGCTTGCCAGTTGGGGTATTTACGATGTCGAAGATTCGGCCAGCGGCGCGGCACATCTGGCAAAGGAAGGATTAGCTGATCCGACCAAATTCGTTATTCTCGGCGGCAGCGCGGGCGGATTTACCGTCCTGCAATCGCTGATCGACAAGCAGAAATTTTATAAAGCGGGCGTGTGTCTGTACGGCGTATCGAATCAATTCCTGCTGGCGATGGAGACGCACAAATTTGAGGAGCGCTACCTCGATTCAATGCTTGGGCCGCTGCCGCAGGCATCTGATCTTTATCGTGAGCGTTCACCCTATTTCCACGCCAACAAAATTATTGACCCGATCATCGTTTTTCAGGGCGAAGATGATGAAGTCGTACCGCGTAACCAATCGGACAGCATCGTGGCATCGCTCCGGGCGCGTAATGTACCGCACGAATACCACGTCTATGCTGGTGAGGGTCATGGATGGCGCAAGCCGGAAACGATTGAGGATTACTACACCAATGTTGTCAAATTCTTGCAGCAGTATGTGGTGTTTTCCTGATGACGAGGCATGATTCGGACATGTTCAAGCATCGGGAAATAAGCCGTGTAAATATTTTCTAACCATTTCATGGAGAATATTACGCCGCTGCACAGCAAATGATGATAGAATGACCTATGTGAGAGAGAGATTTATAGAAATTATCATCGGAGTATCCTTGTGACTAGTTGCCCAAATTGTGGCCGTGAGAATGATGACGCGGAAAAAATTTGTGTCTATTGCGGCGCCCCTATTGATCCAGGGCATGTCTCGACAACCCGTGCGCTCGAAGATACCGATTATGAAGAAGGCCGTCCGCAGTGGGGAACTGCCCGCTTTAACTCTCGCATGTGTTTGATTGTCAACGAGCGCGACTCACGAGATCGTCATGTTTTCGACTTTGATGCTATCGAAGAACTTGTTTTAGGACGGCAAGACCCGGAAACTGGTCAGACTCCCGATATTGACCTGGCTGTCTATAATGCGGCTGAAAAAGGCGTTTCCCGAAAACACGCCATCATTTCCCGGCGAGATACCGCGCTGAATATCATTGACCAGGGCAGCCCAAATGGCACCTTCCTGAATGGTCAGCGACTGGTCGCACACCAGCCTCGTGTGCTGCGCGATGGTGACGAAGTGCGCCTGGGACATCTGGTGCTGCGTATCTCATTTGCCCGGCTTTAACCACTGTTTTTGTGTTATACTTCGCCGCAGGTCATCATCTAGCGGGCTGATAATTGATTCATGATTGAACGCACCAATGAACAGTGGATCGCCGATTTAACTACCTCATCTGCTGGGCAAACACAAGCATTACAAGACCTGCGAGAACGATTGCAGCGTGGTATTTTTTATTACCTCAGCCGTGAACGCAGCGATCTGGCACAGCTTTCTACCCAGGAATTGACGCAGATGGCTGAAGATTTGGCACAGGATGCAACCCTGCGTGTCATGGAAAATCTGGATAGCTTTCGTGGTGACAGCCGTTTTACAACCTGGGCGACCAAAATCGCCGTGAGGGTGGCAATCAGCGATTTACGACGCGCGCGCTATAAAGATTTTCGGCTGGATGATGTGACCGCTGAAGATGAACTTTTGCCAGCAGCGGCCAATCTGAATAACCATAACCCATTGCCTAACCCCGAAAGCGCCGCAGAACGTTCCGATGTTATGACAAAAATTGATTCCGCTCTGCGAGAAGCCCTGACAGACCGGCAGTATCAGGCTCTTGAAGCGGTAGCACTGCGAGGTGTGCCGCTGGAAGTCGTCGCTGAACAAATGGGGACGAATCGCAACGCGCTTTATAAGCTCGTACATGATGCCCGTCGTAAGCTGCGCACATCACTGGAGGCGCAGGGATTGTCGATGGATTACATGATGGATCTGTTTCAGGATTAAAAAACGTAAGATTGAGTGACAAAAGATCGTCCTAATGATGCGTGAGTGATTTGCGGAGCGCAGAGGCCAATGTTACAGGATCAACTTGATAAACTACTGCAATCAATCCTCAGAGCACATGAGGATGGGATGGACTGCGAAAGCTGCAATGCGGAGTTTGAATGCCTCGCCGAGCAGGTTGCTGCGGGGGGAGATATTCACGCCCTGCTGCCTGCGGTAGAAGCCCATCTTACCTGTTGTTCTGACTGTCGTGAGGAATTTGAAGCGCTGGTTTTGATTATCCGCGCTGAAAATGGCGGTTTAACCTCTCAGCTTACGGATTGATTTTAGAAACTCAACAAACAAAATCGACTTAAAAGCACTAAAAAGGCAAACGAAAATATGAACACCCAGAAAGTGCGTGTGGTTATCATTGGCTCAGGCCCAGCAGGACTGACAGCGGCGCTCTATACGGCCCGTGCACAGCTCAGTACCGTTGTGATTACTGGCAAACAGCTTGGCGGTCAGATCGCGACCACGCATGAAGTTGAAAATTTTCCCGGCTTCCCCGATGGCACGACTGGTCCGGAACTCGTCGAAGCGATGCGTGCGCAAGCTGAAAAATTTGGCGCACAATTTGCTTATGATCTGGTTACAGAAGTCGATTTCGAGCATGGAACGCCGTTCCTGGTGAAAACCGACAGCGGCGATCAATATTTGGCCGATACGGTCATCGTCACTATCGGCGCGAACCCGCGCGAACTGGGCGTTCCCGGCGAGCGCAAATTTGTTGGACGTGGCGTGAGCTACTGCGCGACTTGCGATGGTTTCTTCTTCCGCAACAAGGACATCACGGTCATCGGCGGTGGCGACTCCGCACTTCAGGAAGCTATTTTCCTGACCAAATTTGGCAAAACTGTGAATGTGATCCATCGCCGCGATGAACTACGCGCTGACATTTCGCTTCAGAAACGCGCGTTCGCCGATCCCAAAATCAGCTTTACCTGGGATACCGTTGTCGATGAAGTCATTGGCAGCGATAAAGGTATCGTGCAAGCGCTGAAGCTTCGCAATGTCAAAACAGGTGAAGTCAGCGAGAAACCAACCGACGGCATGTTTGTCTTCATTGGTTACGATCCGAACAGCGGCATTTTCAAAGGCCAACTGGCGACTGACGAAAATGGCTATGTGCTCATCGACCAATTGATGCGCACGAATGTCGAAGGTGTTTACGCGGCAGGCGAAATTCACGATAGCATCTTCCGTCAGGCCATCACCGCCTCCGGGCAGGGATGCGCGGCAGCCCTCATCGCGATCAAGTGGCTGCAAGATCGGGAAGATCAGCTCCAGCCGCTTGAAACCAATGCCGTCGCAGCAGGCGACTGATCAATCTGAAATTCAAACCGCCGGGAGACAAAATCCTGGCGGTTTTTTTACCTCCACAAATTATTCACAAACAATTTACACATTATTTACCTCCCCGTCTTGACCTGCATCCGCTTCCAACCTATGCTTTTTTATAGAGTTTATGTCCATAAAGAACTCGAAAACGACCTGTGTATATTCTGGAAGCGAGTCAGCGTAAATGAGACCTCCCGGCCCAAAGTGTGAATTTCTTATCGGCAACATCCGTCAATTTCGCCAGCAACCGTTAAATTTTCTGATGTCTAATATGCGTACATATGGCGACATTACTTATCTGCGGTTTGGCCCACGTCCGGTGTACCAACTCAATAACCCTGACGATATTCAATATGTCCTGGTGAAAAGAGCGGAAAAATTCCACAAAAGCCCGATGTTGAAACGCGCGACCCGAAAAGCCATTGGCGATGGCCTGCTGACCAGCGAAGGCGACTTCCACAAGCGGCAGCGCAAGATGGTGCAGCCCGCATTTCATCACAACCGCATTGTCAACTATGCCACCACAATGGTCGATTATACGACTCGCATGCTTGATGGATGGGAATCCAATCAACAGCAGGATATTCACCATGAAATGATGCGCCTGACGATGCAGATCGTCGCCAAAACGCTGTTTGATGCCAACATTTCATCGGATATGGATGCTATCGGGCAGGCGATCAGTATTGGTATCGAGGCTACCAGCGAACGCATTACCAAACCGCTGTCGCTGCCTGAATGGATACCAACCCAGCGCAATATTGAACGCCGCAAAGCAGCGGAAGTCGTCACAAATACCATTCTCAGCATTATTGATGCACGGCGCGAATCAGGTGAGGATACGGGTGATTTACTTTCAATGCTGCTGATGGGCGAAGGCGAAAACGGCGAGGGGATGACCGATAAACAGATTTACGACGAAGTGGTGACTCTGTTTATCGCCGGACATGAAACAACAGCGAATGCCCTGGCATGGACACTTTACCTGCTGGCCCAGCATCCAGAAATCGAAGCGAAACTCGTTGACGAACTCCAGAGCGTGCTGGGTGGGCGCCCACCAACAATGGCTGATTTGGGTCAGCTTCACTATACCGACAAAGTGATTAAAGAGTCGATGCGACTGTATCCTCCTGCATGGGTCATCACACGGCAGGCGATGGAAAATGTCGTCATCGGCGGCTACGAAATCCCCGCAGGCAGTGTTGTCCTGATGAGTCCCTATGTGATGCACCATCACCCGGACTACTGGGACGAACCGGAAAAATTTATGCCGGAACGTTTTGCACCGGGTTGGGAAGATCGCACCCCCAAATATGCCTATCTGCCATTTGGCGGTGGGCCGCGCATCTGTGTTGGCAATCAATTTGCGATTATGGAGGCCAATCTCGTGCTGGCAACTATTATGCAGCGCTATTCGGTTTCACTTGCGCCCGGTCAGCAAATCGAAACTGAGCCGCTGGTCACGCTGCGTCCTAAAAATGGCATCCCCATGACTGTCAAAATGCGTGAAAACTCACGGCTGAATTTCGTCTAATCACGAGATCACCCGTGCCGGAAAAGGCTTCCCGGCCTGCGAGACTATGACTGGTATCCGCCCTCAAACACCCTTAACAATGGTCATGGTGGGACTTTATAACCATTGATGCAAACGTGAGATGGCATTATCTTCTAAACGATATGTTAATTTTTACGTTCTTCACGGAGGCATCATGACGACAACAGAAAGAATCCTGTGGATTGTTGGCGGCACGTTGCTTTGTATTTTTATCGTGATACAGATTTTCCCGATTGGCTGGATCGTGCCGTCGATGGAGCTTAAAAATCCGCCCGTTCAACATACCATCGAGTGGTCATCCCCAGAAGCCATCGCATTGATGCACCAGACCTGTTATGTGTGCCACAGCAATGAAACCCGCCTGCCGTTCTATGCTCAAATCGCGCCGATTTCGTGGGTTGCCGCGCAAAATGTGAATACCGCACGGGCGGCGCTTAATTTCTCCGAGCAAAATTTCCAGGAAATTAACGCTTATCGATTGATCGCCTACATTGGCTCGGATTTAATGCCACCCCAGAGTTATCGCATGATGCACGCCGAGGCTAACCTGACCGAAAGCCAAAAGAAAATCCTGATGGATGCGATTCGCGTGGCAGCCGATAACCCTATCAATACAGTTGTTGCTGTTCCCAGTCCATAAAGCGGCGCTCCATAAATTACTGCTGTATCCGCCCCATAAAGCCGCGCTACATGAATGGAAAATGACACTTCGTTAAGAGGTCGGTGATTTTTCGTTGCTATTCGTGACTATCAGCCTGATAATGAAAATTATCACGAAATACCACAAGTTCAGAAACGAAAAACATGAAGCAGAAAATTATCGTCATTGGCAGTGGCTTCGGCGGATTGGGCGCAGCGATCCGGCTGGCGGCAGCGGGGCATGAAGTCGAAATTTTTGAGAAGCGCGACAAGTTGGGCGGACGCGCTTATGTCTATGAGATCAACGGCTTTAAATTCGATGGCGGCCCTACCGTTGTCACCGCACCGTTTATGTTCGATGACCTGTGGGCGGCGGCGGGCAAGCGGCGCGAAGATTATTTCCAGATGGTTGCCTGCGATCCGTTCTATCGCATTTTCGACTGGAACAAACGCGCCTTTGATTACAACGGCAACGAAAATTTCATCCTTGACCAGATCGGGAAGTGGAATCCGGCGGATCGTGATGGCTATCAACGCTTCATGGGAACCACCAAAGCGATTTTCCAAAAAGGCTTTGTCGAATTGGCGGATAAGCCGTTTCTGCATTTTACGGATATGCTCAGGGTCGCGCCGGATTTAATCAAAATGCAGTCCTACAAAAGCGTCTACGGCTACGTTTCGCAGTTCATACAGGACGACTTTTTGCGGCGCTGCTTCTCCTTTCATCCCCTGCTCATCGGTGGCAACCCGTTCGATGCACCCTCGATTTACGCCATGATTCACTATCTCGAACGCGAATGGGGCATCCATTATGCGATTGGTGGGACAGGCGCGATTGTAAAAGCGATGGGGCGGCTGTTCGAAGACCTCGGCGGCAAAATCCACCTTAGCGCGTCTGTCGATGAAATTCTGATCGAAAATAAGCGCACGGTGGGCATTCGTATGGCTGATAACGTAATTCACCGCGCCGATTCTGTCGTCTCGAATGCCGACGTGGGCTTCACCTACGACAAACTGATCCGCAAAGAGCATCAGAGCTTATACATGCGGGCGAAGATGGGCGCGATGAAATATGGCATGTCGCTGTTCGTGATCTATTTCGGCACGAAGCGCCAGTATCGCGACCAGGGGTTGGCGCATCACAACATTATTCTTGGAGAACGCTACAAAGGGCTTCTGAACGATATTTTCAACAAGCAGCAGTTGTCCGAAGACTTTTCGCTCTATCTGCACATGCCCAGCCTCACCGATTCTTCGATTGCGCCGGATGGCTGCGAGAATTTTTACGTCCTCTCACCCGTGCCGCATCTCGGTTCGGGCATCGACTGGACGAAAGCCGCAAAACCCTATCGCGATGTCATCATGCAATTTTTAGAGGACAATTACCTGCCGGATTTGCAGGCCAACATTATCGCGGAACACACTATCGACCCGCTGCATTTCCAGGGCGAACTTAACAGCCGTATGGGATCAGCCTTCTCGGTGCAGCCGATTCTCACGCAGTCAGCGTGGTTCAGGCCACACAATCGCTCGGAAGACTTCGAAAATTTATACTTCGTCGGCGCAGGGACTCATCCGGGCGCGGGCTTGCCGGGGGTACTCTCGTCGTCAATCATCGTGCAGGATTTGATCGGCCCAGCGGGTGTTGAAGCGCGACGGGATGCAGGAGTCAAGGTAGCAGCAGGTTAAACATAAAGAGCAAAGGTACAGGAGAAATTTCTTTATATCTCTGTGTTCTTTGCACCTCTGTAGTTCAATTCTTCAATTCGCGCATTGTCAGAGTGCGCGTTTTGTTTTATCGTGATGCTGTACAAAACCAGAAAGATATTCGACTTGATTGATAAGCAAACCCGTCTCCACGCCCTCGAACGCCATATCAGACGACTCAATGGCAGTATTGATAACCTCCGCTCCCGCAGCGACCAGTTTGTGCGACTGCGTGTGGCGATTGTCGCGGTAAGCGTGGTCCTGGCGTTCCTGGCGTTTTCGGCTGCTGGCAACGTGGCTGGGTCAATTTGTATCGTGATCGCCTTCATTGTATTCAACATCGCTGCCTATTATCATCGTCAGGTGCAAAACAGCATCCAGCGCCATCTCGCGTGGCGGCGCATCAAATTTGCCCATATCGCGCGAATCAAGCTGGACTGGGAGCGCATCCCCGCCGAGGAAAATTTGCCCATCCCGCCGGATCATCCCTTTGCGATTGATCTCGATCTGGTGGGCGAACGCTCGATTCACCGCTTGATCGACACATCCGTTTCGCGCGAGGGCAGCGCCAGACTTCGTGATTGGCTGCTGAATACCGTGCCGGATTTGCCAACCATCGAGAAACGCCAAATCCTGCTTCGCGAACTCATGCCGCTAACGACCTTTCGCGACAAACTGATTTTGAATGGACGTATGGCGGCTGGCAGCCGGGAACAGCGATTAGACGGCAATAAATTGCTGACATGGTTTGAATACAACGAAGCAACTGGCCCACAGCGCAGCGATGTGCTGATCGCGGCAGGATTGGCAGCGCTCAATATTGCCCTCATGATCCTGTCGAGTCTGAGCATCATTCCCCCGATATGGCCTATTTCATTCATCATTTATGCCCTGTATGTGCGTGGCAAGCTACAAAGCGCGGGCGATTTATTCAGCCAATCCATGTCTTTAGGCGGCGTGGTGGAAAATCTGAACGCGATTTTTCGCTTTCTGGAAACCTATCGCTATGGCGCAAATGTGAATCTGAAGGCCTTATGTGCGCCATTTCTGGACTCACAAAATCGCCCCTCGGCACAGCTCCGGCGCATTGGCTTCATTGTTTCAGCGGTCAGCCTGCGCACCAACGCGATTCTGTGGGGGGTCATCAACTTTTTCATCCCCTGGGATTTGTACTTTGCCTATCTGCTCAACCAACGCAAGGCGGAAATCGCGGCGCAGATGCCGAAGTGGTTAGACGTGTGGTTCGAACTCGAAACGCTCAACGCGCTGGCGAATTTTGCGCATCTCAACCCGGAATACAGCTTTCCGGTTATCACCAGCGGCAGCACATTCAAAGGCGAAGGCTTAGGGCATCCGCTGATTCCGTTCGACGCAAAAGTCTCCAACGATTTCACGCTCACTGAACGCGGCTCAACGGTTATCATCACCGGCTCGAATATGGCAGGCAAAAGCTCATTTTTGCGGACTCTGGGCGTGAATCTATGCCTGGGCTATGCAGGTGCGCCTGTGAACGCCACGTACCTGGAAATCTCATTATTCCGTGTGTTTACGTGTATCAAGGTGAGCGATTCCGTAACTGACGGCTTCTCATACTTTTATGCCGAGGTGCGGCGGCTGAAAGCGCTGCTGAACGAACTGGAGCGCGAGCATCCCTATCCGCTGTTTTATTTGATCGACGAAATTTTCAAAGGCACGAACAATCGTGAACGCTTAATCGGCAGTCGGGCGTATATCCGGGCGCTGGTTGGACGCAATGGCATGGGCGCAGTCTCGACTCATGACCTGGAACTGGTTCGCCTCGCGGATGAACTGCCGCATATCCGCAACGAACATTTTAAAGAGGATGTTATCGACGGACGCATGGTTTTCGATTATCGCCTGCGCTCCGGGCCATCCCCGACCACCAACGCGCTCAAGATCATGCAGCTTGAAGGTCTGCCTGTTGAGGTTGATGAGAAATTGTTTCAAGATTGAGAGATCGGCGGTTATTAAAAACCCACAAAATTTGGGAGTAAAAAATAGGATTCTGTATTAGAATAGCGTGAGAGCTAAATACACGCACAACCTATATTTTTGAGAGTGGGAAAGCATGATAGACGCTGGGGAACTGAGCAAACAGGGTTTTCTGCCCTATCGCAAAACGACCATCACGTATGCCAAGCAAATGCCCACTGGTTTTGCTGTGCGGCTGTTGAATGGCGACATTATTTATGGACGCGCGGGTGATTTTGCCTGTGTCAGCCCGGAAAATAATGAGCGCTGGGTTGTAAACCGCGATATTTTTAATCGCACCTATACCATTGCCCTCAATACCGAGACATTAAGATCAGGTTCGTTTCAGCATCGCCTGATCCGCCAAGGTTTTAAACCTTTTCAGAAACATCAGGTGACATGGGCCAAAAAGCTGGATTTCCCAATGGTTATCAAGACCATCGAAGGCGATGTCAACGCGAAAGCGGGGGATTACCTGTGCGTCGGCATCGAGGGGGAGCAGTGGCCGCAAAATGGGGCCAGGTTTGAAGCAAATTATGTGCGCTTCGAAGCTGTTTAATCGCCAAGCGAATTAAGTGTATTTTGAAGCCGTTTAATTCGGCCAGTGTCGATAGCGCACATGCGTCTTCAGCGCATCGAGCAGATCGGGCAAATCGGTCAGATGCCCCGCGCGGCACTCAAAAATTTTGCAATTCTGCGCATCCCATATCGTTAAAATATGACGGTCAGCGCGGCGGTCAAAATACCACGTTTCCAGAGAATCATATGCGTAATAGCGCGGCAAATGGATGCGCCGAATAATTCCACTCGGCAGGACATCCACGCCTTCATGCCACACATAAATTGCCGGAACAGCCATCAAAGCCAGCGGCAAAACGAATCGCGGATCAAGCAGCGTTAATGAGAATCCCCACTGAAAAATCGAAACAAGCACAAAAATCACAATCGGAGTCAGCCACAAAGCCGCTAGACTTACACGATAGATGCGTGGGAGGCGATGACGGCTGAGAACAGGTTCATGTTTCATAATTCACCACACGGGACAGGTTCGCGTTTCATAGCTCACCTCACATGATCTTTTCACCAGCATATCGAAACTGCTGCCCTATAGCAAGCACCTCTAGCTGATTTGGCAAGCGCTTGCCAGATGCACAAAATAGCAATAAACTATTTTTGGATGTAAAAACGTCCCGCGATGAGGCTCGCGTTATACCCATGACGGTTGATAGCTTCTACCCTGTGATTTGTGTTGGGTAGAGGCTTTTTCTTTTGAACATGAGCATGAACATTTTTAGGAGATGTAAAAACATGACTCTACTCCCAGGCGGGCTGAAATCCCTGCCCCGCAATGTTTGGGTGACGACATTGACCAGCTTTCTGACCGACATATCCAGCGAGATGATTACGAATCTCATCCCACTGTATCTGGCGAATGTTTTGGGTGTATCCACCGCCGTGATTGGATTAATCGAGGGGATAGCCGAAACCACATCCAGCCTGTTAAAAGCATTTTCCGGTTGGCTGTCGGATAAAGTGCGCGGGCGCAAGTGGCTTACCGTGTCCGGCTACGCGCTGTCGTCATTCTCAAAACCCTTCCTATACTTTGTCACAAGCTGGACAGGGGTGCTAGCGGTGCGCTTTGCGGATCGTGCCGGGAAAGGCATCCGCACATCACCTCGCGATGCCCTGATCGCCGGGAGTATCGACGAGCGTCATCGCGGTATAGCCTTCGGCTTACATCGCGCGGGGGATACGGCTGGCGCGGTTATCGGGCTGCTTATCGCGCTGCTTGTGGTGCTTGCGACACAATCCCAAGCGCTCGACCTCAGCCGTGAAACGTTTCAAAAGCTTGTTTTGATCGGCATCATTCCCGCATTCCTGGCCGTAGTTGTCCTGACAATTGGCGCGAAGGAAGTCCCGTTCAAGGCACGGGCAGCAAGCGTCCGACTCAATTTTGCCGCGCTAAACAGCGATTTCAAGTTTTTCCTGCTGGTTGCGGCTATTTTCACGCTCGGCAACTCCTCCGATGGCTTCCTGGTACTGAGGGCACAGGAACGCGGCTTGAGTGTAGCAGGTGTGCTGGGGATGCTCATCACCTTTAACGTGATTTACGCTATTTTTTCCAGCCCATTAGGCGCACTTTCAGACCGCATCGGGCGCAAACGGCTCATTATCGGTGGATGGTTAGTCTATAGCCTGTTATATCTGGGCTTTGCGGTGGCGCACACGGCATGGCAAATCTGGATGATTTATGCGCTCTACGGGTTTTACTATGCAGCGGTTGAAGGAACGGCCAAAGCACTGGTCGCAGATTTGATCCCCGAAGAACAGCGCGGCACTGCGTATGGGTTTTATAATGCGACACTTGGCCTGATGGCGCTGCCCGCGAGTCTGGTAGCAGGTATTTTGTGGCAGGGTGTCGGCAGTTGGGCAGGCTTTGGCCCTAGCGCACCGTTCATCGCTGGCGCAGTTCTCTCATTGATTGCATCGGGTATGCTGGCGCTACGCTGGCGTAATCAACGGATTTAAAAAGGTCAATCATGCTTCGGGACAACCGCTATCCATCCCTTCGCGTTGACTTTCAGGAGTTTCGACTTTTCCTGTGGATGCTCACGAAATGGTCGCTCATTGGCGGCGTTATTGGAGTGCTGTCGGGTACGGCATCAGCCATATTTCTCATCAGCCTGGATTGGGCGACCCATTTCCGACTGGCAAACCCGGCGATTCTCTTTTTGCTGCCGCTGGCCGGATTCGTTGTCGGCTGGATTTATCATCGCTTCGCCGGAACCGCTTCGCAGGGCAACAACCTTGTGATCGAGGAAGTTCATTCTAATCAATCGCGGATTCCGTTGCGCATGGCTCCGCTGGTGCTGCTGGGAACGGTTGTCACGCATCTTTTCGGTGGATCGGCGGGTCGCGAAGGAACAGCGATCCAGATGGGCGCGAGTTTGGCGGATGCGCTGCGGCGTGTGCTACGGCTGCAACCGGAAGATCGACGGCTCATCATTATGGCAGGAATCAGCGGCGGATTCGCATCCGTTTTCGGCACACCTGTCGCCGGATTTGTGTTCGGGATGGAAGTGCAAAGTGTTGGACGCATCCGTTATGAGGGAATTATCCCCTGTCTGGTGTCCGCCTGCGTGGGCGATCTCGTCACTCGTGCCTGGGGCGTGACACACTCGCATTATCCAGCGCTGGCTAACGTTGAAATCGAGCCGGTGCTGCTGGTCAAAGTTGCGCTGGCGGGTGTTGCCTTCGGCCTGACGAGTATCCTGTTTGTTGAACTCATTCATACGATCAAACATTGGCAAAGTCGTTTTGTGAAATATCCGCCGCTGCGACCTGTTGTTGGCGGCGTGGCGATCATCGCGCTGACTCTACTTCTCGGTACGCAGGATTATCTGGGCTTGAGCCTGCCGTTAATCCACCAGAGTGTCAGCGGTGAAGGCGTGATGACATTGGCTTTTTTGCTCAAACTCATCTTCACGGCGATCACATTGGGTTCGGGGTATCTGGGCGGCGAAGTGACTCCACTGTTCGTGATCGGCTCGACGCTTGGCTATACCTTGGGCAGGTTGCTCGGCGTTGACCCGGCATTCATGGCCTCGATTGGCTTTGTGGCGGTATTCGCGGGCGCAAGCAACACCCCACTAGCATGTGCGCTGATGGGCATAGAATTATTTAGTGGAGGCTCACCGATCTACCTGATTGTGGGCTGTTTTATCGCGTATCTGGCATCTGGACATCGCGGAATTTATATCACGCAGCGTGTGGGAACACCGAAAACTGCATGGTCGGATGTGGAAATTGAGGAGAGTTTAAAATCCGTCGCGGAACGGCGCACTAAAAAATCAAACTAAAGCCACTCAGGAAACTTTAGCTTTCTTATTCTCAAAGCGCTCGCGCTGGTGATTGCGGATCGTGCTGGTCGCCAGTTCCACAAAGCCGCCGACATTAGCGACTTTGCGCACACTGTAGCGCTTCACCGTTTTGAATTTACCTTTAGCATCTTTCGCCTGGATAACCAATCGATTGTTTTCCAGCCGGACGTTCAAGCCTGACCAGGGAATCTCGCGCTTGCCGATTTCGATACCGCCCGGCCAGACCGTCAGATTTGGATGGAGCTGCACCCCATTTTCATCTCGCAGCGCACGTGCCATCTGTACACCTGTCGCTTCGGCAATATAAGGCCGCACCACGCGGGCAAAACGGCGCAAATCGCCATAAATGGGCGTTACCTTAAAAATTTGCCCATCGGTCATCGTCAGAGTGTGCGCGCCCCATTGCAGTAGAGGCCGCTTCCCCAGATAAATCCCACTCGCGCCTTCACGGAAAACATCGACTTTCCCCCAACCGTACTGATATTTCTCATCGCCGCGCGTCCACGAAAAACCGCGATCAAAAAAACGCAGGCTTTCATTTTTGCGCGTAATCATTCGGTAGAGGCTGAGAAAAGCTCGCACGGTCATGAGGGCGACGATGGCTGCCGCTGCCAACCAGCCGATGTCAGTTAGTTTGCTATCGACCAAACCCTGCTTCCCGACCCTATCAAGCGCGAACCATGCACCCAGAGTCGCGGCGATGATTAGCACCGAGAACCAAAAACGCCGACGATACGGCTGTTTCGTAATTGTCGCCTGAAAAACAAGCTTGGGGTTTTTGAGCGCTCTTTCCGCGTTCATCATAGTTTTTCGCGCTAGGCTAACGCCTTGATTGAGCTGAGGCGCATCAGGGGTGCAATTTTTTCTTCGCTTGTCCCCGGTTTCAGAATGACCCCGGCGCGTTCAACATCGGCAAAGCTGTAAAAAGCTTTGATCCCCTCGACAAAGCGCGTTTTGATTTCTTCCTCAAGTTCAGTGGCATTATTGTGCAGCAGCACAACAAAATCGTTGTCCATCACCCCGACAAAATCGTTGGGTGTACCCTTCGAACTCACGACTTCCTGGATACAGCGAGCAGCAAAACCAAAAGCCTCGTCCGCAGCCATAAAACCATAGACATCGCTGTAAGCTTCAAAGCCTTCGATGCCAAGCCGTGCTTCTGTGTAAGTCACCTGATTTTCCTCGCGGCGGGCGATTTCGTCATTAATCAAGGGGCCAGTCGGCAGTCCGGTACGGCCTTCGTGCAGACTGATGCGATTCGCACGACGAATCGAGCCTTTGACACGCAGGCGCAGTTCATCGACATCAAACGGCTTGGTAATATAATCATCCGCGCCGAGTTCCAACCCCTTGACCCGATCCGCACGTTCATCACGCTGAGTCAGGAAAATAATCGGGATATATTTGGTCAGCGAAACCTCGCGCAGTTTGCGACAGACTTCATATCCATCCATGTTCGGCAGCATCACATCGAGCAAAATCAGCGTCGGGAAATGTGAGCGTGCCATCTGGATGCCCGTCATGCCATCTTCCGCGTGGAAAATTTCAAACTGATGCGAGCCAAAATACATGAGCAGCATTTCAGCCACATCAAAATCATCTTCAATTACGAGGATTCGCGTATTTGCCATTACCTATTCCCCATCTAACACGGCGCTAACCCGAAACTGATTATCGACTGACTCCGGCGCGTTGAGGACGACTTTTTCCGGCGGCAGGGGTTCAGTGCTGACATCAGGCCGCAGCACGTTTTTCAGCGGCAAAACCGAGGCTGTGGGCGCAATATGCGAGGTATCCAGCTCTTGAAGACGCTGAAAATAGCCCAGAATATTCGATAACTGCCCCGCGTAGAGCGCTACTTCTTCGTCAGTGAGGTCGAGTTTGGCGAGTTCAGCGATATTGCGAACTTCCTGGCGTGATAATTCCACAAATACGTCCCCAATAAATTGCATTGAATATGAGAATGATACCTCACATTATATCATCACTCTTCCAACGAAACGCAAACTTTATTAACCCTTTGCCTATCCGAAAACCAATATCTTGACAAAAAATTGATAAATGGGCGGCGGTTTCGACTATAATATGAGGATAGAGGCAAATTTATGACCACTCGAAAACTTACGTCCAGCATTGAGACGATTATTGCCGCAAAACGCCATATGCTGGCCGAGCGGAAAGCCAAAACCCCGATTGAAGCGATTCGCGCACTCGCCAGTATGCAAAATCGTCCCAGTCCGATTCTTTCAACGGTGGCGGATACCAGTGAACCGGTTATTTTAATCGGACAGATTAAACACACCCGATCCAGCAACGGCCAGGTCGTTTATGACCCGGTGAGCATGGCGCTGCGCTATTCTCAAAAACACGTGGACGCTATTTCGCTGTTCACCGACGAAGTGATCTACGACAATGGTCTGAATGATCTGATGTTGGTGTCACGCGCGGTTGATGTTCCGGTGATTTGTCAGGATTACGTCCTGGATGAATATGAAATTATCGAGGCACGGGCAGCCGGGGCTTCGGCTTTGGTCTTATCGGCGGCGGTGCTTGACCAGCAAACGCTGCGCCGGCTCATTTCGGATACACAGCGTAACCGGATGACCGCGATTGTCCAGGTGCATAACGAAGTGGAACTACGTTATGCGCTGACTCTCAGCCCGCATGTTATCGGCCTGAGCAGCGATAATCCCATGACGCCGGAAATTGAGCTTGATCTGGATGCCACACGACGGCTGCGCGACCTGATTCCCAGCCATATCCGCGTGATGGTGATGGAAAATTTACGCACGATTGAAGACGCGGCTCTGGTCGCAAGTCTGCGCGTAGATGCGATGATGATTGATGAACAAATCCTTGAAGCCGCCCAAAGCGCTCCCAAATTACGCGAAAAATTTCCGCGACGCTGAGAATAATGATGCTCGAAAATCCACATCCTGACATTGACGGCGCAATTAAACTCCTGAAAAGCGATGACGAGCAAATTCGCCAATTCACAGCTTATCTGCTGGGGCAAACGGGCGACGAACGCGCGATTGAGCCGCTGATCGAAGCGTTATCAGACAAGCATGTTGGTGTGCGTGGCGCGGCGGCGAATGCGCTCGGCACATTGGGCAGCCAACATGCCATCCCCTATCTTATTCCGCTGCTCAAGGATGATAATCCGCAGTTGGTGATCTGGGTTGCCTTCGCGCTGACTCGGTTGGGAAAAGATCATTTTGATGTGCTGGTCGAAGCGCTGCAATCGCCGGGTGTGGATGAACGCCGGAGCGCGATTCTGGCGATGCGTCAGCTAGGGGATATGCGGGCGGTTGCGCCGCTGCTGGCGATCCAGGACGATCACCGACGACGCTTTGAAGCAGACACGACAGTCGCGGAAGCAGCCTCGCAAGCGCTCATCATCCTGGGCTATAACGTCGGTACGCTGCCGCCGCGTCCATGACCCGCGACAAGGGATTAAATTTCAGGATATTGGGCGCATAGCTATGCGCCCCTACAAATCGCCAAATTCAATCCCCGGCCACAGGCGATAACGCTTTACCCGGTTGTTCTTGCGCCGCGTCAATCGGTGAGTCGCCACGACTCAGGAGCAGCGCCGGAATGAGTGCCACGCCGCAGACCAACGCGCCGATCAAGCCCAATTCGGCTAAAACTTTCACCGTCACACCCGCGTAAACTTCAACCGCTTGCGTGGGGTCTACGGCCTGCCCCCCCAACTGCGCAGCAGCCAGGATATTGACGCGCTGGAGCGAAATCGTCGTTAGCGCCGACACGCTGATGGTCATGCCGATAAGCCGCAGGATAATCACCAGCGCCGAGGCGACACCGCGCTCATCCTCCCTGGCAGCATTGATGACCGCCGCGCTGATCGGCGAAAACGTGACTCCCAACCCAACACCGATCAAGGCCATTTGTAGGCCAATCACCACATTGTCGATTTCCAGATTCCAGGTTTGCCATACCAGCAGGAAGCCAATGATCGCCAGTCCGAGGCCGAGTATCGTTGTTCGACGGTAGCCGATTCGATCCGAGAGCCAGCCGCCAGGGATCGCCGCCAACGCCATCGGCACAGTGAGAGTCGAAAGCAGCAAACCGACTTGCAGCGCGGCCTGAGTCAATTGACTCGCGTCTTCCTGGCGCACATTCACCAGAATCGGTACGCTCACCAACCCGATCACCAGACAAAAACCGACGAACAGATTCACCAGCGACCCAGCAGAGAGATTGCGCCGCCGGAACATGGCAAGATTCACCAATGGATCACGGATGCGCGACTCCACCAGGACAAAACCAATCAGCAGAATAGCCGTTAAAATCATCATCGGCGTGAAATAGGCAGGGAGATGTGATAATTCATCGAAACCGCTGGTCGTCACCGCAACGTCAATATTCGCCCCCAGGCCAATATTCAGGCAGAGGAGCGCTCCAACGATCAGTATCGTACCTAAGAAGTCAAAACGACCTTTGGCACGAATCTGCGGCACATTACGCAGCGCCCGCATCACCAAAATAATCGTCAATATCGTCAGCGGCACATTGATCCAGAACAGCCAGTGCCAATGGACGACCTGTACCAGCAGACCGCCGTAGAGATGACCGAGTACCCAACCAAGCGTGTCAATTGCGCCGATCACACCCAACGGACGAGCGCGTTTTTCCGGCGGGAAAAGATCGCCGACCATCGCCAGACTGACCGGAACGAGCGAACCTGCCCCTAGCGCCTGAATCACACGACCAATGATAATAGCCTGCAAATTCACATAGCCGATGTCGGGACGTTCCCCCAGGCGGCGATAAATTGAATATAGAAAATCCGTCGGCCATTGGTGCGCAGTCGCCACCAGCACCGACCCGGCGATAAAAATGACCAGACAGGCTATATATACCGCCCGCCGCCCGATCAGATCACTGACTCGTCCCATAAAGGTCAGACTGATGGTGTAGGCCAGCAGGTAGCCGCTCAAAATCCAGGCGGCATCATCCAGCGCGGTCTGCAACGGTAGTTCAAGCTCGACGATGAGTTCCGGCAAAAAGGCCGAAACGACGGTCAAATCAAGCGATCCGATAAAAACAGGAATGCAGATTACGACCAATACCAACCAGGGGTTGCTGCGATTATTATTCGACTGCATCATAAAATTATGAATCTCCCGGCTCGTCGAGTTCCGGCTCGGCATTAATGTCGTAAACGTCCACTGTCCAGGTCGTCGGTTCTGGTTCTTCTTCGGTGACAGTATCGGGCTGGACGATAATAAATCGCACCGGGATACGCAGGGTTTGATCGATATAAACATCAACCAGTACATTCCCTGTCGCCTGGATCATCCCCGCCAGCAGCGCCGCGATGTCCTCACCTTTGGCAGTCCCTTTCAAGTGATAAACGGATGTACCATCGGCCATATTTTCGCCAGCGACGAAAGTCAGATCAATGAGCGAATGAAGTGCAGCCTTAAAACCTGTATCTTCCGCAATCAGTGTTTGCGGATTAAAGCCAACGGCAAACGGCGCATTGAACCACGCATTCGCTGTCAAAATCGCGTTACGAAACCACTGATCATCTCCGCGCGAAAAAATATCGACATCTGCCGGGAGTCCCGCCGCAATCAGCCGGACAGTGGCCTGCAAAATATCGGGTGCGACATACTGGGCTACCGCGCGCCGAAAAATAACACTGCCGAGGCCTGTTTCGACGCTGTAAGGTGCGCCGGTGCGCTCAACATCCATTCGAAATGTCTGGCTGGCGCGAATATTGTTCGCCGCTTCAGTAATCAAGTCAGTGGGGCTGGGCGGCGGTACTTCAGTCGGATTTCCAGTACAGCCAGACAAAGCCATCAAAACCATCATCATGAGAAACACGATTAACGTTAAACGTCGCACACAAAAGTCCTTCCGTATCGTTAAACGCAATAGCTCAACTATAATTCAAAAAATGGTTACGCGATCATATGAAATGTATACGCGATCATCGAAATCGAGTTGCAGAACGGGTTTAAGTATCGCGACGGTCTTTTGGCTGATATGGCACATACTGCTGCTGTGTTGCATTTCGAATTTGCGCCAGTACCTGCGTAAAATTTTCTTCGGGAGGCACCATCGAATCGACCACCAGCGCATTATTGGCCCAGGGCTGATAATAACTCCGCATCCGCTGCACATCATCCCAACCGACAGGCCTCCAACCAGGGACATACTGCACACGCTGTTCCATCCGCTTGCGCCAGACTTCATCGTCGGAACAGTGGCAGTAAACGGCGCAGAATTTTGCCTGATGTCGCGCTGCAATTTCGCTGGCAACTGTGCGGAAATGGTCGAGGGGAAACGTCGCATCCAGGATAACGCTCACACCCAAACCCAACTGCTCATCAGCCATATCGAGGATGATGTAGTAACCATCACCTGTATTTTCGGCAGCAAGGTGGTGATCGCGCAAAATCCGCTGCGCACGATCTTTGGAAAAAATCGGCAGTCGCAGCTCACGGGAAACCATACGCGCCAGCGTCGTTTTGCCACTTCCCGGCATCCCGGCGAACAAAATTAACGTGGTATCAATCATGAAGGGTACATGTCATTTCAGGCTGTAATTTTTCTTAAGAGGGGTAGGTTTAAAAAACGTACCCCTCATCAAGTATCGCTGAAATTCCAGAATTGAAAATGGCGATTTTCGTAAATTTATTTCACTTTGAGCCACGAGCCATTATCGCCGCCCGAAAAACGATAGACACCAATCGGCGAATCGATGTAAAACGCGCCTGTTCCCTCTTCCAGTTGATAGGTGCGGGCATCACGGTTTATATCGCTCGTCCCCCATCCAATCGAATTTTGCCAGGTGCCGACAGGTGCAAGCGTATTGATGAATGCCCAGCGGAACACATCCTGTGGCTGGAAGAAGCCGCCGGGGGCGCTTTCATACGTCAGTGCGCTTCCGTTCCAGGCGTTTTGATAAGCGCTATAACGGCTGTCTGAGTTTTGCAGGCCGTAAATTTTGTTCATGCCGTTGGCGGTGACATAGATCATCAGGCCGCGCTCGAAATTCTGGAACGCACCTCCAGCAATCGAGCCGACTGACGACGGACAACCAGTAACACCGACAGCATCCCCAAAGAACCAGGGAATCGCGCAGTTGATGACAATCGGCACCGATTGAGTCACTTCCTGACCGGAGCGAATGGCAACCAGACGATAAATGACCTGCCGCCCCATATTGCCGGGAACGGTGACGGAAATCTGGCCGGATGGCGTGATCGTCGCGAACGTCTGAATCACCGCACTTTGCGCGTTGAGCAGGTCAATGCGTGTGGAGTCGGAGATCGTCACCCATTGCAGCGTAATCACAGTATTGGGCGCGGCATTGCTGGCGCTGGCAGTAAATGAGACAATTTGCGGTACATTAGGTGTCGCCGAGGCCAGAGGCGTTTCCGTTGCCGTCGATGTGGGCGTTTGCGTCGGTGTATGGGTCAGCGTAAAGGTCGGCGTGATCGACGATGTAACGGTTACGGTTGGCGTTGGCGTGCGAGAGGGTGTAAATGTCGGCGTGATCGTGGGCGTATGCGTTGAAGTTGGCGTCGACGTATTGGTTGCTACATTCGTAGGCGTGGGTGTATTGCTGGGTGTCAGGCTGGGCAGGACAGCCACTGTCGGTAAGTCCGCCAATGTCTGACTATCCTGCGGGGTGCAGGATGCAGCCATAAGTGCCACAAGTAGCACAGCAATGAATAACCACAAGTTCCAACCGTTCGCTTTTGAGGACATCGCGCACCTCCAGCAGGTGGATAGATAATAGATGATGAAAATAAGACCATTGCTTCTAGAAATCTTTGTTTTAATGATACTCATATCTGCGACAGGTTGCCAGAAGACTTTGGTATTACCCGACGTACTTCCCTCACCATCACTGACACCAGAGCCGAATGTACTCCGGCCCACACGAGCAGCACGGGAAATCGCGACACGCCCTCCCAATACGAACGACCTGATTTTTACGGTTGCGCCGCCTGAAACACCCCTTTCGACACAAATCCCCATCCCGACGGCGATGCTTGCACCTAATACGATTCTGGTCGGCTACTCGGTGGAAGGCCGCGCGATTGTTGCCCGCCAGCTTGGAAATGGTGAGCGTATTTTACTGCTGGTCGGCGGTATTCACGGCGGCTGGGAAGGCAACACGGTGACACTCATCCATGAGCTGATTACCCATTTTGAAGAAAATCCGGCGGATATTCTGCCCGGTATGTCACTGGTGCTGATTCCCGTAGCGAACCCCGATGGGCTGATACGCGGACGCGAAGAAGATGGTCGCTTCAACGCGAACGGCGTTGACCTGAATCGCAACTGGGGCTGCGAATGGTCGGAGAATGCACAATGGCGCGACCAGGCCGTTAACCCTGGCGAACAGCCTTTTTCGGAGCCAGAAACCCAGGCTATCGCCGCCCTGGTGCGCGATTTACGACCAGCGACGGCTCTGTTTTATCACAGTGCGGCGGGGGGTGTGTTCGCAGGCGGTTGCGAAGGCGATCACGGCTCGATGCTGATGTCGCAAATCTTAGGTGAAGCCACAGGTTACACCTATGGTCAGGCATTTACGGCTTATCCTGTCACTGGAACAGCGGCAGCCTGGGTGGATGGGCAGGGCATTCCATCGGCAGATGTCGAACTGCAAACCTGGACGGAAAGTGAGTTTGAGCGCAATCTGAATGGGATTATGGCGCTTCAGTGTTGGCTGACGGGAAATACACAAGCCTGCAATAGCTGAACGCCATCGTGATGCACAATCCTGCCCACCATAAGTTGCTTGATATTGATCCATTACGACCTATAATCAATTTGAAATTATTGAAAACTCGGAGGGTCAAACGATGCTGCACCCAGCAATAAAAGTGCGTGAAAGTGCTATCGAAGGCAAGGGGTTAATCGCGACTGAATTTATCCCCAAAGGCACAATTATCTGGACACTCGATGGCAGTGAAAAATGGTATACGTTTGAAGAGTTGCAAAAGCTGCCCGTTGAGGAGCAAAAATATGCTTATCAGCAGGACGATCAGTTTGTCGTCGTCACCGACGGCAGTCAGCACATGAATCATAGCTGCGACCCCAACACCAATGGGCTGGGGGATAATGAGCAGGTTGTCATTCGGGATATTCAGCCGGGTGAAGAAGTGACCTATGATTATGCGACTGTCGAAGTCGATGAGCGATTCCGTCCGCGTTGGGAATGCCGCTGCGGTGCGCCCAACTGCCGCAAAGTTATCACCAACCGTGATTGTCTCGACCCGGAATTTCAGAAAAAGTATTGGGATGGGCTGCCGAACAAGACTCGCGAATTTATCCGGCTGAATACAATGACCTAGTGTGGCCAGTCATCTGACTGACCACAAAGCGTTAGCGCGGCCAGTCATCCGGCACGAGATTATTGACGCTGGCGACAAAATCGAGGTGATAGAGGATGTTATAAGCATCGTCCAGCATAGGCGCGAAACGAAGATTGTGGCAAAATGTATGCCGATTAGCAGCCATTTCGCACAATTCCCGCGCAGCATCCGACGCGCCAACGACGACGACAGCGCCAACATTGGGATGATCGGTAATCGCACACAACGATTTGGCATGGGTCAGGAAAACACCCGGCGACACTTCAGCCTGATCCTGATCGATAACAATGTGGACGGAACGCTTCAGCGAATCGAGCGTGGAGGAAACCTGTCCCAGAGCAATTTGGAAGTCTTTCTGAGTCCAATTGCGCCCATAAATCAGCCGTATAATACTCTGGTCAGGCGCATCCCATGTTAAAGTTACAGACATTTTCAAATAGCTCCCAAATTAACGCCTAATTTTGGATGACGTTTTATTTCTAGCTTCAGTTTAAGGGAAATTTGTACTGTTGTGTGTCAAAAATTCCGAAATAATGTCCGAATTTTGCGTAAATTATGAAAGGCCGTTTTGATGCGATCTGATCGGGCTGAAATGCTCAATAACGCGCCACTGGACGATTTGCTTATTATCCTGCTGCGGCAATATAAACGCCTCTTAGCCGAGCGCGGAATCGAGCTGACCGAAACCGCTATGAAACATATCGCACAAAGCATTACGCAGCAGTTAACACCGGATTCGCAGGCGATTGCGGTACGCGACAGGCTGATTCAGATCGTTGCCGAAAGTGAAGCCGTTTTAGCCAACTGGAATCTCACCTTTGAACAATCGCTCAAAACGACCATGACCGATATGCCGGGTTGGGAATCGACTTCCGATTTTTTAGAAATGGCTAACGAAAAAGCCAATGCCGAACTACGCATCGCCTCGGCTTCAGCACTCATCGCGGCGCTGGGCGATCTGCGTTATCGCGCCTATCTGCGGCAAGCGATTGAACATGACCCAGAGGAAATCGAAAGTGTGGTGGCGCGGCGTATCCTGCTGGCGGCCGATTTAGACAATTAACTTATCTTGAGGAGCAAAAAATGAAATTTAGCATTGGCTCGTACAGTTTTCACCGACTCCTGGCGGACGGCAAGCAGGATATGTTTAAGTACATCCAGGATTCCAAAGACCTGGGTGCTGCACAGCTTGATCCCTGGAACGCACATCTGTCGATCATCAGCAGCGAAGACACGGTGATAAAAGCCGGGAACGACCCCGAAGGCGCACAGCTTTCCGCGCAAAGTGATGATTACATCGCCCGCGTAAAGGCCGCTGCGGATGCCGCCGGACTGCCGTTTGGCTGTATCGCCGTCGATGGTGCGCATATTTATGAGCCAACGCCGGAAAAACGCGCCTTACATCGTGCTTCGGCCTACCGCTGGCTGGATGTCGCCGCCAAACTCGGTGCGCAGGAAGTCCGAATCGACGCGGGTGGCCCACCAGAATTGCCGGACGATATTTTTGCGATCATCGTCGAAGGTTATAACGATCTGGTGGCACGGGGCAAGGAAAAAGGCGTGCGGATCGTGATCGAAAATCATTGGGGGCCATCGCCCATTCCTGAAAAGCTTATCCAGATTCTGGATGCTGTGCCGGGGCTGGGGCTGCTCTTTGACAGCAACAATTGGGCAAAAGGAATGGAAGAACGAGCATGGGCGATGTGCGCCAGCCGCGCGACCAGCACGCACATCAAGACCTTCTCGTTTGACGAAAACGGCAATGACCCATCAGTTGACCTCTTTAAGTGCATCCGGTTGCTGGTCGAGGCGGGATACGATGGCGTGTGGGGCATCGAAAGCTGCCCGAAAGATGGTGATGAGCACGGTGCGGTAACAAAAACGGCGGCGCTGATTGAACGCGCCCTTCATGCAGCGGGGAGATAAAAAATCGTGTCTGAACGCAAGCCAGTCCGAATAGGTGTTATCGGTGTCGGGCAAATCGGCAAATATCATCTGGATAATTATCGCAAAATTCCCGATGCAGAAATCGTTGCGATATGCGACATCAACGAGCCGGAAGCGCACCGTGTCGCTGGTATTCACAATATCTCCGACATTTATACCGATTTTCGTGACCTTCTGAAACGCGACGATATTGAAGCCGTCGATGTCTGCCTGCACAACAACCTGCACATGCCGATGACAGTCGCGGCGTTGGAAGCAGGCAAAAATGTTTACTGTGAAAAGCCGATGGCCGGGTCGTACCGTGACGCGGAAACGATGTTTAAACGCGCAAAAGAATTAGGTCGCAAATTGAGCATCCAGCTTGCATCGCTCTTTTATGAAGAAACGAAAGCGGCTAAATATCTGATCGACAATGGTCATCTGGGCAAGGTCTATCACGCACGCTCAACCGGACATCGCCGCCGGGGTCGCCCGTTCGTCGATGGCTATGGCAGCACATTTTTTGTACAAAAAGAACATGCCAGTGGTGGCGCGCTCTATGATATGGGCGTGTATCACATTTCGCGCATGTTATATCTGCTCGGCAACCCCGACGTGATGACCATCACCGGGCGAATCTATCAGGAAACGCCGATGGACGAGAAGCGCAAGCAGATCAGCGGCTATAATGTAGACGAACTGGGCGTTGGTTTCGTGCGATTGGCAGACAATATCTCGCTGGATATTATCGAAGCCTGGGCGATTCACCTGGATACGATTGAAGGCTCAACCATTGTCGGCAGTGAGGGCGGCGTTCGCATCGACCCATTCGGCTATTTCCGCAGCGCGGGCGACCTCGACCTCGATAGCACTGCGGACATGGAGCGCTTGAAGTGGCGTTTGCACAACGTGGGTGAAAATGGCGATGCCTACGACAGCGGGCAGGAGCATTGGGTGGCGGCGCTTCAGGGACGAGTCCCGCTGCTGCCGACGGCGGAGATCGCGCTGAACACGATGCTGATTTCAGAAGGCATGTACATGGCCGATCAGCTTGGGCGTGAAGTGACGGCGGCGGAAGTGCGCGAAAAATCGAAATCAACAGCCCTAAAACTCTAATTTTTAAACCACAGAGAGACAAAGGATACCAAAATGAGTAGCGATGCAGGCAAGAAATTTCTGGAAGATAACGCCAAAAAAGCGGGCGTAAAAACCACATCAAGCGGCCTACAGTACAAAGTGCTGACCGAAGGCACGGGCAAGAAACCCAAAGCAACAGAAACCGTGACGGTACATTATCGCGGCACGTTGATCGACGGCACCGAGTTCGATAGTTCAATCAAACGTGGTGAGCCGATTTCATTTGGGCTGAATCGCGTCATCGCAGGCTGGACGGAAGGCTTGCAGCTCATGCCCGTCGGCTCAAAATATGAATTCTACATCCCATACAATCTGGCGTATGGCGAACGCGGCGCGGGTGGCGCGATCCCACCGTATGCCACACTCATTTTTGAAGTCGAATTATTGGGCGTGAAATAAGCGTTTGGACATATTTCATCGTCAGCGCCAGCGTTTACAGGCATTTTTGCTGACCACTGTCGGTTTGCGTTTAGCCATAGGCTTCGTCCTTAGCGCGATTTGCCTATGGCTGTTCGCAAAAATCGCAGACAGTGTGGTCGAAAACGAGTTGCTGGTACAGTTCGATCTGGCGCTTGCCGATTTTTTACACTTCAATGCGCAACCAGACACAATCAATCTGCTCCGATTTATCACCGACTATGGCCCTCGCCTCATGTGGGGTTTGGGCATCCTCGTCGTATTGGTTTGGGCATGGCGGCGGGCATGGCTGGAAATGCTCGTTTGGATAGGGGCATTTGGCGGCGGCGAACTGCTCAACCTGGGATTAAAAGCGTGGTTTGCCCGTCCCCGACCTTCTTTTGATGATCCAATTATCGTCGCGAATTTTTTCAGCTTCCCCAGTGGTCATGCCATGATGTCCATGATCGGCTATGGGATGCTGACCTATTTCGCGCTGCTTCGAGTGCAAAATCGGTGGGCGCGTTTTGGCATCACCCTGACGGTGGCGCTCCTCATCATCTTGATCGGATACAGCCGTATTTACCTGGGTGTGCATTTTTTCAGCGATGTGGCGGCGGGATATGCCGCAGGCGGCTTATGGCTCATCACCTGTATCGGCGTGTTGGAATTCATTCGCAAGCGTAAAGAAAAAAGCAGCCTCGTTTAAATACCAATCGCCGATTTTTCGAATAATCCACACATTTGTGATGACGGTCATGATGAGCAGAACGATAAACATCAGACTCGACATACCAGCCAACACTTTCGCGAAGTATAGATAGCTCACGACCAGCGAGACAATCAGACTTGAGGCAGCGAGGCTGTATTGGAGTCGAATCTCGTCCTGTGGCGGGAAGAAAAAATATCGTGCGATTCCGCATATCACCGCGCCTTGTACCACGCCCAAAATCGCGCCGAGTATCGCGCCAAAGATGCAGCCAAATACCGCGCCGATCAGCACTGTAACAACGTAAAATCCTAAAATCGCGACGACATTTTCATAAGCCGCGTGGTTGAAGATCAGGCTCGGAATGAAAATAAGCGTGTAAAAAATCGGTGCATACATGCCACCCAGTACGAATCCCGTACCTGTTATCCGCGATGCCACGCGCCAAAACAATTTCCACCACAGATTATTCACTTCTGACAACCTTCTGAATATGTTATAATTTGTGCCGTAGCACACTTGTTCAAATCGAGATTAAACCTTATGGCGAAAACGCGCGTCAAATATATTTGTCAAAACTGCGGGCGGCAGTCCCCCCGTTTTATGGGTCGCTGCCCATCGTGCGGCGAATATAACACGATGGTCGAAGAAATCGAGGAGATCAAAAAAGCCTCGCCCTCTGCGAAACATCCCTCCGCCGCTTTACGAACTGCCCCGCAGCGTTTGACCGAGGTCAGCGCGGAGGTTGGCGAACGGCTGTATGTGCCGATGGAAGAGTTCAGCCGTGTTCTCGGCGGTGGTATCGTGCCAGGAAGTATTATATTAATAGGCGGGGAACCTGGCGTGGGCAAAAGTACGCTGCTGATTCAGGTGTGTTCAATTTTGGCTGATGAACTCGGCACGGTACTTTACGTCAGCGGCGAAGAATCAGCGCGGCAGATCAAAATGCGTGCAGATCGGCTCGACCTCCACGCTGAAGATTTATTTCTGCTGACTGAAACCAACCTGGGCAGCATTTTTGAACACGTCAATCAGGTAAATCCGTTGATTCTGGTCATCGACTCGATCCAGACAACCTACACCGAAGACAGCGAATCTTCCCCCGGCAGCGTGACACAGGTGCGTGAGTGTGCCAGCCGCTTACAAGCCCTCGCCAAATCCAGCGGAATCAGCGTGTTTCTAGTCGGACACGTCACCAAAGAAGGCAATATCGCCGGGCCGCGTGTGCTGGAGCACATCGTCGATACAGTGTTATATCTCGAAGGCGATCCGTTCCAGGCCTTCCGGCTACTGCGGAGCGTAAAAAATCGTTTCGGTGCGACCAGCGAAGTCGGCGTTTTTGAGATGGGCAGCGGCGGCATGACTGAGGTCAGTAATCCATCGGAGGCATTTTTAGCAGAGCGAGTCATCAACGCGCCGGGGTCGGCGATTGCGATCACGATGGAAGGCACACGCCCGCTACTGGTGGAATTGCAGGCGCTCACCAGCCCGACAGCTTTCGGCAACCCACGCCGGACACCCAACGGTGTCGATTTTAACCGTCTGCTGCTCATCAGCGCCGTGTTGAGCAAGCGTGTCGGCTTGAAGCTCCATGAGCAGGATATTTTTGTCAACGTCATCGGCGGCTTGAAAGTCAGCGAACCCGCCTCCGATCTGGCGATGGCAATCGCGATGGCATCCAGCTATTACGACAAGGCTGTCCCGGCTGATCTCGCGATTGTGGGCGAAGTCGGCCTCAGCGGGGAACTGCGCACTGTCGGTCAGTTGTCGATTCGGCTCAACGAAGCAGCGAAATTGGGTTTTAAACGCGCGTTGATCCCCAAAATGCGTCGCAAAGTCGAGGACGTGCCGCCGACCATCAAGCTGATCGAAGTGCGAAATCTGGCCGAGGCGTTAGCTGTCGCTGTACCGAAGGATTAGAATTTAGAAAGTTAGGGAGCAAAACAATGGCAGAATATTCGTTAACTGAAAAGCAGAAAGACATGCTGCGTTCCATTGTTCCAAGCTTGGAAGATGAAACTCTTAACAAAGAATGGATATATGGCGATGATAGAGGTGAAATAAAATTTATCAAAGGTCTAAATCCACAACTCTGGGAGATGAATTGGCAAGGAGTTACGAAAGCAGACTTTGATGATTTCGTTGATTGTGGTTTTTTCAGACAAAAAAGCGAAAAAACTTATACGATCAACGCACAGAAGATAATTGATGCTGTTCATGACAATTTTGGTGAAGAAACAGAGCGAGATCAAGCCGAGGCAAAATCGCTTGCAGAGAGAATGAAAAGGTTTGTTGATTCGAGAGTTGAAATAGGTGTGCAATCAATAAAACCAGATGATCCGGCCAAAATTCTAATGAACCCTGTTTTTGGCCTCCCCTCCCCATCAAGCCAATTTCAATGTGATGTGTTTATGGTTATGCCTTTTGCCGATGAGTTTACATCAATTTATAGAGACTACATCAAGTCGATAGTTGAAAATTTGAATCTAACGATCAAACGTGGAGATGATTTCTTCTCACATCATGACATTGTCCATGAAATTTGGTCGGCAATTTTTGCCTCACGTTTGGTAATTGCTGATTGCACAAATCGAAACGCCAATGTTTTCTACGAGCTTGGAGTTGCACATACACTTGGTAAACCGACCATACTCATTACTCAAGATATAAAAGATGTACCATTTGACGTTCAAGGTAAGCGCTTTATTGAATATAAAAATAATGCGGCAGGGTTAAAACATCTCCAAAATCAACTTCAAGATTTCATTATCAAGGCGATTGATAAGGATGTATAGCTCGTTTTAAAATAGCATCACAACACCCAAATTATCAACGTTCTCGCGTTCCTGTCGATCCTCGAACAACGCCGAAATACCTAGCGCCGCATAAAAACTGATACTGATTCCAATCTAAACACTCCCCACATCGCGTACATTTGTTACAATAGAAAGCACATCGCAGACATTTGAGGAACTTCGTCATGGGATTAATGACAAAAATTCGTAAACGCCATATTGCGCTCATGGAGAAAACGATTGATGTTCTCGCGAATATCACCCAGTCGATCACTCAAGAGCAGGCGACTACACTCCGTGATCGTGACAACGGTTGGACAATTCTGGAGGTGATGTGCCACCTGCGTGATTTTGAAGGCATTTTCTATGAACGCGCCAGAATGATTATCGAGCAGGAATACCCGATGCTCCCCGGCTATGACCAGGAGGCGCTGGCGGCGGAACGCGAGTACAACAAGCAAAGTATCGTGCAGGTTTATGCGGAACTGAAACAGGCACGTCAGCGATTTGCCGAGTTTTTTACGCTGTTACCTGACCCCGATTGGGAACGCGCGGGGATGCACCCAGAAGAAGGTCATTTTACGATGACCGATGCCGTCATGCAGGTCAGCCGACACGACATCACCCACATCGAGCAAATTACGCGCATTCTCGCCGACGCGAAAATTACATCGTCGTAATAGATTTCCGCGCGTATAAAATCACCCCGGTGTTGCGGAGAATTTTCAGCCGCACCAGCAGACGGTCTACTGCGCACAGAACTCGCAGCAGCGGCAGTGCCAGCATGTCCGGCATTCTAAGCTGGTGCGTGATATAACCTGTGACTGCCGGGGCATCAATTCGGCGTTCAACCTGAAAACGCTGGCCGATCAACTTCACCCAATCATGTTCGCGGCCTGCGCCCTCGAAAGGTGATAATCCTTCTGCTTCGATGCTGGCTTTAATCCGTGACGGTGCGCGTGTCCCGAAGCGAATCAGGCCACTGATTTTGTCGCGGTAGCTAACGTGTGTCGGCAGCACGAACATCAGGCCGCTGGCGACCAGCGCGGTAGACATCTTTTCCTCGCCATCAGAATCCGACACCCATAATAGGCCACCCGGCTTGAGCGCTTTGTGAATCTCAGCGATGACATGATCCATGCGCATCAGATGGTGGAGCGTCCCTTTGACGGCGATCACATCATAGGTTTCGGCAGGCAGTTCCAGCGCATTCAGATCGGCGGCGCGATAAATAACGCTGCCACTCACCGAGTCGCGAATCGAATCGTAATACTGGCGGGCAACGTTGAGTGATTTTTCGCTGATGTCGATTCCCTCGGCCTTTGCGCCACGCTGCGCCATCGCCAATGTCAGCCAACCGGACGCGCAGCCGAGTTCTAAAACGGTCATCCCCGGATGGACATGACTTAAAAATTCGTCAATATCGTGGGTGTGATAAACGATGTTATGGCGCAAATGGCGATGATAGCGCCAATCCGGGGGGACGGTCTGCGCCGAGCGTTCGGCATCACTGCCCCAGAGTTCGGCTTCCTGGGCAAGCTGTTGTTCATAATCGCTCATAAAACACCTTTCGCTTTGAGATCATCCAACGCCCCGGCTAACGTGCTTTCGAGGCTTTTGAGCGATCCGTAGGCCAGTGCCGCCGAAGTCTCAAATGGCAGCGATATCCCCTCTTTCATAAGCATGATTGTCGGGCGGTTTGCGCCCCAGGCATAACCAAGTTGCAAATAGATGATTGAATCCGCATTCGTCAAAACAGCGATCACTAGTGAAGCTGTCGAAATACGCGACTTTGCCTGATTCAGCAAATCTTCATCCGCAATTTTGCCCTCGATGCGCTCGCACAACAGGCCAAGCGCATGAATTGATCCCTGGATGCCGAAATAAAATACATCTTCCAGGTCTTTATCCGGCGGCATGATCACAAAAGCATGGGGTTTGGCTGGCTTCGGCGGGGTCGGTGTATTCGATTGGAGATCGGCGATTTTTAATTCATAGCCCCAATCCGAGGCCATTGGTGCTGCTTTTGATCCATCTGCAAAATAATTCTCTAATGTTGTGCGCAGTCGTTCGACTCGTTTGGCACTCATCTCGACAATCGTGATGCGCTGCAAAGCTGAAGGAATTTGCCCCGATTGAATCGCATCAAAATAGCCGCCGATCTGCGATAACAAGGACTCGGTTTCGTCCAACCCAAAGCCGGGGCCGTGAATAGTCATCGCCAGATGCTGCGTTTGCGGTGCAACTTCGGTTAATGCACTGAGGACTCGCGCGGCAAATTCACGAAGCTGCTTGTAATCCGTCTGCCTGAGAATAGGCGTTCCAACAAAGAGAGTATGTACAGCTTTGACGCTCCCCCTCGTGTCCAGATAAACGTAGTCGCCCGTTTCCGGCCACACCTGATCGAGACTTATAGCCTGACCAACCGTCAACCGAACCGCGACGATCTCATCCGCGCCATGAAATTTTCGCGCATATTTCAATGCGATCACATCTGCGTCAATTTGGGTAATATCGCCCTCAACAACGGTGAACTGCACCGTGCGCGGCTTCCCTGGGGCGATAATCTGGCGCAGGCTGTTCAAAAAATGAGTCGATGGTCGCGAACGCAGTCCGGTGCGCAAATCTTCAAATTGGATATTCGCCAGCCGTGACCAGGGGTCGCCTGCCAATAAAACCGGATAAAGCGGCTTTTTCCTGTTTTCGGCACGCAAAATTTCACGTTCGACCCAATCGGATTCGTAAGCCTCTGGCGACATAACGACCACAAAGGCGCTGCACGAGTCAATATTCTGCTCGATGTCTTTCCACCAACGTGCGCTGGGCGTGAGCTGCGCCTCGTCCATCCAGACGGCAAAACCTTCGTTTTCCAGCAGCGCCCGCAAATAACGCACGAAGTCGATATTCTCTTTACTGTAGCTGATAAAAATATGCGACATAAAATCCCTTAGTTGATTTCCCGAATCACCCTGGCTGGATTTCCGGCGGCGATCACACCCGCAGGAATATCGCGTGTCACCACACTGCCTGCGCCGATGATGCTGCCCGCGCCTATCGTCACACCTTTGAGAATCAACGACTGCATCCCGATGAACACGTCATCTTCGATCACGATGGGCGCAGTTGCTCCGTCAAGCGGCAGATTGTGGCGTGCCAGCGCATCCAATGGGTGAAAATCGGTATCGGCGATGATGCTGTTCGCGCCAACGGTCACTCGATTACCAATCATCATGCTCTGTTCGGCGATAATCGAGCCGCCCGTCATGCCGAAATCGTCGCCAATTTTCAGGACTGCCCCCGGCCTGCGTGTGCTAAAAAAAACCGGATGATTCGGGCCAAGCGGGTTGCTGCGGACGGTTGAGCGCAGTTCTAAACGTGCGCCAATCGTCAAGATGCTGCGGCGGTGCTTCTGGATAATCGGCAGGCCGTACAGCCGCCAATTTTCACCCCACTCAACGCTCGCTAACGCAAATTGCATCCGTGCCAGTGGCAGCAGCAGCAGACGTTCGATTTCGTTTCGCGCTTTCCAGGGTGTATCCATTGCCATACGCGCGGCAGAAATCGACGCGAGCGAATCAGGCGGCGCGGTTTCGTGATCTGGTAACATAAATTCCGTAGGGGCGACGCATGCGTCGCCCCTACATCTCCTCTTCGCTTTCGACCATTATCGCCAGGTCGCGGTCAGGGTTATGCTGGTCGAGCCATACGTCAGCACGAGCGATCATCCATGCGCCCATATTAGACAGGTAATCGAGAACTTCCATTGCATCCATCGACGGATTTTCGGCAAACACCAAAGCCTGGCGCATTTCGACCACGCGCTCCGGGTAATGCTTGACAAAATATTCGCAGCACAAATCCAGGTCGCGGGTATGAACGCCTTCCTCAACCATCACCAGCGCAAACCCGGCGCGTAAAATTTGCTTCATGACCTCCCGACACCAATAGGCCACATTTTCCGGCCTCGAATTTCGCTTGATTTTCGAGACGGCCTCGTTGATGTCCAGCTCAATCTGCACCAGATCGTCGTTGGCGATAGCAGACTCGACTTTGTAATCGGCTAGTTCGGGCGCAACATCGCTGCCCCAGATACAAATGCTGTGAGTCTTGATGATGAACGCGCCAATCGAAAAGCGCCCCGGATCGCTGAAAACGTGATTATAGGGCCATATTTCTAAAACGACATCGGACAGCGAGGGATATTTGGCAAGAAGTTCCTCTTCAGCCGACGGTATCCAATCCTGGAGGACGAGATCGGCATCTGTTTCCTCGGTTAGCACAGCAAACATATTCAGATTCGAGATACCCTCCACCGCCAGACCACGTGCAATCGAACCTGTCACATAAATGCTGTGAATATCATTGACGATATTTCTGGTATACAGAGCAACAACATCGGCGATCATGGCATCATAGGGTGGCTTGATATATTCAAGGCTGGCATCATTGAGGATATTACCGTCGCTATCGGTTCGCCATAGACGGCCTTTTTTATTGGTCATGTTTCTATCTTTCGGCTGGTCAGTTTTATCTATTATATCAATGGTGGGCATATGCGGGGCGGCAAACGGCGTGATAAACTCACAGGAATAATAATCAGACAACGAATACAATGAATAGAGGTCTTCACATGGCGGAAATTATGCGCGAAATTGGCCGCGTGAAACAGGTGCAAATCCAGCGCTCATCGCTCAAGCGTGGCGAAAAACCGAACCGCATTTATGATCCCGCGCCGCTGCTGGTCGTCGATAATGTCGCTATAAATGCGCACGGCGTTACGGGATTGATGGCGGATGGCGGGCAGATTATTGATGTTCATAACGCGCAGCATCCCAACACCAAAAATTCGGGTGTCAACGGCGTTTCCGTCAACTTTACCGGGCATTATCGCGAAATGCGCAATCAGTATGGCGCACATCTCGCGGATGGCATCGCGGGCGAAAACATTTTGATCGAAGCAGATCGCAAATTTTCGTTAGCCGATCTTGGTGTTCGGTTGGCATTTGAAAACGCGCACACCGGAGAAGTCGCCTATCTGGACGATCTGATAGTCGCCGCGCCGTGTGTGGAGTTCAGCCATTACGTCAACAAAGCTAATCTGGAATCCTCACCGCTATCCCCTGACCAACTCAAGGCGACGCTGCAATTTCTGAATGATGGGATACGGGGTTTTTACGCAACGCCATTTTCTACCGCCACCATTCAGGCCGGAGATCGCGTCTTTACCGTCAAAATTGAGGGCAAATAAATCGACATCAACCCGCAAAACGCACCCCGTGTGTCTGACTCTGGTCTATCGAAACGAGCTTCTCGCTGGTTAAATTCAAAATGTAGGGCGCATCGCCACGAGTCGCGATATGCAGCTTCGCGTTCTCGTCGGCTGGCATAGTGAGCGTTAATCGAGCCTCATCCATCACAAACGAAATGCCGTTTTCGCTGCGTTCACCCTCAACACCCAGCATATTTTGATAGCGCTGCACCGCCGCGTCTAAATCCGATACCACGAAAACCACCACACTCACACCTGTTACACCATTCGCATGGCGAGTCGTCGAATCCGGCACGCGCAGGTTACGGGGTGTGACATCGCGGATGAAAAATGGCGACATGCTCATGCCGATCATGGCGGACTCCCAGCGCAGTTCAACGCCATCGGTGCGCAGTCGTCCGCCAGGGGTTATATCGCTCACGGCGATACCTCGACCACGCATCACCGCTATTTCGTCGGAAAGCTGCTCGGAAAATAAGGCATAGCCGATCAAGCCCTCGCCACTTTCCAGCACACGCCGAAAATCGGCAGCGTTCACGCCAGGACGCGCAGGTTTGTTGGTCGGTGCAAGCAATTCGAGATAGCTGCCATCCTGAAAGCAGATCAAGGCATTATGAGTCGTGCCAGTGGCATGTTCGCCACCGTAAGTCGTCGTGAATCCTAAGGCGCAATAATCCGCAACGGCCTGATCGAGATCATTCACTGCGATAACAGCGTGGTCAAATCGAAAAGTCATAAAACATCCTTCAAAACTTTCGATTGATGGTAGCAACGATTGTTCGATTCTCAAATAAGACAAATTCTAAGGTTCTCATCTTCCTCCCAAGTGGTAAACTAGAGACTGAAGTGGATTATTGTTTTGGGTTGAGGTTTATGCGACTCGGTTTTATTTTTTTACTGTTAGCCGTTCTCTCGTCTTCGCCGCTGAATGCACAAGTGACCACCGCTCCCTGCGGCGTGGTCGATTCGATTGACTATCCGATTGATAGGCTCGTACAGGGTTATGATGATTTTGCCCTGTTTCGTGCGCGTTTTGGCGGCAATCATACTGGCATCGACATCGGTTTTGACCGTTGGGGCGATCCGGTACGTGCCGCAGCGCGTGGCCGTGTCACCTATGCCGACCCCGCCGGATGGGATACCGAAAAAGGTGTCGTTATCGTCGAGCATACTTTTCCCGATGGAAGCATCGCCTACAGCGTCTATGGACATATGGAGCAAACCGATACGATTTTTTTCCCGCGCGTTGGCGATTGTGTAGAAAAAGGTGATTTAGTCGGTGGGATCGGCTGGCCTTCGCGCGGTAGACCCCATCTCCATTACGAACTGCGTCGTTTTCTCCCCAACGACGGCGGCCCCGGCTACGTCACCGATAACCCAATGACGGATGGCTGGTATCATCCATTGGATTTCACCGAACTGTGGCAGGCCAAACTCTCGCCCGGTTACATCAGTTCCATGACATTTCGATCCGTACCAGGGCTGCCACCATTGACTTTAAGCGGCGGCATGTACGCGATTGCCAGCAACAACAGTATTCAGGTAACGGACGAGTTAGGCAATATTCTCTGGCGCGTGGAAACCGATGGTGTCATTACCGGACTCGCCGCGCTGCCGGATGGTCGGGTGGTGGCGCATACCCGCAATGGGCAGGTCATCACCCTCCAGAATGGACGCTATATGGCGTTATGGACTCTCCAGGGGCCGGAAGAACCTTTTTTGCTGTTGGGTGAACGGCTCATTTTCCTCTCCGATGGCGGGGGATTAGCAGCCTTTGATGCGGCAGGAACATCCTTATGGACATTGCCAGCGCTGAGTTCTACCGCCCGCGCCGTCGAATTTGAAACCAATGGTCAGCAGATCGCGCTTGGTGTCCGCGCCGATGATGGACACATCCTGTGGCGATTGATTGATGCCGATGGACAGATTCAATTTGAGACGGATTTTGACAACCTCCCGGTCATCGCGTCAGATCGAAATGGAAGCTGGATCGCACTGGATGGATCGAGCGTTAAACGATTCACGAATGGTGAAAATCACGATCTTGCCTCGCTCAGTACCATGCCGGGACGCGCTGCCCGCGCGACAGTAGACCTTTTAGGTAACAGCTACATCTACATGGCGGATGCCGATAACATGCTGGTGGCGCTGGATTCAACAGGTCAGGTTCGCTGGCGCATGGAATATCCGTTCCCGCCGCTGTCACTGCCACCGTTGATGCAAACGGGCAATGGTTGCCTGCTGTATACGCTCGATATGGACGGCATGTTAAATGTGTTCGATACCGCCAGTGGCGACATGGTTAACCAGATCAAGCTTTATGCTGGGGGCGACCAGACAGGCAGCCCGCGCGCACGACTGCTGCAAGTGGACGCTAACGAGCGTGTCCATTTTGGGGCAGGATTTCTGTCGCTCGTCACAATGGACGGCTGGGCGCTGGGCGGTGAACGGGCGGCGAGCTGTTTGCTTGGCTAAAAGCGTGAATCAAAAAGCGCGGGGACAATCGCCTCCGCGCCCACCTTATGATTTAAACACTAATTAGCAGTTCTGGTCGCCCCGTTCCCAAGAGAAAGTGTAAACTTTGCCTTCAGAATTTGCTGGAGAAACCACGTACAGTGATCCATCTGTACCACGATTCAGGCTGAAACCATC
This sequence comes from Anaerolineae bacterium, assembly GCA_022843745.1. Taxonomy (GTDB): domain Bacteria; phylum Chloroflexota; class Anaerolineae; order Aggregatilineales; family Phototrophicaceae; genus JALHNB01. The sequence goes on along the minus strand of JALHNB010000019.1, from coordinate 13,840 downwards.
TTCATTGCTGATTTCGATATTTTCGTCCGTGCTGTAACCGATCTCATCAATTTCATCGCTGGTGACGGTCAGCACATGGTAGCCACTGCCTTCAGAATTGATACCCCATAAATCAACGGATTCGAAAACGCTGTAATCCGGGTCGTCCGTATCCGGGTTATCAAAATCGCAGTAAACGGCGACAGGTGCCGCCAGATCCCAGTAATTCACACGGCCATCATCAATATGACCATCCGGCACAGGTTCATCCTCCGCATAAATTACGCCAACACCTAAAAGTAGCAAGCCGCACAACATGATAATCACTTTAAAACTACGCATGATAAATCTCCTGAGTTGATCTGCGATATAAGATACTGTGACTTCATCATGCCAAAGAGGTGTTCAGAACTTGTGCAAAAGTGATGCAGATTCTATGGAGTGCAGCGATGACCACAGTCACCTTTCCCAAACAATTAAGAATGTATAAAATATAGACAGGCTCTCGATGCCTTGTCGTATTTTATTTCAACGAACTAAGGAAAAATTATGTCCCGGCAACGACACTTTGCCCTCATATGCCTTATTTTTTTACTGACAACTATTCCGGTTCTGGCACAGGAAGATGACGAAGAAGGTACATCTCAGCCCGAACATATTCTCGCGTGGGTCGAAAATGGCGCAACCCCTGCCGACACATCACCATCGGTTGAGGGAAGACTAGCGCTTATCAATGACACGGGCGAAATTCTGGGCGCGATGCCTGTTCCTGCGCAGACCAGCCGTTTAATGGCCTGTGGTGATGAGGCCACATCGCCGGATGGGTCACTGTTCGCATTTTATATGGGGCTAGATGATGGCGATCTCTATCTGATGTCCGACAGCAACCCACCTGCGCTGGTCAAGAATGTGAACGCGCTCACCTGCCTGGGTGGAGGCACGTTCCGATATTCACCGGACAGCGCATGGTTGGCTTATATCGCCTACGAGCCGGACGCAAGCACCAGCGAATTTGCCGATGGTTTTCTCAATGTCGTCAGCACCAGCAGCATGAGCGAAGAATTCAGCTATGGCAACGTCACGGCCTTTGACATCAACAATGATGGGGTGGCGTTCGTCAGCTTTTTTACCAACGACCAGAATGAGGCTGATGAAGCGGCTGTATTGTGGTGGAGTGGCAGCGCTGAGCGCGAAGTTGCCACGCTTCGATCTGATGCGGGTTGCAAATACACCAGCGCCAGCATCGGCATCGCACCGGATGGCAATCTGATGGTCATCATGGGGCATCGCTGCCAGACTGGGGATACGCGCACAAGCTGGCAGATTTACATGATCGAGGTTGAAGCCCGCAGCGCGACGATGGCCGCAACGGATTTCCAGTCTGGCACATTCGCTCCCTATGCCCGTACCAATAACATCTTTTTCTCACCGGATGGCGAAACGGCATTTTTCACTGTCCCGGATGGCATTACCGCCAATACTGTCTCGGTACAGGCCGTCAACATCGCCAGTATGGAAACGTCGATTGTCATTCCGCAGCAAGCCCTGATGTTCTCCCTCAGCGGCGCACCCAATGCCTTTCCACGTCTTTCGCCGGATGGTCGCTGGTTAGCGTTGGTCGTGACTTCGCCCAATAACACCAATACGCTTACGATTCTCGATTTGTCCGATCGGTCCGCCGCGCCGATTACCGCCGAAGCGGGAAGCCAGAATGATGTCATTTCCGATATGGCCTTCAGCGCTGACAGCCAGCATCTCATTTTTATCGGTGGGGCAGGCGGCGGTGGTCGGGAAGCCAATAATTCACTCAGCACGATTGAGCTTTCAAGTGGCAGCAATGTGCGCGTCAAACGTGGGCATTTCGCGCCAGGGTTGGCGGTTTCGCCGGATGGCAATATGATCGCGGCGCTGGATTATCAGGTTTTGGAAGACACAGCGCAACCACCCTACTTGAATCTCATTCGGATTCATGTGGACAGCGGCGAAACGACGACTTTGTTTGAGGGCGCGACACTGGTTGATGGCAAAGTCACTGATCAGCGCTTCGCCTATCCGCTGACGTGGAGGCCGTGAGAAGCTGGTTAGCGAGTCAGCCAGTCAGCCTTTCCGCTAAAAACAAAGTACTGGGTATCGGGTGCTGAGTAAAATACAGCATTCTGAAACTCAGCACTTTGAACTTTTCACTCAGCACTGTTGCCTTGTTATTACTCCCGCGCTGCGCCGTCAAAAATCTCCTGTGCAGCAATGAGAAGTTCTTCACGGCGATCTGCGTACACTTCTTTGCTCAACAGGTAACGATCCAAAAGTTGGGCGTGAGTTAGCCCTTCTGGATTCGCACCCAACCGCGCTCGATCCACGCGCTCGATCTCTTTGCGAATTCCGGCGACATGATAGACATCCGCTTGACGCAGCATATCACGAATGACGATTTCGTTCAGCAGCGGTTCGGTTTCAGGTGTCATATCGACGATGATGCGGACAATCGCACCCTTCAGATTATGCTTCTGGATTTCCTGTACAATTTCCTGTGTGGGATTTTCGCTGTCCCGGAGGTCGGCGCGCAGCGTCACAAATGGACGGCTGTTGAGTTCGATAAATTTCCATTGCGTCGCGTTACGTTCAAGTTCGACCCAGCTAAAACCCTTTGGATCGCCCTCCTCGCCAAAGTCGATTCGCTCGATGCTGCCGCTGTAGACAACGGGCGGCGCACCCGCACGGCCTTTTGTGAGATTCTGATGTTTGTGAATATGTCCCAGCGCGACGTAATCCCAACGCGAATCCGCCAGTGACGACAAGCCGACAGCCACATCGCGCCCCAGCATGATCGAGCGTTCGCTGCCAACCACCGCGCCGCTGACCGTAAAATGGCCGGTAAATAAACGCGGCATGTCGAGTTGGTCAGCCTGCTGCGATAAATTTTCGATAATATCCGTAAGCTGTTCCTGCAAGCGGGCATCCGTCTCGGCAATCGTCATGCCCGTCGTATCGACAAGTTCCAACACACGGGCGCGAATCGGGTACGGCGCGGTGCCAATCGCGACTGGCCCACGTTTGGTTTCGATGACTCGTAGCTCATAATCCGACGCGACCCAGACGTTATGCACCGCCAGCGTATCGTAAATTTCGATGCTGGACGCTTTCAGCACGGTTGGCGGCAGATCATGATTGCCCACGAGCATCACCAGCGGCGCGACTTCTGAAAGATCGCGCACACGCCATGCGAATTCACGCTGAAAAGTCGGGTTCGGCGTTCGCGTTTTGAAAGCATCCCCGGCGAAAATCGTCAAATCGACATCATGCGCTTTGGCGTACTCGATCATCTCATCCATGCGGCGCAAAAAATCGACCACGCGGCTGCTCAATCCCGTGTTGGGGTCGGTTTTGCCGTAATTTTCCATGCCGATATGGGCATCGGCAAAGTGGAGAACGCGAATCGCTTCAGTCATGAGTTGGTTTCCACATGAGGAATAGTTTCACCGATGTATGCCAGCACGATTTGTTCACGAGGGATGTCTCCATTCACCATCAGGGCATCGAGCAAGGGTTTATCCGTTGTATCTTCTTCAATGACAATTAAATCGTCCACAATTCGCGCTAAGACGACGATTTCTGAGGAAAACGGTTTCGGCCAATTGGGGACAATCACAACAGCATAAGTAAGATTCTGATCGTCTAACACGGGATACAGATTTGCTGTTGGTGAATAGCCAGCATACATCTCAACTTCACGGCGTGTAATTTCAACCAGTGCTGCTATATCGATTCGCTCATGTATTATGTCAGCCATTGTTCAATAACCTCATTTTCCAAATCGAATACAATCATTTTAATCTGGAATTTATACCCTGATGAGTCTAACGTAGATCAGCCGTCGGTCAAAAATTGGCATCAAAGGGCATAAAAGCGATATTATTATCGAGTGTAAAACAGGTTGACTGACTACAGAAAGCCGAGGCGTCTAAGAAAAATGTTTACAATCCGACCAGCAGAGAAAGAAGATCGCAACTGGGTCGCGCAATTTTTAGACGAACAATGGGGGTCTACGCGCATTGTCACACGCGGAGAAGTCTATCTCGCGCATTTACTGCCGGGTTTTATTGCGATGAAAGATGATGCACGTATCGGGCTAATCACCTATCGGTTCGAAGGTACAGAATGTGAAATTATGACCATCAACAGCACAGTTGAGGGTGGGGGAATCGGCAGCGCCTTGATCGAAGCGGTCAAGCAGGCAGTCATCCTTGAGGGTTGCAAGCGAATGTGGCTGATTACCACTAATGACAACATGCGGGCATTACGATTCTATCAAAAACGCGGTTTCCACCTGATCGCCGTCTACCCCAACGCGCTCGAACAATCACGTAAGCTCAAGCCGGAAATTCCGCTTTTTGGCATCGACGGTATTCCGCTGCGCGATGAGATCGAGCTGGAGATACGTTTGTGAGATGCGTCAGCTTTCAAAAATTCTTTTTAGAGTGGCGCGATCTTCATCGCGATCTTCATTTGGGAAATTTCTGATTGGTTGGGCATTCACGTATATGAGTTTTGCCATCCCCGTCAATCGACTCCGTGAGACAAAGACGCTGATCGCCTTTTATCATCCTAAACCGAGCTACGCGCTGCATATTCTGATCGTCCCGAAACGCAATATCGCCCAACTCGGCGCATTAACCGCAGCCGACTCCGATTTTATGGTCGATCTTTTCCAGAATGTTCAAAGTCTCGTTGCCGAGCTTGATTTAGAAGCGCGTGGTTATCGACTGATCGCGAATGGCGGGAAATACCAGGATGTGGCGCACCTCCATTTCCATTTGGTCGCGGACTAAAAGGCTGTCGAAAAAATGCGTCAACGTGTATATTGGACTGCCGAACGCCGCAAAGAAGGACACGCCGATTGATACGCCGCCGCTTACCTGACATTTTGATTATCGCCCTGCTGTTTGTGCTGCCGCTTATCATGTTCTGGCAGCAAACCGTTGGTGGATACACGCTGCTTCCCACCGAGAATCTCTACCAGTTTGAGCCTTTCGCCACCTACCGCGAAGTCGCCAAAGCGCCAGCCGTTCCGCACAACGCGCTGGTATCTGATCTGATTCTCCAAAATTATCAGTGGAAATCATTCATTCGTGAAAGCATATCGAAGGGCGAGATTCCACTGTGGAATCCCTATCAGTTCTCTGGCATTCCATTTTTAGCCGCCGGGCAGCAATCGACGCTTTATCCTTTTAGCATCCTCTATTACGTCCTGCCGCTGACCAGTGCCTATGGCTGGTTCACGGTTGTGCAGTTGTGGCTGGCAGGCGTGTTTATGTATCTTTTCGCGCGTGGCCTCCATATCGGGCGATTCGGCTCGGCGATCAGCGGCGTTGTTTATCAGCTTTCGGCATTTTTTGTCATCAGCGCGGTTTTTCCGATGATTATCGGTGCGGCGGCATGGCTGCCACTTTTGCTGTTGATGATCGAATTTACGATCCAGCAGCGTCCGGCATGGCGAGGTCGTCCAGCCAGTGTTCCCTGGGTCGCGATTGGCGCGGTGGCGCTCGGCTGCAATATTCTCGCCGGACACGTCGAAATCACCTACTACACGCTGCTCATCATGGCCTACTATGCGGCAGTGCGGTTGGTATGGGAGTTGTGGAAACACAGGGCAACGTTGCCCCTACAGCACCTTATTTCGCGTGGTATATGGCTGATGGTTATGGTCGCGCTCGGCATCGGCCTAGGAGCGGTGCAGTTCGTGCCACTTTTCGAACTAGCAAGCAAAAATTTCCGCGCCGGGTCTGCCAGCTATGAGCAAGTCATTGATTGGGCGCATAAATCGCGCGATGTTGTCCAATTCATCATGCCGAATTTCTATGGCAATCCGACGCATCACAGTTATGTGGATGTGTTTACATGGCAAAGTGTGCCAGCGACGACCAACGCGCTCGGTCAACCGATCAACACGATTGACTGGGGCATCAAAAATTACGTCGAAGGCGCATTGTACCTGGGCATTTTGCCGCTGCTGCTGGCGGCCTACGCGCTGATCGATGCGTGGGTCATCCGTCGTAGGGCGCGTCACGATACGCCCCTACAGCCACCTTATCGCTTGATTTTTGTTTTGCTGGCATTATTCGGCCTGACATTTATGTTCGGCCTGCCCACTTACAGACTGCTCTACTTTCTCCCCGGTATTGACCAACTGCATTCGCCGTTTCGCTGGATTTTCGCCGTGACGTTAGGTGTCGCGGTGCTGGCGGGTTTCGGCGCGGATGCACTTACGAAAATCCATGACACAATTGACGTAGGGGCGACGCATGCGTCGCCCCTACAAAACGCGCCCAAATGGGTCAAACGAATCGGCCTCGCGCTGATGCTTATCGGCACATTTGTTTTAATCACTACACGAATCAGCATCTTCGTTTATCCGCAGATCGAGTCCATCGTTGATCGTCTGCTTCAGGCATTGGCGAAAGCGCCGGAAACCTTCGCCGATGCGCGTATGTTTTACAGCTACCAGTATACGAACATCATGACGCTCGGATTTTTCGTTCTCGGCGCGGGCGTGATGTTTTGGCTGGCAGGTCAGAACCCCACCCCATCCCCTCCCCTTGCAAGGGGAGGGATAAAAGGATGGGGTTCATATTTTTGGCAAATTCTCGCGGTTGGCGTGGTCGCGCTGGACTTGATGGTCGCGTCATGGGGTTTTAATCCGGCCTCTGACCCAGCGCTTTTGGATTTCAAGCCACCTGCGATTGAATGGCTGCAAGGCCAGCCGGGGTATTGGCGCTACACAACGCTCGACGACCCAAATCAGCGCCCCCTCATGAACGCCAATATGGGCTGGCGCTACGATCTCTACGACATTCGCGGCTACGAGAGTATCATCCCCAAGCAGTATGTCGATTACATGCAGCAACTCGCGCCACAGGTGCAACTTGAATATAACCGTGTCGCGCCATTTTATACGCCCGATAATTACAACCACTTCGGCGGCTATCACCGGACGCTCGATTCGCCCCTTTTCGATCTGCTCAATGTACGCTACGTCATCACGCATAAAAACACGTCGGTAAATTTCCAGGAATGGAAGCTGGCCTATGAAGATGAGGCCGTGCGAATCTGGGAAAACGACTCGATGGTTCCCCGCGCCTATCTCTTGCCGGAAAATGACGGAACGCTTTTTGCCGATCTTTCGACTCTGGCTGTCCCGCGCAAACCGATCCGTGTGCCGGAAAGTTTTGAACCCGCGACGATCACGCAGGACAGCGGGCGCGAAAAATTTGTCGATGTGTCGATTGATGACCCTTCGTGGCTAGTGGCGAGCGAGTCGTATTTTCCCGGCTGGCGAGCCTATATCCGCGCACAAGGCGAACCTGACGATCAGGAAACGGCTTTGGAAGTGCAGCTTGTGCAGGGTAATTTTCAAGGCGTTCACATCACAAGACCTGGCGATTGGACAGTGCGACTGGTCTACAGCCCGACCAGCTTCCAGATTGGCGGGTTTACCTCCTTCATCAGCGCTGTTCTCATCCTGTTTATGTTTGGCGTTTGGGCGTGGCAGTTGACAGTTGCGCCGCAGGAGCAGGAAGCGAGCGCCGTATCACGGGTAGCCCGCAACAGCCTCGCGCCCATCATCCTCAACCTGTTTAATCGCGGGCTGGATTTCGCGTTCGCGGCGGTCATGTTCCGCATCCTCGACCCCACCGATGCCGGGTTATATCAATATGCTGTCGTCATTTTTGTCTGGTTCGATATTCTCACCAATTTCGGCCTGAACACCTTTCTCACGCGCGAAGTCAGCCGGGATCGAAGTCACGCAGGGCATTATTTTTTTAACACGAGCATCATGCGGCTGGTTTTGATCGTTATCGGTGTGCTGCCACTGATCGGGTTTATCAGCGCACGGCAAGCGTTCGTTTCGCCAGCCTTGAACCCGGAAGGGCTGCTGGCGCTGGGTTTGCTCTATCTCGGTTTATTACCCAACAGCCTCAGTACAGGCATGACAGCGGTCTTTTACGCTTTCGAAAAAGCCGAATATCCATCAGCAGTATCCACCATCGCAACCGTCAATAAAGTCGTGTGCGGTGTGGCGGTGCTGGTGCTTGGTTATGGCATTATCGGGCTGGCAGCAGTGAGTATTTTCACAAATTTCATCACGCTGGCGATTCTGCTTTACGGCGGGCGGGAGTTGATTCGTAAGGGTGACTCGCCAAATCGCCCTTACGCCTACACCGTCGATTGGCCGCTGATGCGCAGCATGGCAGGTCAAAGCTGGCCGCTGATGCTCAATCATTTTCTGGCGACGATTTTTTTCCAGATCGACGTGGTACTGATAGAGGCGATACACGGCGGCAAAATGGTCGCACAATACAGTGTCGCCTATAAGTGGATTTCCGCGATCAACGTGATTCCAGCCTTTTTCACGATGGCGATGCTGCCCGTGATGTCGCGTCAGGCGCAGGAAGACCCACCCTCGCTGAAACGAACGTACACATTGGCGGTAAAGCTGCTCGTCAATATCGCGCTGCCGACAGCGGTGATATTCACATTTACGGCCTACGCTCTAACGACCATTCTGGGTGGGGCAGAATATTTGCCAGATGGCGCAATTGCCACCCAGTTAATGATCTGGAGCATCCCGATTGGCTGGATCAACAGCCTGACGCAATATGTCCTGATCGCGCTCAATCTTCAGCGGCTCATCACCTGGGCGTTTATCATTGCGGTCACGTTCAATATCGCGGCAAATTTGATCCTGATCCCGCTTTACGGCTATCGTGCGGCGGCGTTAACGACTATCGCCTCCGAAGCGATACTCCTGATTCCCTTCGGAATCCTTCTGGCCCGCGCTGTGGGGCAAATCAATTGGTTGGATATTATCTGGCGGTCTATCTTAGCGGGTGGGGCTATGTTAGGGGTCATGCTGATTAGCTGGAGCGCACAACCTGTGTTGGCGCTCGTATTTGGCATATTGGTCTACCCAACAGCCTTGCTGATGCTCCGTCCGTTCAGCGCGGACGAAAGTGAGCGTTTATTACCACTAGTTCCCGCTCGACTTCGAAGCATCCGTCTTTTGAGCCGTTAGCTCTCTTCCTTGTGCTGTTCGCGTTCTCCAACAGCCAGAAGCTGAAGGGGCAGGCTGTGAACCATGCGGTGAACAAATGGATTACCGAGGACGGGCATGGCAAGCGTCTCGCCTTCTCGTTTCAACTCGAAATAATAAATCATCACCAAACGACCACCTGCGTGCCAATATTCTTCGTAAGAAACGGTCTCACACATTTCCCAACCGTCATGCAGGAATGTGACGAGTGCATCACCACCCGCATATTTCTGTGAATCGGCACTCCAGTGGCAGGTCACGTCCATGTACTCAAAATGTGAATTGGTCGCGTCAAATGTAACCATGAAGATTCTCCTGTCACTCTACTCTTACTTTGATTATATACATTTCCACAATAAAGAATCGTTGATTTTGATAAAATTGGAATAAGAATGTGGTTAAATTTGCTTAACAGATTGTATTCTGTCCAAAACTCATTTTGTTAATTCTATTCTAATCCTTTAAACCCCCGATAGTCACTTGGCTGGCTTACGAATTTCCGGCTAGTTCTTGCAGCATAATCAACAATTGGTAATACGCGCCTTAATCATTTCATGGATTTCAGTCGTCAGCTGCGGCTATATAGGTTAAAAATATGATTGATCTTTTATATGTCGGGAAGCAGCGTGATATAATCAGTTATCGAAAATTCGTTTAGATTGCACAGTTAAGGATAGACATAGCGTGGCAACACCAATTCGAATTGGGGACATTGCAAAATACGAGGGTCAGGAAGTAACGGTTCATGGGTGGGTTTATAACCGTACCGATAAAGGCCGGTTGCAATTTATACAATTGCGCGATGGTGATGGCATCGTCCAATGCGTGGCCTTCAAAAAAGAATTGAGTGAATCGGAGTTTGAGGTCGCCAGCAAACTCTCGCAGGAATCGTCGATCATCATTACTGGCTCTGTCCGCAAAGACGAACGCGCACCTGGCTTACCCGGCGGCTTTGAAATCGGGATCAGCAAACTGGAACTGGTGCAGCTGGCTGACGAATACCCGATTACACCCAAAGAACATGGCATCGAATTCCTGATGGACAACCGCCACCTGTGGGTGCGTTCCAACCGCCAATGGGCAATTTTGCGAATCCGCGCCACGATTATCAACGCCATGCGCAACTGGTTGGACGATCACGGCTACCTGCTGGTCGATACGCCCATCCTCACCCCGGCGGCAGGCGAAGAAACCACCACTTTGTTCAAAATTGACTATTTTGGTGAACCTGCATATCTGGCGCAGACCGGACAACTATATAACGAAGCGAATATGGCAGCGTTCGGCAAAGTCTACTGCTTCGGGCCGACCTTCCGCGCCGAAAAATCGAAAACGCGCCGCCATCTGATGGAATTCTGGATGCTGGAGCCGGAAATCGCCTTCTGCACGTTGGAAGAAATGATGGACATGGAAGAGCAGTTCATCGGCCATATCGTCCAGCGCGTACTGGAAAAACATCAGCCGGAGCTGGCAATTCTCGAACGCGACATCAAGCAGCTTGAGAAAATTACCGCGCCCTTCCCACGCATCAGCTATGACGATGCAGTCGCGCGGCTGCAAAAATTGGCGGCTGAAACGGAAGACCCTGAACAAAAAGCGCTCCTTGATATGGAATGGGGCGGCGACTTTGGCAGCCCGCACGAAACCGCGATTGCCGAAATGTTCGATAAGCCCGTATTTGTTTATCACTATCCGACGGCGGTCAAGGCATTTTACATGCAGCCCGTCGAAGGCCGCCCGGAAGTCTGCCGCAGCGTCGATCTGCTTGCGCCAGAAGGCTATGGTGAGATTACAGGCGGCAGCGAACGCATCTATGATTCGGCACTCATCGAAGAACGGGTAAGCAAAATCGGCCTGCCGCGTGAAGCTTATGCGTGGTATCTGGATTTGCGGCGTTTTGGGAGTGTGCCACATGCGGGATTCGGCATCGGTTTGGAACGAACAGTTGCCTGGATGTGCGGCTTGCCCCATATCCGTGAAACCATTCCCTACGCGCGTATGTTGAATCGCAATTATCCGTAGGTTTTCACATCTATCTATGGTAAGGGCAATTATCCGTAGGCCATCCGTCCGGTAGCGCTAATCTCCCGCTGGATATATACTACACATCAACTTCACCGGGAGGAATTGGGGCGATGCGTAAAACGGCATTCTGGTTGATGACTCTGTTTGCGACTCTGTGTCTGGGGACAGGATTTGTGTTTGCCCAGGACAGCGCAACAATTCTGGTCAATCGCGATGGGGTGAATGTGCGCCTGTTTCCAGCTATCGGCGCAGAAGTCCTCGGCAACGTACAGGCTGGATGGCGTGCGCCTGCTACAGGTCGCAGCCCCGATAATCAGTGGATTCGAATTGATTTTAACGGCGAAGAAGGTTGGATCGGATTTCCAGTCATCAACCTTTTTGGCGACATTAATGCGCTACCAGTGGCTGACCCGCGCACCATTCCGTATGGTGGCTTCGAAAGTCCACGCTCTGGTTTGACCAGCGCGTCCAGCCCGATCAGCGGGAAATTATGGGAAAGCGGCATCCGTGTGCGTGGCGGCCCAAGCCAGGCTTATCCCGTACTGGCGAACGCCCCGCGTTATACGATCTTCCCACTGCTGGGGCGCACGAGCAATAACGCCTGGTTGCAAGTCAATTTTGAAGGCACACTTGGCTGGATCGCAACGCGATATGTCGAAATTCAGAATGGCGCGAGCATTATCAGCTTGCCCGTAGATGGTGTTGTGGCTGATTCGCTCCCCGTTTCTGAAGGAACACTCGAAGATTATGAAGCAACTCTGCGCTTTTTGCTGGATCGTGTCAATCTGGCGCAGCCATCGCTGGACGGCATCCGCGCCATATGGACGACTATCGCGCTCGGTCAGTTATCAGCCTGTGGCGGATACCCGGCACGTCCTACTGACTATAATATTCCAAATCCGCTGCTGGCAGCTTTTTATCCAACGCTCAGTCCTATTCAGGAATTTTTTAACGCGGCGATGTCCAATGTGCGGCTGGCGATTGATCTCTGGATCGACGTGTGCAGCCGTCCACAGCCTGATCGAGGCGTGGTGGGGCAGGCCACCGTTCAGGGCGCTCTGGAAGCCGTAAACGCCGCCGATGGTCAATTTAGCGAACTGCGCCGCCGAATCACCGAACTGTTACCGGCTAATGGCGGCCTCGGCCCAGACGAATGTCTGTTTACCTTCGGCACTGCCAGCGACGTTTTGAAGATTATTCCACTCGGTCAGATCGTTCGTGACACGATTGACCCAGGTAAGCCTGTGGCGGGCTACTGCTTCGATGTCGCTGCCGGAACATCACTGCGATTCGAGTTTTTGCAGGTTACAGGCAATATCTCGGCGCTGCTCTCGGTCAGCCCATTCGATAACCCGACGAATTTCATTGCCAATGGGCGCAGCACAGGAACCGCTACGCTGACTGTTGGCCCAGTCTTGATCGCCACAGGTGGGCGCTATCTGCTGATTATCAGTGACACAGGCAGCGCGGCACCACAAAGCGATTTCGCGATACTGGTTTCCAACATTACCGGACTCACCGTGACAGGCCCTGGCCTCGTACTTGATCCGGTTACAGGTCAACCGATTATCGCGCCAAGCACATTTGGCGGTTTAACACCCATGCCCGGCCTTACGCCAACAGTCCAGGGCGCGGTGACATGTCCATCCCTGGCGTTCAACTGTACCCAATTGACCACCTGCGATCAGGCTATTGCGTGTCTGACAGCGGGTAATTTCACGCTCGACATCAATGGGGATGGCATACCCTGCGAAGAAAATTTGTGTACCGGGGGGTCGTGAGGTTGAAGATCGGCCTTCAGATTTAACCGTAGGGGCAGGTCTGAGACCTGCCCCTACAAAATTCATGTACCCCAAATTTCAGACGCGGATTTCGCTCTCAACGATCTTTTTAAGATTTTCCAGACCTTCCTGTAAATCTTTTAAGTTACGTTCCTCGATAATCAACCGATTCATCAATTGACCAATCACCGAACCGGGCAGGCTGTAATCGACTCGAATTGTGATTCGGGTCGCTTTATTTTCAGGCACAAAATCAAATTCGAAACGGCTGTCAATACCGCTGATGGTCTTAACCACGAGACGGTGGTTTTCCACCAGTTCCAAAACTTCATGCTCACCCCGGATGCTCACATTCATCATGTTATAGACATAGTGCGCAATCGAGCCAACGGCAGTCGGCGGGGGGGTAACGCGCTCTTGCAATTCAATGGGCGGCCACCATTCCGCCATCCGTTCAGGCTCATGAGCGATCAGCCCAAACACGGTTTCAGCCGGAGCGTTAATCAGGATAGATTGCTCGACAAACGGCATGATGGTGTCCCCCTAATACCTATTATCAAAACGATTTTGAGAATTATAGCCCGAAAAAGTATAAAATCGTCGTAAAAATCCTCAGCGAGAACAAAAACACCCCGCCAAATTGACGGGGTGTGAGCAATTTGCGCTTATGAGATCAATCGCCGCCCGCGACAGTCTGTTCACCACCGGGCAATTTGCGGGTTTGGGTCGGCGGTAGAATGCTGATTTCCTCGCCGTTGCGGAGCACCATTGGGTCGGGCGTAAACAAGCCGTATTGGTCGAAGAACGCGCGAACCTCGTCGGCCAGGAGTTCTTCTTTATCAAGCAGCAGTTCCACCAGCGCGTGAACGATTTCCTTGTTTTCACGGAGCGCCTGGCGGGTATCCAGCAGAACCTTCTGATAGGCTTCCTCGATGGCTTTTGATTGTTCCGCTGTAAGACCGTTGAA
>JALHNB010000018.1 GCA_022843745.1 Anaerolineae bacterium | reverse complement strand
GGTAAATCCGTTATTGTTATCATCGAGAAGGGTTTCCTTTCTTTGGTTTTGTATCCACTTCAGGATACCCTTCTTTTCTTAAGTTGGTGCATATGGGGCATGATGCATCATGCCCCTACAAAATCCGTACTCCGTATTAATTTGTAAAACTGCAATATCGTGTCCTGATGAATGAGAAGGGCGACTCGCCGAGTCGCCCTCACCTGACCATTACCGGGCTAACTGCATAAACCCGCTAGCAATCTCTCAAGAACCTACTCAGTTCCCTTATAGGCATTCATCGTGGCATCGAACCGGGCGACACTCTCTTTGAATCCGCCAGGGCGATTGCGCGTCATCCACGATTCCTGATAACGTCCAATGATGTCATCCAAATCCCGCGCCAATTCCGCCGGAGATTTTGAAGGCTCATCAAAAATCATCATCCCGCGCTCACAGGCATGACGCAACAGATCAGCCGCGAGTTCGTACTCCGAGCGAATGATTTCCGCGTCGGGGCGGCGCATATTCGCACTGCCGATTGTCTCCATTGCTTTATCAATCGCCTGGATCGCGATGCGGAAGGATTCAGCATCCTCGCCACCCTGTTCGTGATAGCGTTCTTTCCACTTGTCGATGTTCTCAGTCGTCGTCCGCAGCAGATCGGGCAGCATATGACCGTTGGGGCGGGCATGGCCGGGGACACGATAGATATTGCCCAACTCAAACGCCAGATTACCCATCGTGCCGGAAGCATCATCAAAGGCGAACAGAGACACGACGGATGGCAGATCAATCTCTAAATTCGTTGACTGCGCCCATGAAAGCGCCGCACCATAAGCGAATCCGATATAGCTGGCGGGCAAAATTTGCCAGTGACCGTTATCGCCCCAATCCGTATTGAGGAAGCCAATCGCACCATATTTCAGGCCATTGATGGCGGCATTACGCAAATTGCCGATCACATTTTCAGTGCGGCCTACAATCGTATTCCAGCTTGACGTGCCGGGGCAAACGTAAAACGGCACTTTGACGCTGGCGAAGGTCTTGCAGCGTTCCTCAAACGGGTGATTCGCCTCATAACCCCAGACCATCGCGACCAGATCTTTGGGAAGTTCCGGCACGAGTTCTGTGTATTTGATGATGATGTCGTCCCAAAGCATCATCGTTTTGCCGCGCTTTTTGACTTCTTCGTACAGCTTCAGGATGTAGTTCAGATAGAGGCGGCCTTCGCCAATCCGCTCCATTTCCTCTTTGCTGCGGCACTGTCCCATTTCCCAGGGTTCATCGCCGCCGACATTCAAAATATCGCTGGTGAAATTGGGTAGCAGTTCGTCGTAGAGCGAGGCCATCAACTCAATGCTGCGCGGGTCAAGCGGATTGAGCGACGACGGGGGCGCGTTTTTGCCAAACCAGTGATGCGTAAAACCATCGGGGCATTCGGCAAGGTCGCGATATTCGTCGAATTTTAGCCAGCGTTCCATGTGACCGAGCGAATTTTGATTCGGCACAAGCTGGATATGGCGCTGATGGCAGAAAACATCCAGTTCCATGATTTCCTGCGCGGTAAACGGCGACGAATTTGCCCAGACAATCGGGTGATTCTGGTAAGCAAAGGTATGCTCCATATAGAGCTGCACCTGATTCGTTTTCCAGCTTGCCAGCCGATCAATCAGGTTATATAGCGTTTCCATTTTCGGCACTTTGTCGCGGCTCACGTCGAGCATAACGCCGCGCGCGGGAAAATCCGGCCAATCATTGATGACCAGCGAGGGCAGCGCTTGCTCATGCTGCTGCAAAAGCTGGCGAAGGGTACACACGCCGTAAAACACACCCGCTGCGTCCGCGCCGCGAATATAAATCTTGTTGTTCCCAATCGTTAAGTTGTAACCTTCAGCATGGTCAATTGTGGAGTCAATCGAGAGCAAAAGGCCGCTGTCTTTAAAATCCTTGCCAGCGACGATCTGCCAGTGCAACCCGGCGCAATCCACCAGGGCATCCTGCGCGGCCTGCGCCTCGAACAGCAGTGATGAATCGGGAATGACGATTAAGCGTTTTTCGGCAAGGGCGACCACGCCGGAGGTATAGTTTATTTCGCGGGGGACGGGCAAAAGAAGCGATGATTGATGAGCCATGTAATCTCTCTCATTGATTGAATTTGTCTTGCGCTCAATCTTATCATTTTTGCTCGACAAAAGCTGGAATCAAGACCCGAAAAATGCTGCCTTTGCCCAATTCGCTCTCGACCTGGATAACACCCTCGTGCATTTTGACGATACGGTGGGCAATGGCTAAACCAAGCCCCGTTCCGGCAGTATCGGCAGTGCGGGCTTTATCCGCGCGGTAAAAATGATCGAAAATGCGCGGCTTATCAGTTTCAGCAATACCAATACCTGTATCAGCAATTTCAAAGATCACCTGACCCGCATCTGCAAAAGTGCGAATAGTGATCGAACCGCCGGACGGGGTGTAGGTGATCGCGTTTTGGGTGAGGTTGGTCAGCACTCGATAAAGATTGGCATCATCCGCCAATACGAGGGGTAATTCTGGCTGCTGATGCACCGTCAGTATCAGATTTTTCGCCGAAACGCCGGAATGTATCTGCGTTTCAAGCTGAGTAACCAGTGTGTTGATCTGGAGTGGGAAGCGCTCGATTTCATTGATATTTTCCAGGCGAGAGGAAGTCAGAATATCCTCGATAAAACGCTCCAGAACCCAGGCCTGACGCTTAATTTTTTCAAGTTGGATTTTCTGTTTTTGTGGATCGGTATAACGTTCGAGCAGGTAGAGGCTGGAAATAATGACCGTCAGTGGGGTGCGCAGATCATGTGAAACGCTCGAAATAAATTCCTGAAGCAGACGCACCCGTTCGCGTTCAAGTGCCAACTCGTGTGCGGCGCGTTCGGCCTCTTTCAGGTTGTTAATATTGCGGGCAATACCTACCAGCCCCACAATATTGTTATGTTGATCGTGAAGTGGAAATTTGGTGGTCAGGTTAAATGCCTTGCTGCCATCGGGGAGAGGCAGAGAATCTTCAATATTGATGATAGGCTGCCCAGATGCAAAAACCTGTAAATCAGTCGAAGAATAGTAGTTCGCTACCTGGGGTGGAAAAAGCTCAAAATCCGTTTTGCCAATCATCGGTTGTTCACTGATCCCAAGCCTTCTGCTAAAATCTGATGCAGCACGATTCACCAGCGTGTAACAACCCTCCTGATCTTTGACGAATATCTGGTCGGGAACAGTATCAATGATGGTGCGCAGCAGATTGCGCTCGACTGCCAGTGCTTCTTCGACCTGATGCGCGGCTGTCAGATGCCCCAGCATATCGGCATATAACACCAATAATTCGAGATCGTACTCATTCATCGCGCGTTGGCTGAATAAATTATCTGTCGAAAGCCAACCGATATTGCGCTGACCATCCCACACTTGTGCCGATGCTTTCCAGCCATAACCAATCGTTTCAAAATGATCGTTGAACAAAGGGGTATCCGCCACAGTGGAAATGAAAGCCCGCCCATCCAGAGTCGGGGTGAGGTGCGGCATTTTCGACGGGACACGCTGGCCGCGTTCGTCGCGTAGCTGACCGTTTTCGTCCGTGCCAAACGAGCCAATCAGGAAATTCTCGTCTTTGGTGTCATAAAACCACAATCCCAAACGCTCGAAACCCAGTTTACTACGCCCTAATTCGACAGCGCTGCGACAAAATTCCTCGAATGAGCGTGTGATCGCCAGGTCGCCGGTGACTTCATGCAGCGTTTTCAGCTTCTCTTGAAATTGCCGCAGGGCTTCCTGGGTTGAGCGGAGGCGTGTTTCATTGCGCAAGCGCGTGACCTGATGACCGATAATTGCACCGTACAGGCCGAGCAGTTCGACAACATCGTCCGAAATATGCTCACGGCGCAGATAATTATCAATCACAAAGTATCCTAGTCGCTGGTCGCCATCCCAGACAAGCGTTACCGCCGATTCGCCATATCCGATAATCTGCGAACAGTTGTTGTATAATGCCGACTCGTAACGAAACGCGCGGATGGAACGCGCCTGGAAAAATTCAGGTAACTGCTCAGCAAACGCAGTCTGAAGGCGATAACCGCGCTCGTCGCGTGTGCCGCCTTCTTCATCTGTCCCAAAGGTGGCAAGGGAATAGAGGGGGTTGGAATCAAAGAGCCATAAACTGGTTCGCTCAAACCCCAGACGCATACGGCCTGACTCCACAACACGGCGATAAAGATCGTCAAATGAGTCGCTTTTGGAAAGCTCATCGTTGACTCCTAGAAGTTCACGCAGCCGTATTCGAAATTGATCCTGTTCTGAGGCATCATCTGGCTCGGTAATCATTGAAAATCCTGATAGGTGAATATTCATGTTCATTCTATACAGAATATATTAAGAGGACTATTTAGAAGCCAAGCTAAGTTGTAAAAACTTTATAACGATTTCTTACAAGGAATATGGAATTTTCTATCCAAAAGGCTTGATATGAATCCCAATCCATCCTCTCAACCCCTTGCTAGCTTGATTCGCCCGGAAACGCTCGAAGATTTCGTCGGTCAGGCACATCTTGTCGCGCCAGGGAAGCCGCTGTACCGCGCGATTCACAATAACGAGATTCACTCGATGATTTTCTGGGGGCCGCCGGGAGTCGGCAAAACGACACTGGCACGGATCATCGCGCGGCAGACGAATCGCCCATTTTTCGAGCTGTCGGCGGTTTCCGCAGGAAAAGCGGAAGTACGCGAGATCGTCGAAGGTATCCGAAAAAAAAGGCCTGTCCAGGGAGAATTGTTTGATGAAGACGGCGCGGCAGCCAAACCTGCGACAAAAAGCAGCAAGGGCGCGATTCTATTTCTTGACGAGATTCACCGCTTCAACAAAGCCCAGCAGGATTTTTTGCTGCCATATGTCGAGGACGGCACGATTATTCTGATCGGCGCGACCACCGAAAACCCCAGCTTCGAAGTCATCTCGGCTCTGCTGTCGCGTTCGCAGGTGTTCGTGCTGCAATCGCTCACCGTCGATGACATCAAAAATATCATCCAACATGGCATTGAAGCACTTGGCGTGACCATCACCGACGAGGCGCGTGATTTTCTGGCTGATTATGCCAACGGTGACGCGCGGCTGTCACTGAATCTGCTGGAAACGGCGGCCAAACTCTATGGCGACGAGATCACAAAGGACAACCTCAAGGACGCGCTGCAATCCAAACACCTGCGCTATGACCGGGCAGGGGAGGAGCATTACAACACCATCAGCGCCTATATCAAGAGTATGCGTGCCAGCAATGTCGATGCCGCGTTGTATTACCTGGCGCGAATGGTGGATGCGGGCGAAGACCCTCTGTTTATCGCGCGGCGCATGGTCATTTTCGCCAGCGAGGACATCGGCATGGCACAGCCGACAGCGCTCGTAGTCGCCAACGAGGTCTTTAAAGCCTGCGAAGTCATCGGCTATCCTGAATGCCAGATCAATATGGCGCATGGCACGGCATATATGGCGCTCGCACCCAAAAGCCGCGCCTCGTGTGACGCATTTTTTGAAGCGCTGGAAGACGTGAAACGCACCGGTAATCTGCCGATCCCCATGCAGCTTCGCAACGCACCAACGAAGCTGATGAAAGAGCTTGGCTACGGCAAGAGTGATGGCGAGGAAAGTCTGCTGCCGGAAGCGCTCAAAAATCGCAAATATTATCCGAAGTGATAGGTTTTGGTTTGTATTTCCGGAATAGATCGTGTATCATAAAATCAGAACTTGTGTTCTGATTTCGAGAGGATTTATGATGGGATACACGACCCGTTTTACCGGCAGCTTCAATCTGGATAAACCCCTTAAGCCAGCGCATCTCGCCTACCTGAGAGCCTTCCATGACCAGCGTCACATGAAATGGCGTGTTGACGTGATCGACAAACTGCCCGACCCCGTGCGTGAAGCCACAGGTCTGCCACTTGGTGAGGATGGTGGCTATTTCGTCGGTTACAGCCCCGGCGCGGATTCGTTTTATACGCTGGACAAAAATCACGCGCCCGATAGTCAGCCCGGCTTGTACTGCCAGTGGAAACCCAGCGCAGACGGTCTATCAATCGAGTGGGATCGGGTAGAGAAATTCTATTTTTATGTCGAATGGCTGCACTATCTGATCGACCATTTCATCCAGCCCTGGGGATACATTTTAAATGGAGAAGTATCCTGGCAAGGTGAGGATGAGGACGATTTTGGCACTATCATCGTCAGCTACAACGACATCGACGATATTTTTGGAGGATGACTCACGCCCATTAGCCAACTGAGCGCGG
This sequence comes from Anaerolineae bacterium, assembly GCA_022843745.1. Taxonomy (GTDB): domain Bacteria; phylum Chloroflexota; class Anaerolineae; order Aggregatilineales; family Phototrophicaceae; genus JALHNB01. The sequence goes on along the minus strand of JALHNB010000018.1, from coordinate 120,807 downwards.
CAGGGTGATTCCCATTAGCGCAAATATCTATCTTTCGATATATTTCTACGGAGGATAGCCAGGGGAATGCCATGACCATCACTCAACAGCTTGAGAAATGTATCGAAGAACTGAAACGCGGCGAACTGACCGAAAAACATCTGCGCGATGTGATCCAGCAGCTTCAGGACAAAGCGCAGGGCCACCAGGATTTACTCTATCTCCAGGCACAGCACAGCGGCGTCACCGGGCGTGTGATGGGCATGTCGCTGGTCAAAAATGGTGTCATCGCCCCCTTGCCGGATAGCCCTGACGAATGGCCTTACCAGACGGTAGCCGCCGCGATCCAGGATGGCTGGCGCATTATCCAGTTCCCGGTTCTGGTGGTAGATGACGAGCGTACTTATGGCCTGGGATATGAATTTATTCTTGAAAAGTGGATTCAATAAAATGCACCCGACCCACGATAACATGCACTCGACCTACGATAACATGCACCCCACCTACGATTGCCCACCCACATTGAATGACAGCCAGGTACTCGATTTTTGCAAAAAGGGTTTTTTGCTGCTGGAAGGCGTTGTCCCCGATGAGATCAACCAACGCACAACCGCTTATTTAGACGAGCATTCCGGCCCAGAACCGTCCGACATTCTCCACGAAGACTGGTTTTTTAAGAACGTGATCGCCAATCCGCAGGCAGCAGGCGCGGTGCGATCCCTTTTGGGCGCGAACTTTGGCCTGCCCGTGCTGATGAGCAATCATCGCAATCAGGGGCCATTCCCGGAGCAAAACTGGCATCGCGACGGTGGCTCGGTCTATGGGCCGGCGTTAAATTATTTGCAGGTGTTTTATTATCCGCAGGACACGCCGCGCGAAACCGGACCAACCGAACTGCTCCCCGGCTCACATTTTATGTTCACGCTGTCGAACCACATGGGGCATTATCACGGCATCCGGGGCGGGGTGAAAGCGATTGCGCCTGCGGGGTCGATTTTTATCACCGTTTACTCGATCTGGCATCGACGCAGCAACGCGACGGCGAATAGGCTGCGCAATCTGCTCAAATATAATTACTTCCGCATGACACAACCCACGCGCGATTGGGTGATCGAGCCGGATTTCGATTTCGCGACGGCGGATTATTCGCTGCCGTACCCGTACTCATCGATGCGCGAACAGTTCCGCGAGTGTAATGATGCCGCCAGGATGTTTTACTGGATGAGTGGAAAATCGGAGGAATTTCGGCTGATCGGCGGGCAGGGCTGGCCGATTGCGCATCACTGGGACAATGGCCGAAAACCCTATGGCTTCCCGACGGTTCACCCAAAAATCGAGTAGGAAGTGGTGAGGAAAACAACAGATGCCAGCATACGATAGCTGTGAGCCACAAATCATCAACGCGCTTCAAAAAGATGGATGGCGGATTCTCGAAAAACCATATGTTATTCGTGGCGATCAACATAACGCGCTTGCAGATTTTAGTATGCGGCGTGGTATAAATGGACGATCTGAGCAAATCATTGTCCTTGAGGTAAAGTGCTTCAACAATCCCAAGACTGATATGCAAGAGTTATATACTGCTGTAGGTCAATATGGATTTTATCAAGAGGCGCTTATAAGAGAGCAGATACTTTTCCCTCTTTACCTGGCAGTCCCATCTGATGCTTATAAGCGTCTTAGCTTGGATGCAAATATCAAATCTCTATTGAAACGATATGCGATAAAGTTGGTCGTTATTGACATGGAGAAAGAGGAGGTTGTGCAATGGATAACTTAAAAGATATGGTAAAGCAGGCTGTTTTCGGTTATGCGGGTGGTGGTTCCAATCTAAAGACTTTTCGCATGAGTGATGAAGAAAATCAAGTTTATGGGGTTACTATCATTGATTATCCTATACATCGTCGAGATGCAGGTATATTGGTGATGGCGCGTATTGATGGCGATCAGGTCATCATTGAAGAAGATACAACAGACAAACCGCTGCTGGATGCGCTTATACAAGCAGGTGTGCCACGCGAGAAAATCGTGTTGGCTTACGCGGGTGAGGCGGTTCCCAGCGAATAGCCGTGTCTGCAATTCCCCGCCAGCGCTTCACCGATTTACGCGCGCTCTCGCTGCATCTGCAATTGGGAAATTTTTCCGCGCAGATTCTCAGCTGGGGGTTTTTTGAGCCGCGCTGGTGGCGCAATTATCTGCATGTACACTCGTTTTTTGAGGTGTGCTACGCTTACACAGGCAGCGGCACTTTTCAGATCAACGGCGTGATTTACCCGGTGCAGGCTGGGGACGTTTTTATCGCCCGACCTACCGAGCCGCACGAAATCATTTCGTCCGAATCCGACCCACTCGGCATCTATTTCTGGTCATACACGCTCGTGCCGCCGCAGTCGAAAACACCTGCGAACCCGATTGACACGCTGCTGCACGCCTTTTTCACCACGCCGCAGTGGGTAAGCGCGAATGTACCCGCGATGGAGCGCACACTGGAAATGCTCACCGAAGAAATCGCGCTGAAAGAAATCGGCTATACCGAGTCTGTGCGCGGTCTAATCGTCAAGCTGCTGCTGGATACCGCCCGTGCTGTGACACCACTTTCACTGCCAGAAGACGCGCCCGCACACAGTCCCTCTGAAACCATCGTCAAAGAGGTTGCCCGTTATCTGCGCGATAACTACAGCCGTCCGGTGATGGTGCGCGACGTGGCAGCACAAGTTCACCTGAGCGAACGGCATATCAACCGCCTGTTCCGGCAGGTGATGGGTGTTTCGATTAAAGATTATCTGACCGATTTTCGATTGGGTGTCGCCAAACAGCTTCTCGTCAATCGGCAGCTTGGCGTGAGCGAAGTGGCCTACGCGACAGGCTATCGCGACGTGCGCCATTTCATCACGATTTTTCGCCAGCGCACGGGCTTCACACCAGCAGCCTTCCGCGAACAGGGTGGGACGGTGTTTTTAAGCGAATAGTTTTTAGTCATTAGCTTTTAGCCTAAACAGTTAAAAGATATTCTGGATGAGCTAAAAGCTATCAGCTATATCCATGTCCGTTTTCCAAACATCCTTGTCCCTGCATTCCCCTATACATGCCGCTAAAACAGCTTTACACTGTCCGTAAAGTCACATTTTATGGGAGTCGAGTAATGCTGACGCAAGAACAGATTCAGTTTTATCAGGATAATGGCTATTTGCTGGTTAAGGGCATGTTCACGAAGGAAGAAGCGGCAGAGTTTCGCCGTGCGGGACATGAGTTGATTGACCGGATTTATCAGAATGAAACGGTAGACGCGACCTGGGGCGGCGCTCGTGAAATCACCGAAGTAAAAACCAAGCTGATGCACTGCCATGATGTGCAGTTTTACGATGCCACCTTCAGCCGCCTGATCGTGGATGAGCGCCTGACCGGGGCGGCGGCGGATATTATGGGTACGCCCAACGTACAGCTTCATCATACGAAAATGTTCATCAAGCCGCCGGAAAAAGGCTCACCGTTCCCAATGCACCAGGATCACCCATTTTTCCCACACGACAACGATTCGATGATCGCGGCGATTGTCCACTTCGACAATGCGCCGATTGAAAAGGGCTGCGTGCGCGTTATCCCCGGCAGCCACAAACTCGGCCCACTGCCCACCAGCAGCACCGGAAATCACCTCGACATTCACGAATATCCCGTTGAAGAAGCGACACCCTGCCCGGCAGAACCCGGCGACGTGTTATTTTTCAGCTATCTGACCATTCACGGCTCTGGCCTAAACCTGAGCAACGAGCCACGCACGACCATGCTGGTGCAGATGCGCGACCCGGAAGACCCGCCGACGATTGACACCCATCGCTCGAAAGGGCAGGGCATGATGCTGCGTGGAATCAACCCGATCACGTCGTTCATCAAAGAACCCGCGAAAAATTCAGCGGCGAATGCACCCAAAATGGAAGGCGGCGCGATGAGCGTGAATGGCGAACCCTCGATGATGGGCGGCTAATTCATAAATTCCTGTAGGGGCGCATGGCGATGCGCCCTGATATGCGCCCCTACAACCCGATTTTCAGACATTTTTCCGCCCGGCCTGCATCAGGATATGCACGGCGATGCCCGAGACCAGTCCCCAGAATGGCGCACCGATCCCCAGAAATGTGAAATCGCCCGCCGTACACAGGAACGCGACAATCGCCGCCTCGCGATGTTCTGGCCTGTCCATCGCGCCACCCAACGACGACGCGATAATGCCACTCAGCGACAGACCCGCGATAGTCGATACAAAAACGCCCGGAAAAATGCTAAAAAAATCGACAATCGCCGTCCCAAATAAGCCTAAAAGCACATGCCACACGCCGGAGGCTACCGCGCTGCCGTAACGCTTATCGTGATCGGGCTGCGCGTCCGGCCCGACGACAATCGCCGCCGTCAGTGCGCCGAGGACGTTGCCATGCCCGCCGAAAAATGCCAGCACGGTAGAAAAAAGGCCGGTGATCGTCAAAATGCTGTTGACGGGCGCGTCATAATTATTCGCACGGAGGACAGCAAACCCCGGCGCGTACTGCGAACTGATCGCCAGCGCGAACAGGGGCAGCGCCAGACTGAGCATCGCATTCAGCGAAAATGTCGGCATAAAAATCAGGGGCAGTGTTGGCACGAGACGCACCTGGGCAAAACTCAGATGTCCCATCGTCGCGGCGATGATGAGGCCGATGAGCATCGCGCCCAGACTCGGCGCACGAAATCTGAAGCGCTTGAGCAGGAAAAATACCGCGACCATCGACACAATCATCAAGGGATTTAATGGACTACCAGGGTTGTCGTCGATGGCGTTAAAAATCCCCAGGCCGAAACGCAGCAGAACGCCTGCCAGAACTGCCAGCACCACAGGCTGCGGAATCAGGCTCATCACACGACCAAATAAACCACTCATGCCCAGCAGCGCGATAGCAAGTGCGCTGATAATATACGCGCCGATGGCCTCTGAAAGCGGAAAATGTGAGAGGCTGGTAACAAGCAGCGCCGCACCCGCTGTCGAATAGGGCATGTTGATCGGCTGGCGAAACAGCAGCGACATGAAAATCGTCGCCACGCCGTTGCCGACGACCACCGCCCACACCCATGACGATGTTTGTTCAGGGGTTAACCCACCCGCCGCCGCAGCCTGGAGAATAATCAGCAGCGGCCCGGTGTAGCTGATGAGGACGACGATAAATCCCGCCGTGATGCCCGAAAGCGTTACCGCATTCGGCAGATCGCGAATGTTGCGGAGAAAGTTGGTGAGTGTCGGCGGCGTGGGTTTGAACAACGGGGCAGGCTGCATCATGTGATCCTTAGCAAGCAAGCGAGAGCAAAGCTGGCATTATCTCACTTGCTTGCCAAAAATCGAGCCTCGTACTTTTACGCCGTCGGGAAGGGATTGCGGTTGAAGCTGCTCTGATGCCAGTAGGGATAGGTTTTGTCGCGTTTGCTGGCAGCGTCCATTTTAGCGACCTGTTCTACGGTCAGATTCCAGCCAACAGCGCCGAGATTTTGCTTGAGCTGTTCCTCGTTACGCGCACCGATAATCACATTGGCGACGGTAGGGCGCTGCAACAGCCAGTTGAGCGCGACCTGCGTAACCGTTTTGCCTGCTTCCGTCGCGACTTCATCCATCACATCAATCAAGTTAAAGAATTTCTCGTCAAGAACGACTGGCCCTTCACCGCCGCCTTGCCCAATTCGCGTATTTTCAGGCATGGGCTGACCGCGCCGGAATTTCCCACTCAGGCGACCACCCGCCAGCGGACTCCAGACAATCGTGCCGACTTTCTGGTCGATCCCCAGCGGCATCAGTTCCCATTCATACTCGCGCCCAAGCAGCGAATACGAAGCCTGATGCCCCACATAGCGCGACCAGCCGAATTTATCCGAGATCGCCAGCGATTTCATCAGATGCCAGCCGGAAAAGTTTGAGCAGGCCAGATAGCGAATCTTGCCACTGCGCACCAGATCATTGAGCGTACTGAGCGTTTCCTCGACGGGTGTCTGCGCGTCAAAACCGTGCATGGTGTAAATATCAATATAGTCAGTATTGAGACGACGCAGGCTGCCCTCAATCGAACGTATGATGTGAAAACGTGACGAACCTACATCATTGGGGTCATCGCTCATCGCAAATGTGCATTTGGTTGAGATAATCACCTTGTCGCGGCGCTTGCCAATCGCCTTGCTCAACATCTCCTCAGACCTGCCGAGTGAGTAGGCATCTGATGTATCAAACATTGTCACACCTGCATCCAGGCACAGATCGACGATACGGTTTGCCTCATCCTGTTCGCTGCTGCCCCAGGCCTGAAAAAATTCTTTGCCCCCGCCAAATGTCGCCGCCCCAAAACTCAGCACAGGCACTTTAAAGCCAGAGCCGCCAAGTAGTCGATGTTCCATAATAATCCCTCCAAAGTGTCTTGATATGTATTGCAGTATTTTGATTAAAAATCAGGATTCCACAGCGTCGCGGCGGTGTAGCGCTCACCATCCGGCGAATCATTCCAATAATACACCGTGACGAGTGTACCATCCGTGCGCATGACCGTCCGTGTATAGCCGAAATCATGATTGCCCGCACCAGATCGCAGAACGATTTCGCTGCCCCAGGTCGCGCCGCCGTCCGCGCTCAAACAGGCACAAATGCTGTAGGGCGCATCACGGTTGCCATAGGTGATACACAGGCGACCATCCGAAAGTTTCGTCAGGGTCGGCGGGTTGCTGTAATGCTGTGCGGATTCGAACTGAACAGGCCGCAAGAGGTATTTCCAGCTTATTCCATTGTTGATACTCTCATAGAGGTCAATACCAGAATAATAGCTGCTCCGGTAGCGAATGGCGACCAGAATCCGGCCATCATCGAGTCGAACGCTGGCGGGCATGATGGCAAAATCATCGCCGGGTGGTTCAGCGCCGATCCACGAAAAGAACACAAAAGTTTTGCCGCCGTCGGATGTCCGGGCGCAAAGAACGCGGCCTTCCTCGCCATTAGCTTTGTTCGCCGTCAAAAACAGCAGGCAGGTATTCGCATCCAACACAAGATAATCCGTCCGCGCGGCGATTCCGGTCTGCCCGAACATCGGCAGCTTGTACGAACCTTGCCACGTCCGGCAGCGATCATACGAGATGTAAAAAAACGAAGTTACACCCGCTTCCAGACCAGTGCGGGCGCACATCAACGCGAAATCACGGTGCAGAAAGTTGATATTTCCGGGCGGATCAATGGGTGCGTTTTCGCCGTCCAGAACGTCACCTACGCCCATACCCGCTTCCATATGTTCGTCCGCCGACAGGCCGCGATTGCCGGGAGTGCGGCCTGGAAACGGCTGCACATCCCAGGTTTCGCCGCCGTCCAGCGTCCGCGCCTGCATCGTTACGAACGGTTTGAAGCGATCACGCGCGTGAAATCCCTGGTCGGCTTTCATCGTGCCGAGCGTGAAACCGACGACGATTTCGTCGCCCCAACCCCAGATGCCGTAATTCGCAGGCCAGCCCGCAAAGCGCCCCGCCTCGCGATAAATCTCAACGTGCCGCATCATAAACTAGAACTCATCCCCTATCCCCTGACCCCTTTCCTCATTGCATGGAGAAAGGGGAGAAATACAGCTTCGCCAGAGGACACGCAAGCCACCAAATCATTACGAGTCGAATTATCGGTAGGATTCTTAAGGATATTGGCGGACACCAGAGCGATGCGCCTCGATAAAATCCCAATCGTAGCCAACACCCATGCCTGGGCCATCCGGTACGGGGACATGCCCGTTCGCGTCAATCGAGTCGAGATTATCGCTGTAGCCATTTGTGTAGATTGGGTCGGACGTGCTGCCGATTTTCGGATGCACCAACCCCAACTCGTAATAATTGGTGTTGCGGATTGAGGCCATACAGTGGCGCTGTGCCGGGCCGCAGCCGTGAATTTCCACATCGAGGCCAAAGCCTTCCGCTGCATGAGCCACTTTCATCGCACCCGTAATGCCCAAATCATACGTCGGGTTGACGCGCATGTAATCCGTGCCTTCGTTGACGACGAAATCGACTTTCGGTTCGAGTGTGCGGACGTGTTCGCCCATCAACAGGGGAGTCTTAATCAGTTGGCGTAATTTTTTATGCGCAAAAGCGGAAATGCCGCCGTCTTTAAAGGGGTCTTCATACCAGAAAAAGTTCGCTTCATCGCAGGCGCGTCCAACCTTGAGCGCGTCGCCAAAGGTATTATACTCACAAGCTGGGTCAAGCATCAGATCCATATGCGGGCCGACGCGATCCCGCACCGCCAGCACATTTTCGACTTCGCGTTCAATCGGCGCGTTGCCCCAACCGTGAATCTTGTAGGCTTTATAGCCCATCTCTTTACACTGCTGTGCGAAATCGGCGAAATCTTCCGGCGTACCGAGGCCGCCATTTTCGTCACCATGATAAGTGGAAGCGTAGGCAGGCAGAGTCTTACGGTAGCCGCCGAGCAGCTCCCACACAGGCGCATTGTAATATTTTCCGGCGATGTCCCACAGCGCAATGTCCACCAATCCCATGCTCATACGGTCATATTTGCGCAGGGCGCGTTTCACGTCGTTGTAGATCAATTCGCGCTGGAGTGGGTTGCGCCCGATGAGATAGTGGACAAACATTTCAAGCTGGGCGTATTCCGTCGCGCCGCCACCGTGATACTCGCCGACGATGCCCTGGTCAGTGTGAATTTGCAGCACATAACTGGTGCGCCACATCCGTGCATCCGGCTTATACACCCAGTTGAAGCCGTTGTAGTCCGTGCCGATATTCTGCGTCTCATATTTAAACTGATAAACTTTAACTTCAGTAATTTTTAGTTCGCTGCCCATATTTCCCCCGTTGTTGTTAATTCATATAGAAATAATATTACCCGCTGCGGGGTTTTTTACCAACGAGGGGAAAACCATTTTGGATTATCAGCCAGTCAGCATATCAGCACTTCAGCTTTTAGTGCTGAGTTTAAAGTGGAAAGTAATGAGTAAAATTCAGATTGCAAAACTCAGCACTCAGCACTTTTTACTCAGCACTTGGCTTTTAGCTGACATGCTGACATGCACTTTTTACTCAGCACTTGGCTTTTAGCTGACATGCTGACATGCTGACATGCTGACATGCTACTCGCCCAGAGGATGCGCCACGAAAAACTCCCACATCGTCGCGCTGGCGTTGATGTTATCAGTCGTTTTGCCGAGAATGGGCAGGGGAGGACCACCCGGCCACGTATGACCGCCTTCGTCAATCGTGTAAAGAATGACATCGGCGTTTTCATCGCAGTTGACGTAATGAACGCCGCTGGTGTCGCCTGTCGCTGAGATGATTTCGGGAGTCGGGTCACAACCGTTGCGGGCTGCCCATTCCGCTGCCCATTCCTGAATCGGCGGGAATATTCGACTTCCTTCGTAAGGCACAAGTGGATCATCCGTGCCGTGAAACGAGATCACAGGCATCGGACGCGCAGGTTCGCACGCATCGCCAAGTGTCGAATACGCACCCGCAACCGTGCCAATCGCCGCGATCTGATCGGCCATCTCGCAGGCAAGGCGATTCGTCATGCCGCCGCCATTCGAGAGGCCGTTGACGAAAATACGCGCCGTGTCGATGCAATAATTTTCGGTGATTTTGGCGATCAGTTCGCGAATGAACACCACATCATCAACCGGATTCGCGCGTGTAAACAATGTTGGCCCCGCGTTCCAGCGTGAAGGAGTCTGCGCTCCCTGCGGATAGACAACCAAAAAATTCTCAGAATCGGCGATCTCGTCCCAGCCTGTATAAAGCTCCTGCTGCTCAGAATTTGATGTAAATCCGTGCAGGCTCAATACCAGCGGGGCTGGCTCAGAAATATCATAAATTTCGGGGATATGCAGCTTATAGGTGCGCGTCAGATCGCCGGATTCGATTGTTTGCACACTGTCACCGGGGATGACTGCCGCCAGCGCCGGGTTACAGGTCGATTGTGCAGGTGGTGCAGCGGATACGATACCGACAAGTAGGGCAGGGATCAGCAGGATCACGGACAGGCAGCGAAGAATCAATTTTGAGGACATTAGGGTAATCCTTGAACTTTCGAGATAACTCGGATTGTACTACGGCGAGTCAGAAAGGGGGAATATTGACTGGTTTGTAGGGGTACAGGGCGCACCCCTACACAGGACACCGATAGCGTATTTGGTTAATCCCCGGATACAGGAGCAATCGCCGTCTGGACGGAAATTGAGCGCTTAACGTGGCGCGGGTCAGACACCATCGTCTGGAAAATAATCACCGATGCCAGCCCTACCACTGCCGCGATCACGAACATGGCGTGAAAGCTGATGCCATCCACCAGCCATCCGCCGAGAATGGGGGCGAGGAGCGTGGCAGGCGCGATAATCGTATTGGTCAGGCCGATGTAGAAGGGGCGCTCGGCTGCGCTGCCAAACTCGACGGTGATGCTCATCGTCGTCGTCCAAAGCACCGCATTCGCGAACCCGGCAAGCGCAAAAACCGCGTAAAACCAGGTTAAGCTTGTCGCGGCCATCGCGAGAACCACGCTGGCGGTCAAAATCAGCACGCCCAGGATAAAGACACGCCGATGTCCCCAATGATCGCCTGCCCAGCCGAGAACCGGGCTGGCAAACGTTTGTCCGATGAGCAGAAGCCCAGCCATAACACCCGCCGTCTCCGGCTGCATCCCAAACTGCCGCACCGCGTAAATGGTGTAAAAGCTGACGCCTGCCGCCGCTGACTGCGCCAGAATACGCGCGATGAGGAACCAGCGATAATTATGGTCGCTGCTGAGGATACGGCGGGCGTTCTTCCACAAATGCTGCTGCATGGGCGCGGTTTCAACCGGAACATGCTCCGGCTCGCGCATTTTTACCAGAAAAACCCAGGAAAACATCATCAACACGCCAGCGATAAAAAAGCACAGCGCGAAATTGTAGGGCGCTTCCACACGCGCGAGAATAATGCCAGCGATGACCGCGCCTGCACTGGAAAACAGATTCGCGGCAGACGATTGTGAGCCGTAAAATGTGCCGAGTCGATTGGCAGGGATAATTTTGCCGATCATCGACTGCCAGGCCGTACCCGCCAGCCCGCCGCCGAACGAATGCCATAATAATAAAATAAACGCCAGGATGAGCGCGATTTGCGTACCGATCACCGGAATCAGGAGGCATAAACCCGCCAGCGCAAAAAACGGCCAGCGTTCATGCAGCGTCATAATCTTGACCAGCGACTTGTAGCGCCGCAGCCGCGACACGTGGTTAGCCGTGAAAAGCTGCGGAAGCTGCCAGCCGAGGATGTGCGCCGACGCGATTAGTCCGATCAGCGTGGTCGAGTCGGTCAGGCTGCTGATAAACAGCGGCACGACGGTGACGAACGAGGCGAACCCCATGCCGAAGCCGAAGAATGCGCCATCCAACATGCCGACGGTAAAATTATGACGAACGTTTTTCAATGTTTCAGTTGAGAGCATATCTTGCCTATACCATGTACTTCTTACGATTAAGTATTGTAAGGGATGGTTCCAGGTACATTTAGTGCCATACAGAACCACGATTAAGTGACAAATGTCGGAGCGTAAAACCATCACTTTGGGGTAATATAGCAGGATGTTGTTAACCAGAGGCTAAAGAGCATTAAGGTATGGGTTCAAGGACGGACTCCATAACCATAGTGCCTCCATCACTCCAAATCCAACGATTAACTTCCTTCTTAAAAGGAGAAGCAAATGCAGCAACCAAACCCCGCTCCTGAGACGCTTCGCTACGGCTATCAGGCGCTTGATGCGATTTTTTCGCCCAAGACCATTGCCGTCATCGGCGCGACTGAAAAACCCGGCAGCGTCGGGCGTACCATCGTCTGGAATCTCATCACGAATCCATTTGGTGGCACGGTCTACCCTGTGAATCCGAACAGGCCGAGCGTATTGGGCGTAAAAGCCTATCCCAACATCAAATCCGTGCCGGAACACGTCGATCTGGCGGTGGTCGTCACGCCTGCCGATACCGTACCCGGCATTATTCAGGAATGTGTGGACGCTGGAGTTCGCGGCGCGATTATCATTTCGGCGGGATTCAAAGAACGTGGGGCGCACGGCATCGAGTTGGAACGACAGGTTATGGAAACCGCGCGGCGCGGCAACATGCGATTAATTGGCCCTAATTGCCTGGGCGTAATGTCGCCGAGGACGGGTCTGAACGCCACATTCGCTGGAGCGATGGCGCGTCCGGGCAACGTCGCCTTTTTGAGTCAATCCGGCGCACTCTGCACATCGGTTCTCGATTGGAGCTTTGAGGAAAATGTCGGCTTCAGCGCTTTTATCTCGGTGGGTTCGATGCTCGATGTCAACTGGGGCGACCTGATCCATTACCTCGGCGACGACCCGCACACCAGCAGCATCATTATCTATATGGAAAGCATCGGCGATGCCCGCGCATTTTTGTCTGCCGCGCGTGAGGTGTCGTACATCAAGCCAATTATCGTCATCAAGGCCGGACGCACCGAGGCCGCCGCGCAAGCTGCCGCTTCGCATACGGGTTCGCTCACAGGCAGCGATGAAGTGTTGGACGCAGCCTTCCGGCGCACAGGTGTCCTGCGAGTCGATAAAATCGCTGATATTTTTTACACCGCCGAAGTTCTCGCCAAGCAGCCGCGACCAAAAGGGCCACGTTTGACCATTCTGACGAACGCGGGCGGCCCCGGCGTACTGGCGACAGACGCGCTCATCACCGAAGGCGGCGAACTGGCAAAACTTTCGCCGGAAACCGAAGCCGAATTGAACAAAATTCTGCCGGATCACTGGAGTCACGCCAATCCGATTGATATTCTGGGCGATGCCGGGCCGGAACGCTACGCACAATCGCTGGAAATCGCCGCGCGTGACCCCAACAGCGACGGCCTGCTGGTGATTCTGACACCGCAATCCATGTCCGACCCGACGCAAACCGCCGAACTGCTCAAACCGTATGCCCAGATCGAAGGTAAGCCAATCCTGGCAAGCTGGATGGGCGGGAGCAGCGTCGCGGCGGGAGTCTCGATTCTCAACCGCGCCAATATTCCGACCTTCAATTTTCCTGACTCAGCGACGCGGCTTTTCAATTATATGTGGCTGTACACCTACAACCTGCGCGGTCTCTATGAAACGCCAATTTTAGCTGGTGACGATGAAGAGGATGCACCGCAGCACGAACTGGTCAGCCAGATTATCGAACGGGCGCGGGGGCAGGGGCGCACCATCCTGACCGAACACGAATCCAAGCAAATTCTCGCCGCCTATGGCATCCCAACCGTGCCGTCAAAAATCGCGACCACGCCGGACGAAGCAGTTCAGGCCGCCAAAGAAATCGGCTACCCGGTTGTGCTGAAGCTGCACTCGGAAACCATCACGCACAAAACCGATGTCGGTGGTGTGCGCCTGAATTTGCAGGATGACTCGGCGGTCTGGCAGGCCTTTACAGGCATCCAGGCATCGGTCAACGAAAAAGTGGGCGAGGGACATTTCGACGGCGTGAACGTCCAGCCGATGGCGAAGCTCGACGGCTACGAATTGATTATCGGCAGCAGTGTTGATCCACAGTTTGGCCCGGTGCTGTTGTTCGGCACAGGCGGGACGCTGGTCGAGGTATTTAAAGATCGGGCGTTGGCCTTGCCGCCGCTGAACACGACCCTGGCGCGGCGCATGATGGAACACACGAAAATTTATACAGCGCTCAAGGGTGTTCGTGGACGCGCGTCGGTTGATATGGCTGGATTGGAAAGACTGCTTGTGCGCTTTAGCCAGATCGTCACCGAGCAGCGCTGGATTAAAGAAATCGACATTAACCCGCTGCTGGCCTCGCCGGATCGTCTGCTGGCGCTGGATGCACGGGTTGTCCTTTATCCACCAGATGTGACCGAGGACAAAATCGTCCCGCTGGCGATTCGCGCCTATCCCAGCCAGTATATTCAGCCCGCGACACTCAAGGACAACACGCCTATCGTGATCCGCCCGGTTCGCCCGGAAGATGAGCCGTTGATGGCGAAATTCCAGGAGACACTTTCCGAGCGTACCGTATATATGCGTTATTTCGACCCGCTGAAACTCAGCCAGCGCATCGCCCATGAGCGCCTCTCGCGTCTGTGTTTCATCGACTATGCCCGTGAAATGCTGCTGGTCGCCATCCGCGAAAATCCAGAGACGGGCGAAGACGAAATGATCGCCGCCTCGCGCCTGAGCAAGCTGCACGGCACGACGACAGCCGAATTTACCATCGTCATCACCGACGCTTACCAGGGCAAAGGGCTGGGTAAGCTCATCATGCAGCAGCAGCTTGACATCGCCCGCGCGGAAGGCATCACCCGCATCGTCGGCTCGATCCTCCCTGAAGCCGAAGCCATGAAGCATATTTTCGAAACATCCGGTTTTCAGATTCGCGTCCTGTCGAACGGCAAAACCATGCAGGCCGAACTCGACTTGTAGGTCAGAATCCGTGATTCCTTCGTAGGGGCGCAGCGCGTTGCGCCCCTACCTTCTCCATTCCCACCACTCCCTGAAATAGACTTCTTAAGCTACAGATGACATGTGTACTGATAAAATGGAGTAATTCATATACTCAAACGATAGTTTATAAGGCTATACGATGCATCGCAGAAATATACTCATAATTATTGTCATTTTTTTAATGATCGCCTTTTCCGTAAATTCCGTCATGACCGCGCAGGAAAGTGAAGCAACAGCCGAGGCGGTGGTTGAAACTACCGCTGAAGCGCCAACCGAAACCCCTGTACCAACTGAAATCCCTACAGAAATCCCGACTGAAGCACCAACTGAAATCCCCACAGAAGCGCCAACAGCGACAGAAGCTCCGACAGAAGCGCCAACCCTTGAAGCAACCGTCGAAGTCACTTCTGAAGCGACTGCTGAAGTCACGACAGAACCTACGGTTGAAGCGACCACCGAGGTTACTGTGACCGTAGAAGTCACAGAATCGCCCACGCCGGAATCGACACTGACGCAAATCGTCGAATCGGAAAACGCGGCGGTTAAACAGGCGGGTACGTGGACGCAATATCTCAACGAATCAGCCAGCGGCAGCAGTTTTATCGCCAGCAGCGGCGCGACAGACGATATTCTTACGCTCACATTCGTCGGCAGCGGCCTGGAAATCGTGTATGTCCAGAGCGCGATTCTCGGCACATTCGCGATTGAAATTGACGGCGCAGTCGTGCAAACGATTAATGCCAACAGCGCCGATATGCTGATCGGCACACGGACGGCGGTGAGTGGTCTGGCAGAAGGCACACACGTCGCGCGTATCATCCCGCTGGAAGGCATCGTCGCGATTGATGCTTTCGCGCTGGACGCCACCGCGACGATTATCACGCCGGAAGCGACAGCCATACCCGAAGCAACCGAAACGCCGATTCCTGAAGTCAGCGACCTGGGCAGCGAACAGGCGGCAACGACGTTTGTCGTCACCAACACCGTTGATTCCGGCGCGGGCAGCCTGCGTCAGGCCATCTTCAACGCTAACGCTAACCCCGGAAAAGATACGATTAACTTCAACATTGCAGGCAGCGGTGTCCAGACCATTCAGGTTTCGACTGGCCTGCCAGCGATCACCAGTGCAGTCATCATCAATGGCTACAGCCAGCCGGGGAGTGCTGCGGCAACTGACAGCACCGCCGCGACCTTGCTGATCGAGATTGATGGACAGTTTGCCGGGAACTCGTTTGGTCTGCTGATTTCGGGAGGCGGCAGCACCATCAAAGGTTTGGTGATTAATCGCTTTGGCAGCGATGGGGTTTTCCTCAGTGGTGTCAACGCGAAGAACAATCGAATCGAAGGCAATCATATTGGGGTCGATGCTACAGGCACAGCGGGGTTGGGCAATGGCCCCAGCGGCGTTGCATTGGGAGATGGCGCATCCAGTAACACGATTGGCGGGACGACACCCGCAGCCCGCAATGTGATTTCTGGCAATAACGGCCCTGGTATAGAAATCTACAACAAATCGAAAAATAATCGTGTTCAGGGCAACTACATCGGTACGAGTGGCGATGGCGCGGGGATGATCGGGAATACCGGAAACGGCGTTCTGATTGGCGACACCACCTCAACGGGCAACATTATTGGCGGGACAACCGCTGGGTCGCGGAATATCATCGCCGGAAACGGTGAAGATGGTGTCGAGCTGGATACAACCAGCGGCAACTTCGTTCAAGGTAATTATATCGGCACTGATGTGACGGGGTTGATTGACCTGGGCAATACGAATGAGGGTGTCGTCATCACGAATGCCTCGAACAACACTATCGGCGGCACAACCGCTGCTGCGAGCAACCTCATCTCTGGCAACGGCACCAGCGGCATTGGAATATACAACGGCTCGAAGCGCAACCTCATTCAAAGAAACATGATCGGGCTGACCAGTGCAGGGAATGCGATTCTGCCCAACGATGCTGAGGGTATCACGCTGGCTGACCCCGGCACAACCAATAACACCATCGGCGGCGCATCCTCCAATACGCGCAACATTATTTCCGGCAACGGCGTAAATGGCATCGGGCTTTATAACAGCACAACCACCAACACGATTCAAAACAACTACATCGGCACCGATGTCACTGGCAGTGCCGATCTTGGCAATACTTTCGACGGCATCGCTTTTGATGGTGCGCCAAATAACCTCGTCAGTCGAAATGTGATCTCCGGCAACGGTTTTAACGGCATATCGGTTTATTCGACTGGCGGTGATGCGAGCCGAAATCGCATCCAGGGCAATATAATTGGCTTGAACGCTGCTGGCACAGCGGCACTTGCCAACGATATGAACGGCATTTCAATCGAAGATACGTCGAATATGGTTATCGGTGGGACAACCGCCGCCACGCGCAATATCATCTCCGGTAACGCCTACAGCGGCATTTTTATCTGTCATTGCGCAGGTGGGATTACCATTCAGGGGAATTACATCGGCACCGATGTCACTGGGAATGTCGCCATCGGCAATGGCGCTTTGGGAGGATCAGGGGTCGATATTTTTGGCTCCCCCAATAACACCATTGGCGGCACAACCAGTGGGGCGCGTAATCTCATTTCCGGCAATGGCGATAACAGTGGCTTCACAGGCGGCATCTACATCACTGGCCCGGATTCGCAGGGCAACAGGGTACTCGGCAACTACATCGGCACGAACGCGAACGGCACGGCTGACCTGGGCAATGTGGGTGCAGGAGTCATCATTGACGACAACGCATCCAATAATTTTGTTGGTGGCACAGCTTCCGGCTCGCGCAATGTCATCTCTGGCAACGGCGACGAAGTAAACTCGATTTATGGGCCAGGCGTTTTGATCGCCACCCTTGCCACCAATAATCGTGTACAGGCTAATACCATTGGTCTGAACGCCGCAGGCACAGCCGCGCTGCCCAACAGCGTTGGCGTTCTGATTAACGAAGGCGCATCCAATAATTTTGTTGGTGGCACAACCGCCAGCGCTCGTAACACCCTCTCTGGCAACGTTTACGCAGGCGTGAGCATCGCCGATGAAGGCACGTCCAACAATCTCGTTCAGGGGAATTACATTGGCACGAACCCCGGCGGGACTCGTGCGCTTGGGAACGGACTCAATGGCGTATTTATCTGGGCGGGGGCATCCAATAACACCATCGGCGGGACAGTCTCCGGCGCACGCAATGTCATTTCGGGTAACATCAATAATGGAATTCGTATTGATGGCTATGTGGATGATCCCGGAACGGAGACACGCGCCAATACGAACTTTATCCAGGGCAACTATATCGGCCTCAACGCGGCTGGCACTGCTGATCTGGGCAACGGGCAAAACGGCATCAGCCTGAGTGAGCAAACCTTCGACAACCTGGTCGGCAGCACGGTTGCTACCGGGCGCAATGTCGTTTCCGGCAATGAAGAGGTTGGCATCCTGGTAAACGGCCCGGATAACACCATTCAAGGGAACTATATTGGCCTGAATGCGGCTGGATCAGCAGCATTGGGGAACACAGGGTCAGGGCTGTTCATCAGCGACGCGGCAGATAACCTGATCGGCGGCATCATCCCCGGCACACGCAATGTCATCTCCGGGGGCGTTGGTTTCGGCCTCATCATTTCGGGAATTGACTCAACCGGAAACTTCGTGCAGGGCAATTTCATCGGCACAAACCCCTCCGGCAATACCCGTATCAGCAATCAAAGCGGTGGCGTAGTCATCACCAATAGCGCGGCTGGCAATACGATTGGCGGCACGGTCATCGGCGCACGGAACATCATCTCTGGTAATCTGGAAAGCGGTGTCACGTTCTCCGGCACAAACACCCAGGGCAACAGCATTTTGGGCAACTATATTGGCACGAACCCGGCTGGCACAGGCGACCTGGGCAACTCGGTCAACGGTGTCCTCATTGCAGACGAGGCATCCGGTAATTTCATTGGCGGGTCAACCACTGGCGCACGGAACGTCATCTCTGGCAATACCGAAGCGGGTATCCTGATCGCATCCGGTCAAAACAACACCGTGCAAGGCAATTATGTCGGCACCAATGCGGCGGGTACGGCAAGGCTGCGCAACGACTTTACCGGAATTTTGATCACAGGCCCGGCAACGCTGAACCTTATTGGCGGTGCGACAACAGGCGCGGGCAATGTCGTCTCCGGCAATGGCGCGACAGGCATCGACCTGTATGGCGCGACAGAGAATACGGTGCAGGGCAACTTTGTCGGCACCAACGCGGCTGGAACGGCAGGTATACCCAATGGAGATTATGGGATCGCGATGGGTTATGGCGGCAATGACAACCTCATCGGCGGGACGAATCCCGGAGAGGGCAACGTGGTCGCCTACAATCCCTGGGTCGGCATCGGTGTCTATTCACCCGGCACGATAGGCAATCTCATCCTCGGCAATTCGGTCTATTCCAACGGCAGGCTCGGCATTTCGCTCGTTTACGCTGGCATGACTCCGACTCTGAACGATGCTGGCGAACTGGACGAATACCAGAATTTCCCGATTTTGAACGCGATCACGCCCACACAGGTGACAGGCAGCCTGACCAGCGCACCCGATCTCGATTTCCGCATCGAATTTTTCAGCAGCCCGGCCTGCGACCCAACAGGCTTTGGCGAAGGGAGAACCTATCTCGGATTTGTTGAAGTGACGACGGACAGCAATGGCGACGCGCCGATCACTTTCGGCGGGACATTCACCACCAGCACGATCATCACGGCGACGGCGACGAATATCCTGACCAGCAACACGTCTGAATTTTCGCCATGCCTGTTCCTGACAACGGCAGCGGTGATAAAAGCGCCCATGCTGGTTTCACCCGCCAACAATGGCTTCGTCAATGACACCACGCCGACACTTTCCTGGGGCGCTGTCCCGAACGCCACCTTCTATCAGGTTGACATTGCCACAGACGCAGCCTTTACAACGGTTGTCTTTACGGCGACTGGCCCGGCGCGGGCGGTTGAATCCAACGTCACCCTGAGCGATCAGAAGCACTGGTGGCGAGTACGCGGGTTGAATGGCGCAAATTTACCCGGCCCCTACAGCGCGGCGCGTTCGTTCACCGTCGATACCGTTGCGCCGACCACATCACCCGTGCTGGTTTCACCTGCTGATAACAGCTTCACCAGCGACCTGACACCGGCATTCCGCTGGAACACAATGACGGGCGCGAAACGTTATCAACTCGTTATCGACGTTGATCCGAATTGTCCAAATCCATTCTACCAGTCCTCACCACTTACCAGCACGAGCTTCACGCTGCCCAACACTACCCAGCTTCCGGGTGAGGATGTGTACTACTGGTGTGTGCGAGGCGACGATGCGGCTGGAAACTGGGGGCCATTGAGCCTTAGCCGGAGATTTGAACTGACGTTATTGAGAATCCCACTCAATAACACCACAACTACCGATACCACACCGACTTTCCGCTGGAATCGCGCCCCCGGCAGTCTCGCCGGCTATACGGTGGTGATTAACGACACGCCTGATCTACTTACGATCATCCATGAGTCCACGACACAGACTGGGACAAGCTACACCCTGCCGAATCCGGATGCACTGTCACCCGGCACGTATTTCTGGACAATCATCGTCACCGACGGCAACGGTTGGGATGTCACGGATCGGATTTTCTGGTCGTTCGAAGTCGAATAAACATTCATCTGTAGGGGCGACCCGGCGGGTCGCCCTCTAAAGTTTAGCCAACCTCACCCCCATCCTCTCTTCAACGCATTGGAGAAGCGGTGAGGGTGCATTACAATTTGTTGGTCAAATCCGCAAAACAGGGTATTATTTCCATCATCTATATTCCGGTGCGAGAATCGCTCCGCCGGACACCCCGCCAGTTTTTACATCCTCACATAACGGATTTATCTTTTTTATAAGGAGTTTTGACCATGCAGTATACCTATTTGGGTCGCACAGGCTTGAAAGTCAGCCGCCTCTGTCTGGGAACAATGAATTTTGGCCCGCAAACGACTGAGCCGGACAGCTATGCGATTATGGATAAAGGCCTTGAGCTGGGCATCAATTTTTATGACACCGCCAATGTCTATGGCTGGAAATTGGGCGAAGGCATCACCGAGCAGATTATCGGGCGCTGGTGGGCGCAGGGTGGCGGACGACGCGAAAAAGTCGTCCTCGCGACCAAAGTTTATAATCGCATGGGCGATTGGCCGAACGAAAGCGGACTTTCGGCGCTGCACATCAAGAAGGCCTGCGAAGACAGCCTGAAGCGCCTGCAAACCGATTATATCGACCTGTACCAGTTTCACCATGTCCAGCGCGACACGCCCTGGGAAGAAATCTGGCAGGCAATGGAGCAGCTTGTCCGCGAAGGCAAGATTCTCTACGCAGGCAGCAGCAATTTTGCCGGATGGCATATCGCCAAAGCCAACGAGATCGCCAAAGCGCGTCATTATATGGGGTTGGTTTCCGAGCAAAGTTTATATAACCTCAACGCGCGTATGGTCGAACTTGAAGTCGTCCCAGTCTGCGCGGATTATGGCCTCGGCCTGATCCCCTGGAGTCCGCTGGGTGGTGGGTTGCTGGGTGGTGTGCTGCAAAAAGCCAAAGAGGGTCGCCGCGCCGAGGAAGGCCGCCAAAAAGAAATCGAAAAACTGCGTCCCCAGTTGGAAAAATGGGAAGGCTTCTGCGCCGAAATTGGCGAACAACCAGCCGATGTCGCGCTGGCGTGGCTGCTCAAAAATCCAGTCGTGACCGCGCCGATTATCGGGCCACGCACCATTGACCAATTGACGGGCAGCCTCCGCGCTCTGGAAATCAACCTGAGCGACGAGCAGATGAAAACACTCGATACAATTTGGCCCGGCCCCGGTGGAGCAGCGCCGGAAGCCTACGCCTGGTAGCGTAAAAACGAACAACGCCTTGTAGGGGCGCACAGCCGTGCGCCCTTGTAATACAAACATCATTATTGAAAAGGCAAATGTCATCCATGCAATACACCTATCTGGGCCGTACCGGTCTAAAAGTGAGCCGCTTCTGTCTGGGTACGATGAATTTCGGCCCACAGGCATCCGAGCCGGATAGCTACGCCATGATGGATAAAGCGCTCGAACTGGGCATCAATTTTTTCGACAGCGCCAACGGCTATGGCGAGAAATTCGGTGAAGGCTATACCGAGCAGATCATCGGGCGCTGGTGGGCGCAGGGCGGCGGACGGCGCGAAAAAGTGGTCATGGCTACCAAAGTTTATGGTGATATGGGCAAATGGCCGAACGAAAGCAAACTCTCGGCGTTGAATATTCGACGTGCCTGCGAAGCCAGCCTCAAACGTCTGCAAACCGATTACATTGATTTGTATCAGATGCACCATATTGACCGCAACACACCCTTCGAAGAAATCTGGCAAGCGATGGAACAGCTTGTCCAGGAGGGTAAAGTTCTGTATGTCGGCAGCAGCAATTTCGCCGGATGGCATATCGCCAAAGCCAATGAACTCGCCAAATCGCGCCATTTTCTCGGCCTCGTCTCAGAGCAAAGTTTATACAACCTCCGCGCACGGATGATCGAGATGGATGTGATCCCGGCCTGTGAAGATTACGGCCTCGGTCTGATTCCCTATGGGCCATTAGCAGGAGGGTTGCTCGGCGGAGCGCTGGAAAAAGCCCAAAAAGGTCGCCGCGCTTCGGAAAATCAGCAGCGTGAGATCGAAAAGCTGCGCCCGCAGTTGGAAAAATGGGAAGCATTTTGCGCAGAAATTGGCGAACAACCAGCCGATGTCGCGCTGGCGTGGCTGCTCAAAAACCCAGTCGTGACCGCGCCGATCATCGGGCCGCGCACCATCGACCAATTGACGGGCAGCCTCCGCGCATTGGAAATCAACCTGAGCGACGAGCAGATGAAAACGCTCGATACGATCTGGCCCGGCCCCGGTGGCACTGCGCCGGAAGCCTACGCCTGGTAAGTTTCTGTTAATCCCCTCACCCTCGCGAAGCGTCCCTCTCCCACAATGGAGACAGGCACTTGGATACGGAATTTTTCTCCCCTCGCCCCTTGTCGCGTAGCGGAGGGGTCGGGGGTGAGGGGGATACAAATGAATTAACATTCTTGAGAAAGGCAAATCGACGATGGAATACACTTATCTGGGACGCACGGGGCTAAAAGTCAGCCGCCTGTGCCTGGGGACAATGAACTTTGGCCCGCAAACCACCGAGCCAGACAGCCATGCGATCATGGATAAAGCGCTCGATCTGGGTATCAACTTTTTCGACACCGCCAACCGCTACGGCAAAATGGGCAACGTTGGCAGCCACAACGGTCATACCGAAGAAATTATCGGGAACTGGTGGGCGCAAGGTGGGGGACGACGCGAAAAAACCGTCATCGCCACCAAGCTCTATGGGCCGATGGGCGACTGGCCGAACGAAGGCAAACTTTCCGCGCTGAATATTCGCCGTGCTTGCGAAGCCAGCCTTAAGCGCCTGCAAACCGACTATATTGATATGTATCAGATGCACCATGTTGACCGCGACACACCCTGGGAGGAAATCTGGCAGGGGATGGAGCAGCTTGTCCGCGAGGGCAAAATTCTGTATGTCGGCAGCAGCAATTTCGCCGGATGGCATATCACCAAAGCCAACGAGATCGCCAAACAGCGCCATTTTCTCGGCCTTGTTTCCGAACAGAGCTTGTACAACCTGAACGCGCGTATGGTCGAGATGGACGTAATCCCGGCCTGCGAGGATTACGGTGTCGGACTGATCCCCTGGAGTCCGCTGGCGGGTGGTTTGCTCGGCGGCGTACTACAAAAAATGAAGGATGGCCGACGTTCAACAATGGACGACAGAGTTGAAAAGCAGCGTCCACAGCTTGAAAAGTGGGAAGCCTTCTGCAAAGACCTGGGCGAAAACCCGGCGGATGTCGCGTTGGCGTGGTTGCTCAAAAATCCGGTTGTGACCGCGCCGATCATCGGGCCGCGCACCACCGACCAATTGGTAGGCAGCCTACGTGCGTTGGAAATCAAGCTCAATGACGAGCAGATGAAACAGCTTGACGAAATCTTCCCAGGGCCGGGCGGCACAGCACCCGAAGCCTATGCGTGGTAAGCGCAATTTCTAAAATGCAAATTTTTGTAGGGGCGACTCGGCGAGTCGCCCCTACGATCCCTCTGGACTCCCCCGAATAATCGCGGCAATCGCCTCCTGTAAATGTGCAGGCAATTTTTCGATCTTCTGCGCCATGATGAGCGCGGCAGGGCTGGGCTGATTTAGCTCGACAAGATCAGGATAAGCCATCTCAACCAGGGCTATCACACTCACACTGGTCGCTTTTGATAGCTTGAGCAAGAAATCCAATGTTGGCTCTGCCGGATTATTTTCGTCTACAGCACGGTTAATCGTCGCATTTGAGACACCAATCACAACAGCGAATTGACGATTGGACATACTCCGCCGTTTCATCTCATCCAGAATAAATTCACGTAGTGCGAAACCTTCATTTTTCAACTGAAATCTCCATCTTGCATAAGAGATTATACGCAATAACTTGACATCTTAAAATTTCTCTCTATACTCGAATCATAAATGTCTCAATTAGTACAATTATGATTGAGACAAAGGCAAATTATGCCGCGCAAACCAAAACCGCGAATATGTCGAAAATGTGGAGAAGCGCTCACTGCTGAAAACTGGAATCCGCGAGGGCAAAGGAGGTTACAGCGGATTTGCATCCATGCCGTGAAGAAGCTGCAAAACAACGAGAGGAAATACATGCAACGAAACCGATAGCAGAAGGCAAACGGTGTAGAAAATGTGGGATCATATTAACCGTAGAAAACTCGAATCGTAAAATTCAGAGCAAGCAAGGCCTAATTTGCAAGACATGTCGCGGAGTAATTGGGCAACAGAAGCGCGAGATAAGAGGGGCGAAACCAATGCCAGAAGGGAAACAGTGTCGGAAATGCGGAATTTCATTAACAGCAGAAAACTGGAATAGCGGACAACAGAAAAGGTTGCATCTAATTTGCAAAGCATGTAACGCAGCAGAAAAACAGCAGTGGCATGAAGAACGAGCATCGGAGTCAATTCCACAAGGGAGTAAATGTCGAAAATGTGGCGTTGTACTGATCGTTGATGAGAATTGGGTGCGAGTCTCAGCAGAAAGAAGTCATTATCAATGTAATACGTGCAAAGCAGAGTATGAAAAAAGGCCTCGTGCGCTCCAAAGGCGACGGCAAATACGAATGGCCGTTATCGAAAAATATGGTGGAAAGTGTGCCTGCTGCGGTGAATCTACCATTGAATTTCTCGCTATTGACCATATAAATGGCGGGGGCAGTAGAGAACGCAAAACCCAAAGCACATCGGCATTTTGGTATGGATTATACACAATGCCTAGACGTGATGATTTGAGAGTGTTATGCCACAATTGTAATATGGCGTTTGGGTCTTATGGCTACTGTCCACATGAGCGAGAACGAAACGGAACGACCAGACCATTTGATGATGTGAGTGACGAAGTAATTGTCAAAAGCACTTCTGGACGCATATAATTCACGCAATTTATTTAAACAAGCCATAGAAAGTGTCTTATGCTTCCAAATAATTATCTGGAAAAAGTATACGCTGGGGTTCTCGGCAAGATTATTGGAGTTTATTTGGGCCGCCCATTCGAGGGATGGCGTTACGAAGAAATTATGCCCAAATTAGGGGAGATCAACTACTACGTCCACGACAAGCTCGACAGACCCCTGATCGTCACCGACGATGACATTTCCGGCACGTTCACGTTCATTCGCGCTATGCAGGATTACGGCATCAGCCGCGACATTACCGCTGAACAGATCGGGGATACTTGGCTCAACTACTTAATTGAGAAAAAAGTAATTTTGTGGTGGGGCGGGAATGGTAACTCAACGGAACACACCGCATTCTTGAGACTCAAGCATGGAATCAAAGCGCCACACAGCGGCTCAATCGCGCTCAATGGCAAGGTCGTCGCGGAGCAAATCGGCTCACAAATCTTCATTGATGGATGGGGCATTATCGCTCCGGGCGATCCCGAATTAGCGGCGGAATTTGCGCGGCGGGCGGGCAGCGTCAGCCACGACGGCGAGGCCATCTATGGCGCACAGGTAATCGCGGCGATGGAAGCGCAGGCGTTTGTCGAAAGCGACATCAACAAATTGATCGACACAGGCGTTTCGTTCATCCCCAAAGACTCAATTATCTACCGCATGATCGACGAAATCCGCGAATGGCATGAGGAACTACCGAATTGGCGTGACACCCGCGACCTGATCCAGGCCAATTATGGCTACGACAAGTACGGCGGCAACTGCCACATGGTTCCCAATCACGCGCTGATTATCTCCAGCCTGCTCTACGGCGACGATGATTTCCAGAAATCGCTGATGATCGTTAACACATCCGGCTGGGACACCGACTGCAATTCCGGCAATGTCGGCTGCCTTCTGGGGATCAAGAACGGACTGGCGGGCATCGACGCTGGCCCGGATTGGCGCGGCCCGGTGGCGGATCGCCTCTATATACCGACTGCCGATGGCGGACGCGCGATCTCCGATGCCGTGACCGAGACGATTCACCTCGTCAATATGGGGCGAACGTTGGCAGGCGAAGCGCCGATTTCACCGAAAAATGGCGCACGTTTTCATTTTGAACTCCCCGGCTCGGTTCAGGGCTTCACGTCGGAAGACGGCGAACGGGTTCGCATTGTTAATGTGGAAGGACATAGCGCCAGCGGCGAACGCAGCCTCGCGATTAATTACACAGGTAAAGGTGGGCGAATCACGACACCAACCTTTACGCCGCCAGATGCGATCAACATGATCGGCTACGAGCTTCACGCCTCGCCGACCATTTATCAGGGGCAAACACTCCGGGCGCGGGTTTCGGCAGGGAGCACACCCGCTAAATGCCAACTTTTTATTCGTTTTTACGGCGAAAATGACGAGCTGCAAACGGTGGATGGGCCAGAAGCCGCGCTACAAGCCAACGCGGATCACACATTTGAATGGACGATTGAGGGCATCAACAGTGCGCCCATCGCCCAGATTGGCTTTGAAGTCAGTGACGACGAACCCGGCACGATTTACCTGGATTATGTCAGTTGGGATGGCACACCTGATCTGGTTTTGACTCGTCCGGCATACCAATCGAAAATCTGGCGACGCGCGTGGGTCAATGGCCTGGATTCATCCTTTGAAGGCTGGTGGGGAGAGCCATTCCGCACGATCCAGAATGAGGGTCGCGGGTTACTAATGACCGGAACGCGCGAATGGAAGGACTATCAGGTCAGCGCAACGATCACCCCACATATGGCAAAATCTGCCGGGATTGCGGCGCGGGTGCAGGGGATGAAGCGGTATTACGCACTGCTGCTCTGCGATGATGGTAAAGCGCGTGTGGTCAAAGGCGAGCGAACGCTGGCGGAAGTCGATTTTTCGCGCGAACTTGGCGTTGGTTATGCGCTGCGCTTACAGGTGACGGGTGAACACTTGCAGGGTTGGATCAATGGCGAGCTGCTATTTGATGCCTACGATCTTGAAGCGCCCTATACAGGTGGTGGAGTCGCATTGGTCATCGAAGAAGGGCGCATGGCGACGGATAGTGTAACGGTAAAGGCAGCTAGTTAATGGCTAACATTGAAAGTCCGCGTTTGCAGAAATTACAAGCCGAACTCGAAGCGGGCGATTTTGAAGCTCTAGACACCTTTTGGAAAAGCATCGAAGCTGAAGGAACACCGATATTCGAGCCTGTGGAGGGCAACAGCGAATATTTTTGGGTGACTTTTCTCTATAAAGGTGACAAAAACACGCAAAATGTTCTCTTCAGGTCGCTGCTGGTGGATTGGGAAAATCTATCTGCGGGGCTGCTGACCCGCGTGCCGTATACACATCTGTGGTATCTCACCCGAAAAGTGCGTGGTGATATCCTGACCACCTACAGCATCGTACCCAATGATTCGCTCCTGCCACTTTCGGCGTTAAAAACTGAAAAAGAGCAGATGGAGCGCTATTTTGAGATGTCCAAAACCGACCCCCTCAATTCGGAGACATTTTTGTTTCCCAAAGATGATAACGACCCCGATGGCTGGCCGGAATTCAGCCTCTCAATCCTGCGCGGGCCGAAAGCAGCGCCACAGCCGCATGTCGAAAAACGCGCCGATATTCCGCATGGCGAAGTCAAAGAGTCCAAATTCAAAAGCGAAATTCTGGGTAATGAGCGCCGGGTTTGGGTCTATACGCCGCCGGGATACGAGCAAAAAGGGCATAAGCCTTATCATTTTCTGTTCACGTTCGACGGCGGATCGTACATGACGGTTGTTCCCACGCCAACGGTGCTGGATAACCTGCTAGCAGAGGGCAAAATCCCGCCGATGGTCTGCGTCATGGTGGATAATGCCAAAGATGCCCGCGCCAATGACCTGCCGCCGAACGAAAATTTTCCGCGTTTCGTGCGCGAGGAATTGATGCCCTGGGTACACGAGCACTACAACATCACCGACGACCCTGCGAAATCATTCATCGCTGGATCAAGCTATGGCGGGATCGCCTCGACATGGAACGCGCTCAAAAACCCCGACATTTTCGGCAATGTGCTGTCGCAATCCGGCTCGTACTGGTGGCATCCAGCCGTCAGAGATCCAAAAGACGATAACGAACCGGGCTGGCTGATCCGCCAGTTTGTCGAAGCCGAACGTCTGCCACTGAATTTTTATCTCGATATTGGGCTGCTGGAAAACAAGGGGATTTCATCATTGGGCGAGGGGATGAGCCACCACAGCATGAATCGCCATATGCGCGATGTGCTGCGGGCGAAAGGCTATCCACTCACTTACGTGGAATATAATGGCGGGCATGATTATCTCTGGTGGCGGCAAACGCTGGCAGACGGCCTCATCGCGCTGCTCAGTACCACCGATCAGGTCAAACGGAAGAAGAAATAAGAGGTTATACCGTCACGGGGAAAAAATAAGAACCCATCTGAATATTCGGCGAATCTCTTGTAGGGGCGGGTCTGAGACCCGCCCATGATGACATGAGACACGGCGGGCAGGTATGAGACCTGCCCCTACAGTTACCGTTTTGGCGTGGAAGTTCGAATTTTCAGATGCGTTTTTATCAGTCCCTACAAAAATCAACATCGAAGGTGTTGTAGGTGCGCAAGGTTTGCGCCCTGAAAACGAGTCATTCATCAATATGTCACGTCAATCAATTCGTCGTCGCGGGCAGACCAAAGCGCTCCACCAGCCCCGGATTTCTGAACGTCGTAATGTCGGCGATCAGCCCACCCTGAAACGTCAGCACCTGGATCCCGTAAGCCTCGTAGCCGCCTTGTGATTGGCGATACAGCCCAAACGCGATCTGGCGGTTGGCGCGAGTCGGCAGCAATCGCCAGCGCCCATTGGCATCCCCACTGAAAATCGTTTTGGAAACCAGCCCGCCAACTTCGCTGCGTCCGCGATACCAGGAGGGGATTGGCGGCATACTGAAAGTCGCATCATCCTTCAATAATTTGAGCAGACCGTTCACATCTGCCGTTTCCCAGGCCCGTATATAATCCTGAAGCTGCGTTTTCGCGGCCTCGTCCAGCACATGATTCTCGCTCATGTCACGATTCGCCAATGTGGAACGCGCTCGATGCAGTGCGCTTTTGACGGCAGAAACCGTCATGTCCAGCAGCGCCGCGACTTCATCCGCATGCCAATCCAGCACATCGCGCAAAATCAAGACTGCGCGTTGGCGGGGCGGGAGCAGTTGCAAAGCCACAATGAACGCCAATGTGATATGTTCGCGTGATGAAAAAGTTTCTTCAGGATTGTCGTCACCCAGCAAATCGTCGGGATACGGCTCTAACCAGATGGGTTCCATCACCGATGGGGGAATTGGTTCGTTGACCAACGAAACGGCCTGATAGGTCATCGGCACAACGCGGCAGGGCAGCCTTTTGAGTCGATCCAAACAGGCATTGGTCGCGATTTTATAGAGCCATGCACGAAACGAAGCTCGTCCTTCAAACGTTTCGCGCCTTCGCCACGCCCGCAGAAATGTTTCCTGCACCATATCTTCCGCGTCCTGCACCGAACCCATCATCCGGTAACAGTGAGCCTGCAATTCGCGGCGGTAGGGTTCGGTCAGCGTGCCAAACTCTTGTTCGTCAATCGTGGTTAGATTCATCTTTGAATATGCCGGGAGATTCGAAACTGATGTGCAAAGTATAGCGATTTTTCACGCTGACCGCACCCTTTGCCGCATCATCGTCGTCATATTGAGTGAATCCATTGAACATAAGGAGATTTTATCGTGCAACGGCTTATCGTTCGTTACAAAGTCAAACCTGACCGGGCAAGCGAAAATCAGCATTATGTCGAGAAAGTTTTTGAAGAGCTGCGTCAAAACAGCCCGCCAGGGCTGCGATACGCTACCTTCAAGCAGAACGATGGCGTAACCTTCATTCATCTGGTTTCCATCGAGACAGACACCAATCCATTACCGAAACTGCCAGCATTTCAGGCATTTCAGGCGGAAATCAAAGAACGCTGCGAGGAACAACCTGTCGTCACCGATCTGGAAGAAGTCGGCTCGTATCATTTCTTTGATAACTAGGTTGTGTTGACATTTGCTCAACCTCACCCCCCCGACCGCTGCGCGTCTCCAAAGCATTGGAGAGGGGGAGTCAAGCCGATTTTACGCCCCTCCCCATTGCAATGGGGAGGGGTTTGGGGTGGGGATGCCAGGAAATGACATCACTTGGCTGAAATGTCAACAGAACCTAACGAAGGGCAAACACTCTCAAATTTTTGTAGGGGTGCAGCGTGCTGTACCCGGATGTTTTTGCATTCATATCTCTGAGAACACTAGATAGAAAGTGAGTCGATATACCGATGGCAAATGGTAAAGCCACTGATTCGAAATCAACCTTCAGACGGGAGTGTTCCGTCTCAATCAACATCCACGCAAAACCCGAAAAAATCTGGGCTTTGTTGACAAATGCAGCGAATATACCAAAATGGAACTCAACGGTGATTAGTCTGGAAGGCCGAATCGCGCTGAATGAAAAAGTCACACTTAAATCCATCTCCAGCCCTGACCGAACGTTTAACCTTAAGATAACTGAGCTAACGCCGCCGACAAAAATGGTCTGGGAGGATGGTTTTGCGCCCATGTTCAAAGGTGTCCGCACTTATATGTTGACGGGCAATGCGGATGGGACGACGAATTTCAGCATGAAAGAGGTCATCAGCGGACTCATGCTGCCGATGATCGGCGGTTCGCTGCCAGACTTCAAACCGACATTCGAACAATACGCTGCCGACCTGAAACGTGAAGCCGAAAAAAATTAATAGGAGCCTACAAATGACACAAGGAAACGGAACGAAAGAAAGCCCCTGGCAGCTCAAAACCCCGCCAGGAACATCGGAATATACCCTTTACCGCGATGAGAGCCATGAACCGCCAGTGCTGGTCTGTACGGTTGGCAAAACTGTGCTCCTCTACGATCTTCGCTGCATCGAGGATTTACACACGATGTTGAAAAAGCATGGCGATTGGATGGAACTGGGCAGCGCGGACGAGCAAAAGCCTGCTAAAGAAGGCACAATCGAAGCCTGGGGACGTTCAGAGCAGAATCCGGTTGGCGGCTGGTACGGCCTGAAAAAAGGGCTGCGCGGGCGCTTCGGCATGTATATTCCGCCGCTGATGGAGGTTCTGGGGCTGGCGGAAGTTGAACATAACCCCAAAGGCAACCGGATGCGGGCGTTGTAACATCGTTATAGGGGCACACGCTAGGTCGCTCATGTGTACTGAAGGCATCCCCTACCCCAAACCCCTCCCCATTGCAATAGGGAGGGGCTTAAGACTTGCCTAACTCCCCCTCTCTGAATTCGGAGAGGGGGTTGGGGGGAGGTTGTCTCGGAAAATCTCGCGAATTTTTGACCCTATTCCGGCTTATTCGACACCAGAATCACCGTCCCCGGCGCGTAGAGTGTGGTGCAGGTGTAGCCAGGGAAGGAAGGTGTCGTCCAGTTGCTCCAAAGCTGCGGCACACGCGGCTGACCGCTGGCATTCATGTAGATGATGTAACCACTGCCTTGCAAGCAGATATTGACATCATTCACGAACTCTGTCACGCCGGACATGCTGAAAACATCCACAGCAGCGATCAATCCCAGGTCAATGACGCTCCGAGTACCGATATTGCCGCCGTTGGTGATCGGGCTGCCGAGCCAGTACATATAGTTGCCACCCGCCGCGATCAAACGGCAGTAGAGATTGGCGCGATCAACATCATCCAGGAAATTACTGCGGATCATGCCGGGGTTTTCAAAGTTGGTATCGGTGCAGCGCGTGGCAGGCGGCGGCGCAGGCACTTCAATCGGAACGGGCGGCGGCGGCGGCACACTGACGGCAATCGTCACAGTGGCGATACCGGACAAAGCACCCGCCGTATCGCTGGCCTGATAGGTAAAGGTCACAGTCCCTTTGAAACGTGCATTCGGGGGCGTGTAGACAAACGAACCATCGGTATTGAAAACCAGCGTACCACGAGTCACAGTGGTCACGAGGTTCGCTGTTAATGGATCGCCATTGGCATCGGTATCATTCCGCAGGACACCTGGCGCGTTGACCGTCAGCGTCCTGGCAGAACTCGTCGAGTAAGTGTCGTTACTGGCGACAGGTGGCGAGTTGCCACCACCAACACCGACTGTAATCGTCACTATCGCGACATTTGAGAAATCCAGGCCATCACTGGCTTGATAAGAGAAGCTGTCACCACCGTTAAAGCCTGTATTCGGCGTATAAGTAAACGAGCCATTCGCATTCAGCACCAGCGTGCCATTCGTTGGATTGCTCGTTACAAATGCCTCAAGGTTATTGGCTTCGGGATCGCTATCATTCGCCAGGACACCCTGTGCGGCATTGCGAACCAAAGGCGTATCAGCCGCAGTCGTGTAAGCATCATTATTCGCGGTAGGTGGCGTGTTAAAGCCTACATTGATAATGACGATGGCGTAATTCGAAACTAAGACACCGTCAGTGACCTGATAGTAGAAGAAATCCTGACCAAAAAAGAACGGTGGCGGGATGTAGTTCAAGGCTCCGTTGGCGGCCAGCGTCACACTGCCGCCGTAGAAAGAAGGAAAAGCACCAGCGCCAAAAACCGTGAGACCTGCGGGTTGGTCATTGGTCAGCACATTGGCATTCAGCGGTGTATCAAAGGCTGTGGCGTAAATGTCATCAACCGCAGTCGGAACCTGATTAACGGTAATCGTCACAACAGCGACATTCGAGAAAACAGAATTATTGTCAACGGCTCGATAGGTAAAGCTGTCTGTTCCAAAGAAGCCGAAGTTTGGAAAATAGTCGAACGAGCCATCGCTATATAAAAAGAGTGAGCCGTTACTGGCGCTACTCACCTGGATAGCGCCAGCGATAGTTGCATTGCCGTCAATATCGGTATCGTTCCCCAGCACACCATTCGCCGGAACAAAGATAAAGTCATTTTGATTGACGGTATAGCTATCGTTGACAGCAACAGGGGCGGTATTCGAATCAACCGCAATGGTCACAGTGGCAATATTCGATACCGCACCACCCGGATCAGTGGCCTGATAGGTGAAGGTTTCCACACCGTTGAAGCCAACGTCTGGCGTATAGGTAAACGAGCCATTCGCATTGAGCGTTAGCGTACCGTTGGTCACATCCGTAACAAGTGCGATGATCAGGGTATTGGTAGCGCTTTGAAGATCGGTATCATTTGCGCGTACACCGTTGGCAGCGTTAATAGTCAACGTAGTCGCTGGCGCGGACATCGTGTAGTTGTCGTTATTAGCGATTGGCGGCGTGTTCGCGTTGCCAACCGCAATCGAGACGGTGGCAAGGTTCGAGTTGACTGCGCCGTCAAAAGCCCGATAGGTAAAAGTAACTAAGCCAGTGAAGCCATTTGGCGGTATGTAGGTGAACGAGCCATTCGCATTCAGCGTCAGCGTCCCGCTGGCTACGGTGGTTCCCAGTACAGCCGTCAGCGGGTCGGCATCCAGATCAAAATCATTGATTAAAACGCCTGTCAGGGCTGGAACGGTCAGCGTCGTATTTTGCAGCGTAACGTAGGAATTGTTATTGGCGACAGGGGCATTATTGGCAGTCACGGTAATGGTGACAGTCGCGGGGGCAGAGGTCAGGCTGCCATCGCTTACCGTATAGGTAAAACTGACGACACCCGTAAAACCGACCACTGGCGTATAGGTAAATGAGCCATCGGCATTGAATACCAGCGTACCACTCGCGGGGCCAGTGACCAGGGAAGCCGTGATGCCAAAACCTGGCTCACCCGCATCACCATTGCTGTCGTCCGCCATAATGCCGGGGGCAGGAACGACAAATGTTGTCCCTTCCACCATATCAAAATTATTATCCGTCGCAACTGGCGGGTTATTGGACTCCAGGACATCAATTCTGATGCTGCCTGTATCGGTGCAAACCCCCGCATTCAGCGTGTAATTAAATACACTGGAGCCGAGGAAATCCGTATCGGGCGTAAATGTGAATGCACCGGCTGCGGACGTGCCACTCAGGGTTCCATCCGGTACGGTTCCAGGGAAGGTGACAGTCGTGCCTGTAGCCGGAAGATCATTGGCACGAGGGCCGGGCGCGGCAATTACCAATGCCGTATTAGCGGATATCGCGTAGGAATCATCCGTCGCAATCGGATTGACGCAGATGTTAGCAGTTCCGTTTACGGTGGCGACTGCGTTTCGCAGGGTATAGGTAAATGAGACTGGCCCAGCAGTATTTGTGTTTGGCGTATAACTGAAACTACCGTCACTGCGATTAAAATTGAGTGTCCCGGTATTCGGCGTAGGGGCGGAATTGGTAGTGATCGAAGCCCCGTTAAGCGTATCGTTGGTGAGTACCCCCAAAGCAGCCGACACATTGAGGGCGCTGTTCATTGTCACCTGATAGCGTGTAGCAGGTGAGGGGTCATTCACAGCAACCGGGACATTCCCGACCCTGACCGTACCGTTAAATGTATTCTGTACGCCGCCTGCGCCCGTGACCGTCAAAACGACGGTATACGTTCCCGGTGTCGTATAGGGATGGCTGGGGTTTTGTCCGCTGCCCGTCGTGCCATCACCAAAATTCCAGCTAAAGGTAAGCGTGCCGAGTGGGCTTGAGCAGCCCGCATTGAAAGCTACGGGGGCATTGGGAGCAACCGTTATATCCGTTGGCGTAAAACAGGCGACGGGCAAGCCGCTGACATTCACACTGCCGAAAAAGTCATCCTGTCCGCCAGGGCCGACGACGGTCAGCCGAACGTTGAAAGTACCCGCAGCATTATAGGTACGGCTGGGCGATTGACCGGCATTATTGACGATACCGTTACCAAAATCCCAGTTATAGCTGGTAATTGAACCCGTCGAGCAGCTTGCGTTGAAGGTGATCGAGCCATTAATGCTGATGTTCGAATTGACCGGGGTGAAGCAGGCCTGTGGCGCGGCGAGTTGGGCATTAACGCTTCCGCTAGCCTGATCCACACCGCCGGGGCCACTCACGGTCAGTGTGACAGTGAAGATACTTGCGGTTGTAAATGTATGGCTGATAAAGGTGCCGCTGCCTGTGCTGCCATCGCCAAAATCCCAGCTATAGCTGTCAATCGAACCCGTCGAACAGCTTGCGTCAAAATTCACCGAGCCATTAACGCCAATCGTTGAACTGGTCGGCGTAAAACAGGCAACAGGTGGCTGCGAATTGACCACCACATTCTGAGTGGCTGAATCTGAGCCACCTGGCCCTGAAACGGTGAGTGTAATCGTAAATGTACCAGGGGCATCATAGGTATGGCTGCCAGGGTCGGACGAGACGCTTGGTAAAGTGCCATCGCCAAAATCCCAGCTATAACTGTTGATCGGCCCGGTAGAAGCATCGCTAATCGAGACGGTTAGCGGTGCGCTGCCGATGACCGGGGACACCGAAAAATCGGCTACTGGGGGCAGAAGGGGCGGTTGCAAAACATTAATCGTCACCCGTGCCGTATCGCTGCCATTGTCGCCTGTCAGCGTATAGTTGAATGAATCCACGCCAGAGAATGTGGTTGGCGACGTATATTCAAAACCTCCGCCCCGGTCAAGCGAGATCGTTCCGCCTTCGGTAGTCGTGCCATTGAGCGGCGTGAGCGCCGCACCGTTCAACGTGTCGTTCCCTAGCACACCCGGCGACGGGATGCTCAAAGAATCGCCACCCGACGTGGAATAATCATCATCGCGCGCTTGTGGCAGCGGAATCGCCGTCGCGGTGGGTGGTATCGTTGGCGTTGGCGTCATGACCGCCGTCGCAGCCATTTGTTCGACAACCATTTGCGTCAATACGATTACACGTTGGGTAGCCTGGGGGCCTTCTGTCGGACAGCCGTCATTTTCGGCAAGGCCAGCGTCAAACGGACAAAGATCCGCGTTTCCTTCCAGGCCGTCATCGTCCAGATCGGGCAGGGGGCAGCCATTATTGGATTCCGGGCCGGGTTCCGCCGGGCATTGATCGACGCTGTCCTGAATTCCATCATCATCCGCGTCCGGGCAGCCTCTCGTCGCTGCCGAACCGATCTCAGTCGGGCATTCGTCGATGGGGTAATTAACCGTGTCGTTATCTTCATCCAACCAGCTTGAAAGACAGCTTAGTTGGTCTTCTCGCTGGGAAAGCTGCCAGATCGTTTCGCTGTATTCCCGCACCTGCGCCGCATCAACCGCAGATGTGGAAATGAACTGCTGATTATCGACATCCAGCAGCGCCTGCTGACCAAGCGGAATAGCTTCCGGCACGCCATTGGTGAAATTGTAGCTGCACATCCCGCCGTAGCACGTTACCGCGACTTTATCGGTATCATTCGGTTTGGTCGAATCTGCCGAAATCTGCCGGACGGACATGCAGGCATTCTGGCTTTGCATCCGAATATCAGGATTCTGCTCCAGGCCAATCGAAATCCCGCCGTTGCCAAAAACACCTGGATTGACGAAAAGATCGCTGCCACGCTTGAGAAGCAAATCAATCTGTTCGCTGCCAGGGGTGTCAATCACCTGATTCAGGCGAATCGAGCTGCCGGGTTGCAGATATAAGTTCGCTTGATTGGTCGTCTGTCCGCTGCTCAGAATATCCGCGCCCGCAATCGAAATATAGTTGATCTCATCCGGCTGCAACGGGTCGATATAACGCCCCGCGAACACCGCCAGGCCGACTGGTTGCGATGGCGAAAATCGGCTGCCCACCTGACCCGCCACAACGGGCTGAGTGGGCGTGATACTCGGCGGCGGCAGAGTCGGGGTCGGCGTATACGAGGCTTCCAGAATCAACTGCTGCACCAGCGTTTGAGTCGCCTGGAACGCCACCCGCTGCCGTTCGCCGCCCAAAACCTGAAGCGCCAGAAAACCGATCAGCAGTAAAATCGCCATCGCGAAAACGCCAATGCCGACACGCTGCTGGCGGCTGAAACGCTCCATCGTCCGCACCGTCTTGCGATTGCGCGAGGGAACAAACAGCAGCGACAGCGCAATATTGTCTTCCGGGCCACGATCCGCCGCGTATTTAATCAGAGTCCGTGTGGCGCGTTCGACATTATCGTCCAGCGCATGTTTCAGAAATTCTTCTTCGTTGATATACGGGAACAAACCATCCGAGGCAACGAAAACCGTGTCGCCTTCTTCCAGCTTCATCCCTTTTTGACCGATACGGAAAGCCCGGCGGCTGTTGACGAAATCCTTGCCGCGTTCCGCATAAAAGCCAATATCGACATTGACCTCTGCGCCAATCCCTATCGAGCGCGTTACATAATCCGAAGCGTCAAGCTGTTTCGCCTCTTCAAATGACATTTGCCCCGCATAAGTGTATTCATTCGCCAGCGTATGGTCGATATTCAGCCGCACCATCCGCCCATCGCGCATCAGGTAAATCCGGCTGTTCCCCACATGCGCGATATACAACCGCCCATACTCTGAGCCATCATTCAGATGAACCGCCGCCAGCGCCACCGTGCTTGTTCCCGCGCCCCGCAGTTCGTCATAAACCGCTTTGTTCGCCTGCTCGACGGCTCGGATCAGCAGTTGCGGAATGGAAGTTTCTTTACTGATTTCCAGGTATTCAAAAATCGTGCGCGAGGTCAGCCGTGCCGCCAGTTCTCCTGCCTCGCCACCGCCAGCACCATCGCTCACCAGCGTGATTTGCAGCGTAAGCCCTCCGGCTGTTTCGATGATTCGATCCGCCGCATAATCCTCGAGTCGCTCACGAGTCCCGATACCTCTATCAGAAAAAGCTGCCAGTTCCATAATTTTCTCTTCAATTTTTAGCGCACGTCTACTTCACATCATATCATGAGGTTCTCGCCCCCATGTCAACGATGTGAAGATAAATTTACAACATTTTTGTCAGAACTTTCAAACCACTCGTGGCCTATGGTTTCGACCATGCCGCATCATCAGGCGATCATCGGCATTTATACCGCAATAATTAATCTATCTCGCAAATAAGTCGGTCATCGCGAACCATTTTCGTAGGGGCATGATGCATCATGCCCATTTTCCACCATCCAAAATATGCGCAAAACGCGGGTTTCCTGTCAATTGGTACACGTCGCCCATTAGGACACGATAATCGTGTTTAACAAAATAACCCGGAGTACGGATTTCGTAAGGGCGAGGCATGCCTCGCCCTTACACACCCTACGTTGAACTCCGTCTTTAATTCTTAAACTGCATCATCGTGTCCCTACGAAAACTCGTCGGCTATCTGCTTAATAATGAAAAACGCCTTATTGCACTCTGTCACACCGCTAATCCGCAATCGCCTGATAAACCATCACGCGGAAATCATCCGCCAGCGGGAAATGCCACGCGGGCATAAACTGAGTCATCAGAATGCCGATCAGCTTTTCTTTCGCATCAACCCAAAACAGCGTATTCGCCGCACCTCCCCATTCATACGCGCCAACGGAGCCGATATTGCCGTACTGCGCCAAATCCATCACGACGCTCACGCCCAGGCCAAAGCCGTAGCCGACATTTCCAACGCCAAATGGCAGCATGTGTGCAGGCAGGTGATTCATCGTCATGAGTTCGATAGTTTTGCGACTCATCAGCCGTGTGTCGTCCAATTCACCGCCGTTAAGCAGCATTTGGGCGAATCGCAGATAATCCGAAACCGTCGATACCAGTCCACCGCCGCCGGATTGCGCACGATCCGCCATCGTAAACGCGCTTTTATCCGGGGTTTCAATCGGCACAATCCCGCCTGCGGGGTGAAGCCCGTATACTGTCGAGAAGCGATTTATTTTCTCCGGCGGTACGGCGAAACTCGTATCGACCATCCCCAGAGGCCGGAAAATGCGCTCCTCGAAAAATTGCCCCAGCGGCATCCCGGAAATGAGTTCTACCAGATAGCCAATCACGTCCGTCGCGACGCTGTAACGCCAGACCGTCCCCGGCTGATTCACCAGCGGCAGCGTGACCAGATCGTCAATAAATTCTTTCACGCTCTTGCGATCAGGCCGCAGAAGTTCGATTTTCCGGTACATGGCATCGACAGGGGAGTCCTCGTTGAAGCCATAGGACAGGCCGGAGGTATGTGTAAACAGATCATGCACCGTGATTTCGCGCTGCAAATTGTCGAGTACCATACCTGCTGGTAAGGGTCGGCTGAAAACTTTTAAATCTTTAAAGGCCGGGATGAAGCGCGATACCGGATCACTGAGCCGCACCAGGCCTTGCTCGTAGAGCATCAGCAGCGCAAAACTGGTGATCGGCTTGGTCATCGAGTAGATGCGAAAAAGCGTATCGGCCTGCATGGGCTTACCCGCCTCCTTGTCCATCATGCCGACACAATCGAAATAGGCCACGCGACCTTGCCGTGCGATCAATGTCGCCACACCTGCGAATTTTCCTTCGTTGATATTACGCTCGATGAACGGGCGAATACGCTCCAACCGTTCCGACGACATCCCGACTGATTCTGGCGTGACGGTATCCATAATTGTTCCTTTTGGGTTCAAAATAAGTTCTAAAGCTCAGAAAATTATACCGTGATTGGCTCGTTACCTCATCCACTTGGTACGCATTAAGCAGCGAGGGACTCAGAAACATCGTGACGAGATGATCGGGATTTGCAGGGGCGCAAGGCTTGCGCCCAAATGTTGGTTAACCATCAGAATTATAGAATCATGTCTCGGACATGCGAAAATCGAAATTCCGGGGAATCGGATATTCCTGCCGGACACGTTCGCTGATGTCAACTTCCGGCGCGAGGTTTTCGGCGGCGCGGATGCGGGCGGCGTGAAATTGCAGCCAGAATTCCGACAGGCTGATCTCACCTTCGCGCAAATCGGGAATCACGATTCCGTCCGCGAAAAATCGATCGACTCGCTCAAAATCCTCGACCATCAACGCGGCGCGGGCTTCCAAGAGGCGAATGCGGCCTAATTTGCGAAGCGCAGTCAGCAATTTAGAACCCCTCCCTAAATCCCTCCCCATTTCGCTTCGCTCATAGAGAGGGACTTGAGATTCGTTTTGCTCCCCCTCTCTGCGAAGCGGGGAGGGGGTTGGGGGGAGGGGTAAATTTGTATTCAGCATATCCAACCACTGCTGCGGCTTTCCGGCGTCGATCAATGTCTGGCCGAGTTCGATCACCAGGGGCGCGAGTTCCGGCTTGAGCGCATACGCCTGCAAATAATAATCGACAGCTTTTTCGAGATCACCTTCGTTTTTCGCCAGAACTGCCAGATTACGCAGCGGCAAAAATGTGCGCTTCTGGGCTAAGGATTGTTCCCAAGCGTGTTTCGCGTCGCCAGTGCGTCCGGCGTAAAAATCCATAATGCCCAGTTGCAGCCATGCGTGACCATTCGTGTCGGTTTTCGCGGCACGTTCCAGCAGGCCACGCCAATCTTCCTGCACCATGAATGACGGATGATCTTCGTCAAAATCGACGGGCAGGCTGCCGTTTTCGAGCAGATGCAGCCAGGGTAATTGCTCTGCGGTCAGCGATGATTCGTCAAACGCCAGCGCAGGGGAGGCAAAGGGTGCTTCACCCGCCAGTTCGCGCCGCCGTTTTTCCAGATAACCCCAGCCTGAACCGAGATGCCGGATTTCCGAGGCTTCGATTTCCTGGATTGTCCGCGAACGCGCAAATTCGGCATCAAAATTAGGAGTCAGATTTTCGATCTGCTGGCTGACATGCTGCTGAACGGTCTGCCAATCAAGTGAATGGGCAAGCGCGGGGTCAGCTTCCAGTGAGCCGTAACCTTCCAACCAATCCCATTCGGTGCGGGCGGGCATTTTTAAATGCTCAAGCTGCGTCCGCGCGAGTCCGGCTTGAATTTCGATGTAGGGTTTGCCCGGTTCGGACAAAAATTCCTGCCACCTGCGTCCGCCCTGTCCCATACCCCACAAAAACAGCTTGCGACCTTTGAGCCGATCCGTCGAGATTTGCACCAGCCCCTTGCCTTTAGAATCAAGGGCGGTCATCCAGCGGCGCTGACCATCGGGGATGTGAAAAAAGAAGTCCATCGCGCGACTGCCGTTGGTGGCATAGGTCATATCCACGCCTTCGAAGGTCGGCACAGGTAAAATATCGAGTGAACGGGTGTAACCGAAGCGGTAGGTTTGCTCGGCGGGGACGATCACCCGGGTTTTCGGCGTTTCCGGCACGGCCACATTCGACCACCAATACATCGCGATGTCATGATCGTGTGGGTTGATGATGCGCACATGGACATAGAGCAGGGGCGACCCATCCGGCAGATAAAAATCGAGATGGAACGGCACTTGTCGCAGGCGTTCCCACTCGTACAGGCGCAAAACGGGCTTCCCTTCATCGGCCTGAACCTGCGCGGCAAAAACAGGCGCACATGTCAGCGGCCAGTGACCAATCGTGCTGATGTTCCACTCGACACCGCCACTAAACCAGGCATTCCGTAGGGCGAGGTTGGCAGGCTGAAACACCGGATTCGACGATAAAAGTTCGCGCTCGGACGGCTTGTGATAGAGCGACCACAAACGTCCGCCGTAATCGAGCAAAAATGTTGCCCGTAAAATTTCGTTTTCCAGAATCGCAACTTTAAACAGCGACTCGTGACGTTCGCGCTCGTATTGATCTTGCAGCGTGTACGGCAAAATATTGCTGACACGACCATATTTCATATTTTCGATCATGTCGGCAGGCACGTTGGCATCAGCCTCTACCGCGTGGAGGTCGCCGGATTGCTGAAGATTCGGCAGCGGGTTTTCACCGCCCAAATCGGCTGCGGAGATGGACAGAGTTGTAAATTTTAGTTGAGACATTTTTTATGGATACCGCATTCGTGGTAAAGGCACATCGTGTAGGGGCGCACAGCCGTGCGCCCTGGGCAGATTGCTGCGACAATAAACGGATTTAGCGTCCACGCAGGCGGGGATCAAGCACATCGCGGAGGCCATCACCGAGGAGGTTGAAGCCGAGGACGGTTATCATGATCGCCAGCCCCGGAAATAGCACCAAGTGGGGACTCGTGAAAATGTAAGCACGAGACTCGGCCAACATTGCGCCCCATTCCGCGATAGGAGGCTGCGCGCCGAGGCCAAGAAATGAGAGCGCCGAAGCCGAAAGCACCGCACCACCGACACCTAATGCCGTCTGTACGATCAACGGAGCGAGGCTGTTAGGAAGAATATGCGAAAAAATAATACGTCCGTGATTGGCTCCAAGCGCACGTTCCGCGGTGACAAATTCGAGTTCCTTGACCGAAAGTACGCTGGCGCGCGCCAACCGTGCATAACCGGGAATCGAGACGATGCCAATCGCGATCAGGGCGTTTTCCAGGCTAGGGCCGCGAATCGTAACAATGGCGATTGCCAATAGCAGCGAGGGAAATGCCAGCAGCACATCCATAATACGCATAATGATGTTATCTGCCCAACCGCCGAGGTAGCCGGAAATAATGCCGATCAACGAGCCAAGAATCGACGCAAACCCCAGCGAAATAATGCCGATGGGCAGCGACACCCGCGCCCCATAGATCAAGCGGCTGAACACATCCCGAGCATTTAAATCCAGACCCATCAAGTGCATGGGTTCGGTGCAGCCGAAAGCCGGAATACAGGGGTCTTTGCGCGGCAGGGGAGGGACTTCGCCCGTTACACCGATCATGGATTTCAGCGGGTCATGCGTGGCGATTACATTGGCAAACAGCGCGACCAGTATCAATGAGCCGATAATAATCAGACCTAACACCGCCGAACGGTGATGCAGCAGATCGCGCAGCAGGATGACCCAGGGGTTTTCGGATTTCTGGATGGTTTTGACGGGCGATTTTGTCTCAAGAACGGCTACTTTAGGGTCTGTGCGCTGGACATCCATAATTCAAATTGGTTCTTTCGTTAACTCAGACGGATACGAGGATCAAGGTAGCCGTATAAAATATCCACAAACAAATTTATCAGGACGAAGGCCACCGCCGTCACCAACGTGACTCCTTGCACCAGGGCGTAGTCCCGCGCGGTAATGCCATCAAATAAGGTTCGACCAATACCACTGAAGCCAAAGATCGTCTCGGTCAGCACTGCGCCGCTGACCAGGCCGCCAAAATTTAAGCCAATGATGGTCACGACGGGCAAAAGTGAATTACGCAGCGCGTGTCGCACGACCACCGACATTTCTCGCAGCCCTTTGGCGCGTGCCGTGCGCGTATAGTCCTGACTGAGTGTATCGAGCAGGCTGGCGCGGGTCATGCGGGCGATGATCGCCAGGGGGATCGTACCAACGGCAATGGCTGGCAGGATGAGATGCCGGAAAGAATCGATCAGCAGTTCGGTATTGAAGGTCAAAATCCCATTGAGGATATTGAAGCGTGAGAGAAAAACCAAAATATTGCTGGCGGTTTCCTCACTGGCAGCTAGCCCCCATTGCATATAGAAGGGGATCGGATTTAGTCCGGCGGTCAGGCGGCCTGAAGGCGGCAGCGCGAACGGCGTATCCTTCAGCGTCACCGCGAAGAAGAACGACAGCATCAACCCAAGCCAGAAAACAGGCATCGAAACGCCTGTGTTGGCAAAAATCATCGTCGCCACGTCCAGGCGTGAATTGTGACGGTAGGCTGAAATAATGCCCAGCGGGATGCCAGCCATGATGGCTAAGAACAGGGCGCTCATGGCTAACTCGATGGTGGTGGGCAAGCGTTCGATCAATAGATCGACAACCGTGCGGCCAAAGCGGAAAGATGTACCGAGATCGCCCTGAAGCACATTCCGTATGTAGATAAGAAACTGCACGGGGATCGGCTCGTCGAGGCCAAAACGCGCACTGAAGGCGTTGCAGGTCTCGGCAGTCGCTTTCTCACCGAGGATCGCCCGACAGGGATCGCCAGGGATCGAACGATTCAGCGTAAATGTCACCAGCAGAATGCCGAATAAGACGGGTATGGCCGATACGAGACGGCGTATCAAAAAAGTGGACATAGAATTCTATCTCAATTTCAGTAGGGGCGACCCGTCCAAAGGAATTTGCATTGGTCGCCGGGTCGCCCCATATTTTCTTTCTTTATTTCGTCGGGCTTTCGTACATTTTCACATGTTATTTGTAGGGGCGACGCATGCGTCGCCCCTACTACTACGGAACACCCTGGAAATTATTTACTCTGTTGCGGGCGGCGGA
The DNA here is from genome assembly GCA_022843745.1 of Anaerolineae bacterium. GTDB lineage: Bacteria > Chloroflexota > Anaerolineae > Aggregatilineales > Phototrophicaceae > JALHNB01. The sequence continues at coordinate 76,686 of JALHNB010000018.1, read as the reverse complement.
TTCAGGAAGCCACCAAAGAACGAGCCGAAATACTCAAATGTACCGGTACGTCCGACATGGAGTGGGTGAGCTGCATCCCACGCCATCAACAATGACGTATAAGCATCGGCTGCATCCAGTGTAGAGCCATCGGTGAAGGTTACACCATCACGAATGGTGAACGTGAATTCGGTAGCATCTTCGTTGATGTTGAATTCGCTCGCCAGCCAGGGAATAACCTCGCCAGTATCGGGATTGTAGTTCAGCAGCGTTTCATTGATCTGACCGCAAGCGCTGAAGGTTTCACCGTCGGTTTCGTCACCGCAAAACAGGCTGATCGGTTCAGCGTTCTGCATGTAGATGATATTGTCATCGTCCGGGTCTTCCATCTTCGAAAGCAGGGTGACGCCAACCTGAGCGGCATACGCGCCTTCGATGCTGGCTTTCCAGGCATTTGCGCCTGCGCCGTGAGCAATCGGCACCATCGGTACGAGGTCCCGGATAGCAGTGTTCGCCTCAACATAGATCGGATAACGATCTTCGGGCTTACCCAATTGAGCAGCTTGTGTCAGCGGGTCGGTTATTTCAGGATAGAGGTCGCCAAAACGTGGTGTGGAGGCCGAACCAGCACCGAAGTGAAAGTCGAGGAAGTTGGTGGCATCGGGATAATCCATGCCCCAGCCCAGCATAAACATGGCTTCGTTGCTGGCTGCTACGGCGTCCAGGAACGCGCCGGATTCGATAGCGGCAACGTTCAGCGTGATACCGACAGCGGCAAGCTGTTCCTGGAGATCAGCACCGACGACACCTGGGGTGGGCAGGTAACCGCGCACCACGTCACGATAGTGCAGGTCGAGCGTGAAACGAACGCCGTTCGCGTCCTTCGGGAAACCAGCTTCGTCGAGCATCTGGTTCGCCAGATCAACATCATAAGCCAGCGGTTCAACTTCGGGTGTATAGCCAAAAAGAACCGGGGGCATGAACTGGGTGGCGACAACCGAGCCAGCAGGATAGTAGTTATCGACAATACGCTGTTTGTCAATCGCGTGGGCAATGGCCTGGCGCACCTGCTGGTTATCTAGCGGCGGGAATCGGTTATTCAAACCGAGATAGAAAACGTTGGTGATCGAGGTAGGGATCAGCGCCAGATTGGAATCCATCTGAACGACTTCAAAATCGCCCGTGCCGATGCTGGCGATGCCATCCACATTGCCGGACTGGAGTTCGATCAGGCGTTGTGTCGCTTCCGAGTTCCAGCGGATAATGGCGGTTGGTTCTTTGGCAACTTCGCCCCAATAGGCATCGTTGCGGGTCAGGACAACTTCGCTGCCCAGTTCCCAATTTTCGAGCATGTACGGGCCAGTGCCGATGGGGTTCTGGATCAGATCACCACCGCCACCTGTGGTTTCCAGGTATTCCGCAGAGTTAATGGGGAAACCGGAGAACGCGATTTTCGAGGGGAACGCCGGGTCAGGATTGCACAGCGTGATCTTGAGGGTCATGCTGTCCACCATCTCAAGCGATTTCCAATTACCGGCATAACCTTCACTGCCACACTCGGCAGTGGTTGCCATCGCATCCTGCGCGAACAACGGCGCAGACAGGCTGAGAGCCATGAGCGCTATCAACGATACCACTAGTAAAGAACTGCTTCGTCTAAACATATATACTCCTTGATGATTTTCTCTTCTCTATATACAAGCTCATACCAACAGAGGTTTAAAATCGCCTGAATATAAAGAAGAATTTCGACTCGCTGAAGGCTATTATGAACCTTCCAACCGGGGTTGTCAAATTTGACAACCCCAAAAATCAGGGGATATTTTTGGCGCATCAGTCCATCGTCACAACCCAGCGACAAAATGAGCCATTGGGGTACAATATGTAGATATTAGGTAATAGTGATAAGTGGGATGGGAAATATGCCAAAAGAGGAAAGCCCATTCAGTGAACGAGTCGGCGCACGCATCTCCCCGGAGCTGAAAACGCGCATCCAGCAAGCCATCGACACGCATGGATATGACAGCGAGGCCGATGTCGTGCGGGCTGCGCTGTGGTTGTATGTCGAGCAAAACGAGCAGGTCGAAAACGAACTCAACCAGATTAATCAGCAGAACGAAGCGCTCGCAGACACACCCAAACCCTCGGCAATCCCCAACGAACCCCGTCATGACCGCATCGAGTGGGCGCTGACCGTCATCGTGATTCTCGTCTCCATCGTTGGCAGCAAAATTCTCAACGCCGTGCGCGAGGAAAAAGTCAAACCTGCCGACCTCGCGGATGAGGCGATTCAGGAAGCCGTTTATAACTGGTCGATTTTGTGGAAAAAATTGCGTATCGCCCGACTCACATCCTTACATTTGAGCGACCCCACAGACGATATAAAACCCTAGAGGCTACTTGAATATTTTTTATTGCTTCACCATATCCGACAACGATTCTTATTCCCCTCTCCAACGCATTGGACGCGAAGCGGGTTAGGGGTGAGGTGAGTGATTTTCAAGATAATCCCTTAGAATCATAACCCTTTTTCAGTGACAAAATTCAGGGGACAGCCTGCGCGGGCCATGCTACGCTCTAACCATAAGGGAAGAGCAAAATATGCACGAACTCGCTATCACGGCCAGTGTCCTCAATCTGGCATTGCAGTACGCTGGAAACGCGCAGCCTGAAACCGCGCATACTCCGCACATTACCGATTTGCATCTGGTGATCGGCCAGCTTTCCTCTGTTATAGATGACTCTGTCCAGTTTTATTGGGACATCATCAGCCAGAATACACCCGCCGAAGGCTCACGCCTGCATTTCCGACGCATCCCCGCCGAATTTGAATGCGAAATTTGTTACGCGCACTATCCCATGCACGGTGATGATTTTACGTGTCCTGAATGTGGCAGCGCGGAGGTGCGGATAGCGGCTGGCGAAGAATTCTATCTGGAAGCAATTGACGTTGACGAAGTGAATGAAAAGGAAGTGACACCATGACGAAGCGAATCCCCGTTGTCGAAAAAATCATGAGCGCGAATGACCGCGTTGCTGCCGAAAATCGCGCACATCTGGACGCAGCCTGTGTGTACAGCCTGAATTTTATGGCTTCCCCCGGCGCAGGCAAGACATCCCTGGTTGAGCGAACTATTCAGGGTCTACAGGATCGGCTGCGGCTGGCGGTCATCAATGGTGATATCGCGACCAGCCTGGATGCTGACCGTGCGGATGCTGCCGGGGCAGTCAAATCGGTACAGATTAACACGGGCGGCAATTGTCACCTGGACGCGATTATGCTCCAGGATGCTATGCCGCAGCTCACACTGGGCGAAATTGACCTGTTGATTGTCGAGAATGTCGGCAATCTGATCTGCCCATCGAATTTCCAGCTTGGCACACATAAAAGTGTGCTGGTCGCCTCGATCCCGGAAGGCGCGGACAAGCCGTATAAATATCCGGGCATTTATCGCGGAGTCGATGTGCTGGTCATCAATAAAATCGACCTGCTGCCGTATGTGCCATTTGATATGGATTATTTCCGGCGCGGAGTCGAGGCGCTCAACCCTGGATTGGAGACATTCGCGCTGTCCTGCAAGACTGGCGAAGGCGTGAATGCGTGGCTCGATTGGGTCGCGAATGAGGTCGAGGCCGAGCGCCAGCCGAGCGTGTGGTAGTTTAGGCTTGTGTAGGGGCGATACGGCGTATCGCCCACATTAGGTTAAGATTTACATTCCATGTTGCGCAGTTTTTTTTGTAGGGGCGCAAAGCTTTGCGCGCTGTACCATTGGTGCCAATGACTTTTCATCACCCATGCCCCGAACCCGCGCCGATTTCCCATCCTCTGATCACGAGAATCTCCCCGATCCCCTTCATATAGAATACAATTGACATCAAATAGTGAGCAGGGGAGTCCATAAAATGCCCGTTTTCCAAAGTGAAGCGGATCGCGGCTGGTGTGAACTTCGATTCTACGAAATTGTCGAGCTGCCCATTGGCGCGAGTCACACGTTTGAGCGCCGCGCTGCGAAGGAAAAGCTGATCGTCGGGGCAGGGAAATGCACGATCACTTACGCGAGCAAAACAATTTCGGCGGAAGAAGGCGCAAATCTCGACACTCGTGAAGGTGAAGCGCCGTTTGCCGTGACCGAGACGCAAACACCAACCACTCTCATCTATATGGCGGGTCATTGGGGCGATGAATTAGGCGGCTCCGGCCTGTTCTCCGTCAGGAAAAGTGACGACCCTCGCGACAACGGCGATTCACATGCTTACGCTAAAGAAACCAATTTTGATCGCCATTATCACGATTGCGACGAATATTGGATTATTTTCCAGGGAAGCGGTGTCGCCGTTTCCGAAAACAAACCCTACGAGGTCAAAAAAGGCGACTGTGTTGCAACTGGCATGGGGCATCACCATGATTTTCCACTGGTTCATGAGCCTGTCCGCGCCGTTTATTTTGAAACGACGCTTGAAGGTCAAAAGCGCCTCGGTCATCTGTGGAATCACACCCATAACCCCGCCCAACCCAAAACTGACCGGGTATAAATCGTGACTATGGCACAACCTTCATTGAATCTGATCGTCATTCGCGCAGCTGATGTCGAGAAATCGTTGGCTTTTTATCGCGCGTTAGGTCTGGAATTCACGCAGGAACAGCATGGTTCGGGGCCAATCCACTATGCAAGCATAATGCGAGAAATCGTGATTGAGATTTTTCCAGGCAAGCCGGGGAACGCGCCAGACAGGAGAAATGCGGGCGCGACGATGCTCGGTTTTCAGGTCGAAAATTTAGACGCGGTTATTGAGAAATTTCAAGCTCAAGGAATGACAATTTTGACCGCACCGCAGGACAGCCAGTGGGGGAAGCGGGCAGTTGTGCAAGACCCTGATGGACGGGCAATTGAATTGAGTTCGCCAAGCGACAGGTTATAGTCTGGACAAAAATACCAATTCCGCATCATTGTTTGACAAATCCCCTCCATGTCGGTAGATTATTGATAATCGATAATCTCCACCCGGCGCGGTTAAGATTAACGCGCAAATCTTATTCTGCATAAACCTATTTTTTAATTTGAAAGGGAAAATAATGCCATCCAAAAATCTTAGTCGTCGGGATTTTCTACGTGCAGCTTCAGCGGCAGGGGGGTCTACCCTTCTGGCAGCCACTGGTGTGTCACAGGTATTCGCAGCACCGCAAGCGCAGGACGCTACGCCCGTCGAGATTATGGGCTTTGGCCTGGACGAAGTTCACCAGGAAGCAGTTGACCTGTTTAATAAAGCGCACCCCGAAATCGCAATGACCTGGACACCTGTACCAGGTGGTTGGCCGGAAATGCTGGCGAAAATGAATACGCGCATCGCGGCAGGCGACCCACCGGACATGACCGCCGTTGCCACCTACGGCCCGCCGATCAATTGGTCAAATGTTGGGCTTCTGGCTGACCTCAATACGTTTATCGAAGGCGATGCCGATTTCGAGGGTGGCCCCGTTCCCCAAAAATTACTCGACCTCTACACGCAGAATGGCAAGCTGTTCGGGATGCCAAAAGATTACGTCTCTCATGCCGTCATCTATAACAAGGGCATCTTTGATGCTGCGGGAGTCGAACCGCCGGAAGATGGCTGGACATGGGCAGAACTGGTCGAAAAAGCGAAGGCGCTCACCTCCGGTGATGACACCGATAAGACCTTTGGCTGGATGACACCGACTGGCCCCTGGGTCTACGAGCAATATCTGTGGGCGAACGATGGGCCGGGCTTCTTTGACCGCCGTACCGGGGACTTTACCGTCCCAACCGCCAATGACCCGAAGAACGCCGAAGCGCTGCAATGGCTGGTCGATACCATTCTCGTCGATGGCATTTCACCCTCGCCGGAGCAGTTAGCCGTTCAGGATTCTGGCACGCGCCAGCTTTCGGGGAAACTGGCGATGTGGTCGAGCCATACAATTGACACTGTGCAACTGCTGCAAAACAGCGACAAAATTGACTGGCACGTCGTCCCCATGCCACGCGCCTATGAAGGCGGCCCGCTGACCAGTATGCTCTGGACATCCGGCTTTGGCATGGTCGCGACTACCGAACATCCTGAGGAATCATGGGCATTCCTCAAGCACATGTCGATTGGCGACGGCGCTAAAGTTCTGGGGCGCACCGGATTCTCAATCCCCGCAGGCGCACCCGAAGCCTTCCTGACACCAGAGATGGTCGAGCGCGGCGGTCAGGTCTTCCTGGATGTGACGAATGCCGATGTCGTTTCGAGCGATTCACTTGGCATCAACCACAACGAAATTCTGACACAGTTCATCATTCCAAATTCCGAGGCGGCTTTCCTGGGTCAGGTACCGGCAGCGGACGCACTTCAGGAAATTCAGCTTGGTATGGAAGAGATTCTGGCAAACAACAGCTAAATCTGCGCATTCCATCTTCGCACGTATCGCCACATCTCTTGAGAAAGGGCAGGTCTGAGACCTGCCCCTACGGGAAACCCCTACGGGAAGCGCCCGAATCATTGATGTGGTGTACTCAGGCGAAAACGTCTTTGCTCATACTGTGAGAATCATTCGCGGGGTGAGCAGCGACCAGAAAGAAATTTCACACTGTGAGAGAGGAAAATTGATGGCGACAACCGCCACCCCCCGACGCTCGATCCGTTGGTCACGATATGAGGGATACCTGTTCATTACGCCGCTGTTTGTGGGCATGATCGCGTTCATCTTTATCCCGATCATCGTTTCGCTCATCATGAGCTTTACCAAATGGGATATTGTGACACCGCCAGAATTCATTGGTGTCAAGAACTTTATTCAACTGCTGACGGGCGACAGAATGTTCTGGAAAGTTCTCGGAAATACACTTCGCTATGTTGTCCTCAGCATTCCGCTTTCCGTCACGATACCGCTGGTTCTAGCCGTTTTGCTCAATCAGAAAGTCCCTGGCGTTACCTTTTACCGCATCGCGTTTTTTCTGCCGCTGGTGACATCGGTGGTCGCGGTTGGCCTGCTCTGGCGCTGGATGTACGACAGCGATTTTGGGCTTATCAACTATCTCCTCAAGTCGATTGGGCTTCAAGGCCAGAAATGGTTGTCTGATCCCAATCTGGCGATGCCTTCCGTTGTTTTCGCGACTGTGTGGCAAGGGTTGGGGTACAACATCATCATTTATCTGGCGGGCCTTCAGGGCATTCCCGATCACCTGTATGAAGCGGCGACCATCGACGGCGCGAATGACCTTCAAAAATTCTTCCGCATCACGATTCCGATGCTTACACCGCAAATATTCTTTGTGCTGGTCATTAGTTTTATTGGCGGATTCCAATCCTTCGGCTTGATTTACGTGATGACGCAGGGCGGGCCAGTTAACTCAACCAATGTCTATGTCTATTATCTGTGGCAGACCGCAATCGGCTCGGCCAAGATGGGTTATGCCTCGGCGATGGCCTGGATTCTGACGCTCATCATGTTTGCGGCGACCTTCGTTCAGGTTCGCGTGTCGAAATATTGGGTGCATTATTAGGTTCTGTTGACATTTGAGAGAACTAGGTTCTGTCAACATTTGAGAGAAATAGTAAACGAGAACGAGAGTAGATAAAAATGAGTAGAACTTTGACCGCTGCGCCACCGTCTGCGGCGGCTCCCCGCTGGCAGATGAGCTTAAGAACCGCCACGCGCATCAAGAAAACGATCATCACCGCGATCCTGATTGTCCTGAGCATCGCCGCGCTATTCCCGTTCTACTGGATGATTTCTGGCTCATTGAAAACGGAATTTGAAGCCTTTCAATTTCCGCCGACGATAATCCCCCAGGAGCCAACACTGGAGAATTATCAGGGCTTAACGCGCGACCTTCCGTTCGGGCTGTTTTACCTGAACACGCTCAAAATTGCCGGACTCAGCGTTCTGGGGCAGTTGATTACGTCATCTTTGGCGGGGTACGCCTTCGCGCGGCTGGATTTTCCGGGACGCGATAAATTGTTTCTGGTGGTTCTGAGTACGATGATGGTTCCAGCCATCACGACGATCATCCCGCTGTACATTCTGGTTTACCAGATCAATTGGGTGAATACACACTATCCGCTGATCGTCCCGACCATGTTGGGATCGGCCTATGGGACATTCCTGCTGCGCCAATACATGCTTTCACTGCCGAAAGACCTCGAAGATGCCGCGCGGATCGACGGCTGCAACACGTTTCAGGTCTATTACAAGATCGCGCTGCCGCTGATGAAGCCCGCGCTGGCGACACTGGGGCTTTTCACATTCATGGGACAGTGGAATGACTTTTTCGGCCCATTGATTTTTGTGGACAAAATCGACCTCTATACCGTCCAACTGGGCGCGAATCTGGCACAAGGCCAATGGTACACCGACCAGCCGCGTTTGATGGCGGGCAGCGTCATGATTACGCTCCCGGTCTTGCTGGTCTTCATCTTTTTACAGCGCTATTTTGTGCGTGGCGTCAACTTAACTGGCATTCAGGGTTAACCTGACAAACATTCAGGGTTATCCCGGCAGGCATTCAAGACTTACCTGACTAGAATTCAGGGCTAACCTGACTAGAATTTAGGGCTAACCCGATAGGAGAATCATCGTGGCCTGGGCAGACAATTTAAATCTTGATAATTTAGTTCCCTACACCGAGCAGCCTGCCGCCTGGAGTGATCGTCACTCCTGGATGGTACTGACCTGGAAAAATCCCGAAGCATCCGGCCTGCAATTCGCTGAGGCGCTACAGGGTTGGGGAGGGACGGTAGTCACTGAGCAGCTATTGGGGTGGTCGGTTCTGGAAGAGGGCAAAATGCTCGATTTACCCTTCAAATCACGCAATTTTCGCCCCGATGTGGTGACGGAAATCGACGAAAATCCGACTCTGCGGCTGACAGCAGCGGCGGCATGGCCTCTGCGCAATGTGCTGGCAGTTCAATTCAAACTCGAAAATTTATCGACCAGCGAACGAACATTGACGCTGCGTTTTGATTATCCCGGCAAAGGCACGCCACCCAACTGGGAAGGCGCATTGCAACCGGGTCACTGCGTCAGCATCGAGGATGAGCCAGAAGGTTCGTGGACAACGCTTTTCACACATCGCGAACATGGTCGCAACTTTATCTGGGTGAGCGAATTTGTGGCGGGAATGCCGGAAACCACGCTCGAATCGGTCTGCCTCGCGGAATTGGCGGATCGGACAATCACGCTTGCGCCGAACGGCAGCGCCGAATTGACGGTCAGCCTGTCATTTGGCTTGACACGAGGCCGCGCCCGTGCCGCCGAAAAAAGCTGGAAACAGATCGCCATAAGCTGGTCACCGCAAATCGAGACGGCGCGTATCCAGGAAATTCTGAACAAAGCACCCGCGCTGCCCGCGAAATATGCCAATGAAACGCATCAGCGGCTTTATGCCCACGCCATCACCAGCCTCAACAGCCTGTATATTCAGGGTGAAGGCGGTTACACCGGGCAAGGGCATATCCCCTGGACGACCAAGCATATTTTAGCGATTGCGTTTTTCTGGGATACGGCTTTTAGCTGCGTCGGTGCGCGGGAATTTGCGCCGCACCTCTCGCAGGAAGCCATCACCTGTTTCGCCGACAACCTCAGCCCACGCGGGGCGATGCCCGGTACGATGAGCGATACCCACCGCGCAGGTGAAGGCCAATCACCGATCATGACCTGGGCGGCGTGGTTAACCTACGAGCGCACACAGGATCGTGTCTGGCTGGCGCACATTTACCCCAGTCTGGTTTCGCAGCTCAAATTCTGGTTCAAATATCACGGCTCGGAACGTGGTCTGGCGCAGTATTACAACGCAGGTCAGATCGCCGACGATTCGCCGCGCTTCGACCCCGTTTACGGGCGACCACAGGGCAACGAATGGATTTATGGCCTGGAATCGCCTGATCTGAACGCTTTTATCGTCATGGAACTCAAGTGTCTGGCATCCATCGCCCGTGAACTTGCCCTTTTGGATGACGCAGCGCAGTGGCAAAAGCAGGCTCACGAACTGGGTCAACTGATGATCGACACGATGTATTTCCCCGAAGATGCCATGTTCTATGATGTCCAGAGTGGCACGAAAGAGCCGTTTAACCGCGTGAAAACGCCGAATATGTTTTTGCCGCTGTGGGCGGGTGTGCCGCTGCCGCCGGAAGAGATCAAGAAAATTATCGAGCAGCACATGCTCAATCCCGCCGAGTTTTTCGGCGAGAAACCCTATCCGAGCGTGTCGTATGATGACCCGGCTTATGATCCCAACGGCTACTGGCGCGGGCGTGTCTGGCCGCACTTCGTCTATTGGATCATCCAGACACTCTGGCGCTACGGTTATCATGCCGAAGCCGAAGAAGTCGCAGATCGTATTCTGGTGATGTTCCAGAGCACACCCTTCCTGCACGAAAACTATAATTCGGCATCCGGCGGCGGCTGGGACCCGAACAAGCGCATCGGCTTCCCGGACTACAACTGGTCATGCGCGACGGTGATCGAACTGCTGCTCGAACGCTATAAAGACCCGCTGCCGTAGTTCGCTGGCTCAGTTTCACCTCACCCCCCAGCCCCCTCTCCATACATGGCGAGGGGGAGCAAAGCAGATTGGAAGCCCCTCTCTGCTTGCGGAGAGGGGTCGGGGTGAGGTAAAGCAAAGTATGTAGCACACTCTAACTCACTGAAGGAAAGATGATTGATGTTTACATGGCCGTCAAATCCTCCGCAGGACTGCCCACTCGAAGCCTCGGAGACCATTCAGAAAGTCACATTTACAGGTCGATACGCCAACTACACCGGAGTCGATACGTGGTATCCCTCGTGGGCGGAAGATGATATTTTGTACTCCCCCTGGACGGATGGCGTTTTTAATCCTGAAGCTGGCGACAACGCGACACGCGCCTCATCGGACTGTCGAAACCCGCTGAACAAGACGCGCGACGATGGCTTATCCGGCACAGGGCAGGCGCGTATATTGGGCGATGATCCGCTGAACCTCACCGTCGAAAATCTCGGCATTCTGTACGCGCCGTGTGCGCCCTACGGTGGACGCTATCCCTGCGGCAGTCTGGTGCTTAACGGCGTGTGGTATTACGGCACCTACTCACTGGACGAAACCAATCGTGGGCTGAACTGGGATATTCTGGGGCCGTTTGTCGGCTTCCGTATCTCAAATGATTATGGCCTCACCTGGAAAGAATCGCCGCACACGCCGGGAGCGCCCATTTTTGGTGAGTCCGGCAAAAACGGCGGCAAGATCAAAATCGGAGCGCCGCATTTTGTCGATTTTGGCAAAAATATGCAGCACTCGCCGGACGGCAAAGCCTATCTGGTGGGGCATGGCGCGGTGCGTCCCGACTCGAATCTGGCGTGGATCGCGGGCGATCAGGTCTATCTCACGCGCGTAACGCCCTCGCTGGAAACCATCAACGATCCGAACGCTTATGAATTTTTCGGCGGACATGACAGCAGCGGTGCGCCCGTCTGGACATCCGATTTCAGCGCGATCAAGCCGCTGGTCGAATGGAATGGGCGAGTCGGACACACGACGGTCACGTACAATCCGGCCTTGAAGCGCTATCTGATGTGCATCACCGATGGCTGGCCTACCGTAGACACCATGAGTACCTATATTCTGGAAGCCGAGCAGATCACCGGCCCCTGGAAGCAGATCGTCTACATGGAAAAATTTGGGGCGCAGGCCTATTTCGTCAACATCCCGTCGAAATTTATCAGCGCGGATGGCAAAACCATGTGGCTGTGCTACTCATCCAATTTCACCAACATGGCCTTTGGCGCGAGCATCGAGGTCAACCCGCCGGGAAGCACATACGCCATGTGCTTGCAGGAAATTCGACTGGATAGCGCAGAATGATCGTCGTCCTAAATCCTAAGTCGATAGTCTTTAGCTTTTAGTCTTTAGCAATTCGACTATCGACTATCGGCTAATGACTATCGACTAATGACTATCGACTAATGACTAGAAGCTAGACTCTTTAAAGAAAAATTATGAGAAAACGTACTGAGGTTGGCGCTTCGATTGCAGATCAGGTTTGGCAGCGGCTGCGAATGGAAATCATTCACGGGGTGCTGCCGCCTGGGACGCGCCTGGTGGAGTTAGAAATTGCCGAGAGTATGGGTATCAGCCAGGGTACAGTACGCGAAGCGCTCAAACGGCTGGAAACGGACGCGCTGGTCGAGCGAAAAGCGCGTACCGCCAGCTATGTAACGCCCATCCTGATGGACGAGATGCACGAATTGTTCACCATTCGCAGTGTGGTCGAAAGCGCCGCCGCCCGCCGTACCGCACTTCGCATCACGCCTGCGCAATGTGAAGAACTCGAAGCATTGGTTGACCACATGCGGCAAGCAGCACAGAAAGATGATGTCTCTATATTGGTCGATCATGACCTCGAATTTCATCAGCGCATTTGCGAATGGTCGGATAGCAAAACCCTGCTGCGTGCGTGGATGCCCCTGTACTCGCAAATTCAGCGCTTCATCTCGCAAACACACCCGCGCTATTTTGCCGACCTGAACGAAGTCGCCGACACGCACAACCCGATTGTCAACGCGCTGCGCCAGAATAACCCCGAAGAAGCCGCACAACTCATGCACGAACATATCATGCTGATCTGGTCGCGTATTCACATCGAATCGTGAAGCCTCGTGCTTGCATAGACTCGCGTTTACCCACGCTTTGCGATAAAACTTAGCCAAATTTTTAACGAATCAGGATAAATTTATGGCAAAGCATATTCTCGCCCTTGACCAGGGTACGACTTCCTCCCGCGCAATCGTATTTGACCGCGCTGGGCATATCGTCGCGACGGCGCAGCAGGAATTTCCGCAGATTTACCCCAAACCCGGCTGGGTCGAGCATGATCCGGCGCAAATCTGGGGATCGCAAATTCGCGTGGCACGCGAGGCGCTGCAAACCGCGCATCTCTCCGCCGCTGATGTCGAGGCGATTGGCATCACCAACCAGCGCGAAACGACCATCATCTGGGATCGCGAGACAGGCGAACCGATCAACAACGCCATCGTCTGGCAGGATCGGCGCACGGCAGGCTTATGCGATCAACTCAAGGCCGAGGGTTTTGATAAAACCATCCTCGAAAAAACCGGACTCGTCACCGATGCTTATTTTTCCGGCACGAAAGTTGCCTGGATTCTGGATAATGTCCCCGGTGCGCGGGAAAAAGCCGAGGCGGGAAAACTGGCATTCGGCACTGTCGATTGCTACCTCGTCTGGAAAATGACAGGTGGACGGCTGCACATCACCGACGTGAGCAACGCCAGCCGCACCATGCTTTTCGATATTTATAAGCACTGGTGGTCAACCACGATCCTCAAGCGGTTGAATATCCCCGCGTCGATGCTGCCGCAGGTCGTGCCAAGCAGCATGGTCTACGGTGAAACAGATGCGGAAATTCTGGGCGCTCCGGTCAAAATCGGCGGCATCGCGGGCGACCAACACGCGGCGACCTTCGGGCAAGCCTGTTACACACCGGGTATGGCGAAAAACACTTACGGCACGGGCTGCTTTATGATGATGAACACCGGGGACGAAGCGATCCCCTCGAAAAATAACCTGTTAACGACGATTGCCTGGAAAGCAGGCGACGACAAGCCAGTCCAATATGCGCTGGAAGGCAGCGTGTTTATCGCTGGGGCAGCGGTGCAATGGCTGCGCGATGGTCTCGGTTTGATCGCGGACAGCAGCGAAACCGAAGCGTTGGCGCGGAGCGTCGAGGATACGGGCGGCGTGTATCTCGTCCCGGCGTTCGTCGGGCTGGGTGCGCCTTACTGGGATCAGTACGCGCGGGGAGCGATTGTCGGCCTGACACGCGGGACGGGAAGGGCGCATATCGTCCGCGCTACGCTGGAAAGCATCGCCTACCAGACTCGCGATGTGGTGGATGCGATGAAAGCCGATTCTGGATTGGCGTTGCAAGCGCTGCGAGTCGATGGCGGCGCGGTACGCAACGACTTTTTGATGCAGTTTCAGGCCGATATTTTGGGCGTTCCAGTGCAGCGTCCGGCTGTCACCGAGACAACAGCGCTCGGCGCGGCGTATCTGGCAGGGCTGGCAACCGGATATTGGCCGTCACAGGATGCTATCGCCAAGCATTGGGCAGTCGAGCGCACGTTCGAGCCAAGCATGTCGGCGGACGTGCGCGACTCGCTGTACGCTGATTGGCAGCGAGCCGTTGAACGCGCGAAGGGCTGGGAGAAGCCGAAAGAGAGTTAAAAGGACTTTCGTAGGGGCGCAAGGCTTGCGCCCAAAATCGACATCCATTTTTAATCAAAAAGGCCAAACCCAATGCCAGACGGACGCAATCGCAAGGATATAAAGCCAGGGATCGAAGTCGCAATCGTGCTGAAGCAAGATCAAAAATCGGGCAAGCTGACACGGGGAATCGTCAAGGATATTTTGACGAGTTCGGCAACGCACCCACACGGGATCAAGGTTCGGTTGGTCAGTGGGCATGTCGGCAGGGTCAAGGAGATCGGGGAGTAGGGGTGATTCGTAAGACATTGACTGCCAGCGAAATCATCGACCTGATCGAAGACCCAACGGTCAATTTTGTCCAAATCCGCCTGGAAAAAGAAGCACCTGTCAAAGAACTGATAAGGGTGCTTCAAACCACGACAAACCACCAAATCCAATATGTCACCGCTTATGTTCTCGGAAAACGTCGTGCAAGGTCAGCGATACGAGCAATCGCTCATCTGCTAGATGATGAGTCGCCTAAAATTCGCGATGTGGCGGCAGATGCGCTCGGCAATATCGGGCATAAAGTAGATGCTGATATTGGCGAACGTTTATTAGCCCAATTTCTCGATCCAAACGAAGAACTCTATTTTCGCAGAACCCTATCAAGCGTCCTCGGTGCAGTCGGTTATCGACCTGCCATTCCCCATTTGATCGAGGCGTTGCAACACGATGACTTGAGCATACGTGGTGGGGCAGCATGGTCATTGGGTAGGCTAAAAGCTGTCGAAGCGCTGTTAGCATTGAAGAATGCCCTCGCCAAAGAAACCGATTCATACCCTGCCGGACAAATGCATATTGCCCTCGAAATGATCGCTTCAGCCCAAAATTTGTAATCCAAACCTGTCTTCCAACCGAATACGAACCGCCTTCGCAGGCCATGTGACACTTTTGTGACGTTTGTGTGACGCTATCTTTACACAATTAGGTATATGAGGTGGGAAGCACGAGCAGGGAAAGAAAAAGGTTGTTCGATTTTTTTGTCAATTTTACATTGCGAAATACATTAATAAACATGCACCTTACAATCTCGCCATATCACCTGAACGATTATTCGGACTAACGATGGCAAATGTACTCGCGATTCACTCGGTTGGTAATTCGCTGATCGGCTATCTCAGCCGGGCTTATCCTGCCAATTTGCGGGCGCTGCATTCGTGCGATTTCCAACTTTTTTCCAGCGGGCAGATCGCCAACATCAGCGCGGAACTCGACACCACGCTCTCGCTGTATCTCTACCGCGTGACGGTCAATGACCAGATGCGCAACATCCGGCGCACCTCCGACGCGAACAGCCGCGATGTGCCGCTGTCGCTCGACCTGCATTATCTGATGACGGTGTGGGCGGACAACGCGGTTGCCGAACACAATATTCTGGCCTGGGCGATGCGTGAGATGTATATGCATCCCACGCTCAACGCTTCGTCACTCTCGGCGGAAGCGGGCTGGACACCCAACGATATTATCCAATTGATTCCCTCCGAACTCAGCACCGAAGATATGATGCGCATCTGGGATGCGATTGAGCCATCTTACCGCTTGAGCGTGGCCTATATCGCCCGTGTGGTGCGAATCGACCCTGATGCTATACCCGATTCACTGCCTGTGGTCGCGACCCGTTTCGATTACAGCGATGAGGGTCAGCCATGAGTGAGCAGGTTTCACATCGCGTTTTAGGCGCGGTACGGCTGGTGGATGCCGCTATCGGGACGCAGGCGAACGATTCTTTCCGGGTGACAGCGCCGGGGTTGAAATTCGTGCGAAATCGCGTCGGCTATTATGTGATTTACGGCGCAGACCGTCCGGCAGCTTTGAAAGCACATGCCGACTCATTCGAGCAGTCACCCGCTGCACCAGCGCTGGAAAGCGAAAATTTTGCTGGCGAAATTATCCCCACCGGGCGACTTTATTTGCCGCGTAGTTTTGAAGTTTCGCTCCCGCGCGACCCCAATCCGGCCAACAGCGATCAACCCACTTCGCTTTTTCGCCCTGTGGATGTCCGGCTCTACCCATCGGCAACCGCTTCGGTAGACCCCGGATGGGCGGTGATCCGCGTGTCCGTGCGCGGTACGCAAATCGGCCAGCAGCCCAGACCACTCGGCGGCGCGTTGATTCGCGTGTTGGACGGCGCGAATAACCCGATTGCGCGGGGGATGACCGATTGGCGCGGCAGGATCGCTGGCGAGGCGCTGGTCGTCGTGCCGGGTATCCCGGTGACGATCTCCAATGGCGGGAATGGGGCGGTGCTAACCCATGAGATTGATGTAACACTGCAAGTGATTTTTGATCCTGACGCGGGGGCATTACCCAACCCGGATGATCTGGAAGCGAATCTGGGAACGCTGAAAACCAGCACCCAGGCGGCGCAGCTGGCCTCCGGGCGACACCTCGCAATACTATTAACCGTTTCACTCGATTAAGAGTTCCCAAAGGATAGGATTATGCCTGAATATTTGGCCCCCGGTGTCTATGTCGAAGAAGTGAGCTTTCGCCCCAAGTCGATTGAGGGTGTCAGCACCAGTACAACGGCCTTCGTCGGCCCCAGCCGCAAAGGGCCTCTCTCGGACACGCCCGAAGTGATTACCAGCTTCGGCGAATTTGCCCGGATTTATGGCGGTCTGGAAAATCTGTCGTTCAGCGCCGGGGAGGATGCCAACCCGCAAGTGACCAATTATCTGGCTCATGCTGTTCGCGCATTTTTTGAAAACGGCGGCGCACGGCTGTACATCGGGCGCGTCTTTATTCCACGCACCAATCCCGATGGTTCACTGGTCGGGGCAGGCGGCGCGGCGCAATCCAGCCTGATCGGTGGAGTCGCCGGATTGCAATTTATCGCCCGGATGCCCGGTTCTGGACTCAACGGCATTGTCCGCGTCAGCGAAAAACGCAGCCCTGCCACCTCCGCAACCATGAACGTTGCGCCGGATGGCTCTCTGCTGCGCTTGGGTGGGGATGCCGTCGCGCAATCTGCCGTCGTCACAGGTGGAACACCCAGCTTTGTGCTGAATAGCGGCGACCAGTTGGAAGTAACGATCAACGGCGACCCACCTGCGTCGATTACATTTAACGGCACAGCGGCAGCAGTCACAGGCGCAGTTTTGGCCGATCCGGTGAATATCCCGGCGGACACGACATTCACCGTGACTGTTGGCGGCCTGACACAGACGATTCCGCTGCCAGACGGCAATACAGCAATAGACGATCTGGTGAATTTCCTGAATACCAACCTTCGACGCTGCTCCGTGAGCCTGCAAGGTGGCACCCGGATCGTGATTACGAGCGATGTGCGCGGAACATCGGCGGCGATCAATGTGAGCGATACGGGCGCAATCGGCTTCGCAGGCGGCGCAAATGCGGCTGGCACAGGTAATGTCGCCAATCTCGATGCCGTAACCGTCGCGGAAATTGATGGTTTATTGCAGGCAGCGGCAATCCCTGCCCGTGCCACACAGCCACCCTCGACCAATTTGCTGACGATTGCTACCACTGCAACCGGGTCAGCCGCTACCATCCAGGTGAATGCCAATGCTGGACAGCAGGCACTCGGTCTAGCCACCACACAGCGCAACGGATCGAACGGCGCAACGGTATCCTATTACCGCAAACTCGGTGGCAGTTGGGTGTCGGAAGTCGCTGGCCCACCGCTGAACACGGCTGCACCATTACCCGCCGCCGCGCATATGGTGACGATGAATGTCGAAACCGAAGACGGCGACGGCAGCATTATCAATTATGAAGGGTTGGGATTCAGCCCCGAACACACCCGCTATATCGGCGCGATCCTGGCGGAAACCCCCTCCCGCAAAAGTGACGCGCTGCAAAATCCGTATTACCTGGCGATTGGCGGGGGAACGACACCGTTCCAACTGCGCAACGCCTTGTTTGGCAGCCAGACGGAAAACAGCTTTCCGGTCACGGGCGGCAACGATGGCGCTCTACCAGCAGCCAGCACGGTTGTTGATGATGCGGTGGCCTACGAGGGCGCGTTCGAACTGCTCGAAAGCATCGAGGATATTTCGATTATCGCCGCGCCGGGACATACAGCCTATCGCCTGAACGATGCCGACGAGACGACTTATCAGGGCATCCAGCAAGCCTTGATCGGTCATGCCCAGCGCATGTGGTATCGCATCGCCGTGCTGGATACGCCGCCGGGATACACGCCCGGACAGGCACGTGAAGTCCGCAGCCGGATTGACTCGACCCACGCGGCGCTCTATTACCCCTGGGTCGTCATCGCCAATCCGCTGGCACGACCATCCAACGATCTGATCCCCAAAGAGATCGCGCTGCCGCCGTCAGGCTTTATCACTGGAATCTACGCCCGCAACGATATTCAACGCGGCGTTTGGAAAGCTCCAGCGAACGAAGTCGTGACGGGCGCACTGCGCTTCGAGCGCGAGATTAACAAACGCGAACAGGACGTGATGAATCCCGAAGGCGTGAATAATCTGCGCTATTTCCCCGGACGCGGCTATCGTGTGTGGGGTGCGCGTACCGTGTCGTCTGACCCCGAATGGAAATATGTCAATGTGCGCCGCTATTTCATCTATCTGGAGCGCTCGATTGACCGTTCGACACAGTGGGCAGTCTTTGAGCCAAACGGTGAGGCGCTGTGGGCCAATATCCGCGAGACGGTTTCAGCTTTCCTCTATAACGAGTGGGTGAGTGGGGCGCTGCTGGGGACAAAACCGGAGCAAGCGTTCTTTGTCCGCTGTGACCGCAGCACCATGACACAAAACGACCTGGACAATGGTCGCCTGATCTGCGAAATCGGCGTGGCCGTCCTGAAGCCCGCCGAATATGTCATCTTCCGCATCGGCCAGAAGACGGCGGACGCGCGGGGGTAGCAATTAACTTTTGTAGGGGCGCACAGCTGTGCGTCCTGCGGAAACATTTCAAATAAAACGTAGGGGCGACCCGCTGGGTCGCCCTATGGAAATGATGTTTCAAGCAACGAAAACATTAAACAGAGGGGCAAAAACCAATGGCTCGCGAAGTACCTTACGGGAATTTTAACTACGTCGTCAATTTTGACGGCAGCGAAGAATTTGGCGGATTTTCCGATGTCTCCGGCCTAGGGCTGGAAATCACCGTTGCCGAATATCGCGCGGGGAATTATCCGCTGAACCACCCACGCAAGATCGCAGGCGTGCATAAAGTGCCGGATGTGACGCTCAAGCGTGGCGTTATCAACTCCACGACTTTATGGCGATGGCTCGATCAGGCCATGAATAACGGGCCGGATGCCAAAAAAGAAATCACGATCACCATGCAGGACGAGTCACGTAATCCGGTGCAGGTCTTTAAATTGCACAGCGTCCTGCCGATGAAATACACCGGCCCGACATTGGCGGCTAAAGGCGGCACCGATGTGGCGATGGAAGAACTCGTGCTTTCGTGCGAAGGCATCGAAGTCGAGGGACTGGCGTAGAAGTATGGGGTTCCCCTCACCCTAAATCCCTCTCCCACTCAGGGGAGAGGGACTTAAAAGGCGTATTTCTCCCCTCGCCCCTTGTGGGAGAGGGGACGGGGGTGAGGGGCAGATTAGTTGATAAGGGATTCGCATGAGTGGTCTGCAATTCGTCGATCAAGTCCCGGTGATTACCAGCGCCCCCAACCGCACCGACATCGCTTGTTTTATCGGCTTTGTCAATCGGCGCGGAGGGACGCTCTCGCCACAGCTCGAACGCTGGCTGGATGAGCGCGGCTGGCTGCCTCCTGGCGAGTTTCGCCCGGTGGAAGCCATCGCCCGCAATCCACTCCCGCCGAGCGTCGATCTGGATGCTGCGACGAATCGTTTACAGGTCGCGCTGGATGGGCGGACGCAGTTTGTCACGCTGCCGATTGGCACATTAACACCAAGCGAAGTCGTCAGCGCGCTCAACGGCATCCTGCGCGGTGGCTATGCGCGTCTGACCGACACCAACCAACTGGTGATCGGCACAGATAATGAAGGTGCAGCGGCCTCTGTAGCAGTACGGCGACAGCCTGCGCTGGGATTTGCCGACCACACCAACGCGCTCAGCAAGGATTTCATCGTGCGGCCTGTGCCGGATTTACTCAATGTGCCTGTCCCGATTGATACCTGGGAAATTTTCGACCAGTTATTCGCCTGGGAACGGCGCATTCTCGATGCTCGTGGGCGAATCGGTGTCAGCTATATAGGTGCGGCGGTGCGTTCGTTTTTCGCGCAGGGCGGGCGTAAATGTTACGTCGTGCGCGTGGGCGATCCTTCAATTTTATACCCCACCGATGACGGCCTTTCACGCGCTGAACGCATGAATGATCGAATCGCGAAGTTGATACCGGGCTTCCCGTTTGAGGCTGGTGTGAGTCCTGCCGACCCGCGAAACTGGAAAGGCATCGGTCATTTATTCGGCCTGCCGGATGTGTCGTTCCTGTGTATGCCGGATTTAGCGGACATCGTGGCCGCGCCGCCGGAATTCATCGAACCAATCGAACCGCTACCGTCGCCGGATGAAGATTTTGTCGAATGCTCCGTGCCGGAATCGCCATCGCCGGATACCCAGGCACGATTTTTACGAGCGCCGCGCTGCGACGAAATTGGCTATACGACCTGGGCGCAGGCAATTCGATTCACAGCGGATTTAATCGCACGGGAGCTGCGCGAGATACAACTTGTCGCCGCAGTTCCCATTCCCGAAGCGGGTTCAGCGGCGAACAGCGATCTGCTCAACTTTTTGATTGATGGCGGTTACGGGCCGCTGGCAGCGCACATGACCACGCGCAGTGACGGCATTTCCAGCGCGTTTGTCCAGTTAGCCTATCCCTGGGTCAAAACAGCCGGGTCACGCAATCTGCCGGAAGAACTGGAATCGCCGGACGCGGTTTTGGTCGGCGTATTATCACGGAGCGCACTGCTGAACGGGGCATTCCGCAGCGCCGCCGGACAGAATCTCGCGGACGTTTATGATGTGTACCCCTCGCTGCGACGCGACCAGGTTTTCAAGTCCATTCCAGATAATCCGTCGGAAAATGCCGCCAGCCATACATTATTGGAGAGAGTGTCGATCCTGGGGCAGACCCCACGCGGCCTGGAAGTGCTTTCGGACGTGACGACGAGCATGAACGAAGGCTATCGACTGGCAAGCGTGAATCGACTGGTATCGCTGCTGGTACGGGCAGCGCGGCGGCTGGGCGAGGACATCACGTTCGAGTCTTCCAGCGAGGCACTTTGGCGACGGATTCGCGATCAGATCGGCGGCCTGCTATTGAGTTTGTGGCATGCCGGGGCGCTGCGCGGGAAAACGGCAAATGATGCGTTCAGTGTGCGCTGTGACCGCAGCACCATGACGCAAAATGACATTGATAATGGTCGGGTGATCGTCTCGGTGCAGTTCGACCCAGCGATCCCGATTGAGCAGATTACCGTTGTACTGGCGCTGGCCGAAGGTGGTCATGTGGCGCTGGTCGGCGGGAGTGGGACGTAGGGAATTTCAACCTCACCCCCAGCCCCTCTCCAATGCGTTGGAGAGGGGAGAAATGCAGGATTAATGTAGGGGCGCACAGCCGTGCGACCAGGGAAGTTGTAGGGGCAGGTCTGAGACCTGTCCGACAAAAAATGGTAGGGGCGCAGGGCTTGCGCCCATGAACGCCAGAGGAGAGAAGAGAACGTGCCGCTAGATTATGACCTTGATCCGCTGCATATATTCCGCTTTCACGTGACGTTCAAAGACCAGCCGCTTGGCGCGGAAGTTGGCGACGATGTTGACCTGTGCAGCGGCGCGTTTTCCGAATGTACCGGGCTGGACGCGACGATGGAGCCAAAAGTCATCAAGGAAGGTGGGCGCAATTATGGACCTGCCCAACGCGCCGGACAGGTGACATTTTCGACGGTGATTTTGAAACGCGGCATCACAACGACACGGCATCTGTGGCAGTGGTGGGAACTCATGAACGTCAACAGCGCCTATGCCCATCGCTTGGAAGTGACGATTACGCTGTGCGACGCGGCAGGCACGGAAATGATGTCCTGGAAATTAGACCGCGCCATGCCGATCAAGTTCAAGTCACCGGATATGAACTCAAAAGGCACGGAAATCGGCATTGAAGAACTTCATCTCGCCCACGAAGGGCTGCGGTTAGTCTAGGCAAGAAGGAAAACGAGTATGAGCGCTGATGCCAGCAATCCTGAACGCGCATTTTTTACAAAAGTCGATGCCCCTAACGACAAGGTGACGGTTCACTTTAACCCGAACTCGCTGCAATACACGATTACGAACACGCTCAAAAAAGGGCAGGGCAAAAAAGCTAAACAGCACGTCAGCGAAAGCACGGGCAAACTGACGATGGATCTGATTTTCGACACCACGGATACGGGTGCTGACGTGCGGACTCATACTGAAAAAATCGCCGGGTTTATGAAGCCAGACGCGAAGAAAGCGCCGCCCGTCGTCAAATTTGAGTGGGGAACGTTCATTTTTAAAGGCATGGTCGAAAATTATAAGGAAACGATTGATTTTTTTGCGCCAGTCGGTGTGCCGCTGCGGGCATCGGTCAACATTACGATGTCCAGCCAGGACTCCGTTTTCGAACTCGAAAAATCGAAAGAGCCGCCTGAATTCGGCACCACAGGGGGCTTGAGCCTTGATGCAGTTGATGCTCCGCCCTCCAGAAGTCCAGCAGATACAGCCGCACAAGGTGGCGATCCCGCAGCATCCCGCGCACTGGCAGCAGCGAATGGCCTGGAAAGTCTGCGCTTTCCAAGCGGCGCTTCGCTCACCGTTGACGCTTCGATCACACTGGGCGGGCCAGTGGCATTTGCCAGCGGTGGCGCAGGCTTCGGGATCGGCATTGGCGGCGGTATTGGTATTGGTGCGAGTGCAGGCATCGGAATCGGGGCAAGCGCCGGGGTTGGCATCGGTGGCAGCGCGAGTTTTGGCGCTTCTGCTGGGGCAGGCTTCGGCGCAAGTGCTGGCTTTGGAGCATCAGCAGGTGCGAGTGCAGGATTCGGAGCTTCGGCAGGTTTCGGCGCTTCTGCTGGCGCGAGTTTCGGAAGCAGCGCATCCGGCGGCATCTCAGCGACGCAAGGCGCATTCGCTGGCCTGCGAGTCTCGACCAGTTCATCACGAACCAGCCGCCTGGATACCAGCAAAATTATCCAATCCAGCGCGTCCGTCGGTGTCGCGACAGACAGCGGCGCGACATTCGCCGTTGGCGGGCAAGCAAAAATCGAAGGCTCGACCAGCTTGAGCGCGGACGTGGGCGCGACGGCGAGTCTCAAGGGCAAGATCACGTTCGATTGAAATACAACCTCACCCCCAACCCCTCTCCGCAAGCAGAGAGGGGAGAAATACAGCGGTAGGGTGGGGTTTGTAGGGGCGCAAGGCTTGCGCCCGAATTCGGACACGATGTCCGCCTGAAAACGAAATTTTGAGGACACGAAATTATGGCGATTGTATTTGACGAGATAACCGGAAGCGTAGAACCGAACGGGCAGCAGGAAGCGGGCGATCAGGCATTAGCACCCGCAGCACCCGCACAAAACCTGAAACCAGCGATGATTAAGCGGGCGATGATCCAGATGCGCCAACGTGAAAACCGCCTGCGGGCGAGTTAAGGGGAGCAAATTTCGATGGCAGAAGCGCCGCTGAGTGAAGGCATCCTGTACAGTGCGCGACCTACGGTACGCATTGACGAACAAGAATATCCAAAAGTCACCGAACTGCTGCTCAGTGTGGAAATCACCGAGCGCGAAGGCGGATTATCGGCGCTGGAACTGCGCGTGAGCAATGTCGCTAGTGACCCGGAAGGCGGCGCGGATTTTGCGTTCGAAAGCGGCTCGATTCTGACGCTAGGTGCGGCGATTACGATTTACAGCGGCGATGAAATCAGCCCGACTGAAATTTTCCGAGGCAAGATTACGGCGCTCGAAATTGATTTCCCACAGGGAGGGCCGCCGGAACTGGTGGTGCTGGCGGAGGATGTTTTCCAGCAGGCGCGTATGACCCGCCGTACCGTCACCCATGACGACGCGACCATTGCCGACCTCGCGAGTGATCTCGCCAACGCGCTCGGCCTGACACCCGTCGTGACGGCGTTTACTGAAAATATCGGCACACAGGTGCAGCTTAACGAGAGCGATCTGGCATTTTTGCGGCGCTTGCTGGCGCGTTATGACGGCGATATGCAGGTCGTTGGCAGCGAACTCCACATTTCGCCGCGCAAGGATGTGCTGCGCGGGACGATCACGCTGGAAATGTACAGCCAACTTCAGCGGGCGCGGGTCACGGCTGATCTGGCGCATCAGGTGACGGAAGTGACCGTCAGCGGATGGAATCCCATTCAGGGGCAGGTCGTCAGTGGCAGCAGCACGGGCGCGAATCTTGGCCCCGGCAGCGGCAAACCCGGCTCACAAATATTGCAGGATGCTTTAGCCGAGCGCAAAGAACATATCGGACATCTGGCGGTCAGCACGGATGCCGAAGCGCAAGCCGCCGCCGATGCCGCCTTTGACCAGCGGGCGCGGCGTTTCGTGACGATTGATGCCACCGCCGAGGGCAATCCGGCGCTGAGAGTCGGCACGAATGTCGAATTGACTGGGCTTGGCCCGCGTTTCGATAACACCTATTACATTGTCGAAGCCTGCCACCATTGGGATACCGAAGCGGGTTACGAAACGGATTTTCAGGCCGAATGCGCCTTCTGGGGAGGCAACTAATGGATGCCATCAATATGTTTGAAATCGCTGCACCGGGCATCTTCAATGCCAGCTATCTGGGCGAAGTGACATCGGTAGAAGACCCCGAAAGCCTGGGGCGCGTACAGATCAAGCTGCTGACGCTGGATGCGGTCAACGACAGCAGCAACCACGTCTGGGCGCGGGTGGCTGTACCGTTCGCCGGAAATAATCGCGGCGCGTTTATGCTGCCGGATGTGGGCGACGAGGTTTTGGTTAATTTCGTGAATGGCGACTCGCGTTTCCCGATTGTCGTCGGCGGCCTGTGGAATGGCAGCGCGAAACCGCCGGAAACACTCGGCGGCAGCAGTGTGGATCGCTGGACGATTGTCGGCAAGGCCGGGACGCGCATCGCGATTATCGAGGAAAGCGCGCCGACAATTTCGCTGACCACACCGGGCGGCGTGAGCGCTGTGATGACCGATGAAAGCGGCGGCAAGGTCGAAATTAAAGCCGCCGGGACGACGATTACGATTGATACGCAGGGCGTGAGCATCCAGACTCCCGGCAAGGTGAAAGTCCAGGCCAGTCAGGTCGAAGTCACGGCTGGGATAGTCAAGGTTGACGCGGCGATGTCTACATTTTCGGGTGTGGTCAAGTGCGACACGCTCATCGCGACCACCGTCGTTGGCACATCCTACACGCCAGGAGCAGGAAACATATGGTAGGGGAAAAATTAACCTCACCCCCAACCCCTCTCCGCAAGCAGCGAGGGGAGCTAAATCCTCGTCATTTGCGTGAGAGGAATTGGTATCAGGAACGAGGAAACGTATGGTAGACCATCCGATTGAATTACGCGGCCTGGGGCTGATGGGTACAGGCAAAAAACCGACGCTTCTGGAACGCACCGACCAGGATTTTATCGGCACGACGCTGAATGAAATGGGCATCGGCGATAATTTCGCAACGCTCAGTGGCAGCGTCATGCAAGCAACTTCCAAGACCGCACTCCATTTTTTCCAGCCGATTCATCGCACCTTTCATCTCGCGATTTTCGAGGCGGTCTGCGATCTGTTTCAAGAGCCTGCGCTGGCGCTTCTGGGGCAGCCCCGGCTCAACCCGCAGGTGATTGAGGGCAGCGGATTGGTGGTACGGCGTGTCGCGGCTGGCGGCGGACACGAAGCGTGGATGCAGGCGGCGGACAAGTCGATGCGCGGCTGGGTGCGCCTGACCGATGACGACCAAGACCCCGACCCGGCCTTCCGACGACCCACATTGACCTCTGGAATCCGCGAACTGGACGAGCAGTTAGGAATCGGTATCGCGACGATTGATACCCTTTCGGAGAGCGTCTCGGCGCTGTTTGTCGCACCGCCGGATGTGTGTACGACGAATAAAAAGACGCTGTTTTACGGGCTGATCCCCGTCACCAGCAGCGAATACAGCGAAGCACCGCCACAAAATGGCAAAGTTACCAACGAGCCGGAAGAAGACCTCACGCTCGACCAGCTACGGGCGGTTTTACCGGTTTATATGAGTGGCACAAGTGCGAGTGTGCCGCTGCACCTCGGCCCAGGGAATAAATTTGAACTCGATTTTTTCAATGTCGAAGACCCATTCGTTTCCGTACTGCGCTGGATGCTGGAACTGGAAGCCTTTGAGAATACGCCGCAAGGCAACGCGGTCATGACCGAACTCAACAAAGTCATGATGGTGATTAACCCCGGCGGTTTTGACGAAACATTTTTCGCCGCGCCGTTCACCGTTCTCGTGCCTGAAATTGATCTGCCGTTTGTCGATATTCCACCTGTCGTTACCGTTCAGGCGGGTGAATTTATCCGCGCGATGGCCTTCCGGCTGCGCGACTCGGACGTTGACCTGACCAATGAAGCGACAACCGCAACGGCGACGAGCATTAACTGGTCGATCACAACGCAGCAGGGCAACGCGATTTTGCTGGCGCTGCGCGAGTTGATGAAAAAGAAGCTCATTGGCCTGAATCTGCCGCAGGGCGAACTGCGATTTGATCGCCCCAACGCGGAATATCAGATTCGGGCGTTCGTGCGCGTGAGCCGTCCGGGATGCCCACAGGAAACATGGTGGAGTGATTACAGCAACCGCTTTACCATCGCGCCCTGGCACGAAACCAATGGCAAAGTGCCGCCTACCCAGATCGCGCTGCCGGACATCACACGGGCATCACTCAAGGCGCTCAAGCCGAATATCGCGTTTGTCATGCCTCCCGCCCTCTATGACCTGATGGGCAAAAATGGCCTTAGTAATTATCTGGATGGCGATGCGCAAAAAGGCAATGGCGGCCTGACGATTGAGTGGATTTGCAGCTTCAGCCTGCCGATCATTACGCTGTGCGCGTTTATTTGTCTGAATATTTTCCTGTCGCTGTTCAACATCATCTTTAACTGGATGTTTTTTATCAAGATTTGTCTGCCCATCCCGAAGAGAGGATAAAAGATGAATCGCAACCCTTCACCCCAATTGATCGGTTGGCCGCTGCTGCCTTTACCGGACGCGAACGGCCAATTGAACTACCCGACGTTAGAGGATTCTGTGCGCCAGTCGATTCAGGTGATCCTGCGCACCCGTCCGGGCGAACAACTGATGCACCCGGAATTTGGCGCAGGGCTGGAAAATTACCTGCACGAACCCAACACGCTGACCACGCACCGCCGCATTCGTGATGCGATTATGGAATCGCTGGGACGTTGGGAACCGCGCATCCTGCTGGATCGGGTGGACGTGGGTGAGGTGAGTGATCGTCCAAGCTGGATTCGGATCGAAATCGGGTATCGCATCCGGCGTACTGGCAGCCCACAAAATATGGGCATTACCCTGGAAATGGAAGGATAAGCGATGCCTATCCCAGTCCCAAGATTAGATGATCGCAGTTTTGACGATCTGGTCGCCGAAATGCTGGCGCGTATCCCCGCGCATACCAACGAATGGACGAACCCACGCCTGGGTGATCCCGGACGCACGATGATCGAATTGTTCGCGTGGCTGGCAGATACGATGCTCTACCGCGCGAACCTCATCCCGGAACGGCAGCGGTTGGCGTTTTTGCGACTGCTCGGCCTGCCGATGCGCCCGGCAATCCCCGCACGGACGCTCATCAGCCTGAGCGTGGACGACGATGCGCAAACGACAGCGACGATTTTGCGGCGGCAGGCGACGGTCAAAGGGCCAGTCAATTTTGAGACGCGCACCGAAGTCACCGTCCTGCCTGTCACCGCCGAGGCCTATTACAAGCGTCCGCTGACGGAAGCCGAACGCGGCTCGATGATGACCGTCATCAATAATTTGCAGCAAATCTATGTCGGTGGGGCAGCGGGGCCAAGTGTCGCACCTTACGTGACAACAGCAGCTTTCGCGGGCGGCGCACCGGAAACGGACGGCTTCGACATCATCACACGCACCGTCGATAAATGCCTGTGGTTCGCGCTGCTGGCAGCCAAGCCGGAAAATGTGGACGCAATCAAGGCGACATTGGGACGCAGTGCTACTGGGAGTCAGCAGTTGATGAGCATCGGCATCATGCCGTCGATCACCGTCCCGGCGCTGTTCGAGGACATTGGGCCACGCGCCGCGCTGCCCCATCTCTGGGAGATCACGGGTGTGGACGCTAATAAAGAGACGATTTATCGCACTTTAGACGTATTTCTAGATACCAGTGCCGGATTGACTCAACGCGGCGTACAGCGATTAGCGCTCCCCAGCAAGGAATTTATCGGCAAGCCGGATAACGATGTACGGCGCATTTTGCAGGCCGGAACGGGCGACGAACCGCCACGTCTAGATGATCCCAAAAAGGCTGAACGTCTGGTCGCGTGGATTCGACTGCGACCCAGCAAAAAATTATCGTCCATGAGCCTCAGTTGGGTGGGCATTAACGCTGTCGAAGTTGACCAGCGCCAGACACTTACCGGACGCATCGCCGGACAGAGCGATGGTTCAGCCGATCAGATCATGCAGCTTCCTGGGCAGTCGGTTGAGGCGGAAACGCTCGAAATCCAGGTCGAAGAACCAGGACTCGGCTACCGGACGTGGCAGCAAATTGAAGATTTGAACTTGGCAGGGCGCGACTCGGCGGTTTTCAGCCTGGACAGTGAAGCCGGAACGATCAAATTTGGAGATCGTGTTCGCGGGCGTGTACCAGAACCGACCAGCCGCGTCAGAGTCGCGACGATGCGTTCAGGCGGAGGACGGGCGGGGAATCTGCCGCCGGGTTCGCTTTCCGACATCACGGCGTTTGATCTGGATGGTGCGCCCGTGAGCCGACTCGTGGTTTCGCAGCCATTGCCCGCCGAGGGTGGCGAGGATGCCGAAACGCTGGATGCTGCCGAGCGCCGCATTCCTGACCTGTTCCGTCACCGTGACCGCGCCGTCACCGAAAGTGATTATCGCATCCTCGCCGCGCAAACGCCGGGAATTCAAGTGGGACGAGTCGAGCTTTTGCCGCGCTTTAAGCCGCAGCAGCGCCGCCCGAATGTGCCAGGAGTCATCACAGTGATGACACTGCCTTACAAAGCACCAGCGGAAGCGCCCTATCCACGCGCGGATCGCCCATTTTTGGAATCGGTTCACGCTTATATCGACGCACGTCGCCCGCTGGGGACGGAATTGTACGTCATCTCATGCGAATACATCCCGATTGGTGTCAGCGTCGGTGTCGAAATCGCCGATGGTTTTGACCGCGAACAGGTTTTAAAAGGGGTTCGTGACGCGCTCAAAATATTCCTGTGGGCGCTGCCTCCCGGTGGATTACAGGGCGGAGGTTGGCAGCTTGGGCGCACGGTGGAAGATCGCGAACTCGAAATGACCGTCGCCCGTGTGCCGGGGGTACAGAGTTTGCTCGGCAATCGCTTGCGTTTATTCAAGCGCGAGGCCAATACGTGGCAGCTTGTTTTGCCGTCGAATACCAACGGGCAGACGGAAATCGCGCTCGAGGACTGGCAGCTACCGGAACTGCTTTCGGTGGTAGCGGTTGGTGATGACGGCCCACCGGATACGTTAAGCGGCGTGGGGCTGGTGGATGGCGATACGGGTTTGCCTGTGCCGATTGTGCCGGAGGTTTGCGACTAATATGGATGCCAACGGCCTGCGCTTCTGGATGCTGGCGGACGAAAAGCAGTGGACGCTGCACGGAGTCCCGCCCGATCTTCAATATGACAACGAGCGCCGCAGCCTGCGGTTGGTGAGCCGTCTCTCCACGCCGCTGCCCGGTGAAGAAGCGGCTGGCGCGGAAGCCGAAGCGCTGGACAGACTCAACCGTGTGCCGCAAACCCGCGACAGTTTTGGAACACGCGCTTACTGGGATGCCGGAATGCGCCGTGTGCTGGCGACGGGTGCGCTGCCGGACTCGATTCCGATTTATAGACCCGCGCCCGACGAAACCCCAACCGATCTGGCGATGGGTTTTGACGGTGTACTCTACATGGCGATCAACGGCGGTGTGGTGCTGCTGGATCGGCTCGGACGCTGGGAGAAGATTACCTTAACTGCACCCGGTTTTACGGCGTGGCGGCTGGCAGCGAATCCGACAGGCGGCGTGTGGGTGCTGGATCGCACGAATCGGCAGTTGGCGCGTGTGCAGGGCTTGCCGATGCGGGATCGCCCCCACGCGGACTATGATCTCGATACATTCCGCCCGCTGGAAGAAAATCCCGATCCGCCGCGCATGAACATCGTGACTTCGGCTGTCTGGGAAGGGACGGATACACCTGTCGCCATCGCATCCAGTCCATCTGGAAAAGTGGCGGTCATGAGTTGGTCAGCCGGAAACGCCGCCAACGTGCGCTATCTGACCGAAACGCGCCGATGGTCAGTCGCGACGACACTCAACGGCTCGATTCACCCCTACAGCCTGACATGGGCCAGTGAAGATCGAATCGCGCTTTTATTGCTGCCGATGAAAACCGAAGCGCCCGTTTACCCGGTCATTGAGGGT
Source organism: Anaerolineae bacterium (assembly GCA_022843745.1). Lineage (GTDB taxonomy): Bacteria > Chloroflexota > Anaerolineae > Aggregatilineales > Phototrophicaceae > JALHNB01. The sequence continues at coordinate 45,857 of JALHNB010000018.1, read as the reverse complement.
GTTCCAGCGACGGACCCGGTGGGCGATTTTTACCCGCTGCAAGAACACAACGGCGATCCCTATATGCACGGAGTCGCGTTCCCGGCACATTATCCCAGCGCCAGTACAGGCGAGAAGGGCAGCAGGCCGCTGCTGAATCTGTCGCTGCCGACATTCCCGGCACAGGGCGAGGCTTCCAACACGGCTTTGATCGACAGCGGCAACGCGCAAACGGTCTGGCATCGGCTGTATCTGGAAGCGATGATCCCGGCTAAAGGCGGAGTCAAAATTTATCTGGCGACCAGCGACGAGCAGACAACGATAATCGACGCGCTGGATTGGCATGAGCATCAATTTGGCGCGATTTTTTCGGCGGGCGGGCCAAGTGGGAAACCGCACGGCGTATGGATGCCGCAAAAATCCGAGATTCCATTTCACCCCGGCTTGATAAGCTGCGATCAGGAGCCGAACCGCGCCGGGCTGTTTACGGTGCTGATCCAACGCGCAGGCCGCCGGGTTCGCACCCTGCGCGGACGTTATCTGCACGTGCGGATCGTTCTCAGCGGCGATGGGCGCACCACACCAGAAGTCTGGGCGCTGCGGGCATATGGTTCGCGCTTCTCGTATCTCGATCAATATCTGCCGGAACTCTATCGCGAGTCGGTTTTCGGCGCGGACGCGGACGCTCCTGGCAGCAGCACTCCAGCGGATTTTCTGGAACGCTTCCTCGACAATTTTGAGGGTATCCTCACGCCGATGGAAGATCGAATCGCGCAGTCGTATCTGCTGACCGATCCGCGCACAACGCAAGAGGACGCGCTCAATTGGTTGGGTAGCTGGATTGGCGTGGGTTTTGACACGGCGTACCCGATGCAGCGCCAGCGCCGTCTGATCGCCGCCGCACCGCAGCTTTTCAAACAGCGCGGCACACTGGCAGGCTTAAAACTCGCGCTCAACGTGGCGACAGGCGGGGCGGTGGACAGCGGCGAAATTATCATCCTCGAAGATTGGCGACTGCGGCGCACATTCGCGACCATTCTGGGTGCCGATCTGGCGGACGAGGAAGACCCGTTATTGGCCGGGATTGCCTTCAGCGGCAACTCTTACGTGGGCGACACGCTGTTTCTGGGCGACGAAAATCGCAAGGAATTTCTGGCACTTTTTTCCGCCGACCTGGACGTGGACTTAGGCGAATCGAAGGCGATTGAAGCGCTGTTCGACCAACTGGCGTTCCGCGTGACAATTCTGGTGCATAACGAGGTCGAGCCGCAGGATATGGGTCTGATCCGGCGCATCGTCGAGATGGAAGTCCCGGCGCATTTGATTACGCGCGTCGTCCCGGCAACCGTGCCTTTTCTGGTGGGGATGGCATCGCTGGTGGGCGTGGACAGCTATCTGGCAGAGAGCAAAAAGGTGCGTCCGGTTCGCGTGAATCGCAGCTATGTGGGTGTGCGTGATGTGTTGCAGCGCCCGCCGAGCCTCGACCCACGACTCGAAGGTGGACGACCCAGCGATTATCGCGAAGTGATCGCTGACCCTGGCGACGACGCGGTTGCCGAAGCGGGGCAAGCGTTCACGCTGGATGCCAGCGGCTCGATTGCCATTGGCGGCACGATTGCGAAGTATATGTGGACGCTGGTGGAAGTGACGGAAGCGTAATGATGCAACCTCACCCCCAGTCCCTGTCCAATGGCTTGGAGAGGGGAGCAAAAGTAGGGGCGCACGGCTGTGCGCCCATCGGAACGGTAGATATAGGGCATTGAATCGCCCGACAGAAAAACGAAATTATGATAAGACATGGCCGGAAGGCCGATATAGAACGGAAAAGGAAAAAACATCATGCCCGAATTTAAAATTGGCGAAAAAATTGAAACCACAGACCCGAAGATCGAAGTCACGATTGACCCGGCAAACCCATTAAGGCCAGGGACGTACCGCTTTCAACTGGTGGTCGTGGATGACTCCGGCAACGAGTCCGAGCCGGCGTTCGTCAACATCATCGTGCGCGACTCGGAGCGACCAACAGCGGTCATTGATGCACCGAGAGCCGTTGAAGTCGGTCAGAGTTTTGATATGTCTGGCGAAAGATCACTGGATGTTGGCGGGCGAATTGTCAGCTATGTATGGACACTCTTAGGGTAAAGCGATGCCGCGATTTAAACCGAACGTTCCGGTGACAACCGAAAAGCCGCAGGTCGAGGTTGATACGCGCGGGATGAATGCGGGCGAATACAAGTTTCAACTGGTAGTGGTCGATGAACGGGGGCAGCAAAGCGAACCGACCACGATCACGATCCAGGTTGGAATCCGTGACCGACTGCGACCATCTGACGTGATCGTCTCGCGTCCGACCAACGAGGGGACGGACACGAATAAACCGGACAAACCGGGCAATCCGAATAAGCCGGATAAACCGCCGAAATCGCCGAAATCCAAGCGCAAAGCTAAAGGAAACGCGCCATGAGTAAAGGAAACGCGCCATGAGTAAAGGAAACGCGCTATGAGTACCCGAATTGATACGCTGGAAAAAGTGCCGAGCAGCCCGGATCGCGTAGTGTATGCGACGGGCGTGCTGCTGGACGCGCTGGATTTCGAGGTCGAGCAGAATTATCACCGGGGACGGTTGGCGCGGGCGCTGGCCTATCTGCACGGCAGCGGAACGGCTTCCGGCCTGCGTGTGGATTGGGAACCGCCGCTTGAACCGGGCGATGATCCGAATTTTCCCGATGGTCGCGAGGAACGTCTGCTCGTTAGGCCGGGGATCGCGCTGGATCGACTGGGGCGGGTGATCGAAGTCCCGGCGACAGCCTGCCTACGCCTAGATCGCTGGTTCGATGGCAAACGCGGCGTGAATCAACTGGTGATTTTGCCGAATGTCACGGTGGGCGCGTTGAATTTCCCGAATGCCGTCATCGCCGACGTATTCGTCAATTTTGTCGCCTGTGAACGGGGCAAAACGCCTGCCTTCGCCGCCGGGCCATTTGACGCGCTGGATGCAGTGCAGCCCTCACGCCTGCGCGATTTTTACGATCTCGAATTGATCGTGCGCGATGCGATTGATGCGCCGCTGCCGACAAGTCCCTGGGCGGAAGTCGGCACACTCGGCGACCCAACTGCGCGACGTGACCGCGTTCACGAAATTATTTTTGACTCGTGGCGCGAAGGAACGGATGCCTGGGACGAGCGCGGCCCCACGCCGCTGCCAGAACACGTGGCGGGGCAAAACCCGACGGCAGTTTTCCTGGCGCGGCTGGTTATCCCGCTGGATGCCGCCGACCCACCGCAGCGCGATATGGCGCAGGACGTAGTGGTGCAGAATGATGTCCGCCAGTTCGTGTACACGACAGGCGCGTTATTGAATTGGTTGGGCTAGGGGTTTTGTGCAGATAAAGACGGCTAGTTGACAACGCGGGTTTGTAGGGGCGCAATATATTGCGCCCCTACAGAAAACAAGCATGATTTCTTCTGAAGGAAGGGTGACGATAATGTTAAACCTGAGTCGAGGGCCAGCGCGTGAACGGCTCGACAGTGATGAAGTCGAAAAATTAAAAGCGACAGGCGCACTCATTATTGATGATCGCCGCCGCCGCCCGCTGTATTTTGATGGGCGCTTCCTGACAGCAGGCGACCTCACCCGTGAGCAGAATTATTTTCTCACGCGGCAGGCCGATCTGGGACGCGCCGGGGGCTACGGCGTGGTCAGCGGGCTGGATGTCGTCCAGGGGCAGGGGGTCAATTCGCTGCGCATCACGCCAGGGCAGGGCATCACGCCGCTGGGCGAACTGGTGGTGCTGCCGACGACTCTCGACATGCGCCTGACCAATATCCCTGAAATTCAGCGCCTCGATGTGGCGTTTGGGCTGATGAAATTTCCGCGTGATCCCGCACGAACGCTTTCTGGCATTTTTATCGTGGCGCTGCGGGCGGTGGAATTCAGCGCGAACCCGATTGCTCAGTACCCGACCTCGATTACCGGGGATCGCTCGACGGAAGACGGCGACATTATCGAAGCGACAGCCGCCACGCTGATCCCGTATGCCGATGGTCGCACCAGCCGCGAACTTGACCAGCGGCGGGCTGATCTGGCTTACGAATTTTTCATCGGCAACGCCCAGCGTTCGCTGCCGCAGGGCGTTTTGCCGCTGGCGGTGGTGGCGCTCAATCGCGGCACGGTGGACTGGATCGACCCCTATCTCATCCGGCGCGAAGTTGGCGCGGAACATGGCGATGTGCTGGGGCTGGGATTTTCACCCCGTGCAGCGCGTGAAGCTCATTTGCTGCAATATGACCGCCATTTGAACGAAATTCTCCAGGAACGCGGCAACGCCCAGCAGACGACGCGCTTCTCCGCGTCCGATTATTTCCGCGTACTGCCCCCCGGCGGACGGATGCCCAAAGCCTCGCTCGATGTGCGCGATTTTTCGCACACCTATTTTCCGGCGCAGGTGAATGTCGAAGTATCCGTCATCCCGAATGACGAACTGAGCGCACTTCTGGAAGAAAGCATTCTGCTGCCGCCAATTGACCTGACATTGGGCGAAGATGAGCAGGAATCAACCTCGGTGCTGATCCTGATTCCGCTTTCCCGCAGCGATTTACGATTACTGCTCAACCGACTGGAAAATGTGATTCGTACCCTGCGTCCTGCCGCACCGGGGATCATCGCGCAGCGCAAGCCGTTGGAGATTCTGCAAGGTTTACGCCTGCCGCGCCGCCCGCTGCCACCGATTCTTGAGCCGGAAAATGTGGTGGATGTGGCATGGCGCGAAGCCTATAACGCCGCGCCCGAATTATGGTACGTGCGCCGCCGTAATCTGGCCTACAGCGCCGATCTGGAAGGCGAAAAAGTCGTCATCCTTCGCCCGCCTGTGGACGAAGAACCGCCGATAGACGAGCCACCTGTGGACGAGAATCCCGACGAGCCACCTGTCGATGAGCCACCCAATCCCGACGAATCGGTAACAGATCGGATACGGCGTTTTGATCTCGTAGAGCCGTATGACCGCGCCATGTCCTCGATGGCAAGCCGACAGGCCACCGCCGAATTTAATGGGCTGCTGGATACCGCCAGTGTCGCCCAATCAGAAACTTTCACGCGGGCGCTGGTGATCGAAATGTCGATGATCGAAAAAATTGACGTGGCACGGGTGCGCGGTGCGGGCGAACGTTACACCCAACCCGACCTGGGCAAAGGGCTAACCGTGATTAGCAAAAATTTCCCAGCCATCGAAGAGACAAAAGTGTTGGATGCGTTTTCGAGGGCGGGCGTTGTGCCGGAACTGGACTTTATCGCCCGCAAGAACCGCAGAAGCAAACTGCTGACCGAAGAAAGCATGACCGAACTGGCGAAACTCGCGCTCGATGAGCAGTATGAAAGAGTGGTCGAAGCTGTCACCAAAGAGCTAGATTCAATAGGTGGAAGATGAAAGTCAAACGCATTTTCAACCCCGCGAAGGGCGAACGAGTCATCGCCGTCAACCCGGAGATGAAGCCGGAGATCGGCGCGGATTGGCGGCGGCGGCTGAACTTTTATACCGGGCGTTCGTTGAGCGATGTCGCGTTGACCACCGAGCAAACCGGACGTGATGGTCGCCTCGCCATGCGCGGACAGCTCTTGTCCGCAGGTGTCGTCACCGGGCTGGAAGCTGCGCTTGAACTCGACCTCAGCGGCGATTATTTTTATCATCTGCTCGGTGGGGCGGGGATTGCCGCCAGCGGTGAAGATTTGGTGATGCCGCAGGGAATGCGCGTCAATGTGCGCTCGACGCTGGTTTTTTTGCCACCGGGATTAAACGGATTGGGCGATCATATTTCGCTGGAAAGCACGCTCGGCGACCTGATCGACGATGGCATTGACCTGCCACGTGCGGGCGTTCTGGTGCTGCAACCCGTAACCGCCGCGCTCATCGGGCGGCTAAAAGCTGGCGATGAATGCGAAATTGACCCCGCCAACGATGCTTTTGATGATTGGCAGTTGGCGGATGCCGTTCGTCTGGTGTTTTACGCCTGGCCGACGACGCGAATCGCGCTGCCGGACTCGACACCTTCCGCAACTTGGCGCAACCGTCTGGCACACGCCATTTTTGAGGCCGAAAAAGCCAAAGCTGAAGACGAACTTATGCCCTGGAATGAATTGGGCGTACCCGTCGGCTTGGTAGGCTTTGCCGACGACTGGACACCGCTGTTTCTGGATCGCTATGCGGTGGTACGCGCCGGGGGCAAACCACAGCGCCGCCGGACGATCCGCATTTTCAGCCCAATCGGTAACTGGCGGGTCGGCGAATTTTACGAAATCGGCATGGTTGTCATTTACAACGGACTGGCCTATCGCGCCTTGCAGGATCATACTTCGCTGGGCAGCGCGACTCCCTTCGGAACGCCTGTGCTCTGGCAGTTGGCAGGGAGCGGCAATCCATTTTTATGGCAGGCGCGGGTGCAGCAGTTTACCGATCAGATTTCCGAAGCGACGCTCGATAATGTGCCGTTTGAAGACCTGCGACACGAATATCAGCATCTTCCACCAGCCGGATTACTGCCGCGCGAAGTATTGAACCCGCGTGAGGGCGCGACGGAAGACCTGTTCTTCCCGCCGAATTATTCAGTGGATGCCGTACCGATCCCGATTGAGCAGCTTGACGCGGCGATTGAAGGCAGCGCGGCGCTCGATCCGTTTGACCTGGACGTGCCAGATCGCGTGCGGGTACTCGTGCCCGTGCCGCAAATCTGGTATGAACGCGGTCTGTTGCAAACCGAAGCGATCAGCGCGGAATTTCAGGAAGCGATTGACGAATTTGTCACGCGGCGCGGACGCTGGTTAAGCCGACGCGGTTTCGTGCGCGATATAATCAGCCTGCTCACCAAAGCGTCAACGGGTACAGCAATCACTTTTCCTAATCCTGACCCAGGCGCACTGGAAACGCCCGAAACACTGTTTGAGCCGATTGATGAAACCGACGAACAGTTGAAAAACCCGGAAGTGGAATACGGCACTGTCGTGGATGCGGCAGGGGTGCGGCGGGTGACGCTGATCGAAGAACTACGCGCGTATCTGCTGTCCAGCACACCACTGCGATCAGAAGCGCGGGTGGCATTCCCGGACAACTTTGATAATAACGATATTCCTGGGCTTCGCTATGAGCGCGATGACAAAGATCAGGGATTTCTGGTTTTTAGCGCGGTCATGGAAGTAGACATCCGCGAAAAAATACGCGAACTGCTCAAGGGCATGTTCCCCAACTCCAACGTTAATCTCGATAATGTGGTGGATACGCTCTATAAACTGTCGCAGAGCAACGAAGTCGCCCAACTCGACAATCTGGGGCTGATTAAGTTCATTGATTATCTGAAAGCCAAACTTCAGGCGGCGGATGATCGAATCGATATGGGGTTTTTGCAGGCGCAGACCAATATTTATCGCCTGCGTCAGATCATGCTCGGCACACAGGCCGCCAGCCGTCTGGCGACCTCTACCGCGCTCGCAGAAATCGCCCAGGGGGATACCGCCGTCGCTACCCGCGAACAGCTTAACGAATATGTCTCGACGATCAAGGGCGCGCGGACAACTTCCACCGCTGGCACGATAAAAGGCGCGAAAGCGACGGCTAAGGCCACTGCATCTGTCGCGAAGGCAGCGGGAATCGTGACACCCATCGCAGGCATCCGTGCGCCAGTGAGCGAACTGCACGTAACCGTTGCAAAGCCTGTCGTTGATACCAGCCTCCAGATGGCTATTCTGGCTGACCTGACCTCGCCGATTCTGAATCTGCCGACCAGATCACCCCTCAGCGACGAGTTAAATCTGCTGAAAACCGATGCTGAAAAGATACAGATGACAACGCGCGTTTCGAGCAAGCTGCTCCAGCCTGCCGCGCCGACGGTTGACCCGATTGAGGCGATTACCGACCAATCCTATGTCGTGGGCAAAACGTTTGATTTCCGCACGGTGACTGTCGCCGAACGCCTAACCAACCCGCCGCCGAATGAAACCAAAGTCGCCAGCAGCGCGGGTAAATATGAGGTCATCAAAAACCTGACAACGCTCGATCTGAATCTGGACGATGTGCAAGTTCCCGGCCTGGCACTGCTGAACGCCGACGGTCAGCCGATTTATGATGACGAAAATGGTCGGCCTATCCGCCAGACCAAGCGATTTATTGACATGACCAGCCGCGATTTTGACTTCATTCTGAACGACCCCGACCCGCGCGATGCCGATGAAGCTGACTTTTTCTCGGCGGCAGTGGACGTATCGGAACACGCGATCAACACGCTGCGGCAGATCGAAGGCCGCGTCCGTTCGTATCGGACGGCGGTTGCCCGCTGCGAGGATACACTGAAAAAATTGCAGGCGATCACAGGCGATGCAGACAACCGCCTGAAAGTGATCGGTGATGAAGTCGCCGAAGCGCGGCACGACGTTTCGGTGGCGCGGGCATTGTTGGCGGAGGAACAGGGGCGCATCGACAACATCAACGCGCGGCGTACCCTCATCCTGCAAGAGCATGTGCCGTATCTGGCGTATTATCGCCCACGTTTGAGCAATGTGCTGACAACTGCGCCGCACCGCCAGGTGAATCCTGGCCTGACCGCCGCACCGCTGCCGACCTGTCTCTCGCGCGGGGTGACAATCCCTTCCGACCTGCGGGCAATGATCGATCTGTTCAGCGATGTGCCGTTAAAATGGCTGAAATATGTTTCGCCGCTGCTGGATCGGCTCAACAATATCACGCTGCTGCAAGAAACGCTGGTCAGCGCCAAAAACCGCGCCCAGATCAAAGTGAATGCCGCTCCGAAAATTCTGGCGGCGACCACCAGCAGCGCACTCGGCCTGAGCATCAACAAAACATTCGCCGCACAGCAAGCCGTCGTCACCCAGTACCGGGCACAAACGGCACAGTTGAATCTCGCCAGCCTCATCAACCTGGGCTGGAAAAGCACCCGTGATAACGCGATTGGCAATCTGTCACTCGGCGATCTGCGCGACGCACCACATGGTCGCAGCGACGTGATTAACGAAGCCACAGCCGAGTTGAATAATATCGCCCATGTCGCAGGCTGCCTCTACGAATCGTTCGGGGCTGTCCTCCCGCGCATCAGGCTGGAATGGGCGGAGCGCCTGAGCCAGTACGACGAGGAAGTCTCGCTGCGCAATCTGGCAAATTTGCCGCGCTGGGGCGAGATCGAGTATCTGGATCGGCGCGACATGCAAGGTCTGGTCGATTGGCTCTACAGCCGCGTGGACGCGAACGAAACCGAAGCGATCTCGATGTGTGACGATGTGGTTCGCGTGGCAATTCTGCTGGCGAGTCATGCGCCTGTCAACGAGATCATCGCCGGGAACGTCCAGGAAGCGACGACGGTGAAACCGGGCAGCAACCTGAAGCTGAATGTTGATCTGAGCAAAGTGAGCATCGGCATGGGCGTTTTCATCTATAAGGGCGCGGATGTCGTGGCACACGCCGTCGTCGAGGATTTATCGGCAGGACTGGCCTCGGCGAAAATCACCAAAACCTATGCGCCAACGGTGCAGTTGGAGAAAAACGCGGCGGTGCAGTTCACCAAACAGGCATCCATGATGACATCAATGGCGCTGAAAGTGGATGGGAAGTGATAAATCAAAACCCCTCCCTAACCCTCCCCATTTCGCAAGCTCATGGAGAGGGGAGTTGTAGCGTTTTAAGTCCCTCTCTACGAGCGAAGCGAAGTGGGGAGGGATTTAGGGAGGGGTTTTTAGACACCTTCTATGACCTGTCTACATCGAACCAGGGACATTAATCAGGAGATATTCGCAGAATGCTCAATCCGCAGACAAGACGGGCGCGCAAAGTCCACCTCACTGGCTCCAGTGAGGATTTGATTCGGCGCGGCGCGGTGCTGCTGGAAGATGCACTCCATACCGCATCGCTGCCCGAGTCCGATGGGCGGCTGCTGGTGGTCAAATCACTCCATGTCGGCATGATTCGCCCCGACGCGAGTTCGGCGACACTAGCGCTGGCGATTGAGCGCCGTTTACGGGAAGTTGCCGCTGTCCACGCCAGTGATTCAACCGCGCACCTCCGCGAAGCCGTTTATTTTCGCGATGATGCCGAGCCGTCGATCTTGCTGGCACTGCGGCTGGCGCGACACGAGCCAACCAGCGCATGGTTCTGGCGATTGGCTGTCCCGGCATGGAAGCCGGAAATGTCACGCGACGATGCGCTGCGCACGATTTTTTTCACCGTGACGCGCACAAAGGCAGGGCTGGGTGCAGCGATCCGGTTGGCAGGCGCACTCGAAGAACAGAATGCTCTCGACCCGCTGTTGACGGCGATCCACCCACAGGATGGCGCAGGGTTATTACAAGCATTTGGCTGGTCAAAATCTTCGAAAATGATTGATAAGCCCATCGAAATTTCCGCGCGATGGCAGCCGATTTTGACACGCTGGATTCCTCGCTGGGGGCAGGATGATGCGCGGGCTTTGTGGCTGGCAGGCGTGGCGCTGGCAGCCGACAATCCGATCCGGCTGCTGGACGGCGATTTGATGTCACATGCGGCGCAGGTTGTTGAGGGGATCGCGAATGTTGGCAAAAGGGCGCACAGCCGTGCGCCCCTACAGACGACATCTGATGATGTGGCAGGTGTAAGGGCAGGTCTAAGACCTGCTCTAACAGAAAATCATATGCCGGAAAAAATGGCGACTCAGAAAATCGCCCCAACAGATACCGCCAATTCAGACGATGTAGGGGCGCACGGTGACCGAAGGAAATCCCTGTGGGACGATGCGCCCATGCAAAATAATGCCTCGCCTGCACAACCAATCCTCGATATAACTGATGAGCAAAAGTCGGAAAACCACGAAAAAATTTCGCCTCCCGTCGAAATGTCCACCGTAGGGGCACGGCGCGCCGTGCCCCTACAAACGCCTGATTCCGAAATCGTCGTCGAACCGGATTTTGCCCCCGCGCCCTGGCCGGACACACCCATGAAAACCCAACACGGTGGGTTATTTTTCGTGATTCCAGTGCTGGCAAGGCTGGGAATCGCGGAATTTTTGACACCGGAATTGATCGAGGCGATGTTTCCGTTTCGTCTGCTGCAATATATCGGGCAGCATCTCGGCCTGCCGGATGATGATCCGATCAACGCGGTAATGGCAACAGACGCGGCCTATAACCCGCAAACCCATTTTGTCGCGCCAGAATCGTGGCAAAGCGGCATCGCGAATCCCGGCGAACCCATTCTGCGGCGTGTGGGCGAGAAAAACACGCTGTATGATTCGTCGGGGCGACTGGCACTGGCGAGGTGGGAAGGGGAAGTGCCGGATGGTATAGAGGCATGGATAGGCGATTCCAGAACCTCACCCCCCAACCCCCTCCCCGAATTCAGGGAGGGGGAGCAATATTCCCAAACACTTTTTAGTAGACTTGATTTTGAACCCTCAGCGCTGAAAACCAGTCACGATCTCCTATGCCACGCCTGGATGACAGCGGCGCGGCGATGGCTGCGACGAAATGCACAACTGGGATTAGCCGATCTGGTTTTACGTCCAGGGCGCATCACGGCAACGCGCACACACATCGACATCTTTTTCAATCTCGCGCAGGCTGATATTTGCGTCCGGCGCGTGGGTCTAGATATTGATCCGGGATGGGTATCGTGGCTGGGGCGCGTGGTCAGTTTTCATTACCGGGAGGAAGGGCAATGACTCAGCCTGTATCGAAAGAAAACGGCATGAATCAGGCCGCCGAAAATCATCGCGTGGATGCGCTGCCGGAGCGCTCTTTACGGACATACGCGCTGGCTGCATTGGCTGCACGTGTCAATGATATGCTCAAACCCAATGTGCTGGAGCATCAGTTTTTGCGTTTGCATCTGGACGCGCTTGATTCGCCAAAATGGTTCGATACGCTTTCGGACTATATGCGCGAACCCGCCGAGCGTGATCTGCCGCTGATTTATCTGGCGCAGCAGCTTCGGTTGACGTTGTTTGAAATGCTGACCGTCGTGCTGGCTGCCGCTGTGGAAGATGATGTCATGGTCGGGCGGGCGCTGGCGCAGCTTCAAGCTCCTGTGGGCGGGTCGCGACCTACATTGGGATTATTGACTGCCGCGCTTTTTGAAACGATTGAGCAGGGCGTTCACCCTATTGACGCGCTGATTACAGGCCCGGCGATCCAAAGCGGCTTGCTGATATTGATCGGCGACAATCTGCCGCTGCCAGAACGCAGTCTGCGTGTGCCGCTGCATTTATGCCTCGCGCTCAATAATCACGATGGTTATTTACCGGGTGCGACGGTGGGTATGGGACGCATCCCGCAGATTCCGCTGCCGCCTTCGCTGATCGAGCAGGCGCAGCGACAAGCGAACGGCTTACGCGACTCTTCTCAGCACGTGCTCGTAATGCGCAGCGGGTCGGCAGGCGAAGGGCGTTCTGTCGCAACGGCGATTGCCGAGTCACTGGGAATGCGGCCTGTTTTTATCGAAACCGATGACATGACAGGCGTGAGTCCCTGGCTGATGCTGCGCTGGTTATTGCCCGTTTTTTGTTTCGAACTCGCGCCCGGTGAACGCAAAATTCTGCCGTCCTTGCCCTATTATCAAGGGGCGATTCTGGCGTTGTGCGGGATTGATGGCAGCGTGGAAGCCGCCGGAGAATCGCCGCTGAGTTGGAAAATCCCCGTTCCGCCGCGCAGCGAACGCCGCACTTTATGGCAAAACGCGCTGGGTGACTCGGAACTCGCCGAGACATTGGCGCGTTATCACCGTCACAGCGCCGGACGGATCGCGCATCTGGGGCGGGTGGCGCGGCATCAGGCAATTTTGAACGCCCGCGAAAACGTCAGCGCTGAAGATATTTGGTCAGCGGCCTGGGCAGGCGAAAGCGGCGGATTAGAAGGACTCGCACAGCCCATCACGGACGCGATCCCCGACGAGGCGATCATGATGTCGCCGAATTTGCGCCGCGACATGAACGCGCTGCTGCTGCGCTGCCAGATGCGTGACGAACTGGTCGAAGGTCTGGGCGCATCGTCGTCCGCGCGTTATCACCCCGGTGTGCGGGCATTATTCGTCGGGCCATCCGGCACGGGCAAGACGCTGGCGGCGGGTTGGCTGGCGACCAAACTTGGCTTACCCCTATACCGCGTCGATCTGGCGGCGGTGACGAGCAAATTTATCGGCGAAACCGAAAAAAATCTGGCGCAGCTTCTCGCCCGCGCGGAGCAAGCTGAATGTGTGCTGCTGTTTGACGAGGCCGACTCGCTTTTCGGCAAGCGCACTGACGTGAATCAGGCCAATGATCGTTTTGCCAACGCGCAGACCAATTATTTGTTGCAACGCATCGAGTCTTTTGACGGAATCACGCTGCTGACCAGTAACAGCCGCAGCCGATTCGATCCGGCATTTTCCCGCCGTCTGGACACGATTATTGATTTCCCGATCCCTGGGCCGGAGGAACGGCGCGAATTGTGGCTTTCGCATCTCGGCGCGTCCCATCAACTGGCGGCGCAGGAATTGAATCAACTGGCGGCGCTGGTCGATATGACAGGCGGGCATATCCGCAACGCGGTGCTGGCGGCGGCGGTGATCGCGCATCACGCCGAACGGCCTATCGTCCTGGCGGACATCATCGAAGGGCTGGCAGGCGAGTATCGCAAGCTCGGACGGCAGATACCCGTCGAATTTGGGAGTCGATTGGAATGATATTTGTATATGACAACGATTGTAGGGGCGACCCGACGGGTCGCCCCTACGCGGCACAATTTAGGATAGATTGATCAATTATGGAAACTGCATCTTTGACTCACGCTCCCGAAAAGAAAAAAGCCACTCCCCCGCCGGAGATGGCTGCGCCGATGCCCCTTTCCGCAGAGGCCGACCTGGGCGCACCAGCAGGGATGCCCCTGTTTTTGCAGCGTTCGTCGTTACTAGTCAACGAACAGGGCGATATTTATGAGCAGCAAGCAGACCGCGCCGCCGATAGGGTGACAAGCCAGGCGGAAACACATTTTCCTGTTGATTCTATAAATATGACAGGCATTCAGCGTAAGGGCAGCGGAGGTAGCGGCGGGATGACCGCACCCGCGAATATCATTCCGTCTGGCGGTCATGCGCTCCCTGCGTCCACACGCACCCATTTTGAAGGGCGATTCGGGCAAGATTTCAGCGGTGTGCGCGTCCATACGGGCGATCAGGCGGCTCATAGTGCGCGTTCAGTCAATGCGCGGGCGTTTGCTGCTGGGCAGGATGTCGTGTTCGGGGCAGGCGAATACCAACCCGATACTGCCGCAGGCCAGCATTTATTGGCGCACGAACTGGCGCATGTGGTTCAGCAGGGTGGGTATCAGCGGCGTATCCAGCGCGAAGATGGGGCAGGCATGACCAGCGCGTCCGAACCGATGAGTGTCGCCGCGCCAGAAGAAAATATGTCGCGCATGGGGCCACCTGTCGTTTTTGGCATGGACACGGCAACCCGCCGCATATACGCATCCGTCGCGATTCCCGGCAGCACAATTCTCAATATCGCGGCTTACGTCTACGGTTCGACGGAAAAAGCAGCCGAATTGCAAAGCACCAATGGCTTACCAGATTTTGTGCCTCCGGGGCGAAACCTGCGTTTGGTGGATGGTCAGCTTTCCGAGGCAGCTCAGCAGGCTATCAACCAGGCGCTGGAAAATGGCACGATTATGCGAACAGAAGGCGTACCAACCGGTGAAACAGGTGAAGGCGAGGTGATGACCTATCGATTCAGCGCCGCCGGGCAGGAGTTTGTGCTGACAGAAGGCCAACTGCGTGGAATGCTGACGGGTCTGGGGGTGTGGATTTACCGCAAGGCCAACTACTACTATGACATGGCGCAAAATGGTTCTGAGGTGCATCAGGAGTTTCTCGACGATACAAACTCTGCTGTGCGTGGTATTAGTGATTGGCTGGCTGACCAGGATACACTTTCGACCTTTATCTGGATTCTGCCCAAAGCCAAAGCACAGGTCATTAAGGATACTTTGCGCGATGCCAGCTTCAACAGCGGCGACATAAACCGGGGATTACGGCTTATTCCCCAGCACGCGCAGCAGCTTGCCGAGGCAGCAGAAGCACTTGATGATGCGCAGCAGCAGTGGCATCGCTACATCGAAGGCACGATCAGCGGCGCACAGGTCGCGGTCAATCGTTTGGAAGTTGTGCGCAATGTCTCGTTCGGTATCGCCGCCGGTTTAGTAGGCGCAGTAGCGGCCCCAGTGATATTTGCGGCGGCGGGCACAGCGCTGGCTGGCGTAGGCGTTACAGGCACTGCCGCAACGATTCTTTCAGGCACTGCCGCTGTGGGCGGTGGAGCGCTGGCTGGTGGCACCTTGCAGGGTACACTCAATGTCGCTGCCCCTGGCGCTCAAGCAGATCAATCAGTTGGAGACCGCTTCTCATCCGGTTTCCAGCAGGGCGCGTTGTCAGGAGGATTAGGCGCAGCCGGGGCGCTGGCCGCGCCGGGAGTCAGCGGCGCGATCAGCCAGCGGCTCTATGGGACAGCACCGCAAGCACTGACAACATTTGGTGAACGGGCGGCTGTCGGTACGCTCACTGGGCTGTCGATTGGTGCGCCCACAGGGGCGGCAGGGGCGGCAATTGCGAATGTGGGCGCGCTGGCACGGGGGGAAATTACCCCTGCGCAATATCTGGAACGCATCGGCTGGGGAACACTCCAGGGCGCAACATTTGGAGCCGCTTTCGGCTTCCTCGGTGCAGCGCTCAGCCGTGGGCCGTCAACAGCAATAACCCGACAGACTCCGCCGCGTGGCCCGGCCTGGGAAACCAGCCCTGTTCGTGTCGATCCACAAACGGGAATGGTTTCGCAGATGGCAGTGGTGAATACGCCCAACGGCCCGGTCTACTTGCAGGCAACTTATAACCCGGCAACTGGGATGGGGCAGGTCGTTAACTTGTCAACCGGGCAGCAGGTCGCAGTTATTACGAACGGTCAGTTTACGCCACCCGCAGCAGGGCTATTGGGCACACCAGGCGCAGCGACGACCCCAACAGCAGGTGGTGGCATTGTTCCTGCGCCGGGCGGAACAGGACTTATCCCGGCTCCGGTGAATGTGCCACCCAGGCTAGGGACAGCGGGACAGCCTGGTTTGCTGCCGCTGCCGCAGGGTACAGGAATATCCTCGGCTGCGCCAGCCAGCCTTCCAGTGACAAGAGTGACTTTGGGAACACCCGATGCTTCCTACCAGCCCGCGCCCGATATTGTGCCTGTCGGAGTCATTCTGGAGTTCCCCGATGGAACCCGTGTCTGGCGACAGACAGCAGACGGCCCCGTTTTTCATGAATCGACCTTGGGGACAGGGCCGGGACGTGCCGACTATGAACTTGACTTCTTTGCGCGTGGTCAGCATGGTAACTTACCCGCTGGCGCGAATTGGGAGCGTGCCCATTCGCTGGGGCAGGGAACTGGCTTCGAAAGCCCTTATGGAATCCGCTACGCTCCCAGTTATGTCAACCAGACTCTGCAAAACAATGGGGTGGAGCTGCTGATGCGCCAGCTCGCCGATTTGCAGGACGCGAACACAGCCTTCCGCGTTGTTACCCAGACGACCACTCATTCTGGTACACTGCGCCTGGCTCAGATCAGCTACCGCGTTGAAGTGGTATCGGGGGGACAAACGAATCCATTCTTTGATTACGCGATCCAGGTTCAGTCTACGCCGCCTTATCGGATCACAGCGGCTCCGATCAACTTTGCCAATAACCCGGCAGCGGTGGCGCAGCGAGCACGTGTGACTGTGCCGAACATATTGTTCCAGAACATCAGTGTCGTCGCACCATAAATGCGATTGATCCGGGGTCGGCGACGGTGAAGGCAGTCCACGACACGCACATTACGAAATTTGTTATATAATGAGCCTATGAAGCTGGGCAGGAGACGAACTCATGGGGATGCAACCCGCTTTCGCAAAAAAGGCGACAAGAGCAAAAAATCAAACAGCCGAAAAAGCTGCGGTCAAAAGCAGGCCGGGTGTGCCCATGTTTTTGCGACAGGTTCGCGAAAGCGTCAACCACAGCCACGAGCATGAGGCTAAAGCTGCGGCTGAGAGTATCTCCCACAATGCCAGCGCGGATGTGATTCAGCGGAATGTTTCCGCCGGGAGCGCCCGCCAATCATCCCCTGTTGGGCAGGCGGTCAACAAGGCCGTCAGCGCCACACGCGGAAGTGGTCAACCCCTATCAGGATCGACTCGCGCACAGATGGAAGGTCATTTTGGCAGTGATTTCAGCAATGTCCGCGTCCACGACAATGCACAGTCGCATCACCTCGCGCAGTCCCTCGGCGCGAATGCTTTTACCACAGGCAGCGATATTTATTTCAATGAAGGCCGCTACAGCGATCATCTGCTGGCGCACGAATTGACTCACGTCGTCCAGCAGGGCGGTGAGGCCAGTGGAAACGCTCAGTTCGACCTGATGATGTCGCTGCCGACGGCGCTGGGTGCATTTGACATCGGCATGACGACACGCGCCGCACCGCGACCCGGTTTAGACGGACATATCAAATTTTTTCCAGACCCGTCTGGCCCCTATTCGGCACAAATCGGACTCGTGCAGGCGGTGAATGTCACCGATGTGGGCGGCACGACGACTCCGACTGCTGGCGATCCTGCTGATTGGCGAAATATTGGCGGTGGGACAGAGGCCGGACGCATGGACATGATGACCACTGGCAACAGCACTGCGCCACCCGGCTGGTTTATCGACAGCAACACGGGCGCGAATCCGCAGGCTTCAACGGTTGATCCAAATTATATTGAACACTTCATCAGCCCAGAGCCGGATAATCAATATGGCTGGCTGCGTTCGCCGACAGATGTGCGCGAAGCATCGCTCTATGACTATCCATTCACCAGTTTTGACTCGAATTTCGATTTCGAAACCGTTGCCAAAGCGACGGATACACAAGCGATCTATGGTGCGTTGTTCTGGGGCTTCGAGATTCGCTCCGGCGCGGTGCAGAACGAATACGTCCAGGCCGCCGATGGGCAGTCCGCCGTATTTGACGAAGCGCTGGATCGCTACCGGGGCTATTTCGCGCACGAGGCAGTGGTGATCTACTTCGATACCAATGACGACATCCCTGCCGCCGGGGAAGATGCAAAATTCGCGGACATCGTGGATTATATGAATCGCTATCCCGATGTTCAGATTACCGTTGAGGGCTATGCGGACGAACGCGGCACGACCAGCGACAACGATGATCTCTCCATACGCCGTGCCAGCAATGTCGAGAATCTGCTGCTGCTGGAAGGCGTTGATCCTTCGCGCGTCGCGTTCACATTTGGATTTGGCGAAACGACCCAGTTTTCACCACTTGGCGGGGCGAATGAAGGTTCGCATCGTGCGAATCGCCGCGTCGTGATCTCGTTCGAGCGCACCGCCTCTGGCGTACCGATTGACGTGCCATGATGATTGAAAAACTAATCGACGAACTCGCGGATTTACAAACGCGCAACGATGCCAGTGCAGCACTGGTCGAGCAGGGGGCAAACGCTGTCCCGGCGCTGCTCAAGCGGCTCATTGCTACCATCGCGCTCGATCATCGCAAAGCGATTTTTCGCATCCTCCTGAGCATCAAAGACCCGCGCACAGAAGATACTTTTCGCGCCGCGTTAAAGTCAAATGACGAGGATTTGCGGGCGATGAGTGCGCGAGGGCTGCACGTTCTGGGTACGCCGGATGCGCTGGATGCCGCGATTGCCACCATCAACGACTCGCCCGATATGCTCCACGCTGACCGGACACCTGCTGTCGATACGCTGGCGGAAATTGGCCTCCCCGCGATCCCCGATGTGCTGAATCTCCTCAATTCCGATGATCGCTTCACTCGGATGCACGCCCAACGCGCACTGGAACGCATCACCCTCGCTAACCGCAGCCGCGCAGATTGGCAAGCGCTGTGGGAGCAGAATGGCGCGTACAATTTTGATGCCCCCGCAGACCAACGCGCACACTCAATCGAGGCATGGCGGCGCTGGTATATCACCCAAAAGTAAGCTGTCACATCTCCTAATCGCAATCACAGATATCATGTGTAGTGATCTTCGTAGGGGCTGGTCTGAGACCTGCCCTTATTACCCTATCACCCGAAAGTAAGCTATCGCATTTCCTCGTAACCTCTAAAATAGAATAATGTGTCAAAGTTTGTTAACGCACAGTAAGAGAACGGTTGCGCTGGCCTTTCTATTCTGGTCGCATCAAAAATAAAATACTTGTTAAAGTCTGTCAGAAAACCGTGTGGAAGCCACATTGGTTATCTAAACCGGGAATCGCAATCTTTCTCATGCTCACCAATGCTGCTTAACAACTCTGGCAATGAGGGAGGAAAAATGAATACTTTATATCTTTCTTTGTTTGGCAATATTCGCGTTATACATAATCATCAACAGTCGGATATGACTCACACCACCCAGGCGCTGCTGGCATATCTGGTCATGCAGCGGCACCGCAAGCACCCGCGCAAACTCCTCGCTGGGATGCTGTGGGGCGACACCAGCGAGGAACGCGCACAAGCGGCTCTACGCACGGCGCTCTGGCGGCTGAGACTGGTTCTAGAGCCAGAAGGGACACCGCGCGGCACTTACCTGATGGGACAGGCGCGTGAGGTTGGCTTCAACCGCGCCAGCAAATACTGGCTGGACATCGAAATTTTTGAAGACCAGATTACCGCGCTCCTGAACTGCCCGGTCAGCGCCATGTACGAGGATGACGCGGTTCTGCTGGAGGAAACGCTGGCACTCTACACAGCCGATCTGCTGGAAGGCTTTTACGAGGATTGGGTGATTAGCGAGCGGGAACGCCTGCATCACCTGTATCTCAACGGCCTGCAACATCTCATGCTCTACTATCGCCAGAACGATCAAGCCGAAAAAAGCCTGGAATGTGGGCGCAGAATTCTGCAACGTGATCCGCTGCAAGAAGCCGTTCACCGCGACATGATGCGCTCCTATGCCGAAATCGGACAACGCGCGTTGGCGATCCGGCAGTATGAAATTTGCCGCACCGCGCTCACCAGCGAACTCAACATTCAGCCAATGGACGAAACGCAGGCTTTATACGCACGTTTGCTGGCGGACGAAAACACGCCGCAGGATTCGAGCAATCTGGGTGATGCGCTGCTGCAACTCGACCACGCCATCAGCCAACTAGATAAAGCGCAGGCGCAGTTGCAATTGGCGATTCGCAACGTCGAACGACTGCGAGGGCATCAGGCCAACAAAGACAGTAGACTTGAAAAAATCCAGAAGTAGTTTATATCCTCTCAAAATCTGTGGGGGACTCATAAAGCTTGTCCGATACTGAAGGCCCATCCCCGTAGCAAGAGGGAAGGGCTTAAAACCCGTCTGACTCCTCTCTCCAACGCATTGGAGAGATGGCTGATGCTGGTCGCACATCATCTCAATTACAGTTCCGCCAAAAACGCCTACCAATTTCGCATATTTGTTTTAGAATAATTTCAAGCACCACCAGCGTCATTCGAAAAGCTATATTTTGTGAAATCGACTTCGATGAGAACAGGAAGCATTCGAGAAAGCACGCCTGCTCAAAAGCGATCTCTCCTGATCTCATCAATATCATTCGTTTATGTTAGCTCAGGGAGAAAGTATTCCAGTATGCGTCGTTTGCTTTTGCTCGCCCTCATCATATGCTTTATCGTTCCTTTTATCGCAATTGCTCAAGATGCAGTCCCTACCGAGGACGATCTTGTGGTACCGCTTGTCCCCACCGAGGACGATCTTGCTGTGCCGCTTGTTCCCACTGAAGATGATCTTGTGGTACCGCTTGTCCCCACTGTGGACGATCTTGTTGTGCCACTCGTCCCCACTGAGGACGACCTTGTTGTGCCGCTTGTCCCTACTGTGGACGATCTTGTTGTGCCGCTTGTAACTGCTACCCCACAGACTTTTCCTTGGGATGTACCTGTAGCTGGGATATATGCGCGTGAGTTCGTTGATACGTCGCTCGGCGGCAACTGCGATGATTTCAGCGGCGATAACGGCGGCATGGCTCCCGGCTACTATGACCCAGAAGACCCGAACCAGCAGGCTTATGTTTGCACCTGGCCTTCACGGGGCATCGTGCTGGTTGATAACGAAACGTACTACTGGCGAGGTGGTCAATACACCACCGATACCTACATCGACAGCTTCGATAACAGTTCGTCATCGCGTCGTCTCAATATTATCGGCCCGACTGAACTTGAAGTCGTGCTTGAAACGGAAGCAGGGGAGTGCAGTGTCACGCAGGTGATTCGCTATACCCTGGTTAGAGCTGGCAGCGCCTTTGCCTGTACCACCAGCCTGCCCCAAGAATCGCAGGAAGAGCCGATCTCTACTCCTTCACCTGACCAGCCAATCCCTGAAACAGAGGAAACGGACACCATTATTGATCCGCCGCTTGTTGTCGAAGGCCAATACGTTGTTGGATGGCGTCCCGTTGATAGCTACTGCGATGTCACCTACCAACCCATTTTTGAAAATGTCACGCTCGTCAAAGCCAGTGAGGACAGCATAAGTCTCTATGTCGATGGTGAAGTCTATAATCTGGATGGTGAACGTCTGCGCGGTGAATATACGATCTACACCGATCAATTGATGATTACGCTCACACGCCGTTTTGCGGATGATTTTATTATCACCTGGCAGGCCAGCAGCGAGGACAACAGCGAATCCTGCTACGCTCAAGGGTTTGTTACGCTCGGACAGGAACTAAGCGCCGACGAACGCGCCGCGCTGAATCCACCGCCGCCAAGCCTGCCTGCCGACCCCGGCCCAATCGACATTAACGCGGAAAACGGCACAGGCGATTCCGGCAGCGGCGAGGCACAACCTTTTGAACCCATCGGCGACATCAGCGGCAGCTATACCGCTACCTGGGAGCCGCTGGAAGACCTCTGTACTTCAACTGATCTACTGCCTAATTTCGAAACCGCCACCCTTACGCAAACCGAATCGGGCGGCTTTACGTTGGATTACGACGGCGGCAGCTACCTGCTGGAAAATTACGGTGGTGTCGTTTTCTACACGGGTGCGGCTGATGGTTTTACCGAGTCGATCACCATCAACAGCGCTGAGAGTGGCTACATTGATGCCAACTTTAGCAGCTTCGGGGATGATGGTGTCAGCCTCTGCATGGCGACGCTCATACTGACTGGCAATTAGTCAACAACACTTGTCTCCAGAGCGTAGGGGCGCAGCGCGCTGCGCCCCTACAGACATCACTTATGCAATGATAACCCATCCAGCACTTTCTCAATCGTCTTCTTTTTATCGCGCATCGCCATACCAACTACCATCAATTCGTCGGATTTTTTGGCTTTGACAGCGGCGCGGTTGTCGATGTCGTTGCCCGTCGCGAACAGGTCTTCAGTAAACACCGAAAATTTAACGCCCCGCTGCAAAGCGCGTTCATAAGCGCGGCGAATCTGATGCGCATCAGCCTCAAAAATCATCACAGGCTGCTTGAACATCGGCAGATAAATATTGCCGGATTCATCCTCATAGTTTTCGCCCATTGTATCCACGCCAGCCAGTCCGCTGACCGTGAAAGCCGTCACGTTCAATTTTTGCCATGTGGGGAGATCGCTGCGCAGGACAACGGCGATTTTCGTATCAAATGTCATGGTCATGAGTCAATTTCCTCTGAAATGATGCCTGTATTTTTATGGGCACGGCACGCCATGCCCCTACAAACCTCTACGGTAAATCATGACCGCTGATATTGTCTTTCAGAAAATTGACCTGTTTAGCGTATTGGCCGGGGGTGACGCTAATCAGGCGTTTAAACGTGGTCGTAAAGTGGCTCTGGCTGCTGAAGCCGACAGCATAGGCCGTCTCGGCGATGGGGAGGCCGGATTTCAAGAGGCGCTGTGCTTCACGGATACGCACTGTTTCCAGATAAGCGTGGGGCGGCAATCCTAACTCAGCACGAAAAACGCGCAGCAGATAAAACGGATTCCAGTGAACGAGGTTGGCGAGATCGGCCAATTTGATGTCATCGGAAAAATTTTCGTCGATATAAGTGCGGATTCGCGTGATTTCGCGGCGTTCACGTTTGATTGTTTTGGCAGGAACATCAGCGTGGCGAATAACAAGCTGCGCCAATGCCCTCAGATAGCGCGATTCGTGTTCGAGCGTGGAGGTGTCCGATTCCAGCGCGATATGCAGATCACGAATTTCGCGGAAGAGGGCAGGGTCTTGAATGACGGGTTCTGAAAAAAACGGAATGTTTTGCGGGCGACCTTTGACCTCGGCGGCGATTTCCTGCATCGTTTCAGCCTGCGGGTAAAAGGCGCGGTAACGAAAGCCCGATTCAATCGCCGCTTCGCCTGTGTGCGGTTCGCCGGGGTTGATGACGATCAAGCCAGTCGGCAGCGTGACATAATGTTCGCGCTGGTAGTCGAATTTTTGCACGCCGTCCTCAATCATGCCGATCACGAAATAATCGTGCATGTGGCGCTTGAACGAGTAGGTGACGAAATTCGCCCGCAGCAAATTCAGATTATTGAGATGCAGTACACACCAGATTTTAGCGCTTTCGGGGGTAGGCATAGGGCAGTGAACTCCCAGTTTTCATCACAATCTCATTATACAGTCATTGGCGATGCCCTCGAACGGCGGTATGATTCTGTAGCATATTTAACGTGAGTTTAGGAAACACCCGTTAAAAGCTCTAAATTGGACATCAGTCTCCAGATAAGTTGATTATCGACATGAGTAGGTACGGTGAAGGAAATTTCGATAGAGAATTGGCGCCTGATACTTTACTGGTCATTATCCGTCAATTGTTGCAACAAATACAAGAATGCCTAGATAATGAAGATCAGGATCAACTTTTTTGTGGTGAAACACAAATCATGCCTAGTATGGACATTTTAGTGACTTTGAGTAAGGCTTATCCCCATCTTATACTTCCTATTCTCAGGGATTTCCCAATAGTTGATTGGAAGGAGAAGTATCTAGGCATTTTTGACCAAGAAAGTGACCTTCCAATGGATAATGAATTTCAGATGGAGCGAAGACGGGTAATTCAAGAAACTTTTTCTCAACTCGAAAATATGGTTGAGAGTTTCGAGTAAAAGAGGAAACCATAATGTCGCGGGAAACCACGCTCAAGACCATCAGCAGCAAGCAGGAAATTTCCGTTCTCATAGTCGGCGGTGGAGTCAACGGCATCGGCACATTCCGCGACCTAGCGCTGCAAGGGGTCGATGTCGTGCTGGTGGAGAAGGGCGATTTTTGCTCCGGCGCGAGCGCTGCTTCTTCGCATATGCTTCATGGTGGCCTGCGCTACCTCGAAAACGCCGAGTTCCGTCTGGTCAAAGAGGCGCTGACCGAGCGAAACCGCCTGCTGCAAAACGCGCCGCACCAGACCAAACCCCTGCCGACGACGATCCCAATTTTTGCATGGTTTTCGGGGATGCTCAACGCGCCGCTGAAATTTCTGAATCTGCGCAATAAATCCAGCGAACGTGGGGCGGTCATTATCAAAGCCGGGCTGACGATGTACGATTTATTCACACGCGGTCAGCAAACACTCCCGAAGCACGTTTTCACATCACGCGCCGAATCGCTGAAAAAACGCCCAAATCTCAATCCCGATATCGTTTGCACGGCGACCTACTATGATGCCTGGATGCCCTCGCCGGAGCGCATCTGCATGGAATTAATTCTGGATGCCGAGGCCGCCAATCCGCAGGCACACGCGCTGAATTATGTGTGCGCGGAACATGCCAGCGGCGATATGGTCATGCTGCGCGACGAAATCAGCGGTGAGTCATTCGCCGTAAAGCCGAAAATCGTCATCAACGCGGCTGGCCCCTGGATCGACTTCGCCAACGACGCGCTGGGGCGGCGCACACAGTTTATCGGCGGGACGAAAGGCTCACACCTGATCGTTGACCATCCCGAACTGCACGAGGCTACCGCTGGGCATGAGCTATTTTTCGAGAACAACGATGGGCGCATCTGCCTGTTTTTCCCGCTGCACGATAAAGTCATCGTCGGCACTACCGATATTCGCATCGACAATCCTGAAGATGCCCTCTGTACCGAGGAAGAAATCGACTATCTGCTCGAAAGTATCCGGCTGGTGTTCCCGGCGCTCAAAGTGGATCGTTCGCATATTGTCTTTCAATTTTCCGGCGTGAGGCCGCTGCCCAACAGCAAAGCCGCCACTGCCGGACAGATCAGCCGCGACCACAGCATCGAAGTGATGGAGGCCGGAAAGGGCATCGACTTCCCGATTTATTCGCTGGTGGGCGGCAAGTGGACGACTTTCCGCGCGTTTTCCGAGCAGACAGCCGATAAAATCCTGGCGAAATTGAACCTCCCGCGCAAAATCAGCACTGAAAAAGTCGCGATTGGCGGCGGAAAAAATTATCCGAAAGCGGACTCCGAACGCCAAAAGTGGCTGACCGATTTGAAGTCAAAAAGCGGGTTAACTCAGGAACGGTTAGACACGCTGTTCGAGCGTTATGGCACACGCGCCGAAGAAATTGCCGAATTTATCGCCGCCGGGGAAGAAGATGAAATCGACGAGCCGCTGACCATGCTGGTCGATTACAGCCGCCGCGAGATCATTTTTATCGCCACCGCCGAAAAAGTTATGCAGCTAGACGATCTGCTCCTGCGGCGCTCGTTGATCGCCATGTTGGGGCGGGTAACGGCTGAATCGCTGATCGAAGTCGCCGGAATCGTGGGCGAGGCGTTGGGCTGGTCGGCAGAAAAAGTGCAAGCGGAAGTTGAGCGCACCGCCGAGATTTTGCGCACGCGGCATGGTGTAACCTTATCTGAGTCCGGCGTGAAATCGCGTTAAGCCTAATCATCATAGCTCAATATGGAAACAGAACTGATTAAATTAGATGTAAAAACGGGCGCGGTAGTTTGGGGAAGCTATGAATTCAGCATTCGCCTGAAGAAAAGTGAGTTTACTCAGCGTTACCCTGAATGTTTACCTTCCCATACAAAAGATCCCGCTCTTGGATTTTTTATTTTCGAACTCCCCACTTTATCGATTGATAATCTACACTGGAGGTTGATTGTTGTCTTCTTCTATAACCACATTTTTTCGATGACTATGCGTTGCGAAGAGGTTGATACCGAAGGTGAGCAGGAGAAGTGGTGGTTAATTCACCTTAATTGGATTTCATCCGCTCGTACCTTGCTTATCGAACAACTAGGGCAACCGAACGAGATCAGGCATCCTCAATTAGATGATGAAGATGAAATTCTATCGGAGGATCAATTGAAATTACTTCAATCGTGGCGCTATACATTTAGATGGGGAGCAGTCGGATTAGCCTATGAGAGCATAGATATGTGGAGTGGCTTGTGGATTAGTTATGACATATATCAACAAATCAGCAATTGGGATGAGCTTGCTTCTGAATGTAAGGATCGATCTGAAATCACCCATTCGCATAAGGACAAAAATCAAAACTTGACCGCTATCTGTTCCGCGATTGATGTTATCCGCCACCACTTCAATTTTGAGGAAGTTCGCCCACGACTGATTGCTCACGGCCTCATGTTTGATCTTCAACAGTGGAAAACGCGCGCCATGTTAGATATAGAACCTGATAGACCGAAAGGAACATACCTTATTTCGCGGGATGATGTAGTGCATCGAGTCTATCTTAATGATACCGCCTCTCTTATCAAGGTGTTACATCTATTTCTCGAAACGGAAAAGTTTTAGAAAGGCACTGGAAGATAGCCACGCAAACGGCAATCGCGGTCATAAAAATCCTATTTCTTTAACGCCTGCTCAGGTAAAATCAGCGTGCGTAGAAGCAACTTCGCACGTCGCCTCTATGAAAATATGTGCTTGAGGCTTCAATTTTATTTCAAACACCCAAGTAGAGTCATTTTGGAAAATCGAAATACAATTCTTTCGGTCATTACCCTGACATTAGGCCGCCTCGTCGTCAACATGACCCGGCGTTTTCCGTATCCGTTTCTGCCGGAGATCGCGCGGCAGTTGAGCGTCCCGCTGTCGAGTGTACAGTCGGTGACGGCGGTGCAGTCCGGCATGGGCGTGATTAGCCCACTTTTCGGCCCACTTTCAGAGCGCTACGGACGCAAGCGCGTGATGATGGCAGCGATGGGTGGGATGGCTGTAGCATCGCTCATTGGCGCGTTAGCCCCGCAGTTCTGGCTGTTTGCCGCAGTCATGATCTCGTTTGGTATCGGCAAAATTATCTTCGATCCGGTTTTGCTGGCTTACGTGGGGGATCGCATTCCCTATCATCGTCGTGGGTTAGCGATTGGCACTACAGAACTGAGTTGGGCGGGGTCGCTGATCGTCGCCGCGCCGCTGGCCGGATTTTTGCTGGAAAGATCGGGGCTTCAGGCCGTTTTCGCGGTGTTAGCCGTCTTGTTCGCCGCTGGAATTATCGCGATTGGCATCGTCGTGCCTGCCGATCACCCGGAAAAAGGCAAAGTCGTCACCGTAGTCACACCCTGGGACGCGTGGGGGATTATCCGCAGCAGTCCGGTAGCCATCGCCGCGCTGACCTACACATTTTGCGTGTCGGTGGCGAACGAAACATTTTTCATCAATTATGGCGCGTGGATGGAAAGCTCATTTAAGCTCGATCTGGCGCAGTTGGGCGCGGTAACAACCGTGATTGCGCTGGCTGAAGTGATCGGCGAAATCACGGTTCTCAGCATTTCGGATCGGATCGGCAAGCGGCGGCTAACTCTCGTCGGCGTGGTCATTTCCAGCTTGGGTTATATCATCCTGCCGAATCTGTCGTTCAGCCTGCCTCTCACACTCGGCATGTTGTTCGTGATGTTCCTGGGGCTGGAAACGGCGATTGTCGCGGCGATCCCGCTGTATACCGAAATTTTGCCGGATTCGCGCTCCGTGATGATGAGTGGCATCATCGGCGCGGCCTCAACCGGGCGGCTGGTTGGGGCGCTGCTGGGCGGTTTTCTCTACACGGGCTTGAACAATTTTGTGCTGGTCGGCGCGGTTTCGATGGTGATCGGCCTGACCGCGTTTACAGCATTCTGGCGCTATTTGCACGAACGCCCCGCTGGAAATGCGTAATTTTCCGTAGGGGCGACTCGGCGAGTCGCCCCTACAATCGGTATACATAAAAGGATTTACGATGGACGACAACATGAAATATTTGACCGAGGCGTGTCGCGATATGCTGCAACGCTGCCGCATCACCGCGCACGATGGAACGGCACTTTTTACGCCAGATGGAGTCGCCAATTATCACGCGCTCTGGACGCGGGATTTTTCGTACATGGTCGAGAACGCGGGCGACCTGATCGACCCGGCTGAAATTCGCGCGGCGATTGCTTATTCGCTTAACGGTCAACGTGCCGATGGCTGTATTCCAGACCGCATGCAGGCCGATGGATTAGCCGTTTACAGCGCTGGCCCAGTCGGAAAACCACTCGGTGAGCCGCCAACCGATAACTCCCAATTTATGGTCTATCTCGTCTACGATTACGCCAAATTGACGGGCGACAAAGATTTCGCCTGCGAAAATTTGGATGCTTTACGCCGTGCGCTCGATTACACCCGCCGCGACAGCAACGGCCTCGTGGACATCCCGCCGGGGCATAAACAGTCGCCCTATGGTTTTACGGATACGATTGGCAAAACCGGAGGGCTGCTATTTTCATCGCTGCTGTATTGGAACGCCTGCCAGAAAATGATCGAAATGTGCGGCTGGTGTGGGGCGGATTCGGCTGTTTATCAGGAACGCGCCGCGCAGGTTGAGCGTGGACTCGATGTGCTGTGGGACGATGAAAATGGCGTTTTCCTGGCAGCGACCATCGACTGTCGCCAGATCGACATCTGGGGCAATGCTTTCGCGATCTATATTGGCGCTGTGCAGGGTGAAAAACGCGAACGGGTGCTGAAATTTTTGCGTAATCGCTACGACGATTATGTCCTGCGCGGGCAAATTCGCCATCTCCTGCGCGGTGAATACTGGGAGCGTGTCCTCGCGCCGCCAGAGGTGATTACGCAGGAAACCTATCAGAATGGCGCGTATTGGGCGACACCTTCCGGCTGGGTCATCGCTGCGCTGACAGAAATTGATGAACCGTTAGCGCAAAAAACGCTCACGGATTTGGTCGCGGATTTTCAGACCAACGGCATCTGGGAGTGTGTCAACGACGACGGCTATCAAAAAGTCGAGCATTACGTCGTGTCGATCACCAACCCACGCGGGGCGCTGCGGCATCTATAATCGCAATTCGTGCTACCTATTACACCCCATTTACACAGCAAATATTGCTCCCCTCTCTATGAGCGAAGCGAAATGGGGAGGGGTCAGGGGGAGGGGTTTCACAATGGGGAGATTGAGTACGTCAGCCCAATCACTCCGTCAGCGTGACTTTGTGGATACCGCGCGGCGCATCCGGGCTGTAACCTTTCGCCAGCGTGAGGCCGAGCGCGAATAATTGACCCCGCACAACGGCGGCAATCGGCGAAAGCCAATCGGGGATTCCTGTCGGCAGCGGCAGAGGGGTCCGCGCGATTTCCAGCGCATCCTCACGGCCTGAGATGACGAGCAGTTCCGCGCCCCGGCGATTCAATTCTTTGAGAAATTCGACCAGTTCACCGGCGAGTCCACCATCCGGCACAATCGCCATAACAGGGAAACCATCAGCCACGAGAGCCAGAGGGCCATGTTGAAAATCCGCCGTCGAGTAGGGTTCGGCTAAAATATAGGTCAATTCCTTGAGCTTGAGCGCGACTTCAAACGAGGTGGCATAGTTAAAGCCCCGGCTGACGACGACACAGGCTTCCATGTAGCGATAGCGTTCGCTGGCCTTGATGGTTTCATCCGCACCGCTGACGATCTGATCGAGAATCGCCGGAATAGTCTCCAGCGCGGCAAAGTGCGATTCATCCTGCGCCAACGCTGCACTCAACATGGCAATCATCATGAGCGAGGTGGTGTAGGTTTTGGTGGCGGCGACGGCGCGTTCCTGCCCAGCGCGGAGATTAAGTCTATGCTCGGCGGCAAGCGCTAACGGCGATTCGATGTCATTGGTCAGGGCAATCGTCAGCGCACCCTGGCGGCGACCTTCGTCCACGACAGCAACGATATCAGGAGATTGCCCCGACTGTGAGATTGCAATGACCAACGCGTCTTGCATACGCGGCGGCTTTTCATAAAGGGTGAATAACGAAGGTGTCGCCAGCGCTACCGGTAGGCCATTAAACGCGCCGAATAAATATTGAGCATATCTGCCCGCATTATCCGATGAGCCACGCGCTGCCAACACAACAAATTTGGGGCTGCGCTGGCGAATAATCTGTGCGATGCGCTCAATGGCAGGGCGCTCCTCGTTCAGAAGGTGGCTTAAAATTTTAGGCTGCTCAAGAATCTCGGCTTCCAAAATCGAGTCGCTGGCTGGCATAATCGCTCTTTCGCGAGATGGAGTTACGAACACGATTATATCTGTGGCAGTGCGAGAAAGCGAAGGGTATCTTCTGTAAAACAGAAGATACCAGAGAAATGCCTGTAATATATTAAACTAACTTGGCTCATGTTAGTTATATTTTTTTATTTTTTTTGCTAAACTATTTTATAATAATAAATTGCGACTGATTGCTACAAATAAATAACGATTATCTTAAGGAGATGCGGAATGGCGAGGCAAACTCAGCCGCTCAATGATGTGAAGCTTTGTCGAAAGTGCGGGATCGAACTGACTGAAGCGAACTGGCCGGAATATCACCAGAAGCATCCTCTGTACATTTGCCAAACATGCCACAACGCGGGGCGGCGGGAACGCTACCCAGCCCAACGAAGAGTTGTGCAGCAGGCTGGGAATGCCGTGAAGCTTTGTCGGAAGTGTGGCGTGGTGCTGGAAGCTGGGAAGAACTGTTCAGCGGTTCGCATGGACAAGGCGGACTACATCTGTGGAAAGTGCAGTACAAAAGCTGCTCGTGATGCCTGGATAGCTAACGAAGCGAAGTGCTGCCGGATGTGTGGAGCTACGCTGGTGGATGGTGAGAACTGTTCGGCAGACAGTCATACATATGAGTGTGATGATTGCCGGAGGGCGTTAAGTCGAGAGCAGAGACGCAAAGCAAAGTTGGAGGTGATGGAAAAGTACGGCGGGGTATGTGCCTGTTGTAATGAAAGTCGTCTGGAATTTCTGACGATAGACCATATTAACGGGGGTGGGCGGCACGAGTTCAAGCAATTTGGACAAGGTGCGAGATTTTACCGCAAATTAATTCTCGGTGTGAAGCGAGACGATCTGCGGGTGCTATGTATGAACTGCAACTTTGCAATAGGGCGCTATGGCTACTACCCGCACCAGTTAGAGCGTGATAAATCACCCTTTTCGTGAGATGTTGATAGGGACTCGATTATATCTGCGGGAATAGAAGAAAGCGAAGGGGTGTAAAAATGAGCAATCCAATTTATGATGATAGAGTTGTTCATTCTGGCTTCGAAAAGAAGGTACATCATGAAATCAATCATCAAAGGTTTTGGAGCAATTATTTCGACGGTTATGAGTCTGATTGTTGGCTGGATTGCTTACAGTCGCTTGAGAATCAATCATCGTCTGCCACTCAAGTCCGCGATTGACGCTGAACGCAAACGCTTCCTCGGCCAGCGAACCCGATTCATGAACTACTATTTTGATCACAGCGCAGCCGGGCGACCCCTGGTGCTGATCCACAGCATCAACGCGGCGGCTTCGGCCTACGAGATGCGCCCGATTTTCGAGCATTATCGAAAATCGCGTCCGGTATATGCGCTGGAACTGCCGGGATTCGGGCTTTCGGAACGATCAGACCGTGAATATTCGTACACGCTTTACAAAGATGCGATCATCGACTTTCTGACCACCGAAATTGACGAATCAGCCGACGTGATTACGCTGTCGTTAAGCGGGGAATTTGCGGCACGCGCCGCGCTGGAACACCCTGATTTGTTCCACACGCTGACGATGATCTCGCCCAGCGGCTTCACAGCGCGTGAAAATAAAGTCGCCTCGCAGCAGGCCAGCGAGTCCCAGGCCAGCGACACCTTGTATAACTCCTTTGCAAACCCACTGTGGAGTCAGGCATTTTATGACCTGATCGCGACCCAAACGAGCATCCACTACTTTTTGCAGCAGAGCTTTGAAGGTGATGTTGACGCGGGTTTAGAAGCCTACAGCTATGCGTCGTCTCATCAACCGGGCGCACGATACGCCCCGCTGTATTTCGTCAGCGGCAAGCTGTTTACGCCGGATATTCGCGAGTCCGTCTACGAAAAATTGCACCTACCTGTGCTGGTGATCTACGACAAGGACAATTTTGTGCGTTTTGACACGCTGCCCGGTCTGGTCAAGAGCAGCCCGTACTGGAACGCCGTTCGCATCGCGCCCACGCGCGGCCTGCCACAATTCGAAAAAATGTCCGAGACAGCCCTAGCGCTCGACAATTTCTGGCGCGAAATCCGACTGGCCGTGCCGGATGGCAAAACGTGGAAGATGCTGGAGTGAGTTTTTGGGCAGCTTGGTTACTCAATCTGTCCACTGCTTTTGGACGATTACCTCACGATAAACCACCCCAATCTCAAAATCGGTGGTATGGATAATCGCATCCTCTAAATAACGATCCTGGCCGAGATCAAAACCAAGCACATCCGCAACGACTTCACGTTGCAGATTAGCATCTGGGTCCATCATTTCCCAATGAATTTTCTCACATTGTTTAAAATGTACTTGAAAGAGCTTATCTTCGTCAGGAGGGTTGTATAAACAGGACAATATAAGCTCCTGTCCCCAGGAGGCGATTTCAATTTTGGAAATAAAAATTCCTGCCGGCTTTACATTTAATTTCTCAAAAATCTCGTAGCGGTTCAAGATTAACAATACCTCTAGATTCTCTAAAAATGGCTATTTGCTATCCTCGTTCTGTATTGCATTATAGTCGTTGTGATGACCAAATTTTCAAAATAGGTTTGCTGATGCTTAGTCTCGAACATAAAATCGGGCAAATGCTCCACGTCGGCTTCGAAGGCCATACCGCACCGGATCACATTCTCGACTGGCTCGCGCACGGGCAGATCGGCGGCGTGATTTTGTTCGCGCGAAATGTCGCCAATCCCGCACAGCTTGCCGCATTGACACAGCAGTGTCGCGAAGCCGCGCCACATCCGATTTTGATCTCCATCGACCAGGAGGGTGGGCGGGTCGCCAGATTACGCGCCGGATTCACCGAAAGCCCCGGCGCAATGACACTCGGCGCTGCTGATTCCGAAACATTAGCGGAACAGGTTGCCGAGGTCATGGCGCGGGAACTGCGGGCGCTCGGCATCAATTGGGTGCTTGCGCCTGTGGTGGACATCGCACACAACGCCGAAAATCCGGTCATCGGCACACGCTCGTTGGGGACGAATCCACAGCGCGTGAGTGCGTTGGCGTTGGCACAGATTCGCGGCTTCAATCGTGGCGGCGTGGCGGCAACCGCCAAACATTTCCCCGGTCACGGCAACACGCCCACCGATACGCATCTCGCGCTGGCGACCATCGGCGGCTCAATGGACGATTTGTGGGCGCATGATCTCGTGCCGTTCCGCGCGGCTGTCGAATCCGGAATCGACTCGGTGATGGTCAGCCATGTGATGCTCAACGCGCTCGATTCGCAATATCCAGCTACGATTTCGCCGTCCATCATCCAGAATTTGCTGCGCGAAAAAATCGGTTTTCGTGGCCTCGTCTGCACCGACGACATGGAAATGAAGGCCATGCGCGATCATTTTGGAGTCGGGGAATCGGCGGTATTGGCGGCTCTTTCGGGACAGGACATCATTTTTTTCTCGCATACCCGCGCGTATCAGCAGGAAGTTTACGAGTCGCTGCTGGCGGCTGCGCGTGATGGGCGATTATCAGAAGCGCGGATTGACGAGTCGGTCAGCCGAGTTGAAGCGCTCAATGAAAAATATCGCGTCACCGATGCGCCTCAGTTAGACGTGATTCGCAAGCCGGAGCATCTGGCGACGATGCAAAGGGCCGCACGTGCCGGAACGGTCTTGCTGCGGGTGGATGGAAATTTTTTCCCAATACGGGCGCAAGGCATTGCGCCCCTACAAAACACGGCGTTGATCGAATTTGCGTCCTATCTCGACACCGGGGCGATGGAACGCGGCGACTCGACGGCATTAGCATCCATTTTGCACCAACGTGCGCCGGAAATTGAGAGCGTCGGTTTGCCTTCAAGTGGCGCATCACCGGAACTTTTGTCACGCGCCCGAAAACTTGCTGCCGAGGCCGATGTCGTGATTCTGGCGACTCGCAACGCGCATCTGTGGCCGCAGGAAACGGCGCTGGCGCTTGAACTCATGAATTTGGCGAAAAATGTGATCCTCGTCTGTCTCGCCAATCCCTATGATGCTGACGCGCTGCCGGGGGCAAGCACCGTTATTTGCACCTGTGGCGATAGTACACCGTCGCTCCATGCTGCTGTCGATGCGTTATTGGGTGATTTTGTGCCGGAGGGGAAGCTGCCCGTGCGGGTGGGGGCGTAGGGGCAACACAATATGTAGGGGCGAGGCATGCCTCGCCCCTACAAAAGCGTTGATATTTATTCCGAAACGGTTGAGTTGTATTCTTCGAGCAGCTCGTTAGATACGGCGACGGCAGCATCAAGCGCTTCCTGAGCGCTGGCAACCTTGCCGGTGATAAAGTCATCCATCGCTTTGATGACATCCTGGCGCATGGATACGAACGTCCCGCTGACATGCGCGGTGTTGGCATCGGTGATGTCGGCCAGGCGAATCTGGTCAATCGCGACCTGGAATTGCGGATAGAGTTCCAGCGCTGCCTTCATTGTGTCGGTTTCATAAGCCGATTGCAGCACCGGGTAATAGCCCGTGTTGGATGACCAGAAAGCCTGAACTTCGGGGGTCAATGCCCACTTGACGAAATCCCAGGCACCTTCCTGCTGTTCAGGCGTACCGACGTTGGTAATCCACAGTGAAGCGCCGCCGACGATGGTTTTACCCGTTGCATCCGGGTTGCGGGGCATGTAGAGAACGCCAACATCAACACCCATACCAGCGCGTTCCGCCGAGGAAACCAGTGTACGCAGGCTGGCGATGCTGCTGAACACCATCGCGACTTCACCGTTGGCGTAAGCCGCAGTGGCAGGTGTGCTGCCACCAGGACCGTACCAAATCGCCGTACCTTCGTCAACCATTGCCTTTTGGAATTCGAGATACTGTACTGCAATGGGGTCGTTATAGGTGTAGGCGCTCATGCGCTCTGCGCCGCGACCATTGGCGGGTGTTCCCATCACGGTGTCATGGACGGCATGAATCTGCTCAAAGAACCAGGTTTCAGCATAGAGGCCGATGCCATAGCGTGTGGTATTGCCACTGGCATCTTTTACGGTCAGTGCGCGGGCAGCCGCAATGATGTCATCATATGTCACCAATGGTTCATCAGGGTTGAGACCTGCTTCGATGAAAGCGGCGCGGTTGATATAGAGCATCGCCGTCGATGAATTGAAGGGCGCTGAATAGAGTGTACCGCCGACGGTATAGTTCGCGCGGACGGCAGGCTCCATATCCTCAATGACAGCGGTCAAGCCATCACGCTCGAACAATTCCTGCACGGGTGTGATGCTTCCGGTGTCAATCATGCGCTGTGTACCGGCTTCGAAAACCTGTGCCAGATTGGGCAGATCGCCGCTTGCCAGACCCGCGTTGATTTTATTGATCGTGTCGTCATATGAAGACTGGAACACGGCGTTGATATAATAGGTGTCCTGGCTCTGGTTGTACATATTCACAGTTTCCTGGACGACGTTGCCCAGTAGTCCACCCAGACCGTACCAGAATGTCACCTCGATTGCGCCTTCAGGCTTCTGCACAGGCGGCACGGAGGTGATCGTGGGCAGCGGGGTGGCGGTCGCGTCCTGCAACATGGCTGTCGAGGTGACGAGCAGACTCATGGCAACGAACATCGAGACGAGTATCAGCGAAAGAACGATATTGACCTTCTTCATTCAAGTTTCCTCCAAGATATAAGCAAAAAACGAAGTAGGGGCGCAGCGTGCTGCGCCCTAGCCTTTAAGCGCGCCAGCCGTCAGACCGCGAACGAGCTGACGTTGGCCGAGAACCAACAAGATGAGGGTGGGCAGCATGACAATCAGCGTGGCTGCCATCTGGATGTTAAAAACCGCGTATTCAAAATTGCGGAAAATCGTGATTCCAACTTGCGTGGTGCGCCACTCGTTACTATTCGTCACTAGCAGCGGCCAGTAGAATTGATTCCAGGTTGACAAAAAGGTGTAGACCGCCAGAGTCGCCAGGGCGGGGCGCGAGAGGGGCAGCAGGATCGACCACAGATAGCGCAGCCGCCCGCAGCCATCGACCACCGCCGCATCGTAAAGTTCGCGCGGGAGGGTCATAAAATATTGACGCAGCAGGAAAACGCCGAAGCCACTGGCGAGAAACGGTACGATCAAGCCTTGATACGAGTCTTTCCAGCCGATCCGCGAAATAAACAGGTAGTTGGGGATCAACGTCACTTCGAAAGGGATCATCAACGAGCCAAGCGCGAAAAACAGCAGGATTGTTTTGCCAGGAAAATTGAGATAGGACAGCGCATAGGCCAGAAGCGATGAGGTAATTAGCACACCGATGGTCACGCCGCTGGCCTGGACAAACGAATTGGCGATCCACCGCGCGATTATCGGCTGCTGCTCAAAAACGGCGGCGAACACACCCCAATCCAACTTCGTGAAATCGGTTGGGATCAGGCTGGGTGCGGCGGTTGCGCCTTGCAGCGCCAACGAAAGCGCAAAAAACAGCGGCGACATCAGTATGATAGATGCCAGAATCAGCAGCGTATAAGCGACAAGATGATAGCGGAGGCGTGCGCTCCGGGTTTGAAACATCACTGGTAATGCACCTTTCGGTCAAAAACACGGTACTGGATAATCGTCAAAATCAGGAGAATGGCGAACAGCACCAGCGACATAGCCGCCGCGAGACCGTAACGGTTGTCATTCCAGAACGCGCGATAGATCTGATGGACAAACACCGTCTGTGCCCTATCCATAAACAGCAGTTGAAATTGGGTAAACGCCTGCAAACTGCCAATGGTATTAATCACAACCAGAAATAGCAGGATCGGAGACAACATCGGCAGGGTGATAAAACGAAAGCCCTGCCAGCCGCTTGCGCCATCAATTGCGGCGCTCTCATACAAGTCTTGTGGGATAGCCTGGATGCCCGCCAGCGTGATAATAAAATTGAAGCCGATACCCGACCAGACTGTCATCAACGCGACGGCGGGCAGGGCAGTGGAGTCACTATTGAGCAGGCTGGGCGTTCCAATCTGAAGCAGCTCAACCAGCCAGGTCGTCGCTTTGGTCGATGGGCTGTAAATGAGCGCCCAGATCACGCCCGAACTGGCAAGGGAAATGGCGATGCTGCTAGTGAAAATGGTGCGGAAAACTTCAATATAGCGAACGCGCAGCGTTGCCAGCAGCGCAAGCCCCAGGGCGACGACAATCGCTGCCGGAACGACCATGAGCGCGAATTGAAAACTCAAGAAGATACTTTCAACATATTCCGTGCGTCCGCTGCCGTCCAATGCCAGGATGCGTAGGTAATAATCAATCCCATTAAACCGCGCTGCGTCTCCTTGATTGTTGGTGACATTCAGGCTGAGATAGATGGCATGAAAGAACGGCCAGTACGTGAACAGGATAAAAATAAGCAGCGCGGGGCTGGAATAGAGCAGCGCCCGTCCCAGGTCGCGGGTGCGTGGTCGAGCTAGCCAAACCTTGAGCGCTTCGTAGCGCCCTTCGGATGGTGTGTGTGTTAGTGACATTGTGGTACGAATCGATTCATCAATATTCATGGCGATTCCGGTTTGATTTCAAACAACTGCCAAAGAGTAGTCTGTGCGGATTATTGTGTTGTTAAGAGGGTATCAAATCAGAATGAAAGATCGTGGGGAAAGTCTTATTGATCTGAGTGATGGTCGCCTAATGTTAAAGGAAACGACGCTGATACAAGATATAATGGAAGTTGGTGGATTTGTTGAGTATGAGGAAATTTGAGCATGACCGATTTACAAATATTAGTCTCAGCATTAGACGAATTATCACCAGAGGAGCTAGAGGAGCTACACCAGGAGATTATTCAGCGCCTTAAAACCGTCGATGAAGAAGGGGGCTACGTTACACCAGAGGAAGCCGCGCTTCTAACGGAAGCACTTGGTGACGCAGTTGATGAGGAAGGAAATATCGACATTTCAAAACTTGAGCTTTATACGGTTGACCTGGATAAGCTGATCGAAGAAAGTGAACGTGATGCCGGAAAAGCAAACACATAAGTGGTTGTTACAGATCACGAAAAAGAGCCAAGAGGATGCTAATGAACTGCCTCCTAATGACAGGTTGGCAGTTTTTAATTCAATACGAGAATTATTAATTGCTGAAAATCCCTATGCAGTACAAGGGGTTAAAAAACTCCTTGATAAGAAATTTCAAAATAGCCGACGGCAGGAACAGGGTAATTGGCGGATATTTTTTATGATTGTTCCAGGCGAAATTGTTCACCTTAAGCACCAATACAAAGGTAAACTTGTTCTCATAGCGATTATGCGACGTACAGAAAGCACATACAACTAATGCTCAAAAACACTGAAAACTACCGCAACAAAATTCTGCCATTACGCGCCCGCGCCGATGTCCGCAACCGCTGGCTGAAGAAACGAATCGAAACCATCCTGCCGGAGATCATGAAGCGCGAGGGTTTTGATATGTGGCTGGTCATCGCCAGAGAATACAACGAAGACCCCGTGATAATGACCCTTCTGCCCGAACCCGCGATGGCAGCACGGCGGCGCACGATTCTGGTTTTCGCTCTGCAAGACGACAACACCGTCGAGCGCCTCACCGTCAGCCGCTACGGTCAGCCGGGATTTTATGAAGTCGTCTGGGATCCCGCGAAAGAAGGGCTGTACAAGTGTCTGGCGAGAATCATCCGTGAGCGCGACCCGAAAAGTATCGGCATCAACGTGTCGGTGGAATCAGCGTTTGGCGACGGCCTGACCCATAACGAATTTGTCGAGCTTGAGGCCGCGCTTGGAGAAGACCTCATGACGCGGGTGAAAAGCGCTGAACGGCTGGCGATTGGCTGGCTGGAACGCCGTATTCAGCCCGAACTGGATGTGTATCCCGGCATCGTCGAAATCGGCCATGCCATCATCGCGGAAATGTTTTCCAGCGTCACGATTCACCCCGGAATCACGACAACGGATGATCTGATCTGGTGGATGCGGCAAAAAATGCTCGATCTCGGCTTCCAGGCGTGGTTTCAGCCAGATGTCGATATTCAGGCGGCGGGCGATCCCACTGCGGACTTTAACACCCACGACGAAAAGCGAACCGTGATTTTGCCGGGTGATCTGCTGTGGTGTGATGTCGGCTTTTATTATCTGGGGTTGGCAACCGATCAGCAGGAAGTCGCTTATGTGCTGAAACCCGGCGAAACCGATGCGCCTGCCGGACTAAAAGCAGCGCTGGCAGACGGCAACCGCTTGCAGGATATTCATATGGAGGCGATGGCTGTCGGCAGAACAGGCAACGAGGTGCTGAAAATCGCGTTAGAGCAAGCCAAATCCGAAGGCATCGACGCGATGATCTATAGCCATCCGCTTGGTTATCATGGACATGCAGCTGGCCCAACTATCGGTTTATGGGATCAACAAACCGGTGTACCCGGCAAGGGCGATTACGAAATTTTTGACGAGACGGCCTATTCCATCGAACTCAACGTTAAGAAAGCGATTCCTGAGTGGGATAACCAGGTCATCCGACTCGCGCTGGAACAGGATGCCGTGATGAGTGGCGGGATAATGCGCTGGCTGCACGGACGGCAGTCGAAATTTCATCTGATCGGGTAGCCGTTATTTAGATAGTCCATAGCGGCTATTTGGAATAGGCATCCACATTCGATAAAATCGCGGTCTTTCATCGAGGGGAAATCTATGAATGCGGATGCCGCCCGTGTGAAGCGAGAAATTATCGGCATCTATGGCCGGGCTGCCGCACAATTCGCCGTTGGCAAGAAAAGACGATAGAAGCAAGCATGACCGTCAAAGTGGGCCTCGAAATTTTGCGCGACAGCGGCTACACCGCATTACGCAATGCGCGAGTCGGCTTAATGACCAATCCGAGCGCGGTAGACGGCGACCTGAACAGCGCGTACCAGATTTTAACCGACGCACCCGCCGTCAAACTGACCGCGCTTTTTGGCCCGGAGCATGGTTTCGCCAGTGTCGCCGACGAGGGTGAGCAGATTCACACGCAAACCGATGTGCGTACTGGGCTGCCTGTCTACAGCCTGTATGGGGCGGACGTGCGCCCCTCCGCCGACATGCTCAAAAATATCGACATTCTGGTGTGCGACATCCAGGACATCGGCGTTCGCTACTACACCTATCTGTGGACGATCTCGCATATCCTCGAAGCAGCAGGGGAAAATGGTGTCGCGGTGGTGATCCTCGACAGGCCAAATCCGCTGGGTGGATTGATGATCGACGGGCCGATTCTGGAGCCGGAGATGGCCTCATTTGTGGGTCGCTTCCCCATTCCGGTGCAGCATGGCATGACATTGGGCGAAATGGCGCAAATGATAAACGCGCTGTGGAATCCGACCCCCGCACATCTGACGGTCATCGCCTGCGAAGGCTGGACGCGCGATATGCTGTGGGAAGATACCGGGCTGGTCTGGATTCCACCGTCGCCGAATATGCCGCACCTCAGCACCCTGCATCATTATCCCGGCGCGTGCCTCATCGAAGGCACAACGCTCTCGGAAGGGCGTGGCACAAACCTTCCGTTTGAGGTTGTCGGCGCTCCGGCGATGAACGGCAACGAACTCGCCGAGCGCATGAATCGGCTCTACTGGCTGGGTGTTCGTTTTCGCCCGCACAGCTTTCGCCCATACAGCAGTAAGTGGCAGGGTCTGGACTGCGGCGGCGTTCAGGTTCATATCGTTGATCGGGATTGGTGGCGACCTATTGAAACGTGGATGGGGCTTATCATGACCATCCGCGAAATGTATCCGGCGCGTTCGATCTGGCCGATCCCCCGCAACGCGAAAGTTGAGCCGGGTGCGATCTATCATTTTGACAGATTGATCGGCTCAGAAACGCTGCGTCTGGGAATCGAGGCTGGGCTGCCACTCGATAAATTGACGCGCACCTGGGCGCAGGAGTGTGACGATTTCCGCACACAAAGACAGCCATTTTTGATATACCCCTAAAATGCGTTGTTTTTCTAGGAAATAAAGATGGATTCTGGCAGAGAAATTAACCTCCGCTTTAAATACAGGCTTTCTGATACCATTCGGGGTCGTCGCCTGGATAATCTAAAGGGCGGTCACGATAACATAATCAAATTATTTTCTATAATTGTTTTCATCCATAGCTGCTACTTTTTATATACTTATTTAGAGCGTCAACTGATTGATTTAAGGCTAGTTATTCCGATCTTAGCAATATTGTCTGTAATTGCCTTCTGGTTTGGCATCCCTTTTCCTTCTGCACTAGAGGATTATCTCAGAAAGAACACTGAGCCAGAATACGAATTTGCCTTCGATGAAACAGGTGCAAGTTATAAATCACCAGGAATCGATGTAAAAGTTACATGGTCAAATTTTGAGAAGATTCTTGAAAGCGAGCATGTATTTCTCCTATTTCTCAAAGAGCAGCCCAATAATTATTGGCTTATCCCCAAGCGATATTTTTCTCGTGTTGAAGACATCACCGTCTTCCGTGAATTAGTTAACTCACATCTTTCATGATTGATATATTCGTGCTCTCTCTACGAAATCCGGTTAGCCGTTATAATCCACTGCGCTGGATAAGAGTTGTTCGGAGCAGCAAAACATGGACGAGAAACGCATTTCGGGTTCGCTGGTCGGCGCGGCATTGGGCGATGCGCTCGGTGCGGACACCGAATTTCTAAGTATCGAAGCTATCCTCAGAAAATTCCCGCCAAGTGGCCCCATTGAACCCCCATATCCAGCGCTTATCACCGACGACACCCAAATGGCGCTGGCAGTTGGCGACGCACTTATCGCCGCACCACGCCCCTACACGCCTGAAAATCTCGGTGAACAACTACGGCGGACATTCATCGACTGGTACAACGACCCCGAAAATAATCGCGCTCCCGGCAACACCTGCCTGCAAGCCTGCGAAGAACTTATCGAGGGCAAAAAGTGGACGGAAGCATCCCAGATCAGCTCAAAAGGCTGCGGCGCAAATATGCGGGTCATGCCCGTTGGTCTGCTGAAAACGGACGCTGCGACACGAGCGAAAATCGCGCAATTTCAGGCGGCCTATACACATGGTCATCCCACCGGATTGGCTGCTGCTGACCTGACCGCGTTCGTAATCGCTGATCTGGCTCAAGGCGGTGATGTGATGAATCTTCCGCAGCGGGTTCGCGCTTACGCCAATTCCCAGCGCGAAATTTATCACGCCGATTGGCTGGGCGCTTTATGGGAACGCAGCATCGTCATGACTACGCCGCAGCAGTATATCGCGCATGGCTGGGACGAATGCCTGACGGTGCTGGACAAATTGGACATCGCGCTGATTAAAATGGATCGTCATACCGACCCGTGTCTTGCGACGGGCGCAGGATGGGTCGCGGAGCAGGCTTTTGCGACGGCATTACTCTGCTTTCTGATGTTTCCTGATGATCCAGTTGCGGTCATCCACCGCGCCGTCGTGACCAGCGGTGATTCTGACTCGATTGCCTGCATCGCGGGGTCGTTCGCCGGGGCGTATCAGGGCATCGACTCCTGGCCTGCCGCGTGGGTCGAGCGCATCGAGCATCGGGATCGACTCCTGAATATGAGCGCAAAAATCCACCGCCTAATGGATAATCCAAAAGATCATGCTTGATCGAAGACCGTTTGTAGGGGCTTGGCGTGCCAAGTCCTCTTGAAAATGAGGATGTATCTTGCCCACATTAGACGACATTTTGCCGAGTCAGCCGATCAACCAGCTTTCCCCCGCCGCGCAAGCTGAACTTGAGCGCATCGTTCAGGCCAGCCTGGGTGATGTCTTTCCGGCGGCGGCGCTGACCGTCGTCAAAAATGGCGATGTTTTGCTAAACGCGGCCTGGGGTTGGGTCGATCCAAATGAGCAATTGCATCCGGTGAAAACTGACACACAATTCGATCTGGCATCAGTGACGAAACTGTTTACGGCAACGGCGTTTTTGTCGCTGATGGAAGAAAAAGGCTTGACGCTCGATACGCCGCTGGTCGAGGTCGTGCCGGAATTTGGCGCATCGGGCTTGCGCGAAATGGACGGTGGACAAGACCCGCATTCAAAAGTCAAACTGCCAACGCCAGAAGCCGTGCGCGGAAAACTTGTTAATCCGGCACTGGTCACGTTTCGGCATATGCTGACACACACATCCGGCCTTGCCCCCTGGCGCGACGTCTTTAACGCGGCTGGCCCCGCGCCGCTGCCGCCTGACCAACTCGACCCGATTCCGCGCGAAGAACGCTGGCAAAACGGCCTTCGCGCGATCTGTCAGTATCCGTTTGTGGGCGAACCGGGCGATGGCATCATCCGTTACAGCGATCTCGGCCTGATGCTGCTCGGCGAGGCGGCAGCACGGTTATTTGCAGAATCCTCTGTAGGGGCGCAGCGCGCTGCGCCCCACGTTGACCTCGCGCAAACGATCCAATCGCGCGTTTTGTCACCATTAATGTTGAAATCGACCACCTTTAACCCCGTTAGAGATGGCCTTGACCGTCACAGCATCGCCCCCACCGAAAACGACCTAACATGGCGCAAACGCCGCGTCTGGGGCGAAGTCCACGACGAGAACGCCTGCGGGGTAGGAGGAGTCGCCGGACACGCTGGATTATTCGCCAAAGCGCACGATGTCGCGGCGTTAGGGCAGGCGTGGCTGGAAAACGATCCAGCGCTAAAAATTTCGCCCCAGTTAATGGAGGATGCCAAACGCGAACACGCCAACCACGACGGTACACGGCGCGGGCTTGGCTGGATTCTGAAGGCGGCGGTTGATTCGTCGGCGGGAGATTTTTTCAGCATGAGCAGCTACGGTCATACCGGCTTCACAGGCACGTCGCTTTGGGTTGACCCGGAAAAAAAGCTGGTCGTCGCCTGCCTCACCAATCGCGTCTATCCAGGCCGCAGCCATGAGGGCATTCATGCTTTCCGACGAGCGATTCATACTCTCATCGCGAATTTGTAAGAAACCGAAAGCATGGGTAAGATAACGGAACATCAAATGAGGGTAAACCATGCTCTCAAAGGTGCGTGAAAGGAGAATTAAGGGGAAAGATAAAAAATTTGAAGATCTCCAAAATGTCATTTTCAATACTTAACTTTCAGGAGTCATAAAATGTTTTCAAGATTACTTCCTCGTAGGTTGATGGTCGTCGCTGTCAGCTTATTTGTTGTTGCCACCCTGGCTGTTGGCCTGGTGCAGGCACAAGTCACCACCATCCGCTTTGGTACGGTGACAGGCGCATTTGTTGATCGCGTCAATGAAATGCTGGTTGAGGCTTTCCAGGAAGCCCACCCCGATATTGAAGTCAAGGTCGAGTACGCCACAGGCGATTATGCGGGCGCACTGACCGCCCAGGCCGCCGCAAATTCACTGCCTGACGTGATTTTCACGGCTGACCTGTTCGTCGTTCCCTTCGTTCA
Organism: Anaerolineae bacterium; assembly: GCA_022843745.1. Taxonomy (GTDB): domain Bacteria; phylum Chloroflexota; class Anaerolineae; order Aggregatilineales; family Phototrophicaceae; genus JALHNB01. The sequence goes on along the minus strand of JALHNB010000018.1, from coordinate 1,144 downwards.
GAACGGCATTGTGCTGGATATGCAGCAGTTCGCCGAAACTGACGAAGACATTGACATTGACGACGTCTACCCGATCATGCTCGATCTGGGTCGCGTATCAGGCGATTCTGGCCTGTACATGATCCCCTCGTCGTATGATATCGTCACGGTTTACTACAATAAATCCATGTTCGAAGCCGCTGGCGCACCGCTGCCAGAAGCCGATTGGACATGGGACGATATGATTAGCGCCTGCGTCACCATCAAAGAAGTGACCGATAATTTCTGCCTCGGTAACGGCGCACCCTCCTGGTGGGCAGTCTATGTTCCCTGGATCGTCGGACATGGTGGCAGCTTGCTCGGCGAGGATGGTCGCACCGTCATGCTCAATTCGCCCGAATCACTGGCAGGTCTGACCGCGCTGACCGATATGTGGACAGTCGATGGTGTCGGCCAACCGCTGGACTTTGACGCTGGCGGCGACTGCTTCGTAGTCGGCAAATGCGCTCTCCAGCTTACAATTGCTGGCGGCATGAACTCGCTCCGCGCGATGGATCCCCAACCCTTTGAATGGGACGTGCAGGTGATTCCTTCGCAGCCGAATGGTAAGGTCACAGGCATGGGAACTTACGGGTTTGCGATTTCTAAGGACGCGCAAGACCCCGAACTGGCCTGGGATTTTGTGAAGAATATGCTCTCACCAGAAATCCAGAAAGCTGTCGCGCTGGATTATTCCGGTACACCACTGCTCATGTCGCTGGCAGATGACCCGGATATTCTCAACCGCGCTGGCCCGCCGGACAACATCAATGCCTTCGTCGAGAATGGTGAGAATGGCATTCTGCCGACCTACTTCCCCGGCGAATGCGGCAGCCTGTATGCAGGCCAGATCAACCAACTGATCGTGGATGCCTTCAACGCCGTGCTGACAGGTGAACAAAGCGCCGAAGAAGCCTTCACCTTCGCCGCCGAAGAAATCCAGATTTGCCTGGACGAAACCATCGAATAGTTCAACGAATCCTGACTTACACAAATTCGTGTCTGGGCTTTGTAGGGGCGACCCGGCGGGTCGCCCCTACAATAGCAAAACGTTACATGTGTAAACCATCATTTCAGCAGCGCTAAAAAGTTATATGACTGTTTGGAGTCCAAAAACGCGATGGCA
>JALHNB010000017.1 GCA_022843745.1 Anaerolineae bacterium | reverse complement strand
TGGTTCAACCAATACGCTTTAAGCTGATTGCCTTTTTCCGATGCCAGCAGGCTCATCTGGCGGTCAACGTAATCCGTATAGGTTGTCTTGAGCGGGGGCAAAGCGGGTTTTTGTCTGGCTACTTCGGCATCATAGGCCAATTTCAGGTCATAGAGGAGCGCGAAGGTCGAATAACCATCGGAGGCGATGTGATGGACGGTGATCAGGAAAACATGATCGGCAGGTGACTTGGTAAAGAGCTGCCAGCGGATGACTGGCCCATTTGCCAGATCAATCGGTTGTTTGTGCGCTTTCACCACTTGCTCATAGAGTTCATCCTCGTCCCAGGCTGAGGCATCAATCTGTTCAAAGGCAATATCCTGATGCGGATGAATCACCTGAACTAATTGATCGTCGCGCTGCTCATAGGTCGTCCGCAGGGCAGGATGGCGATCAACCAGGTATTGCAGCGCTCGTTTGAACGCATCAATATCGACCAATGAGCGAACACGCGAGGTTGACGCGATATGATAAGCCGAGCTTTCCGGCGCGAGTTGGTGAATGAACCACAAGGCGCGCTGACCATAGGCAAGCGCGTATTCAGACTTGGTTTGTGTTTGGCTGGCTTTATTCCTCAGAAGCTGCGCTAAAAGCGCGCGTTTTTCCTCTGGCGATAAATCCTTTATCTCGCGTTCCTGATTGTCGCTCATGGATTGCCTCGTTGATCGGCTTGCATCTGACGAAGCAGAAGATCGACTTGTTCGTCAGAGAGATTATCGAGATTTGAAAGTAGCTCGGCAGCGTTGGCATTTTCGACATCAAGATTGTCTACTGGAAGTGTAGCAGTGCCGTCTGTTTTAGACAAAACCTGACTCAGAACGGTTTCGCTGAGGTAATTCGTCAACGCCTGGATAGTTGAATGTTCGAAAGCCAATGTCGCCGGGAACGGTTGGTGGAAGTTCATTCGGAAGCGGTTGCTCAATTCGACAGCCATGAGCGAATCCATGCCGATTTCAATCAATCCCTGATTCAAACCCGGCGCTTGTGCGGCATTTAACCCCAGCACTTTTACGACCTGATCCCGAACAAATGCCAGAAGGGTATCATAACGTTTGTCCGGCGCGGTGAGGCTCAGTTGCTTAAGGAAATCCACCTCGGCTGTGGTTTGCGTTTGCTTCCGAAGATGCTGTGTAAATTCTTCCAGCAGCGGCGGTACTGTTTTAAGCTGATTGAGCAGCTTCGACCAGTTAATGGGCATAACCATAATCTGGGTGCGGTTTTCTTCCATCAACTGCTTTAAAACCGTAAGACCCTGTTCTGGGGCGATCAGATTCATACCCTGAGCGATGAGCCGCTGTTGTTGGCGGCTGTCCATTGAGGAGGCCATACCGACTTCTGACCATCCACCCCAGTTGATGCTCAATCCCGGCAGTCCTTGAGTCCGGCGGTGAACTGCCAGCGCATCCATAAACGCATTCGCCGCTGCGTAATTGCCCTGTCCCGCCGAACCCATCACGGAGGCAGCAGACGAGAACATCACGAAGAAATCGAGTGGTAAAGATTCGGTGAGCATGTGGAGATTCCACGATCCCCATACTTTTGGTGCAAGCACACGCTCAAACCCTGCCCAATTTTGCTGACGCAGGACGCCGTCTTCAATAACGCCAGCCGCGTGGATGACCCCGCGCAGTGGCGGCATATTCTGTTGGATATGCTCCAGAATATGGCTGACATCTTCACCATTGGACACATCACCCTGCGCTACCACAATCTCAGCACCATTTTGTCTCAGGGTGTTTAAGATTTGCTGTGTGGCATCCGAAGGTGCGCGTCGCCCGGTTAATACCAGATAACGTGCGCCATCTTCGACGAAGCGCTGCGCGACCTTGAGACCCAGCCCGCCCAGCCCGCCTGTAATCAGGTAGCTGGCATCGCTGCGAATGGCGGCACTGTTCTCCTGCGTGATGACGACCTTGCCGATATGTTTGGCCTGCGCCATAAAACGGAAAGCCTCGATCACCGACTGCATCGGGAACGTCTTGATTGGCAGGGGTTGGATATGACCTGCCGATGCGTCGTCCAGCAGAGCGAGCAAATCGGCCTGGATGACACCTGGATCGGTGTAGAGGATTTGAGCCAGGTCGTACACAGTGGATGTCAGCGTGGGATTGAGCGCGGAAACCTGTTCCTGACTCCACACCCCCTGCTTGCCAATTTCCAGGAAGTAGCCACCATCGGCTAACACAGATAGGCTTTTCGGGATGAACTCGCCAGCCAGCGAATTCAGGACGATATTGACACCCTGACCCTCAGTAATTGTCATAATTTCATCGGCGAAATCTAGCGTTCTGGAATTCAGAACATGGTGGACACCAATCGACTTGAGGAATTCACGTTTTTCGGTGCTGCCTGCTGTACCAAAGATTTCTGCGCCAGAACGGAGCGCAAGCTGCACGGCTGCCAGCCCCACGCCACCGGCTGCCGCGTGGATCAATACGCGATCTCCGGCTTTCATATTTGCCAGACGATAGAAGCCGTAATAGGCCGTCAGGAAGGTGGTCGGCAGCGACACGGCTTCGGCCATCGTCAGGTTGGCTGGTTTCGGAAATACCAGATCGGCGGAAGCGATGACATGGCTGCGGAACGTGCCGCCCGCTAACACGATCACTTCATCACCGACTGCGATATTTTCAACACCCTCGCCGACATTGACCACCACGCCTGCGCATTCCGTTCCCAATGCGCCTGCATTACCGGGATACATGCCTAAAGCGTTCAAAACATCGCGGAAGTTCAGGCCTGTAGCCAGTACTTGCACCTCCACTTCGCCCTGACCCGGAGTTCTGCGGCTGACGGGACGCAGGATCAGATTTTCGAGGATACCGCGTTGGCTGATGTCCAGTTCGAACGGCTGACCAGGTTCGATTTTCAGCGTTTCTGGTGGGTCCGTCAGGGTTGCCAGCCGTGCCACCAATCGTTCGCCATCGCGCAGGACAGCCTGGGTTTCACCATCAGCCGCTAACAGATGTTGAGCCAACAGATCAAATTGCTCGTGTGAGCCTTGCAGATCGACCAGCCCACCCCAGATTTCGGGATGCTCGTTACCAATGACGCGCCCTAAACCCCAAACGGATGCCTGCGCAGCATTACCCGCCTGAGCATTCTGGGTGAGTAGCCACAGTCGGGATGCACCTTCCAGATTGGCTTTTGCTAAGGCTTGTACCGTGTGGAGTACGCTGGCTGTGCCAAGCATTTGTGCTGCATCTAAATCAGACAGATCGGCATCCAGAGTCCAGGCATGAACGATACCATCGTATGGTGTGCTACTCAGAAGGCGTTCAAAAGATTCCGGCTGCGAGAAATCAAGTGTGCCTTGTGCTGTGCCGCTGCCGTCGGCAAAGACCACATCAGCGGTTCTGCCATATTGCGCGAGTTGTGCGGCTAAATGCTCACCCACACCGCCGCGATCAGCCAGGATCAGCCAGCGCTCGGTATCGCGCGTATCTGTCCACGCAAGCGGTTTCGAGTGCCATGCAACTTCGTAAAGCCAGTTATCAAAACGCTGCTCCAGCGCACGACGCAGGCTTTCACGCGCAGCACGTTTGAAATACATCGATTCGATTTCGGCGGCAAGCTGCCCGTTGTTGTCGTAAATATGAATATCGGCAGTGAAGCTCTCGCCAATTTCCTTTGAGCCGTCCTGACCGTGAACAATCACATGACTCCATGCAGCTTCACCCAGCGGACGATAAAGCGTGAGCCGCTTTAGGCCAACAGGTAGGAAAATGCCATCTTTTGTCTCATACACATCCTCATTCAATGCGCCATCCAAGGGGTGCATGGTGGTGTCGAGCAATGCGGGATGGAGTTGATAGGCATTGACTTCGCCGGGTTGGAAGTCCAGCTGTGTATATCCCAACGCCTCGCCCTGTTTGTGCCAGAGCTGCTTCATGCCCTGGAAAGCCGGGCCGTATTCAAGCCCGGTCAGGTTTAAATGCTCATAATAGCCATCAAGCGCAACGGCTTTATCGAAGCTTGACTGAACAACCTCAAGAGATGGCGCAGAATGGGCTGAAGGATTTTGCGTGACCTCGATATCCCCTTTGGCGTGTAGTTTCCAATTGGCGGGGCTGGAGCCATCGTCAATCTGGCTGAATATCTGAAACGACCCTCTGCCAGCGCCTTCGGTGTTCACGATGACCTGAACAATCTGAGCGCTATTGTCGTCCAGAATAAGCGGTTCGTGTACGCTCAGGTTTTCCAGCGAATATTGCCCCGTGCCGAACACTTCACGCGCCGCCGCCAGACCGATCTCCATATAGGCTGTGCCAGGGACTACCGCTGAACCGTATACGCGGTGATCGTTCAGGAATGGCAAACGATCAATGCTGATCTCGTTCTCAAATAGAATGTCTCTTGAGGCGGATTGGATGCGCTGACCGAGCAACGGATGCGCGTGTTCGTCGATGACGGCATGGGTTCGGCGGCTGGATTTCAACTTGCTGGCCGATTTGTTGCTCCAATAGGCTGAACGCTGGAAAGGGTAGGTTGGCAATGAAATGCGCTTACGTCCATAACCCTGATCAAAGGCTGTCCAATCGACTTCAACGCCTCGGATAAAAAGTTCACCGAGTCCCTCAGCCAATTGCTCCCAATCGTCACGTCCCTTACGCAAAGAGGGCAGCCAGCTATAGGGTTTTTCGGGCAAACACTGCTGGCCCATGCCAAGCAGGGTTGTGCCCGGCCCAACTTCCAGATACAGATCGTAGTTAAGCTGGTCGAGTGTGCTTATCGCCTTGCTGAATTGCACGGCTTCGCGAACGTGTTTCCGCCAGTATTGCGCCGTTGCGATTTCTGGTCCAGCGACTTGTCCGGTTACATTGGAGATTAACCGTATCTGTGGTGCGGAATAGTGTATTTTCGACGCAATCTGCTCAAAGGCGTTGAGCATCGGCTCCATAAGCGGTGAATGGAAGGCATGAGACACCACAAGTTGGCGCGTTTTGACTCCTTCCGCATCGAATTTGGCGACAATTTCCTGAATGTCAGCGCCAACCCCGGAAATCACGATTTGCCCCGGCGTATTCACAGCGGCAATCGAGACGGATTTTTCATAACCCCGCAGGGCATCTTTTACGCGCTGCTCATCGGTGAAGATGGCAGACATGCGCCCACCTGTGGGTAACGCGCCCATCAATCGGCCTCGTGCGGCGATTAACTTCAGCCCATCTTCCAGGCTGAACACACCTGCGACAGTCGCCGCGACATATTCACCAACGCTGTGTCCCATGACTGCGGCGGGGATGATACCCCACGATTGCCACAGCATCGCCAGCGCATATTCCAGCGCGAACAAAGCAGGTTGGGTATATTGCGTCTCGTTCAGAAGCTTTGAGGTTTCGTCATCGGGATAAATCACCGATAGCAGCGGTTGTTCGAGTTCGTTTTGCAGTAAAGCGGCGCATTGATCCAGCGCGGCGCGGAACACAGGCTGCGTTTCGTAGAGCTGTCGGCCCATGCCAATATATTGCGAACCCTGTCCGGTGAACAGGAAGGCGATTTTGGCTTGCTCATCTTCATTCGTCCAGCCGTTTTTCACGCCCGATTCGATTTGTCCGCTAGCCAGCGCTGCAAGTTTATCGTGCAGTTGTTCGCGCGAATTGGCAACCACTGCGGCACGATACGCGAAGGGCGCACGGCCTGTATTAGTCGTAAAGCCAATATCGCCTAAAGCGGCATCGGGATGTGTCTCCAAATATCCGGCATAACGCTGCGCGAGCTGCTGGAGCGCGATTTCGGTTCTGGCAGAAAGGCTGGTGACGTGAACAGGGCGCTCGGTTTCGGTTGCTTTAGCGTCCACACGAGGCGGGGCTTCTTCGAGAACCACATGCGCATTCGTGCCGCTGAAGCCGAACGCGCTCACGCCTGCTCGACGTGGGCTGCCATCGGTTAGCCAGGGAGTCGGTTCTGTAGGGATCGTAATGGGCAGGCTGTCCCAATTGATGTGCGGATTGAGTCCATCCAGGTGGAGATGCGGCGGGATTTCCTGATGATGCAGGGCGAGTACGGTTTTCATAAAGGCGGCGATACCTGCTGCCGATTCCAGATGACCGATATTGGTCTTGACTGAACCGAGCATCAGCGGATGATCTTTTGGCCTGTCCTTGCAAAGTGCCGCCGCCAGCGCCCGGACTTCAATCGGATCGCCGAGAGGCGTGCCTGTCCCGTGCGTTTCGACGTAGCTGACCTGATTCGGCTCGATTCCACCCGCGTCAGCCAACGCCAGTTCAATAACGGCTTGTTGCGCCAATCCATTGGGAACGGTTAAACCGCTGCTGCGCCCATCATGGTTGATGGCTGCACCTCGAATGACGGCAAGGATATTGTCGCCGTCGGCCTGGGCATCGGATAAGCGCTTGAGCGTGACCATGCCGCAGCCTTCGCCGCGCACAAAGCCATTGGCATTCGCTGAGAATGTTTTGCAGCGACCATCCGGCGATATAGCGTTCATTTTTGATAGATAAATATTGCCGACGGGCATCAGGATAATATTCACGCCGCCAGCCAATGCCATGTCGCACTGGCGGTTACGCAAACTCTGGCAGGCCATATAAATCGTGACCAGCGACGATGAGCAAGCCGTATCCACCGCCATCGTGGGGCCGTGCAGACCGAGTGCATAGGCCACGCGCCCAGCCGTGACGCTGAACATGCCGCCCGTGCCTACATAGGGGTCAATACTCTCGACATTATCAATCGTCATATTGAACTGAAGATATTCCGAGCTGCTCACGCCGACGAAAACACCCGTTTGGCTGCCTGCCAATTTCGCCGGGGAATACCCCGAATTTTCCAGCGCTTCCCACGAGGTTTCCAACAGCAAACGCTGCTGTGGGTCAATTGTCGTTGCTTCGCGCGGGGAAATGCCGAAAAACTGCGGGTCAAACTGGTCAATGTTCTTCAGAAACCCGCCCCGGCGCGAAATCATCTTTCCTGGCACATCGGGATCAGGACTATAAAAAGACTCGACATCCCAGCGTCCTTCAGGAATATCGCCGACACCTTCCCGGCCTTCATGCAGCAAGTTCCAAAACTCTTCAGGCGTGTTGACTTCACCGGGAATGCGACAAGCCATCCCAACGACAGCAATCGGTTCAGTCTTGACTTTTTCGATTTCTTCAAGTTTGGTGCGCATGTCCTTGAGGGCAAAAAGCGCACGCTTTAATGCAGATTGATCTTGGTTATTGTCTACCGCTGAATCAGTCATTTAAGCTCTCTCTAATAGCCTAAGCTCTCTCTAGTAACTTAAGCTCTCTCTAATAGCCAGCTTTTTTCAATTCGTCCAGGAGCGAAGCCTCGATTTCTTCATCAGAAAGTGCTTCTAATTCTAACATGATCGCTTCTTCGGCGAGGTCTTTCGTTGGTGCGATTTCCTGTGGCTTGATAACCACTGAGAGAACGTGTTGTTCAATATAATCGGCAAGCGCATGGATTGTGGGATACTCAAATGCCAGCGTCGCCGGTAAATCTTTTCCGAGCAGACCTTTTAAACGGTTACTCAGCTCAACCGCCATCAGCGAATCCATGCCCATTTCGGTCAACCCTTGCCGCAGACCAATCGCGTGAGTCGAGCTGAGTCCCAGGACTTTCTCAACCTGATCGCGGATAGCCGCCGTGAGCACTTCACGCTTCTCACCAGCAGGAGCCATTTCAAGCTGTTTTAGCAACGTAGGCTCGGATGCTTCGGTTGTTGGTGATGCTGATAGGGAGGGGGCAGCTTGTGCGACCTCGGACAGGAAGGGCGGGATGCTCGTAAATTGCTGGGCTAATTTCCCCCAGTTAATCGGTAGGACGGCGGTTTGAGTCGCACCCTGCTGGATAAGTTGCTCCATAATTTTTACGCCCTGGTGGGGGGAGATGGAGCCAATACCCTGCGCCGAAAAACGCTGCTGCTGTTGGTCACTTAGTGCGGCTGCCATGCCGACATCTGACCACGCGCCCCAATTGATGCTCAATGCGGGCAGTCCATGAGCGCGTCTGTAATGTGCCAATCCATCCAGGAAGGCATTGGCTGCCGCGTAATTACCTTGCCCCGATGAACCCAACAGGGCTGCTCCGGCGGAGAACATCACAAAGAAGTCAAGTTGTGTCTCCTGCGTTAACGAATGCAGATTCCACCCTCCTTGAACTTTAGGCGAGAATACACGCTCAAATCGTTCATGATCTTGCTTGAGCAGCAGGCCATCATCCAATACACCTGCGGCATGGATAATCCCGCGCAGAGGTGGCATGGTTTGATTGATCTTGTCCAGTATATCAGCAATTTGTTCTATACGGGCGACATCCGCCTGGGCAGCGAATACTTGTGCGCCAGCCTCCTGCCATGCCTGAATTTGCTCCTGCACGGCATCAGATGGGCTGCTTCGCCCTACCAGTACAAGGTGTCGAGCGCCTTGCTCAATCATCCATTCGGCAGTTTTCACCCCCAGCCCACCCAGCCCCCCGGTAATCAGATAAGTGGCATCGGCACGGATCACGTTGTTGGTGGTTTGCTGCGGATCGTGCGTGATGACGACCTTGCCGATATGTTTGGCCTGCGCCATATAGCGGAAGGCATCAATCGCCTGATGAATCGAGAATTCCTGTGTCGGCAGCGGGTCGAGATGACCGCTTTCCAGGTCAGCCAGAATTTGGTGCAGCAGTGACCAGATGAGTGTGGGATCATTGTCTAACACTGTCACCAGATCATAGACATGATAGGCGAGTGTCGGGTACGCCGCCGCGACCTGATTGTCTGACCAGATACCGCGCTTGCCGATTTCGAGGAAAACGCCGCCTTCTGCCAGCACTGACAAACTCTTGGGGATAAATTCGTCGGACAGCGAGTTCAGGACGACATGTACGCCTTCGCCGTTGGTGATGTTCATAATTTCTTGAGCGAAATCCAGTGTGCGCGAGTTCAGAACATGCGCTACACCCATCGCTTCGAGGAAGGCGCGTTTTTCCGGGCTGCCAGCGGTTGCGAAAATTTCCGCGCCAGCACGCTTCATTAACTGCACAGCCGCTAACCCCACACCGCCTGCCGCCGCATGGATGAGTACACGCTGACCTGGCTGAACTTGTGCCAGATGATGTAAGCCATACGCAGAAGTCAGATAGGTCGTCGGTACACTGACCGCCTCGGCGAAACTGAGATTCACGGGCTTGCGAAAGACCTGATCGGCGGTTGTCGTGACGTAGGACTTGAAAGTGCCACTCCCCAGCGCGATCACTTCATCGCCGATTGAGAAGCCCGTTACGCCTTCGCCCAGGCCGACGATAACCCCAGAGCATTCATTACCCAATGGTGCTATGCCGGGATACATGCCGAGCGCATTCAGTACGTCGCGGAAATTCAGGCCGGAAGCCAGCACCTGAACTTCGATTTCGCCTGCTTGGGGCGTTTTGCGCGTCAGCGGATGCAGTTCGAGATTATCCAGGATGCCAGGATTTGTAACCACCAACTCAACCGATGACCCTTTAAGGCTGGTCTGTTTTTTCGCGCTGTGTACAAGGCGGGCGACATACGTCTGATCGTCGCGAATCGCGATCTGGGGTTCACCTTCCGATTGCAATAACATCTGAGTTAACACGCTGCCGGAGGTATGCTGATCGAGATCAATCAGGCCATGCCACACTTTAGGATGTTCCAGCGCGATGACACGACCCAACCCCCACAGTGGTGATTGTTCTACCGAGATGATCGTGTTGGTTGCGATGGGGTGGACATTGCGTGTCATGACCCATAGACGCGGCGCAGCTTCGCTGTATTTCGCTATCTCCTGCACCAGATAGAGGACATGTAGTGAAGTGGACGTGTTGATTCCAGCATCGGCGGTTTCCGCGTCCAGCGCCCACAGATAAACAACGCCCTGATACGCCGCCCGATTTAACAGGTCGGTGTAGGTCTGAGGATTCAGCGGGTCTAGTTTTGGATCATTGGCGAAGACGACATCGCAGCGGGATGCGCCACGCGCCTGCAAGTTTGCTGCGACCTGCGTGCCAATGCCGCCCTGATCGGCCAGAATGAGCCACTCGCCGGATACGGATTCTTCCGGTGCTGCGAACGATTTTTGCTGCCATTCAACTTCATAAAGCCATTCGTCATAACTGGGCTGCATCAGCCGTTCGAGTGTTTGGCGGCTGGCGCGTTTGAGTCGTAAGCCTTTAAGCTCACCGACGACATTGCCGCTGAGATCAAATAGATGCAAATCACAGATCAGGGCTTCCTGATGGAAGTCATTATCGCGGATCGTAGCATATGCCCACAGATCGGTTGTGGCAGTGCCATAGAAATCGAACTGTTCGATCATGACGGGCAAATAAATGTCGCTGCCATCGCTAGGCAGCATCGCGCCGAGGAGTTGGAAACACGCATCAATCAACCCCGGAAAGAGGTGATAGCCTGTGGCTTCGGCATAACCAATGTGTAACTGTCCCAAAACATTCCGGTTTTCCGTATCGACCCACAAGCCGATTATGCACTGGAAGGTTTCGCCATAATTCAGGCCGCCAGATCGCATCTGCTGATAATATTGCTCAACGGGTATAGTCTCGCGCGGTTGCGATTGGAGTTCAACGAGCGAAGGCGCATCCGGGTTTGCGGTGATCTCCCCACTCGTAACTTGCCCGCTGGCATGGAGCTTCCAGGACGAAGCCTGATCGTCTTCCATACTCAGGATTTTGAATTCCGCATTTCCCGCGTTACCGGGTGTCAGTACCAGTTGCAAGGATCGTTCGCCATCTTCTGGCAGAATAAGTGCCTCTTGAATGGTCAGGTTTCGAACTGTCTGCGGCCCTGGGCGAAGGCTCATCCCAGCCGCCAGAGCCATTTCCAGATAGCCCGTCCCTGGGAAAACCACAGCATCATAGATGCGATGGTCAGGTAGGAACGCGGGCGTTTGGGTGTCAAGCATAGTCTCAAACAGAATTTCTTTGACAAGCGGCGAACGCATGGGTTTTCCTAATAAAGGATGACCACTTGCGTGACCCGTGCGCGTTTTTTGCATCGAACGTTGAGGCATCGTAATCCAATATCGTTCACGCTGGAATGGATAGGTTGGAAGGGTAATAGGCTGGTGTGCATAACCCTGATCGAAGCTCACCCAATCGACAGGTGCGCCATGTACATAAAGCTCCGCGAGACTGGTGAGCATTTGTTGCCACTCACTTTGCCCCTTACGCAGAGATGACAGCCACTGTACCGACTCGCTGTCGTCCGGCAGGCAGCGTTGCCCCATGCCGAGTAATGTCGAGCCGGGGCCGATCTCCAGGAAAATCGTGAAACCCTTTTCGTACAGGAAGTTGACAGAATCGCTAAAGCGGACAGCTTCGCGGATATGGCGTGTCCAATAACCCGGTGTCTGCGCGTCCGCGTCGGCAAATTGTCCAGTGACGTTCGAAACAAGTTTGATACGCGCTCTTTGATATTGAACCGTCTTAGCAGCCTTCTCGAAATCACGCAGGATGGGTTCCATCAAAGGGGAATGGAAAGCGTGGGACACATTCAGGAAACGAGACTTAATGCCCTCTTTGCTCAGGTCATTGAGCACAGCTTCAAAAGCCGCACCCGCGCCTGAAATAACAATATTTTCCGGCCCATTCACGGCTGCGATGGATACAGCGTCAGAATAAGCATGAACAGCATCGCGAACAGTCGCCTCGTCTGTAAAGACAGCCGCCATACGTCCACCCGCTGGCAGATCATTCATCAAGCGTCCGCGTGTCGCGATCAATCGGAGGCTGTCCTCCAGCGAGATGACACCAGCGATGCAGGCGGCAACATATTCGCCGACGCTGTGGCCCATTACGGCGCTCGGCTCGATACCCCACGACTGCCATAATTTCGCCAGCGCATATTCCAGAGCGAAGAGGGCAGGTTGGGTGTAAGCCGTTTGGTCGAGTGGTGAATTTTCGCCTACCTGTGGGTACAACACCGACAGAAGGGGTTGCGGCAGATGGGGAAGCAAAAGCTCGTTACAGGTATCGAGTGCCTCGCGGAAAACAGGCTGTGTTTGATACAGTTCCAACCCCATGCCGATATACTGCGCACCTTGCCCGGTGAACAAAAAGGCGATTTTCGGACGTTCCTTATTTTGGACGGCGTTGGCGAAAACTCCGGCGTATTTTTCTCCCGCAGCAAAAGCAGCCAGTTGATCGCGCATTTGCTCGGAGGTTTCGGCGACAACGGCTAACCGATGGCTGAAATGGGCGCGTCCGGTATTGGCGGTAAAGGCCACATCAGCGGCTTCATCGGGATGCGCCGATAAGTGATCCCCATAACTTGCAGCCAGGTCCAGCAGGGCGTTTTCATTCTTCGCCGAGAGGCTCAAAATATGAATAGGTCGTGTCGCATCTGCGGCTGTACGTTCGGTTTTGGGCGCTTCCTCAATAACCACATGCGCGTTTGTGCCGCTGAAACCAAATGAACTGACCCCGGCGACGCGCGGTTGTTCTCCCGCAGGCCAGGGAACAGACGATGTGGGAACAATCATCGGGAAGTTCGGCCAGGGGATTTGTGAGCTGCGTTCATGGAAATGCAGATGGGGCGGTATCTGTTCGTTTTGTAAAGACAAAATAACTTTTATCAGGCCTGCAATGCCGGATGCTGATTCCAGATGGCCGAGATTGGTTTTGACCGAGCCAATGACAAGAGGCTGCTTATCGGATCGGTTTTCGCCCAGAACTGCGCCAAGTGCCTCCACTTCAATCGGATCGCCCAATGTTGTGCCAGTTCCATGCGCTTCCACATAGCTGACATCGGCGGGGTTGATGCCCGCGTTTTTCAGCGCCTTACGAACCACTTGCTGCTGGGCTGGGCCGTTTGGTACAGTCAGGCCACTGCTGCGTCCGTCCTGGTTTACGGCTGACCCGCGAATCACGGCCAAAATTTGATTGCCGTCCGATACCGCATCGCTCAACCGCTTAAGAACGATGATGCCGCAGCCTTCGCCGCGCACAAATCCATCGGCACTGGCATCAAATGTCTTGCAGCGACCATCGGGAGCCATCATCCCCCATCCAGCAAAACAAATAAAATTCTCTGGCACCAGTGTCGCGTTGACTCCACCCGCCAGCACAAGATCGGTTTCGCCATTGCGCAAACTTTGCAGCGCCAGATGAACAGCCACCAGCGATGACGAACAGGCCGTATCTATCGACATCGACGGCCCTTGCAGACCTAATATGTAAGACAAACGTCCGGCGGCGGCATTGAGCGCGGTTCCGGTAGCGCTGTAGATATCCATATCTGTAGGGTGCGCCTGTTTGACCAACTGAGCATAATCGTTGGTCGTGACCCCTAGAAAAACACCTGTCTGACTGCCCGCTAATTTATCCGGTGCCTGACCTGCGTTTTCTAACGCTTCCCAGCCCACTTCCAGCACCAAACGCTGCTGCGGATCCATGCTGGCGGCTTCGCGAGGGGTGATGCCAAAGAATTGAGGGTCAAAGAGATCAATCCGGTCAAGAAATCCACCCCACCAGGCAATGTTCAGATCAGCATATTGGGCTGTATCCCATCTGTCGGAAGGCACTTCACGAACGGCATCGACACCATCAAGGAGCAGTTTCCAGTATTTTTCGGGCGTGTGTGCGCCACCCGGAAATCGACAGGCCATGCCCACGATTGCAATCGGCTCGTTCCTGGCTTCCTCGACAGCATTCAGGCGAGATTGCATCTCATCCAGCGCGAGCAAGGCATTTTTTAGGAGATTCTTGCGGTCATTTGAATCTGGATTGTTGCTCATTGAGAATGGAATCCTATAAAGTGTCTTGTAAACAGCGTCTCGTAAACCAACTATCATTTAACAGGTTCTAACCTAAAACTAGCCTAACATGATTTTATTAGGAATTATTAGCTGAATCTGTGTTTGTGTTACTTATGGATGACTTTTTATATCACCAGGTGAGGCGTAAACTCAAATCGCTGCCCACAATCTAAGCTTAAGACTCAAATTGCTGACTGTAATCTAAGCGTACAACCATTTTGAGTGGATTTTGACAAACAATAAGAGCGCTACTGCATTGCGGGCAGCTTGAGGTAATCCTCTGGGACAAACAACGAGCCTTCAGTCGTGCCTTGAGGGACGATTTTTTGCAGTTTTATGTCGAGTTCGGTTGAACTCAGCTTCCCTGAAAAATAATTCTGAAATACTGCTGAAACCTGCCGAACCACTTGTGCGGATTCATGTACAAATTCCAGTCGGTAATCGCTGATGCCGTTTTGGATCATCTGGTCAAGATGTTGGCTGGCGACCTGCGCTTCTGCACCAAAAACCGTATTGCGGCAGCCCACATCCGCCATGACAGGATGAATCCGTCCCTGAGTATCGCGCAGCCCGACCTGATGCTTTTCACACGGATGACCGCAGTCCAGAAAGCTCGTCCCTTTTGATAGGAAACGGCAAAACACGCAGTGTTCTGTATGGAAAACGGGCAAATGATGATAGGCGATCACTTCAAATTTTTCGCCGCCGATTTCCTTCGCCAACGTGTTGATCTGATCGGCGTTCAAGTCGTGCGTCGGCGTGATCTTATCAATGCCCAGTTTGAAGTACGTGTCGGCTGAAATCTGGTTGGCGACATTGAGGCTGAAATCCCCGATCAACGCGTGTTGATGGCGACCTTGCAGGGCTTCCAGCATCCCGCCGGAACGAACGACAATCTGGCAGTCCAGCCGGAGCAAAAAATTGACGACGCGCTGCTCATGTGGCTTGAGAACGCGCGGGCTGGCGACACGGGGCGTAATCCCAGCCGCTTTAATTTTCTCGACGGCGGGGCGCAAACCATACAACTCAAGATAATCGAGCGTGATACTGGCGGGTCTGATTTCAAGCGCTGCCTCCAATTGTTCTGGGGTGCGAACCAATAAATGAAGCCGAATATTTGATGCGGGTACCGTTTGCGGCTGACGTGTGATCGCTGAAAGTGCCTGTTTCAATGTCTCGGTTGGATTATGGATGATGCCTTCCGCCGCACGGGATTGCTGGTTGACAAGCTGCTCAACGGCTTCCTGTCGCAGCCGATTGAGCAGCGAACTGGGGATAAACGGATCGCCCGCAATATCCGCTGTGAGCGTTTCGAGTTGATAGGCGGTATTTCCCAATCGACCAAGCTGCTGATGCAGATAATCGGCGGTGACGCTACGGCTGTTAGCGCGGGTGAGGGGCGCATCAGATTGGACGTTAACGTTTATCTCCGGCTTTTTTGCCAATACCCACGCGAGTTCAAGCGGCTGTCCTTCTCTGGCAATAACGCGCACATTGACGGGCTGCTTGTGGATGGGGGTATTAGCTTGGGTAAACGGTTTCGCCGCTTTGTCGATGTTGACATCGTGGGTGCGCCAGACCCAATCGCCGGGACGGATGTTCGCAAACTCAATGGCGCGGTTGGCAAAGTAGAGTTCAAGCCTTTTCCCGACGGATTTGACCTCGTAGAGATGTCCGCCTTCTTCATCGACTTCCGGGCTGCGCCAATCGGCAGCATCAAAAACGATGCCATCGCCCGCTTTCAGAGGCGCATCATTTTGAATATCGGCTGGCTCAATGGTGACGCGATCTTTATAGACTTGCGCGACTCTGCCGCACAATACACCGCGATGACGCGGTGAACGCCCGGAAACAACCTCCTGATGATTCGTGCCTGAGAGGAAAAATGGCCCTAAACCTCTGGAATAGACCTGCTCGATGGCGATTTCTTCCTGGCGCGTGACGGGACTCGGCAGTTGCTCCCAGGCGGCATCCACCGCGCGGCGATAGGCGCTGGTGGTCAACGCGACGTAATTTTCGTCTTTATAGCGCCCCTCGATTTTGAGCGCCGAAATGCCGAGGTCAATAATTTCCGGGACTTGGTGCAGCGCAAACAGATCGCCGGGCGAAAGCAGATAGCGTGCATCGCCCAACGGTTTAAGCTCATCATCAACGATCAGCTCGTAGGGTAGGCGGCAGGCCTGAGCGCATTTTCCCCGGTTAGCGCTGCGTCCGCCCCATGCTTCGGACGAAAAACATTGGCCGGAATAGGAAACACACAGCGCACCATGCACAAAAATTTCGATCTCACAATCGGTTTGCTCGCGGATGGATTGGATGTCTTTCAGCGAGAGTTCACGCGCCAGCACAACGCGGTTCACGCCGAAGCGCTGCGCCAGGGCGATGCCTTCCGCGCTGGTGATGCTCATTTGTGTGCTGCCGTGAATATCGACATCCGGTGCGATCTGATGCGCCAACTGCGCCATGCCGACATCCTGAACGATGAGCGAGTCCGCACCGGCGGCGGCAATCTGCTCAATCGTTTTGACCGCTTCGCGCAATTCGTGGTCAAAAATCAGCGTATTGAACGTGACATAGCCTTTGACACCCCGGCTGTGGAGTGTCCGCATGACCTCTGGCAGTTCGGTGAGCGTAAAGCCGACCTTCGCGCGGGCGGTAAAATGTTTAAGTCCAAAATAGACGGCATCCGCGCCAGCTTCAACAGCGGCGTGAAGCTGCGGCCAATATCCGGCGGGACTCATGATTTCAGGTTTGATGTGCATAGATTGATGACAATAATTCTCATAACGATATGAGAAATTATCTCACAGAATGGGTTAAATCTCTATGCGCCGATTGCAGCCATCAATTTACTTCCGATCTCGCCGTTCCCAACCATCCTCGAACAAGCGTAAAAAATAATCCTGACCGAACGGGTATTTCGCCATTTCCAACTCGTCCAGTTCAACGCCCAGGCCGGGCGCGTCGTTGGGTTCGAGGTAGCCATCCTGCACACGCGGGACACCCCGTACAACCTCATGCGCCCAGGGAACGAGAAAATCATCGAAACACTCGTGAATCAGAAAGTTGGGGATGCTTGTGTGGAGGTGAATGTTGACGGCAGTAGTCAGCGGACTCTGCGCCTGATGCAGCGCGACGAAGGCCTCACTCGCTTCAGCAATCGCTGCGGCCTTTTTTGCGCCAGATATGCCGCCGATATTCAGCGTTTCCGGCTGCACAATATCGACGACGCGGTGCGAGACGAGATCGGCGACCTGGGAGATGCTGTGGAAACGCTCCCCCGTCGCGACAGGCACATTTATCGCGCGGGCGACTTCGACTGTCGCGGCAATGTCGGTGGACATCACGGGCGTTTCAAACCACATCGGGCGAAATTCCTCAAGCTGCTTGCCGATGCGAATCGCCGTCGAGACGCTGAAACGGTCATGCCCTTCGATCAGCAAATCCACATCGTCGCCGACAGCATCCCGCACCGCGCGGATAATCGCCAGCGAAAGCCGTTCCTCGCTGGAGTCAAAAAAGCGATACGCCGAACCGAACGGATCAAATTTGAGCGCTGTGTAGCCCATGCTTTTGACTTTTGCGGCTTCATCTGCGAAAAATGCCGGATCGCGTGGGCCTTGATACCAGCCGTTCGCATAGACACGCAGGCGTGGTCGCTGCTTGCCGCCAAGAAGCTGCCAAACCGGAACATTGAGGCTTTTGCCCAGAATATCCCAGCAGGCGACTTCAATCGCGCTCATGGCAACATTGACGTTCAGGTACATGCCTTTGTACATCTTTTGCCAGATGTATTCGGGATTGCGCGGGTCTTCGCCCATCAAAAATCGCCCTAATTCCTGAACCTGCGCCTCGTCCGGCTTTGCGCTCAGGCTGCCCGTCGCTTCGCCGAGACCGTAAATGCCTTCGTCAGTGTAGACCTTGACGAACACCCAATTTTTCCAGGGATTGCCCACCACAAATGTTTTAAGTTCAGTCATTTTCATGAAGTCATGCCTTAAGTGAAGTAATTAAATCAAGAGGCCGCCGGAAATATTGAGTTCGCAGCCTGTGATGTGACTCGCGTCGTCCGAAGCCAGAAACACAACACCTGCCGCTATGTCCTCCGGCGTTTCCAGCCGTCCCAGTGGCGCAGCGCGTGACTTTTCATCGAGCCATGCCTCGCCACCTTCGCCGAGCAGTTCGTTCCGCAGTTCGATTTCGCCGGGACTGGCGACCCAACCCACCGTGATCCAGTTGACGCGAATTTTATCCTGAAGATACGCGCGCGCCAGAGTGCGAGTCATGCTCAACAGCGCGGCTTTTGACGCGGCATACGCCAGACGTTCAATCCGCGCGTTATGGGCCAGCGTCGAGCCGATATTGATGATATTACCGCCGCCTTGCCGCTGCATGATCGGAATAGTGGGCTGGCAGCACTGAAAAACGCCGCGCACATTCACGGCAAAAATCTCATCCCATATTTCCGGTGTCATATCGGCGAAAGGCACAGACGGAAAAATGCCCGCGTTGTTGACCAGAATATCGAGGCGGCCAAACTCATCCACAGCCGCTTGAATCAGGCGATTGCAGTCTTCAGCACTTCGCATATCCGCCGCTACGAATCGCGCTTTTCCGCCGATTTCCTGGGCAACGCGCTGCCCATCGCCTATGTCAATGCCCGAGACGATCACAGATGCGCCTGCTGCGGCTAATCCGCGCACGATCCCTTCGCCGATGCCGCGTGTCGAGCCAGTTACAATGGCAACTTTACCTTCGAGTTTCATCGACTATACCGTGAACAGTGGTTCGACATCGCGCATAATCACATCCAGTTCGGCGCAATCCTGTTTGTCCAGATACATGCCGGGATAGCGAGAAAGATTGGTCGCGAAGATGCCTCGGCGATACAACACCTCTTTATAAACTGCGATGCCATACAGACGCTCGTAATTAATCAGCGGTAGTATCTGGTTAAATAATTTTCGTGCGCCCTCTTTATCGCCTGCTTCCAGCTTGTCCCAGATGGCGACCTGCACATCGGTGGCCTGACACGCGGGCATATTGCCTGTGCTGCCGCGCTTATATTCGTCGAGAAAATAGATGCCGCCTTGTCCGCCAAAAACGCCTTTGCAGGAATCGCCTGCCGCTGCCAGTGTCTCGCTGATCTGGCGTGGTTCCGGCAGCGTCTCTTCTTTAATATAATCGACGTGATCCAGTTCGCGGCACATGCGCCCCAGCATCGCGGAACTCATCGGCGTACCCACCGGGGCGGGATAATTCTGAATACAGATAGGAATATTGACAGCTTTGGAAAGGGCAGTGTAGTAATCGAAACAGCCTGCCGCGTCAACATGAACGATATGGGGTGGCATCGACATAATGCCGTCCGCGCCGATCTGCTCGGCAAAACGACTGAGCGCGACTGCTGGAAGCGCGTGACCGGACGTGGTAGTCGCAACGACTGGGATTTGTCCGCCCGTCTCTGAAACGACGATTTCCAGCCAGCGTTTGCGTTCGTCGTCGGAGAGCAGCGGAAACTCACTGGCGTTGGCTGGCCCAACCAAACCATGCGCCCCGGCTTCGATGCAGAAGCGAATCTCTTTTCGCAGGCTGGCTTCGTCTAGCTCATAAGTATCCGTGAACGGCGTGACGACAATCACAAAAATGCCGCGCCAAGGTTGATCTTGACTCATCAAGCACCTCAAAATGGATGATATGAAAAAGAATAATTAGCGCATATTGTAGACGAGAATGCCACACGCTACACTAAGAAACGAATTTCCATGTCTGCTGATAAGTGAAAATAATGAGATATATTGCAATTGGCGGCGTTGTCCACGAAACGAATACTTTTGCGCCGATGCTGACTTCGCTGGAAGCGTTTAGCCAGGAAGAAGGTGATGCGATTCCTCAGCGTTGGCGTGATACTCACAGTTCAATGGGCGGTGTGCTGGAAGGTATTGAAAATGCCGGATATGAGGCAGTTCCGCTGCTCTATGCTGCGGCGATGCCCAGCGGACTTGTCACGGCTGACACTTATCATCATCTGCTCGATCACCTGATAAGCCTTTTGCGCGAGTCTGCGCCTGTTGATGGTGTGCTGTTGGTGCTGCATGGCGCGATGGTTGCTGAAGATCAGGATGATTGCGAAGGCGAAATTCTGGAGCAAGTCCGGGCTGTAGTAGCTTGCCCGGTGGTATCTGTACTGGATATGCACGGCAGCCTGACGGAAAAAATGGTCAACGCTGCCGATGCGCTGATCGCGTTTAATCAGAATCCGCACCTCGATACGTTTGAGCGCGGCCTGGAAGCGGCTGATTTGTTGAGCAGGATCATCGAAAAAAGTGTCGTTCCTGTCCGGGTATTAGCGCGACCCGGCATCCTGCTGAACGCGCTGGCGACAGGCACGTCGCGTCTGCCGTTGCGTACTTTACATGAACGCGCCGCCGAATTAAAGCGAAACTCGTGTGTACTAAATATCAGTATCATGGGCGGTTTTGCCTACAGTGATATTCCTGACGCTGGGATAAGCATCCTCGTTACCACAGACAACGATGCGCAATTAGCCGAGCAAATGGTGCAGGAATTAGCTGATCTCGCCTGGGAATATCGTGAAGCCGCACGCGATTCGGGTCTACAAGTTGATGAGGCCGTGCGCCGCGCAGTTTCAGCGGAAAAATTTCCGGTCATTCTGGCGGATATTGGCGATAATATCGGCGGTGGCAGCCCCGGCGACGGAACGATCTTGTTACGCGCACTGATCGCCGCCGATGCACAGGATGCGGTAGTAGTGCTGGCTGATCCGCAGGCCGTTGCGCAGGCGGTAACAGCCGGAATCGGCACAGAAATTGACATTATAGTCGGCGGTAAAGTCGATGATTGGCATGGTGAACCCGTGCGTGTGCAGGGCATCGTCGAAAATTTAACCGATGGGCGCTTTACCACCAGCGGCAAAGATCACTTCTCCAATATTTACGGGCAGGCGGTTAATATGGGGCGTTGTGCGCGGCTGCGCTGTGGTGGGATAACGCTACTTTTGACCGAGAAAAAGACACCACCCGGCGATCTCGAACAGCTTCGCAGCCAGGGTATTATCCCAGACGTTCAAAAAATTATCGTCGTCAAATCGACCATCGCTTTTCGCGGGGCGTATGAACCCATCGCTGCCGAGATTATCGAAGTTGACACACCCGGCCTGTGCGCGGCGAATCTCGCTGGGTTTCCATACCGCAAGCTACGCCGCCCCTTATTTCCATTAGATTCTTAACAGGTTTTATCAGACGAATCAATAAAGGACATCTCGTGAATAAATTCAGCACCGAATATTACGCAAATATCGAAGAAAAATTATACTCAGCCGTGATCGCCGATGTTCTTGATAATCTCGGATACATGAATCAAGTGCTGCGCTACGATATACGCCCGCTGTTCCCCGAAGCGAAAATGGCCGGACGCGCCTCGACAATGGCGACGGTTGAAGTACACGCCGTTCCCAAAGAGCCTTTTAAGCTGGAACTGCAACTGCTGGACGAGATTAAGCCGGGAAATATCGTCGTATGCGCCACGCAAGGCTCGACAAAAGCTGCACTCTGGGGCGAACTCCTCAGCACCAGCGCACAGGCCAAAGGTGGACGCGGCGTGCTGATTGACGGTCTTTCGCGCGATGCCGCCAAAATCATTGAGATGCGTTTCCCGGTTTTTGCGCTCGGCTTATCACCTGCTGACTCGCGCGGACGGCTGGATGTCGTAACGATCCATGAGCCTGTGAAAATCGGCGATATCACCGTCAACGATGGCGATCTGATTATGGCCGATCTCGATGGCTGCGTGGTGATCCCGCAAGCTATCGAAGATCAGGCGATTGCGAAAGCGTTCGAAAAAGTTTCGGCTGAAAATATCGTGCGTGATCTGCTCAGTCAAGGTGCAAGCATCCAAAAAGTGTTTCAGGAATACGGCGTTTTATAAGGCGTTCGAAGGCAAGCGTGTGAATTTTGGCCTTGATGCTTAGGAATACTGCGTGTTTGCGTGTACGAAGATATTAAGGGTATTGATATAATTGGCATAATTGGTTTAGTTACCAATTGGTCAATTTCCATGCCACTTGTTACAATATGTATCTTTGACCAACAAGACCCCTACGTGCAAAAATATGCCTAACGAAACGATCATTAGCCAGCTTGATATACTGCGTGAAAGTTATCTCCAACAGCAAAAAATGGCGGCGGCTTTACTGGCATCCCTAAAAACGATAACCAATGTACAAAGCAAGACTCAGAAAGCGTTGGCAGATTACAGCCTACAGAATACAGGTGCGGATGTCACCAGAGCGCAGGAAGTGTTCGCCCAATTACGTCTTAAAGAAGAAACGATAGACCCTCTGCTGCCTGATCTGCGCCGCGAAATAAAATCTCTGGCAGCACTGACTGGTGCGCTCAAGGACGCGGCTGTTGCTCTGCGGAGCGAACCAGCCGACGTGGTACGGTTGGATAAAGCGATTGCTCAACTGCAAACTGCAAAACAACAGGATATCCTCGATCTTCTTCCCGAATTGAGGGAAGAATTAGAAGTGGCGCAGCGTGCGCTGGGTGACGAATTCGGTCAACGGCTGCGGACAGCGCTGGCTGAACAAGGCATCAGTATTGGTGGACGCGCACCAAAATTTGAAATTGAGCGTTTTGAGCTGGAAGCAAATTTTGCCGCACGGTTTGTCACACTGCGCTATGGTAAGGATATTGTCGTACCTCGCGCACCTATTACGGTTGACGCTGCTACGAAAGCTTATCTGAGCGCCTCAAAAGCGATTACTGGCCGAAACCAGGATGGTCAAGCCTGGATTGCCCAATTCTACGACGCATATAAGATGGCGCAGTACAGGCGAAATAGCAGCACACGAGTAAATATCGTGGATTGTTATATCGAATTGGTGATGATTCGGCAAGGACGCGCATTTGCCAGCGAACCGAGTAAACGCACCTTTACGGACTACAGCCGCGCCCAATTCATTTACGATTTCTATGAGTTTGCCAATCAGCAGCGCCTTGGCCACAACGGACAGGTGGTCAAAGCGCACGTCGCCGGTAAATCGCAGACGGACAGCCCGACTAAAAGTATGTGGGTTGTCGAAGGGGACACCCCTTATGATGGGCGCTATATCGCTGATGTTGAGTTTGTAAAGGAGTAGGACATGCTGCCTGAACCACATCTCGCACGGCAGATTATCGAAACTTTGGGGCAATCCGGCACGCCAATGTCAAAAGGAGTTAGTTACTACAATGTCGGTAACGAGTCGCTGCTGAATGCCATTGATACACATTATCTCGGCAGTTATCTTGCCGATGGTGGTGCGGTTTTCAAACTGGTTGTAGGCGATTATGGCAGCGGAAAATCGCATTTTCTTTACTGTGTGCGTGACCGTGCATGGCAGCGCAATTTTGCTGTCAGCAAAGTCGATCTCAGCCCCAGGGAAAGCCCCTACGACGACCAGCGGCGGGTGTATGCTGCGGTTGCTTCGTCGTTGATCTGGCACGAACTGGGCGGCCTTAGTCAGGACGAACGAGGGTTAGCCCGTTTCCTGGAAGGTACGCTGCGCCGTTTGGTTCATCCGCATGGTTTTGACCTGGAGGATACTGAAGCAGAAGGCATCCCAGAGGTGCGGGCTTTTCTGCACACCCTTGAAACGACCTCTGTGGACAGCTTGAGTTTTCATAAAGCGATTCAGAGCTATTTTAATGCGCTGCTGCGTGGGCAAGAACGCCGTGTGGAATCGCTCGAACGCTGGCTGCATGGCGAGGAAGTCACAGCGGAAGACATGCGCGATCTGCGTTCAATTGGCGTTACAGAGAAAATCAATAAAAATAATGCTTTTAAGATGCTGCGATCATTGTGTCAGGCTGTACGCGCGATGGGATACACCGGACTAGCGCTGCTGTTTGACGAAGGAGATCGCATGTTGAGCATCGGCGGCAAGGCCGAGAAAACGGCAACCGATAATTTGCGTGAAGTGATTGATCGCTGTCGTGAAGAACTTCCTGGTGCGCTGTTTATGTACGCTGTGCCGCCGGATTTTCTGCATACAGTTGTCCCCAAATACCCTGCTCTACAGCAGCGTATTCAGGCTGCAAACTATTTTTCCCGCGCCAATCCGTTCAGCCCGCAAATTAATCTCGAATATCTTGATGTACCCGATGAGGAGTTATTGGAGCAGATCAGTTACCGCTTGCTGCCAATTTTTGAGCTGGCATATGATGCCACTCTAAACAGGGATATACAAACGGAAAATATCCGTGTGCTATCACAAGCCGCCCGCAACTCATATCTGGCGGTCAGCCACCGCCGCCTGTTTGTGAAAGCGCTGGTTATGGAATGGTTTCGCCAGAAGGAAGAAGGCGAAGTTGTGATTACGATGGAATATGCCGATGCGCTTATCAAGGGGCAGAGCGATGCGCTTCAACGGCTGGCTGACGAACAGCAAAGTCCCTATTAGGAGTGCCGCCAGTGGAGTCGCAAACGGTCTATCATCCCCAATTTGGTGCTGGCAAGCTGCTCAAAACTTATATGGGCGGTTTCGAATGGGAGGTACTGTTCGATTCTGGACGACGTTTTCGCCTGCCAGCAAAAGAGTTTAATGCGGAGTCGGTTGCCGCGCTGCGAGATAATGCCGCCGAACAACCTGCACCTCCACGTGTGCCGATATTAGAAGTGGATCAATTTCGCGCACGTCAGACACTTGAAGCGCTGCGGATCGGGATAGTGCCGGTGCAGGATGCTGAAATGCTCACGATTGGCCTGGAAGCCGAGCGCGTAACGCTGGATCGCGCCCTTACTCGCAGTCGCGAACGCAGCGGGGATGTGCTGGCCGTGATCGGAGATTATGGGTTCGGCAAGAGCCATTTTATCGAGCTTGCGGCGCGGCGCGGACTGCGTGAAAATTTTGTTATCGCCAGTGCCAGCCTTGATCTGGTGGAAGTGCCTCCCAGCAAAGCCCATAAAATTTATGAAACGTGGGTCACGTCGCTGCGTTATCCCGATACCAATCAACGCGGTTTACTCCCCTTATTCAAAAAAGCGCTCGACAACCCCACGATCATCACCCAATTTGCCGATTTATGTCCGCGTGAGGTGAAAGATTGCCCTCTCACTGCGGCCCTACTGGCGCTGCAAGATTGCCCCAGTCAATCCGCATTTGACGAGATCATCCACTGGTTAAGCGGACACGCCAAGCCGCAAAGCGAGATGAAAACCTGCCTGAAGAAGCCGCCGAGGCTGTATGCTGCTGGGGAAACAGCGCGTCAATACAGCTATTTACTGACCGGGATCAGTTTGTTAGCAACTCTGCTGGGTTACAGCGGATTGGCCGTCCTGATTGATGAATCCGAACATTATTCTCTGCTGCGAGTGTCACAGCGAGAACGGGCGGACTCGTTCTTCAAATCGATGATTGTCAGTGCGCTTGGCTTGAATAATGGGCGCATTGATGCCCGCGAAATTCCCGATAATATGCGTGTCGAATATCCCGTATCCTACACTTCCGAGCCACACCTGCTGTTTCTGTTCGCGCTCACCGAAAGCGCCGAACGGATGCCAATAGGGACGTGGCTTGCCGCCTCACATCTGGTTCGCCTGGATGACCGATTTATTGAAAAAGATATTCGAGAGTTTTTCAAAACGCTCCTGCGTTACCATGCGCTGGCTTATAGTTACCAACCACCACGCGAACGGTATGAGGACATTGTGAATCAAGCGCCCGGTATGGTCTATCGCGCTCTCGCGCAGCATCGTATCAATCTGCGCGAACTCATTCGCGCGTCGGTAACAGTTTGCGATTTGCTGCATCTCCATTCAGATTATGCGCCACAGGATTTGTTAGAAGAGTTAAAACGTGGGCTGAAGGTGTGAATCCTCGTATATTGCAGCGCAATCTGGCGCGAACCTGGGGAGCATTTTTCGGGCGTTATGGCAATTTCACCTCGGCTCAACTTGCGGGCATTCCGCCGCTGCTTGATGGAGAAAATATACTTTTGTGCGCGGCGACTGCCAGCGGCAAAACAGAAGCCGCGCTCGCCCCGTTGATCGAACGTCATTTACCACCTTTACGCCCAACATCTCGCCTGACTCTGCTCTACCTGCTGCCCACCCGTGCGCTTATCAATGATCTGCAATATCGTTTGGCTGCACCGCTGGATGTCCTTCGCATTTCCTGTGCTATGAAAACACGTGACTTCGATACCTTTGACCCGAAGTATCCCGCCGATTTGCTTTTGACCACACCAGAGTCTCTGGATTCCCTGCTGACCACACATGCCAAGATTCTAAGCACCGTGCGGGCAGTGGTGATCGATGAAATTCACATTTTTGACGGGACAGTGCGTGGCGACCAGCTACGGGTGCTGCTTAATCGTCTGCGGCAGGTACGCGCTCATGCGTTTAAAGTAGGTGACGCTGACGATGAGTTGGTGCAATACGCGGGACTATCTGCGACGCTGGCACAGCCGGAAGCCACCGCCGCGCACTATTTTCCTGACGCAAGTATCATACAAGTCCCTGGCAGTCGTGTAATAAACGCCGAATATCTGGCACTTGGTGATGATTCTCCGGCTAGCCTGATGGGCTATTTGCGCTTATTTCAGCAGCGTGGTTGGCACAAAGCGCTTGTTTTTTGCAACACTAGGGCTGAGGTCGAATCTTATGCTGCGGCTGTCCGTGCTGCCGATTTGAGCTTTGGTGCGGCAATCTATGTGCATTATTCGAACCTCTCGCGAGAACTGCGGGGTGAGATTGAGCAAGGCTTTTCCCATGCGGAAGCCGCGCTTTGTTTTGCCACCAGTACCTTGGAGCTAGGGATCGATATCGGGGATATTGATGTGGTGCTGCTCATTGGTCCGCCGGGAAGCCACGCCTCGTTTATCCAGCGTGCTGGACGTGGGGGACGGCGGAAGCAGGAAACTCAAGTCGTCTGTATTTACCGGACACCACTGGAGCGAGTATTGTTTGAGGTGCTGCTAAAAACATCAGACACTGCTTCTTTAGCCGCTTTTCGCCCTTCTGTTGTTGTCCAACAAATCTTTAGCCTGCTCAAGCAAAGTCCAACCGGCGCACTCCGTCTGCGGTCATTGGCTGATCTCTTTGATGGGATTCTATCTCTAGCTGATTTGGAGGCGATTCTTGGTGAATTGCAGGCATCCGGCTATCTGACGCTCGGACGGATGGGGGAATGGCGTGCGGGTGACGAGCTTCATCAATTAGTTGATCTTCAAAGCGCCGAATATACCTCGCTCAGTTTGTACAGTAATATTCAGTCCTCAGACACCGCACAAATCAAAATCCTCGATCAGAATACGCAGCGTGTGGTAGCCAATGTGGATCGTCAATGGCTGGATCGAGAGGTGCTTACTCTGGAAGGTCGTCCGTTGAGTGTGGAATGGGTTGACGATGATGCGTTATGGGTTTTACCTCATCGGGGCAGCATCCCCGCCACAAAGCTGCGCTATCTTTCTGCCAGACCCGTTCTTCGTTATGAGATAGCACAGCAGATTCCGCTTCAAATTGGACTGGCAGCCGGGGTTACGCCGCTTGTTGCCTGTGGTGAAGGTAGATTGTGGTTTCACTGGCTGGGCGATGTATATGGACAGGCATTGCTTGATCTTGTTCGCTATACAACCCCGGCTGAAAAGACTGTTCAAATAGGGTTATGTTTGCTACTGCCTGATAATCCCCCGGCGTCTTTAGTCTGGACGCCCCAGCAAGTCACTCGTTATCTACACGATCATTACAGGCGTTACGAGAAGTTGCTCGCTTTTGGCGCATATCACCATTTGCTCCCGCTTGATCTGCGGCGGCGCTCCGTGATTGAGCAGTTTGATGTCCCCCGGTTTATTCAGGCAGCAGCGAATCTACGGGTTGAGAACGCACCGGAGATACTCACGGAAGAATTGCAAAGCCTTCTTCGATAGATTTGGGAAACAAAGTCTACATCGGCAGCACCCAATCTTCGACTCTGGTCGGATCGACCTCATGGATGTTGATGTCGAGCTTGCGATGGTTATAGACGATGAAATAGCGATCTTTCCACTGGAAAAAGCGCTGGTATGAAATATCAGTCCGCCGGACATGACCCCTCGGCTGTACGCCATTTTCGACGACGACCTGGGGTGTCCCGAAAATCAGGCCGCCATTTTCGCGAACATCTGTCGCTTCACGCGCAACCGCCAACCAAAGAGGTGTGCGGTTTTTCAGGCTTGAATTGGGGCCAGCACCGCCGTTAGCCTTCCCATCGTTGTTGTGGAACAGCAACACATAGCGACCATCCCGCAGCTTTTGCAATGATGCCGAACAAATCGGCTGGCACATGGGCGGACCGCCGGGGGAAGCGCGTAAAACATCTGGCTTTGACCAGGTTTTCCCGTAGTCATCGCTGATCGCGTGGTAAAGAAAGCCGCTGTCTGTCCGCATGACTGTCAGGATGCGGCCTGATGATAGCGGGACGACAGTGGCCTCCTGTGCGAAGGGTTTGCCTGTCGCCCGATTCGGCACAACGATTCCAAAATCGCCGTCGGGGTAGGTCTTAAATTCTAACTTTGCCGGATCGGTTTCCGTGAGAATATTCTCCATGACCAGAAAAAAGACTTCCGAACGCCAATTTTCAAACAGTTTTGGCACGGTGGTCGCCTGAATTTTGTTGAACGTCATCATGACTTTGCCGTTGGGCAGAATCAGTGGTGGGCCAAAATTCCAGCCGTGCATATCCAGACCCGGCTCGTCAATATCGGTACGGCGGATCGGAATTTGATGGCGCTCTGACCAGGTTAAGCCGTCATCGTCGGAATATTTGAAGTAAATGTGACCCGCATCGCGGTAAATATTGCCGTTGGTGTTGTACCAGTAAAAGGCATAAACGCGATCCAGATAAGGTGCATAAAAAACCATCGGCCATGCGGGAACACGCGCTCGGCAGGTAGGCGGCTCAACCGTCGGGCTGCCGCCTTCGTGAGTATGCGCAGCAGAGGCGGCAGTCACGGCTTGACCATAATCCGGCTGAGGGGGCAGTGCTACATCGCTATCGTCAGAATCCTCGATCAAAATTTCCGGCGACCATGTTCGACCTTCGTCGGTGCTGCGGCTGCAAACGGCTCGCTGCTCTGGGCGTTGACCCGGCTCAATCTCTTCACTGGTTTGCGTCCACGAAACGATCCATGTGCCACGTCCGGTAAATGTGATGTACGGCTGGATATTGGTTTCTTCGCGCCCTGTTCCGCTGGGTTTCACTTGCGCATAAAAATTATCGGCATGGGTTGAATAAGTCATTTTCTTTACTCACTGTGGGTTGAATAAGTCATTTTTTATATTCTTTATCGTGGTAAGCCGGAGTCGTCCAATAGCTCCGGCGCAATTTTATTGATGCGAATTTCAGATGTTTTATTGGCGTAGATGATATAGTGCTGGCCTGCGATTTCGTAAAACTGCGGATACGAAATTTCGGTGTCATTGAATGGGCCGCCGGGAACGCGGTCATTGTAGAGAACGACTTTGGGCGCGTTAAAAAATAGCCCCGCGTTTTCGCCCACGCCGGGGGCTTCACGCGCCACCGTGATCCACATAGGGTCACGGGGATACCACCACGTCCCTGTGGCGCTGCATTATGAAAAACGAAGACGAAGCGACCATCGGCTGTTTTATGAATCGGGCAAGGCGCACAGGGCTGTTCGATGGGTTCACCGCCGGGACAGTAGCGCAGGACATCCGGGGTACTCCATGTATGTCCCTTATCGCTGCTAATGCTGAAATACGCATGTCCGCGACGGCTGCGGAAGACACACAAGAGACGATTTCCCGACAGGCCGACAATCGTGCCTTCCTGACCAAAGTGACGTGTGCTATCAGGATATGTCACCCACAAGCCTGCTTCGCCATCCGGCAAAAATCGGAATTTCAGTTGTTGAGGATCGCTTTCAGTCAGGATGTTTTCGCACTCCACAAACCAGACTTCAGTTTCCCAGTTGTTCGGGTCGCCGCCCTGAATCGGTTCTTTTTCGTCGGTCTTGGAATCGGGTGGCGCAATCCATTGATGCTGCTTGTCTAATTTCCAACCCGGTGGATACATCGCAGAACGCCGCATCTTGTTGAACGTGAACATGACCTGACCTGTCGGCAAGAGTCGCGGTTGTCCAAAATTCCAGCCGTGAATATCGCCGTCGGGATCGTCAGCAGCTTTGCGCGGGACATTCAGCGGGAATCGTTCTGACCATGTAAAGCCATCATCATCGGAATACTTGAAAAAAATATCGCCTGCATCGCGCAGTGGAACTTCGTGGAGGTTGTACCAGTAGAAGACGTAGACCCGTCCGGTATGCGGCACGGTAAAAATCATGATCCACGCCGGAACACGGTAAGCCCCATCCGCTGATTCGATGACGATTTCCGAACTCCACGTCTGTCCGGTGTCGTTACTGCGTGCCAGAACGACGCGCTGGTCGCGATCTGCTTCGTGTGACCCCTGAGTCCATACGCAGAGCCACGTTCCGCGCGGAGTCACACTAAGCTGCGCCTGATAATTGAACGGATAACGACCTGTCCCCAGTGTGACATTCCCGAACGCTTCGGTGACGTTCATGGATTGAGGATGGAGCAGGTCTTTCGGTAACGGCCCTGTCGGCGAGGCCGTGTGTGCGACACCCATAATTTTTCCTTCGTAAAAGTTGACAAAAAATCAAAGCCATGTTAATTTTGGTTTAGCATACGGTATATGGTATACCAAAGTAAAACGCACTGCAACCCGTTTAAAAGATGGTGGATATTGTTCAAGCTCGAACGCAGCAATCTCAAAGACCAGGCAACCGAACTCCTGCGTGAACATATTACCAGTGGACGCATACCACCAGGCTCAAAACTGGTTGAGAGAGAAGTGGCCGATTCACTGGGTATCAGCCGAGCGCCAGCGCGTGATGCACTCATGCAGTTGGAAAAAGAAGGGTTGGTCGTCAGCAGGCGCGATGCCCGTTATGTTATTCAGGTCAATGAGCGAGATATTCGTGAACTCTATCAACTGCGTCTGGTCTTGGAGAAGTTGGCGGTTCGGTTAGCTGCTGAAAATACATCCCCCTCGAACCGTGCTGCACTGCTGGCAATCGTAGAGGGGATGGAGCAGGCATACTTAAATAAGGATAACAGTACCTTTACTCAGAGCGATGTTGAGCTGCACACACTGATCTGGCAGCAGGCCAATAATCGACACCTTAATAAGACGCTCGATTCGATGATTGGCCCAATTTTTATGTTCGTCGCCAACAACGCCGAACATTACGACTGGCAGGAAACCCTCGATTTACATCGCGAGTTGGTTGACTGCATTAACTCAGGTGATGCTGATGCCGCCAGCGCAAGTATGGAACGGCATCTTGCCAACGCTTTTGAGCGATCACTGCATATCGTTCAACAGCGACACACGGAAAGCATGAAATAAGAATCATGACCGTTCGCGATCAATAAAAAATTTTCAATCATCTTGGTATACCATATATTGCCTACCAGGATAAAAGCTGACAAAAGGAGGTGAACAAACCGTTGGCTAAAAACAATTATTAATCTCGTTAAGGGCAATACCAATTGCCACCGCAAATTAGTGTAAACGATTAGATTTGTGAGGTAATAGACAATGTTTATGTTCAGAAGCCTGAGCAAAATTGGACTTTATGCGGTTATCATCCTGATGCTGATTGTTCCCAGCGTAAGTGCGCAGGAGCAGTACAGCGAAGCACCCATGTTGGCTGAACAAGTTGCGCAGGGCGCACTTCCGCCCGTGAGCGAACGTTTGCCAGTCGAGCCACTGGTCGTTGAACCTGTCGAATCTGTGGGTGTTTATGGCGGTGAACTGCGTTTTGCCGACGCGGGCGTGACGGCTCTCTGGAGCAGTTCGCAGGTGCGGCAATCCGGCTTGTTCCGCTACACACAGGACGGCGCAACACCTGTCCTCGACATCGCCAAATCCTACAGCTTCTCCGACGATCTGAAGACCTTTTCGCTGGTTCTGCGCGAAGGACACAAATGGTCAGATGGATCGCCATTCACGGTTGATGACATTCTTTTCTGGTGGGAAGATGTCGCCAACAACCCTGAACTCAGTCCGAACGGCCCCGGCGCGTTCTGGACATTCGATGAGGGGCCAGTCGTATTTGAGAAGATTAGCGATGTGGAACTGAATATCAACTTCCCCATCGCCTATCCGATTGTTCTGGATCGTTTTGGTCGCACGTTCTTCTCGTCAGATACCAATATCTTCCTGCCTAAGCATTATCTTAGCAATTGGCATCCGAGTTACAATGAGGAAGCCGCAGCGATAGCGACTGAAGAAGGCTTTGAAACCTGGGTGCAGGCATTCCAATCGCACAGTACGCCGTCACGTTGGTACGATACCGAGCGTCCCTGGCTGTGGGCATGGATTCCCCAGGAAGAAACAACAGATCGCGTCGTCTTTGTGCGCAATCCTTACTACCATGCTGTCGATACCGAAGGTCAGCAGCTTCCCTACATTGACCGTATCATTGTGACCCCTGTCAACGACCTTCAGACTTTGACTCTCATGGCAAGCACCGGTGAACTCGATTTTGAAGCCTATTTCCTCGGCTTATCGGATATGCCCGTACTACGTGCCAACGAGGAAGCGGGGAATTATCAAGTCTATCTGGCGAACTCGCTCCGCACCAGCGATCTGGCTTTGATGCCAAATCAAAATGCAGCAGACCCTGTGCTGCGCGAATTGTTCCAGAATCTCGATTTCCGCCGTGCGATGTCATTAGGCATTAACCGCGAACGCATGAACGAAACACTCTACTTCGGCCTTGGAACACCCTATCCCGGTATTCCGCTGGCTGCCAACAGCTATGTCAAGCCTGAGTGGACGACGATGAATATCGAATACAATGTTGACGAAGCTAATGCCATTCTGGATTCAATTGGCCTGACTGAACGCGATAGTGATGGCTTCCGTCTGCGCTCCGATGGCGAACGTCTGAGCATGGTGATCGAAATCGGCGTACTTGAAGGCCGTAAAATGGATGCCTGCCAGCTTGTCGCCGAAGACTATGTGGCAATCGGTATCGAAGCGATCTGCACCCTTACCGAAGGCAGCTTGTTTACCCAACGTCATAATGCCAATGAACTTGAAGTCCCCACCTGGCATCTGGATCGCGCGGCGCTGTTTGGTCGTGCCAACCCGCTGTTCTTCGGCTGGGAAGATGCGACACAGCAGCGTTGGGGACCTCTATGGGCGCAGTGGTTCCAATCTGCCGGAGCGCAGGGTGAAGAACCGCCCCAGGAAATTAAAGACCTGGAAGAACTTTTCCGCCGCTGGCAGGGTACTGAAGCTGGCAGTGAAGAATTCACCCAGCTTGGACAGCAATACTTCGAATACTTTGCTACACAGTTACCCATCATCGGGACAGTAGGTATGTTCCCGCAGCCGCTGGTGGTCAGCAATCGCCTCAAGAATGTGGCAACTGAGGGTATTTTCTGGGGTTCAGATACGAATTTCTACGCCCCATATTTACCCGCGCAGTGGTACATTCAGGAATAAATAATCTGTACGGTTGGTGAGCAGTCGTCGTGAATCGGTGGCTGCTCACGCCCCAGTGTTAAAATTCCTGTGGAGGCCTCGATGCTCAATTATGTGCTGCGCCGCCTGCTGTATATGGTTTTCACCCTGGTAGCATTAAGCGTAGTTGTTTTCATCATCATTCAACTGCCGCCGGGTGATTATCTGACCACTTATGTCGCGTCGCTTCAAGCCCAGGGTACAACCGTTGATGACCAGGAAGTGGCGGCCTTACGTGCTCGTTACGGCCTGGATGCATCCCCCATCGAGCAGTATTGGCTGTGGATCACCAATTTTGTTCGCGGCGATATGGGACGGTCATTTGCCTATAACAGGCCCGTTGCGGAATTGTTGGCTGATCGGCTGCCGCTGACCATTATGCTGTCGGTTTCTACCCTGTTCTTTGTCTATCTGGTTGCCATCCCCATCGGCGTTTATTCCGCGCTGCGCCAGTACAGCGTGGGTGATTACCTCCTGTCGATCATCGGTTTTATCGGCATGGCAACGCCCAATTTCATGTTGGCTTTGATTCTGATGTACTTCTTTTTCAAATATTTTGGCATCAGCGTTGGCGGCCTGTTTTCTTCAGAGTACGTTCTGGAACCCTGGAGTCTCGCCAAAGTCTGGGACATGCTCCAACATCTGTGGGTGCCTGTGCTGGTGATCGGTACCGCCGGAACAGCCAGCATTATTCGCGTGATGCGCAGCTCACTACTGGATGAACTCGGCAAACAATACGTCGTGACGGCGCGGGCCAAAGGGCTTTCCGAACGCCGCTTGACCTTCAAATATCCGGTGCGTATCGCCATTAACCCGATTGTGAGTACGATTGGCTGGCAGCTTCCGCACATTGTCTCCGGCGAAACCATCATCGCGATTGTCCTCAGCCTGCCGACAACCGGGCCGCTTATTTATGGGGCGCTGCTCAACCAGGATATGTTCCTGGCAGGGAGCATTGTCATGATGCTCAGTATCCTGACGCTCATCGGTACGCTGATTTCAGACATTTTGCTGGTATTGGTTGACCCGCGCATTTCTTTCGAGAAAAAGGCTTAAATCCGCTATGGACGCGACAAAAGACAGCGCCCAAAAATCAATCACCGGACGCGGCACAGAGATCACGGCTGAAGAACGCTACTACATGGCTTCTCAGTCACAGTTGATGTGGCGCAAGTTTCGAAAGCATCGTCTGGCGCTCATCTCCACCGTATTCCTGATCGCAATCTATTTCCTCGCCTTTACTTATGAATTCTGGGCACCCTACGAAATGCAGACCCAGCACGAGGATTACCTGACTGCTCCACCAATGGTGATCCGTTTTGTGGATTCTGAGGGTAATTTACGTGCGCCATTTGTTTACGGCACGTCGAACGAACTCAATATGGATACGTTCACGCGCGAATACGTCGAGGACACCTCGCAGATTTACCCGATTCAATTTTTTGTGCGTGGTCAGGAGTATTCGTTCTGGGGACTTTTTAAAAGCGATCTTCACTTTTTCGGTGTCGAAAATAGCAAGATTTTTCTGCTCGGTACAGACGGCCTGGGGCGTGATTTGTTGTCGCGTGTGCTAGCAGGAAGCCGCATCAGCCTGACGATTGGCCTGGTAGGGGTATTCCTGGCCTTCACGCTGGGCTGTGTCCTCGGCGGCATTTCCGGCTATTTTGGCGGCGCGACGGACACCGTTATCCAGCGTGTGGTTGAATTTCTCATCTCCCTGCCGACAACACCCCTGTGGTTAGCCTTGAGTGCTGCCGTTCCGCCGCGCTGGTCTCCCATACAGGTCTACTTTGCGATCTCGATTATTTTGTCAATTTTCGGCTGGGCAGGGTTAGCGCGGGTGGTGCGCGGCAAGCTGTTGGAACTTCGCGAATATGATTACGTGATTTCCGCGCGGCTGGCAGGCGGAACAGACGGGTACATCATTTTTAGCCATTTGCTGCCCGGTTTTATGAGCTATCTCATTGTTCACCTCACGATGGCGATCCCCGGCATGATCCTGGCGGAAACGGCCTTGAGCTTTTTGGGTCTGGGTATTCGCGCCCCGGCGGTCAGTTGGGGGACGTTGATGCAGGATGCGCAAAATGTGCGCAGCATCGCCATTCATCCCTGGCTGCTGGCTCCCGGAATTATCGTGATTTTTGTCGTCTTGTTTTTTAACTTTATCGGCGATGGCCTTCGGGATGCAGCCGATCCTTATAAATTATGATGAATGACGTTCTTTTAGAAATCAAGAATCTGCGCACATATTTCAAGCTGCACGAGGGCATCTTAAAAGCGATAGATGGCGTATCGCTGGCGATTGGGCGCAATCGTGTGCTTGGCATTGTGGGCGAGTCCGGCTGTGGCAAAAGCGTGACCGCGCGTTCGATCCTGAAACTTGTACCTGCCCCTGGCAAAATCGAAGGCGAAATCTGGTTTCATGGCGGTGAGAAGCCTGTGAATTTGGCTGCGCTGCCGCCGACAGGTAACGCGATTCGGGATATTCGTGGTCGTGAGATCGCGATGATTTTCCAGGAGCCGATGGCGGCATTTTCCCCGGTGCATACGATTGGCGACCAGATTTCCGAGGCTATACAGACGCATCAAAGCCTCCCCAAGCCAGAAGCACGTGGGCGGACAATCGAAATGCTGAAGCAGGTTGGGATACCGATTCCCGAACGCCGCGTCGATAACTACCCGCATCAGATGTCCGGCGGGATGTTGCAGCGTGCGATGATCGCGATGGCATTGTCGCTGCGACCTAAGCTGCTTATCGCCGACGAGCCGACTACCGCGCTCGACGTGACCATCCAGGCACAAATCCTGCGGCTCATGAAACGCCTGCAAGCCGAACTGGGCATGTCGATTATTTTCATTACGCATGATCTGGGCGTGATCGCGAATATGGCCGACGACGTGGCAGTCATGTATTTAGGCCGCGTTGTCGAATACGGCACGGTGCGGCAAATTTTCGAGAATCCGCAGCATCCTTATACCCAGGCGTTGATGCAATCTATTCCAAAGTTGGGGTCTAAAGGACGAGGGCGGCTGGCATCTATCGAGGGGACTGTGCCTGTGCCGCTTGATCCACCGCGACGCTGTGGTTTTGCGGATCGCTGTGTTCACTTCATCCCTGGTCGCTGCGATGCCGATGTGCCGCCGTTGATCGACACGGAAGCGGGGCATCAGGTGCGCTGCATCTTGTACGAATAGGGCTTATCGTATGCAAAATGGTTCAAAAGCGCTGATCGAAGTGCGTGGTCTGAAAAAATATTTCCCTATTCAGGAGGGTTTACTGCGGCGTGTTGTAGGTCATGTACGCGCTGTCGATGATGTCAGTTTTGATATTCCCGCTGGCAAGACGCTTGGCCTCGTAGGGGAGTCTGGCTGCGGCAAAACCACATTGGGGCGCTGTATCGTCCGCGCGATGGAGCCTACGGCAGGCGAGGTTATTCTGCGGGTCAACGATCAGGAATTTGACCTGACAAAGCTGTCTGCAAAAGAACTCCGCGCGGTGCGTCCGCATATCCAGATGGTTTTTCAAGATCCATATCTCAGCCTTAGCCCGCGCAAAACGGTTCTGAACATCGTCGGTGAGCCGCTTTACATTAACAAGGTGGCTGAAGGTCGTGCATTGGAGCAGCGGGTTCGCGATCTGATGGATTTAGTCGGGCTGGATGTCAAATATCTGAATCGCTACCCCCATGCTTTCAGCGGCGGGCAGCGACAGCGCATCGGCATCGCCCGCGCCATCAGCCTCAACCCGGAGTTGATTATCTGCGACGAGCCAGTTTCCGCGCTGGATGTATCGGTTCAGGCGCAAATTCTGAATCTTTTGCAGGATTTACAGCGTGAGTTCAACCTGACATACCTGTTTATCGCCCATGATCTGAGCGTGGTCGAGCATATTTCGGATCGGGTAGCCGTGATGTACGTCGGCAAGCTGATCGAAATTGGCGATACTGAAGAATTGTTTCAGAAGCCCAGACATCCCTATACAGAAGCGCTGCTCTCGGCGATCCCGCGCCCTGACCTGAGCCGCCCGATGAAAGAAGTCACGCTGGAAGGCGAAGTACCCAGTCCGGCTAATCCGCCTTCCGGCTGCTATTTTCATCCACGCTGCCCCTATGCCAAAGATATTTGCAAACACGAAGCGCCGCCGCTGGTGGATATGGGCAATAACCATTTTTCCGCCTGCCATTTCGCTAAAGAACTGGATTTGCAGGGGGTGGGTGAATGATCGGCCTGATGCTGATCGCCGTGCTGATTATCGGCCTGACCTCGTTTTTTATCGGGCTGGGTTTGCGCTGGTTGACGGGGCAGGTCAGTGGTCAGATCGAGCGCCGCTTCCATGATGCTGATTCGATTGTGAATCATCATCAGATTCCCGAATCGTGGCTGCAACCCTTTCGCCTTCAGATGCAAAGGCAGCCCGATTTGCGCACTCTGGCGACCCGCGCCCGTACACGCTGTTTAAAAAATATGGATGCGCTGATCGCTTTTTATGAAGAAGGGCGTTTTGTCGCGAATATCGAAACGCAAAGCCTTTTACTGGGTGAACTGCGCCAGCAGCGTGAACATTGGCTGATGCTCGATTGGGAAAATATTCTAAAAGTTAGGATGACTGCTTCTATAGAGACAGTTGAATGACTAAAATTTATAAGGAGAAATTTATGAATCTGGCTGATGAATGGAAACGCACCCAACCCGATCTGGCGGTTTATCTGCCTGCCGATCTGGAAGGGGATGACGCAGCAAATCAGCATTTCAACGTGGTTGTCACGCCGAGTGGCGCGTTTTTGGGGATGTGGACGACCTCCACTTATGAGAACGCCAGCGACCAACGAGTTGTGTGCAGCCGTTCGACGGATCGCGGACATACCTGGACAAAACCGCAGATGATCGACGGGCCAAAACCCGGTGATGCGACTCGAACCGGGCTGGCGAGTTGGGAATTTCCGATCATCGCGCCGGGTGTGCTGCCGGACGGCGGACACCGCATCTACTGTTTCTATAACAAAAATGTCGGCATCGATGACGCGCGCCCCGATACAACAGGTGCGCTCCGCTGCCGTTATTCTGACGACGATGGCATCACATGGAGCGAACAAACTTACGATTATCCGATTGAGCCGAACGCGATCAGCCATCCCGACCCGAATGTGCCTGCGAACTGGATCGTCTATCAGAATGTTTTCACGACAGCCGAGGGGCATGTCCTCGCGCCCTTCACACGCTGGGCGAGCAATACGTTTGACCCAGCCGTGAAATTGAGTCTGTCGCTGCTCGAACACTGGTCAGAAATCTGCTTTTTGCGCTTCGAAAATATTTTAACCGAACCCGATCCCTCAAAACTGATTGTGACGACATGGCCGAAAACACCGCACGGCCTGCAAGTCGAATATCCGAATCGCCCCGGTGTGAGTGTGGCGCAGGAGCCGACGGTGCAGGCGCTTTCCGATGGACGTTTGATCTGTGTCATGCGGACGATGGTCGGTTTGAACTATTATGCGCTCTCGGAAGATGATGGTCGTTCGTGGGATGTACCGCGTCCGCTGCGCTACGAGCCGGGTGGCAACCCCATTCTCAATCCGATCTCGCCAAGCCCGCTGTATCGTCTGGCGGATGGTCGTTATCTGCTCCTGTTTTACAACAATGATGGCACAGCCAACGGTGGAAAATCACCAATTGATTCGAAAAATAACCGCTACCCTGTCTGGCTAACGGTTGGTCGTGAAATTCCCGGCGAAAAAGATCACCCGTTGATTTTCGGCGTTCCCAAAATTTTCGCCAGCTCTGATGGCGTGCTGATCCCTGGCACAGGTGGTTCTCAGGTCGCGACTTATCCCAGTTTTGTCGATGATGGCAATGACCGCATCCTGTTTTATCCGGATCGCAAACATTTTCTGCTTGGCAAGCGTATCACCGACGAGTGGCTGAAGGATTGCGACCCGGATTTTAACCCGGTGCGCTTGCGTCCACCGATGCCGATTGAATTTTTGGGGAGTCGTTAATCATGCTAATTGAATATTTTGGGATTATTCATCATGCCGATTGATTTACTGGTCGAAGTTCAGCGCACAAAGCCGGATTATATTGTCTATGTGCCGCGCAGTGTCGATGGCCTGACTCATGATACTGGCAACGAGCATTTTCTCGTTTTTGATGGGCCGGACGGCTCGATGATGGCGGTCTGGACGCAAAGTGTCTACGAGACGGCGGGCGATCATCGCATCGTTTTTGCGCGGTCTGACGATGAGGGAGTCACATGGACAGCGCCGATCAAATTAGCTGGGCCGGATAAACTTGGCGATGGCTACATGGCAAGCTGGGGCTTCCCGCTGGTTTCAAAATCCGGGCGCATCTATGTCGTTTACAACCAGTTTCAAGGTATCGACGACGTAATGCCCCAATTCGCGGGAACTATGGACTGCCGTTACAGCGATGACATGGGCAAAACATGGTCAGCGCCGCAGACGATCCCGATGCCACGCAGCCCACACGATCACCCTGATGAGTCCGTTCCATCGAATTGGATCGTCTGGCAGATGCCCTCTCGTGATCTTCAGGGACGCTGGTTCACAGGTTTTAGCCGCTGGTTGAGCAAGGCTGTTCGTACACCGCCGCACAATAATTCATGGACATCGTGGGAATCGGTGGTCGAGTTTATGCGTTTTGAAAATATCGACAACGACCCTGAACCGCGCGACATTCAGGTTAGCTATTCTGCCTGGGGCGATCAGGCTCTGCGTGTCCCGCATTACAGCAACCCCATGTTGAGCCTCGCGCATGAGCCGAGTCACGTGCGCTTACCCGATGATCGACTTTTTTGCGTGTTTCGCACCATGTCCGGCCTCATCTGGTACAGCGTTTCAGCCGATGATGGCGAAACCTGGACAAATCCGCGTCCACTGCTGCGCAAGGATTTCGGCGAACCGATTTTAGAGCCGATCTGCTGCTGCCCGATTTATCCCCTGAGCGATGGACGCTATGTGCTGCTGCATCACAATAACGATGGGCGCTATCAGGGATCGCTGCCGGAAGAAGCCCATAAAAATCGTTTCCCGGCGTACATCGCGTTGGCGGAATTTCGCCCGGATGCTCAACAACCGCTTTGGTTCAGCGAAAGCAAGCAGTTGATGCACCACGACGGGCTGGGACTTGGCCCCGCCAGTCGCACCGATCTGGGCGTTTACAGCAGCTTCACCAACCGGAATGGCAATGATGTTCTCTGGCATCCTGATCGCAAATTTTTCCTGCTCGGCAAGCGCATTACCACCGAATGGCTTGCCGATCTTACTGTTCCGGGAGCGTGAGGCTTATGAATATCGACACCGAACTCCAACGCACGAAGCCGGATTACATCGTCTATAAGCCGCGCAGCCTGGATGGATCGACTTTTGATACCGGAAACGAGCATTTTCTGGTTTTCGATGGGCCAGATGGTTCAATGATGACCGTTTGGACGCAGAGCAGCTACGAAGGCGGTGGCGATCATCGCATCGTTTTCGCGCGATCTGATGATGAAGGCGTTAGCTGGACATCACCATTGAAGTTGGGAGGGCCAGATCGTCCCAATGGTGGCCTCATCGCCAGTTGGGGCTTCCCGCTGGTTTCAAAATCGGGCCGCATTTACGTCGTCTATAACCAGAATCAAGGCATTGCCGATGTCGGCGCGACGATCACCGGGACAATGGACTGCCGCTACAGCGACGACCTCGGCAAGACATGGTCAGGGCCGCAAACGATCCCGATGCCGCGCAGCCCACACGATAGCCCCGATCCTGCCGTTCCCTCAAACTGGATCGTCTGGCAGATGCCGATTCGCGATCTTCAAGGCCGCTGGTTCACCGGCTTCACGCGCTGGGTGAGCAAAGCCGTGCGCCATCCGCCGCACAACCAATCGTGGACGAGTCTGGAAGCCGTCGTCGAGTTTATGCGTTTTGAGAATATCGACGACCACCCCGAACCGCGCGATATTCAGATCACGTTTTCCGCGTGGGGTGAAAAGGCGCTGCGTGTGCCGCATTACACCAATCCGCTGTTGAGTATCGCCGAAGAACCGAGCCTCGTCCGCCTGCCGGATGACCGGCTGTTCTGCACGATGCGTACCATGTCCGGCATGGTGTGGTACAGCCTTTCCAGCGATGATGGTCAAAACTGGACACTGCCGACTCCACTGCTCCGGCGCGATCATGGCACGCCGATTTTAGAGCCGCTGTGCTGCTGCCCGATCTATCAACTCAGCGACGGACGTTATGTGCTGCTGCATCACAATAACGATGGTCGGGTCAATGGCTGCCAGCCGGAAGAAACCAGCCGCAACCGCGCACCTGCATTTCTGGCGCTTGGCGAGTACAGGCCGGACGCCGAGCAACCCATCTGGTTCAGCGAGAGCAAACAATTTATGCACCATGATGGCGTGGCGCTGGGGCCAGGAAAACGCGCCGATGTCGGCGTCTACAGCAGTTTTACCACGCGCGGCGGCAATAACATTTTGTGGCATCCTGATCGCAAATTCTTTTTGCTTGGCAAGCGTGTCACTCCCGAATGGCTGGCTGATTTATCAGTCCCTTATCCGCAGATTTGAGCGATTTTTATGATAGCAACTGTTTTAATAACCAATACTGTTCCGCCTGATGTTTTAGAATCGCTGCATGGGTTGGCTCATGTCATTCAAGGGCCAAGCGGTGGCGATCTGATGACTCGCGACGAGGTTTTGCGCCTCGCGCCGGAGCTTGACGCAATCATCAATCAGGGTGAACTGCGCGTGGATGCCGAACTTTTGGAACATGCA
Source organism: Anaerolineae bacterium (assembly GCA_022843745.1). Lineage (GTDB taxonomy): Bacteria > Chloroflexota > Anaerolineae > Aggregatilineales > Phototrophicaceae > JALHNB01. Next base: position 98,990 of record JALHNB010000017.1, on the reverse strand, counting down.
CCGCGCTTGAAAATTGTCGCCAACGTCGCCATCGGCTACAACAATCTGGATGTCGAGAAAATGGCGCGGCGCGGTGTCTGGGCAACCAACACACCGGAAGCCTTCGCCGAATCAACCGCTGACTGTACGCTGGGTTTGCTGCTGTGTGTGACGAGGTTTCTGGTCAAGGGTGATCGTTATGTCCGTTCTGGCGCGTGGAATAGCTTTCAGCCCGGCGTGTGGGACGGTGTGCTGCTTGCGGGCAAAACGCTTGGCATCGTCGGCTACGGGCGCATCGGGGAGGCCGTTGCTCGCCGTGCGTCCGCTTTTGGCATGAATATTATTTACTACCGCCGCCAGGTACAGGCTGACCCCGGCTATCGCGCTCTTGACGACCTGCTGCGGCAGTCCGATTTTGTTTCGCTGCACACGCCCCTCACGCCGGAAACGCATCATCTGATGAATGCTGAACGGCTGGCGCTCATGAAGCCCGGATCATACCTCATCAATATGGCGCGCGGCCCAGTCGTGGATGAAGTCGCTCTCGTCGAGGCTTTGCAAAGTGGGCATCTCGCCGGGGCAGGGCTGGATGTATTCGAAAATGAGCCAGCGGTTCATCCTGCACTGCCTTTGATGGAGAATGTCGCGCTTCTGCCGCACATCGGTGGAGGAACACAAGAAGCCCGTCGCGCATCAAGGCTGTTGTGCGTCCAGAATGTCGCCAATGTCCTGCGAGGGGAGCTGCCGATCACGCCTGTGAATCAGCCGCGCTTATGAGTCAAGAAAAGAACAAATCTCACTTATGAACCGAGAAAATAGAAATCAATGAAAATTACCGCTGTAAAGACATTTTTGGTTGAAGGTATCAAATATAACTGGACGCTGGTCAAGGTTGAAACGGACAGCGGCATTCACGGCTGGGGCGAGGCCACCAATTGGCCGGGATCACCACTGGTCGAGGCCGCCTGCCAGCATGTCGGCCAGTTCGTCATCGGTCATGATGCGCGACGGATCGACTTTTTGTGGACAAAAATTTATCGCGATATGAATTGGCTCGGTCAGGCCGGGCCGCTGCTCTCGGCCATCAGCGCGATTGATATTGCGCTGTGGGACATCAAGGGCAAGGCGCTTGGTGTCCCTGTTTACGAACTGCTCGGCGGCGCTTACCGCAAGCGGATTCAGCTTTATGCCAATTACTGGTTCATCAGCGGCGGTCACAGCGCCGACGATTATCAACAGCAGGCGCGTGAGGTGGTTGCGCAGGGGTTTACGGCGCTGAAGTTCGATCCGTTCGCGCATGTGCATTACTGGTACGGCGAGGACTTGAGCGATAACAACAGCCTGACCGAAGCGCAAAAACGGCTGGCGATTGATCTCGTAGCCGCCGTAGCCGAAGCGGTTGGGCCGGAAGTGGCTATCGCGATTGAGACTCATGCTTTTTTGAACGGGCCAACAGCGGTTGAGATGGCGCACCGGCTGGCAAAGCTCAATTTCAACTGCATGTGGTACGAAGAACCCGCGCTGCCGGAATATCCTGACGCCATCGCCGACATTCGCCGCCAGATTCCGCTGCCTGTCTGCGTGGGTGAGCGTATCCACAGCCGCTATATGGCGCAGCGCATTCTCGAACGCCGCGCGTCGGATTTCCTCATGCCGGATATTACGCGCTGCGGCGGGATCAGCGAAATGCGCAAAATCGCCAATCTCGCTGAAGTCTATAACGTGCCTATCGCGCCGCATAATCCCAATGGCCCGATTTCGAGCATCGCTTCGGCGCATGTCATGGCGACCATTCCGAACTTCTTCCGGCAGGAATTTATGCTCAAGGATGTCCCCTGGCGCGATACCTGCATGTCGCACCCGCTTCCGGTTGCCGATGGATTCTTCACGCTTTCAGATCGTCCCGGCCTGGGCTTTGACATCAGCGAAACGGCGCTGCTGGAACATCCCGGCATCCGCGTACAGCCGCAAGACCGCAATTTTTACGTTTGACCCAAAGGGAAATATTGATGACCGACGACTTCGTTCTGCACCCGGCGGTAAAACAATTCGAACTCTGGCCCGGCCCAAATGGCTATCCCTGGGCAAAAACAGGGATTCGCCTCTGGACGCGCGAAGGCATTTTGCGCCGGGTCGCGCCAGGTCACCTGATGTGTACCTGGACAACAGGCGGTTTTTCCGAGCCGACCAATGGCAATTTCACAATGGTCAGCTATAGCAATAATAACGGTGAAACCTGGACAGAACCCGATATTTTATTTCGCCACACGCATCGCGGTTTGTTCACGACGGAGCTGTTTGTACCCAGAGACGGTGAAATTCACGCCTTTCTGCAAACCTATTCACTTGGCACATGGATGACACAATTGCAAAGCTACCGCGCAGTCAGCCGCGATGGTGGCGAGTCGTGGAGCAGCCCGAATTCGATCCCCGGCGGCATCCAGAATGTGTGGACGAATCAGGGCATCGTGCATTCCGGTGGGCGCTGGATCATCCCTGTCAGTTGGGCGGAACACATCGGCGACGAATGGTGCGAACCGACAGCCGGACGCGCTCCATCTGAACCCCGCGTCGGAAAAAATGTGCCGTCAGTGGTTGAAATGCCCTGGGGCGCGGATCATCAACTGATTTACCAGACCGCCAACAGTTGGGCGCACCGCAATCACCGCTATGTGATCGGCTTTATCTTGTCGGATGATGAGGGGAAAACATTTCGCTTGCGCGGCTATCTGTGTCATGATGAGCCGCGCCACTTTTTCGAGCCGAAAATTGTCGAGCTTTCCGATGGCTCGATCACGCTGCTGACCCGCGAATTGGAAGATGGCTGGTTATGGCAGAGCCGATCTACTGACGGTGGCGAAAGCTGGTCGCCGCTGGAACGCAGCGATATTCCCAATCCATCCAGCAAGGTCAAGCTGCTCCGTGCCAGCGATGGGCGTATTTTTCTGCTGCATAACCCGATTGGCACAGGCCAGCGCTATAACCCGCAAAATCCACTGCGATGGGGGCGCAGAAACCCGCTGTCGCTGTGGGTGAGCCACGATGATATGAAAAGTTGGGCGGTCAAAGTCGATCTGGTGACAGACCCCAACCGCAACCTGAATTACCCCGATGGCTTTATCGACGAAGAGTCGCAGGAGATCGCCTTTGCCTGGGAGGACGCGCACAGTGTTTATATCATGCGTGTCCCTATAAATATTAAATAGACCATCGAATAACACATTGAATATCGAATAACACGATTACGTATTGCACTTTAAACATCCAATAATACATTCAGGAGAAAAAATATGAACGATCCGCGCAACGTCGCCAATGGGTTTGAAATCCCATCCGAAAATTACTGCGATCAGCCCTACATTGTGAAGACCAATGACGGGGCATGGCTCTGCGTCCTCACGACAGGTAGAGGGCTGGAAGGGGATCGCGGGCAGCACGCCGTCTCTTCCCGCAGCACTGATCTGGGCGAAACATGGACTGAACTCGTGGACATCGAATCAGCAGACTCGCCAGAATCGTCGTGGGTCATGCCGCTGAAAATACCCAGTGGACGTGTTTATGCGATCTATAATCACAACACCGATGAACTTCAGGAGGTCGTCACGGATTATGGCCCGACCAAACGTGTCGATACACTCGGTCATTTTCAGATGAAATATTCCGACGATAACGGACTGAGTTGGTCAAAAGAACGCTATCCAATCCCCATACGCCTGACGGAGATTGATCGCATAAATCCGTATCAGGGCAAGATTCAGTTCTTCTGGGGTGTCGGCAAGCCCATGATTCACGAGGATAAGGCTTATTTTGGATATGCCAAAGTGGGGCGTTTTGGCGATGGTTTTATGGCGACCTCGGAGGGGTATTTCGTTTGCAGCGACAATATCCTTACCGAAACGGACGCGAAAAAAGTTCGCTGGCAGCTTTTGCCGGACGGCGAAATCGGCCTGAAAGCACCCAAAGGCCCTGTGGCGGATGAGCATAATCTAGTCGCTCTCAGTGACGGTTCGCTCTACTGCACATTCCGCACCGTCGATGGACACAACGGCGCTGCCTACAGCCGCGACGGAGGTCACACCTGGGATGGGCCGCAGTACGCCCGTTATGCGCCGGGTGGACAACTGATTAAGCATCCACGTGCGGCGAATTTTGTGCGCAAATTTTCGAATGGCAAATTTATTCTCTGGTATCACAACAACGGCACGCCTTGGTATCCGCATGGCGTTTACGCAGGCAATCGTAACGTGGCCTGGTTAGCAGGCGGCATCGAAAAAGACGGCTATATTCACTGGTCACAGCCAGAGATTATTCTCTATGAGCAGGATCGGCGGCGCGGCCCCAGCTACCCGGATTTTATCGAGGAAGATGGACGCTACTTTATCAGCGAAACCCAAAAAGTCATTGCGCGTATCCATGAAGTTGATGCAGGTTTGCTGGAAGATATGTGGAATCAGGCTGAACTGAAATCAGTTGCTTCAGGTGGTGTGGCTCTAGCGACCAGCGGCGAAACCGACGCGCTCAAGCTGCCGACTCTCCATGATGGCGGTGGCTTTGCTTTCGATTTTTTGGTGCGTTTTAACAGCTTGCAGGGTGGTCAGGTGATTTTGGATGCACGGGCGAATGACGGCAAGGGAATCGCGCTGACGACGACTGAAAAGGGTACGATTCAGATTAGCCTCAACGATTGGCGCATGGAAAGCGTGTGGGACTGCGACCCAGGCATGTTACAGCCGGGGCAGTGGCATCACGTCGCGGTCATCGTGGACGGCGGGCCTAAAGTCATCTCGTTCGTGGTTGATGGCATTTTGTGTGATGGCGGCAAATATCGTCATTATGGCTGGGGGCGTTTTGGTCAGGATATGAACGATGTGAATGGATCGGATCGCCTCAAGATCGGGCCGTCATTGGACGGTGAACTCAGCACACTGCGATATTACAATCGCTATTTGCGCACGTCAGAGGCTATTGGTAATTTTCAGGCAGGCCGGTGACATAGTAAACAAGCGGTAAATCAAAATTGAGGAAAAATGGGGCGATTTTGTCAACCGCCCCATTTTTAATTGACTTTAGAACTTGTTCCAGTAGAACTGGTTGGTAACTTCGTGATGGAATTGAATTTCGGCAGGCTTAATGAGTGTACCCAGCACACGTGGGCAGCGGTCAGCCGAGGCGCGTTTCAATGCTGCATAGCGGGCGCAAACTTCGCTCCCCAGCAGTGTTTGAATGAATGAGCCTTTTTCGAAATCTTCAATCGCATCATAGATGTTATCCGGGAGGATTGCCTCTGGTGGCAGGCTGCTGGCGATGGTTCCTTCAAGGCCTGTACGGAACAGGGCGTAAATCGCGAGATACGGATTGACATCCGGCGCGATGGAACGGACTTCAACGCGAGCCGAACGTGAATTGCCAATCGGAATACGCACCATGCTGCCACGATCAATGGCTGATGCTTTGATCTGGTTCGGGGCTTCAAAATGCGGGTCAAGGCGGCGATAGGAATTGACGCTGGGGTTCAGCAGTAAGCAAATCTCGCGACCATGACTCAGAATACGCTTGACGAAATCCCAGGCGAAACCAGATACACCATCTTTGCCATCGGCCTGATAGAACAGGTTGGTATCACCGCCGGAAATGGACATATTGGTGTGCATCCCCGTGCCGTTGATACCTGTCACAGGCTTGGGCAGGAAGCTTGCGGTCAAGTCCATTTGCTGGGCGACCTGACGCGCGATCAATTTGTAAAGCTGAACCTGATCGGCAGCAACAATTGCTTCGGCGTAGGAATAATTCATTTCGAACTGGGAGGGCGCAACTTCAGGGTGATCTTTCTCGTTCGCAAAGCCCATTGCCCGCTGGACTCCTGCTGCCCTGTCGATAAAGCTGCGCAGGGTATCTCCCGGCAGCGAATGATAATATCCGCCCGTTGAGACGAACTCAAACGGTTCTCCTTCGATGTATCGCTGCTCTGCGTGGCGACCCCGGAATACAAAGCCTTCGATCTCATTGGACAGGTTGAATGTGTAACCGTTCTTTTCGCGCTGTTCAGTGCTGAAGTTTTTCAGGATTGAGCGCAGGTCGGCAACGTAAGGATTGCCATCGCGCTCCAGAACTTCGCCGAACACGAGGACTTTGCCAGCGCTAAAAACGTCGGAAGGCAGCCAGTAAAAAGCTGACCAATCGATGCTCAGGCGCAAATCGGATTCGGATTGCTGCGAAAAGCCACGCACAGATGAACCGTCGAATGTGAGATTGTCGGCGGATTTCAACAGGAATTTTTTGTCGTAATCCAGCATGTGCAAGCGACCTTCAAGGTCGGTAAAACAAACTGTGACCGCCTTAATCCGCTTTTCATCAGCAAGATACTTCATGCGTTCTTCGCGCAGGGTATCCAGCGGAGTGTGGTTGAGGCGTTTGGTTTTTGCCTCGAGGTTTAGTTCCTCAAGTTGATCGTAGGGAATTTCTAGAAAATCGCGGAGGATTGTGGTCATTGCTCTACCTTCATTAGGAGTAGAAGTTCGAAGTTTCATAGTTTAAACGACGATAATGCTTTTTTCAATTAGCTAAGATGCGTAATATTGACGATATTGTGACCGTTTTTTTTGGTAAATTGGTACATTGACAGGTTTAATATAGGCAGGTATCCTGATGGTCAGGTTACTTGAGTAAATAAACATGCCAACAAGCGAAGAAACAGCCCGCGAATTGCTCGCACTTTTGCCCCTCATCAACCGGATTATGGTGGCGGATCTTCGCCAGGAAGTGGGCGAAGACACGACCATGCCGCAGTTCCGGGTACTTGCCTATCTGCTTGACCAACCGCTGACACTCAGTGATATTGCGCGTCGTCGCCGCGTCAGCTTGCAGGCAGCAGGTGAGCTTATCCAGACGCTTGTTGATCGAGGCTGGATAACCCGTGTACCCGACCCCCATGATCGTCGGCAAATGCTGCTGCATGTCACCGAAGTAGGCCAGCAGCAGTATCAACGCGCCCATCGCCGAATGCTGAAGCATTTGATTCCCTTTATGGAAATGCTCAGTAAAGAGGAACTTTCGGCGGTAAAGATCGCGCTTCCCGCACTTCAGCGTGTGCTTTCGAGAGATGAAGTAGTAGAGGCTAATCCTGATGATAAGTGACAAAGTAGGGCTAACAAACCCTCTGAACGGAGCGCAGCCAGCACCTTTGATTTCAGTTTCGAATTTGACCAAGCGCTTCAAGGATTTCACCGCTGTCAATAAGGTGAGTTTACAGGTCAGCGAAGGTGAAATTTTCGGCTTGCTTGGCCCAAATGGTGCTGGGAAATCGACCATCATCAAGATGATCTGTACGCTGCTCAAACCGACTGAAGGAACGATCACGATTGGCGGTGCGGATGTCATAGCCGATCCTCATCTCGTCCGTTCCAGCATCGGTATCGTCTTTCAGGATACATCGCTCGACAGCGGCCTGACGGCGCAGGAGAACCTGGAATTCCACTGCATGATGTATCACATTCCACGCCCGGAACGCGCATCGCGCATTTCCAGCGTCCTGCAATTGATGGACTTGACCGAATTTAAGGATCGCATCGTCAAAACCTATTCGGGTGGTATGCGTCGCCGCCTGGAGATTGCACGGGGGCTGCTCCACGAGCCGCGCCTGCTCATTCTGGACGAGCCAACCGTTGGACTTGACCCGCAAACCCGCAGCTATATCTGGGAATATGTGAATCAACTGCGCGAACAGCATCACACGTCGATTTTCATGACGACTCACTACATGGAAGAAGCTGAAAACTGTGATCGCATTGCCATTATCGACAAAGGGGTAATTGTCGCGCTGGACACGCCCGAAGGCCTGAAAAAGATGGTCGGCGGCGATCACATCGAACTGACGACCCGCAATAATGCCCATTTGATCGAACTGCTCTCGCGACGTTATCAGATTCAGGCGGCAGAGCGCGATGGAAAAGTCGTTTTCGAGGCTCAGGATGCCGAGCATTTTGTTCCACGTTTGATGCTGGAAGCTTCGCAACTACCTGAGCCGATTTTAATCGAGATGATGCACGTCCGCCGCCCAACGCTCGAAGACGTATTTCTGAAACTGACCGGGCGTGTGATTCGTGAAGAAGAAGGTGCGAAAGACCAGCGGCGTTTGACACTTCGGCAGAGGGGGCGTTTGTAGCCATAAAGGAGATTTATTGTGGCTGTTTCGAAGCAAGCTCAAATGGTAAATGTGCCGCGCTACATCAGTTGGGAAGCTGTCTATGGTATCTTCCTGCGCGACGTTAAAAAATTCTGGCGCGAACGTAGCCGTCTCTTGGGTGGTGTGGCACGTCCTATCCTGTGGTTGCTCATTTTAGGCAGCAGTCTGAAGGCCGCGATCAGCACGGACGCGATTGGCGGCGGAGTCGATTATCAGCAGTATATTTTCCCCGGCGTTATCGGCTTGACGCTCATTTTCTCAGCGCTGCAATCGGCGATGAGTATCATCTGGGATCGCGAGTTCGGGTTTCTCAAAGAGGTGTTGGCTGCACCTGTGCCGCGTTTGTCCATTGTGATCGGCAAAGCGCTGGGTGGTGCCACTCAAGCGACGCTTCAGGGCATTATCACCCTGTTATTTGCGCCGCTGATTGGCTTGTGGTTATCACCGCTTGCGATTGTTGAATTGATCGTGATGATGTTCGTGGTCGCCTTCGCGCTGACTGCATTAGGCATCGTCATCGCTGGCAGAATGACATCATTTGAAGGCTTTGGCACAATTTCGAATTTCGTCGTCATGCCGATGTATTTTCTCAGCGGCGCGATTTACCCAACCAGCGATGTTCCCGTCTGGCTCAAACCGCTGATCGTGATTAATCCACTGAGCTATGGCGTGGATGCACTGCGACACATCACCGTTGGTGTCGGATCATTTCCGTTCTTGTTTGACCTCGGCTTTATCGTGCTTTTCTCAGCCGTGATGGTCGCGATTGCGCTGCCGCTGTTTAACAAAGAATAATCAGCGCCTAAGACATGTGAATATGCAGGGAATATAGTGTTACGCAGGTCACTATGAAACCTGGATTTGGATGTTTATAATTTGAAGAGTGAGATTTTTCTGAAGAATCTTATCTGGAAATTGAAACTGAGATGACAAACTATCAAATTCTTAATGAAAAGACCGTTATTGATTATATTCGTGAACAGCCTGAACTGAGTGCGCGTTTTACAGATACGGACGCACTTCAGGCGAGCGAAGTTGGCGATGGTAACTTAAACCTCGTCTTTATCGTACGAAACAGCAGAATCCCTAACGAAGCGGTTATCCTCAAGCAGGCGGTTCCTTACTTGCGCGTCGCGGGTGAGTCCTGGCCTCTGAGCCGCGAACGGATGCGCTTCGAAGCCCAGGCACTGCTGCTCTATGCTGAAATTGTGCCGACACTTGTGCCGACAGTCTATCGTTATGACGAACCGATGTCGATTGTCGTCATGGAGTATCTGGGAGCGCACGAGGTCATGCGTAAACCGCTGGTCGCTCGTCGACAGTTCCCCCATTTTGCCGATCACATTTCGACATTTTTAGCGAATGTCCTTTTTAAGACATCTGATTTCTATCGCACAGGTCTGGAAAAAAAGACCCTGCAATCGCGGTTTATAAACCCCCATCTCTGTAAGATTCAGGAAGATTTCGTCTTTACTAATCCCTACATGGAGTCGTCCGAAAACCGCTGGAATCCGGAGATCGACTCCACAGTACGCGCGGTACGCTCAAACACAGCCCTTAAATTGTCAATCGCGGAACTAAAAGAAAAGTTCATGACTCAGGGGCAGGCGTTGATTCACAGCGATCTGCATACGGGAAGCATTATGGTGAGTGCGAACGATACCCGCGTTATCGATCCGGAATTTTGCTTTTTTGGCCCGATGGGTTATGACATCGGCGCGGTACTGTCCAATTTGATGATGAATTTTGCATCGCATTATGCCCATACGCCTGACACTGCGGATCGCGACGCTTACCAGGGGTATCTGATGGAAACGATGCGTGCGATATGGTTAGGTTTTGCCGAGAAATTTGAGCAGTTGTGGGTTGCACATAATACAGGTGAACTCGTCCCGGATAGTTACTGGCGCTTCCCGGATGGTGAAGCTGCTTTTGCAGCCTACCGTCAAAATACCCTGCGCCGTATTTTACAGGATACGTTGGGACTGGGGGCGTGTGAAAGCCTGCGTCGTATGATGGGCATCGTGAGCGTATGGGATATATCGAGCATTCAAGATAACATCGCCAGAGCCACAGTGGAGCGGCTCATCATACGGGTATCTTCACGTTGGATTCTTGAACGCTCGACCTTCAATCATATTGACGAAGCACTTGGTATCTTGCGAGAAGAATCTATCAGGATTTAGGCGACCCAGGACTCTTCTTCCGAGCTGATAATCTGAATGCTTGGTTCGTTGGCTGCTGTATTAATAGCGCCTTGAGTCATTGGTACGCCATGACGATACGCGGCGGCGGCAATCGCATGGGTGCTGACGGGCAGCGTGAGGACGGCAAAAATTGCCAGCGCGATCACTTTAAACGTGATGGATGGCATCAGAAGCGCCGCGCCCAGCAGCAGGCCGCATAACCCGACGGTGGCGACTTTGCCGGAAGCGTGTAAACGGCAGTAGAGATCGGGCATACGAACCATGCCCAGAACACCGATGATGCAAAAACTAACCCCGAACCACAGTGCGATTAAACCCAGGATTTCCATGTTAGAACACCTTTCCTTCAGAGATATATCGAGCCAGTGCCAGCGTGCCGATGAAGGCAAACGCAGCCAGTGCGAGTGCCACATCAATAAACATGCTAATGCCTTGCAAGAGAGCAAGTACGATGATGATCCCGATCAACAGGGTCGTGATGGTGTCGATGGCTTGTAACCGATCCGCTGCGCTTGGCCCCACCCATACACGATGGGCGCAGGGGATGACCAGTAGTACCAGTACAATCAGGGCGGCCTGGATTCCGACTTGAATAATCGGCGACATTTTGGCTACAGCCCCTTAATGCGGTTCAGTAGTTTCAGACGTTTGGCCTGTGCAGCAGGTGCGCTTTTACTGGATGCCTCGGTATCCAGACAGTGAACATACATTGTGTGGCTGCCGTCAAAATCGACAACCAGTTCGCCGGGTGTGATCGTAATGCCATGTGCGCTGAAGGCGGCGTTAAAATCGCATTCGGTAGCATCTTGGGTCGCAACAGCAATGACACCAGGGTTCAGCGGCAGATTGGGGTCAAGCACTCGCTTGGCGACATCCATGCTCGATAACCAGATATCCCGCATCAGAGTTACGGTATAGATGAAAAGGGCAGCGACCTGGCTGGGCAGTTTGCGATAACTGATTTCAACATTGCAAACATTGACAACGTACAGAATCGCGAAACCAAGCGCGTAGCCTACGACAAAACTTCCAGCGGAGATGGTGCTGGAAACGAGCATCCATAAAACGGCCATTGGAACGGCAAGTACAGCGTGTGTAAACATCAGAAACCTCCTAATACGCCCTGGATATAGATATTCGGATCACCTAAGCGTTCTACTGCGATGGTTGCGGCTTCGATAAGGGGTCGTGCATACAGCCCCAACAGGATACAGAGAGCGATGAGCATGGCTGGAGCAAGCAGGCTGTCACCAACCGCTTTAAGGACAAGTGTTTCTTCCGGCAAGCGCTGGAAAATGTGCTGCCATGTACGCATCATATAGAGCATGGTTATCAGGCCTGCGCTCACCGCCAGCCCCAACACCAGCCAGCTTTGGGCTTCGATTCCGCCTTCGACAATCGTGAGTTTGCTGATAAATCCATTCAGCGGGGGATGCCCGTTAGTGCCAGACCGCCGATAAAATAGAGGATGCTCACATTGCGCATCTGATTTCCTGCACCGCCAATATCGATGAGTTTCGCGCTTTTATTGGGCATCCGGCTGGCAATCGCGCCCGTAATCATGAGTAGCGAGGATTTGATAAAAGCATGGTTAAAGGCGTAAACAATCGCGCCGACCAGCGCCAGCGGTGTTCCCCAGCCGATGCCGAGCAGAATAAAGCCGATCTGCCCAAACGTGGAATAGGCCAGCATTCGTTTGGCATCGTAGGTGCGCAGCGCGGCCAGACCGCCGAAGAAAATCCCGATCACGCCCAGAATTAACAACAGCGAACGAACCAGAGGCGCTTCGGCGATAAACAGCAGCATCGTCAAACGGATGAGGCCGTAAACGCCCACTTTGACCACCACCGAGGATAAAACGGCGTGGACAGGTGTGGGAGCAGCGGTATGAAAATCCGGCTGCCAGAAATGAAACGGGAACACAGCGCTTTTGAGCAGGAACGCGCACATCAGCACGACTGCTGCGGCCTGAGCCAGCAGGGGACGTTCGCCGCCTTCGAGCAATCGCGCAATATCGGCTAAGGTCAGTGTGCCGAATGTCGCATAAATCGCCGCGATACCCATCAGCAAAAACAGCGATCCCATCGCGCTGATGAGCAAATATTTGATCGCCGCTTCCACGCCGAGTCGATTATCCGAAATCGCGACCAGCACCACCGACGACATAATCATCAATTCCTGAAACACGAACAGCGTGAAAATATCGCCCGTGTAAAATGCTCCGTTGAGGCCAGCATTCATGCACAAAAAAAGTGGCATAAAAGCGGGCAGGCTCACGCATTTATCGTGACAGCCCAGAATATAGATCGTCCCGCACAGCACCACCGTCGTCGCCATGACTTCGAAAAGGGCAGACAACATATCCGGCGCGAGGATAATGCCATAGGGCGGCTGATAACCACCCAGGCGATAAACCTGAAGGCCACCTTGCCAGTTTTGGATGAGGATAGCTAAACTCGCGACCCAGGCGAGGCTGCTTGCCGTGAGGCCGATGGCGTGTTGGACGCGCAGGTAACGCGCCATAAGGATACACAGCGCAGCGCCGCTGAGTGGTGCAAAAATGGGGAGGAGGACAAGCGGGTTATCCGGTGTCATGACTAACCCTTCAAATGATCGAGTGTATCCAGATCGGCGGTACGGTAACGACGCGCCGATGAGGAGATGAGGCCGAGCAAAATCGCGTAGGTGCCAAAGCTGATAACAATCGCGGTCAGGATAAGTGCCTGCACCAGTGGATCACTGACCTGTGCGGTCTCAGCGGCTTGAACATAGGCAGGCACGCGCCCGTTGAATGCGCCGACGGCAAAAAACAGCAGGTTGATGGCGGTGAACAGGATATAAAAACCCATCGCGGACTTCACCATATCGCGCCGCAAAAGCTGGAAAACGCCTAAGCCAAACATGATGCCTGTTGCAACGGCGAATAAGACATTCATAGTGGTTCAACCTCTTTTGGATAGGCAATCGCTTCCATAACCATGCTGATGCTGCCGAGAACCGTCAAAAAGATGCCGGTTTCGTAGACCAGTGTGGAAGAAAGATGCAGGTTGGCGGGCAGCACGATCTGGTCAAACGAAAGATGCGCGAGAAAAGATTGCCCGATCAGGAGTGGGAAAATCGCGTTGCCAATGACCAGCGCGAGGCCTCCGCCAATCAACCAGCGTGGGTTCAGCCAGCGTAAGCGTTCGTGCGATTCATGATAGCCAAAAACGACGTAGAACAGCGTCACCCCCAGACCCGTGATGACACCAGCGGTAAAGCCATCCCCCGGTGCATCACCACCGTAAAGCAGTTGGGTGAGCGCCACCAGAAAGGCGAACGGCAGCATAAACCGCGCCATGATACGGGTTAAGGGAGTCGAGAAAGCTGAAACAAGGGGTTTATCGTCCTCATGCACAGCTTCCGGCTCATGAACCACTTCCAGAACCGTGCCACGCCGCAGCACAGCGTTCTCAAAGCGTCGCAACACTCTTAATCGACCAGCAGGCGAGTGTAATTTCCGCGCGGGTACGGCAAGGATTGTCAGTACACCGAGCGCGGCGACGCTGAAAACGGTAATTTCAATGATCGTGTCCATGCCGCGAAAATCGGTCACAATCGCGCCAACCACGTCATTAATGCCAATGTCCGGTGAGTGTTCGATGTGCCAGGTGGCGATGGTTTCGGGTACTGATTGGCGGTGGTTCACGGCTGAAAGCGCGAAGATCCCGACACCGACCCCAATGACTGTGGCGATCACAATATCGCGTACAAGGCCAGCGCGTGATTGTTTCCAAAGTGAATTCATCGCACGTTCACGTTCGTCGGCATCAATACGTGAGAGCATCACGATCAGCAGTACCGTGCCAACAGTTTCGACCATAAACTGCACAAGTGCCACATCGGGTGCGGGTTCGAGCAAGAATAAGCCGCCTACACAGTATCCTGATAGACCGAGTGCCAGTGCTGCCAGCAGATGTTTGCGGTAAAGAATGCTTGCCAGCGTCGCACCTAGTGAAAGCAGCAGCAGCAGCGTCCGCAAAATATCCGTGCCGCTGTTGAACTCAAACTTGACATTATCCAGATGCCCTAAGCCAGCGCTGGCCTGGAGAATAGCCACGCTTCCCAAAATCACGATCAGGTAATAACGCAGCTTGCCGTTTTGGGTTCGCAGCGCTAGATCGGCGATTTTCTCAACACCAGAGACGAGGCTTTTGTAAATTTGTGTGCCTTCGGGGAGAGCAGGGAGCGTCCAGGTACGCCATGTGTTCCGCGCCGCGAAAATTGCCACGCCGCCGACGATAGCCACGATACTCAGGGCCAGGGGCGTATTAAAACCTGCGAAGAGCGTCAGATGCAGGTCGTGCATAATCATGGGTGTGATCAGCGGCGCGACGAATGCCTGTAACTGGATGCCGCCGAGTAGAGAACCGCCTGCCAGGACAGCGGGTGCGAATAACATCCCGCGCGAGGCTTCATGCAAGTGGTGTGGTTCTTCGCGCTTTCCCCAAAAGACATCCCACACCAGAATGAGCGCCATTGTCACGGTGAAGGCCGCGCTGCACACTATGATGCCCAGCGCCAGTGGATTTTCCAGCATGGCATAGAGCAGGCTTTCTTTCGCCACGAAGCCGAGCAGCGGTGGTAAACCACCCATCGACAACCCGGCCATTGTCGCGACGACTGCCCATCCGGGTAATTGCCGCGCCAGCCCGCCCAATTCGTCGAGATTGCGCGTACCTGTGCTGTGGTCGATTGCACCCACCACGAGAAAAAGTGCTGCTTTGTAGAGCGCGTGTGCCAGAATGCCAACCAATGCTGCTTCTAACCCAGCCTCACCCGGTAAACCAATCAAGGCCACCAATGCCCCAAGTTGGCTAATTGTGGAGTATGCCAGTGCCGCTTTCAGATCGCGCTGCCGCAAAGCAAATGCCGCGCCGATCAGCATGGTCAATAAGCCGATGCTCATCAATGCCGTTTGCCAGAAGGCCGTATCGCCAAGTGTGGGAGCAAGCCGCAGTAGCAGATAAATGCCAGCCTTGACCATCGTTGCTGAGTGGAGGTAGGCGCTGGCGGGTGTGGGTGCGCTCATCGCGCCGGGAAGCCAGAAATGGAATGGGAATTGTGCGCTTTTGCTAAAGCATCCAATCAGAATGAGTAATGTAAATGCACTGTACCAGGGATGATCGCGTAGTGAGCTATTGCTGATAATCTGGCTCAAGTCCATCGAACCGGATGCCGTACCCATCAGCACCAGCCCGACAAGCAGGGCTAAACCGCCGCCGCCCGTGATGATAAGCGCCTGTAATGCACCGTTGCGTGCCTCGGTGCGAGTGCCATAAAAACTAATGAGCAAAAACGAGAGGATGCTGGTGAGTTCCCAGGCGATAAAGAGCGTGAGGACGTTCCCTGCCAGCACAAGCGCCAGCATCGCGCCCATGAAACCCATTAACAGGCCATAAAAACGAGCGAGATCGGCTATTTCATCAAAATAATAGCCCGCATAAACCACAATCACCGCGCCGATCCCCAGAATGACGAGGCCGAACAGCAGTGATAATCCATCCAGATATAAGGAGAGGGTCAGGCCAAGTTGGGGAACCCAGGGTAAGCTGAGTTCGATCACACCGAGATTGGTAATGGTTGGCAGGTAGGAGAGCAGCCAGGCGAATAGGATGCTCACTAGTCCAGCCAGGAGCCATCCGTAAACTGCTTTTGAAAGACTTTTTTGTTCCACCGACGCCAATACCATGTCACATCAGTTCTTTACGAGATATTTACACTCATTTAGGCAGTTTACTGGCTTGATAAACAGTGTCGAATATCAAAATCTCACAAAATATGGGGTCAACTTTTAGCACTAGTCCACAACAAGTCGGGTAGATAAACGATTTGAAAGGGTATAAGAGGCTAAACAGCTAAAAAATACGAAAAATGCGAGGAATAGATAGGCGTTATCTTATCAGGCGTGAATATTGATCGTGATAGTAATAGAAGGTTATTTCTGATCATATTTCTGGCTTCTCTTGACATCCGAAAAAAAGTGCGATAGATTATCATACGATTGACCGCATACGTTTGCATAGAATATTTTGCGCTTATAAATTTGTTTATTTTACGAAATTTGATTGATGATACCTTTACTCGAAGCCATCGGAATTACCAAACAGTTTCCCGGCACACTGGCGCTTGATAACGTACAGTTAGAGCTGCTGCCTGGCGAAATCCACGCTGTTGTCGGTGAAAATGGCGCTGGAAAAAGCACCCTTATGAAAATTCTTGCCGGGGTAAGCACGGCGGACTCTGGCGAAATTCGTTTTGAGGGGCATCCCGTATTGGCGACCAGCCCTCGTGAAGCCTTACTGCTTGGTATCGCCATTGTTCATCAGGAACTCAGCCTCGTCCCCACACTGACCGTCGCCGAAAATATTTTCCCTGGTCGTTTGCCGACGAACCGCTTCGGCATGGTGCGCTATGGGGAGCTTTTCCGCGAAGCTGGCAAGGTTCTGCAAAAGTTAAATGTCGCTGTTGATCCCCATGCAGCTGTCGAGATGCTTTCGATTGCGACGCAGCAGCTTATTGAAATCACCAAAGCCCTTTCGCTTAATTGCAAAGTTTTAATTCTGGACGAGCCAACCTCAGCGCTCACCGACCACGAGGCCGATATGCTGCTGGCATTTTTACGGCGATTGGCATCGGATGGCGTGGGTATCTTGTATATCAGCCACAAATTGAACGAAATTTTTGCGACTGCGGATCGTGTCACCGTTCTGCGAGACGGCAAATATGTCGGTACGGAGAAAATCAGCGACATTACGCCGGATGAGGTTATTCGCATGATGGTCGGGCGCGAATTAGGCAATATGTACCCGCCGAAAAGCGAACGCCAGGGTGTGCCACTGCTCGAAGTGAAAAACCTGCGGCTGCCAGATTCTCAGGCAAGCAATAATTTTACGCTCTATGAGGGCGAAATCCTGGGGTTCGCAGGTCTGATCGGTTCTGGGCGCAGCGAACTTGCCCGCGCAATTTTTGGCGCAGAACCCAAAGCTGAAGGCGAGATTTTGTTCAATGGGCAGGCGGTGACAATCGATTCTCCAAAAAAAGCAATTGAACTTGGGCTAGGCTATTTGCCCGAAGATCGCAAAGCTGCCGGACTTTTCCTCGACATGAGCGTCAAACTGAATATGGCGGCAACGGTGATTGACAAAGTGAGCAGTGGCCCGATGGTATCGCCCCGGAAAGAGCGGATACTTGCGGAGCAATATGTCCAGCGCCTGGACATCAGCACGGCGGGCATTGAGCAGGAAATCCGGCGACTCAGCGGTGGCAACCAGCAGAAAGCTCTGGTTGCAAAGTGGCTGGCGATCCAGCCGAAAATATTGATTGTTGACGAGCCGACGCGGGGTATTGATGTGGGCGCAAAAAAGGCTATTCACTTTTTGCTGCGGGCGCTGGCGGAAAGCGGCGTGGGGGTCATCATGATTTCATCGGAACTTCCCGAAGTTTTGGGCATGAGTGATCGCATTCTGGTGATGCACGAGAACGCGATTGTGGCGGAATATCACTGGGAAAATGCCACAGAAGAAAAAATTATTCGTTCAGCCAGCGGCAACTAATTATTCGTTCAGCCAGCAGCAGCTAGAGGAATTCATGGTAAGTACAACACCTGTTAGCGATCTTCCTGAAAAAAATGTGTCCAGGTCATCCGCCTGGGGAGTTTTCGCGCGGATGATGCGCGTGCGAGAGTTTACGCTAATTGTGATGATCGTCATGATCGGCATCGCGCTGCATCTGATTACGGGTCGCTTTTTTACCACGCCCAATTTGAGCGCGATCAGCCTGGGCTTTGCGACCTCTGCGATTATGGTCTTTGGCATGACCGCTGCCCTGGTGTCCGGAGGGTTTGATCTTTCGGTAGGCTCGGTGTTTGCTATGGGCGGTGTCACGGCAGCAATTGCCCTTCGTGCTGGCCTGCCAATTCCGATTTCGATTTTATGCGGTGTCGGCGCAGGTTTTGTGGCGGGGTTAATCAGCGGCCTGCTGATTACCAAAGCCGCGATCAACCCCTTTATCACGACGCTGGGAATGCTCGGTATTGCGCGTGGTGTCAGCCTCGCGATTACCGAAGGCGCACCGCTTGCCAGGTTGCCGGAAGAATTTTTCATCTTTGGGCAGGGCAAAACCATCGACATCCCTAACCTTATCATCATCGCGCTGGTCACTATTTTGATCGGCGACATTTTAATGCGGCGTTCGTCGGCTTTTCGTCAGATTTATTATGTGGGCGGTAATGAAGAAGCGGCTCGGCTTTCCGGCATCAACGTGGATCGCGTGAAAATCGGCGTCTATGTCCTGTCGGGCATGCTGGCAGCGCTGGCAGGTGTGTTATCCGTCTCGCGTTTCACGGTTGCCGATCCGGGAACGGCTGTCGGCGAAGAACTGCGCATTATTGCCGCCTGCATCATCGGCGGGTGCAGTCTGCGCGGCGGCAGGGGAACCGTCATCGGCGGCTTGCTGGGATTGATATTCGTCGGATTTATCAATAACGGCATGATTTTGCTGCGCGTGCCTGTTTACTGGCAGCAGCTTTCTATGGGTGTTGTGCTTCTTCTGGCGGTAGGGTTCGACACCCTCAGCCAGCGTTGGCAAGTTCGCTCCAAGGGGCATCCGAATAGTTGATGTCTCAGAGCGCTTTATTTTATAGAGGTTTTTTAGAAGGGATCAAAAATGAATAGACGCGATTTTCTGAAACGTTCCAGTTTTACCGCTGCTGCTGGGTTAATGGCTTCGCATGGTCTCGGCCTTGCGCGAGCGCAGGAAGCTCAGACTTACTACATGGTGTCGTTCCTGTCCGGCATCGACTATTGGAAAGATTGTGCGCGGGGCATGATGGATGCCGCTGAGTTCCTGGGAGTCGAGGCGGTCTATACAGGCACACCGGAGTTTGATATTACCGCCGAGGTGCGCGTGCTGGAAGAAACGATAGCACAGCAGCCCGATGGTATCCTGTTGACCGTCATGAATCCCGAGGGGCTTCAACCTGCTATCGACAGCGCGATTGACGGTGGTATACCCCTGGTCACGTTTGATGCCGACTCATCTCTGAGCAAACGCTACTCCTTCCTCGGCACAGGCAATTATTATGCGGGTGTTGTGGCTGCCCGCTACATCGGTGCGCGCTTAGAATCGGGCAAAGCGGCTGTAATTACTGTGCCGACGCAGGGTAATTTGCTCGAACGTACCAATGGTTTTATCGACACCATTCAAGCGGAATTCCCGAATATCATAACAGGCGCTGAGTTCATCGTTGACAACCAGAATAACGCGCAGAAAGCGGCATCGGACTTATCTGCGCTGTTGCAAGCTGACCCGGATGTTAAGGCGGTCTTCAGCAGCAATGCGGAAGCAGCGGTTGGAGGGGCGCAGGCACTTCGTGAAGCTGGGCTTTCGGCGGACGTGCACCATATCGGCTTTGATTACAACGAAGGCACACTTGACCTGATCGACAGTGGCGAACTGGGCGCGACTTTGGCGCAAGGCACATGGCAGATGGGCTTCTGGGGTTTGCTGTTCGCTTATATGGTTCGCAACGAAAAAATCGAATCGGTGGCCGATTGGAAATCAGCCGGGATTTCGCCACTGCCGCCTGCGGTGGATACTGGCGTTGTAGTCATTACCAAAGAGAACAGCCAATTCTGGCGTGCTTCATAAATATACAGAAAAAGCTGTATAGGAAGTCAGTCAAATAAGACAAGGGTGCGAGTAGAGAATCCGTAAAGTATAGCAAGGGTGCGGGTAGAGAGTCAGTCAGGGCATCTCTACCCAACACATGATCAGACAGGGGGTAGAGGTGCGGGTAATTGCACCTCTGCCCGTCCTTAAAACAGGTTGAAGCAACCTTTATTCAGTTTAGATGGTTTCATAAGGTAAAGTCAAACTTCTTGCGGAGGAGTACAATCATGCTTTGGCGGGTGATTGCCGTAGTCAGACGACGGTATTACCTACGCGCTCTTAATAACGAATTTTGAATGCACACAAGGTAGGAAAAAATGCAACCTTATGGAACAACCAGTGACGGCCAATCTGTCGATGAAATTATTTTGACGAACGCGAGTGGTATGGAGGTGCGGATCATCACCTATGGTGGGATCATCACCTCTGTTCGCGTACCGGACCGCGATGGTAATCTGGCAAACGTGACGCTAGGCTTCAATAATTTTGCGGATTATGAGGCTCGAAATGTTTATTTTGGGACGATCACGGGCCGCTATGCCAACCGGATCGCGGGTGGAAAATTCACGCTTAATGGGGCGCAATACACCCTGGCGCTGAATGATGGGGCGAATACGCTGCACGGCGGACTCAAAGGCTTCGATAAGCAGGTGTGGAAAGCCAAAGCGGTAAATGGCGGCGTTGAGCTTTCATATTTCAGTGCAGATGGTGAAGAAGGCTATCCCGGCAATCTCAACGCCAAAGTCACCTACATGCTGACGGATGATAATGGGCTGCGGATCGACTATTCGGCGACGACGGATAAACCGACGATTGTCAACCTGACTAATCATGCCTACTTTAATCTATCGGGCGAAGGCAGCGGATCAATCCAGGATCATATTGTGACCATTAATGCTGATCGTTATACACCGGTGGATGGGACTTTGATCCCGACTGGCGAATTCGCATCCGTTGAAGGAACTCCGCTTGATTTCCGGATGCCGAAAGCGATTGCCCCAGGACAGCGCTCGAATCATGAGCAAATTGTGCTTGGTCGGGGCTATGACCATAACTGGGTGTTGAATCGCCCCAATTTTGAGGACACTTCCTTGATCTTTGCAGCGCGAGTCTATGATCCGCAGTCAGGACGCACAATGGAAGTATGGACGACAGAGCCTGGAATCCAATTTTACGCGGGCAATTTCCTGGATGCGACACGAGTCGGCGCAAGCGGACGCATATATCGCCAGAGCGATGGACTGGCACTCGAAACGCAGCATTTTCCTGATTCTCCCAATCAGCCCAATTTTCCGTCCAGTGTGTTAAATCCTGGTCAAACCTATTCGACGACCACAATTTATAAGTTTGGTGCGATCTGATTTTTAAGCGCTGCGGAATGACAGGCGGGGATACGCGATCAATTTCCCGCCTGTTGTTTGAGAATCGGATAGAATATTTCTTATTGTTACGGAAAATTAGTGAAATGAGAAGTTGATGCCACGAAGTAAGTCTAACCCCTCGTCAGGAATCCCCAAAATGGATGATGTTGCCCGTTTGGCTGGGGTCTCGCAGAGTACCGTTTCGCGCGTATTAAACGAAACTTCTTCTTCCGTACCGATCAGCGAAGAAACCAAACAAAAAATATTCAACGCGATTGAAGAACTTGGCTATGAACCCAATTTGATTGCGCGAAGCCTGCGCACACAGCGCACACAAATGATCGGGATTATGATCGGCGACATCACGAACGCTTTTTATCATCCGATTGTGCGAGCTGCGCAGGATGTGGCACGCTTGTTTGACTATGATGTATTGATCTCAAACGGCGACCACCTCTATGAGAACGAAAAGCGTTTCTTGCAGACCATGCTCCGCCGCCCGGTTGACGGCATTATTATGTCGCCCCACCACTTGACGACGGAGGATCTGGATCGCTTTATCAAACGCAGCCATATTCCGATTGTAGCGTTGGGGGCACAGGTCGAACATCCTATGATCGATGTGGTCGGAAGCACCAGCGAACCTGCTACCTATGAGGCGGTTACATGGCTGATTCGCGAAAAAGGGCATCGGCGTATCGGCTTTATTGGTGTTGCCGAGGATATGCCACCCGGCCCACCGCGCTTGAGTGGTTATTCACGCGCGATGACCGATGCAGGTTTGACGATTGAGCCTGGATTCATCCAAAAAGTGGAATTCACGCAGGAGGGCGGTCAGCGAGCCATGTCAATAATCTTGCAGCAGCCCAATCCGCCGACTGCGATTTTCGCCTGCAACTGTCTCGCGGCGATTGGCGCGATGATGGTTGCGCAGGATAGCGGCTATCGAATCCCCGAAGATTTCAGCGTTATGAGCTTTGACGACATCCCCGAAGCCAGTATTGTTCGCCCCCGGTTGACGACTGTTGCCCGCGATTTGCCAAGTATCGGCCATCAGGTTGCGGAAATTTTATTTGAACGCATCGAGGGCAAAATCACTGGCCCTGGTCGCTTGTTTCGGAGTGAGTGGGAATTGATTGAGCGTGAATCTGTGCGTACTCAATAGTGAGTGTTATTTTGCCGCTGCTGCGATAAACTTCACGTGAGAATCTCTAAACGTTGCACACGAAACGTCAAGCGCTAAACACCAGAGCAAGCAGTAATGACAAAACAAAAATTCTTTGCGAACCCAGGTATTGATGAAATGCCGCGCACGACTGACGTCATAATAATCGGTGGTGGCCCAGCGGGAACAGCGGCGTTATGGGCGATTGAACGTCTCGCGCCAGGGACGAAGACAGTGCTGATCGAGAAAAGTGACCGCCTGGGTGCCGGGAGTTCGTTAGCATCTCTGGAAAATTATCGTACCTGCTGGCCTGCGCTTTGCCTTGCGAAACAAATGGAGCGTAGTGTCGAGGTTTTCCACAACGCCGACGAATACTTGGGCGAAGGCGCGGCGCATTCGATTGCCGTTAAAGAGCGCGGTTATCTGTTCTGTGCATTCAACGAATCGCAGGCGGCAGTTTTAAAATCGGATGTTCAACGCCTGCACCAGATCGGCCTGACTCATATCGAATATCTCGACTCAAACGAGGTGGCCCATCGCTTCGGCTGGGTGGGGGATCGGGTGATCGCGGCCAAATATGACCCAGTTGCAGGCTGGCTGGATTCCAACGCGCTGATTTATCGCTATGCCGGAAGCGCAAATTCTTCGAAAATTCTATTAGGTATTCAGGACGTGCGAATTGATGTTGAAAATGGGTATGTGATAGGTGTCACTACGCCTAATGGACATATCGCTGCGCCAAAAGTCGTGATCGCCGCCGGAGCAGGATCGCGACAAATCGGACGCACGGCGGGAATAGAATTGCCCGTTATTTTGCGCCCACGACAGAGCTTCACGACAGGCTGGCGGCATCAGGCATTTCCCGAAGACGCGCCTATGATTATTGGCGCAGCGCCCTATCCCCATGTGCGCCCCGAAGCGCGAGATGGCGCGATTTTCGGCTGGGAGTATACCTGGCATAACAAAAACGTGGATGCAGCATATGGCACGAATAGCAAGCATGATGCCATCATCGACCCGATTTATCCGGCTGCACCCTTGAAAGACCCGCGCTTTCCGTCGATTGCGTTGGCACTCCTGGCGCGGCAATTCGGTCACGCCGAGGGCGAAGGCTTCGCGAGTGGTAATTATCTGCGCGGGATTTCGCACAGCATCGGCTATTATGTTTACCGTGATGAAAGCGTTGCCTACAGCACCGGCACGGACGGTATAGAACGCCCCTACGACAGCGAACGCGCCATCATTGACGCTTGCCCAGACGTGCCAGGGTTGTATATATCAATCGCCCACGTCGGTCACGGTATAATGAGTTCCCCGGCTGGCGGCGAAATCCTGGCATCCAAAGTTTTAGGGCTGCCACTGCCCGACCCGGTCTTTCGCGAATTTGGCCTTGATGTTCCCTGGGCTGAGTTTGATGAGGGCGTACTCTAATTTTGTCGGCGTTTTAATCTTGGGATAAAGCATCATGACTGGACGAATTACGGGCATTTTTAACATTATGGCGACACCTTTCGACTCTCAATTGCAGGTCGATTGGGAAAGTTTGCGCAGTCTGGTCGAGTTTCAGCTTGATAAAGGCGCGTATGGACTGACGATTCTTGGCGTGCTAGGCGAGGCCGCCAAACTCAAGGTCGATGAACGGCGGCAGGTGGTCGATACGGTGATGCAGACCGTCGCGGGACGCGTACCCATCGTCGTCGGTGTCAGCCATCCCGATACCCAAACCGTGATCGCGCTCAGTCAAGCTGCATTTGACTCCGGCGCGGCAGGTGTCATGATCGCGCCACCCCGTATGAACGAGCCAACCGACGACAAAGTCATCGCGCTTTACAGCGAAATCGCCGAATCCATTTATCAACCCATTGTGGTGCAGGATTTCCCGCCTGTGAACGGTGTCATCATGTCGCCCGATTTACTGGCTGCGCTGGTGGAACGCATTCCCAATATCCGCCATTTGAAACTGGAAGATCCGCCGTTGATGGAAAAAATCAGCGCGGTTTGCCAACGCACCGATAAATATGAAATCTTTGGCGGCCTCGGCGGGATGTTTTTGCTCGAAGAATTGAACCGGGGCGCGGCAGGCACAATGACGGGTTTTGCTTTTACGGAAATTCTGGTCGCGGTTTTCAAAGCCTACAGCGCCGGGGATCGAGCAGAAGCCGAGCGTATTTTTGACCACTATCTCCCGTTGATTCGCTACGAAAATCAACCTGTCATTAACCTCAGCATCCGCAAGGAAATGCTACGCCGCCGGGGAGCGATTGCCAATGCTGCACTGCGTGAGCCTTTCGCGCCGATTGACGCTGGAACACATGCCGAAATCGACTGGGTTTTCAAGCGTGTCGGCATCGAAGACCCCACACGAAAGTTGACATTCTAGTCTTACAAACCTATATGCTTTGTGACAAGTGTATGCACCTATAATAATGTTGCATACGATTTTGTGACAATAAATTACAAGAGCATAAGGTTCAAGAATATGAAGTGGCTCTCCCGAAAAGCCATCACCATGTGCATTGTCTATCTGTTGGCCGCACCACATTTGGCGGTCGCGCAGAATGAAAATCTTCCCTCTACCGAACCAATTCAGCCAACGGCTCATTTTACACATCTCACATCCGACGATGGCCTGGCTCAGAATACCATTGAGGCGATTTTGCAGGATAGCCGGGGCTTTATGTGGTTCGGTACGCCAAACGGTTTAAGCCGCTTTGATGGCTACGATTTCACCACCTTTCAGAATGATCCCGAAGACCCAAACAGCTTAAGTGGTAATTGGATTCACGATCTCTACGAAGACCGCGATGGCATGATCTGGATTGCCACTGAAGGCGGCGGGGTCAATAAATTTGATCCTCATACGGAGATATTTACAAGCTATCTGCCCGACCCGCAGAACCCGAACAGAATCGCTGGTGATCGTGTATTGAGTGTTTTTCAGGACAGCGCGGATAACTTCTGGTTTCTGGGCTTAGGCTTGACTGGTGTGAATAAATTTAACCCTGCGACGGAAACTTTCACCCGTTATACAGCCGACCGCAACAAGCCGAATAGTTATAGAGGAGGTGCGCCACGAGATGTAGATGAAGATACGGCTGGCAATATATGGATGGCTGCCACTGATGTGCTTGCGAAATATGATCCGCGCACAAATGATTTCAGCTACTACGTCCCTTCTGTTGAGAATGGGCGTAAGGAAGATCGCTTATTCGTTGTTCATCTGGATTCCAATGGCAATCTCTGGGTTGGCGGCGGCACCGGTCTCTATCAGTTTGATATTCAGCAGGAGACTTTCACCCGCTTTCCAGGATTACCACCCGTCAATGATCTGTTTGAGGATGAGGCGGGAAATTTTTGGATCGCTTCTGGCGATGGGTTTTTAGTGTTTGACCCGGAGACTCAGGAAGTGATTCGTCGTTTTCACCACGACTCGGCTCAGCTTGATAGCTTGAGCAACGATCGAATTACGAGACTTTATCAGGATCGAGAAGGGGTTTTGTGGATTGGCACGGGGCAATCCGGCATCAATGTTTTTGACCCACGCCAATCGCGTTTTGCGCACTTTCGCCACAATCCCAACAGCCTCGCGAGCATCAGCGGCGGCACATTAAGTGCTGTTGATGCCCCTGATTCGAATCGCCTATGGGTTGGTATTGAGAATATACTGGATGAGATCAATCTTGATGACAACCAGGTGACGCATCACCCGTTACCTGAAGAGGTATCTGGTGGCATTAATGCAGTTTTTGAAGATCGTTCTGGCATCGTTTGGGTTGGCACGAATGGCTTTGAGCTTTACCAATTTGATCCCGTTTCCGACCAATTTACGCGCTATCCTTTGGAAACAGCCATCAGCAGGGGAACGCCTCCCAAATCGGTTATCGATTTTTACGAAGATAAGGACGGGTTTTTGTGGTTAGCCGTCAACCACGATGGTTTGTATCGGCTCGATCCAGCACGCGAGAACATTGAGTTTTATGAGTCGCCCGTTTCTTTCATGCCACGTAGTCCCAACCCGCCTCCGGCGATTGCGCCTCACCCGCCGATCACTAATTTGTATGCTGATCGCGACGGGAATATCTGGGTCAGCACGCTGAATGGATTTTTCCGCTTCGATCCGCAAAGTGGGGCCTTCCAGCCGTTTCGGGCGAAATCGACTCCTGTCGGCGCAGACTAGCTATATGGAATCGATTCTGGAAGACTACAGTGGATTAATCTGGGTAGCATCGCGTGATGGGCTAATCCGTTTCGACCCAGATACCCAGGAAACCAGGTACTATACCGAAAAAGATGGGCTGCCCAATAACTTTGTCGTGAGCCTTCTGGAAGATGAAAACGGCAATTTGTGGCTGGGAACCAAGCGAGGGCTTTCACGTTTTACGCCTTCCACAGAGACTTTTCATAATTATGATGCCTCCGATGGGTTGCAGGGCAGCGAATTTAATGCGCGTGTCTTTGCTCAAATACCCGATGGTCGCATGATTTTTGGAGGAGCAAATGGGCTGACTGTTTTTGATCCAGAAGAGATTGAGGCTAATCCTTATGCACCACCATTGATGATTACTGATTTCCAGTTGTTTAATAAGCCCGTTTTGTTCGGAGGTGAGTCGGTTCTACAACAGCCGATTTCAGAGACGAACAGCTTGAGTCTCGATTATGACCAGAATATTTTGTCGTTTGAATTTGCCGCGTTGAGCTACGCGGCCCCAGCTAAAAATCATTATCGTTATAGGCTGGAAGGTTTTGAAACGGATTGGATCGAAACCGGAAGCACACGTCGTTTTGTGACTTACACGAATCTGCCCGCCGGAAATTATGTTTTCCGCGTACAGGGTACAAACAATGATGGGGTGTGGAGCAACCAGGAAGCCTCATTAGCCTTAACTGTTCTCCCACCCTGGTGGGAGATGACATGGTTTCGGGCTGTGGCGCTGTTATCGCTTGTAGCGCTGGTTTTAGGCAGCTATCAGTGGCGCGTTCGCAATATTGCCCGCCGAAATCGCGACCTCGAACGCGAAGTCACCCGCCAAACATTCGCATTGCAAGAACGCACACGTGAACTCCAAAGCAGCGAGAGTCAACTCCGGCAAGCCAAGGAAGCCGCCGAAGCCGCCAACCGTGCCAAGAGCAGCTTTCTCGCCAATATGAGCCACGAACTGCGCTCACCGCTCAATGTCATTCTTGGCTTTGCGCAGGTTATGAATCGCAGCCAATCCTTACCGCGCGAAACGCACGAAAATCTCGGCATCATTCTGCGCAGTAGTGAGCATCTCCTCGCGCTGATTAACCAGGTACTAGATCTGTCTAAAATTGAAGCTGGACAAATGACGCTGAACGAAACGAGCTTTGATTTTTATGCGCTGTTGGATGATTTAGAGGATATGTTCACGCTCAAAGCCGATGATAAAAACCTGGGGCTGATTTTTGACCGCTTTGCGGATGTTCCTCAATATCTCCACGCCGATGCTGTCAAATTACGTCAGATCTTGATTAATCTGATCGGAAATGCGCTCAAATTCACGGATGCAGGAAGTGTTCATGTACGGGTCATGCGGCTTAATAGCGACAGTCATTCGGCGCAGCTTCAATTTGAGATCGAGGACACTGGCCCTGGTATTACGCCAGATGAATTATCAACGCTGTTTGAGGCTTTTGCACAAACCGCAGTCGGGCGCCAGTCGCTGGAGGGTACCGGTCTCGGCCTGACCATCAGCCGCAAGTTTATCGAGATGATGGCTGGCGAAATTTCAATCAAAAGTCAGGTTGGGCGCGGTACGACATTTACTTTCACCATTCAATGTCAGGTCGTGACTGCAATTGACGACCTGGGATCGAAAAATCAACGCCATGTTGTTGCGCTTGAATCTGAGCAGCCTGTTTATCGCATTCTCGTTGTCGATGATAAATGGGCGAATCGCCAATTGCTGATGAAACTGCTCACACCGCTCGGTTTCGATATGCGTGAAGCGGAAAATGGTAAAGAAGCCGTCCAGGTTGCCCAGGTTTTCCAGCCGCACCTCATTTTTATGGACATGCGAATGCCGGAAATGGGCGGACTCGAAGCGACGCGCCGCATTAAACCGACACCACACGGACAATCAGCGGCGATTATCGCACTGACGGCCAGTGCATTTGAAGAAGAACGCGGCGAAATTATCGCGGCGGGCTGCACCGATTTTATGCGTAAGCCATTTCGCATAGAAGAAATTTTCGAGACTCTTAGCCAGCACCTCGGTGTGCGATATGTCTATGCCCAGGATGACCTGCAAACAGCGGCACAGGTTGAACCCATTCAGATGGAAGTGTTAAGAGTGGCAATGAGCGCTGTGTCGGATGAATTGCAGGCGCGATTCGCGGAAGGTGTCGAACTGGGCGACATCGAAATGCTGGATAAGGTCATCGCAGAAATTGCCGATCACGATCCCCGGCTCGCTGAATCCTTGAACCGGCTTGCCAACCATTTTGAGTATGATAAGTTGTTGAACCTGGTACAGGAGAGCGCACGATGAACTTTGAGCTAAAAAAATCGGTTGTGATTGTTGATGATACGCCGGAAAATATCCGCTTGCTGGCACAGATATTGGGTGAACAGGGGTATCGGGTTCGGTCAGCTCCAAACGGAGAGCGTGCGCTGGCGACGGTTCAAAAAGAATGTCCCGATCTCATTCTGCTGGATATTGTCATGCCGGATATGGATGGATATGAAGTCTGTCGCTATTTGAAGGAGGACGCGGCGTTGAAAGATATTCCGGTGATTTTCATCAGCGCTTTGAGCGAGGTTTTTGATAAAGTCACGGCTTTTTCAATCGGCGCTGTGGATTACATCACCAAGCCTTTCCAGATCGAGGAAGTTTTGGCGCGTGTTCAGACTCATCTCAGCTTGCAGGAAATGCGGCGCAAACTCCAGGGGCAAAATTATCAACTCCACGAGCAAAACCGTGAGCTAGAGGCCTTTGCGCATACCGTCGCCCATGACCTCAAGAACCCACTCGGTACGCTGGTCGGTTCGCTCGAAATTATGCGAACGGATGACACCATTCTGGACGAGTCGATGCAGGAAATGCTCCATATTGGCGCCAAGTCTGCCCAAAAAATGTACAGCATCATTCAGGAACTCCTGCTTTTATCCAGCATCCGTAAAGAAGAAGTTGTGACCAGCCCAATAGATATGGCGGATGTCGTCAATCAGGCACTTGACCGCCTCTCGCCGATGTTTGAGAAATATCAGCCAGAATTGCTGCTTCCCGATGTCTGGCCGCTGGCGGATGGTTATGCCTCCTGGATCGAGGAAGTTTGGGTTAATTATCTGAGCAATGCTCTCAAATATGGCGGTCAGCCGCCGCGTCTGGAACTGGATGCTGTTCCGGAGCCAGGTGGCATGATCCGCTTTTCAGTGCGCGATAATGGCCGGGGACTCGATGCGGAAGCCCAGGCGCGTTTGTTTACCGAATTTACGCGGCTGGATAAAGTCCGCGCACAGGGGCATGGGCTGGGTTTGTCGATTGTGCGGCGAATCATGGACAAGCTCGACGGCGAATTTGGTGTCGAAAGTGTGCCGGGGCAGGGAAGCCTGTTTTATTTCACACTACCCGCGAGTCAGTAGGCGAAAATTTAGCTTCTGACAAGACTCTCGTCAACTTGCGCGAAAATCGCCTCCACGGTTTCATCAACCGACAGCGCGGACGTGTCCAGCCACAAGCCAATTTTCGGCGTATCATTTCGCAATCCGTGATCGAGTTCCTGCGGTGTCCAGGTTGTGTAGCCTGTTTTTTCGCGCTCTGCCTCTCGCTGCGCCACGATGTCCGGCGAGGGGCATAAAACCACCCCATGCAACGGCCATTTTTTGAGCATGTCCACGACTTCTTGCAGCACCGCGCCGATTATCACATCCTGATAGACCACTGTGAATCCCGCCTGACAGTAAATATCCGCACTTGCCGCCGCCAGCCGATAGCGCAGGCGAAGCTGTTCAAACGCCGCGTCTGAAAAATCGCGCTCCATTTCCGCCCGATCATTGACGATCATGCGGCGGAAAACGTCGCCCCGCAGGTGTACGCTTTTGGGCAGCTTTTCCGCGACACGCTGGGCGATAGTCGATTTGCCGGATGCCATAATGCCGGTGATGAGCACGATGCCAGGAGTTGGAAATGTCATTTATACTCCGCGAGTTGACGAACCCGAATAGTCCAATTATTCTCTGCTGAATATTATAACTATTTGATGACAAAGGACGATTTTAATGAAAAATACGAAAGCAAAAATTGGTGTTTTTGGGATCGGCCTTGCGGCTTATTGGCCTCAGTTTGAAGGTCTAAAAGAACGGCTGGAAGGTTATCAGGCACAGATCGAAGTGAAACTCCGAGAGATGGGCGCAGAAGTCGCCTCGGCTGGCCTGGTCGATACCCCACCAGCTGCACAGGCCGCAGGTGATCTGTTCGCCCGCGAAAACGTCGATATGATTATTTGCTATGTCGGGACATATGCCACCTCGTCGCAGGTTTTGCCCGCCGTGCAGCGTCGTAAAGCGCCTGTTCTGATCCTCAATTTGCAGCCAATGGCCTCGCTCGATTACCCCAATACGGACACAGGTAAATGGCTGGAAAACTGCTGTGCCTGCTGCGTACCAGAAATTTCGAATGCTTTCGCCCGCAGCCGCATCCAGTTTAATGTCGTTTCCGGCCTGCTCGTCCCGGCGGAAGGTCGCGCCAATCAGTATTACGAACGCGCGTGGCGCGAGATCGAAGAATGGATTCACGCCGCCAGTGTCTTGCGCGAACTCAATTACAGCCGCATCGGGTTTCTGGGGCACACTTACCCCGGCATGTTGGATATGTATTCCGACTTCACCATGCACCACGCGCAGCTTGGTACCCATATCGAAGTCCTCGAAATGGACGATCTTGAAGCGCGGGTGGATGCCGCCACATCGGAAGAAATCGACGCGAAAATTGCTGAAATTCGCGGTTTGTTCGAGATTGCGCAGCCGGGAAGCGACAAAATTTCGCAGCCTGTTACCGATGATGGGCTGCGTTGGTCGGCGCGGGTCGCGGTTGGGCTGGATCGCCTTGTTAGTGATTTCGACCTGAACGGCCTGACCTATTATTATCGCGGCTGGAACGGCAATCG
This sequence comes from Anaerolineae bacterium, assembly GCA_022843745.1. Taxonomy (GTDB): domain Bacteria; phylum Chloroflexota; class Anaerolineae; order Aggregatilineales; family Phototrophicaceae; genus JALHNB01. Next base: position 67,259 of record JALHNB010000017.1, on the reverse strand, counting down.
TTTTGAAGAACTTGGCGCGTCGATGATCGTCGGCAATTCGCTGCTGACCGCGCGTGGCATTCCTGCGGCGGGCGAGGGCGATCTGAAAAACTGCATCGCCATGCTGATGATGGATCGCCTGAAAGCAGGTGGCTCATATACCGAATTTTACGCAATGGATTTCAACGACGACTTTATCCTGATGGGACATGACGGGCCGGGGCATGTCGGCATCAGCGATAGCAAACCGCTGCTGCGCGGACTCGGTCTGTTTCACGGCAAGCGCGGCTATGGCATCTCCGTCGAGTTCAAAGTGAAAACAGGGCCGATCACCATCCTGGGCATCACGCAAACTGCCGAAGGTAATCTAAAAATGTTGGTCGCGGAAGGCGAGTCAATCCCCGGCTCAACCATGCAGATCGGCAACACCAATTCACGCCTGAAATTCGCGCTCGACCCGGCGACGTTCATGAATGCCTGGGCGGAGCAGGGGCCGACTCATCATGTCGCGCTGGGGATCGGTCATCAACTGCCGAAAATTAAGAAACTCGCGCGTCTCCTCAACCTGGAGTTAGCCGTCATCGGATAGGAAAATCGGGTTACAATGGGAGAAAATTTCCGTCGAAAGAGGAGGCTGCTATGAAAAACAAAAACAAAAAAACGCCTCAACCCTTGCAAAAATATACCCTGCGTATGAAGGATAATCATTCCTGGAAAGCACCGGATGGCTACAAAATCATCGTGCTTGACCGGGGTGTGGTCAGTTTTAACGTGCCGCAAAGCTGGCATGTGGCGAAGCTGGAGCCGTTTGAGTTGAATGACCAGGCTCCGCCCAACGACGACGCAAGGCTGACGACTTCGTTCTGGCGGCTGCCACCCGGCGTGGATTGGTCGGGTCTGCCACTCGTCCCTCTGCTGGCACAGGCGACGAAGGATAGCAGCCTCGAAATTCTGGAACGCAGTGATATTTTCCCGACTTCGCGTACCGATCTGGAAATGATCTGGACGGAGAATCGATTCATGGATCCCGTCGAAAAGCGCGAGGCTTATACCCGCATCATGGTCGCGCGTGGCTGGAATGTCCAGGTGCTGATTACCTTCGATTTTTGGGTGATCCAGGCGAAACAATTCCGCCCTGTGTGGGACGAAGTTCTGCGTTCGCTTCAATTAGGCCGCTATATCGAAGACCCAACCAAAGGAATCACAATGCAGTAGCGCGTCTTTTGCCATTTCACCTCTTGACTTAAAGTTAGCTTGAAGTCGTACATTTGATCTATTGAACAAATTTTCTTTAAGGAGATCGAAAATGGCGAAGGATTCGCAGCGTTTGGAGCAGGAATTCATTGCGACGGCTCGTGAGAAAACCGGGAAAGATGTGCCAGAATGGATGACGGTTATCGGCGCGGCAGGCATGGACAAGCCGAACAGCATCATCAAGTGGCTCAAGGATGAGCATAAACTCAATCATATGCAGGCTACGTTTTTGGCAGGCATGTTTCTGAATGACGGTCAGCCTGTGTATGACTATGAAGTGTTGTTTGGCAGGTTGTTCCAGGATAAGTCGCAGCTACAACCGCTTTATAAGACGCTTGAAAGCGCGATGCAGGCGCGGCTGCCCGAAGCCGAATTTATCCCCACCAAAACCTATGTCTCGATTGAAGGGAAGCGCTGTTTTTCCTGCGCCACTCTCACCAAACAGAGCATTCGCGTCGGCCTCGATCTGGGCGACACGCCGTTTGATGATTATGTTCAGAAGGCACGCAGCCTCGGCGCGATGCCCAACCTGACCCATATGGTCGAAATTTCTGATCTCTCGCAGGTAGATGATCGCCTGTTGAACTACGCGGAACAGGCATACACTCGCGCACATCAGAAATAAACGCCTGCTGGCTCTGAAGAAAGTCTAAACTCGCTCTCAGGTGATTTGCTATAATCGGAATGATTATATAAATCGCCTGAGAGTCGTTATGCCAGCTGGGTTTTACGCCGCACGGGATGGTGATATTGCCATCCACACCTTCACCAATTCTTCTGAAATCGCGATTGATGCTTGGGCAGAGGAACTGTGTCATGTGATCGAATCCACACCGCCAGATCAGGTATTCCGCGTGCTGATGGATGTTTCCGCGCGTCAGGTGAGCTTTAATGGTCATGCCCGGAACACTTCGCTTGAGCTGTTCACGCGCTACAAGCATCGTCATGGGCGGCTGGCGTTTCTGTTTTCAAGCAAGCCCGCGCCGCATTTTGCACGTATTTTTTTCGCTTCGTTGGGCAAGCTGACATTTGAGCGCGAATTTTTCAGCAATCGTGAACGCGCGATGGACTGGCTGCGGGAAATAAAATGATGGATACCGTAGGGGCGCATAGCCATGCGCCCTTTACACGTACATCAGAATTATTTCGCGGTGTTATAGTAGCGCTCGTAGTCGTTGACCAGCAGGTGAAGCGGTGCTTCATCTTCTTCGATAGCCGGGAAGCGCCCGACTGGTTCGTAAAAGCGGTTATCGGTGTTGTCGTCGTTGACTTTTGAGACTTCGCCGACCAGCACCCGGCTTTCCGCACCCCAGAATTTGTGATAGCAGTACGGCTCCAGTGTGATGCTCTCGCCGGGGGTTAGCGTAACAGTGCCGCCTGCTTTGACCGTAACCGCGACACCATCCATGCGAACCGTCACGTCAGTGTCCAACAAACCCTCGTCGGGTGAGGCGTTGTACAGTTGCACGATGAGGTTGCCGCCGCCCCGGTTGATGATGTCCTCAGTTTTCAGCCAGTGGAAATGCAGCGGCGTGATCTGATCGACATCCACGACGAGCACCTTTTCGCAATAGGTTTTGCCTGCGCCCGTTTTCAGATTTTCCGGCCCGCCGTTGCGCACCGTGAACACGAACAGTCCGATTTTTTCGTAATCGCCCTGTCCGAAATCGGTAATATCCCAACCGAGGCGGCGGTCAACGATCTCGCGCACTTCCTCGCCTTTAGTCGTCCATTCATCCGGTGTCCAGTAGGAAAAGGGCGGTAAGTAGAATCGCTGTTGTTTCAAAAAATTGTCGGCATCGCGTATAATGGCATTAATTTCAGAGCGTTTCATGATTTTTTATGTCTCCAAAGGAAATTTTGTCTCGCGCGAATGGGTTTTTGCGTTGGGTTCGTAGGGCAGGTCTCAGACCTGCCCCTACATGAGTTTAGGTGTCAATTAACGTCATTACGCGCATTTGCATTTATGATAACGCGATTCTGAACGTTTTGATCTCGAATGGTTTGATCGAAAAATTGAAGCCGCGTTCGGTGGTCGCAATCGCAGAGGCGTTATTGCCCATAAAATCGCTCTCGGTGGCGCTGCTGATCGGCCAATGCAGATTGACCTGACCCTCCCCGGCGCGACCTTCCGCTTCGGAGATGCGGATGACCAGTGTTGCGCCCTCGTAGTAGAAAGCGTGCAGCAGGACGTGATCGGGTTCTAGCGTCATGAAACTGCTGCTTGGAGCCAGCGAACCCGCGTGATTCGTCACCTTGCGCACGACCAGCGGCGAATTAAACGCCTGTGCTTCGTGGTAAATCTGCGCGGATTTCCAATCGCCATCGTGCGGGATAATCGCCTGATCGAAGCTGTGTTCGACACCAAGCTCAAAACCGAGTGAATCGCGTGATCTGGGGTCATAACCGCCAGCGCCATACTCGACGACTTTAATACACTTGAGCAGCGAAGCGGTGAGTGTATTGCCGACCAGCGAATGCCCCGGCAGGCCGCGATTTAAGAGTGCTACGCCGCGTTGACCGTCATGCACATCGACCCAGTTTTGCGCCGGATATTCGCCTTCAGGGCGGTCAATCGCGCCGAAGGGAATCTCATAAGTGATGCCCGGATTTTTCAGATTGAACGGGAAAACGTTGCGATAGCGCACGAACTGCTGCCGGTTGACTAGTTCTGTTCTTAGCTCCAAGCGCCGCAGCCCAGCATACAGCCGCGCGGTAATTTTGAATTTGCCATCATTAAACGGTGAGCTTACAGCCATCTCGGTCATGACCGGGCCGCCATGAGTGTGCGCGATTCCGCCATACTCATCGGTAAAAATCGCGCGTTTTTCGCCGCGCCCCGGCACAGGGTCGATCAGCGGGTCGGTGCTGGTGATGTCGCCGCGCAGCGGGCCGTAATATTCCCAGGGGTCGCCCTGGTCTTCCTGTCGGCAAACCGTCGCGAAACCATTCGCATGATTCGAATCGACGATATTCCAATCAAGACTGCGCAGGTTAATGGCATGAATTGCCCCCGTGCGTTTATTCATCTCGACATCAATCAGATTATTGCCCATATGGCCTAAATTCGGACTCAAATTTCCAGTGACGATGCCTGCAATCCCGGCGCGCCTCGTTGAATCCGACCACAAACCTGTATCAAATTTTCGATCCTCGCCGCCTCGTAAAAAGTAAGTCCGATAGCCGAAGGCAGGTACTTGAGCGATAAAAATCAGGTCAGCGCGTTTGATGCTGCCATCCGTGTGGCGAAGCACATCCTGTAATTGCAGCGGAATTTGGCTGCCGTTTTCATCATAAAGTGAAATCCATTCCCAGCTTTCGCCACCTAGTCCGACGGTGCAGCGGGCAACATCTTTTCGTTCATGCCCCAGGAGATTGAAGACAACCAGCGGTATGCCTTCGCCCTGCGTATTGATCTGATCGGTGAGAGTCGTGATGGCCTTCTGTGTCGGGTGTTCGACGCTGACCGCCGCGAATTTGCAGCGATCCAGCGCACGTTCATAAATTTCGTCCAGGTGGCTACCGCAAATGATGTCGTGGAACTGGTTGAACAGCACCGGCTCCCACACGTCATCTAAATTCTCGATGGGTGTACCAACGTTCGCATGGTTGATCGCCATCAGCTTTTCGGCAGATGTAAGCGCGTTTTCCAGAGCGCGATTTTTCTGTTTGAGCTTAATGCGCGTGGTGTAGCAACCGACAAATACCGGATTCAGATCGCCTTCGCGCTCGATAAAATTCGTGGGCGGCTGTGCGGCGAAATATTCTTCCATCGTCGCGATGACCAACTCAACATCATTTTGCGACTGGTTATATTGGCGGGCAAGCACCGGAAGATGTTGTACGGGATCGGCCAGATCAACACCAGATAGCGCCGCGAACTGATTGTTATAGATGTAGGGCTGTACCAGATTGACGATGTGATCAACCACCTGCTTAAAGGCGGGGAAGGTGTTTGGCACAACGCCGATGAGCGCATAGGTGTGCGGCATCCACTCGACGCGGATTTTGCTGCCGTCGATTCCGATCCACCAGAAGGCCGCCGGGTGCTGTGGGTCGGAAACGCCGCGCTGGATATTGTAGGTATCCAGGCCGCCCAAACGCATAATCTGAGGCATCTGCGGGTGATGGCCGAAGCTGTCGAGCATCCAACCGTCGCGATTCGAGTTGTTAAACGTCGTATCCATGTAGGCGCGGCCATAAGTGATCTGCCGCACCAGTGATTCGCCGCTGGGGATATTCGCGTCCGGCATGACGTGCATCCCGCCCGCCATCTCGATTCGTCCGGTGGCGACATGCGCTTTCAACTTTTCCATTTGTTCGGGATGCAGCGCCTCAAATCCTTCGATATAACAGCGTTGATCGAGCGTGAAGCGGTATTCAGGGTCACGATCCAGTACATAGAGCAAGTCCAGAATATTATCTGAACCCCATCGGAGTGTGACTTCACGGGTGATGAAAACTTCGGCATCGTAATGCGTGTGCGGAACGACAAACAAGCGTAATTTTGGCATAATTTAAACCTTTGTAGGGGCGAGTCTCAGACCCGCCCTCTCGAACTACTATTTTAAACTTCGCTCTGTTCCAATTCCTCGCGAATGCGTTTCAAAAATTGCGCGGCTAATGCGCCATCAGCGACACGATGATCGACGGTGAGGCTGAGATTTATCAGCGGCGCGACTCGGATACCGCCATCAATGACGATCACTTGCTCGGCTACACGCCCAACCGCCAGAATCGCGGTCTGCGAAGGATCGACAATCGCTTCAAAATCATCGACACCGTACATGCCGAGGTTACTCACGGTGATTGCTGCCGGATTCAGGTCGATTTGCGAGAGTGTCCCGCGCCGTCCGCGTTCGATGGCTTCGTCAGCGCTTCGGATAAGCTGTGTCAACGAGGTGCGATCCGGCTCAGGAATCGTCGCCACCAGCAGGTTATCATCACTGGCAATCGCCAGGCCTACATCGGCACGTTGAAGGGGACGCAGGCGCGGCCCATCGTTGATCCACAGGCTGTTCACGCGCGGATATGCCCGCAGCGCAGCAGCAACCGCCCGTAAAATCAGATGCGTGTAGGACAATTTGGGCAATCCCGCTGCCCGTTGCGTGGTGAGCATCGTGCGTGGCTGACTCATATTGGCGGTCATCGTCAGCCGAATCTGCGGGATGGTCGTGACCGACTGCGTGAGACGCTGGGCGATAATCTGGCGATGTTTCGGAACAGGAATATCGCTTTCCTGTGCCTGAATTTCTCCCCTCGCTCCTTGAGAGCGACCAACGGAAGTTCCTGTGGGAAGAGGGGCTGGGGGTGAGGGGGTAATTGGCTGAATCAGCGTTTCCAGATCGCGTTTTTCGATGCGTCCATTCGGGCCGCTGCCACTGACTTGCGCGAGGTCAAGGTTATGTTCGCGAGCCATTTGACGCGCAACAGGCGTTACCGCGATTTTTGCTGGTTCGTGCTTCTGGTCGATGATGGCCTGCACATCGCGTTTTTCGACTAATCCGTTCGGGCCAGTGCCGGGAATCTGCACGATGTCAATTCCATTTTCGCGAGCTAACAGACGCGCGGTAGGGACAGCCAATACTTTCCCTGGCGCATCGATGATCGCCTGAGACGCTGTAATCGGTGCGGCAGCAGCTTGCGCGACCTCGACTTTTGCCTGTTGAAGCTTCTCACCGGGCTTGCCGACGACGGCGATCACCGTGCCAACTTCAACCGTTTCGCCTTCCTGCTTAGTAATTTGCAGCAGGATTCCAGCCTCCGCCGCCTCGACTTCCAGCGTGGCTTTGTCAGTTTCAATTTCAAGCAGCGGTTCGCCCAATTTGACCGAATCACCCTCGTTTTTCAGCCAGCGCACGATTAGAAGTTCGTCGGAAACTTGTCCTAGCGCGGGCATCCGAATTTCACGGCTCATAAACAATCTCCCTCATTGAGCATTCGAATTTCACGGCTCATAGAGACTCCTTTAGCGGAAAAGGCCGCGAATTGTTGCTGCGATGCGCTCGGTAGTGGGGACGACGGCCTGCTCCATGATGGGCGCGAAGGGCAGCGGCACGTCCGCGGTGGCGATGCGCTTGATCGGTGCTTCCAGGCTGAAAAGGCACTCGTCGGCGACCAACGCGGCGACTTCCGCACCCCAACCACCTGTAAGCGTGTCTTCATGCGCGATTACCAGCCGCCCGGTTTTGCGAACGGATGCAAACAGCGTTTCTTTATCCAGCGGATTAAGCGTGATCGGGTCGATGACTTCGCACGAAATGCCGTCAGCCGCTAATTCTTCCGCCGCTGCCAATGAGCGATAGAGGCTGATGTGGGTGGCGACGATGGTCACATGATCGCCGGGACGCTTGACAACCGCTTTGCCGATGGGGAACAAATATTCCTCCTGTGGCACGTGCGTTGTCAGTTCGATTCCGCCCGCCATCGAGCGACCTTTGCTGCCGTAGAGCAATTTATGCTCAAAAATCAGCACTGGGTTATTGTCACGCACCGCGCTTTTGAGGATGCCTTTGGCGTGATAGGCATCGGAAACAGCCACGACTTTTAAGCCGGGGACGTGAATAAAATAACTTTCCGGGCATTGGGCGTGCTGTGCGCCGCGATTGGTTGCCCCGACAGGCGCACGCATGACCATCGGGACGCTCAGTTTGCCGCCGGACATATAGCGCATTTTCGCTGCCTGATTCACCAACTCGTCCATACACTCGAACAAAAAGTCCGAATACTGCATGTCGGCAATCGGGCGCATTCCCATCAGAGCCGCGCCTGTGGCCGCACCCGCGATCACTTTTTCGCTGATGGGCGTGTCGATGATGCGCTCGTGACCGAATTCTTCCGGCAAACCCAGATAGACACCGAACGCGCCGCCAAAACCGCCCTCTACGCCGACATCCTCACCGATGAGAAAGACCGATTCGTCGCGGCGCATCTCCTCGGCAATCGCTTCACGAAGCGCCTCAGCAATAGTCAGTCTACGCTCTTCAATCGCAATATTTGTCGTCATGCCAAAACATCCTCCAGCGCTTGTTCCGGCGTGGTGTCCGGCGAGTTACGCGCAAATTCTACGGCTTCGTCAAGCTCTCGCATCACATCATCTTCAACGGCGGTCAGGTTATCCGCGCTGATCCGTCCAGCGGCGACCATCGCGTTTCCCAGGCCGGGAATCGGGTCTTTCGCCAGCCATTCGGCTTCTTCGGTTTTGGTGCGGTAGCCACGTGCATCGCTCCGGCTGTGGCCTGTGAAGCGATAGGTTTTACATTCCAGCAAAATCGGGCCTTGCCCAGCACGGGCAGCGGCAATTGCATCACCAGCGGCGGCGCGAACAGCCAACACGTCCATGCCATCGACGATCTGCGCCGGGACATTGTAAGCTGCCGCGCGGTCAGCGACATCCTTAACGGGTGACACAGCATGATAGGCGGTAGACGCGCCATAGAGATTATTTTCGCAGACGAAGACAATCGGCAGTTTTTGCACGGCGGCAAAATTGATGCTTTCGTGGAACGCGCCTTCGTTGGTTGCGCCTTCGCCGAAAAAGCAGACAGCGACTTGCTGCGTTTTGCGTAGTTTGAAGGCCAGCCCAAGACCAGCCACGACGCTGTTACCACCGCCGACGATGGCAATCGCGGGCAGCATCCCGACAGCCGGGTCGCCAAAGTGCATCGAGCCGCCTTTACCTTTGCAGCAGCCTGTGACCTTGCCGTAAAGCTCGGCCATTGCGCTTTCTGTCGATACGCCTTTTGCTAATGCGTGACCATGAGGGCGGTGAGTCGAGGTGATCCAGTCGGTGTAGTTCAGGTGATCGCACACGCCGACGGCGACGGCTTCCTGACCCTGGCATTGGTGCAGCGTGCCGGGGAGTTCACCCTGCAAAAAGAGGTAGTAGACTCGCTCCTCGAAGCGCCGGATGAGCATCATTCGGCGATAGAGCGCAAGCAGATGTTCGGTGCTGAGGTCGTTGAATTTATCCATAAATGTTCCTGTAAATTCCTATTCGTTGATGGTTTTCTTTGGGCGCACACCATGCGCCCCTACAATGTTTGCTATTCCGCGCGTCCGCTGCTGCCATAAAGTCGCATGAGTTCCTGCACTTTCGCTTTCATCCGTGCCTTGCCCGCGTTCAAAACGTCCGCCTCCTTGTGCGAACCGAGGGTGTCATGGACATTCACTGGAGCGGGAGCGTTCAAAATGGCTTCGTTTATCCCTTCCCAGAACGACTTTTTCAAAATCGTGCCGACGTTGAATTTGACGGCGTTATTGGCAATTGCGCGGGGGACAGCCGACGGCGGAAAACTCGTCCCACCGTGTATGACCAGCGGAATGCTGACGCGCTGGTGGATGTGTTCCAGGTGATCCATATCGACAGGTGCATAGCCGTTTGTCAACAGGTGAACGTTGCCGATGGAAACCGCCAAAAAATCGACACCCGTCAGCCGGACAAATTCAGCGGCCTGGTCGGGGTCGGTCAGAAACGCCGTCGAGTCATCAATACCGTCGGCTACCGCGTCCGGCAGGCGGCCCAGTTCTGCTTCCACCGTTGCACCTGCGGCATGAGCGATAGTGACTAACCGTTTTACTGCTTCTATCGAGCGATCCCAATCCCAGGCGGAGGTATCCATCATAACCGTATTGAAGCCGTCACCGATTCCATGCTCGGCCTGTTCAAAGGTGTGAGTTTCGTTGAGCAAAAAAGCAGTAGGAACGGTGGCGCGTTCGGCGGCTTGTCGCCCTAATGCGCCTAAAATTCCAACCCCGTTATTATCCAGCCAAGTGGACGATACCATCATGCAGCCAAAACCAATAATGACTGGCGAATGTTCGGCTTCGGCGGCCTCGACTACTGCTTCCAGCGAGTAGCTGTCCCACGCCTCGAAATAGCCGACACCGTAACCGCCTGCATAGGCACGTTCGAGAAGAGTGGTCATAGAAACAAGCGGCATTGTTAATCCTTTTTGTGGTGGTGGTTGTTTATGAGTGAGCTTGCCGAAGCCATAATTCCAGCGCTGCCAGACTGTTGCCTGTCGCCATGCCCGTATCGACCTGCCCACACTTGTCTGGCCCCCAATGCTTCCCTGTATGCTGCTCGATAGCGTGGATCATGCCGCCGTGCCAGGGTTTTGTCGGGTCATCCCATTGGTAGCTGGCGATAAAATGAATCATTTCCTGCGCCATGCGTTTATAAAACGGATCGCCACTGGCTGTACTCAACCGCAGCAGCGGATCAATCGCTTTGGATGGGCCGATGGGATAGACCAGCGGGAAATCGGGCATCCGGCAAACCTGTCCGCCGCGCGTAATGCCGTGATGTGCTGTCGGTACATTGTAAAAATATGTCCAGCAAAAGGCGAATGCCGCCACTTTCTGACACAACGCGAGAATCCAGGGTTGTGGCACCGCTTCATATAAGCGACTCAGACCTTCCAGAATATAGTAAGCCGATTCGCCATCACTAATGTTAATCTCAGTTTTAAGCGCGTCGATCATCGTGCCGTAGAAGAAAACGAAATCCTGAATTTCTGGTGCGGCGGCCTGAGCCAGTCGAAGCGCGTGTCCAATGTAGGACTTATCACCCGTAATCTGTGCTAGTAGTACCCACAAACCGCACACCGCCAGTCGAGCTGTAACGCGCCGCCGGACGTTTATTTCCTGATCGTTCTCATCGAGAATATCGGGCAAATCTCCGCTGCTGGTCTGCTGCGTGATATAAAAATCACCAATTGAACGTGCGATTTCCAGCCAGATTTGCCGAGTCTCCGGCTGTGGATAATCCGGCGCGGCGAGGTAAAGATCAGCTAGATACAGCGCCAGATGGCCTTCAGAATGTGTCCAGACGCGATTTTCGAGGAAAAAATCACCGAATTGCTCTCCATTCGAACGGTCAAAATAGGGAGCAGCCGCGTCCGTGCCACGCTTGAACAGGGGAATGCTGCGAGTCATCTCGTCAATATACGGCAGCAAGTCAGTACGCCGTGTCCGCTGCCAATGGCGTACCACGCCGGTGAACATCTCAGCGGCGATGCCTTCGCCCCAGCCGAGATCGAAATAGCCGCCGCCCGGCCCTTTGCGCTGGGGTTCGCGGCATTGGGTGTAGACCCACATATTCAGAAACCAGCCCCGGCCCGCGCCAAACGCATCTGCTTCCCATAACTGGCAGCGATGATAATAATTCGCGATGCCGTCCGTGACTTTTTCGAAATTCGCTTCTGGCCAGGGTTCAACCAGGAGAATATCCGCGACGATGCGCTCGGCTTCAAATAAAGCTTCTTCGCCCGCGTCAAGTTTTTTCGCGCCAAAAATTTGTGTCAGGGTGACGGTTTCGCCAGCAGCCACTTCCATATCTTGAGGTTGCAGAGGCCACTTGTAGATAGCATCGCCCATGTCCTCGCGCTGCGCGGTGGTCTGCGGGAGATAGGTGCGCATCCAGGCGTGGTCGTCTACCGGGAGAAAATCGAGTGTGCCGCCGGATTGGGTGGTATCAACGCCGTAAAATGCGACCCATTGATTCGTGTGCCAGACGTGAAATGGAAAGGGCAGCGCCCACCATGCGTCCGCGCGATAGGCTTCACATTCGGTCAGTGGTAGTTCATGTTCTCGCAGCGGGAAGGTATAAAGCAGAGATTTTGAGTTTTCAACGCGCATTCCGGGATGAATAGCGACCCGCGCTTTTTGCTCAAAGTGATAAGTCTGTATGCGGCGCAGCCAAGGCGAACCATTTTCCAGTGTGATGACCTCATTGGCTGACCAGCTATCACCACGTCCTTGCAGGGTCAATGTCCAGTCGCCATTATCCGCTTGCACGGCATCCAATGTCTGGGCGTTCACAGCGCCCAGGCTGGTTGAAAATACCTGTCCTTCGTTCCCACTGCTGATCGTGTGCCAACCGGAAGGGGTAACAACCTCTATCGACTGAATAAAAATATTGCCTGCTTCGGTATTGAGGGATAAACGCAGTAATCCATTTGAGAAAATTTGCATATTTAGCCCAAAATTTAAGTTGAAGTGAACAAATATTCACCCCATGAGAAAAAGTTCAGGGTGATGATATAAACATCGGCAAATTTTGTCAAGCGACTCAGTGTGCCTGCAAATAGGCCAGCGCCTCTGGACGGGTAAATACGCCCGGTGTGCAGCCGAGCCGTGTGCAGGCCGAGCCACCGACTGCGCTGGCAAACCGCAGCGTTTCAGTCATTGACCAGCCTTCCAGCAAGCCGACGATAAATCCTGCCGCGAAGGCATCACCCGCGCCGGAGCCATCGACCACTTTGACCGGGAAGGACGGCAGATGCAGCGTTTCGCTTTTGTTCATCAGTAGTGAGCCGTGTTCACCCATCGTAATCACCACCGTCCCACAGCCCGCGTCTAATAAGCGTTTTGCCTGACGTTCCGGGTCAGTTTCCCCGGTTAAGGTGCGCGCTTCACCGTCATTGGGCGTGAACACATCCACATACGGCAAAGCCATTTCCAGCGCCTTGAAACTGGAATCGCCGCTGTCGGCTGGCACGACCACATCGAGCATGGTCTGTGCGCCTTGCTGCCGCGCGAATTGCAGCGTTTCGGAAAGGTCTTGCGGTTGGAGGCCGGGCAGGACGAGGTAGCCGCCCAGATAAAAGAATTTCGCGCCTGCGATCAACTCGCGATTCAAATCTGCTCCACTGAAATCAGCATTCGCGCCAAATGTGTGGATATAGCGTCGATCTTCGCCGATGACAGGCAAAATGACGGTTTTTGATGTGCCATAAGTGTTCGAACGCACGATTCCGGCTGTGTTTATGCCTTTGCTACGCAGATCGTTCTCGATGAAGTCGCCAAAATTATCCGCGCCGACCTTGCCGATCACCGTCGTTGGAACGCCCAATTTGACGAGGCTGGTGGCGGTGTTGGCTGCACAGCCGCCGGAGTCGATCAGAAAATCATCAGTAGCCTGGAGTTCGCCCGCCTGGGGTAAACGCGGCATCGGTGGTACGAAAATATCCGCGACGAGGATGCCCGCGCAGACGACTTGGGAGCTTGTTGAGGTCATCATTTTTTCCTTTGGGCGCACAGCCGTGCGCCCCTACAAAAATTGTTATCTATGTGAATGTTTATTCTCACACCTTTATACAAAACACAGGCGCTTGTTCCCCTCTCCAACGCATTGGAGAGAGGTAGGGGGTGAGGTTAAATTTATTTCTGGCTGTCCATTTCCAAAATACTGCGGGCGTTGCCGATGCTGGTCGCCAGCACGTTGACCATGCCGGAACGCAGCGCACCGAGCACCGCCGCCATTTTGTTCGTTTCGCTGACAATGCCGATCACCGAAGGAATGCGCTGCAAATCATCGGCATTCAAACCGACCACGCGATTATCCATGCCATTGACGATGCGCTGGCCGGATACGTCAAAAAAATTGCCTAAAATATCGCCAACTGCTCCGGCGCGGCGTAACTGCTGCATTTCGCCAGCGGAGAAGCAGCCAATCACGACAACAGCGCTGTCGTCGTGGGCATCGCCGATGCCGACCAGCGCAAAATCCGCCTGTCGCGCCGTTTCCAGCGTACCGCGCACATCGTCGTGGTTGATGAACGAATCGCGAATTGCAGCAGTTTCGGCATAAGCAGGCGCGTAAAGACTCTTGCTTTGCCCGCCAAAACGTTCGGCCAATCGTCGGCAAATATCATTGGAGTTGATGGGCGCAGCGATTTGTGGCGACCCACCGATGGCGCTGACAAAGGTGCAGTTGCGTGGCGGCACATTAGCGACAAATTCCGGCACTGTGCCTGTATTGCGCCCCATGCCCACAGCCACCACCATGCCATCGTGCAGTTCGCGGTTGAGATAGCCCGCGGCCATCCGCGCGACCTGCGCCCGCTGCGTTTGCTCATCGCCCTGGTCGCTCACCAGCAGCGCACTTTGCAAATCGAATCGCTCTTTGAGTCGGTTTTCAAGCTGCATACTCAGCGCGGGATGAGTATGAACGGTGATTTCGACGATGCCTTCTTCGCGAGCGCGTTTGAGCAAACGTCCGACTTTGGGACGCGAGAGGCCAAGTGAATCGGCAATTTCGCCCTGCGTCAGGTCGTCCAGATAATAAAGCGACGCGACACGGGTCATCAATTCGACATCCTGGCTGAGTTCCGGTGTCATGGATTCAGCCAGGAGAGAACGGCAGGCTGGTTGCGAGCGATAATTTTGCCCTGCGAAATCACCATCAGCGGAATCGACTGAAAGCGCAAGGCATTAAAAGCATCTGGCGCGTCCAGAATGACGATGTTCGCTGGATTACCCTCTTTAATTCCATAATCCTGAATATGAAGCGATTTCGCGCCATTAATTCCGATCATATCGAAGCAGGCATCAATTTCCGGCAGGCCAGTCATCTGCGCGAGGTGAACGGTCATGTGGGCGACACCGATCATGCTACCCGTGCCGAAAATGTACCAGGGATCGTAAATGCAGTCCTGACCGAGGCTGACATTAGAGCCATTCTGCCAGAGTTCCTTGATGCGCGTCAGCCCACGCCGCTTGGGATAGGTGTCCATGCGGCCTTGCAGGGTGATGTTAATCAGCGGGTTGGCGATGAAATTGATATTCGTGCGCCGCAGAAAGCCCATCAATTTAAAGGCATACGAGTCGTTATAGGAGCCGAAAGCGGTGGTATGGCTGGCGGAGACTCGTTCGCCGTTGCCGCGTTTGATAGCCTCGGCGATCATGACCTCGACAAAGCGCGATTGGTCGTCGTCCACTTCGTCGCAGTGAATGTCGATGAGGCGATCATATTGCTCTGCGAGATCGAATACGCGCTGCACAGAGCGAACCCCATCCTCGCGAGTCAACTCATAATGGGGGATGCCGCCCACCGCGTCCGCGCCACGCCGGAGTGCTTCTTCGAGCAGTTCCTCATTTTCGGGTCGCGAATAAACGCCATCCTGCGGGAAGGCGACAATTTGCAGAGTCGTCCAATCGCGCACTTCCTCGCGCAGTTCCAGAAGGGCATCGAGCGCAATCAAGCGTGGCTCGGTTACATCCACGTGTGTGCGAACATACAGTACGCCATGAGTCGCCATGAGTTCGAGCGCTTGCCGGGCGCGTTGTTTGACATCGGCTGCGGTCAGGCTTTGTTTCCGCTCGCCCCAGATTTGAATGCCCTCGAACAGCGTCCCACTCTGATTAAAACGCGGCTGTCCGGCGGCTAATACCGAATCCAGGTGAATGTGCGACTCGACAAAGGGCGGCGTGACCAGCTTGCCCGCGCAGTCGATTTCTTGCGCTGCGGCGGCCTCAATTTTAGGCGCGATATGGCTGATTCGCCCGTTTTCGATGGCAATATCCACCTCATCGGGCAGGCGGCAGTGGCGTAGGATGATGTCGGTCATGGGTTTAGCTCGTTTGGCAGGGTGCGATAAATATTTGACAAGATGTGATAAATGTTTAGCAAGATACGATAAACAGTGAGACGTTAATTTGTAAGCATTAACAATTTCACGTTAGAATACATCCAATAAAATTAACCCGGAAAATTTTTCTGCACAAGGGGAACGCTATGAAAAACCACATTCGCCTTTTATTGGTGATCCTGATTTTGATTCTGGCTGTAAGTGTGACTGCTGCTCAGGATGAAGAGCCGCTGGTCGTTTTCGCCGCGTATGCGACACCGATTGAAGAACCCTGGGACGGCGTGATCCATGTCGCGCTGCAAGCTGCTGCCGACGAAGGCCGCATCGAGTACGAGTATCAGGATGAAATCGGCTATTCGGGTGATATGGAAATTGTCCTCCGAGAAGTGGCCGAGGAAACCGCGCCAGACGTGATTTTTGGCGATGCGTTTGGTAATGAAGAAGCCGTGCGCCGTGTCGCCCGTGATTATCCCGATATTGCGTTTGTTTTCGGGTCAGGGCTGGGACCAGCGCAGCCAAATCTTTCGGTTTTCGATAACTGGATTCATGAACCCGCCTATCTCAGCGGTCTGATCGCTGGTTCGGTGACAGAATCGGGTATTGTCGGTGTGGTCGGTGGCTATCCAGTACCGGAAGTTAACCGGATCGTCAATGCTTTCATCCAGGGTGTCACCGAAGTGAACGAAGAAGCTGAAGTACGCGTGACGTTCATCAATAGCTGGTTTGACCCGGCAGCGGCCCAGGAAGCAGCCCAGGCGCAGGTTGACGCTGGGGCGGACATCCTTTTCGCGGAACGTTTCGGCGTGATCGACGTGGCGGCGGAAAACGAACTCTGGGCCTTCGGCAATATGAGCGACCAGAATGAACTCGCGCCGGAAACCGTTATTACTGGCCCGGTATGGGATATGGGGCCGACGATTGATTTCGTGCTGGATCAAGTGGAAGCAGGCAGCTACACGGGCCTCGACCTGAAAGACTTCTCGATGATGGCCTATGGCGGCGCGTCACTCGCCCCGCTGTATGGTTTCGAGCAAACCCTCGACGCGGATTTGTTAAAAATGGTGCGCGAGCGTGAGCAGCAGATCACCGATGGTCTGTTCCGCGTCAATATTGACGAAGCTACTCCCAACGGCGCGGTTGTGCCGGAAAATACCACCATCGGCGGGTGATAACCGAAATTTTTGATTTTGTTGTAGGGGCGCAATATATTGCGCCCCTACGGTTTTGTATATATAAATTGATACGAGCGAATAATGCCTGTTCTTGAAATGCGCGGGATCACCAAGCGTTTTGGCGCGTTGGTGGCGAACGACCAGATTACGTTTGATATTGAAGCCGGCGAAGTCCACGCGCTGTTGGGCGAAAACGGCGCGGGCAAATCGACGCTGATGAAAATCCTCTACGGTCTTTACCAGCCGGACGAGGGCGAAATTCATGTTCAGGGGCAGCGTGTTTCGTTAAAGTCGCCAGCGGATGCCATCGCGCAGGGAATCGGCTTTGTCTCGCAGCATTTCGCGCTGATCCCGACGTTTACCGTGACCGAAAACGTCATTCTTGGGCATGAGAAGCAGCCCATCCTTCAGCACGCCGCCATGCGCCGCCAGGTGGTCGAAACCGCCGAAAAACTGCGCTTCAATATCGACCCGGACGCGATTGTCGGGCATCTTTCAGTCGGGCAGCAGCAGCGTGTCGAAATTTTGAAAGCGCTCTATCGCGGCTGCCGCGTCCTGATTTTGGATGAGCCGACAGCCGTGCTGACCCCGCAGGATACCGAGAAGCTCTTTAGCATCCTGGTGGAATTGCAGCGGCAGGGGCTATCGGTTGTCATCATCACGCACAAGCTCAACGAAGTGTTTACGATCAGCCAGCGCGTAACCGTTTTGCGGCTGGGAAAGGTCGTTGGGCGCGAACAGACTGCCAACACCAGCCAAACAGAACTTTCGCAGATGATGGTCGGGCGACAGACAATCCCCGTAACGCGCAATACCGATCACCATTCTCAGAACGAGATCAAATTAAACGTGCAGAATTTGACGATGGCGGATCGGAGTGGTGCTCCTCGGCTGCGCGGCCTCTCGCTGAATGTCCGCGCTCAGGAAATCGTCGGCGTGGCGGGCGTAGCGGGTAATGGTCAGAGCGAACTGGTTAGCATCCTCACGGGCATGGCACAGCCGCAGTCCGGCAGCGCACAGGTCAGCGGGAATGTGATGCCGTTCGGAAACCCCGGTGCGCTGTCGCAGCTTAAGGTCGCACGAATCCCGGAAGATCGGCTCAAAGGTGTGATCGGCGATCTGAGCGTCGCGGATAACCTGATGCTGGAGCAGGTCGGGCAATTTACCCGCGCTGGACACCTGAATCGCAAGCAGATTCGGGAATACGCCGAGCGCTTGATTCGCGATTTCCA
This sequence comes from Anaerolineae bacterium, assembly GCA_022843745.1. Taxonomy (GTDB): domain Bacteria; phylum Chloroflexota; class Anaerolineae; order Aggregatilineales; family Phototrophicaceae; genus JALHNB01. The sequence goes on along the minus strand of JALHNB010000017.1, from coordinate 49,247 downwards.
CATCAAAGCCGCGCCGGATGACCCCGCGCGAACGCTTTCCGGCGGTAATATCCAGAAAATTATTTTGGCGCGTTCACTGGCACAAAATCCTGAAGTCGTGATCGCGGCACAGCCAACACGCGGCCTGGACATCGGCGCGACGGAATATGTGCATCAAAAATTGCTCGAACAGAAGCAGCGCGGCGCGGCGGTTCTGCTCATTTCGGAAGATTTGGATGAAATTCTGGTGCTGAGCGATCGCGTTCTCGTGATTTTTGAGGGCATGATTGTCGGCGAATTTGCCGCGAACGATGCCGACATTGACGTTCTGGGGGCGTTGATGACAGGTGCATCATCCGAGAAAGTCAAAACTCATGCTTAAACTGCGCATTGAACGCGGGTCTGCGCCGGTATGGTTTCGTGCAATTATTCCGGTCATCGCCGTACTGATTACATTTATTCTGGTGAGCGCGTTGGTGATCGTCGCGGGTGCAAGTCCACTCTCGGCATTTTTCGAGCTGCTGATTAACCCGCTGACCAAAACGACGGCACGTGCCGATATTCTGATGATGGCGACGCCGATTTTGCTGACCGGAATCGCGGTTACAGTGGCGTTCGCGGCTGGATATTACAACATCGGCGCGGAAGGTCAGCTTTACGCCGGAGGGATTGCTGCCGCCTGGGTCGGCACGCAGTTGCAAACCGAGTCGTCCGTACTCATGATTCCGCTGATGCTGATCGCTGGGTTTATCGCCGGGATGCTGTGGGCGCTGCTACCGGCGATACTAAAAGTGCGCCTGCAAGTCGATGAAGTCGTCACCACGCTCCTGCTCAATTCGGTGATGCTGTTTCTGGTGAGTGCGCTGCTCAACGGCCCCTGGCGCGACCCCGTAAGCGGCTGGCCGCAGTCGCCGACCATTCTCGCCGCCGCACAGTTCCCGGTGCTGATCCCGCGCTCTCGCGTTCATCTTGGCGCGATTGTGGCGGTCATCGTGGCGCTGGTCATCTGGTGGGTGATGTCGCGCACACGCTTCGGCATTGAGGTACGCGCTGTCGGCAAAAATCGTGATGCCGCCCGTTTTCTCGGTATCCCTGTCGGTAATCGTATTTTGATGGCGGCACTCATCAGCGGGGGGATCGCGGGGCTGGCAGGTGTGAGCGAAGTCGGCGGCATTCATTATTATATGACCAGCACTTTGTCATCGAATTTCGGCTATATAGGCGTGATCGTCGCTACGTTGGGAGCGCTGACCGTCCCCGGCGCAATTTTGTCGGCTTTATTTTTGGCGCTCGTCAATCGTGGCGCAATTTCCGCCAGTCGTGAACTGGATGTCCCCGTTTATCTGGGCGATGTCATCCAGGCGGCACTGCTGCTGGTGGGTTTAGCGACGCTGCTCTTGAATCGCTACCGTATCCGAAGGATTCGTTAAATTGGATTCGCTGATTTTATTATTTGCCGCGATGCTGCGGATTTCCACGCCGATTTTGTTTGCCTCGCTCGGCGAAACGCTGGTCGAACGCGCAGGGGTATTGAATCTTGGCATCGAGGGTACATTGCTGCTGTCGGCCTTTTCCGGTTTTGTGGCGGCGCAGTTTACGGGATCGCTGTGGTTAGGACTTGTGGCGGCGGTTTTGACGGGTATTGCGCTCAGTCTGCTCATGGGCTTGCTGACGGTGACGTTCGGCCTGAGCCAGCACGTTTGTGGCCTGGGGATTACGTTGCTGGCGAGTGGAGTTGCCCTCTTCGCTTTTCGCCTGATCTATGGAGGAGCGAGTACACCCCCTGCGCTTGAAACCTCGTTTGTCACGTTGGATATTTTGCCCGGTACAGCCTTCGCGCCCTTATTCAGCCAGCATTGGCTGACCTACATATCGCTGCTGTGTGTGCCGCTGGTGCATTGGTTGCTGTATCGGACGGCGTTTGGGCTGCGGCTCCGGGCGGTGGGCGAACAACCCGAAGCGGCGGATACGGCTGGAATCAATGTCTACAAAATGCGCTACCTAGCGCTGATTTTGGGCGGCGCGTTTATGGGCTTGGCCGGTGCATTCCTGTCGCTGGCGCAGCTTGGCGCATTTTCTCACGGTATTATCAACGGGCGTGGCTGGGTGGCGATTGCCATCGTCATTTTCGGTAACTGGCTGCCGTATCGTGTGCTGGCGGGGGCGCTGCTGTTCGGTGGGGTGCAGGCGCTTCAACTGCGACTCCAGGCCGAAGGCGTTCCGCTGCCCTACGAATTGCTTCTCGCGCTGCCGTACATCCTGACGATTGTCGCGATTGCCTTTGTCGGGCGCAACGCCTCCTACCCTGCGGCACTGCTCAAACCCTACAGGCGCGAGTAAGTCATTAGACGTTCGCTTTTAGTCTTTAGTCAAGGACTCTTATGCGTTTTTGGGAGACTGCAAAAGATCAATTTAGTATCTATGAGTTCAGCTAATCGCTAAAGACTATTGACTAAAGACTTTATTATCCCGCGTTGGCCTGATCTTCGCGCGTGAGCAGCGCACATTCATCAAGTTCGTAGTGGAGTGCCTCGGATTCGAGCGATTCTTCAAGAAGCAGCTTCATTTCCTCGGCACGGGCGATAATGGCATTGACTTCGTGGAGCTTGTGTTCGGCAAGCTGTCGCCAGCGCTCCGAAGGTATACTCGCCTCGCCATAAAGCAGCGTTTTGATCTCCGGTAGCGAAAAGTTGGCTTCTTTAGCCAGTTGGATGATCGCCAGCACTGAGAGAATTTCCCGCGAATAACGGCGCTGTCCACTGATGCGGTTGGGAGGCGGCAAGATACCGATGCTTTCGTAATAGCGCAGCGTTGAAGTTTGCACCCCCGCTAACGCCGCCACTTCGCCAATGGTTAATTTTTCCATCATGATGTCACGTTTTTTTGACTTTTACGATAATGCCGAACATATTATGATCTATTTTACTCAGTTTCCGTTTGGAGATTTGATGACTGTTTTCATGCGCTTTACTATGCTTCTGATGATTATTGCTGCGACGGGATGCGGTACAGCGGTCACGCCAACCGCTGAGTCCACGCCAATTGAGGTGAACCTGGTTGATTCGGCGGATGCGCCCACTTCCACATTTACCGACCCGGCGCTGCGCGAGGGCGAGTCGAATTATCTGCTTTACTGCGCACATTGTCATGGCTATGAAGGCGGCGGGCAGGCGATTGATGTGCCGGGTAACACCGCGCGGCTGGGGATGAAACTTGTGCCAGCGCTGGATTCGACAGGCGAAACCTGGCAGTACGCCGATATGTTATTGATTGAAGTCGTTAAAAATGGCATCCAGAATCCGCTTGACCAGTATCCGATGTTAGGCTGGAAGGCGGTTATGAGTGACGAGCAAATCAACAATCTTCTGACCTATATCAAGCTGTGGTGGACGGATGAGCAGCGGGTGCATCAAGCCGAAGTGAGCGCTAATCTGATCGTGGCACGTCAGGAATCCGGCCTGGACGTGACCGCAGAGGCGACCAGCGATGCAGCCCCCTAGACACATCGTCGCTGCATCTGCGCTCATTACGAATCCCGACGGTAAAATTTTGCTCGTCAAAAGCCCACGTCGTGGCTGGGAATTCCCCGGCGGGCAGGTCGAAGAAGGCGAAACGCTGATCGAAGCCTTGCAGCGCGAAATCCGTGAGGAAGCGGGAGTCGAAACGAAAATTGGCGTACTGGTGGGCATTTACTCCAATATCCAACTGCCATCAAAGGTCATTTTCGGGTTTTTGGGCGAGTGGGTTTCAGGCGATTTGACGACCAGCGACGAGAGTCCGGAAACGGAATGGGTTGTTCGGGCTGACGTACTGACCAGAATCACGCATCCAGCTATTCGGGATCGCATTCAGGATATGCTGAATTTTTCGGGCAAGGCCATTTATCGAGTGTATACGATGGAACCCTATCAGGTTCTCGAACAGCGCTACCTGAGTGAGTAAATGAAAAGACCCCGACGTTGGGGTCTTTTTGTATCGAGATGAGGGCTAATTCGCCTGGGTTTCGGCGGGCGCGTATTCGATCTCGACCAGCACATCCACGATCTGTTTCCAGTCGGCGGGCTGAATCCATTCGACGGTGATCGTCTTGGTATCGACCACGCCGTCTACGCTTTGTACGCCGGGGATCGCGTTTAATTCGTTCTTGATCGAGCGCACACAGCCGTCACAGCCGATATTGGGTACTTGGAAAGTTTTACGTTCCACAGGTTAATCTCCTGATATTATTAAAGTGATCGTCTTCCGATTTGACGCATTGTAAACCACAAATTTTACGTCGGCTATACGCTTTCCTGATTGACAGCCATGATTGGCATATCTTCATCGCGTTTGACTTTCTCTTCCATCAGGTTTGAGCGCATGAGGATATAAAATCCGGCTGCCGCTGCCAGACCCATCACTGCACCGCCATACCATATCGCCGCTGGAGCAATATTGTCGCTCAAAACGCCGCCGATAACAGGCGCGACACCGGAAGCGATTGTCCACGTCAGGCCGAAAACGCCCATATAACGCGCACGCATATCCGGCGGTGCGATCCCGGCGACGAGTGCCAGTGAGGTTGGCGCGGCGATCAGTTCACCCGTCGTGATAATCACCATACTCAGCGCGAACGCCTCAAAACTGCGCCCTAGCGCGATGCTGAAAATGCCAAGCGCATAAATGGCTGACCCGATGACGAGGATGGGCATCCGGCGATAATGCTGCGTAACGCGCGTGACCAGATATTGAAAAGCCACGACCATCACGGCGTTAATCATCACGATGAAGCCATATTGATTTTCCGGGATCGCGAAATTTTCTTTGGCATATACCGGCAGCAAAATAAAGACGAGCGTGATGACCATTTCAAGCAGGATATACGCGCCGCAAAACAGCAGAAAAGGGCGATCACGCAGGAGCTTGACGTAGCCACCGCTGGGTTTGCGTTCATCCCCCTGACGTTTGTGGGCGGGGAGTGTTTCAGCCAAAAAGAAAATAATCAACACCGCCAGCGTGATATTGACCGCCGCCGTGATGTAATAGGTGAGGCCGTATGACGAGACGATCAGAAATCCGCCGATGGCTGGGCCGATAGCGACTCCGACATTTTGCGCCATGCGAATCAGGGCATACGCGCCGTCACGCTGTTTTTCATCGACAATATCGGCGATGACCGCATTGCCGCCAACGTTAAAAACGGGGATGAAAATGCCGTAGAAGGCGATCAGCACCGCCCATGTTTCTAGAGTATAGGCGTTGTGCATGGCGATCAGTACCAGACTCGTGCCGATTAATCCCATGATGATGATGCGTTTGCGCCCGAAAACGTCCATCGCTACGCCAACAATTGATGTAGAGATCAACCCCGCAACAGACTGAATCGAAAGCAGGAGCGCGACTGTCGTCAGGGGGACATTCAACTGCTCTCGCATAAAAATCGTCATAAACGGCCAGATCAGCCCGCCGCTGGTGCGGTTGATGATGTAGCCAGCAAATACCAACCAGAATTGGCGCGGATAACGTTGGAATGTATTCATAAGGCTTTCTTTTTGTGAATAATCAACAAAATATTTTAGCGTTTAGTTGGTGATATTTGCTAAGACCATCATAGACCGCCCATCACGGATCGCCAAAAAATCATTATTACAGGCTGTCGATACGTGCCAATGCCCAAGCAGCATGGTCGCGCACCAGCGGCGATTCGTCGTTGAGGAGATTTTTCAGCGGGGATATAACGTCGGGATGCCCCCAGTTTCCGGCGGCGATGCAGGCGTTACGGACGAGTCGTTCGCGTTTGATGCGCTCAATGGGAGAATTCTGGAAGCGTGTTTTGAAGGCAGCATCGTCCAGGGTGAGCAAATCGACTAAGGGTGGCGCGATGCGGTCAAGGTCAACGGGGAAAAATGAGCGCTCATGACTTTGCTGGGCGAAGCGCTGAAATGGGCATACATCCTGGCACACATCGCAGCCGTAAATCCAATTGTCCATTAGCGGACGCAGTTCGGAGTCGATTTCACCCTTATACTCGATGGTGAGATAGCTGATGCAAAGACGTGCGTCCAATACATGCGGGCGTGGAAAGGCGTTGGTCGGGCAGGCGTTCAGACAGCGCGTACAATTTCCGCACATCGTCGCGCGGTGCGGCGTATCGTAAACATCAAATTCGAGATCGGTGAGGATTTCACCTAAAAAAAAGGTGCTGCCCCGGCGTGGGTTGATGAGCATTGTATTTTTGCCGACGAAACCTAACCTTGCTTGCTGGGCATGGCTGCGTTCGAGAATCGCCCCGGTATCGACATAGGCGCGATGCGAAAATTTTTGCCCGCTTTCCGTCTGCAACCACTCGGCTAATGATTCGAGGCGTGGTGTCAGAATATCATGATAATCCAGCCCCCAGGCGTAGGCAGCGATGCGCCCGCGTGAGGGATCGTTCAAAATCGAGTCGGGAATTATGGTTGTTTGATAATCCAGCCCAACGACGACGAATGAACGCGCTCCTGGCAAAATCAGGCTAACATCGCGGCGGCGGGCGACGCGATCAGGCCGCGCCATATAGCCCATGCTGCCGTGCATCCCAGCGTCGATCCAGCGCAGATAAGCGTCCAGCGTAGGCGATGGCTCGGCGCGGGTAATGCCGACGAGGTTGAAGCCGAGTTCGTGCGCTTTTGCTTTGAGGGTTTCCGCTGAAATTCTCATGCGGTTATCCGGTCACTTTTCCGATAAAGGGATATTGAATCGGCTCACCATCGGGTGTAGTCGCCTGCCAATCGACAGCTTGAGTCCGCGCATCCAGCAGCACCAGCAAAATATCATAAACCTGTCCGGCTTGTGGTTGCGCGGTGATCGGAATTTCGACGGTATCGCAGAAAATATCGCCGCGCTTCCAGAGTGTACTGATATAGCGCCCCATGCCATGCACGGATGTGCGATCCGCGATGATCTGGCCGTCGTGAACCAGCTTGACCGAAAATGCCGCCGGACGTGTCGTGGTTTGCAGCACTTCCCAACACAGTTGAATCGTGTGCGAATCACCTTGCAAAAACTCGCTCTCCTGGTTGAAGCCGAGGAAGCGAATCGTATGCTCGAAATCGACAGGGTTGCCCTGGATCGCCGGAAGCCGCTCGCGCGTGAGGATCGTCGGCGGTGAATAGGCTGTGTATAAACTCATCGGTGCAAGCAAGAGGCCAGCAGCGACGATCACGCCAAGTGCATAAATTTGCAAAGATTTACGCTTGGGCGCGAGAAAACATAAGCCTCCCGTGATGCCAATCGCGACGGCAATATGCGCGTTATACATCAGCCGCCCGGTGATAAAGTGAATCGTTTGCAACCAGTGGATCAGTCCGGCAGCGCTGACGATGAAGACGATTGCTAAGACGAGAACTTGCTGTTTGACCAGATTATCGTTGGGCGCACTGCTGTGCGCCGCTACAAATGGAATGGCGCGGCGGGAAATCAGCCAACGGGCGTAACCCAATATCGCCAGTACCAGAAGTGTGCCAAGTACGGTATAAGTCGCCGGATGCAGATAAACGGCGGCAGCGAGTTTGCCCCAATAGCCGAGGTAAACTTCCGGGAACAGCGGCACAAGGTCGATCAAATTCAGCGGTTGGTCGAAAAAATAGCCGGGTCGGAGATGCGTGAGTGTTCCGATGGGGTCTTGATAACTCAGTGCGCCATAAAGTACCCAGGGGCCAAACATCAACACCAGCGGCAGCCCCAGAATCAACCCATTGGCAATCAATTGAAGGAACGAAATTTTGCGGTTGCGCCCGTCGATGAGCAGAGCGACACCAACCGCCGGGGCGATTAACAAGGTGTTGACCTTCGCCAGTGCACCCAGCCCCAGCAGAATCCCGATCCACAACAGCCGCGTTGGGGAAGCACCGAAACGCAGTAATCGTAGGATTTGCCAGATAACGAGTGTGCTGAAAGCCGTTGTGCCGACATCCGTGTTGACGAACGCGCTGATGTGAACCATCTGCGGCGTGAACGCAAAAATCGCCGCCGCCACCAGCGCCCATGACCCCCGTGCAAAAATTTCGCGCGATGCACCATATGCTCCAATTACCGCCAGGATACCAAATGGGAGGGCGGCAAAACGTATGATCTGGTCGCTGCGTTCCATAATGGGCGTTGTGAAGGACTGATCGCCCGCACCTTGAAAATGCACGTTTCGATTGTCCGTTCGATTCCAGAGGTCGGGCGGCGCATACCAGAAGTTTTTAAGCGTCTCGTAGCGTTCCAGTGAGCCGTCCATTGGCACATTAAACAGCCGCACGAGCAGGGAGGCCGTCCAATACGTCAATGGTGGCTGACCACTTTGCTGCTGCATACTGTTGGTTAGAGACGTGGCGCGGTCTGGTAAGCGATTTTCATTCACTAAGAATTGAACGTAATTGTAATTCAGGTATTCGTCGCCACCTTCCATCGCCGGGAGAAAGATGCGCTGCGCCATCACCGCCACGATGAACAGCCCCAGCAAAACGAGAAAATGCCAATGAATACGCAGTAGTGAGAGCATAGTCGTCCAGTTCACGAGTTGATAGCCGCCTATTATAAGCGTCTGCGCGATTTGGTAAGAGGGCAATTTAAAATAAAGTTACCACTTGTTGACAATATTTTTCGGCTGGGCTAAAATGTTGCTTATATCAATCGAAATAATTTATTTGGGAGTGTGTCATGTGAATGATGTAACGCGAAGACGATTCTTGAAAGTTGGAATCGGCGCAACGGCCAGCGTCATGGGGACGGGCCTGATCGCTCAATCAATGGGAGCGCAGCAGGAGACTCCCACTCCTACCGGGGAAGAATACAGCGAACACAGCGCTCACAATAATATGAGCGAAATGCTCATGGGCGCTGTCGATCATGAGCGCAATGGCTTTGACCCGATGCAAATGCTGGTGGATTGGGATTTTGGGACGGTCAGCACCGATGAAAATGGCGAAACGGTGCGCGAATATGAGGTCAGCGCGGGTGATGTTGAAATTGAGATCGCGCCGGGGATTTTCTTCCCTGCGTGGGCATTTAACGCGCGTGTGCCAGGGCCGAGTATCCGCTGCACGGAAGGAGATCATCTGAAAGTTCACTTTTCAAATTTTGGTACGCACCCTCATACCATGCACTTTCACGGATTTCATACCTCAGAGATGGATGGCATCCCCCACGTTGGGCGCGGCGAAGTGCTGCCAGGTGAAGATTTCACCTATGAATTTGACGCTGACCCGTTCGGTTGCCACCTTTATCACTGCCACGCGACACCCCTCAAGCGGCACATTCACAAAGGCATGTACGGCTCATTTATCATCGACCCCAAAGCTGGACGACCACCTGCCCGCGAATTTATGATGATGATGAACGCCTTTGACACCAATTTTGACGGTGGCAACGAAATTTACGCTGTGAATACGGTGGGCCACGAATTCATGCGCCGCCCGATCCCGGTCAAAGTGGGCGAACTTGTGCGTATCTACCTTATCAATATCATCGAATTTGACCTTATCAATTCGTTCCATCTGCACGCCAATTTCTTCGATTACTACGACACAGGTACGACGCTTCAGCCTACATTGCGTTTAGTCGATACGATCATGCAGGCACAGGGGCAGCGTGGGATTCTCGAATTTCGCTTTCGTTGGCCGGGCAAGTATATGTTCCACGCGCACGTCAGCGAATTCGCGGAACTCGGCTGGATGGGCTTTTTTAACGCCGTTCAGCCGGAAGATTATGCTTCGGCTTTAGCGGAAGTCGGCCTGGATGAAGAGTGGGATCGCAAAGGAACACAGGGGGGACAGGTATGAGTACCCAGACAACCACCGCGACGACACCAAAGGGTTTTTCAGGCTCAGTCTGGTTGTTGGCGCTGATTCCGCTGCTTTTATTGGGCGTGGTTCTCACGTATCTGGTGGTGACAGGGGGCGGCTTGAGCGATTTGGCGGGGCCGCCTGTTGAGCAGATCGCCATTGAGCGCATTACGCTGCCAGAGCCGGGGATTATACGCATCGAAGTCATCAACGATGGCCCGCAAACCGTGACGATCCCGCAGATACAGGTGGACGATGCCTATTTTGGCTTTACTGCTGAACCCTCAAACACACTGCCACGTCTGGGGAGTGCCACATTCACGATTCCCTATCCCTGGGTTCAGGATGAAACACATCATATCGCACTGGTTTCGGGACTAGGCACGCTGTTTGTGGGCGAAGTTGGCGTTGCCGTAGAAACGCCGTCTCCCTCATTAAGCTTGTTTACCCGTTTTGGGCTTATCGGGCTTTATGTCGGCGTTGTCCCGGTTTTCCTGGGCGTACTATGGTATCCCTTTATGCGGCAGTTAGGTACGCGGGCGATGAATTTTATTCTGTCGCTGACGGTTGGCCTGCTGGTCTATCTGGCTATCGGGACATGGCTGGACGCGAATGAATTTGCCGCTGAACTTCCGGCGTTCTGGCAAGGCGTGCCGCTGGTAATTTTTATCGCGCTGATTTCGCTGGGTGTTTTGCTGGCGGTTGGTAATGCCCAAAAAGGCACTGAAAGCAATCCCTTGAGCATTTCGTATCGCATCGCGCTTGGTATCGGTTTGCACAATCTGGGCGAAGGACTGGCGATTGGCGCGGCTTTCGCATTGGGTCAGGCAGCGCTCGGCACATTCCTGATTTTAGGCTTCACGCTGCACAATATCACCGAAGGCGTGGGCATCACCGTGCCGATTGTGCGTCACAACCCCGGCTTGAAGCATTTCGCGCTCCTGATTTTGCTGGCGGGCGGCCCAGCGATTCTCGGCACATGGATTGGCGGCTTTGCGTTCAACCCCGTTTTGGCGACGATCTTTTTAGCAATCGGTGTTGGCGCTATACTTCAGGTTGTCTGGGAAGTCGGTAAATTAGTGGTGCGTGACAGCGCCCGTATGAATATGCCCGTGATTAACTGGGTGAATTTCAGCGGCCTTGTTGTTGGTATCGCGCTGATGTACTTTACGGCTTTCCTGGTGAAATTCTAGGTTCGCGCGTGAAAATGCCGGGTTTGTAGGGGCGACTCGCCGAGTCACCCCTACGAAAAAAAACTGCCGATGCTTGTAGGGGCGCATAGTGACCAAAGGAAATCCACCTGCACCGAGGCACTTATCGGTGTGTGGGGCCATGCGCCCATTTTGTATCATTTTTGGGGAGACAAACAATGCCCACCGACAACGATCTCAAAGCGCAGGTTCAGCAGCGTTTTGGACAATACGCGCAGGGCTATGTCGAAAGCAAAAGCCATGCCGAGGGCGCGGATTTAGAGCGCTTGGTTGAACTCGCGCAGCCGCAGCCCGATTGGTGGGTGCTGGATGTCGCCACAGGTGGCGGGCATACCGGACTCCGATTTGCGCCGTTAGTGGGGCATGTGGTCGCCAGTGATCTGACACCGAAAATGCTGGAAGCCGCGCGAAATTTTGTTGTTAAGCAGGGCGCGGATAATGTTAAGTTTTCCGGCGGTGATGCTGAAAATCTGCCGTTTGCCGACAACGTTTTTGATCTGGTGACATGCCGGATCGCACCGCATCATTTCGCGGATTGCTTCAAATTTGTGCGCGAATGTGCGCGAGTTTTGAAACCGGGCGGAATTCTGCTGGTCGAAGATCAACTCGTGCCAGAGGATGATCGGGCAGCCCGCTACGTCGATTCTTTTGAACGTCTGCGCGACCCCAGCCACAATCGAATCTACGCGATGTACGAATGGCGCGGGATGTTCCTCGATGCCGGATTAACCGTTGAATCCGCCGAGCAGATCACCAAAAGCGGCACAAATCTGGTCACATGGTCGGAACGGCAGGGATGTTCGCCGGACATTATCGAGCGTTTGCAGATTATGCTGGTACAAGCGCCGGAAGCTGTGGCGGCGTGGATGCACCCGCAGTACGCCGGAACGCCGGATGCCAAATTCGACCACAATTACATCATTATCATGGGCAAAAAAGCTTCATGAGGCTGTCATTGACACCAACACTTCAGCCGCTTTAGTTACCCCACCGAGCGAGGCCATATCCTCGGCAAATTGGCGAGCGTTATCTTTCACCGCCTGATCGCGGATCAATGCGTTAGCGCCTTCCAGCAGCGCCCCATGACGGACATCGTGTGCGGTTAAATTCAGCCCAACTTTGACCTGGGCGACTCGACGTGCCTGTCCGCGTTGATCGGCAGCGTGGGGGACGACGATCTGCGGGATGCCATGAACCAACGCAGCGTGAGTCGTACCCATGCCGCCATGATGAATCATGAGCTTTGTGCGCGGTAATAAATGATCGAAATCGACCCAATTGAGCAAACGTGTGACCGGGGGCAGGGCTGCTTTAAGCTCGGCTTTGGCTTCCGGCGTGATCGGATTCCAGCCGATGACGACGATGGGAATGTGCCGAAGTCGCGCGACTGCCTGCGCTGCCCAACTAAAGAAACCCAGATCGCCCGTAAACACACTCCCCAATGTAATCAGCGCCAGCGGAAGTTCCTGCGGAATATCGGTTAACCACTGCGGCGGTGCATCCTGCGGCGGATTTGGCTTGCCGCCGACGAACAGATTTTGCGGGAGCAGATTGTCCGCATCCGCCTGAAACCACAAGCGATTAAAGTAGCTCACATGCAGATGCGAACTGAGAATCGATGGCGTGGGGCCTTTCGCAAAGTTTGTCCCCTGAAGGCCGAAACGCTGGCACAAACGCGCGATGCGTTCCTGGCTGTCGCTGCCGAGCGTTTTTTGCACAGGGAACAAAAAATCCTCATTGAGTTCTTTCTGAGCAGGCCAGCCGCACACCGCCAATGGTACTTCGAGCGCTTCTGCTGCCAATGCCGCCGCGCTCAAAAAGGGGTCGGTCACGATCAAATCCGGTTTGCCGATCTGCGCCGCTAGTTCGATGAGAGCTTCAACCGCGTCGCCAACCAAATCTTCACTGAGCCATGTATCCAGCGCACGGCGATAGCGTAGCATGACGGCTTGCTGCGGTGGGATGGTGGTCAAGTCCGGCGCGGGAGGTGGTGGCCACAGCCAACCCGTTTTGCGCACAGGCGCGAAAGGTACTCCGGCGGCTGTCACTGGCCCGGCTATCGAATTTTCGCTCACCCAGGTGACATCATGTCCCTGCTGGTGCAAAACTTGCGCAGTTTTGAGGAAGCCGCCCCAGTCCAGATGCCCGAACAATGGCGCGGAAATAAACCAGAACTTTGACATAAAACTCCATCTAGATGTGCATCAATGAACCCTAAAGTCTAACATCCGCATGAAATATCTACTGTGACAAAAGTTGGATAATGCCTCTGCTTTGTGAGAATTTTCCTAAAATATCACGGAGAACCCCACTTCTTAATGGTCATAAGAAGAGTCATAGGGTAATCTGTTAATGTCCCAACCGATTAAGGTATGTCAAATTCTATAGTTATCATAAGGTCATGAAATGCAGATTCAGGATACTATCGAACGTTTGCGTGACTTATTAAAGAAATACGCCGATGCAGCACCACCGCCCCGCTGGCAAATCCTCGTCGCCAGCATTTACCTCGGTATGCTCATCTACCTTCTTGTTTATCAAAGCGGAATTTTAAATCAATAAGATTTAGGTCTGTTTCTCAGTCAGGCTATAAGTCTGCTTCTCAGTTAAGCTATAAGTCTATTTCTCAGTCAGGCTGTCGAGCCATTGGGGTTGCAACTGCTTGATTGGCGTATGCAGCACATTAAACAGCTTTTGGGCTTCGTCCCATATTGCTAATGATTGCTCTGGATGATTGATCGCCGCTTGCTGTTCGCTCTGGGTGCGCAGCGCCTCGGCTAGCAGGCGGCGCATATCGGCTCGTCGCGCCTGGGTAACGGCGTGATTAATCATCGTGCCTGATTCTTCAAACTGGCCTCGTACCAATGCGATTCTGGCTTGCCCGGTGAGCGCCCGAATGATGACTTCGACATCTTCCTGAGCGCGTCCCTCGCGCAGCGCCTCGTCCAGCAAAACGGCTGCTTCGTCAGTGCGCGAGTGACCGAGGAGCGAATTCGCCAGGTTGATCTGGATAATCGACTTCCAGTGTGGCTCATTCAGGTTGCTGATTTGTTCCAGCGCTTGCTCATGATAGGTCAGTGCTGCTCCCTCATTGCCCAGTGCGTTGTGTGCCAGTCCCATATTATCGGTTTGAATCGCCACTTGCAGGTCAAGTTTTTGTTCGTCGCTCAGGCGGATGGCGTATTCGAGGGTAGAAACAGCCTGTTTTGAACGACCTGTCGCGTGTAAAAACCAGCCATAATTGCCGCGCCGTGTCGCCTCAGCCACGCGATCACCCGTCTGGCTGGCAATCGTGATTGATTCGCTGAAAAAGGCATCGGCAGAATCCATATCGCCCTGATCTGCATAGGCATTGGCCGCGTTGGAAAGCACTATTCCGCGTGTCGTCCAATCGTCAATCGAGTTTAGCGTCACGAGCGCTTGCTCATATTCTTTCATCGCACGTTGGCCTTGCCCCAGATATTTGCGAGCGTTGCCAATATCGCAGCGCAGTCGTGCGACCTGGGCATAATAACGTCCGGCCTCATAGATCCCTAGAGCCGCCACCCATTCCTGAATCGCGGCCTGCATCTGTTTGCGCCGTGCATAAACCAGCCCTAGTTCAAGGCGTGCCTGCGCAAGCTCTAATGAGTTATCCAGCGTTTGGGCAGCGTCAATCGCCTGGGTATAGGTCGCAATCGCCCGTTCATCGCCAATATCAGCCTGCGCCGCGCCCAAATTCCGCAGAATTTCGATGCGTGTGTTTTTATTGATCTGTTGATAATGCTCGGAGGCTGTTTCCAGATGCGTGATCGCTTTTGCGCTTTGTCCGCTTGCACGAAGCGTGATACCCAAGATACCCTGCGCCATTGCCTTTAACTCAAAATCTTCAATGCTTCCGCTGGCTTCCACTGCCTGTTGCGCGTAGGTGAGTGCATCGGTCAGATTTTGCAGATGGAGCGATATTTTGCTCAGGTGGCATAGTGTGGTGATGTATTCTCGGTGGTGATCGGCAGGGTTGAGCAGCGCCAATGCGCGTTGATAATACTTATGCGCCTCTTCATAGCGCAGACTTACCATTGTGCGTTCGCCCAGCAGAAGCAGGCAAATGCGTTCATAGCGGCGGTGGCGCATTTGTTCCGCCAGATTCAGCGCTCGTTTTAGAAGATGTTCGCCTTCAGTTTCTTGCCCACTCAAAATTAAAGCATATCCCAGCCGCGCGACAAAATAGCTGCTGTATTCAATGTCGCCACTCATATTGAGCTTGGTGACCGAATCGCGTAGCAGGTAGACGGCATAGCTGGCGTTGTTTTCTTGAAGATAAGTGTCTGCCAGATGACCGAGCGCCCGGCCTTCGCCGCCGAGACTGCCCGCTGTACGCCCGACCTTGAGCGCTTGCTCAAAATAGGCGCGGGCTTCTCCCCAATCGCCTTTGGCCTGCGCCAGTGTGCCCAGCATATCCAGTGTATAGGCCATCTGGGTGCGCTGCCCGGTATTTTGCGCTTTGTGACGCAGGGTAAGCAAAAGATGCTCGGCTTCTGCCCATTTCGCCTGATAGATGAAAATTTCAGCCTGATGTAGGGTGATAACGACGAGGGCGGTCAGATCGTGTTTTGTCTCGGCCATTTTCCCAGCGCGACTCAGAGCTTCCAAAGCTGTAGGAAAATCTTCGGCTCGTTTGGAGCGCTGTCCGGCTTCGAGCAATTCATGAACAGGGTTTTTTTCCGGCGTGGTTGGTTTCATACCCAGCCAGTTCAAAATCTGGTCGATAACATTCATCCAATGTGCCTACATATTATTTCCATGAGCGAGGGAACCAAAACTTTATTTCCACACGCGAAGGAAGGATAACCTTTTTGCAGCCGATAAGCAAAATGGGCTGCACAATATATGCAACCCATCTTAATCATTTTCGTTTCGAACCTAGAGACTAGGGATAGAATCCGCGCGTCTTGAGCGCATCCGCGACACGCTGAATTGCCGTGATCTGCGCGGCCATCCGCATGTTGACCTGATGCTTTTCGGCGACTTCGACAGTTCCATAATAACTGTTGACCATTATCCGCTGAAGCTGGCGGAAAACTTCGTCTTTGTCCCAGGCGAATGACTGCAAATCCTGCACCCATTCGAAATAGGAGACGACCACACCGCCCGCGTTCGCCAGAATATCCGGCACGAGCGTAATACCGCGATCATCAATGATGTCGTCGGCTTCGGGGGTGGTCGGGCCATTCGCGCCCTCAACGATCAATTTTGCCTGAATACGGCTGGCATTATCCTCAGTGATCTGGTTTTCCATCGCGGCGGGGATGAGCACATCGCAGCGGCAGGTTAGCAACTCGTCGTTGGTCAGGGGTTCACTTTCAGGAAAATTTGTCAGCGAACCTGTCTGTTTAAAATGGGTCAAAACAGCAGGAATATCCAGGCCATTTGCATTATAAATGCCACCATAAATATCGCTCACGGCGACGACATTGAAGCCCATCTCATAGGCATAGGCAGCGGCATTCGAGCCGACATTACCGAAACCCTGAATCGCGACATTGGTTTTGGATTTGTTGCTTTTGCCTAGCTGCTTGAGCGCTTCCATCGTGCAGATGACAACACCGCGTCCTGTGGCTTCGGTGCGTCCCTGGCTGCCACCGATATTGATCGGTTTACCAGTAACAATCGCCGGGACAGAATAGCCGACGGTCATGCTGTAGGTATCCATAATCCAGGCCATGATCTGCGGTGTTGTACCCATATCAGGGGCGGGAATATCGGAATGTGGGCTGATAAGTGGGATCAATTCAGAAGCATAGCGGCGCGTCAGATTTTCAAGTTCGCGGAGGCTGAGAGACTTGGGATCGACCAGAACGCCGCCTTTTGCGCCGCCATAGGGGATATTGACGAGCGCACATTTCCAGGTCATCCACATCGCCAGCGCACGTACTTCGTCCAGTGTCACGTCCATGCTGTAACGGATGCCGCCTTTTGATGGGCCAAGCACCGTGCTGTGATGAACGCGGTATCCGGTGAACATCTCAATTTTGCCGTTGTCGCGGCGTACCGGGAAATTGACCGTAAATTCGCGCCGGGGATAGCGCATGAAATCAACCAGGTCATCTTCCAGATCAAGATATTGGGTTGCCCGGTTGTATTGGGCAATTGCGGTGTGATACGCGCTCGTAATGTGGGGTTCTACACGTGTATTCATTAAAGCGGCCACCATAGTGGGGGTGTCTCCTCGCCAAAATTGGCTTTTATTTGTCAAAAAACTCGCTGTTTATTCGAAAGATAAACAACATTGTACCATCAGTATACCTTGCAAGTCCCGAAAAATCCTTAGCGTTTAGGTAAGAAATATAAATAAACCCGTAAAAAACTGTGCATATTGTCTAAATTGCGGTCTCTGTGGTGAATTTATGTAACGAAGTATAATTTTGGCGTTAAGAAGGAGATACAGGTGCCAAAACTCGATCAGTGTCACGAGCAAGTTGTGCGGTCGTTGCAGAAGGATGGGTGAATGATATAGGCACCCTATTCTCTGTTTGTTCATAAGCGTAGAACTTATGTGGATTTGAGTGCTATACGACAGGTAAATGGTACAGACCAGCAAATATTGTTGGTGGAAGTTAAATGTTTTGCGGATAGAAAGAGTAGTACGGATGAGTTATACGGTGCAATCGGGCAATATATCATCTATCGTATGATGATGATAGAATTGGGAATGACTGCTGAACTATATCTCGCAATTCCTGATGATGTGTTTACGAGACTTTTTGACAGAATCGTTCGAAAAACGATTGAGGAATATCAGATCAAATTAGTCATCATTGATTTAGAGGAAGAGGAAGTTGTGCGATGGATCGAGTGATTGATATAACAGGTATTGTCCAGCACGAAGTCGAAGATTATGCGGTGTCCGGTTTCAATATGGCGCTTTACGCTGTGAGCGATCATCCGCGTCAAATCTTCACAGTCATTGTGATACCAGAGTATGATGCTCGCAAAAAAATTGATTTGGGCATTGTCGTCATGGCGCGTGTGGTCGGCAATACGGTCATCATTGACGAAGATACGACGGATAGGCCGCTGTATAAGGAATTGATTCGTGCCGGAATACCCCGCGAACAGATTGTTCTGGCCTATGCGGGCGAAACAGTTCCTGAAACGTCCTCGCAGGAAAGCCAATAAAAAGGGGCGCATGTTGCACCCCTTTGTTGCTCTACCAGTTGGTGAATGATCCATCGCGGCGGCGCAGATGTGGCGGCTCAGACGGTTGATAACTCATTGATGCGGCAAGTTCCTCGTTTACATCAATGCCTAAGCCGGGGGCATCCGATAATTTAAAGTTCGGGCCATCGGCGACAGGTTGCACTGGAAACAGGTCATTCTCGTAAACCCCAAGATTTTCAGTTGGCGAGAGGCGGACTTCCATCCACGAGAAATTGGGGACGGCGGCGGCCAGATGAATCGTCGCCGCTGCGCAGATCGGCCCAAGCGGATTGTGCGGCATGAGGTCAATATAATGCGCCTCTGCCCACCCCGCGACCTTCATTGCCTCAGTAAAACCGCCGATGTTGCAGACATCAATCCGCGCGAAATTGGTGATGCCGCGCTCGATATACGGCAAAAACTGCCACTTGCTGCTGAATTCCTCGCCAATCGCGAACGGTACATCGGTCATTTTTCGCAGCGCTTCATAGGCTTCCGGCGTTTCGTCGCGGATCGGTTCTTCGAGAAAATCCATCGTTCCAGACGGCATCCGCTGGCAGAAAGACGCGGCCTCCGCCACACTCAACCGATGATGATACTCCACACCGATGACTGGCCCTGACCCGACAGCTTCACGAACCGCGATCATGTATTCGGCGGTTTTCGCGATGGATTCACGCGGTTCAAATACGTCATCGCCATACTCTGGATTCGATGAGGCCAATACGACGCGAATCGCAGGCCAGTCGTTGTCAATCAACAATTTTACGCCATCAATCAAGGCTTCCAGATCGCGTTCCTGCCCTTTATCACCGGGGCGGCGTGCGACATTGCCGATAAAAACTGTCGCGAAGCAGGGGACAAAATCGCGCTGTTTGCCGCCGAGGAGTTCATAAACTGGAACACCGAGCGCCTTGCCTTTGAGATCATACAATGCGATGTCGATAGCGGAGATGGCTGCGGTCAGGACACGCCCGCCTTCAAAATATTGACTGCGGTACATTTCCTGCCAGTGCCGCCCAATCTGAAACGGGTTTTTGCCGACCAGAAATTCAGCATAGTGCTGTACCGCGCCAGATACAGCGAATTCACGTGCCGATAAGCCGGACTCGCCCCAACCATAAACGCCGTCATCAGTCTCGATTTTGACAAGCATCTGGTTGCGACGGCGGGACTCGACATAAACAATATAAGGTTTGACAGCCGTAATTTTCATGAAGCATCCTCAAAAATGTAAAATAGGAATGCTGGAAAATATCTACTGTATGACCCGAAATGTCAAGTTGATACGTGCGCCACATGGTTCTTTGGATTTTGGAATCTGGTGTTTCCAGTATTTTTGAGTTGTACCGCGCATCAACAGCAGGCTGCCGGATGTGAGGTCAATCGTGCGTCGAAGTTTGGATTCGTGCTTATGTTTGAATTGAAAAAGTCGTGTCGCTCCAAAACTTACCGAAGCGATGACCGGATTTTCACCCAATTCCGGTTCGTCATCGCTGTGCCAGGAAACGCTGTCCTGCTCGTGGCGATAAAGATTCAATAAAACGCTGTTGAATTGCATCTCTGCGATAGCTTCAATACGCTCTTTAATGGTCGTCAGCGAATGTGTCCAGGCGTGAGGTTCGTGAGTCATGCCGGAGTAGCGGTAAGCTTTTCCGGGATCACCATACCAGGCTGTCAGGCGCGGCAGCGATACAAGCTTGCCGGGGAATCTGATTTCGCGCTGCTCCCAGGCGATTGACAGGGTTAAATCCTGAAAGAAATCGACGCTTTCTGAAGTGCTGAACAGGTTGGGATAGTACAGCACTTCAGCGTCCGGCATCGCTAAAATTTCGGGCGGCTGGATCATTTCACAGGCTCGGTCATTTTCAGATACGGCCTTAAAAATTGACCTGTGTAGCTTTCCTCCACCATCGCTATTTCTTCCGGTGTACCCGTCGCGATGATGTATCCACCCGCGTCGCCGCCCTCCGGCCCCAGGTCAATCAGGTGATCGGAGACTTTGATGATGTCCAGATTATGCTCGATCACGAGAACGGTGTTGCCATAATCGACAAGCTGCTGCAAAACCTGAATCAGTCGTTTTACGTCCGCTGCGTGGAGGCCAGTCGATGGCTCATCGAGAATGTAAAGCGTTTGCCCGGTGGCGCGTTTCGAAAGTTCGCGGCTGAGTTTGATGCGCTGCGCTTCGCCACCGCTGAGAGTTGTCGCGGGTTGGCCGATGCGGATATAGCCCAGGCCGACTGCTTCCAGCGTTTGTAATTTGGTGAAGATGGTAGGAATGTTGGCAAAAAATTCCAAGCCTTCGGTCACTGTCGTGTCAAGCACCTGCGCGATGCTCTTTCCTTTATAGTGAACCTGGAGTGTCTCGCGGTTATAGCGCGTGCCGCGACACACCTCGCAGGGCACATAAATATCCGGCAAGAACTGCATCTCGATCTGAAGCACACCCTGACCCTGGCAGTTCTCGCAGCGCCCACCCTTGACGTTAAAGCTGAAGCGTCCGGCGGTATAGCCGCGAATTTTGCTTTCCGGCAGCTCCGTGAACAGCGTGCGGATAGCGTCGAACATCTTGGTATAGGTACCGGGGTTGCTGCGCGGTGTCCGCCCGATGGGACTCTGGTCGATATTGATGATCTTGTCGATTTGCTCAATGCCCTCAATCTTGTCATGTAGGCCGGGGCGTTCCTTGCTGCCGTTGATAACCTGCGCCAGCTTTGTGTGGAGAATATCGACCATCAGCGTACTTTTGCCGCTGCCACTCACACCTGTGATGCAAACTAATTTGCCAAGCGGAATATCGACATCCAGATTTTTGAGGTTATTCTCACGTGCGCCACGCACCTTGATGACTTGGCCGTTGCCTTCGCGCCGCTTTTCCGGCACTTCAATCGACAAGCGCCCTGAGAGGTATGCACCTGTGAGACTGTCCTCAACTTTCATCACCTCTTCGGGCGTGCCTTCAGCGATGATATAGCCGCCGTACTCACCCGCGCCGGGGCCGAGGTCGATCAGCCAATCGGCGCTGCGCATCGTTTCTTCGTCATGCTCGACGACGAGAAGCGTATTACCCAGGTCGCGCATCTCCATCAAGGTGTCGATCAACTTGGCGTTGTCGCGCTGGTGTAAGCCGATAGAAGGCTCATCCAGCACATAGAGTACACCTGTAAGACGGCTGCCGATCTGAGTCGCCAGACGGATGCGCTGTGCCTCGCCGCCGCTGAGTGATCCGGCAGAGCGCGCTAACGTGAGATAATTCAGCCCGACGTTGTTCAGGAAGCCGACTCGCGCCGCGATCTCTTTCAGAATCTGATAAGCGATTTGCTGTTCGCGTTCATTCAGCAGCGCATTCGGCCCACGCAGTGACTCGACCCAGCCAAGCAGCTCTGAAATGGGGAGGAGGCTGATGGCAAAAATTGACTTGGCAGCGATGGTCACAGCCAATGCTTCCGGGCGCAGACGTTTACCCTGGCAGGTGTTGCAGGGTACTTTAGCCATGTACTGCTCGAACATCTCGCGCATCATATCGGAGTTCGTCTCGCGGTAGCGACGGGCAAGGTTGTTCAAAACCCCCTCAAACGCCGTTGTATATTCACGATAATCGCCGCGCGAGTTGGAATAGCGTACCTGGACTTTGCGCCCATTTGTGCCGTGAAGGATAAGCTTCTGATGCTCTGGCTTCATTTCGCGCCAGGGTGTGTCGAGCGAGAAATTGTAAGCGTTGGCGATTCCGGCGATGAGGCCGCGTCCCCAACTGCTTTCTTCTTCCAGATTCCAGCCGTTGCCGTTGATCGCGCCCTGCGCAAGACTCAAATCCGGGTTCGGGACGATCAGATCGGGGTCAAATTCCAGACGGAAACCAAGCCCTTGGCAGTCCGGGCAAGCGCCTTTTGGCGTGTTAAAGCTGAATGTACGTGGTTCGATCTCCGGCAGGCTGCCGTGACCATGCACGCAAGCCAGATGTTCGCTAAAAAGAATGTCTTCCGGTGGGTCGAGGCTGATGTTGTTGATAATTACCACGCCATCGCCCAATTCCAGCGCGGTCTCGATAGCGTCGGTGAGTCGGGACTCCGCGCTTTTTGCTTCTTCAGAATCATGATCTTCGTAATGTCGGATAATCAGGCGGTCAACCACAATATCAATATTGTGAATGCCGTAGCGATCCAGCGTAATTTCTTCTTCGATGTCGCGCACAGTGCCATCCACACGCACACGCTGGAAGCCGCCTTTACGCACATCTTCAAAAACTTTCTCGTGATGTCCTTTGCGCCCTTTGATGATCGGCGCAAGAATCTGCGTGCGTGTGCCATCGGGCAGGGATTGAACCGCATCCACGACCTGTTGAGCACTCTGGGCGACCACTTCTTCGCCGCACACCGGACAGTGCGGGATGCCAACGCGGGCGTAGAGCAGACGTAAATAATCGTAAATTTCTGTGACTGTGCCGACAGTCGAGCGTGGATTCTGACTCACGCCTTTTTGGTCGATGGATACCGCCGGACTGAGTCCTTCGATCTGGTCGACATCCGGTTTTTCCATCTGGCCGAGGAACTGCCGAGCATAGGCGCTCAGGCTCTCGACATAGCGCCGCTGACCTTCGGCGAAAATGGTATCAAACGCCAATGAGGATTTTCCCGAACCGGATAACCCTGTAATGACGACGAGTTTATTTCGTGGAATTTCGACATCAATATTCTTCAGGTTATGTTCACGAGCGCCGCGAACGACGATTTTGTCCTGAGTCATTTTGCCTGCCTGTGACTTCTTGATCGAGCAGAAAAGGGGAGTGTACAAACGTTCTATTATAGATACTGATCGCTCATGTGACAAGGGCAAAATGGACTATTTGCGATAGGTCAATTCGTTAGTCGTAGCTTCCATAACGCTCGATCAAACTGACAATATATTGATAGGTTTCCAGGCTGACCTGTGGAGGCACCGAATGATCGGAGTGATACGAATAGCCTTTCGTTGCTTTGCCTGCCGCAAACTTGGATACCATCTCCTGCTCGATTTGCTCATGATCGTTCGTCATCATCACCATGACATTGATATTGCCTTGAAGCGCAATTCTGTCCCCGTATTTTGGACACAGGTCGCGAATATCCATACTTGCTTTGGCTTCCAGGGGTTGTAGAGCATCGAAGCCAGCCTCAATATATAAATCCATCACGCGATTGACATTACCATCGGTATGGTAAATAAATTTCATGCCGTGCGTATGTGCCCAATCCGCCAGTCGCTTGTGATCCGGCCAGATCAACTCGCGATACATCTTAGGAGAGCAGAAGGTATTGCGGTTATAAGCCATGTCACCCCACATGAATACACCGTCGATTTCCAACCCCAGGCTGTTAATGGCTTCAAACTCCCGTAGCAGACAATCGGTATAGGTTCTGGACATATCTGCTACCCATTCGGGGTCGGTTGCCATCGCCACTGCAACAACCGCATCGCCGACGATTTTGCGCGTTTCCTCAAACGATTCGGCAGAGTGCCAATGAATCCAGCGTCCGGCTTTACGGGCAATTGCGTATTTGGTCTTGAAGGATTCCAGGTCAGTTTGAATTGGGGAGTTGACGATTGCCGGCTTATAGATACTCTCCCATTTTTCGCGGCTGTCGCAGTCAAAGCCAATATGCTCTGGCGTGCCGGACTTGTTTTTCCAGAAACGTCCGGTTGCTCCAAAGGCATCGCGGACAATTTCAGTGTCTGTATCTTCTTCGAGTACAATTCGTTGCCCAGGGAAGGGAGACGGCCAGATTACTCCCAGACTTTGAAAATCTGTTTCGAGCAGGTCGAGGGCAGCCGCATGTTCACCGACCAATCCTTCACCTTGCCAGCGGTTGATCGTCTCATCCCAGTAAGAATCATAGCGAGGGATGCGATCATGATCCTGACGTTCGAACATTCGCTGGACACGCTCACGTCCCGTGAGTTGTGCTTTTGACATAATGCACTCCTCTTAACAGATTAGAGATTAAATTTGGGTGAGTTTAGCCCTGATATGGGAAGTTTGGTAGGTTTTGAGAGATTTGCCATGCTATATTAGTGACATTCATTGTGAAAAATAGAACAGGATATCCTCTATGCGTGAAGTTTGTGTGATTGGGATCGGCCAGACACCGATTGGTGAGCTTTGGGAAATGAGTCTGCGTGATCTGGGTGCGGCGGCGTTACGAAGCGCGGCACAGGACGCTGGGATCGAACAGGTTGATGCTTTATATGTTGCGAATATGCTCGCACCGCGACTCAGCAACCAGGCACACCTCGGCGCGTTGATCGCGGATTTTGTCGGCTGGCGCGGGATCGAGGCGACCACCGTCGAGGCGGCTTGCGCATCCGGCGGCGCGGCATTCCAAACAGCGGTACGCGCGATTGCCAGCGGTATGATCGACGTAGCGGCGGTATGCGGTGTCGAAAAAATGACCGATGCAACCACTGGCCCGGTGACATCCGCTTTGGCGACGGCGGCTGATGCGGATTTTGAAGGCGCACACGGCGCATCGTTTGTCGCACTCAACGCGCTGGTGATGCGGCGATATATGTATGAATATCGCGTGCCGCACGAGGCATTTGGCCCGTTCAGCATCAACGCGCATCAGAACGCAGTCAATAATCCCAACGCGATGTTCCGCAAGGCCATCAGCGAGAAGGTTTATAACAACGCGCCGATGATCGCTGACCCGATCAATCTTTATGATAGCTCGCCGATTTGCGACGGTGCAGCGGCGATTATTTTATGTTCGCTGGAGATGGCGCACGATTTGAGCAAAAACACGCCGATTCGGGTGCTGGCAAGCGCAACAGCAACCGACTCGCTTGATCTCGCGAACCGCCGTGATATGTTGGCGCTGGAAGCCGCGCGGATGAGTGCCGCGAAAGCCTATGATCGCGCCAAACTTGCCCCGTCGAATATAGACGTTTTTGAAGTTCATGACGCATTTTCGATTATGGCTGCGCTGAGTCTGGAAGCGGCTGGATTTGCCGAGCGCGGGAAGGGAACATATCTGGCGCAGGATGGTGAAATCACCGTTGGCGGGCGTGTGCCGATCAGCACGATGGGTGGACTCAAGGGGCGCGGACATCCGGTAGGTGCGACAGGCGTATATGAACTGGTCGATTTAATCACGCAGCTTCGCGGCGAAGCGGGTGCTAATCAAGTGCCGAACGCGGCGATTGGTATGTCGCAAAATATTGGCGGCACGGGTGCAACGGTGGTGACGCATATTCTGGGTCGCGAAAATTAGCGAAAATTTTGAGTAATATCCCCACCCCTCAATCCCCTCCCCATTGCGATGAGGAGGGGAAGCTAGCAGAAATAAACAGTAGTCGATATCCTGAACCGAGTCATTTTAAGGAAACTGTGAGCAGCGTTGCGATATTGTCGGCTGCCGGGGCGTTGTTCTGGACAGCCGACATCCGTGCGCCGGAGTCAGGTCGATAGAAGCCGATGCCGATGCTGTATTCATCCGGTGGCAGATCGTCTGGTAGATGAAGAGTCCATTTATCGGCAACGGTTTCGCCACGCGCCCACGCGAATGTCGGATATTCTTCGTGTCGGGGGATGCCATCAGCGAGCGAAATCGAACCATTCGTGCCGCTTAAGTGGATGAATTGCGCGAAATTATCCAGCGTTGTTCCAGAAACCTCCCACAATAATTTCAAAATGGCTGTTTCGCCGGGTTGGAGATTGCCATCAATGTGATAGCCTTTGAGAGTCGCGAAGCCAGGAAATGAAATATCAGCGGCGATTATTTCTGGAACATCGGTGGACATATCCCCGGCTGGGCTGAAAGCCTGTGTGAGAATTGGGATGTCAATCGGGTTGCCATCGGATGTTGCCGCCTGCCAGTCTTCAATCGCGAATGTTTCCGCGTTCAGCATCACCAGAATGACGTTGTAAGCCCGCGCTGGCTCAATAATACGACCAACCAGCGGCAGCTCCACGTTATCGCAGAAGATATCCCCGACATTCCAGAGCGCACTGTTTCGCTGACCCAGGCCAAAGATCGTTGTTCGATCTGTCAGAATGCCATCGTCGCCAATCAATTTCAGCGAATATGCAGGCTCACTCGGCGGCATTTTCAAAATTTCCCAGCATAAGGTCATCGGATACCACGTACCTGAAAGTCGCTGTGTATCTTGTGTATAGCCGAGAAAAGCGACTGAATCTTCAAAAATAAAGGGTGTTCCTTTGAGTGGTGGCAGATTGGCACGTTCGGTTAAGGGAGGGGGTGTGTATGCAGCGTAGACGGCGATACTGCCGCCAATTAAGCCTGTACCTGCCGTCAACCCAATGGCGTAGAGTCGGAGTGGGCGATCAAAAATTTCCCAGCGCCGCGCCAGCAAAAATAGCCCTCCGGTGAGCAAGATAACTAATGAAAGATGCGCAGGGTAGAGCAAGCGGGCGGGGATTTCAGGCAGAAGCTGCATCCACCGAATTAGTCCGGCGAACGCCACCAAAGCCGCAGCACCCAGCACAAGTGCCTGATGTAACACGCGATTTTCGCGAAGCTGCCGCCAACGCCATGCTGCAAGTCCATATTCCGTCACAGCCAGCGTCAACAGCACTCCAAACAGGGTATAAGTCAGCGGATAGAAATAAATTGATAGGCCGAATCGCGCAAAATACGACAGGTAAATGTTTGGGAATTGGGGCATCAGTTCTTGCAGAGTCAAAAAGTTGCCAAGCGGATGGGTGTTGAATCCAAAAGGATCGCCGTAGCGCACCAGGCCATACAGCAGCCAGGGGCCGAACAGCAGCACAATCGGTATCGCCAAAATGACCGCGAATTTTAAAAAACGCCCAAAACTGTAGCCTTGTCGCCGCCAATCCAGCAGCAGGGCTAACCCGGCGGCAGGTAGGATACCCAGGCTGTTTACTTTTGAAAGCGCAGCCAACGCAATGAGCAGGCCGATCAGCAGCAGACGTTTTGTAGAAGCGCCCAGGCGTAATAACCGGAGCAACTGCCAGAGGGTCAGTGTGCAGAAGGCCGTGCTGTTAACATCATTATTGATGTAGGCGGCACTATGGACAAAGGTTGGCATGAAAGCGAATAAGACAGTGCTGACGATCACCCATTCTCTGCGATCAAAAATTTCTGATGCCGCGCCATAAGCGCCGATGATCGCGATGATTCCATAGACCAACGATGTTAATCGCAGGCTGTACATTGCCCGCGCGATTTCGGGATCGGCGTTCGCTGAGTTGTAGTAATAGTTATGGTTATCGACGCGATTCCAGATGTTGCCGGGTGTGTTCCAGGGATTGCGTGTTTTCCCCACAAGCGCATCCCGCGTTTGGGGCATCAAGTCAGGCAGAGCAGGTAGGCGGAAGGTATCCGCCAACAGCGCTCCAACGATGTATGTCAGCGGCGGCTGTCCGCTTTCCTGGCGTGTCGCGCTGGAAAGTCGCTCATCCCGGTCTGGCAGTGACCCTGTTGCCCGAAGGTGTTCAATGTAAGCGTAGTGAAGCGGCTCATCACTGCCTTCGAACAGCGGAAGTACAGCTTGTTGCGCCAGAACGGCCACTGCAAAAAGGATGAGGATGACGAACAGGGGACGGTGTTGACGCAAAATGTTCTCCTGCGGTGGTAATGTTGCTCTCAAACCAAGTAACTGCGCTTTGACATCTGGTAGAGTGGTTCATTATACTAGTCCAGCACGACACATTGACAAGGACAAGCAATAAAATGACCAGCAATCCAGACGAAAAAAAACAGACGGATTCTGCGGAAGCAACGCCAGCACGCAGCAATTTTATCCGCGACATCATCGACGAAGACAATCGAACTGGTAAATTTGATGGGCGTGTTCAGACCCGTTTCCCGCCAGAGCCGAACGGCTATCTGCATATCGGACATGCCAAGTCGATCTGCCTGAATTTTGGCCTCGCTGCCGATTACAATGGCAAATGCAATCTTCGCTTTGACGATACCAACCCAGCTAAAGAAGAACAGGAATACATTGATGCCATCATCGAAAATGTTCGCTGGCTTGGATTTGAGTGGGGTGATAAAGTCTTTTACGCTTCTGATTATTTTGAGCAGCTTTTCCAGTGGGCAGTCCAGCTTATTAAAGCGGGTAAGGCCTATGTTGATGACCTGACCGCTGACCAGATTCGCGAATATCGCGGCACTCTGACTCAGCCGGGCAAAGAAAGTCCGCACCGCAGTCGTTCGATTGACGAAAATATGGACTTGTTTGAACGGATGCGCAAAGGCGAATTCCCCGATGGCTCGCGTGTCCTGCGCGCGAAAATCGACATGGCTTCGCCCAATATCAATTTGCGTGACCCCGTGCTGTATCGTATTTTACACGCGGAACATCCTCGCACTCGCGACAAGTGGTGCATTTACCCGATGTACGATTTTGCGCATGGGCAGTCGGACTCGATTGAAGGCATCACACATTCGATCTGCACACTCGAATTTGAAGATCACCGTCCACTTTATGACTGGTGTCTGGATCAATTGGGAATCTATCACCCGAAGCAGATTGAGTTTGCCCGCCTGAATCTCAACTACACGGTGTTGAGCAAACGTAAACTGATCAAACTCGTGCAGGATAAGCATGTACGCGGCTGGGACGATCCTCGGATGCCGACTTTGGCAGGTGTGCGGCGGCTTGGCTATACGCCAGAGGCGATCCGAAATTTTTGCGATCTGATCGGCATCGCCAAAAGTAACAGCATCGCCGAGATTGGAATGCTGCAATATTGTGTCCGGCAGGATTTGAACAAGAGGGCACAGCGTGTCATGGGTGTGCTGAAGCCGCTTCGCGTAGTGATTACCAACTATCCTGAAGACAAGGTTGAAGAATTTGACGCGGTGAATAATCCTGAAGACCCGACAATGGGTACGCGCAAAGTGCCATTTTCGCGCGTGTTGTATGTCGAACAGGAAGATTTTATGGAAAACCCGCCGAATAAATTTTATCGGCTTTCACCGGGACGTGAAGTACGCCTGCGTTATGCCTATTTCATCAAGTGCGTCGATGTCATCAAGGACGAGCAGGGGAATGTTGTCGAACTGCACTGCACCTATGACCCGGAGACACGCGGTGGTGACGCAGCCGACGGGCGCAAAGTCAAAGCGACGCTGCATTGGGTTTCGGCGAATCACGCACAAGCGGCGGAGGTACGCCTGTACGATCATCTTTTTGATCGCGCGAATCCCAACGAGGAAGTTGAGGACGGTGATTTCACGGCGTTTATTAATCCCAACTCGCTTCAGGTTCTGGAGTCCGCCTGGATTGAACCGAGTCTGGCCGGAGCAGCGGCAGGCAGCTTCTATCAATTTGAGCGATTGGGCTATTTCTGTGTCGATCCCGACTCGAAAACGGATAAGCTGGTATTCAACCGCACTGTGTCGTTGAAAGATGAGTGGGCAAAGGTGCAGAAAAATCAGCCGAGTTAATCGCGACAATCCTGGTATCTTAAATTTACATGTATCGAAGGACAAATCATGATTGAATGGGTAAAAGTTGTCATACTGGGTATCGTCGAAGGAATAACTGAATTTTTACCCATTTCGTCCACAGGCCACCTGATTGTCGCCGCAGCACTGCTGAATTTTCAAGGCAGTGTGGGTGGTACATTTGAGATTTTCATCCAACTTGGTTCAGTAGTGGCCGTTATTATTTTTTATCGGTCTGAGATTCTTCAGCAAGTCCGAACCGTGACTTCGGATCCCCGTGTTCAACGTTTCTGGTTGGGTATTATCGTCGCTTTTATCCCCGCGGCAGTAATCGGTCTTTTGATTAAGGACTGGGTGAAGGAAGTTCTGTTTTCACCTGTCGTTGTCGGCATTACCCTGATCGTCGGTGGTATCATCTTTTTGATCGTCGAACGCCGTCCAGTGGTCGAGTCAACAACGGATGAAGCTGAGGATATTACACTGTCGCAAGCCGTTAAGGTCGGCTTCGCCCAGACGGCAGCGCTGATCCCTGGCGTATCGCGCTCGGGCGCCTCGATTATTGGCGGACGGTTGGGTGGAATGAGTCGACGTGCAGCCACTCAATTTTCGTTCTATCTGGCTATCCCCACATTGGGACTCGCCACCATTTTTGACCTTTTAACCAATCTCGACCAGATCAATGGCGATCAGCTTGCCATGCTTATCGTGGGAGCGATTGTGTCGGGAATTGTCGCCTGGTTTTCAATTGGCTGGCTGCTGCGCTATGTTGCCAATAATACGTTCGTCGCTTTTGGCTATTATCGCATCATCGCGGGCATCATTATCCTGGTTCTTGCGGCATCTCAGGTCTTATCCTGAGCTAAAATTTACATTTTAATTTGTCTAATAATGGTACAATGAATATCAGCAGCTTAAGGTGGGGCTGTTGAATTTCGAGGTATCCTGCATGACGAAAATTCTGGTTATTGAAGACGAACACTCGCTTCGAAAAGACATTATGGAGATGTTGGGTTTTGAGGGTTATACACTGGTGGGTGCGGAAAACGGCCTCGTGGGTATCCGGGAAGCCCGCAAATATTTACCCGATCTGATTATTTGCGACATTATGATGCCAGAGTTGGATGGGTACGACGTTTTGGATGAACTGCGTCGCGATCCCCAAACGGCTGCTATTCCATTCATCTTCCTCACTGCGCGTACCGATAAAATTGATCGTCGGCATGGCATGGAACATGGTGCGGATGATTATCTCACCAAGCCCTTCAGTGTGGCCGATTTACTCAAAACCATCAGCGCTCGTTTAAGGCGACGGGTCGATATTGAACGTGTCACTGCACAGCGCATGGAAGAACTGCGCGGCAATATTATCCTTTCGATGCCTCATGAACTTCGGACTCCACTGACCATTATTCTCGGCTTTTCTGACCTCCTGCTGGGTGAAATGAATCCTGATCTCGATCAGATTCACGATATGGCGCGGCACATCAACAAAGCAGCTAACCGGCTGTATCACCTGATCGAAAATTATCTGGTTTACGCTCAGATTGAAACCTCAGCGAGTGATGCTGATTTTTCGAAGATGCTCCACGACAGCACGACTCCCCATCCACGAGTCGTTATCGAGGATCAGGCGATCCAAAAGTCTCAGCTTTACAACCGTGAATCGGATTTGAAGCTGGAAGTTGCGGAAGTTGCGGGTATCCATGTGCTGGAAGAATACTTAAAAAAGATGGTGGAAGAAGTTATTGATAACGCTTTTAAGTTTTCGGAGCAGGGCACACCTGTTTATGTGGTCGGCAGCCAGCACGAGGGACGCTATCTGTTGCAGGTTACGGATCATGGACGCGGGATGACGGCCCAGCAGATTCGCGATGTCGGTGCGTACATGCAGTTTAATCGTATGCTGCATGAACAACAGGGTTCAGGTCTGGGGTTGGTCATTGCTCGCCGTCTGGCAGAACTTCATGATGCCGAACTGACGATTGAAAGCATTCCCGATCATCACACCGCCGTGACGATGAACCTAGCGCTGAGTTCATAACCAAAAGCCCCAATTTGCTTGCCCATAATTTCACCTGATGGTAGACTGCATATATTGAAATCCATTTAAAATGATGCCTGTTGTTTGAGGAGGCTGTACTACATGCGGAATTACAAGACTCTCTGGCTTTTGGCTATGAGTTGTTTGTCGATCCTTCTTCTAACGACAGGCTGTTTCCAACCGGCTGGTGAAGGTTTACAAGCGACCAGTGTCGCCCAGGGCGCGACTTTTACGCCATCCCCAACGCTTGAAATCCCTACCGAGGCACCGACTGAGCCGATTAGTATTGAATCTGTTGGTACGCCCACACCCGATACATTCGGTTCGGTGAACGGCACTGAAGGCGGTCAAGAAGTTGCTCAGGCGCAGGATGACAGCCCGGCACAGACAGCGACAGCCATTATCGTTGCCGCTACTGAGCGTGCAGCCTTTAACCTGACCGCAACCGCGCTGGCTTTTACAACGCCGACTCCAACCCTCGAACCATTCCTGCCTTCAGCCACGCCCACGCTCGATACCAGCGGCGGCACAGGTGGAACGGGCGGCCCATGTACACACGTCGTTCAGCAAGGCGATAACCTGTTCCGCATCTCCCTGCGTTATAACGTGCCGATTCAGACGATTGCGACAGCCAACAACATCCTGAATGTCAATATCATCAGTATGGGCGCGACGCTGAATATCCCGGGTTGTAATTCCGGTGGCGATTTTGGTACAGGCGGCCCCATTGGTAGTGGGCAGGGCTACACGGTGATGCAGGGCGATACGCTGTTCAAGCTTTCGATGCAATATGGCGTTACCGTTCACCAGATCGCCGCCGCTAATGGTATCCCGAACATCAATCTGATCTACATCGGTCAGCAGCTTGTTATACCAGCAGCATGATCGTCAACATACCCAGATATCTAGCCAATTAACGAACTATAGGGCGGTGAAAACCCGCCCTTTTAAATCACTATGCAAGAAACCATCACTTCCACTCGCAAGATTTATAAAGGCCGCGTCATTAAACTGGATGTTCACGAGGTTCGGCTGCCGGATGGCAACCTGAGCAAACGCGAAATCATCCAGCATCCCGGCGCAGTCGCGATTGTCGCGCTCGACTCTCAACAGAATGTGCTGCTCGTGCGGCAGTTCCGGCTGGCAGCCAACAAGATTCTTTATGAAATTCCGGCTGGTACACTCGAACCCGGCGAAGCCCCGGATATTTGTGCCGAACGTGAATTGCAGGAAGAAGCGGGACACAAGCCGGGTAAATTGGAATCTTTGGGGGGGTTTTTTGTCGCGCCGGGCTATACGACGGAGTATATTCACCTCTTTCTGGCAACCGAATTGATCGAAGCGGTACTGGATGGTGACGACGATGAATTCATCGAAGCGCAATCAATTCCGTTAACTGAGGCGTTGGCGATGGTTGAACGAGGCGAAATTGTCGATGGCAAGTCGATCAATGGGCTGCTGCGTGTAGCGCGTCGTCTCAAGCTGTAAAAAACTGTCTTGTAGCACCTACCCTCTCCATGTTATAATTTTTGACTATTCCGAATGATAGACACGCCGTATGGCGTATTTTTTTGAGTTCGAAAGGATTTATCGTGATTGACCTTATGAAATCTTTGGTGGCTGAGGATCGCGGCCACCCTCAAGTGGCTGCAGGGGATACAGTTAAAGTTCACGTTCGCATTGTCGAAGGTGATCGCGAACGTGTTCAGATTTTCCAGGGCATTGTGATCCGGGTACGCAGCGGTGGCAATGATGCGAATTTCACCGTGCGGCGTATTGCCAGTCATGGTATTGGTGTAGAGCGCAGCTTCCTGTTGAAAAGCCCTCGCGTCGAGAAAATCGAAGTCCTGCGTCGTGCAAAAGTGCGTCGTGCGCAGCTTTACTATCTGCGTGACGTGCGTGGCAAGGCTGCACGCCTGAAAGAACGTCGCTAATTTTATGCAACCGTTGATCGGTATCACCACATCGCTGCAACTTCGAGAAGACGGTTTAGCTGAAAATCACACGTCATTCGCGCCAAACGCGATGGCGATAGAACGAGCCGGGGGACTCCCGGTTTTGATTCCTGCCGGGCTTGATGCAGCGACTTTGCGAGCCATTTATGATCGCATGGACGGCATTTTTGTCCCCGGTGGTGGCGATGTTAACCCAGACCGATACGGTGCGCCGCATCACCCAACCACTGACCGGATTG
Organism: Anaerolineae bacterium; assembly: GCA_022843745.1. Lineage (GTDB taxonomy): Bacteria > Chloroflexota > Anaerolineae > Aggregatilineales > Phototrophicaceae > JALHNB01. The sequence continues at coordinate 15,435 of JALHNB010000017.1, read as the reverse complement.
TTGATTCGCGCGATACCCTCGAAATTTCCGTTGTTCAATGGGCAGCGGCGGATGATGTGCCGTTGTTAGGGGTTTGCCGGGGCAATCAGGTGATTAATGTCGCGCTGGGCGGTACGCTGATCCAGGATATTACGTCTCAACTGGAGTCGGATATCAATCATCGTTTCCGTCCAGAAGGTACGGCTTATCCACAGGAGGGCCATACCGTCGATATTGAACCCGGCACTCGTCTGGCAGACATCATCGGTGCTACGAAGAATGTGACTGTCAATACGCTGCATCATCAGAGTGTGGAAAAACTTGCGTCTGGTTTAATTATCACTGCGCACGCGCCTGATGGGGTGGTTGAGGCTATCGAGATGCCCGGCAAACACTTTTTGCTCGGTGTTCAGTGGCACCCGGAAATTATGCCTGATAATGAGCAGATGCGGCGGTTGTTCGATACCTTTGTTGCCGCAGCGCGTCAGAATATGGTGAGTAAATTCACCAAGTCAGCGGTTGCATAAATTTTGTAGGGGCGACACATGTGTCGCCTCTACGAGCGCATCATCGTCGGCTCACTGCTGGATGCACTATCGCTGCTGTGATCCTCAATCGCGACGCGGCGGGCATCTTCCGGCGGGCTGACAGGCAGTAGAACATAAAAGGTCGTACCAGGGTAAGTGTCCATATTATGACCGCTGCTTTCCGACCAGATTCTCCCCCCATGACTTTCGATCACGCCCCGCGCAATCGTTAAGCCCAGACCCGGCCCCGCGCCCATAAATTTATACGTTCCGGTTGAATGTAAGCTGGGATCATAAGCGCGATAAAACTTCTCAAAAATCAATTCCAGATTTTCCTGGTCGATGCCGACACCCGTATCGGAAATCGCGATCAGAATTTGATCGACCCCACCCGGTTCTTCCGATGGCTGCTGGCTGGCGGTGATGTCGATGCGCCCACCGTCCGGCGTAAATTTGATCGCGTTGACGACGATATTGCGGAAGGCCTGCACAAGACGCTGCATATCAGCCTGGATAGTCGGCAAACCGCGCAGCCCACGCGCGGAAAGGGTGAGTTTGCGCTGTTTGATGGCATCGGTCAGCGGTTCAATCGCCATACGCACGATGCTTTCTGGCGGGGCCTGGGCAAAGCGCAAGTCCATCGCGTTTACATCAAGCTGGCTGACATCGAGCATGGCGGAGATGAGTTCTTCGGTTCGCTCGATGGCTTTGCGTAAATTGGCGACCATGCCCGCCGTCTGGTCTTTATCCAGCATCCCTTGCTCGTTGAGGGCATCAATAATATCGGTATAACCGCGAATCTGCGCCAGCGGGGTGCGGAGTTCATGGCTGGCAATGGTGACAAAATCCGTTTTCACCGAGTCCAGTTTTTCAAGCTGCTCGTTGGCTTCTTCAAGGCCTGTGTTGAGCGACCTCATGGAGCTGTTCAAATGGCGCAGGTCGGCTACCAGACGCGCATTACGCAGGGCGATGCCCGTTTGATCGGCCATCGTCGCCAGTAATTCCAGATCGCGTGGATAAAATGGCGCATCATTGACTTTGGGGCCGCAGATTAACACACCGATCAGCACATCCTCGACGACAATCGGTGCATAGGCGCTCATTTGCAAATTGCGAAAGAACTCACGCTCGGCTTCGTGGAGCGATTTATAACGAGGGTCAAATTCAATATCGAATTGTGACAGCGGCGCGCGTTCAGCCGCCAGTCGTTGATAAATCGCGCCGGATTTGGACATAAAGCCTTTTTGATCTTTAATATCCGGGAAATTGACACCTTTCATCACACGCAGTTCGACGCGGGTGTCATCGCTGCTGGTATCACTGACCAGAAGCATCCCCGAACGGCGCACTGCCATGACGTTGTTGAGCGTTTCTGATGAAACCTCGATCAGATTATCAAGTTCGACAGCTTTGGATACCTGCTGGCTGTATTTACGGGCTGCGCCTGTCGGGTTATCGACTGCCCGCAGGAATGTTCGGTTGATGAGCTTGAGGAACTGGCGGCCCAGCGTGTAAATAGTCGCGGCGATGAGCGCCAGAAAAACCATCACCAGCAGATCATCATCGCGGCTGCCGCTGGGGAGGATGTTAAAAATATAGAGTACGGCCCAGATCAGGGCGGCTGTCAATGCAATGACGACCAGCGTTCGGAGAGTCGAGGTAATGCCGCTGCGAATATCAAAGACGCGGTAGGACACCTGCGCATAGGTCGCGCCAAGCATGCTCATCAATAAGGTCAGGCTGCCCGCCATCAGCCAGAGTTCAGTTCCGCTCAGGGTGAGCAGGACGCTCAAGACCACAATCGCTGTGTTCAACACCCAGAATAAGGCGCGATTGGCGACTTCTGGCAGACGGGCGATGTAGAAAGCGTAGAATGTGACGCCTAACAGGAAAAACGTCGTCACCGCAAGTCCGCTTAATGTGACCAGACTCAGCGGATCGGGCGCGCGGAAAGCGTTGAGCAACCACTCCGGCTGTCCGATAACCGCGTTTTCGCCTAATAAACCGACCATAACCATGCCAATGAGCCATAGTCCAACCAACCCTAACCACAGACGCAGTTCGCGGTTGAGCGTATCGCGAATCACGAGCATCCCGTATGCCGCGATCATGGCGACCAGCAGCAGCACACGCACGAAACCCTGACTGAATTGAGCAGCAAATATTTCGTCTGGCAGAAAATAAACCGCAGTCGTCAGCAGCGAAAATAATACGGTTAGCGCCAGCCATCCGCTGCCGACTCGCATCTGATTTTTGCGGACTTGAATGTAAACCAGCAAAAGCAGATGAACAACGATGTTGACGAGAATAATTGCGCCGATTACTGAGTTCATCCCATTTATCGTCCTGTGGAAACAGTAATTGTTCTATTGGTGGAAACGGAGATTATTCTATTTAAGGATATAATATGTTCCCTTTTTTGACCCTACTTTAAGCAAAATTCCTTGCGATACCATATCAGCCAGGTCGAGGCGCAGCGTTTCCGCCGAAACTCCCTGGCAAAGCGTTCGATATTCGCGGTTGGTGATTGAGCCATGATCGCGGATATATTGCAATGCACGTGCCTGTCGGTGGTTGGTATTGCGCGACCAGGCCGGGGCGGATTGCTTTTCCCGCGCATTATAAAGAGTTACTGCGAAGCTGTAGGGACGAGCATCAAATGAAGGTGGCTTATGCCCAGCCTGCTGCATCACTTCCATCATCCGGTCAATACCCAGCCCCAGTTCTTCGATATAGCCCCACTGAAACAGGCCGTTCACGAGTCGAGGGTTGCGGCTGAAATGCTCATCAACGATATTTTCGACAGTAATGAAGCCCGGAAGCCCGCCCGGTGAAATGACTTCGAGCCGATCCGAGTACATACGAATCTCGATTCGCCGCCCTTTGAGGCGATAATCGCGATGGCAGACGGCATTCACGATGGCTTCGCGGACAGCAAATTGGGGATATTCGTAAGTTTCCTCACGCTCCAACCCTTTGACCACCGCGCTGACAGCCATTTCGCTCCAGATCAGATTCCAGGCGGATTCGATCAAACGGGGCAGTGGGCCAGTGAGTTCTTCACGTCGGGAATATCCCGCAAGACCATTCTCGCCGCGCGGGGTCTTGCCGACAAATTTGGCGAAGACCACTCCGCTCTGGGGCATCCAGTGCTGGGGATATTCGCTGAATAACAGAATACCTGTTACCGTCGGTTTGCCATCGGAATTTACAGCGCCGATTTCGCGAAACAGATCATCAACTTTTCCGTTATAAGGGCGTTTGGTACGTTCAGCGCGTTTCGCCAGATACTCGTCGATCATCTTGCGGCTGAAATCATCTTTGGTAACACCGGGAATGACTTCGGATTCAAAATCACCGGTGCTTTTGGCGCTGGCGAGTTTTAAAATCTCCTGTCCGCCGAGAGGGCGATTTTTCGCGCCGCTGCGGATGAGTACACGACCATCGGTCAGGGCATGGAGTTCGATGCTGCGCGGTATGCGCAGGGTATAGACTGTGCTGCCATTTTCAACCTCAATAGGCTCCCAGTTGCCAACGACAACGGTGGGGTTACACAGCGAATCAGCTTCCCGAAGGACTTTTTCGAGCGCCTCGGTATCGATTTTCTGGGCGGCAGCCTCGCCATCGTCTTTCACACCCATCACGACAGTTCCGCCTTCGGTATTGGCAAAGGCGACCATCGTTTCAGCCATTGATTTCGCATCGACCTTTTCTAAAAAGGCAGTGCGCGGGCCTGGCCCGGAGTTGATTAATTCTGTATTGTTCATGCAGCTTTTCTTGAAAAAAATGAAACTGGAATCGGCCTGTTCGCGCACCGGATGGAACATTCTGAATGGGCGTGAGCATGTCGATTAGGATGCTATTTTAGCATAGATTGAGGATGTGATAGAGCCTGGTCAGTTAATTTGCTGGTAACTCGTTCAAAACCAGCCAATATAACCCAAGCTGCTGGATAGCCAGAATAAACTGATTGAAATCAACTGGTTTGCGAATATAGCTGTTCGCCCCCAGCGAATAACTGTTCACAAGGTCTTCCTGTTCTTTCGAAGATGTCAGAATAACAACTGGAAGGAGTCGGGTACGCTGGTTGGCGCGGATACGTTCCAATACCTCCAGGCCATCGAGTTTGGGGAGTTTTAAATCCAGCAGGACGAGATGCGGCGTTTCATCAGGGTTGCGGCCCACGTATGCGCCTGTCCCAAACAGGTAATCCAGCGCTTCTACACCGTCCCGCGCAACCACGACTTCGTTGCTGAGATTGCTTTTCTTAAAAGCACGCAGCGTAAGCGCCTCGTCGTCCGGATTATCCTCGACTAATAAAATAACGGTTGTTCTCATATTTATGCTGCTCCTGTTTAAAGCGAAAAATAAAAGGTAGCGCCTTGACCCACGCTGGATTCAGCCCAAATCTGGCCTCCATGACGGTTAATGATGCGCTGAACAGTCGCTAACCCAATCCCATTGCCAGGAAAATCATTGGCGCTGTGAAGGCGCTGGAAAACGCCAAAGAGTTTGTCAACGTAGGCCATATCGAAGCCCGTCCCATTATCGCGAATGAAATATGCCTGACTCCCGTTATAGTTCACAGTGCCAAACTCGACTCGTGGATGCGGTTGCCTACCCGTATATTTCCAGGCATTGCCGATCAGATTGTTTAAGGCTACTCGCAGCAGTCTCGTATCTCCGGTGACAGTCATTCCATTTTGGATTTCGAATTCGACCTCGCGACCTGGATACTGCTCCTGCAATTCTGCGACTGTATGGAGTGCCAAAGCGCTGAGATCGACGGGTTCATGCCGCATCTCGCTGCGGGTTAAACGCGATAGCTCGATCAGGTCGTCAATGAGCACACCCATACGCTGGCTTCCGGCTCGGATACGGGCAAGATAGTTTTTACCATCCTGATCCAGTTTGTCGCCATAATCTTCTTCCAATGCCTGACTGAAACCATCCAGAGCGCGGAGGGGTGCGCGAAGATCGTGAGAAACGGAGTAGCTAAAGGCTTCCAGTTCCTTATTGATGGTTGTTAACTGGGTTGTCCGTTCAAGAACACGCTGCTCCAACTCGGCATTAAGCTTTTGCGCTTCCTGATAGAGCTTCGAGTTGTCGATCAGGAGTGCAGCTCGCCGAGCAATATCTTCCGCCAACTCCAAATCGCGAATGTCATAATGACGACCCGATTCAGCCATGACAAGTGTCATAACACCCAGCGCATGTCCATGTACGAGTAAGGGTACGGTCATGCTGGATTTCAAACCAAGTTCGCGCACAATTTTGAGTATTTCCGGGTCTGGTGAGACAGCAGTCAGCATTTCGTCGGAAATATCCGGGTAAAACTCAGATTTGCCGGTTCGCAATACATTGTATGTGCCACTGGGCGCGTCCGGGTTCGGTGGATAACGTCGCTGTAATTCGTAGGCAAATTCTACCTTTTTGGGGTCAGTATGCACAACTGCCAAACGATTTAACACCCCATCTTCGCCTAAAATATCGACGCTGCACCAATCCGCCATCTGAGGCACAGCCAATTGCGCCAACTGCATCAGCCTGCTTGGATAATCGAGTGATTCGGATAGCACCTGACTGGCATTGGCAAGAAATGAAAGCTGCGCAGTGCGTTCGGCGACGCGCTGCTCCAGCTCTTTGGCATGATTTTGCAAAAGCGTTTCTTTTTCGCTGATTGAATTCGCCATTGAATTAAATTCATGCGCCAGTAATCCGAGTTCGTCCTCAGAAACTTTGGGGAATCGAATGCTGAGATCGCCCTGTCCAAACCGCATCACGCCATCTTTGAGCATCAAAATCGGATGTGTAATGGTTCTGGCTAACCAAATCGCCAGAATGGAAGCGGTTAGCAGCGCGAGTCCCGAAATGAACAGTAGTGTACGACCAAATGAATGCACAGCCTCAAACGCTTCGGCCTGGTCAACCTGGACAACCAGGCAGAGCTGTCGTGCTGGCAACCAGCGATAGGCTGTGACTGTCGGCACATCACGATAATCATTATTCAACATTGAGCCGCTGTTTCCAGCCAGGCATTGCTGGACATCTCTCGTGCGTACCCCTCGTTGAAGCACCGCCGGGTCAGAGATAAAACGAGGCTGGGTGACAAACAAATTGGCATTGTTTACAAGATAGGCATCGGCGGTTTCACGAAGCCCTGTCGTGCGGGTGATGATCGCACTCATCTCGTCCAGATTCAGCCAGCCCGCCAGAACAGCTAATACGGTGCCATCGTCGGATAGGATCGGCGCGGCAGTCGTAATCGCTGGACGTTGAAGTTCGATGGAAAAGTAAACATTCTGAACGTATGGCCCATTCTGACCATTGATAAAGTAGGGACGATCTTCCTTGAACTTTCTTTCCTGGCTAGGGTCGGTGGAGACGATAACTTTTCCGGTTGCTGGTTCCAGAATCATGAGATTCAAGAAAATGTGACCGCTTCGAGTTGCTGGTTCCAGTTCCGCCACAATTTGATCGTGTGCGGTTTGGATCGCTTCTACATCCGATACAGTTCGCAGCGTTGTGACCGAATCGCGCAAAAATGGTGATTCGGCAATGGTCGTAACATGTGTCTGGCCTTCTGTTATCCAGGTTTCAAGCGCCGCTTCTTTTTCAAGCGCCGCCGAAAACAGATCAGAGAAAGTCGCGTCTTCTAGCGATGTCCGCCCACTGGAATAGGCCAGGATACCCACAGACGCAAGCAGGAGAGCGGCAAAAATTACAAAAGCGATGGTGACTTTGGGAGTTAAACGTATAGGTCGCTTCACGGATTTGTTTCCCCGTAGATTTCCTGGATGAATTGCAGGGTATAAAGGTCATCAACGTTTAGAGTAGTGGTCAATTCACCCTGCTCCAGCAAAGTTTGCGCCATTTGTTCCCATGTCTCGTGCTTCATCCATCCGATATGGTCTTCACCCGTATTCACGTAAGGCAAATATGCGACCATGCTGGCGCTTTCAAAAGCACTGTCGGCATTCGGGTTGTAATGTTGTATTAATTCCCCTGCCGTTAATGGGTTCTCAATGGCATAAGTCCAGCCTTGCATAGTAGCACGCAGAAAACGCCTTACCACATCGGGTTGGGTGGCGATGTAGTCATCTGATGTAAAAATCGCGGTGGAATAAAAGTGTACGCCGTAATCATCGGGATAGATAATGTTGACATCGTATCCCGCATCTCGCACTGAGAGAACGCTGCTGGTGATAAGGCCGCTTGCAACGTCAATTTCGCCTGTATATAAATCAGTGACGCTGCCTGTGCTGATCTCGGTGATTTGATCTGGCTCAAGGCCAATGTGTCCCATCATCGCGTGAAGCCGGGAACTCAAGACGCGACTTACATAAACCTTTTTTCCGATGAAATCTTCAAGATGGGTGATACCAGAGTCTGCGAGGCTGAAAAAAACAACAGGATCACGCCGAGCAATGGTTGCCAATGCCCGAACAGGTTTGCCGTTCGCGCGTTCCAGAATGATGTTACTTGCACCCATGCTGCCAAACTGTGCTGTTCCATCCAATACAGCTCCGGCTATATCAATATCCGCACCGCCTTCAATGAAACTGACTTTCAGCCCTTCACGCGCATAATCACCATTCTGATCGGCGGCGTAGAAGCCAGCATATACCGCCTGGTGGGATGTGCCTAATTGCAATGTTATGGGTGTGAGCGCAGAGCTTGAGGTCGCGGCAGGGGAGCAAGCGCTTGCCAGAAGAAAAAGTGCAGCGAAAAGGTTACTAAGAAATTTCTTCATATTATCCTAAAATTTTGTTATAGATGGACAAACTTGAATATAGAAGATAGAAATTATTGTATCGCTGAATCTTGCCTGTAAACGTTAAGTAACACATCATCCACATGTTGTTTGATCTTCCAAATTCTTATGACTATACTTGAGTCATGAAAGCAAAAAATCTGCTTAACCTGGTTGGTGATCGGCTTCACACACTGCCATTGGTGGTTCTGTATCTCACAGATGGGTGTAACAGCCGCTGTGCAACCTGTGACATCTGGCGCAACCCGCGCCGCAATATGCGTATGGAACTGGTCGAAAGTATTGCGGGTACGTTTCGTGAATTGGGTGTGCGCTGGGTGCTTCTCAGCGGCGGTGAGGCGATGCAGCATCCTCAATGGCCGGAAATCGCGCGTCGTTTCCGGGCGCAGGGTGCGCATGTCATGCTGCTGACGAACGGCCTTTTGCTGCGAAAGCAAATTGACGACGTGCTCGCCAGCGTAGACGAAGTGATCGTGAGTCTGGATGGCGGCACAGCCGAAACGTATGCGGCGATACGCGGTGTAGACGCTTTTGATCTGGTGATGGATGGCATCCGGGCTGTGCGTAGCGGTGGTCTGCCCGTGACCACGCGGACGACACTCCAGCACGCCAATTTCCGCGAAATGCCGCTGATTATCGAGGCGGCGAAAGCAGCAGATGTATCGAATATCAGCTTTTTGACAGTTGATGTCAGCAGTCACATCGCATTTGGCCCACGCTTTGTGGCCGACTCCTTCCTCCCTATGGAACATGAACCCACAATTTCGGCGCTTACCCTTGAGGATGTCGGCGAATTCACGCAGATATTGGGCGAAATCGAAACGCGATTTGCTGAGGATTTCGCCAGTGGGCGTATTACTGAGTCGCCAGAAAAACTGCGCCGCATGGTCACTTATTTTAACGCCATCCATAATAAAGGTGATTTTCCACGCCCACGTTGCAATGCGCCGCACTTCAGTACGGTTATTGAGGTGGATGGCACACTGCGTCCCTGTTATTTCCTGCCCGGTTATGGCAAATTAACGCCCAATGGCGACTCGCTGGTAGAGGCAATCAATACAGACACCGCACAAGCGCTTCGTAAAGCTTATCGCAGCGGTCAGCGTACTGAATGTGAACGCTGTGTCTGTCCGTTATATAAAGGGCCTCGTTCACTGTTGAGGATGTAGCGTGAATGGTGATGCGTTATTAAGGATATAGTGCGCGAATGGTGATGCTTTATTGAGGATGTAGTGCGAAATGGCGATACTCCAATTTATCCCTTTACTGCTTAGTCTCACATTTTTGATGCGTACTGCATTGATTATGACAGGCGTACTCAAGGGGCCAATTTTGCATTCTTTCGAGAAATATGGCGATACCGAGACCGTCTATTTTCCGCTGCCCTCGTTGTTGTTCTGGGGTGGCGTGTTTGTCGTCACCAGCGGTTTCTGGTTGGCTGCGCCGCTTCGATCATGGACGGTGCTGGTGATACCCGGTATCCTGCTGATCTTTGGTGCCTATTACGCTTTTACTCATCCTGAAATTGCCGAGCAGTACCCGCAAATTTTCATGAGTTATCCGAGCTGGTACTATGAACTGCGCGAACGTACCTCGCGCTATGAACGGCGGCGGATCGCCTATATGTGGCTGGGGCTGCCGTATCGAATGCGGATGGCGTTTAACGGTAATGATCGTGCATTCAACCAGTGGGCTGACCTGGTTATTATCGCCACGATTCCGTTTGAGGAAGATATTGGCGATTGGCACGACGCGCAGACCAACGGATTATAAGTTTACCGATTGCAACTCCCTCGACGCATTTTCCGTAAGTGATTTTGAGTTCATCATGTGTCGTTTATTTTAAGGAAATCCATACTGTGCTAGATCGTGTTCGCCGTTTTTTGCCCACCGTATCGCTCAAAACGCTTTCGAGCCTGGATGCCTATACCCGATGGGCATCCAGTTATCCGCCACGCGCCCATAATGTCCTGATGCAGGTAGAAGAAGCGGCGATGCGCAAATTAATGCCTGATCTCAGCGGGCAAGTTGTGCTTGATCTGGCTTGTGGAACGGGGCGGTATAGCCTTCTGGCGCATGAATTGGGCGCAAAACAGGTGGTCGGGCTGGATAACAGCCGAGCCATGCTGGAGGCGAATCCGCAGAGTCAAATCGCGCTGGCGACCAGTGAAGCGATCCCAATGCGTTCTCAATCGGTCAATGTTGTGCTATGCGGGCTGGCGTTGGGACATCTGCCAGCGTTGAAGCCAACACTCAGCGAAATCAGCCGCATACTCAAGTCCGGCGGTGTGGCGCTGGTCAGCGATTTTCACCCCTTTGTTTTTCTCAGTGGCGGCCAGAGAACCTTTACGGCATCCGATGGCTTGACCTATGCTGTTGAGCATTACGCCCATCTTTATGCCGATTATCATCGCGCGTCACGAGAGAACAATTTGTGGATTGAGGATGTCGTCGAATCCAGTATTGAGATGAACAACGGGGTGGGTACGCCAGTTGTTATCGCTTATAGATTGTGTAAGGAATGAGGTGAGAATTTGTTCTTGGAGAAGTGGGAACTTATTTTTTAGACTGGGACATAAGAAAATAGCCGCCAATCAGCGCAGCCATCAACCCCGGCGGGATACACAATGATAAAATGAGGCGCGCAAAAGCATCCATCCCCGTGCTGCCTAAGACAGCCCATATAATAAAAAATAGGATAATACCCCCGACAGCAATGCCAGTGGCAATAATGGTGGCACGTGACAGGTTGTTTTGGTTAAGCGGATTGGGTGTCTGATTCATGCCAAACATTATATAACACAGGCGCGAATCAAAATAGTCCGCAAACCAGAATAGAGGTGTGCGCTAGCTCACTTTGGCATCGTGTTTGGATTCGTCTTTGAGAAAAGCGATGAGGCGCTGGACGTTACGTTGGTCGCGGGTGGGGTCTTCGGATGGCTCGATCTGAATCACCACCTGGTCGGGCGCGGCTTCGCGCACAGGCAGGCGGTGATGTTCGGGAATAGGCTTGGTTTTCGGCTTGATCGGCATTTTCGGTGGTGGTGCTACTTCGGAATGCTTGAGCGCTTCCGAGTTTTTAATCGCTTCCGCCAGGCCTGTGGGTGGGCGGGTACGGGTGTCGGCCTGCTGTTCCTTCCAGGCGCGGCGCTGGCGGAAAATAGACAAAACAGCGATCAGCGTCAGCAGGCATAATAAAAACCCCACCACGCCGAGGGTAAAAATAATCATTTCACCACTAATCGACTGCATAGCTTTCCTTATTGCTAAGAAACAATCTCATGATTTTCCTAACGCCGGGAAATAATCTCACGATTTCCCTTAATGATAGGAAACAATCTCACAATTTTCATTGTATGCCCCCTCAAAGCGATACTCAATTGGACAAAAGTTTTATTTTTGTTTGGTTTTGGTTTGTTTGCCTTGTTAAACAGGCGAAGATAAGAGAATTATGAGAATCCTGCTCAAATTGTCATTTTGGAGCATTTTCATTCGACGTATGTTTAGAAAGTGCGAAATCAATCGCTCGTCTATAAAATACAGGAGACTAACCGATGAAATATCTACTGTTGATTTACGGGAACGAAGCCGACTATGCGCTCATGACCGAGGCTGAACAAGAAGCAAATATGGGTGAGCATATGGCTTTTAGTAAAATGGCTCGGGAACGCAATGTTTATGTTGGCGGTGAAGCGCTGCACCCCACCAGCGCGACAACGACAGTTCGGGTTCGTGATGGCAAAACACTCACCACCGATGGCCCGTTTGCTGAGACAAAAGAACAGCTTGGTGGCTTCTATATGGTGGACTGCAAAGACCTGGACGAAGCGATTGAGATCGCCTCGAAAATCCCTGAGTCACGAGCTGGGTCGATAGAGATTCGCCCGGTGGTTATTTTCGAGTAAGGTAAATTCATCGGTGGGGCGCATCGCCATGCGCCCCAAATATCGAGGGTGAGGATGAGCGAAAAAACACACGCGGTTATCGAAAATACCTTCCGGCAAGAATACGGGCGGGTATTGGCAGCGCTCATCAGCCAGCTTCGGGATTTCGAGTTGGCAGAAGATGTTTTACAGGACGCTTTGATGATCGCGCTGGAACGGTGGGAGCTTGAAGGTATCCCCCATAACCCTGGCGCATGGTTGACGACAATCGCCAAACGGCGTGCGATAGACCGTTTGCGCCGTGACTCAAACTTTGCTCGCAAACAACCTCTTCTGGTTGAAATCGAAACATCAGAAGAACCTGAGTACGATGACATGAAACCGATTGCCGATGACCGCCTAAAACTAATGTTTACCTGCTGCCATCCTTCTTTGGCACTGGAAGCGCAGGTCGCTTTAACGCTGCGGACGCTTGGCGGATTGTCAGTTATCGAGATCGCACGGGCATTTCTGGTCTCGGAGCCGACGATGGCACAGCGATTGGCACGGGCGCGGGGAAAAATAAAGGTCGCCGGAATCCCGTATAGTATTCCACCTGCCCATTTATTAGTGGAACGGCTGGATGCGCTGCTGGCAGTCATTTATTTAGTTTTCAATGAAGGCTATTGCGCGACCAGCGGCGACTCGCTGATTCGCAGCGAACTTTGCGGCGAGGCGATCCGCTTGTGTCGCATCCTGGTGGACTTGCTGCCGGACGATTCTTTAAATGCTGAGGCACGAGGCCTTTTAGCCTTGATGCTGCTTCACGATTCGCGGCGGAACGCTCGTGTGAATGCAGCGGGTGAGCTTGTGCTGCTGGAGGATCAGGATCGTTCGTTGTGGGATCGGGCGCAAATCCGTGAAGGCATCGGCATATTAGAGGCGGTATTGCCGCTGCGGAGGCCGGGTTCGTACCAGCTTCAGGCGGCGATCAGCGCGATTCATGCCGAGGCTCTATCTGCTGATGAAACCGATTGGCCTCAAATTGCAGAGTTGTATCGCAGGCTGGCCGCAATGACTTCCTCACTGGTGATTGAAGTGAATCGCGCTGTGGCTATCGCGATGGTTGATGGGCCGCATGAAGGTTTACAGCGCTTGCTCTCGATGGGCGAGTCGATGGAAAATTATTATCCATTTCATGCGGCGCGCGCCGATCTGCTGCGCCGGAGTAATCAGCGTGAAGCTGCCGCTGATGCTTATCAGCAAGCCTTAGCCCTGTGCCAGAATAACCTCGAAAAAGCCTATTTGCAGCGCCGCCTGGATGAAATGAACGCTGATTGACAATCCAGACCGCTAAATAACGCCCTCGATAAAACCTGTGCTTCCAGTATCAGAATGGAATATCGGCAATGTCAGCGAAGATCATTCATAAAGTGACCTTTCACCGTTTACTGCAAAATTAAAACCTCAGACTGTATGCATTCGGGCAACTGGCCTTTGGTACAATTGTCACAAAGCAAACTTCTTCGTTACACTTGCTCCTAAAAAGCGTAAGGTGATTTTAACGTGTCTGAATATATTCGTTTACTGCGCGATAATCCCGATTATGCTCGTCTGTGGTTGGCGCAGGTCGTCAGTTTGTTGGGTGATTGGTTCAATACGATTGTTCTGTCAGCGCTGGTTTCGAATTACAGCGGTGGTTCCGGTCTGGCGGTAAGTGCGTTTTTGCTGGCGCGTTTTATCCCTCCGCTGATTATCGGCCCGTTCGCTGGGGTGCTGGCTGACCGTTTTAACCGCAAACGCTTATTAATTTTTAGTGATGTCAGCCGTTCACTGGTCGTTTTGCTGCTGCTTTTCGCCACATCGCCCGATATGCTCTGGCTGATTTATGTTCTGACAATTTGCCAGTTTGCGCTGTCCTCCATATTTGAGCCTGGGCGCAACGCCATTATGCCGAGTTTGCTCCGGCAGGAAGACCTCGTATTAGGGAATACGCTCGGCAGCGTTACCTGGTCAGCGATGCTGGCTGTCGGCGCGATAGTTGGTGGTGTGGTGGCTGCGGTGTTCGGCACATCGGTTGCGCTGTTGATCGACGCATCGACATTTGCGATTTCAGCATTGCTCATCGCACAGATCAAAACGTGCCCCACCGAAGAACACAAATCCGCTGAAAACCGATCAGATCGCGGATTGATGGATGGTTTGCGTTATGCGCGGCAGAATCCCGCGACTGCTGTTGTACTTCTGGTCAAGCTGGGACAGAGTTTGGGTAATGTCGATGCGCTGATGATTATTTATGCCACCGAATTGTTCGTGATTGGGGAAGGCGGGACGACATCGCTGAGTCTCATGTACGCCGCATTTGGGATCGGCGCGGTGGTCGGGCCGATTATCCTCAATCGTTTCCATGATGGTTCGGTACGGGGAATGCGCCGTGTGATTATCATCGGCTTTGTCTCAATGTCACTCGGCTGGCTGGTCTTCAGCGGCGCGACATCGCTGGCGATTGTGGCGGTGGCGCTGATACTGCGGGCGATGGGCGGCTCATCGACCTGGACATATAGCTCGATCATCCTGCAAAAGAGCGTCCCGGATCGTTTTCTCGGCAGAATTTTCTCATTGGATATGGTGGGTTTCCAGTTCGCCAGCGTGATTAGCACCCTGATAACAGGCTTGCTGGTCGATTCAATTGGTACGGATCATGTTCGCGAGATTGTCTTGGGTATGGGCGTTGTCAGCCTTGTGCCGCTGATTTTGTGGACGCTGCTCGTGCCACGTCTGGAAAAGTATGAGGATCGGCTGGCTGTGGCTCCTGCTGGTGATTAACATCAATTTGTCCCAATCTGTTAGCTTAAGTCCAATTTGCCTCGTTGAATTTGCGCTTCTAAATTATAATGGAGGCGCTGAACCCGCCATTGAAAAACAGGAAAGCTAACGTGTTGAAACGATACCTTACTCCAATATTTCCTTTATTATTGTTAATTTTACTGACAGCTTGTTC
Source organism: Anaerolineae bacterium (assembly GCA_022843745.1). Taxonomy (GTDB): domain Bacteria; phylum Chloroflexota; class Anaerolineae; order Aggregatilineales; family Phototrophicaceae; genus JALHNB01. The sequence continues at coordinate 291 of JALHNB010000017.1, read as the reverse complement.
ACCTTCTGCCCAGGAAGCACCCACACCAACACCGATTCCAAAACCCGTTGTGCCGACTCAACCAACCTATGAAGTTCAACGGGGTGATGTCGTCACACAGTTTCAGTTTGTAGGTCGCATCAGGCCAGTCGTAGAGACAACGGTTTCATTCAGTATTGAAGGTCGAGTGCGCAATATTTATGTCAAGCAGGGTGATACCGTTACAGCCGGTCAACTCCTGGCTGATCTGGAGACGATTGACGACCTGGAAGGTGACCAAGCCGTCGATGACCTCAACATTCAGCGCGCAGA